>NZ_JAEHOH010000006.1 GCF_016522505.1 Leucobacter chromiisoli | reverse complement strand
CTCCCCGCCCACGGGCGGGGAGCCGGCCGACGCAGCGGCGACCCGCGGCTAGTTGCGCCCCTCCGGGGTGCCGATGCGCGCGCCGCTCTCGACGTCGAAGAGGTGCACCCGCTCAGGGAGCGGCTTCACCGTGACGGTCTCGCCGGCGTTGGGGTGGGTGCGGCCGTCGACGCGCACGACCAGGTCGAGGTCCTTGCCGGCCAGCGACACGGAGCCGAACAGGTAGCCGTCGGCCCCGAGCTCCTCGACGAGCGTGACGTCGAGGGTGAGCCCGTCGGATCCCTGGGCCCCGACGACCATGTCCTCGGGGCGCACGCCGACCGTCACCCGGTTGCCCGAGATCGCGGAGCGGACCTCGGGCGCCAGCGGGATCGTCGCGTTGCCGAAGAGCAGCCCCGCCTCGTCGATCTCGGCGTCGAAGAGGTTCATGGCCGGGCTGCCGATGAAGCCTGCGACGAAGGTGTTGTTCGGGTGGTCCAGCAGCTCGCGCGGGGTGCCGACCTGCTGCAGCACGCCGAGCTTCATCACGGCGATGCGATCGCCCATGGTGAGGGCCTCGGTCTGGTCGTGGGTCACGTAGACGGTCGTGACGCCGAGATCGCGCTGCAGCGCGGCGATCCGGGTGCGGGTCTGCACGCGCAGCTTGGCGTCGAGGTTCGAGAGCGGCTCGTCCATGAGGAAGACCTTCGGCTGGCGCACGATCGCTCGGCCCATGGCGACGCGCTGCCGCTGGCCGCCGGAGAGCGCCTTCGGCTTGCGGTCGAGGTACTCGGTGAGGTCGAGCTGCTCGGCGACGGCCTCGACGCGCTTGCGGCGCTCCTCCTTGCTCACGCCCGCGATCTTGAGCGCGAAGCCCATGTTCTCGGCCACCGACATGTGCGGGTACAGCGCGTAGTTCTGGAACACCATCGCGATGTCGCGGTCCTTGGGCGAGACCTCGGTGGCATCCTCTCCGCCGATCAGGATCCGGCCGCTCGTGACCTCCTCGAGACCGGCGAGCATGCGCAGCGCCGTGGACTTGCCGCAGCCGGAGGGCCCGACGAGCACGAGGAACTCGCCGTCCTCGATGTCGAGTTGGAGCTGTGAGACCGCCGGACGGTCGGTTCCGGGGTACTGCAGGGTGACGTCTTCGTAGACAACGCTCGCCATCGAGTTTTCCTTTCGTTCCACCGGCAGGTACGTGCCGGACGATCCGTAGTGAGAGCGAATTGCTGCCGGCGCGGAGCCGACCTCTGCAGTCTTCCACATCGGGGGCGAAACGCAAAGCGCGGGGCGGTGATCCCGCCCCGCGCCTCGGATGCGCGCTCCCGGCCGGCCCCGGTCAGACCCGCAGGTACCTGGTGATCGCGATCTTGGCCGCGATCGCCGAGAGCACGACGCCCACGAGCACCAGGACCGGGGGCACCACGAGCGACTGCTCCACCGTGATGTAGCTGGTGAACGGCACGTTCCTCACGAGGAAGTCCTGCACGAAGAACTTCACGATCGCGACGGATGCCGCGCCGGCGAGCACGGCCCCGATGAGCGCGGCGATGATGCCCTCCAGGATGAAGGGCGTCTGGATGAACCGGTTCGACGCGCCGACGAGGCGCATGATCCCGATCTCCCGCCGTCTCGAGAACGCCGACAGCCGGATCGTCGTCGAGATCAGCAGCATCGCGGCGACGAGCATGAGACCCGCGATCGCGATCGCGGAGTAGCTCGCGACGCCGAGGAAGAGGAAGATCCGGTCGAGCAGGCTGCGCTGGTCCGAGACGCTCTGCACCCCGGGGATGCCCGCGAAGGTCTCCTGGATGATCGCCGAGCGCGACGGGTCCTCGAGCTTGATCCAGAAGGTCTGGTTCAGCTGCTCGGGCCGCGTGATGTCGACGATCGGGTTGCCCTCGAACTGCTTGACGAACTCCTCGTAGGCCTGGTCGTGGTCCACGAAGAAGAAGTCGTCGATGTAGGGGCGCAGCGTGTCGGATTCGAGCGCCGACTGGACCGCGGCGATCTGCTCCTCGTTCGCGTCCTCGCCCGAGCAGGTGGCGCTCTGGTCGTAGTCGGTGCAGAGGTACACCGCCACCTGCGCCCGGTCGTACCAGAAGGTCTTCATCTGCTGGATCTGCAGCTGCATGAGGATCGCGGCGCCCACGAAGGTGAGCGACACGAAGGTCACGAGGATCACCGAGATGACCACGGACATATTGCGGCGGAGGCCGTTCCACACCTCGCCGAGGACCAGTCCCACCCTCATCGCACGGGCCCCACATCCGTCTGATCGTCCTGGTCTCGTTTCGACAGCCCCAGCCGCTCGGCGACGCCGCCCTCATAGGCCTCGCGCACCGGATCGATCGGCGCGCCCTGCTGCAGGAAGGCCGGAATGCCGCTCTGGTCGTCCTCGCCGGCGCGCACCGTCTCGTCCAGCTCGTCCTCCTCGTCGCCGTCCCCGCGCGCCGCGGAGGTCTCCGCGGCGGCCTCCCGGCGCCGCCGCTCGGCCTCCTCGAGGCGCTCCTCGGCGGACGGCGGAGGGTAGGCCTCCGCCTCGCCGGGCACTCCGAGCATGGTCAGCAGCTCGTCGTCGCTCTCGGCGCCGGTCATGCCGCCCTGCGCGGCGATCGCCTCCTCGGACAGGCCGGGTTCGCCCTCGGGCGCGAGGGCGGCGCGGACGACCTCCTCGCTCGTGCGCAGGGCCTGCGCCTGCGCGTCGCCGTCGGCGGTGAGGTGGCCGATCGGGATCGAGGCCGTCTCGCCGTAGCCGCCTCCCTGCTCGTCGCGCACCACGATGCCCTGGGAGAGCTCGACGACCCGCTGCTGCATGATGTCCACGAACGTCGCCTCGTGGGTCGCCATCACCACGGTGGTGCCGGCGGCGTTGATCGCCCGCAGCAGCTGCATGATCCCGAGGCTGGTCGCGGGGTCCAGGTTGCCGGTCGGCTCGTCGGCCATGAGGATCGCTGGCTTGTTCACGATGGCGCGCGCGATCGCGACGCGCTGCTGCTCGCCGCCCGAGAGCTCGTGGGGGAACCGCTTGCCCTTGCCGCCGAGCCCCACCATCTCCAGCGTGTCGGGCACCGCCTCCTGGATGAAGCCGCGCGACTTGCCGATCACCTGCAGCGAGAAGGCGACGTTGTCGTACACCGTCTTGTCGGTGAGCAGGCGGAAGTCCTGGAAGACCATGCCGAGGTTGCGCCGGAAGTAGGGCACCTTGCGGCTCGAGATCTTGCTGAGGTCGTGGCCGAGCACGTGCACCTTGCCCGAGGTCGGCTGATCCTCGCGCAGGATCAGCCGCAGGCAGCTCGACTTGCCCGAGCCGGAAGCGCCGACGATGAACACGAACTCGCCGCGATCGACCTGCAGGTCTATCCCGTCGAGGGCGGGGCGCTGCGTCCCGCGGTATTTTTTGGTGACGTTCTCAAAGAGGATCATGACGAGCACGACAATACGCGCGATTTCTGAACGTCCCGGCGAGGCGCGCGGGCATCGGGGAGATACCCGCGGGCGGCCTCACTCCCCCTTCTGGGAGAGCGAGCGCCAGCGGATGCCCGCGGCGATGAAGCCGTCGATGTCGCCGTCGAACACCGCGTCGGGCTGCGAGGACTCGTGCCCGGTGCGCAGGTCCTTCACCAGCTGCTGGCCGTAGAGGAAGTAGGAGCGGATCTGGTCGCCCCAGCTCGCCGTGATGCTCCCGGCGAGCTCCTTCTTCTTCGCGGCCTCCTCCTCGCGCTGCAGCAGCAGCAGCCGCGTCTGCAGCACGCGCATCGCGGCGGCGCGGTTCTGGATCTGGCTCTTCTCGTTCTGCATCGACACGACGATGCCGGTGGGGATGTGCGTGATGCGCACGGCGGAGTCCGTCGTGTTGACCGACTGGCCGCCGGGGCCGGAGGAGCGGTAGACGTCGACGCGGATGTCGGTCTCGGGCACCTCGACGGCGGTCGCCTCCTCCATGAGGGGGATCACCTCGACCGCCGCGAAGCTCGTCTGCCGCTTGTCCGCGGATCCGAAGGGGCTGATGCGCGCCAGACGATGCGTGCCGGCCTCGACCGAGAGGGTGCCGAACGCGTACGGCGCGTCGACCTCGAACGTCGCCGACTTGATGCCGGCGCCCTCGGCGTAGGAGGTGTCCAGCACCTTCGCGGTGTAGCCCTGCTTCTCGGCCCAGCGCAGGTACATGCGCAGCAGCATCTCCGCGAAGTCGGTGGCGTCGTCGCCGCCCGCGCCGGAGCGGATCGTGATCACCGCCGCCCGCTCGTCGTACTCGCCCGAGAGCATCGTCTGCACCTCGAGGTCCTGCACGAGCGCCTCGATGGCCGCCAGCTCCTCCGCGGCCTCCGCGGCGGAGTCCTCGTCGTCGGCCTCCTGGGCGAGCTCGATCAGCACCTCGAGGTCGTCCAGGCGCGCTTCGACGGCGCGGAGCCGCTTGACCCGCGCCTGGCGATGGCTCAGGCCGCTCGTGACCTTCTGCGCCTCGGCGGGGTCGTCCCAGAGGTCGGGGGCGGAGGCCTGCTGCTCGAGCTCGGCGATCTCCCGCTCGAGTCGGGGCAGGTCGGTGACGGCCGCGATGTCGGCGTACGTGGTCCGCACCTCGCGGATGCGTGAGCTGAAGTCAAGTTCGAGCATGATTCAGCTAGCTTACCGCCCGGTCGCGTTCGCTACGCCGACAGGCGGATTCTGCGGGCGGATCTCGCGATCAGCCTGCAGAATCCGCCTGTCGGCGCGTGTCGGGCGCGTTCCCCGTCAGGCCCGGGCGAGGCGCTTCTGACGGTTGATGTTGATCACCTGCACCACGATCACCAGCACGAGCGCCCCGATGAACACGATGGAGGCGAGCACGTTGGCCTGCGCCGGCACGCCGCGCAGCGCCGAGGTGTAGATGAACTTGGGGAACGTGTTCTCGGTGCCCGCGTTGAAGTTCGTGATGATGAAGTCGTCGAACGACAGCGCGAAGCTGAGCAGCGCGGCGCCGATGATGCCCGGCATCAGCATGGGCAGCGTGATCCGCCAGAACACCTGCGACGGCGAGGCGTAGAGGTCGCGGCCCGCCTCCTCGATCGCGGGGCTCAGGCTCGCCACCCGCGCCTTCACCGCGACCACGACGTAGGAGATGCAGAACATCGTGTGCGCGATGATGATGGTGCCGATGCCCTTCTCCACGCCGGCCAGCAGGAACTGCGCCGCGAGGCCGGCGCCGAGCACGACCTCGGGCGTCGCCATCGGCGTGAACAGCAGCAGGCTGATCGTCGAGCGGAACTTGAAGCGGTAGCGCACGAGAGCGATCGCGATCGCGGTGCCCATGACGGTGGCGAGCACCGTGGCCACGACGCCGATCAGGATGCTGTTGCCGAAGGCCTCGCAGACGTTCGGCGCACCGCACGGGTTCGTCCAGTTGTCGAGCGTGAAGCCGCGCCAGACGATGTTGTTGCGGCCCGCGTCGTTGAAGGAGAACGTGATCACGTGCGCGATCGGCAGCAGCAGGTAGATGAGCGCGATCGCGCCCGCGACGGGGACGAAGAGCTTGCCCAGGCTGAACTTGTTCACAGCAGGTCCTCCGCTCCGCTCCGGCGCACGTAGGTGGCGACGAAGATCAGGATGATCGCCATCAGGATCACCGACAGCGTGGCCGCCATGGGGTAGTTCTGCGTCTGCAGGAAGTTCGCCTCGATCACGTTGCCCACCATCGTCGTGTTCGTCGAGCCGAAGAACTCGCGCGACGCGTTGATGTAGTCGCCCGACATCGGGATGAAGCTGAGCAGCGTGCCAGACACGACGCCCGGCAGGGAGAGCGGCAGCGTGACCTTACGGAACGTCGTCACCGGCGAGGCGTAGAGATCGGCCCCCGCCTCGACCATCCGCAGGTCGAGCGACTGCAGCGACGCGAACATCGGCAGCACCATGAACGGGATGAAGTTGTATATCAGGCCGAAGACGACCGAGAAGTCCGTTCCGACCCAGTCGCTCGGCAGGATCTGCTTCCACGCGAGCGCCCGCAGCAGGAAGCTGATGAAGAACGGCGCGATGACGAGGATCAGCAGGATCCCCTGCGCCATCGGGTAGGGCCGCATCTTCACGCCGATGAGGTAGGCCAGGGGGTAGCTGATCAGGAGCCCGCACAGCGTCGCGATGATCGCGTAGGCGAAGGACCGCATGATCTGCGGCAGGTACTCCTGCATCGCCACGGCGTAGTTCGAGATCTGGAAGGCCTGGACGTAGTCGCCGATGCCGCCCGTCTCCGACGCCGTCTGCACCGAGGTGATGATCAGCTGGATGAAGGGCGCCAGGAAGAACAGCAGCATGTAGGCGATGCCGGGCGCGAGCAGCACGAGCGCCACCCACGGCCGCTTCTTCGGGGCCTGGTCCACGACGGCGGTCGCGGCGCCGGAGAACGCAGTGATAGCCATGACGCGCCCCTAGCCCGCGAGCTTCGCCTGCGTGGCGATGGCCCGCGTCGAGAAGTCGGTCGTCAGCGCACCGGTGTCGAGGGTGTCGTCGGCGAGGCCGAACGTGTGCTCCGCGAACCAGCTCAGCCAGACCTCCTGGCCGAGGGAGGCGCCGGGGCCGGCTTCGACGTTCTGCGCGAAGACCTGGACCGAGCCGAACTCCGGGGCCTCTACCGTGTACTGGGTGCTCACCCCGATGAAGGAGACGTCGGTGATGCGCCCCGGCCCGAGCACGTTGACCGCCGGGTCGGCCGCGGGCTCGCTCGCGTGTAGCCGCAGCTTCTCGGGGCGCACGCCCACGGTGATCGTGCCGCTGTCGCGCTCGCTCCGGCTCCGCGGCACCGTGATCCTGCTGCCGTTCAGCGAGGTGTGGATCGCAGTGTCGCTGCCGCCCGCGACCTCGACGGCGAAGAGGTTGGACTGGCCCAGGAAGTTGGCCACGAACACCGTGCGCGGCAGCTCGTAGAGCTCCTCCGGGGCGCCCATCTGCTCGATCCTGCCCCGGTTCATGACCGCCACGGTGTCGGCCATCGTCATGGCCTCCTCCTGGTCGTGGGTCACGTGCAGGAAGGTGAGGCCCACCTCCTGCTGGATGTCCTTCAGCTCGTGCTGCATCTGGCGGCGCAGCTTGAGGTCGAGCGCGCCGAGCGGCTCGTCCAGCAGCAGCAGCGCCGGTCGGTTGACGACCGCTCTCGCGAGGGCCACCCGCTGCTGCTGCCCGCCGGAGAGCTGGGCCGGCTTGCGATCGGAGACGTGGTCGAGCTCCACCAGCTTCAGCGCCTCGTGGGCCTTCGCGACCGGATCGCCGATCTTGCGGCGACGCAGCCCGAACGCGACGTTCTCGAGCACCGACATGTGCGGGAAGAGCGCGTACGACTGGAACACCGTGTTGACCGGGCGACGGTGGGGCCTGAGGTTCGTGACGTCCTTGCTGCCGATCAGGATCCTGCCGGCCGAGGGATCCTCGAGGCCCGCGACCAGGCGCAGCGTGGTCGTCTTGCCGCAGCCAGAGGGGCCGAGCAGGGCGAAGAACGATCCCGCCGGGATGTGGAGGTCGACCTGCTCGATCGCGGTGAACCCCGGATAGCGCTTCTGGATCCCGACCAGCTCGAGATCGGCGCCGGACTCTGCGAATGCTCGTGCGTCCGCCATCGTCACATCCCCAGGATCTTCGAGAACGCCGCCGAGTACTTCTTGTCCTCCTGCGGGGACAGTGTGCGGAAGCCGTGCAGACGGCTCTGCATCTCGTCGTCGGGGAAGATGAACGGATTGTCGACCTGGTCGGGATTCACCTGCTCCATCGCCTCCTGGGCGCCGTCCACGGGCGTGATGAACCAGACGTAGTCGGCGACCTGCGCCGCGACCTCGGGCTCGTAGTAGTAGTCGATGAGCTGGTTGACGAGCGGCACGTTGTCCTCGCTCGTGCCGTTCGGGATCACGAACGCGTCGGCGGCGAGGGTGCCGCCGGCCTCGGGGATCTCGAACGACCAGCGGTCGCCGGATTCGCTGTTCAGGATCGCGATGTCGCCCGACCAGGCGATCGCCGCGAGGGTGTCGTCCTTCTCCAGATCCTGCGTGTAGGAGTTGCCCTTCACCTGGGCGATCTGCCCGCTCTTCAGCCCGTCGTCGAGCCACGCCAGCGCGGCGTCGAACTCGGCGTCGCCCCAGTCGCCCGCGATGTCGACGCCCTGCCCCTGCATGATCACCCCCATGGTGTCGCGCATCTCGGAGAGCACGCCCACCTTGCCCTTGAGGTCGGGGTGCATCAGGTCGTCCAGGCTGCGGATGCCGTTCGGCACGGCCTCCTTGTTCCACACCATTCCCGCCATGACCCCCTGCCACGGCATGGAGTACTGACGGCCGGGGTCGGCGGTGTTCGCGTCGACCATCGACGGGATGAGCCGATCGGTGTTCGGCATGTCGGCGCGGTCGAGCTTCTGGATCTGCCCGTCCTGGACGAGGCGCCCGATGAGCCAGTCGCTCGGGCAGATCACGTCGTACCCGGTGTCCTGATCCAGCGCCAGCTGGTCCTTGATCTTGCCGTAGAACGTGTTGTTGTCGTCGATGTCCTCGATGTACTGCACGTCGATGTTGGTCTCCGCCATGAAGGCGTCGAGCGACGGCCAGGTCTGCGTCTCCTCGTCGAAGTCGAGGTAGTAGGTCCAGTTGCCCCAGACGATCGATCCCGCGGAGCCGTCTCCCTGCTCGACCGAGCCGCCCCCGCCGGAGGAGCAGGAGCTGAGCGCCAGGGCCCCCGCGCTCGCGCCGCCCATCAGGGCCCCGCGCAGCAGGGTGCGGCGGTCCATCCTGGCCTTGTTCATCAGAGCGATCAGCCGGCGCACCATCGGATCTTCTGGCATGCGACTTGCCATGGGAGAACTCCTTTGTCTCTCGGAACTGCTGCCGGCGGGGACCGGGGCGCATCGGCGCTGCCGCATGCTCCCCCCGCCGGTCAGGTGCTCCGAATATGGCACAGCGCGCGGGCCCCTGCCAAGCTCTGCGCGCTCCGGCAACACGATCTTCATGAAACAGTTACATTTTTGTTGATCGGCCACTATATCCGAACCGCTCGCGGCGGATCGCGAAGGAGAATCGCCGCGAGACTCGCGTCGCCGCCGCGGCCGTGAGATCCTGTACGCGCAGGGCGGCGGAGCGCGGGCGCGCACGGCCCGCGAGCAGCCGAAGAGGAGCCCGGCGTTTGCACGCATCGCCTGCTCGGAGTGGGCAAATACTCCGAATGATCCGAATCGATCTTCGGATTCCTTTGCTTTTTCCGCTTTCGACTGTCAGAATCGGTGGCGTGAGCGGCAAGAAGAACTCTCCGGTGCTCGACGCCACGTCGAAGGCCATCATCGAACAGCTCCAGCTCGATGGCCGTCGCTCGTACGCCGAGATCGGCAAGGCGGTGGGCCTCAGCGAGGCCGCCGTGCGCCAGCGCGTGCAGAAGCTCACCGACGCCGGGGTCATGCAGATCGTCGCCGTGACCGACCCGATGCGGCTCGGCTTCAGTCGGCAGGCGATGCTCGGCATCCGCGTCTCGGGCGACACCCGCGCCGTCGCCGACGCTCTCGCGGACATGGCGGAGGTCGACTACGTCGTCCTCACCGCCGGCTCCTTCGACATCATGGCGGAGGTGGTCTGCGAGGACGACGACCGCCTGATCGAGCTGCTGAACCAGAAGATCCGCGCGATCGACGGCGTCGCCGCCACGGAAACGTTTGTTTACCTCCAACTCAAGAAACAGAAATACGACTGGGGAACACGATAACCATGTCCTACGATCCCACCGCCGCGGTAGACACCGCCGCACTGCAGGCCAAGGCGGCCGGCCACCTGTGGCCGCACTTCACCTCGCGCAAGGTGCTCAACGACGGCATCCCCGTCATCACCCGCGCCGAGGGCCACAAGATCTACGACGCCGCCGGCAAGGAGTACATCGACGGCCTCGCGGGCCTCTTCGTGGTGAACGCGGGCCACGGCCGCGAGCGCATCGTGCAGGCTGCGGCCAAGCAGATGCAGCAGCTCGACTTCATGCCGCTGTGGTCCTACGCCCATCCCGCCGCGATCGAGCTCTCCGAGCGCCTCGCGAGCTACGCGCCCGGTGAGATGAACAAGGTCTTCTTCACCACCGGCGGCGGCGAGGCCGTGGAGTCCGCCTTCAAGCTCTCCAAGCACTACTGGAAGCTCAAGGGCCAGCCGATGAAGCACAAGGTCATCTCGCGCGCGGTCGCCTACCACGGCACCCCGCAGGGCGCGCTGGCCATCACCGGCATCCCCGACATGAAGAAGTTCTACGAGCCGCTGACCCCGGGCGGTCACCGCGTGCCGAACACCAACTTCTACCGCGCCGACGAGATGGGCGCCCCCTCGGACGACCTCGAGGCGTTCGGCCAGTGGGCCGCGAACCGCATCGAGGAGGCGATCCTCTTCGAGGGTCCCGAGACCGTCGCGGCCGTGTTCCTCGAGCCGGTCCAGAACTCGGGCGGCTGCTTCCCGCCGCCCCCCGGCTACTTCAAGCGCGTGCGCGAGATCTGCGACCAGTACGACGTGCTGCTCGTGAGCGACGAGGTCATCTGCGCCTACGGCCGCGTCGGCGACTTCTTCGCCTCGAAGGCCCTCGGCTACGAGCCCGACATCATCACCTCGGCGAAGGGCATCACCTCCGGGTACGTGCCCCTCGGCGCGATGATCGTCGCCGACAAGGTCTCGGAGCCCTTCCTGTCCGAGGACAACACCTTCTACCACGGCTTCACCTTCGCCGGCCACCCGGCCGCGGCGGCGGCCGCCCTCGAGAACCTCGACATCTTCGAGGAGGAGGACCTCAACGGCCGCGTCCGCGAGAACAGCCCACTGTTCCGCGCCGAGCTCGAGAAGCTGCTCGACATCGACATCGTCGGCGACGTGCGCGGCGAGGGCTACTTCTTCGGCATCGAGCTCGTCAAGGACAAGGCGACCAAGGAGACCTTCAACGAGGAGGAGTCGAACCGGCTGCTCCGCGACTACCTGTCCCCCGCGCTCTGGGAGGCCGGCCTCTACTGCCGCGCCGACGACCGGGGAGACCCCGTCATCCAGCTCGCGCCTCCGCTGACCATCGGCCCGGCCGAGTTCGCGGAGATCGGCGGGATCCTGCGCAGCGTGCTCAAGGACGCTTCCTCGAAGATCTGATCCCTCTGCACCGCGTGCGGCCCGTCTCGCCTCGGCGAGGCGGGCCGCACGTCGTTTCCGGCGCCGATCAGTAGCCGAGCGCCAGGCCGTCGCCGCGCGGATCGGCCCCGCCCTCGAGGAAGCCGTTCTCGGTCCGTCGGATCGCCTGGGCGTGCCCCGTGTTGTCGTCCCAGTCGGGCAGCATCCGCACGGGCTGCCCGAGCCGCTCGAGCTCGTGGACCACGGGGTCCGGGATGCGGCCCTCGAGCCACAGGTCCTGCGACTCGCTCCCCCAGGTGCGCCCCGTCAGCCACCGCGGGGCCTCGATGGCTTGCTGCACGTCGTAGCCGAAGTCGAGCATCCTGGTGATCATCGCCACCTGCGTCTGCGGCTGCCCCTCACCGCCCATGCTGCCGAGCGCGGCCCAGGGCTCGTCGCCGTCGAGCATCATGGCCGGGATGAGCGTGTGGAAGGTGCGCTTGTCGGGTTCGAGCGAGTTGTGGTGCTCGGCGTCGAGCTCGAAGAAGGAACCGCGGTTCTGCAGCAGCACCCCCGTGCCCTCGGCGACCACCCCCGAGCCGAAGTCGTGGTAGATCGACTGGATGAGCGAGACGAACGTGCCGTCCTCGTCGACCGCGCTGAGGTAGCAGGTGTCGCCGCCCGGCACGGCCCGCTCGCCCGTCCACCCGCCCGGCACGCCGGAGGGGACGTCGCCCATGTCGAGCGAGGCGTCCCGCGCGATCTCCGCCGATCGCCCCCGCAGATAGTCCGAGCCGAGCAGTTCCTCGACGGGCACGTGCTCGTGGTCGGGGTCCGTGAGCCACGCGTCCCGATCCGCGAAGGAGAGCTTCGTCGCCTCGATGACGTGGTGGAGGTAGTCGACGCCGAGGTCGGACCATGAGGCCACGTCGTAGTTCTCGATCATGCCAAGGATCTGCAGCACCGTGAACCCCTGGGTGTTCGGGGGCAACTGCGCGACGGTCTTGCCCCGGTAGCCGCCCAGGATCGGGTCCACCCACTCGGCCGCGTAGCCCGCGAAATCGTCGGGCTCCAGCGGGCTGCCGTCGATCCCCGCGCACAGCCGCTCCGCGACCTCGCCCTCGTAGAACGCGCCGCGGGCGCCGCGATCGGCGACCAGCTCCAGGGTGCGGGCGAGGTCCGGGTTGCGCAGGCGCTCGCCGAGCCGAAGCGGCCGGCCGTCGGAGAGGAAGACGCGCGACGACTCGGCGCAGTCCCGCAGCAGTCCGGCGTCCTTCGGATACCACGAGGCGAGCGACCGGCCGACGGCGAACCCCTCCCGCGCCAGCCGGATGGCGTCGGCGAACAACTCGCTCCAGTCGAGACGGCCGTGGCGCTCGTGCGCGATCCGCCAGCCGTCGACGGCGCCCGGCACGGTGAGCGCCGCTGCCGGTCCCCGGTCGGGGATGGCGTCGGTCCAGCCGCGCTGCGCGTACCAGTCCCGGTGGGCCGCCGCCCCCGCCGGGCCGCTCGCGTTGAGGGCCTCGAGCGGGGTGCCCGGACGCTTGATGAGCGCGAAGGCGTCGCCGCCGAGCCCGGCCATGTGCGGGTAGACGACGCAGAGCACGGCGTTCGCGGCGATGGCGGCGTCGACCGCCGATCCGCCTCGGCGGAGGGCGACCACCCCGGCCTCCGTCGCAAGGGCGTGGGGCGTCGCGACCATCCCCCTCTCGGCCACCGCGGGCGGTCGTCCGGTCAGCGGTCCATCGGCGTGCATGGTCAGTCCTCCTCGGTCGGTGCGAAGCGCAGCACGGTGAGGGCCGCCGCGCCCACGGTGAACACGGCGCCCCCGGCGACGCCGCCGGCGAGCGCCTCGGCGTTGCCGGCCCACGCCAGCAGCGGCAGCGAGGCGACCATGGCCACCACCGCCGCGATCTGCCAGGTATCGGTCGACATGCGGGATTCCTTTCGTCGTGACGATCAGATGAGCGTGAAGAGCATGGTCGCGATCCCGACGAGGATCGCGACGGGAACCATCCAGAGGGCGGCGATGCGCAGGAGACTCCCCTCCTGCCCAGCGATCCCGACCGCGCTCGCGCCGAGCGTCAGGTTCACCGGGGCCACCACGTTGCCGATGGATCCACCGGCGTTCTGCCCGGCGAGCACGGCGGCCTGCGGCAGGTCGAGGGAGCGGGAGACCGCGTCCTGCAGCGGGGCGAAGAGGATGTTCGACGACGTGCTGCTGCTCGTGACGAGCGCGCCGACGACACCGACGAGGGGCGTGGCGAACGCGTAGACGAGGGGCGCGGTGACCTGCGCGATGCCGAGCGCGAGCACGTCCACCTGCCCGGAGTGGCTCATGACGCTCGCGAGCACGAGGAACACCACGATCGAGGCGATCGCGGGCGCCCCGTCGGAGAGCGCCGTTCGCAGGACGGGTGGGGGGTCGCTGCGATCCCGCCACTTCGCGAAGTAGCCGCGCGAGCGGTAGATCAACAGGGTCGCCAGCACCGCGAGGAGCAACAGGCCGCTCGGATGGGTGAGGGGCGTGTAGGGGGCGTAGGCGTCCTCCGCGTCGATCACGACGTCGTAGCCCGTGGTCGTCTCCGCGAAGGGCAGGGCGAACGCGAGCCGGCCGAGGAACGACTCGACCGGCGGGATGAGCAGCACCGCGACCGAGAGCACGGTGAGGATCCCGTAGGGGGTGAGGGCCATCCACAGGCTCATGACGGGCTTCGCCTCGTCCTCGGCGTCCTCCTCCGAGTCCGCCTCCTCCTCGAGCGCCGGCGTGTTCTCGAGCTCCACCGGCTCGCTGTAGCGCTTCCAGCGCGCCAGCACGAGCAGCATCAGCAGCGCGGCCGAGCCCGCGAGGAACGTCGAGAGCTCGGGGCTGAAGAAGACGACGCCCAGCTGCACGCCGCCGAGCACGAGCGTCTGCACGCCGATGAACGGCAGCGCGTGGACGACGGCGCGCCCGCGCCCGACCATCCACGCGATCCCGAGACCGCTGGCCGCGATGGGGATGAGGAGCACGAGCGCGGTGAGCACCGCGGTCATCGCCGTGTCCTCAAGCTCCACCACCTGCTCGGTCGCGAGCCAGCCGACGCCGAGGGTGCCGAAGAAGTTCGCCCACGAGTGTCCGATGAGCGCGACGAGCACGGCGTAGAGGGGCTTCACCCCGAGCGCGAGCAGGATCGGCGCCACGATCACCATGGGCGTGCCGAACCCCACGATCCCCTGGGCGAAGGAGGCGAAGATCCACCCGAAGGCGAGCACGAGGAACACCCGGTTCTTCGAGTACCGCTCCACGCCTCTCCTGATGGAGACGAAGGCCCCGGCGGCCGTGCCCACGCGGTAGAGGATGAGCGCCGCGACGACCACCAGGATGATCGGCAGCGCGTCCCAGATCCCCTTCGCGCCCGCGACCGAGAGCGTCTCCCAGGGCGTCTGGAAGAAGGTCGCGGCGATGATCACGCTCAGCGCGAGCCCGATCGGCGCCGCTTCGGGCCCCGCCCAGCGCCGCCCGACGTAGAGGAACAGCAGCACGACGATCGGGATGATCACCAGCACCCAGTGCCAGACGTCGAGGGGAAGCGCGGTGTCCGTGAGGTCGTCCTCCTGCGCGGGGGCCGTCTCGGCGATCAGCCTCGCCCTCCATGCCGAGGCGGTGTCCGCGATCCCTCTCCCGATCATGCCCACTCTCCTTCGTTCGTCGTCCGCCGGACTGCTCCGCGGGTCCGGAGGGAAGTAGTTCGGGTTAACGTAGAAAAGAGTTCGCCGACCTCGCCAGCGGGTTGTCGTCTCGCCGCAGAACCGCTACGCGCGCGCGGGCGCGCGGAGCCCGGCAGAGCCCGACCACCGCCTCCGCCCGGAGGTTAGGCTGGGGTGATGGACGAGCAGAGCACCATCTCCCCCGGCTGGTACGCGGACGGATCCGGCGCCGTCCGATGGTGGGACGGGACGGCATGGACCGAGCACACGGCTCCCGCCGCGCCGGGAGACCGGGAACCGGCGGGCCGGGAGCGAGCGACGCAGGACGTCGACCGATCCGGCGCACCTCCCCGGCGCCCGGCGCTGCCGCCTGGCGCCTCGGTCGACAACGGCTGGACCTGGACGACGGCGATCGTGCCGTTCGCGATCGCACCCGCGGTCTTCTTCTTCGACTTCTCCGGCTACATCCGGGCGACGCTGTCCGGCGACCCGTCGGGCCTGCTCGCCTACGCGGGCTATCTGCTCGGGATCACCGTCCTCAGCTGGGGCGTGATGGCCATGACCGTCGTGGCGGCGTACCGCGACTACCGCCGCCTCGTCGGCATCGGAGTCGTCCGGCCGTTCCACTGGGCCTTCGCGTTCCTCGGCGCGATCGTCTACCTCATCGGCCGGCACGTCGTGCTGCGCAAGGTCGGGGACACCCCCGGCTGGCCGCTCTGGACCCACATCGCGCTCTATGCGGCGTACCTCATCGGCATGACGGCGTGGATCGTGTGGATCACGCAGCGGGTCTTGAACGAGGTGCTCTGGTCGTACGGCATCGCACCCGGCGTCTCCTGAGCCCGCAGTTCGCGGGTCACACCGAGACGACCGAGCGCTCCTCGTGCGAGCGGATCGCCGACGCGTAGATCTCGTGAGTGCGGAGGGCCTCCTCCGGCCTGACGCAGCCGAACCGGTCGCCCAGCTGACCCGCGCGCTCCGCGAGGAAGGCGGCCCACATCTGCAGGATGGAATCGGAGAAGCCCGATTCGAAGATGCCGCCGGTCACGGTCGGCCACACCGACTGGGAACCGGCCTCGATCGCCGACCACGCCTGCTCCACGCCGCCCCCGGGCAACGTGTACGAGGTGAGCACGCGCACCTGCTTGGGGTTCTTCGTCGAGAACTCGACACCGCCCTCGAGCCCGATCGCGCGGAAGGTCCAGGTGTTCTTCTCGCCCGGCGCGATGCGCTTCATGGACACCGAGAGGGGGAACCCGCCCTCTTCCGTCTCGACGATGCCGTGCAGCTGGGCGTTCTCGAAGGTGTCGCAGACGGCAGTGCCGCCCTGGCCGTCCGGGCGCTCGGGGACGAGATCCTGCAGCACCGCGAACAGGCGATCCGGATCCCAGCCGAGGCGCAGCGGCACGTGCAGCGCGTGCAGCCCGAGATCGTTCATGACGCCCGCCTCGCCGCAGAAGCGGGCCTGGCGCTTCCAGTTGATCGGTTTCTCGAGGTCGAAGTCGCTGGAGTGCCAGAAGCTGTTCTCGGCCTCGATGACCCGACCGATCCCGCCCGACCGGACGATGTCGATCGCCATCTGCGCACCCGGGAAGAACGGCATCTCGCTCGAGCAGCGCACGAAGCTCTCGGGGTGCTCCTCGATGGACTGCACGATGCGCCTCGCCGCCGCCAGGTCGATGCCGAACGGCTTCTCGGCGAGCAGGTCCTTGCCGGCGGCGATCGCGGCCGTGTACATCGCCTCGTGCAGGTCGTGGCGGACGGCGATGTAGACGACGTCCACCTGCTCGGACGCGAGCAGCTCCTCGAAGTCGGTCGTGAAGAGCTCGACGGTGCCGAGCTGCTCGAACCACTCCATCGCGGCGGGGTTGATGTCGCACACCGCCGTGACGCGGGGCGCGCAGGGGTGGTCGATGAGCGCCGGCCAGCGCTGGATCGCGGTCGCGATCTCGCGCCCCATGAGCCCCGCGCCGACGATCCCGATGCGGACGTCCTGCGGCACTACTCCGCCCCGCCGATCATCGCGAGAGCGGTCTCGACGTCGGCGTCCTGGTGCAGCATCGCCATGAGCGCGCGGGTGATGCCGGCGGGATCGCTGTGCTGCACGATGTTGCGGCCGTAGACGAGCCCCTGGGCACCCTGGTCGAGCACGATGCGGGTGCGCTCGAGCAGCTCGCGGTCGGAGGCGCGGCCGCCGCCGCGCACCAGCACGGGCACGTCGCCCGCCATCTCGATGACGCGGTGGTACTCGGTCGCGTCGTCGCAGAAGTCCGCCTTGATGAGGTCGGCTCCGAGCTCGACGGCCTGGCGCACGAGGGTCTCGATCTTCCGCACGTCGCCGTCGACCTGGTAGGCGCCGTTCTCGCTGTTGTCGCGCATGACGAGCGGCTCGATCATGAGCGGCATCTGGTAGCGCTCGGTCTCCTTCTTCAGCGCCATGATGCTCTTGATGTTCGCCTCGCGGACGTCGGGGCGGTTCGGCAGCTGCATGAGGTTCGCGACCACGACGACCGCGTCGAGGCGCACGGCCTGCTCCACCGCGTCGGCGAAGTGGTGGCTGTAGAGGTGGTCGTCGAGCGGCACGCCGTAGACGTTGGCGATGTCGGTGCGCATCACCAGGGAGGGCTTCGCCTTGCCCGGCATCTGCTGCAGCAGGCGGCCCTGCCCGGGGGTGAGCTGGATCGCGTCGGGGTTCGCGTCGACCAGCACCGAGATCGCCCTGGCGATGTTCTCGGTCCCGTCGAGGAAGCTGCGCTCCCCGAAGAAGCCGTGGTCGATCGCGACGTCGAGCGCGCGGCCCGATTCGGGGTTGAACAGCCGGTTCAGTCGGTACATCGCCATTGGAGGTCCTTCCTGGTGGATCCTGGGGATCATGGTTCGCGAGCCATACTAGCCAACCGAGACAACGTTGTCTAGCATGGACCGGAAGGGGCCTCACCGCCCGGCCGACCCTGCTATTCTGCGCAGAAGACCGGGCCGCGAGGGGCCGCCCGACCGCGCCCGTCCGCACACAGAGGAGACCCGTTTGTTCAACATCGCCGTAGCAGGCCACGTCTGCGCAGACCTCACCCCGAAGCTGCCGCTCGGGATCGGCATGACCCCCGGCCACCTCTACGACGTCGGCCCGCTGACGATCAATCCCGGCGGCTGCATCGTCAACGTCGGGCGGGTGCTGCACGCCCTCGACGCGTCGCCGAGGCTCGCGGGCATGGTCGGCGACGACGACCTCGGCCGGGCGGTCGTGCGCGACATCGCCGGGACCGGGCTCGACACGAGCGAGATCCGCGTGTCCGACGGCTCGGGCACCTCGTACTCGATCGTCATCGAGCCGGCCGGCATGAACCGGAGCTTCTGGCACCACACCGGGGCCAACGGCGAGTTCGACGGCACGGGGGTCGATCTCGCGGGCATCGACCTGCTCCACGTCGGCTACCCGTCCCTCGTGCCGGGACTGCTCACCGACGACGGGGCCCCGCTCGTCGCCCTCATGCAGCGCGCGCGCCGGGAGGGGGTCACGACCTCGCTCGACCTGGCCGTCGTCGACCAGACCTCGCCCATCGGGCAGCTCGACTGGCACGGCATCCTCGCGCGCACGCTCCCCGAGGTCGACGTGTTCTCGCCGAGCCTCGACGACCTCACCTCGGCGCTCGAGACCGGGCCGGTGTCGACGAAGGAGGGGCTGCTCGCCCTCGCCGACGAGATGATCGAGGCCGGGGCGGGCATCGTGATGCTCTCGGCCGGCGAGGACGGCCTGCTCGTGCGGGTCGCCTCCGCCGAGCGTCTGGCGGCGGGCGGCCGTGTGCTGGAGTCGCTCTCCGACGCGTGGGCCGGCTCCACCAGCTGGGCTCCCGCCCGCGACATCGCTCAGGTCGTCACGACCAACGGGGCCGGAGACTCCGCCTCGGCCGGTCTGCTCTACGGCATCGCATCCGGGCTCGGGCCCGAGCAGGCGGCGGGCACCGCCACGCTGGTCGCGTCGCAATGGATCCAGGGCCTGCCGATCGCCGCCGGCGGTGCGGGGCGGAACTGAGGGCGAGCCTCGGCATGGCAAGCTAGGAGGGTCCAACCGCGCATCGCCGAATCCGAGGAGGCCACGTGGGCGACTCCGCTCCCGCAGGCAAGCCGCGTCGCCCGACCATCACCGATGTCGCCAAGCTGGCGGGCGTCAGCATCAAGACGGTGTCGCGGGTGATGAACGGCGTCGCGACCGTCGATCCCGAGCTGGCCGATCGGGTGCGCGTCGCCGTGGCCGAGCTCGGGTACCGCCCCAACTACCTGGCGTCGAAGCTGAAGTCGGGAGAGTCCACGCAGACCATCGCGATGATCGCGAAGAACCTGTCGAGCGAGTTCACCGTCGCGGCCGTGTCGGGCGTGGAGACCGTCGCGAAGCGGCACACCGCGCACCTCATCACCGCGAGCACCGCCGAATCCGACTCGAGCGAGGAGGACCTGGCGCTCGCCGCGGGGCTGGCGCAGCGCCGAATCGACGGGCTCATCGTCATGCCGACGGGGGGCGACTACCGCGCGCTGCAGCGGGAGATCGACGCCGGGATCCCCGTCGTCTTCATCGACCGCGAACCCGAGGGCATCACCGGCGACATCGTCGCCTTCGACAACGCCGGCGGATCCCGGGCCGCGATCTCCGCGCTCATCGCCGAGGGCCACGAGCGCATCGCCCTGCTGTTCAGCACGATGGCGATCACGACCATGCGGGAGCGCAGACGCGGCTGCGGAGACGCGCTTCGCGAGGCCGGCTTCCTGCTCTCGCAGGCCCCGGCGGTCATCGGCCTGATGGATCGCGCGGCTGCGGCCCGGGCCGTCGCCCACCTGCTCGACGCGGCGAACCCGCCGACCGCCATCTTCTGCGCGAACGCCGAGATCATGGTCGGCGCCGCGACCGAGGTGATGAGCCGCGGTGCCGAGGTCGCCGTCGCGGGCTTCGGGAAGTCGGGCTTCGCCGATCTGCTCCCCCTCCCCCTCACCGTGGTGGAGGCCGACGGCTTCGAGCTCGGCCGGGCCGCGGCGACGCTCCTCTACAAGCGCATCCAGCGCAGGCAGCGCCCCGGGCCGGATCCTCAGCGCGTGATCCTGCCCGTTCGCCTGCGCCGCACGGAGGCGGTCAGCCGCGGTACGCGTAGGTGAAGCTGCCGCGGTACTCCACGACCGTGCCGAGGACGGGGTTCCTCACGGCGGCGGAGATGGTGCGGACGCCGCGCGCCGCGTCGTAGCCGTCCTCCACCTCGGCCAGCACGGAGAGCAGCCGGGGCAGCCGCACGCTCCTCCTCCCCACGCGCAGCCGCGTCCCGCGGGATTCCATCCTCAGGTGCCCCTCGGCCGTCACGGCGCAGACCAGCTCGAGCTCGATCCGCCCCCGCGCGCCGAGCACGTTCCGCAGCGCGCCCGCCGGCCCTCCGCCGTAGAGCACGTCGACGAACCGCTGCTCCCCCGAGCGGAAGCGGAAGATCCGCTCCGCGGCGAGCGCGAGACTCCCGTCGGCGAGCCGCAGCGGGCGATTGACCACCGTGAACGGCACGTTCCGCTCGTAGCGCGACACCAGCAGGTCGGGCCCCGTGAACGGCCGCAGCAGCGCCACGAGCCGGCGATAGGGGCTGCCCGCGATCTCGAACACCCCCTCGCCGACGCCGTGGTGCGATCCCCGATCGTCGTCGCCGCGCGGCGGCCCCGCGACGTACTCGAAGACCTCGGGGCGCAGGCGCCGCACCTCCTCCTCGCCCAGCACCCGGGTGAACACCGACTCCCGGGCGTTCACTCGCGCGGCTCCTCGCGGTACGGCTTGACCGAGGCCGGAGCCTCCAGACGCTCGGGGAACTCGCACGCGAACTCGCCCCGATAGCCGAAGAGCCTGCCGAGCAGGCGATTGCGCACCTCGAGGTCGATCACGTACACCTCGCGCTCGTCGTCGAAGTGCTCGGTGAGGTGCGCCGACCCCGTGAAGAGCCGCGGGAATCGGAACGCCAGGGGCCCCTCGTAGAAGCGCTGCTCGCCCGACGCCAGCCGCAGGCCGCCGTGTTCGGTGACGCCGAGCTCGAGGTCAACGGCCAGGTGCTGGTGCGTCCCCAGGTAGTCGACGATCCGCGCGCGCCGCTCGCTGTAGATCATGGTGGCGTCGAAGCGGCGGCGGCGGCCCCGCCGCACCTCCATCGTGCGCACGAAGGTGACCGTCTCGCGCCCGAATCCGTCGATGTACGCGTGGTTGTCGATGCGGAAGGGCACGTTCCGCCCCTGCTCGGGGAACATGATGTTGCGCAGCGACCCCAGCCGCAGAAACGGCACCGTCCACCACGGGCCCCGGCGCATCTCGGTCATCACGCCATGACCGATGCAGCCGTATCCGGCTCCCACGCCCACGCCGAAGCGGCGCTGCATCTGCGGGTGGAGACGCTCGAAGTCCGCTCCGAGCGCGAGCCTGAAGATGCCCTCGGTGGTGGTCATCGGCGCCCGATCCTTCCCAGCGCCTCGGGCGCCCCCTGCATGATCGTGCGCCCGGTCCGGCGCTCCGGCCGCGACCGGCAGTTCCGCGCTCGCGCTCGGAGTCCGCCCGGGCGCCACCCGCGCCACGGCCGCACCCGCTCGGGTTCGACGCCGTCCTCCGCCCACAGCCGCAGCCGGTCGAAGCTCCACGCCGTCAGCCGCCACACGAGGCGGCGGGTGAGGAGCGGGTCGAGCACCCGGCCGAGGATCCCCCAGCCCGGCGCGTAATCGTAGCCCGTGCAGAACCGCACGCCCTCGTCGGTGGGAACGTAGCGCCAGTACCCGCGCCCGCTCGCGAGCGGGGAGAGCGCGCTCCCGCTCTCGAAGACGAGCGCCGAGGTGCGCTCGCCGCCGCGGCCGCGCCGCTCGCCGAGCGAGACGCCCGTGCCGCGGATCGTCCACGGGCCGACCCTCAGCTCGTAGCGGAACTCCGCGGCGCCGTCCGCGCGCACGCGAAGCGGGACGATCGCGCTGAAGCGCGCGTCCCACCTGGCATGCAGCTCGGGATCCTGCGTCAGTTCCCACACGCGCTCCATCGGGGCGCGGATCAGCGTCTCGACGTAGAGGGCGCGGTCTCGGGGCCGGCGTGGAGATCGTGGCATGCCACCCAGGGTATCGAGCGGCACCGCCGGGGAAAGCCCGGTTGGGGCGTGCGGCCCTCGCGCCGCGGTCTCCTGCTGCTCGGGCGGCTCGGCTCCCGGCTCTCGACGCTCGCCCGCTGACGCGGCTCAGGCGGCGAACGCAGAAGCGCCCGCCCCCAGCGGGGACGGGCGCTTCGCAGACGGTGCCGGGCGATGCCGGATCCGGGACTATCGACGCAGGCCGAGGCGCTCGATGAGCGAACGGTAGCGGTTGATGTCGACGTTCTGCAGGTATCCCAGCAGCCGGCGACGCTGACCGACGAGCAGCAGGAGACCGCGGCGCGAGTGGTGATCGTGCTTGTGGGTCTTCAGGTGCTCGGTCAGATCCTTGATCCGGCGGGAGAGCATCGCCACCTGCACCTCGGGGGAACCGGTGTCGCCGGGGTGGGTCGCGTACTCTTCGATGATCGCCTTCTTGACCTCTGCGGGCAGTGCCATAGGGATCCCCTCTCTCTTGCTGCGCGGCGCCGTCAGCGGGATGCTGGGGCTCTCTTTATCCGCGGCCGTTCTGACGGCAACCTGTACATCTTAGCACCCTCCCGACCCTCCATGCGCCGCTCGACTCGGGGACGCTTCAGCACGGTTCTCGACGGATCCACGCGCAGAAGCGTCCCCGAGTTCGTCGGCGCCGCAGCCGGACTCCCGTGCTCCGCTCCCCCGAAACACGGCGCCGCATCCGTTTCAGAACGGTTACGACGAGGAAATGGCGAAGACACGCCTCCGAAACAGCCGCCGCGCACACTGGGTGCAGAAACGGATCCGGGCTCGCCCGGGGAAAGGCGGCAGCAATGGAAGCCACAGACGTCTGGATGCTGGCGAGCACGGCGCTCGTCCTCATCATGACCCCGGGCCTCGCGCTCTTCTACGGAGGCCTCGTCCGGGTGCGCTCGGTCGTCAACATGATGCTCTTCAGTGTGAGCGCCATGGGCGTCGTCGCGGTGCTCTGGATCCTCTTCGGCTACGGAATGAGCTACTTCGCCGACGGCGAGGGCGGCTGGTTCTCGGGCAGCCCGCTCAAGGACTTCGGCCTCATCAGCACCGACTCGGCCGACTTCATCGGCATCGGCTTCGGGGCGGTCTTCGCGATGATCACGACCGCGCTGATCTCGGGGGCCATCGCAGATCGCGTCGGCCTCGGCTCCTGGGTGCTGTTCTCGGGCGTGTGGGCCACGCTCGTGTACTTCCCGGTGGCGGCCTGGGTGTGGGGCGGCGGCTGGATCATGAGCCTCGGCGGCTGGCTGGGCACCCCCGAGGTCATCGATCTCGCCGGCGGAACCGCGATCCACATCAACGCCGGCGCCGCGGCCCTCGCCCTCGCGATCGTGGCCGGCAAGCGTCGCGGCTTCGCCCCGGGCTCGCACCGCCCCCACAGCGTGCCGCTCGTCACGATCGGCGCCGCGCTGCTGTGGTTCGGCTGGATCGGTTTCAACTCGGGGCTCGCGACGGAGCTCGGCGAGGCCGGCCTGATCCTGCTCAACACCATCGGCGCCCCGGCTGCGGGCATCCTCGGCTGGCTGGCCGTCGACGCGCTCCGCGGCAGGAAGCCCGGGGTCGTGGGCGCCTCCTCCGGCGCGATCGCGGGCCTCGTGGCGATCACGCCCTCGGCCGCGAACCTCGCCCCCGTCTGGGCGCTGCTGCTCGGCCTCATCGCCGGCGGCGTGTGCGCCTTCGCGATCGACTGGAAGTACCGCCTGGGCTACGACGACTCGCTCGACGTGGTGGGCCTGCACCTGGTCGCCGGCGTGCTCGGCACCCTGTACCTCGGCTTCTTCGCCTTCGACGACGGCCTGTTCATGGGCGGCGACGCCGGGCTGCTGATGGTCCAGGCGATCTCGGTGGTCGGCGTGATGCTCTACTCCTTCGTGGTGTCGCTGCTCATCGCCCTCGGCGTGAAGGCGCTCACCGGCCTGCGCGTCCCGCCGGAGGTCGAGGAGGCCGGGATCGACGGCCACGCCCACGGCGAGGAGGCCTACGCGCTGATCGATGCTCCCGCAGCGGCCGTCGAGGCGGCGACCGTGAGCGCCGAGGCGGCCTCGGAGATGCGAACGCCGGCTCCCGCCGCGAACCGCTGACCGTCCGCAACGCCCGGGCCCCGGCCCGCCTCGGCCCCTCCGGCCGTCGCGGGACCGGGGCCCGGGTG
Source organism: Leucobacter chromiisoli (assembly GCF_016522505.1). GTDB lineage: Bacteria > Actinomycetota > Actinomycetes > Actinomycetales > Microbacteriaceae > Leucobacter > Leucobacter chromiisoli. Next base: position 279,001 of record NZ_JAEHOH010000006.1, on the reverse strand, counting down.
CGTCCCGTCGGGACTGCCGCCGGCCCCGGCGGCCCCGATCGCCGCGGCGCGGCCGGGCCGTCGAACAGGACTAGGCTCAACAGCATGACCGCAACCGACACCACCGCGCTCGACACCACCCCGCAGGAGCTCGCCGCGCTGGCCGCCGAACTGGCGACCGCAGTGGGCGAGCAGGTGCAGCGCATGCGCGAGGACGGGGTCGCCGTCGCGGCCACGAAGTCGAGCGCGACCGACGTGGTGACGGCGGCGGATCGCGAGGCGGAGCGGCTCCTCGTCGAGGCGATCGTGCGGGCGAGGCCCGGCGACGGCATCCTCGGCGAGGAGGGCGCGGGCCGCGAGGGGACGAGCGGCATCACCTGGGTGATCGACCCCATCGACGGAACGGTCAACTACCTGTACGGCATCCCCGCCTACGCCGTCAGCGTCGCCGCCACCGTCGTCGACCCGCACGCCTTCGCCGACGGCCGGCGAGCGGTGGCCGGGGCCGTGTACAACCCGCGCACGAACGAGCTGTTCGACGCGTGGGAGGGCGGGGGCGCGCGCCTGAACGGCGATCCCATCCGCGTCTCCGGCGTCGCGGACCTCGGCCTCGCCCTCGTGGGCACCGGCTTCGGCTACACGGTCGAGCGGCGTACCGAGCAGGCCGCGGTGGTGGCCCGGCTGATCCCCCGCGTGCGCGACATCCGCCGGATCGGATCGGCCGCCTACGATCTCTGCGGCCTCGCCGCCGGGCGGCTCGACGGGTTCTACGAGCGCGGCCTGAACCCCTGGGACTACGCCGCCGCGGCCCTCATCGCACGCGAGGCCGGCGCGGCGCTGCTCGGCCGCGACGCGGACACCCCTCCCGGCGAGCCGCTGCTCGTCGCGGCGGCTCCGGGCCTCGCCGAGCAGCTGCGCGCCGCACTGGGCTGAACCTCGCGCTGAGCCGAACCGCGCTCGTTGGGTCGAACCGCGCTCGCTGGAGGCGGTGCGGACGCGCTGGGTGCGGCGCGGCGCCGGCGCGGGCACGCCGAGAACCGAATTTTCGTCGGCGCAGTGCGCCGACGGACGGTCGCGACGCTCACGATGTTCGGGTGTCCGCGCCCCGATCGGCGTTTTGCTCTCGACTCAGTAACGGAGCGGTGAGGCGGCCGCCCCGGAGCTCGACCCCCGTGCCAGGATGGGCCACGAGGCCGCAGAGAGGCGGCCAGTCGAGACTCACCGAGGAGACGCACATGGCTCACCGCCCGATGCCCACCGACCCCGTGATCCGAGAGCTCGTGCGGCGAGCGCAGGCCGCCAGTTTCAGTCGCCGCCAGCTCCTCCGCGGCGCCTCTCTCGGCGCCGCCGTCCTGGGTGCGGGCTCGCTCACGGCGTGCGGCGGCGGCAGCGGCCCCGGCGACGGCTCGGGCGGCACCGTGCGCTGGGCGAACTGGACCTACTATCTGGACTACGACGAGGACGCCGGTACCTGGCCCACGCTCGACGCGTTCATGGAGCAGACCAACATCGACGTCCAGTACATCGAGGACATCGACGACAACAAGATGTTCATCGGCAAGATCAAGGACCAGCTCGAACTCGGCCAGGACACCGGCTATGACGTCTTCTGCCTCACCGACTCATCGCTGGTGCGCCTCTTCGAGAAGGATCAGCTGCGCGAGTTCGACCGGTCGCTCATGCCGAACGTCGAGGCGCAGATGATCGACATGGTGCAGCACGCCTCCTTCGACCCCGACCGCAAGCACTCGATCCCCTACCAGGCGGGCATGACGGGGCTCGTGTACAACACCCAGCTCTATCCGAAGGGCGTGCAGAGCGTCTCGGATCTCTGGAACCCCGACCTCAAGGGCAAGGTGAGCCTGCTGAGCGAGCAGGACGACACGATCGGGCTCGTGATGCTGGAGCAGGGCGTCGACATCACCGGGGACTGGGGCGACGACGAGTTCTTCGCCGGTCTCGACCTCGTCGAGCAGCAGCTGCGGAGCGGCCAGGTCGCGACGGTCAAGGGCAACTCGTACACCCAGGACCTCGAGTCGGGGGACGTGCTCGCGGGCATGGCCTGGTCCGGCGACATCGCGATCCTGAACTCGGAGGCCGGGGAGGAGATCTGGAAGTTCGTGGTGCCCGAAGCGGGCGCGACACTCTTCATCGACTCCTTCTGCATGCCGGAGGCGACCGAGGCGGCCGAGCAGGTGCACGAGCTCGTCGACTACTACTACGAGCCGGAGGTGGCGGCCGAGGTCGCCGCGTACGTCGAGTACGTCACCCCGGTGGCCGGAGCGCGGGAGGCCATGGAGAAGATCGACCCCGAGATGGCCGAGAACCCCCTCGTGTTCCCCGACGAGGAGATGTCGGCGCGCGTGTTCGACATGCGCTCGATCTCGGCGCAGGAGGACAACCGCTACGCGCAGGCCTACCAGAAGATCCTCGGCAACTAGCGCTCCGGTCCCCGATCACCCGCCCCTACCATCAGCCCTCAGAGGAACCGCCCCTCACACGCCGCACGACGCTCGCTCGAGCAGGGCGACGTCGAGGGTGATGCTGCGCTCGAGCGACCGGTCCGGGTGCTCCACCCGCTCGAAGATGCGCCGCGCCGCCAGCTCGCCCAGGCGGGCCGGGCTCTGGTCGAGAACGGTGAAGGCCGGCGTCACGGCGTCGGCGAAGGGGAAGTCCCCGAAGCCGACCACCGGCGTCGGGCGCCCCGCGAGCGCGTAGACGAGCGACATGGACGTGCGGGCGTTGGAGGAGAAGATCGCGGTCGGCGGGTCAGCGAGGGAGCGCAGTCGGTCCAGTGCGGCCCGGGCCGGCTCCCTGCGGGCGGTGTTCGCGACGACGAGGCCCTCGTCGAATGCGATCCCGGCCCGCTCGAGCGCCGCGCGGTAGCCCGCCAGCCGGTTGATCTCGGTGGAGAGATCCAGCCGGTCCCCCAGGTAGGCGATGCGCCGATGACCGTGCTCCACGAGATGCTGCGTGCCCGCCACGGCGCCGCCGCGGTCGTCGTCCGTGAAGCTGTCGGCCACGATGTCGAGCGGCGCCCGATCCACGAAGACGATCGACGTGTGCCCCTGCCACCTGGCGAGCCAGGAGTGGACGGTCCCCACCGGAGCGAGCACCAGCCCCGTCAACTGGCGAGCCAGCAGGGATTCGATCGCGCCGCGCTCCTCAGCCGGATCCTCGCCGAGGCTCGTCACGAGCGTCGAGAGGCCGTGCTCTCGGGCGACCCCCTCCACCGACCGCGCGATCGCGGCGAAGAAGGGGTCGACGATGTCGGGCACGGCCACCCCGATCGCCCGCGAGCGCCCCGAGCGGAACGTGGTGGCGAGCGCGTTCGGCACGTAGTTCAGCTCGCGCATCACGCGCTCCACGCGTGCGCGGGTCTCGGGGGTGACGTGGGGATCGTCGTTGAAGACGCGCGACACGGTCTTGGGGCTCACGCCGGCCCGTGCCGCGACCTCCCGCATCGTCGCCATGCGCCAGCTCCCCTCCCGGCCCCGCTCCGGGGCATCGACTCCAGACTATCCTCGGCCCGCCGTCAGATCCGCTCCCCCGCGACGGCCTCGGCGAGCTCGCGGAGGCGCGGCAGGGCCCGCTCGGCGAGCAGCTCGCGGCGCGTGTCCGCGGAGTACGAGAGGCTGTCCTTCCAGAGCGACCGGCCCGCCATCGCACCGGCGGCGCCGTGCGCGACGGCCGTGGCGACCTGCCCCACGAACGTCTCGTGATCCACGCCGGCCGAGAGCACGGCCCAGGGCACCCCCGCGGCGGCGTCGGTGACGGCGTCGCAGGCCTCGGCCGATCCCGGGTACTGCAGCTTGAGCACCTTCGCGCCGCACTCGACCGCGAGGCGGGCTCCCTCGGCGACGAGGCGGGGGAACGCCGCCGCGTACTCCTCGTCGCTCTCGCCCTCCAGCTGGTAGGTGAGCAGCTCGACGATCAGCAGCAGCCCCTCCGCCTCGCACTCGGCGACGAGGTCGCGGATGTCCTGCGCGACGCGGGAGTCGGCGTCCTGCCGGTCGGGCCGCGTGTACCAGAGCATCTTCGCGACGTCCGCGCCGAGCTCGCGCGCCCGCCGCGGCGTCGCGCCCGGCACGAATCGCGTGTAGCGCAGGCCGTCCACGGTCTCGAAGCCGGAGGCGTCGAGACCCACTACGAGCGCCGTGTCCCGCGCCAGGACGCCCTCGTCGACGATCGCCGGCAGGGCGACCTCGGGATCCAGCAGGATCGCGGGGGCGTGGTTGCCGAGGCCGCGGACGAGGTCCGCCTTCACCTCGGCGAGTTCCTCGCGGGTGATCGCGTCGGAGCCCTGCGGCGCGTCCTTCACGGCGGCCTTCATCCCGTTGCGCTGGTCGGCCGCGACGATGAGCATGCGGCCGTCCGGGGTCGAGATCGCCGCCATGCCGCGGCGTTCGATGGTGGTCAGATCGTTCATTGCCCTCTTCTTTCCTTCGTGGTTCCTACTCGGCTCGCGGGTGAGCCGGTGATGTCGAGCGCATCGCGGTGCGGGCGGCGCCGTAGGCGGTGTCCTGCCCTCGGGAGGAGACGGCGATGTCGGGCAGCACGCGCCCGCGCGCCCGCTGCACGGCCCGCATGCCCACCCAGCCGCCGGTCAGCAGCGACGAGGTCGCCGGCGGGATCTCCCGGTCCATGGCCTCGATGAGGATCGCGATCTCGTCGTTGCTGTGCCGCAGCGCCGCGCCGAATATCTCGGCCGGGCTCACGCCGTCGGTGCGCACCGTCATGCGGAAGACGCCGTCGTCGTTACGGGCGCCGCTGATCTCGATCCCGTCGTCCTCGAGCGCGCCCTCGTAGGGCAGCTCCATCACCGCGGCGTCGAGCGCATCCCGCCCCGCGCGATCCGAGATCCCGACCGACTGCAGCACCCGACGGAGCACGAGCCCCGACTTCACGCCCGCGACGAGCACGTGCTTGCCCGGCACCACGTGGCGCACCTCGTTGATGAGGCGCTCCGCCAGGCGGGTGCGGGCCTCGTAGCCGAGCGGGCCGTCGATGACGCGGAGCAGCACCTCCGCCGTGCCCATGGACACGTGGTAGCGATCCGGGTCGATGCCTCCGCCCGCCTCGGCGGCCACCAGGTGGTCGTGGCCGGCCACCGCCAGGCGGGCTCCGGCGAAGGGCGGTGGCACGTCCGCGCCGACCGCCCCCCACGAGTCCCCGCCGCTGCGCAGCGGAGGCAGGAAGGAGGATCCGACGCCGAGGGCCTCGAGCATGGCGGGCCAGGGCTCGCCCGTGTCCTGATCGAGCAGGCCCGTCCGCGAGGTGAGCGAGTACTCGAGGGCGACGTCGCCGCCGAGCGTCATCGCGACGAACTCGGGGAGGTTCAGCCACCGCTTGCCCTCGAGGTCCATCCCCCGGGCGCGGAGGTGCGCGAGCTTCGCGACGGTCACCTGGGCGCCGAGCGGCAGCCCCGTGCGGCCCGCGAACTCGCGGCGCACCTCGGCGGGCAGGGCGAGCGCCTCCTCGCGGCCCCTCGGATCGAACCAGGCGAAGCCGGGCGAGACCGGCGCGCCGGATCCGTCGACGAGGAAGCCCGTCTCCCCCATCCCCGCGATCGCGAGCCCGGCGATACGAGCATCGGCATCGGCATCGGCGCGATCCTCCGCGCAGACCTCTGCGAGCCGGCGGGCCGCCGCGCCGAGCAGATCCTCGATGGCCGCCGTCAGCGCGTCCGCGTCGAGCTCGGTGGTGCCGCCCGGGCCGTGCCGCCACGGCGTAGCCACCTGCTCGGTGAGCAGCTCGACGCCCTCACCGTCGAGGATCAGCAGCTTGATGCTCGTGCTGCCGAGATCCAGCCCCGCGAACAGCGGCCCGCTCACGGGCGGACCCGCCGCAGAACCGACGGCGTTCGAGCGGTCAGAGCGCGGCGGCCCTGCCGCGCTCGCTTCCCGGGAATGTCCACGGGGCTCCTCTCACCGGAGAATCAGGGGCGGAAATCCCGGCATGACACCGGTGACTTATGCTTCTATGGTGGAACGAGCGGGGCACCCTTGTCAAATGGATGCATCGACCGAGGGGTCGGCGAGTTCCGCGATCCCGCCCGCGCAGCCCGCGCAAGTGGACGGGACCCGCGCGGTCGCCGCCCGCTCAGACGCCGAGCAGCGCCTCGATCGGCCCGCGGGCGAAGAACACGACGAAGCCCGCCGCCACGATCCAGAGCAGCCAGTGCACCTGTCGCGCCTTGCCTCCGAGCGCGTGCACGAGCACCCACGAGACGAAGCCCGCGCCGATGCCGTTCGCGATGGAGTACGTCATCGGCATCACGGTGACCGTGAGGAACACCGGCAGCAGCACCTTGAAGTCGGTGAAGTCGATGGCCTTGATCTGGGTCATCATCATGGCGCCCACGATCACGAGGGCGGCCGCCGCGACCTCGGTCGGGACGATCTGGGTGAGCGGCGTGAGGAACATCGCGGCGAGGAACACGAGCCCGGTGACGATGTTGGCGAAGCCGGTGCGCGCGCCCTCGCCGATGCCGGCGCCCGACTCCACGAACACCGTGTTCGAGGACGACGAGGTGAGGCCGCCGGCGACGGCGCCGACGCCCTCCACGACGAGCGCCGACTTCAGACGCGGGAAGTTGCCCTTCTCATCGGCGAGACCCGCCTCCCGCGACAGGCCCGTGAACGTTCCCATCGCGTCGAAGAAGTTGGTGAACAGCAGGGTGAAGACCAGCATGACGACCGTCACGACGCCCACCCGGCCGAGGTCGAAGCTGACGGCGCCGACGAGGCTCAGGTCGGGCACGCTGAAGGGCGCTCCGCTCAGCGTGGGCACGGTGAGGCTCCAGCCCCCGGGGTTGTCCTCCCCGGCCAGGCCGATGCCCCAGACGGCCTCGACGATCACGGCGATGAGGGTGCCCGAGACCAGGCCGATGAGCAGACCGCCCCTGACCTTGGTCGAGACGAGCACTCCCGTGACGATGAGCGTGACCACGAAGATGAGCGTCGGCACGCTGCCGACCGAGCCGCCGACGCCGAGCCCCACGGGCGGGGAGGGATTGCCGGTCGAGGTGACGAACCCGGCGTTCACGAACCCGATGAAGGCGATGAAGAGGCCGATGCCCACCGTGATGGCGATCTTCAGCTCGACCGGCACGGCGTCGAAGATCATGCGGCGCAGGCCCGTCGCGGCGAGCAGCACGATGAGCGCGCCGTTGATCACGACGAGGGCCATCGCCTCGGGCCAGGTCACCTGGCCGACCACGGAGAAGGCGAGGAACGCGTTGATGCCGAGACCCGCCGCGAAGGAGAACGGCATGCGGGCGACGATGCCGAAGAGGATCGTCATCACTCCGGCGGTCAGGGCCGTCACGGCGCTCACGGCGGGGAACGAGAGCTGGGTGCCGGCGACGTCCTCGGTGGTCGTGAGGATGATCGGATTGAGCACCACGATGTACGCCATGGTCACGAACGTGACCAGACCGCCCCGGATCTCGCGCCCGAAGGAGGAGCCGCGCTCCGTGATCTCGAAGTAGCGGTCGACCCGCTCCCGCAGCCCCGTCGCCTCTGATTGCTGAGCCAAGCCTGTCTCCGTTCGTGCGCTCCGGCGTTTGCGTAACACACAGAAGGTATCACCTGAGAAACGCCTCGCGCCCGCACCGGACGCGGTCGGTGCGGGCGCGAGGCGCCGATGCCCGGGGATGGGCGACGGGTGATGCTAGCTGACGGAGACCAGGTCGATCACGAAGATGAGGGTCTTGCCCGCGAGCGGGTGGAAGCCGGCGTTGCCGTAGGCCTGCGCCGGGGGCACGATGAGCTTGCGGCGGCCGCCGGGCTTCATGCCGGGGATGCCCACCTGCCAGCCCTGGATCAGCGAGCGCAGCGGGAAGTTGATGGTCTCCCCTCGGCTCCAGGAGGAGTCGAACTCCTCGCCCGTGTCGTACTCGACGCCGAGGTAGTGCACCTCCACGGTGGAGCTGGCCAGCGCCTCGCTGCCCTCGCCCTCCACGATGTCGACGATCTGCAGCTCGGTGGGGGCGGGGCCCTCGGGGAACTCGATCTCGGGCTTGGTCAGCGGTGATTCACTCATGCCTCCATTCTTACGGGTTCCCGCGGCTTCCCGCCTCCGAATTCGCTCACAGGGAACTCCGCCCGCGCCCCGGGCGGGCGCACGGAGCACCCGGCCGCCCCGGTTCGGATCCGCCCGGCCGCGCCCCGGGTCGGATCCACGGAGCAGCCGGCCGAGCACCGGGCCGACCCGGAGCCGGGAGCCCGCTTGCGCCGGACCTCTAAATTTCGCGTCGAAACCCGGGAGCAAACCCCACCGCCCCGCCTCGGGCGTTCGGATACCCTGGGGGAGTGAGATTTGCGCACCTGAGCCGAACCCCAGATTCCGATCCCGAACTCTTCGCAGTGGAGGGCGACCGCGCCGTATCCGTGCGGGACCTCGGCGAGTCGTTCGACACGCTGCAGGATCTCGTCGCCGCCGGCCCCGAGGCCCTGGCGCGGGTGCGCGACGCCGCCGCGGCGCTTCCCGAGGGATCGGGCACGGCGCTGGACGGGTTCGCATACGCTCCGGCCGTGCTGAATCCGCCGACCGTGCTGGCCGTCGGCCTCAACTACGACGAGCACGCGAGCGAGCTGAGCCTCGACAACGACTCGGGGCCCGTGCTCTTCTCGCTCTTCCCGAACTCGCTGAACGGGCACGGCGGAGAGGTGCCGCTCCCCCGCCGCCTGAGCGAGGAGGTCGACTACGAGGGCGAGCTCGGCGTCATCATCGGCACGCCCGCCAAGAACGTCGCCCCCGAGGAGGCGCTCGAGCACGTCTTCGGCTACACGGTCGTCAACGACATCACCGCTCGGAACCTGCAGTTCCAGGAGCCGCAGTGGTGCCGCTGCAAGTCGTTCGACGGGTTCACCCCCGTCGGCCCGGTCGTCGTCACCGCCGACGAGATCCCGGATCCCCAGGCGCTGCACCTCACCACCGACGTCGACGGGCTGCGGGTGCAGGATTCGACGACCGAGTTCATGATCCGCAGCGTCGCGCAGCTGATCTCCGCGATCTCGCAGTCGCTCACCCTGCTGCCCGGCACCCTCATCTCCACCGGCTCCCCCGGCGGTGCGGGCCGCTCGCGCAAGCCCCCGCTCTACCTGCGGCCGGGCACCGAGGTCACCGTGACGATCGAGGGCATCGGCGCGCTCACCTCGCACTGCACCGAGGCCTAGCGGGTCGTTCTTCGCCGCGCGAGGCGTGGGCGGAAACGCTCCGCGTCCCCGCCTACGCCTCCACCCCTCGCTCCGCTCCGTGGGCCGCGGCAGTAGCCGCGCGAGGCGCGGGCGGAAACGCTCCGCGTCCCCGCCTACGCCTCCACCCCTCGCTCCGCTCCGTGGGCCGCGGCAGTAGCCGCGCGAGGCGTGGGCGGAAACGCTCCGCGTCCCCGCCTACGCCTCGCCCTTCACACCGGTCTGGTCGAGCTCCTCGCCGGGGATGGTGTCGATCGCCCCGGTCTCGGGCGCGAGCCCGGCGAGCTTCGCCGGCTGCAGGATCTCGTCGAGCTGCGCCTGGTCGAGCAACCCGCGGGAGACGACCATGTCCGACACCTTCGCGTTCGTCGCGAGCGCCTCCTTCGCCAGCTTCGCGGCCTCCGCGTAGCCGATCACGGGGGCGAGCGCCGTGATCACCGTCACGGAGCGCGACACGGTCTCGGCCAGGCGATCCTCGTTCGCCGTGATGCCGTCGACGCAGTTGATGCGCAGCGTCTGGCAGGCGCGCTCGAGCCAGGTGATCGACTGGAACAGCGAGTGCGCGATGATCGGCTCGAAGGCGTTGAGCTGCAGCTGGCCCGCCTCGACCGCCATCGACACCGTCACGTCGGCGCCCGCCACCGAGTAGGCGACCTGCGAGACGGCCTCGGGGATCACGGGGTTCACCTTGCCCGGCATGATCGATGAGCCGGCCTGGCGGGCGGGCAGGTTGATCTCGCCGAGTCCCGCCTGCGGGCCCGAGGAGAGCAGCCGCAGATCGTTCGAGATCTTCGACAGCTTCAGCGCGCTGCGCTTGAGCGCCCCCGAGAAGGTGATGAACACGCCGGTGTCGCTCGTCGACTCCACGAGGTCGCCCGCCGTGACAAGCTCGAGGCCGGTGATGTCGCGCAGGTGGCGGATCACGGCCTCCTTGTAGCCCTTCGGCGCGTTGATGCCGGTGCCGATCGCGGTGGCGCCCATGTTCACCTCGCGCAGCAGCGTGACGGCCTCGGTGAGACGCTCGACGTCCTCGCGCAGCGTCACCGCGAAGGCGTTGAACTCCTGGCCGAGCGTCATCGGCACGGCGTCCTGCAGCTGCGTGCGGCCCACCTTGATGATGTGCGAGAACTCGCGGCCCTTCGCCGCGAACGAGTCCGCGAGCAGTTCCAGCTCGTCCAGCAGACTGCGCAGTGAGAACGCGAGGGCGATCTTGATCGCCGTCGGGTACGTGTCGTTCGTCGACTGGCTGTGGTTCGTATGGTCGTTCGGGTTGATGAACGAGTAGTCGCCCTTCCGGCGCCCGGCCAGCTCGAGCGCGCGGTTCGTGATGACCTCGTTCACGTTCATGTTGCTGGAGGTTCCGGCGCCGCCCTGCACCACGCCGACCACGAACTGATCGAGCAGCATGCCGGTCTTCACCTCCTCGCACGCCCGGTCGATCAGGGTGGCCCGCTGCTCGTCGAGCGCGCCGATCTCCAGGTTGGCGCGTGCGGCCGCCTGCTTCACGCACGCGAAGGCCCGGATGAAGTCGGGGTACACCGAGATCGGCCGGCGGGCGATCGGGAAGTTCTCATGCGCCCTGGCGGTGTGCACGCCCCAGTACGCCGCGGCCGGGATCTCGACGCTTCCGAGCGAGTCCGTCTCGGTGCGGGTCTGAGCGGACAGGAAATCACTCACGGTTATTCTTCACTCCTGGATCGAACGTTTCGGCGGCCTGCCCGCCGCGGGATCGCTCCCAGCCTACGCCCGGCGGAGGACTTTGCCGAAAAGCGGTCGGATCACCGGCGCGGCCGGCCGCGCCGCCGCCGGCGGCGACCGCCCCGACCCTCGTCGACAGGGCGCTGCACCGAGATCGAGCCCGTCATCGACTCGGCGGCGGGCACCGCCTGCGGAGCCGAGTCGACGGGCGCGAAGAGGTGCGGATCCCGCCTCAGCACGGACAGCGGGGCGGTGAGCGTCTCCTCCTGCGCGGAGTGGTCGTCGTCGACCCCCGGCCTGCCCGCGTGGGTCACCGCGAAGCCCCGCCCTCTCGAGAAGTGGAACCGCAGCCCGCGCTCGGCGAACAGCCACCACACGCCGATGATGCACGCCGCGAACCCCGCGACGGCCGAGACGACGAGCGTCCACCGGGCCCCGAGGGCGTCGGCGGCGGCGCCGACCACGGGGGCGCCCACCGGCGTGCCGCCCATGAGGATCGCGAGGTACAGCGACAGCACCCGACCTCTGACCGCCGGATCGGTCGTGGTCTGGACGAAGCCGTTCGCCGTGGTGAGCAGGGTCGCGGTGCAGAAGCCCAGCAGCACGAGAGTGGCGGCGAAGCTCCAGAAGGTGGGCATCAGGGCGGCGGCGGCGCAGGCGATCCCGAACCCGCCGGCCGCGAGGATCACGGCGCGCATGCGGGCCGCCGGCCTCCGGGCGACCATGAGCGCGCCCGTGAGGGATCCGATGGCGAGGATCGACGACAGCACCCCGTACTCGCCCGCGCCCCGCCCGAACTCGACCGCCATCGTCGACGACATCACCGGGAAGTTCATGCCGAACGCGCCGAGCAGGAACACCATGACGAAGATCACGAGGAGATCGTGTCTGCGGCGCACGTACCGGAACCCCGCCGCGAGCTGCCGCAGCTGCGACTCCCCGGGTGCGGCCTCTGCGCGCGCGGGCCGGGATGTGCGGATCGCCGCGAGCGACGCGAGTACCGCGAGGAAGGAGGCTGCGTTGATGATGAACACCCACCCCGAGCCGACCGCCGCGATGAGCACCCCCGCCGCCGCGGGACCGATGAGCCTCGCCGAGTTGAACGACGCCGAGTTCAGCGCGACCGCGTTCGAGAGCTGATCGGGGCCGACCAGGTTCGACACGAACGCCTGTCGCGAGGGCGTGTCGAAGGCGTTCACGACCCCCAGCATGAGCGCGAAGCCGAAGAGGTGCCACAGCTCGGCGGCGCCGCTGACCAGCAGCAGGCCGAGGCCCAGCGCGAGCAGCCCCAGCAGCGACTGGGTGACCATGAGCACGCGCCGTCGATCGAAGCGATCGGCCACCGCGCCGCTGAAGGGGACGAGCAGCAGCTGGGGTCCGAACTGCAGCGCCATCGTCGCGCCGACGGCGATCGCGTCGCCGTCCGTGAGCTCGGTCAGCACCACCCAGTTCTGCGTCGTCGCCTGCATCCAGGCTCCCACGTTGGACACGAGCGCTCCGGCGAACCAGATGCGGTAGTCGCGGACGGACAGGGAGCGGAACATGCTGGGCACGGGTGGGGCGACCTCCTTCGGCTGCCCCTACTCTACGCCTCCGCGTGCCGAGCCGCCCGTGCCGTGCCGCCCGTGCCTCCGCGTGCCGTGCCGCCCGTGCCTCCGCGTGCCGGGCCGCCCGTGCCGTCGCGTGCCGGGCCGCCCGTGCCGTCGCGTGCCGGGCCTCCGCGTGACGTCGCGTGCCGAGCCGCCGCGTGCCTGCCGGTAGCGGGGCGCCTAGAACTTCCCGCCCATGTCGAGCAGGCGGTGGATGCGATCCGGGATCGGCGGGTGCGTGGCGAAGAGGCGCTGCATCATCCCCGGCTTCAGCGGGTCGGCGATCCACAGGTGCGCCATGCTCGAGTTCTGCTTCGCGAGCGGCCGGCCGTACTCGGACAGCTTGTGCAGGGCGCTCGCGAGCGCCTCGGGGTGGCGCGTGGTGAGCGCCCCCGTCGCGTCGGCGAGGTACTCGCGCTGACGCGACACCGCGAGCTGCACGAGGCTCGCGACGAGCGGCGCGACGAGCATGGCGACGAGCCCGAAGATCATGACGACGGGGTTGCCGTTGTTGTTGTTGCCGCGCGAGAAGAAGGCCATGCGCACGAGCACGTCGGAGATCATGCAGACCGCCACCACGAGCCCGTAGACGACCATCGACACGCGGATGTCGTAGTTGCGGACGTGCCCGAGCTCGTGCGCCATGACGCCCTCGAGCTCGGGGTCGGTCATGATGTCGAGCAGGCCCGTCGTCGCCGCAACCATGGCGTGCTCGGGATCCCGCCCGGTGGCGAAGGCGTTGGGCGCGGGGTCGTCGACGATGTACACCTCGGGCATCGGCGTCCCCGTCGTGATCGACAGGTTCTCGACGATCCGGTACAGACGAGGGTTGTCCGCCTCGGTGATGCGCTGCGCCCCGCTCATGGAGATCGCCTGCCTGCCCGCGGCGAAGTACTGGATCAGCGCATAGGCCAGGGCGCAGACCACGACCGCGATGACGATGCCCGGCGACCGGTAGATGTAGGCCGCGAGCCAGCCCAGCCCTCCCACGATGAGGAGGAAGAAGAGGATGATGAGGACGCTGTTGACCTTGTTGCGGCGTATCGCGCTGTACACGTGCCGCTCCGCCTAGAACTGGATGCGCGGGGGCTCGGAGATCGAGGCGAGGTCGTCGACCTCGAAGAACTCGCGCTCCTTGAAGCCCATACCCCGCACGAAGATGGTGTTGGGGAAGACCTGGATCTTGGTGTTGAACTCGCGCACGCCGCCGTTGTAGAAGCGGCGGGAGGCCTGGATCTTGTTCTCGGTGTCGACGAGCTCGCCCTGCAGCTGCAGGAAGTTCTGGCTGGCCTGCAGCTGCGGGTACGCCTCGGCCACCGCGAAGATGCTCTTCAGCGCCTGCTGCATGTGGTTCTCGGCGACCGAGGCCTCGGCCGGGCCCTGCGCGGAGATGGTCTCGGCGCGGGCCGCCGTCACCGCCTCGAAGACGCCCTTCTCATGGGATGCGTAGCCCTTCACCGTCTCGACGAGCGAGGGGATCAGGTCTGCGCGCCGCTTGAGCTGCACCGTGATGTCGCTCCACGCCTCGTCCACGCGCACGCGCAGCGTGACGAGGGAGTTGTAGGTCGCCCAGACGTAGATTCCGAGGATGACGACGACGCCGACGGCGATGAGGATGGCGATCAGGGATCCAGACATGGGGGTATCCTATCGACGCAGGCGGCGAATCCGCTGAATCACCCGCTACCTCCCGAGCACGCGGTCGAGGTACGGGTTCGCGAACACCCGATCCGGATCGAGCCGGTCCCGGATCGCCAGGAAGTCGTCGAGCCGCGGGTAGATCCTCCGCAGCTCCTCGACCCCCTGCGTGTGGAGCTTGCCCCAATGAGGCCGACCGCCGTGGGCCAGGAGAATGTCCTCCGCGTCGCGGAAGTACCCCGAGTCGCTCTCGCGCCAGTAGCGGTGCACCGACACGTACCCGCTCTCGCGGCCGTAGGCGGTCGACGTGGGGAGGTCGTCGGCCGCCGCGGCACGCACCTCGACGGGGAAGGAGACGCGGTGGCCGCGACGCTCGATCATGTCCCGCAGCTCGCGCACCGCGGCCGGAACCGCGTCCAGCGGCAGGCCGTACTCCATCTCGATGAACCTCACCCGTCTCGGGGTGACGAACACGCGATGCGACTCGTCGCTGTAGCTGCGCCGGCTCGAGAGAGCGGCGATCAGGCGGTTGACGCGCGGCGTGATCGGGGGAAGCAGCCGCTCGACGGCGAGGATGGCGCCGAGCACCTGGTTGTTCATCACCTCCTCGTCGAAGAGGCGCGGGATCGCGCCGAGCGGCTCGAGGGGCGCGTCGAGCGGCAGCCGGGTGTTCGTCTTGGTGCGCGCCACCTCGGTGTGCGGGAACCAGAAGAACTCGAAGTGGTCGGCCGACCGGGTGCGCTCGACGAAGTCGTCGAGCGCCGCGTCGAGCGGCTCCGGCGCCTCCTCGGCGCGCAGCAGGAACCTGGGTGCGCACTGCAGCGTGACGGCGACGATCACCCCGAGGGCGCCGAGGCCGAGCGCGACGGCGGGCAGCAGCTCGGGGTGGTGCTGCTCGTCGACCTCGAGCACCTCCCCGGTGCCCGTGACGATCGTCGCCCCGACGACGCCGGCCGCGAGACCGCGCTGGCGGAGGCCCGTTCCGTGGGTGCCGGTCTGGATCGCGCCGGCGATCGTCTGCCGGTCGATGTCGCCCATGTTCGGCAGGGCCAGGCCGTGCGGGTTCAGGATCCCGGCAAGCTCCCGCAGCCGGGTGCCGCCCCACACGGTCGCGCGGCCGCGCTCCCGGTCGATCGAGATCGCCCCGCGCATCCGATCCATGTCGAGGTGGATGCCGTCGGTCGCCGCGACGCCGCTGAAGCTGTGGGTCGCCCCGAGCGGCTTCACGCCGTGCCCGGTCTCGAGCCCGCGGCGCACGGCGAGCACCACCTGCTCCGTCGAGCGCGGGGCGACCGTCAGCGCCGGCCGGAAGGTCTCCGTGCGCGCCCAGTTGCGCCGGATCCGGGTCACGGGATGCGCTCCCCCTGGGGCTCGGCGGGGTTCGACGCCCCTGCACCGCAGGATCGCCCCCGCGTCTCTGCTCGTCGGCGGTCGCGGCCGGCCGGATCGGGTCTCATCCTCGAAGCATAACCCCGCACAGCCCGACCGCCCGGGCGTCAGCCGTCGTGTTGCGCGGTGCGGCACGGGCGCGCGAGGGGCGCGCAGGGGCCGAGAGGGGCCGAGAGGCGGATTACCGTGCGGGATCCCGCGAGTCGCACGCGGGATCCGCCTCTCGGCGACGGTTGCGGACGCTCTGGGCTCAGTCGTCGCGCAGCAGGCGCTCGATCTCCGCGCGCTCCGCGGCGCGGCGCTCGTCCCGCCGCACGCGCCAGCGGTGCATCCTCATCGCGATCGCCACGGCGATCGCGATGAGGATCAGGATGATGAGCAGTACCTTGCCGAATACCATGTGCCCCCACAGGGATTCGAACCCTGACTGTGCCGATTTTAAGTCGGCTGCCTCTGCCGGTTGGGCTATGGGGGCGGGCGTCGCCGCGCGACGCGCGGAACGGCCTCCGCCCATCCTCCCACGGCGGCGGCGCCTCGGAGAAAGGATGAGCCCCGAGCTGGGCAGAACTCGGGGCTCATCGTGTGCCGTGGGCCTCGTGCTGGGCAGAACACGAGACCCACCGTATGTTGTGGGCCTCGTGCTGGGCAGAACACGAGACCCACAGTCTGTGGGCCGGGGCGCGTGGAGGCCCCGGCGGCGGGCTACGCTCGGAGGCGCTCCCGCAGGGACGCCAGCTCGTCGCGCAGCCGGGCGGGGACGCGATCCCCGAAGCGGGCGAAGAACTCCTCGGTGAGGTCGGCCTCGGCCAGCCACGAGTCCCGGTCGATCGAGAAGAGCTCGTCGAGGTCGCGCTCCGGCACCTCGATGCCGTCGAGGTTCAGCTCGTCCGCACCGGGCACCGTCCCGATGGCGGTCTCGCGACCGGCGACCTCGCCCTCGACGCGGCGGATGATCCAGTCGATCACCCGCGAGTTCTCGCCGAATCCGGGCCACAGGAAGCGGCCGCCCTCGCCCTTGCGGAACCAGTTCACCTGGAAGATCTTCGGGGCCTTCTCGCCGAGCTTCTCGCCCACGTCGAGCCAGTGCCCCCAGTAGTCGGCCATGTTGTAGCCGCAGAAGGGCAGCATGGCGAAGGGGTCCCGGCGCAGCTCGCCGACGGTGCCCTCCTGGGCCGCCGTCTTCTCCGAGGAGATCGTGGCGCCGACGAAGACGCCGTGCTCCCACGAGCGGGACTGGGCCACGAGCGGCACGTTGGTGGCGCGGCGACCGCCGAAGAGGATCGCGTCGATCGGCACGCCGTTCTGCTCGTACCAGTCGTCGGCGAGCGTCGGGGTCTGCTGGATCGGCACGGTGAAGCGCGAATTGGGGTGGGCCGCCGGGCGACCGGACTCGGGCGTCCAGTCGTCGCCCTGCCAGTCGATCAGGTGCGCGGGCACCTCGTCGGTCTTGCCCTCCCACCACACGTCGCCGTCGTCCGTCAGCGCGACGTTCGTGAAGACGGTGTTGCCCCAGAGCGTCTCCATCGCGACGGGGTTCGTGCTCTCGCCGGTGCCGGGCGCGACGCCGAAGAAGCCGGCCTCCGGGTTGATCGCGTAGAGGCGGCCGTCGGCGCCCGGGCGCAGCCAGGCGATGTCGTCGCCGATGGTCTCGACCTTCCAGCCCGGGATCGTGGGCTGGAGCATCGCGAGGTTCGTCTTGCCGCAGGCCGACGGGAACGCCGCCGAGAGGTGGTAGGACTTGCCGCTGTCGGTGTTGGTCAGCTTGATGAGCAGCATGTGCTCGGCGAGCCAGCCCTCGTTGCGGCCCATGACGCTCGCGATGCGGAGCGCGAAGCACTTCTTCGAGAGCAGCGCGTTGCCGCCGTAGCCGGAGCCGTACGACCAGACCTCGAGCGTCTCGGGGAAGTGGGTGATGTACTTCAGGTCGTTGCACGGCCACGCGACGTCCTCGGCGCCGTCGACCAGCGGGGCGCCGACCGAGTGCACGGTGCGGACCCACTCGCTGCCGGGCGCGATGCCGTCGAGGGCGGCCTGCCCCATCCGGGTCATGATCCGCATGTTGAGCACGGCGTACGGGGAGTCGGTGATCTCGATGCCCAGCTGGGTGATCGCGCCGCCGACCGGGCCCATCGAGAAGGGCACCACGTACATCGTGCGGCCGCGCATCGACCCGGAGAAGAGCGGCATGAGCTCGGACTTCATCTCGAAGGGGTCGCGCCAGTTGTTCGTCGGGCCGGCGTCGGCCTCCTGCTCGGAGCAGATGAAGGTGCGATCCTCGACGCGCGCGACGTCGGCGGGGTGGGATCGTGCGAGGAAGCTGCCGGGGCGCAGGTTCGGGTTGAGGGGGATCAGCGCGCCCGCCTCGACCATCTCGCCCGTCAGGCGGTTCCACTCGTCCTGGGATCCGTCGCACCAGACGACGGAGTCGGGCTTCGTGAGCTCGGCCACCTCGGCGACCCAGTTCAGAACCTCGGGGTTGTCGGTGGTCGCCTCGGCGTTGACCAGCTCGGTGATCGAGAGTTCCCTCTCGATGGTCGCTCCGCTGTTGCCCATAGCGTTCGCTCTCCTCGGGGTAAGAATCGGTGTTAGCACCATTCTGAGTGAACATTGCACCCCTGAACCTCGGAACTATGCTGTAAATTTCTCCCGTTTTTGACGTATAGTCAACTCATGAGCCCAGAAGCAGCCTCCGCCGTCGACTCCGCGGAGATGGACCGCCTCGTCCTCGGCAAGCGCCTCCGCCACTTCCGCACCCGCGCCGGCCTCACCCTCGACCAGCTCGGCGAGCGCGTCGGGGTCGTCGCCAGCCAGCTCTCGCTCATCGAGAACGGCAAGCGCGAGCCGAGGCTCTCGCTGCTGCAGGCCATCGCGCGCGAGGTCGGCGTGGAGACCGCGGCCCTGCTCAGCGGGGAGGCCCCGGATCGCCGCAGCGCGCTGGAGATCGAGCTCGAGCGCGCGCAGACCTCTCCCGCCTACGCGCAGCTCGCCCTCCCCCACGTCCGCACACCGCGCTCGCTCGGGGACGACGCCCTCGAAGCCCTCGTCGGCCTGCACCGCGAACTCGCGAGGCGATCCCGAGCCGCGGCCGCCACCCCCGAGGAGGCCCGACGCGCCAACACCTCGATCCGGCTCCAGATGCGCGAGTGCGACAACTACCTCCCCGAGATCGAGAGCGTCGCCGAGGAGCTCATGGAGCGGATCGGTCACACGACGGGCGCGGTCACCCATCGAGAGGTCGCCGTGCTCGCCGAGCTCCTCGGCTTCACGCTGATCTTCGCCGACGACCTGCCCTCCAACACCCGCAGCATCACGGATCTCGAGAACGGCCGCATCTACCTGCCCCCCGCGTCGATCCCCGGCGGTCACGGCCTCCGCTCGCTCGCGCTCCAGGCGATGGCGCACCGCGTGCTCGGCCATGACCGGCCCGCGAGCTACGCCGAGTTCCTGCGCCAGCGGCTCGAGATCAACTACTTCGCCTCGGCGTGCCTGCTGCCCGAGACCCGCGCCTCCGAGTTCCTGCAGGAGGCCAAGCGCGAGCGCAACCTCGCGATCGAGGACCTGCGCGACGCGTTCGGGGTGACCCACGAGGCGGCCGCGCACCGCTTCACCAACCTCGCCACCCGGCACCTCGGGCTCAAGGTGCACTTCTACCGCACCGACGCCTCGGGATCGCTGCTGCGCGGCTACGAGAACGACGGCATGCCGTTCCCCGTGGACCAGACGGGATCCGTGGAGGGGCAGGTGCTGTGCCACAAGTGGGCCGGACGCACGGCCTTCAACCGCACGAACCGCACGACCGAGTTCTACCAGTACACGGACTGTCCCGAGGGCACGTACTGGTCGAGCGTGCAGACCGGCGACGCCGAGCAGGGGCCGTTCTCGATCGCCTGCGGCGTGCGCTTCGACGACGCGAAGTGGTTCCGGGGGCGGGAGACGGCGATCCGCACCGTCTCGACCTGCCCCGATCCCCAGTGCTGCCGCACGCCGAGCGACGAGCTGCTCGCGCGGTGGGAGGGCAAGGCGTGGCCGAGCGCGCGCATGCACGCGCACGTTCTCGCGCCCCTGCCGACCGGATCCTTCCCCGGGGTCGACGACACCGAGATGTACCAGTTCCTCTCGGCGCACGCGCCGCAGGACTAATCCGGTCGGGTCGCGGCTCCGCCCGGGGAGACGCGGAGGAGCCCCGCAGCACGCGGCTGCGGGGCTCCTCGAGGTCGGGAACCGGCGGGCTCTGCTCCGCCGCGGGTCCTACTCCGGCGGGCCTACTCGGCCGCGGGCTTCGGGCGCGAGGCGAACTCCTGGAAGATCGCCCGCGGCTCCTGCACCGCCTCGATGTTGACGATGTCGCGGCCGAGGAAGAAGTGGCCGACCCAGCCGCCGAACACGCGCCACTTGCGCTCCCACGTCGGGATCGCGAGGCCGTGGTAGAAGCGGTGCGCGAGCCACGCGAAGTAGCCCTTCATCGCGAACTTGCCCGACTGGAAGACACCGGTGTTGAGACCGAGACCCGCAACCGCGCCGGCATTCTTATGGTTGTACTCCGCCACGCCCTCGCCGCGGAGCGAAGCGGCGATGTTCTTGGCGAGCAGCTTGCCCTGGCGCACCGCGTGCTGCGCGTTCGGCACGCAGAAGCCGCCGGGGCCGGGGGTCGGGGAGATGTCGGGCACCTGCGAGGTGTCGCCCGCGGTCCAGGCGCCCTCGACGATCTCGCCGTCCTCGGTCGTGACCTGCAGCGTCGGGCTGCCGATGACGTGGCCGCGCGGGCCGATCGGGAGGTCCGTTCCGCGCAGGAACGGCCGCGGCATGACGCCCGCGGTCCAGACGATGAGGTCGGACTCGTAGCTCTCCCCCGTGGAGAGCTCGATCTTGCCGTCGACGGCCGAGCTGAGCTGCGTGTCGAGGTGCACCTCGACACCGCGCCGCGTCTGATCCTTGATGACCCAGAGCGAGGTCTCGAGCGCGACCTCGGGCATGATCCGCCCCATGGCCTCGACGAGGTGGAACTTCGTCTCCTCGAAGGTGATCTCGGGGTAGCGGCGCAGCAGCGAGGTCGCGAAGGAGCGCAGCTCCGAGATGCTCTCGATGCCGGCGAAGCCGCCGCCCACGACGGTGACGGTCAGCAGGCGCGCGCGCTCGGGCGAGCCCGCGGGCAGCGAGGCCGCCTTCTCGAAGTTGGCGACCATGCGGTCGCGCACGGCCACGGCCTCCTCGATCGTCTTCATGCCGATCGCGTTGTCGGCGACGCCCGGGATCGGGAAGGTGCGCGACACGGAGCCGGTGGTGATCACGATGTGATCGTAGGAGAAGTCGAAGGGCTCGCCCTCGTTCGGCGTGATCGTGGCGGTCTTGGCGGCGTGCGAGATACCGGTCACCTTGCCGGCGATGTTCGCCGTGCGGTCGAGGTGGCGACGACGCGCCACGACCGCGTGGCGCGGCTCGATCGAGCCCGCGGCCACCTCGGGGAGGAACGGCAGGTACGCCATGTAGGGCAGGGGGTCGACGATGGTGACCTCGGCCTCACCGGCACGGAGCAGCTTCTCGAGCTTCCACGCGGTGTAGAAGCCCGCATAGCCGCCGCCAACGATCAGAATCTTCTTCGCCACGAAGCAGTCTCCTTGGGACACGTTGCAGGACCGCGCCCGCTGTGCATCGGGCACGAAAAATGACGGACGAGGTCCGCCCGACCGCAACAGTCTACTCTGCTTCCGGAGTCGCTTTCGCGCTTTCGCGGGTTTCGGTCGCGAATCGGGTCGGAGACGGCGGGATCAGCCGGCCCAGCCGCTCCGCTCGAGGGCGAGGTCGCCGATGGGGTTCACCCCCGGCCCCGCCGCGAGCGAGTGGCCGATGAGCGCGTGCAGGCACTTCACGCGGGTGGGCATGCCCCCCGCGCTCACCCCGGAGACCTCGGGAACCTCGCCCACGGAGTCGCGGTCGGCGATGTAGGCGAGGTGCGCGCGCTCGTACTGGGCCCGGATCTCCTCGTCCTCGGCGAGGAGATCGTTGAACTCGACCATCACGCCGGCAGCCTCGAGCCGGGATGCCGCGGCGACGACCTCCGGGTGGCAGAGGTAGTAGAACGTGGGGAACGGTGATCCGTCGGGCAACCGCGGGGCGGTCGCCACCACGGTGGGCGAGCCGTCGGCGGCGCGCGCGGCGATGCCGACGACGCCGCGGGCCTCACGCCCGAGCTGCTCGCTCACCGTGCGGATGTCCTCGGCGGTGGGTTCGGCGTATGGTGGCCGGGTCATTCGGCGGTCTCCTCGTTCGTCGGGTCGGCTGGGGGTTCGGGGGCGGGCGTCGGCTCAGAGGGGCCCGTCGTCCCCGCGAGCTCGTCGGGGCCCGCGTCGGTCGTTCCCGCCGAGATCGTCGAGCCCACCAGGGAGCGGGCCCAGTTCCGGTCGATCCTCGTGAGCTCGGCGCTGGTCTCGTCGTCGGTCTCGACCGGGATCGGGACGTCGTCGATCACGCTGAGCTGGGTCTCCCCCGGCATGACGTAGAACAGCCGGTCACGCGCCTGGGCGCGCACGTAGACGGGATCCCGCCACTTCACGCGCTCGGCGTCGATGTCTGCCACCGTCTCGCGATGCAGCTTCACGCTCTGCTGCAGCTCCGCGATCTCGCGCCGCTGCTGCACGAAGGTGGAGACCGCGGGGCTGACGATCACGCCGCCCGCGACCACGAGCGCCACGATCAGCACGGTGAAGCCGCTGAACCGAAGGCTCGAGGCCCACGCCCCGATGTCCTCGGCCCAGCGTCTCGCCATGTCCCTCGTGCCTCGGTCTAGGCGGTGAAGCGCGGGAACGCGCCGCGGCCGGCGTAGCGGGCGGCGCCGCCGAGCTCCTCCTCGATGCGGAGCAGCTGGTTGTACTTCGCGACGCGCTCGCTGCGGGCGGGTGCGCCGGTCTTGATCTGGCCGCAGTCGGTCGCCACCGCGAGGTCGGCGATCGTGACGTCCTCGGTCTCGCCCGAGCGGTGCGAGAGGATCGCCGTGTAGCCCGATCGCTGCGCCAGCTGCACGGCGTCGAGGGTCTCGGTGAGCGTACCGATCTGGTTCACCTTCACGAGGAGCGAGTTGCCCGCGCCCTTCGCGATGCCGTCGGCGAGGCGGGCGGGGTTCGTGACGAACAGGTCGTCGCCGACCAGCTGCACGCGGTCGCCGAGCTCGGCGGTCAGCTGCTGCCACCCCTCCCAGTCGTCCTCCGCGAGGGGATCCTCGATCGAGACCAGCGGGTAGCGGTCGAGCAGGTCGGCGTAGTACGCGGTCATCTCGGCGGCGCTGCGATCCTGCCCCTCGAAGCGGTAGACGCCGTTCTCGAAGAACTCCGTCGACGCGACGTCGAGCGCGACGGCGACATCGCGGCCGGGCTCGAGGCCCGCGCGTTCGATCGCCTCGACGATGAGGTCGAGCGCGGCCGAGTTGTGCGGCAGATCGGGGGCGAAGCCGCCCTCGTCGCCGAGCCCCGTCGAGAGCCCCTTCTCCTTCAGCAGCGCCTTGAGGGCGTGGTACACCTCGACGCCCCAGCGCAGACCCTCCGAGAAGGTCTCCGCACCGAGCGGCACCGCCATGAACTCCTGGATGTCGACGCCGGTATCGGCGTGCGCCCCGCCGTTGATGATGTTCATGAGCGGCACGGGCAGCGTCGACGCGTTCGGACCGCCGAGGTAGCGGTAGAGGGGAAGCCCGGACGAGGATGCGGCCGCGTGCGCCACCGCAAGGCTGACGCCGAGGATCGCGTTGGCCCCGAGCTTCTGCTTGTTGTCGCTGCCGTCGGCCTCGATGAGGGCCTGATCGACGAGGCGCTGGTCGTCCGCGGCGAAGCCCTCGACGGCCGGGGCCAGCTCGTCGAACACCGCGTCGACGGCCTTGGTGACGCCCTTGCCCAGGTAGCGGCCCCGGTCGCCGTCGCGCAGCTCGTACGCCTCGAACGCGCCGGTCGATGCGCCCGACGGGACCGCGGCGCGGCCGACGGAGTCGTCGGTCAGGCCGACCTCGACCTCAACGGTCGGGTTGCCGCGCGAATCGAGGATCTCGCGGGCGATCACCGCGTCGATAAATGCCACCATGCACTCCTTGCGTAAGCCAGAACGTCTGTCGGGACGGAGGGCTCTCCGCACCGGTCTCCAGTCTAGCGGCGCACGCCGACGCGTCGCGGTCGGGGGCGTTCAGGAGCCCGGGGACTCCTCCGACGTGAACGCCGCCGGTCCCTGCTCCGCCGCGGCAGGATCCATGTAGAGGAACTCGAGGATGTTCCCATCGGGATCCTCGAGGTCGCGCGAGTACATGAAGCCGAGGTCCTGCGCCGGGCGCGGCTCGGCGCCGCCCGCCCGCACGCCCGCCTCGAGCGTGCGATCGACGTCCTCCCGCGATTCCCGGGAGAGGGCGACGAGCACCTGCGCCGTGGCGCGGGAGTCGGCGATCTTCTTGTCAGTGAACGTGGCGAAGTACTCGCGGGTGAGCACCATGAAGTAGACCTGCTCGTCCCAGACGATGCAGGCCGCGTTCTCGTCGGTGAAGAGCGGATTGATCTCGCATCCGAGCGCCGTGTAGAACGCCTTCGAGCGTTCCAGGTCGTCCGTCGCGAAATTCACGAAGATCTGGGTACCCATGAGAACTCCTCCGTTCGGACCGCCCCGGCGGCGGTGCTGCCAGCGTCGCACCGTCCGCGTCGCGCCGTCAATGGAATTCCGCTGTGGATCGCACCTCGGGTCGGCAGTAGATGCTCGTTCCAGGCGGAATAACAGCATCTACTGACCAGCGCAGGCGTGGGTCAGACGGCGGCGAGTTCCCTGAGGTCGAGGGCGTCGGCGTCGCGCTCCCCCGCGCGCACGTTGGCGACGCGGCCGAAGCCCTGCGCGGCGACGCGCTCCAGCAGGGCCTTCATGTTCTTCTGCCGCTTCTCGAGCCGCACCCGATGACCCCGTGCGACGAGCTCCCGCTTGAGGGCCGCGAGGTCCTCGAAGGCGGCGTCCCTGTCGTACACCAGCGCGATCGCGTCGGGCCCGTCGTCCTCGGGCAGCTCGATCAGGTCGACTACCCGCTCGAAGCCGATCGAGAATCCCACGGCCGGCACGTCCTGCCCGAGGAAGCGGCCGATCATGCCGTCGTACCGGCCCCCGCCGCCCACCGAGCTGCCGGATCCCGGATGCGCGACCTCGAAGATCGTGCCCGTGTAATAGCCCATGCCGCGCACCAGGGTCGGGTCGAAGCGCACCGTCACGCCCTCGGGCAGGCCGCCCTCGAGGGCGGAGCCGAGCTCGGCGAGGCTCTCGATCCCGCTCTCCGCGGCGCCGGCGGGCAGCACGGCCGCGATGGCCTCGCGGGTGAGCGGGATGCCGCCCCCGCTCTCGAGGGCGGGCTCCGCCGCGGCGAGCACCTCGCCCATGCGCAGGGCGGCGGCCTCGTCGATCCCGCGCAGCTCGTCGACCACACCCGCCGCGCCGATCTTGTCGAGCTTGTCGACGGTGATCAGCGCCCGGTCGTGCTGGTCCGGAGCGAAGCCGCAGTGCGCCAGCAGGCCGAAGAGGATACGGCGGTCGTTGACGCGGATCACGCAGCCCTCGAGGCCGAGCGCCGCGAGCGCCTGCGAGGTCGCCGTGATGAGCTCGATCTCGGCGAGCAGCCCGGGCTCGCCGATGATGTCGATGTCGGCCTGCACGAACTGGCGGTAGCGTCCCTTCTGGGGGCGCTCCGCCCGCCAGACGGGGGCGATCTGGATCGCGCGGAACACGGGCGGCAGCTCGGCCCGGTGGCTCGCGTAGAAGCGGGTGAGCGGCACCGTGAGGTCGAAGCGCAGGCCGAGGTCGGCGAGCTGCTCGGGATCGCCGGCCTCGACCGCGCCCCGCAGCTGCTCGGGGCGGATCCCGCGCTTCAGGATCGAGAAGGACAGCTTCTCGTTGTCGCCGCCGAGCCCCGCGTGCAGGCGCGCGTAGTCCTCGACCACGGGCGTCTCGATCTCGTCGAAGCCGTGGGCGCGGTAGACCTCGCGGATCACGCCGAGGGCGTGCTCGCGGCGGGCCTTGTCTGCGGGAAGGAAATCGCGCATTCCGCGCGGCGGGTTCACGGGGCTTGCCATGGTTCACCATTCTTCCACGAGCACGGGGCGCTTCGGTGCTCCCCCGCCCCGCCCGGCCTTCCGTCTCCCCTTCCCCTCTTCGGTCGTCGCGGATGTGCGGGGGCGACCCGCGTACCGCGCATCCGCGACGACCGAACGGTGTGGGGCGGAGGGACCGGCCGGTGTCAGTGCTGCACCGGCGGCTCCGCCC
The DNA here is from genome assembly GCF_016522505.1 of Leucobacter chromiisoli. GTDB lineage: Bacteria > Actinomycetota > Actinomycetes > Actinomycetales > Microbacteriaceae > Leucobacter > Leucobacter chromiisoli. Next base: position 253,245 of record NZ_JAEHOH010000006.1, on the reverse strand, counting down.
CGTGCCCGGTGAGCGCGCGCACCTCCATCTCGGCCGCGAGCCGCTTCGACTCGCGGCCGGGATCCGTGATCGAGCCCAGCCACCCGAGCAGGAATCCCAGCGGGATCGAGACGATCCCCGGGTTCTTGAGCGGGAAGATCGCGAAGTCGACCCCGGCGCCGAGCATCGCGGTCTCCTCGCCCGAGACGACCGGGGAGAACGCGATCAGCAGGATCGCCGAGAGCAGCCCGCCGGCCATCGACCACACGGCGCCCCGCGTCGTGAACCTCGACCAGAACAGGGAGTAGAGGATCGTCGGCAGGTTCGCCGACGCGGCGACCGCGAAGGCGAGCGCCACCAGGAAGGCGATGTTCTGCCCCTGCACGCCGATGCCGCCGAGGATGGCGAGGGCGCCGATCACGAGGGTCGTGATCTTCGCGACGCGCACCTCCTGCCTGGGCGAGGCCTGGCCCCTCTTGATCACGCTGTTGTAGATGTCGTGCGCGAACGAGGCCGACGCCGTGATCGTGAGCCCCGCGACCACGGCGAGGATCGTGGCGAACGCGACGGCCGAGATGAAGCCGAGCAGCAGCGGGCCGCCGAGGTAGGCCGCGAGCAGCGGGGCCGCCGAGTTCTGGCCGCCCGGCGCGTTCGCGATCGTCTCGGGGCCGACGAGCGCGGCCGCGCCGTAGCCGAGCACGAGGGTGAACAGGTAGAAGATGCCGATGAGCCAGATCGCCCACACCACCGATCGCCGGGCCTCCTTCGCGGTCGGCACCGTGTAGAAGCGCATGAGCACGTGCGGCAGCCCGGCGGTGCCGAGCACCAGGGCGAGGGCGAGCGAGACGAAGTCGATGGGGTTCGCCCCGTACTGCAGGCCCGGGGCGAGGATCGCCGCGCCGTTCGCGTTCTCGGGGTGGTGCACGGCGGCGTCGAGCACGGCGGCGAAGTCGAAGCCCTTGAGCGCGAGCACCCACACCGTCATGGCGCCGGCGCCCGCGATGAGCAGCACGGCCTTGATGATCTGCACCCAGGTCGTGCCCTTCATACCGCCGATGAGCACGTAGAGGATCATGACGATGCCGACCACCGCGATGACCGCCGACTGGCCGAGCTTGTCGTCGACGCCGAGCAGCAGCGAGACGAGGCCGCCGGCGCCCGCCATCTGCGCGAGGAGGTAGAAGAAGCACACGGCGAGCGTCGTGCAGGCCGCCGCCATGCGCACGGGCTTCTGCCTGAGGCGGAAGGAGAGCACGTCGGCCATCGTGAACTTCGCGGTGTTGCGCATGAGCTCGGCGACGAGCAGCAGAGCGACGAGCCAGGCCACGAGGAACCCGATCGAGTAGAGGAACCCGTCGTAGCCGCTGATCGCGATCGCGCCGCAGATGCCGAGGAACGATGCGGCGGAGAGGTAGTCGCCCGCGATCGCGAGCCCGTTCTGACGGCCGGAGAAGGAGCGGCCCCCGGCGTAGAAATCGGCGGCGCTCTTGTTGTTGCGGCTGGCGCGGATCACGATCACCATCGTGACCGCGACGAAGGCGAGGAAGATGGCGATGTTGAGCACGGGGTTCTGCTCCGCCGCGGTCTCCTCGAGGCGCAGGACGGTGAGCGCGTTCATCGGGCGCCTCCTTCGTGATCGTCGGCGGCGCGCTCGATGTCCTCGAGCTCGGCGCGCAGTGCGGTGGTGGCGGGGTCGAGCCGCTTGTTCGCGAACGAGACGTACCACATGGTGATCCCGAACGTCGTGACGAACTGGGCGAGGCCGAGCCAGAGGCCGACGTTCATGCCGAGCAGCGGCCGGGCCATGAGGTCGTGGGCGTAGGCGCCGAGGATCACGAAGCCGAGGAACCAGATCATGAACGCCGCGGCGAGCGGGAACACGAAGCGGCGGAACCGGCGCCGGTACTCCTGGAACTCGGGCCGCGCCTGGAACGCTTCGTAGTCGATCGGTTCCGGCGCGCTGCGGCCGGGATCGGAGGGGACGTGCGACATGGGGCCTCCTTGCCTCATGGGATGCGGTCGGGTGGACGGTGTCGGCCGGCGGCGGTCGGGAGCCGCCGGCCGGGGAATGCGAACGGGCCGAGGGGCGCGAACGGGCCGAGGGGCGGGCCCCGGTCGCCGGGCGGGAGCCGGCGCCGGCATCCAGCTCAGCGGCCGGAGATCGCGGTGAGCGCGGAGGTCGCGGGCGCCGAGACGGTGGCCCCGAGCGCCTCGGCGAACGCGTCGACGACCGAGGGATCCTCGATCGTGGCCGGCACCGCGTAGGGCTCGCCGTCGACGATCTGCCGCATCGTCTTGCGCAGGATCTTGCCCGAGCGGGTCTTCGGCAGGCGGTCGACGATCGTGACGTCCCTGAACGCCGCGACCGGGCCGATGTGCTCGCGCACGAGCGCCACCAGCTCCGCCGCGAGCGCCTGCCGGTCGACCGCGTCGCCGTGCTTGAGCGTGACGAAGCCGGCGGCCCGCTGACCCTTGAGGTCGTCGTGCACGCCGATGACCGCGCACTCCGCCACGGCCGCGTGCAGCGTCAGCACCTCCTCGAGCGACCCCGTGGAGAGGCGGTGGCCCGCCACGTTGATCACGTCGTCGGTGCGCCCCATCACGAACAGGTAGCCGTCCTCGTCGACGTGCCCGGCGTCTCCGGTGGCGTAGTAGCCGGGGAAGGCGGAGAGGTAGGAGTCGGCGAAGCGCTGCGGGCTGCCCCAGATCCCGAGCAGCGCGCCGGGCGGCAGCGGCAGGCGCAGCGCGATGTTGCCCTCCCGGCCGGGCTCGTCGATCTCGCGCCCGGCGGCGTCGAGGATGCGGACGTCGTAGCCCGGCATCGGCACGGCCGTCGACCCGGCCTTCACCGGCAGCCGCTCGATCCCGAGCGGGTTGGCGCAGATCGCCCAGCCGGTCTCGGTCTGCCACCAGTGGTCGATCACGGGGACGCCGAGGCGGTCGCCGGCCCACCGCTGGGTCTCGGGATCGAGCCGCTCCCCCGCGAGGAACACCGCGCGCAGGGACGACGGATCGTGCTCGGCGAACCGCTCGAGCGCGGGATCCTCCCGCCGGATCGCCCGCAGCGCGGTGGGCGCCGTGAAGAGCACCTTCGCCCCGGCGGCGGAGGCGACCCGCCAGAACGCACCCGGATCCGGGGTGCCGACGGGCTTGCCCTCGTAGAGCACGGTCGTGGCGCCGACGAGCAGCGGCCCGTAGACGATGAAGGAGTGACCGACGACCCAGCCGACGTCGGAGGCGGTGAACATGGTGTCGCCGGGGCCGATGCCGTAGATGCTGCGCATCGCCCAGCTGAGTGCGACGGCGTAGCCGCCGCTGTCGCGGACGACGCCCTTCGGGCTGCCCGTCGTGCCCGACGTGTAGAGCACGTAGAGCGGGTGATCGGAGGGCACCGCCAACGGCTCGGCGGGGGTCGCCGCCGACTCGACCAACGCCCAGTCGAGCCACGCGATCTCGGGGTCGTCGGCGTAGTCGCTCGCGCTGCCGGGCACCGCGGCCCGGTCGGCGACGACGACGCACTCGACCCCGCAGCCGGCGCCGGCGATGTCGAGCGCCCGGCGCAGCAGCGGCAGGTACTCGACGGCGCGCCCCGGCTCGAGGCCGCCGGAGGCCGTGACGACCGCCTTCGGCTTCGCGTCGGCGATGCGCACCGCGAGCTCGCTCGACGCGAAGCCGCCGAACACGACCGAGTGGATCGCGCCGATCCTGGCGCAGGCGAGCATCGCGACCACCGCCTCGGGGATCATCGGCAGGTACACGAGCACCCGGTCCCCGACGCCGACGCCGCGGTCCCGCAGCGCTCCCGCGAAGCGGGCCACCCGGTCGCGGAGCTCGCCGTAGGTGAGCGAGACGCGGGTCCCGGTCATCGCGGAGTCGTAGACGAGGGCGGGCTTCCGCCGCGGCCCGCCTCCACGTGCCGGTCCAGGGCGTTGCGGCTGACGTTCAGCTCTCCGTCGGGGAACCACCGCCACTCGGACTCGCCGCGCTCCTCGAGCGCGGTGGCCGGGGGTCTCGTCCAGTCGACGCTCTCCGCGGCTTCGAGCCAGAACGAGGCCGGATCCCGCGTGCTGCGGTCCCGGACGGATCGGTAGCCGGGCCCCGTCGGCCGGTGCTGCGCTGCGAGCATGTGTTCTCCTTCGAACCCCGCACGAGGTCGTCGTCGACCCGTGCCTCTCCCGTCGTTGATCGGTGCGCCATCACGATATATATTTGCGGGTACGTCCGAATACCCTCGAAAGTTGGTATCGCAGTGCAGCGATCAGACAGGCTGACGGAGCCGCAGCTCCTCGACCGGGCCGTGGCCGACTTCGGACGCGCCACGGGGTTCCCCGTCGTGTTCGCCGGCTACGGATCTCACGACGTCGCCACCATCACCTCGCTCTCGGGCACCCGCACCTCGAATCTCGAGGGGCTCGAGGTGCGGACCGGACGGGGCCTCGGCGGCAGGGCGATCGCCGAGCGCCGGCCGCGTCTCACCTCCGACTACGAGCGCTCCCTCCACATCACCCACGACTACGACCGGCAGGTGCTCAGCGAGGGCATCGTCGCACTCGTTGCCTTCCCCGTGATCGTCGACGGGCGGACGCGGGCCGTGCTCTACGGGGCCGCCCGGGGCCGCACCGCCCCGGCGGGCGCGCTCTCGGGGCCGGCCTGCGCGATCGTCGACGGGCTTGCGCGGGAGCTGCGGGTGCGCGACGAGGTCTCCCGCCGCACGGCGTCGCTGCTCGCCGAGAGCGCGCCGAGCGCCATCCCGGCGGGTGCGCTGGAGGAGCTGCGCGAGAGCTACGCCGAGCTGCGCAGCATCGCCTCCGGGGTCGCCGACCCCGAGCTGCGGGGGCGGCTCTCCGCGGTCGAGCGGCGGCTCGCGCAGCTCGGCCGCGCGGGCTCGCCCGAGGCGCGGGAGGTGCGGGAGGCGCCGGAGGTGCGCCTCTCGCCCCGCGAGGTGGACGTGCTCTCCTGCGCGGCCCTCGGCAGCACGAACGCGCGCATCGGCGCCCTCCTGGGTCTCACCGAGAGCACGGTCAAGAGCTACCTGAAGACCGCGATGACGAAGCTCGAGGCCCCCTCCCGCCACGCCGCGGTGTCGGCGGCGCGTCGCGCCGGCCTGATCCCCTAGGCCCGGCTCGTCACTCCCCGGAGGAGTGCGTCACCCGCGCCGCGAGCCGGTCCACCGCGCCGCGCAGGGCGCGATCCGGATCGACCCCGGCCGCGTTCGCCCGGGTCACGAGGTTCAGGATCGCGTCGCCGATCCCGACCTCCGCGATGCGCCGGGCGTCAGGTCCGAACGAGCCCGCCAGCGGATCCCCCTCGACCCCGACCGCGTCGTCCGGGTTGATCAGCTGGGCCCGCTTGAGCCGCTCGACCACCTTCGCGGCGCGGGCGAGCGTCGGCATGCCCTGCGGGATCCCGTCCAGCACCCCGCGGCTGCCCCGCTCCTCGCCGGCGGCGTCCTCCTTGAGTCGCTCCCACTCCGCGTGCAGCTCGTCGACAGTCATGTGACCGCGATCGCCGAAGACGTGGGGGTGACGGGCGATCAGCTTCTCGTTCAGCGCGTCGGCGACGGCGTCGAGCTCGTAGCCCTCGCCGTCGCGCTCGGCGATCGCGGCGTGGAAGAGCACCTGGTAGAGCACGTCGCCCAGCTCGCCCCGCACCTCCTCGGCGGGCAGTCCCCGCTCCACGGCGTCGATGAACTCGGCGGCCTCCTCGACGAGGAAGGGGGTGAGGCTCTCGTGCGTCTGCTCCTCGTGCCACGCGCACCCGCCGGGCGATACCAGCCGCCGCACGGTCTCGCGCAGGCGATCCATGGGCTCCCGCACGGTCGCCGATCCGTCCGCTGCTTCGTCGCTGGCCGCATCCATGATTTCAGCCTATCGTCGGGCGGCTGGAGAGTTCGCGAGCGTCGGTTCGGCCGATTAGACTGCCTGAGGCCGCACGGCCGGCGCCGCTTCCTCGACGGATGTCGCGCGCCTCACACTTCACGCAAGGGGAACACTCATGGAAAAGAAGGCACTGGTCCGCGTCGGCGGCCTGCTCGCGACCGTCACGCTGGCGCTCGGGATGACCGCGTGCTCCGGCGGGCAGAGCGTCGCCGAGGCCTGCAAGATCGCCGACGACGCGATGAACGACGTCACCAGCGAGGCGCAGGCCAACGCCAACGAGCTGATGCAGTCGATGACCGAGGAGGGTGGCGAGGTCGACTTCGCCGCCGCCTTCGAGCCCGTCACCGCCGGCCTCGAGAAGGCGCAGGAGGAGGTCACCAACGAGGAGGTCTCGGCGGCGCTCGACAAGTTCGCGACCGAGTACCAGGGCTTCGTCGAGATCATCTCGGGCTTCGAGATCCCCGACATGAGCAACATCGACTACAGCGACCCCAACGCGATGGCCGAGATCGAGGCCTTCCAGGCCGAGGCCCAGCAGCTCTCCACCGACATGCAGGAGCGGGCGACCTCCATGACGGAGGCCGGCAAGGAGATGCAGGAGCTCTGCAACGCGGGCTAGTCCCCGCACTCGGGATCCTCTCGGGATCCGCGTCCCCTCGGGGGCCGTTCTCCGGCCCGGCGGCTCAGCAGTCGCCGGGCCGGAGGCGTTCGAGGCGGAGCGCCGGTCGGGACGCGGCGGAGCCGCCCGTCCCCGGCCTCACTCCCCGCCCTGAGCCGCCGGCTCCTCCTCCAGCAGCGTGGCGAGCACACGCCCGGCCCAGGCCACGACGTCGCCGTCGGCCGCCGCGTCGGCTCCCCGCCGCGCGCCGACCCCGGCGAGCGGGCTGCGGGATCCCGCCCCCTTCTCCACCGCACCGGGCAGCGGCACCTGCAGCACCCCGGTCGACTCGGTGAAGCGGGCGCCCGGGTACATGCGGTTCATGCGCATCCTGCGCGAGCCCGACAGCTCGACGGGCTCCAGGCGCAGGGCGGCTCCCGCGGCGACGACCTTGGCGAGCCCCAGCCTCGCGGCGCGCCGGCGCAGCGCCGACACCGCCGCGAGCCGCCGCACCTCGACCGGCGGCTCCCCGTACCGGTCCATGAGCTCCTCGAGCACCAGCGCGACATGGTCCTCCGGCGCCTGGGGGTGGGAGGCGGCCGAGAACTTCTGGTAGGCCTCGAGTCGCAGCCGCTCGCTCTCCACGTACTCCTCGGGGATGTGCGCGTCGACGGGCAGTTCGAGCACCAGCTCGGAGGTCCCCGGCGTCTCCTCCCCCTTGAAGGTCGAGACGGCCTCGCCGATCATCCGCAGGTAGAGGTCGAAGCCGACGCCGGCGATGTGCCCGGACTGCTCGCCGCCGAGCAGATTGCCCGCCCCGCGCAGCTCGAGGTCCTTGAGGGCCACCTGCATGCCCGACCCCAGCTCGTTGTTCGTCGCCAGCGTCTCCAGCCGCTCGTGGGCGTGCTCGGTGAGCGGGCGGTCCGGGTCGTACAGGAAGTAGGCGTACGCGCGCTCGCGGCTGCGCCCGACCCGGCCGCGCAGCTGGTGCAGCTGGCTGAGCCCGTACTTGTCGGCGTTGTCGATGATGATCGTGTTCGCGTTCGCGATGTCGAGGCCGGTCTCGATGATCGTGGTCGAGACGAGCACGTCGAACCTGCGCTCCCAGAAGTCGACGACGACCTGCTCGAGCTGCGACTCGGAGAGCTTGCCGTGCGCCACCGCGATGCGCGCCTCCGGCACGAGCTCGGCGAGCTGCGCCGCGACCCTGGTGATCGACGACACGCGGTTGTGCACGAAGAACACCTGGCCCTCGCGCAGCATCTCCCGGCGGATCGCGGCCGCGATCTGCTTGTCGCTACGGGCCCCGACGAAGGTGAGGATCGGATGCCGGTCCTCGGGTGCGGTGGCGAGGGTCGACATCTCGCGGATGCCCGTCACCGCCATCTCGAGCGTTCGCGGGATCGGCGTCGCGCTCATGGCGAGGATGTCGACGTTCGTCTTCAGCTTCTTCAGCGCGTCCTTGTGCTCGACGCCGAAGCGCTGCTCCTCGTCGATGATGAGCAGGCCGAGATCCTTGTAGTTGATCTTCTCGGACAGCAGGCGGTGCGTGCCGATGACCACGTCGACCGTGCCCGCGGCGAGGCCGTCGATCGTGTCCTTCGCCTCCGCATCGCTCTGGAAGCGGCTGAGCGGCCGCAGGCGCACGGGGAAGCCCGCGAAGCGATCCTGGAAGGTCTCGTAGTGCTGGTTGACGAGCAGCGTCGTCGGCACCAGCATCGCGACCTGCTTGCCGTCCTGCACCGCCTTGAACGCCGCGCGCACCGCGATCTCGGTCTTGCCGAAGCCGACGTCGCCCGAGATGAGGCGGTCCATCGGGATCGGCCGCTCCATGTCGCGCTTCACCTCGTCGATCGTGGTGAGCTGGTCGACCGTCTCGGCGTAGGGGAAGGCCTCCTCGAGCTCGTGCTGCCAGGGCGTGTCCGGCGAGAAGGCGAAGCCCTTCGACGAGACGCGCGCCGAGTAGAGCTTCACGAGTTCGACGGCGATGTCGCGCACGGCCTTGCGGGCCTTCTTCTTCGCGTTCGCCCAGTCGCTGCCGCCCATCTTCGACAGCGCCGGCGCCTCGCCGCCCACGTAGCGCGACAGCTGGTCGAGCTGATCCGTCGGCACGTAGAGCTTGTCCTTCGGCATGCCCCGCTTCGAGGACGCGTACTCGAGCACCAGGTACTCGCGCATCGTCTTGCTCTTGCCCCCGCCCGGCCCGGTCGCGGGGCCCGTCGGCACCATGCGCTGGGTGAGCTCGACGAAGCGGCCGATGCCGTGCGTCTCGTGCACGACGTAATCGCCCTCGACGAGCTTCAGCGGGTCGACGACGTTCTTGCCGCGGCGCTTGGCGAGCTTCTGCCCGCTCGCGTTGCGGCTGCCGATCGAGCGGCCGAAGAACTCGGCTTCGCTCTCGAGGATCAGGCGCGCCTCCGCGCTCTCGAAGCCCGTCCACGCGGTTCCGGTGACGAGGTGCACGACCCCGCTCTCGAGTTCCGGGGGCAGCTCGTCGACGATGCGGGCGGCGACGCCGGCCTCCGCGAGCACGTCGCGAGCACGCTCGACGAGCCCGACGCCCTGCGCGGTGACGACCGCGCGCCAGCCCTCGGCCAGACGGTCGCGCAGGTGCCGGATCGCGGCGCCGGTCGGCTCCGTGCCCGGCGCCGGGCGCGCGACGGCCGCGCCGTGCACCGTGATCGCGGTCGCGGCCGCGTAGGCGGTCGCGGCCGCGTCGGCGGTCCGGTCGCCGGTGCTCCCGAGGGAGCGGTCTCCGTCCGCGTCCCCGCTCGGCGCGGGCTCCCCGGGATCCTCGCCCGGGACGAACACCGAGACGGTCCACCAGGGTCGGCCCGCCGCGCCCGCGCGCAGCTCGGCCACCGTCAGCATGCCGCTGTCGTCGGTCGGCACGGGCGCGTCGGCGCCCGCCGTCGCGGCGTGCCAGGCGGCCTCGAGGAACTCCCGGTTCGTCTCGGCGAGGCTCACGGCCCGGCCGGCGACGCGCTCGGGCGAGGCGACCACGACCGCCCCGCCCGCGGGGAGCAGGGCGGTGAGGGGCCGCAGCCCGGGCACGAGCTGCGGCAGCAGGCTCTCCATGCCCTCGACCGCGATGCCCTCGCCGATCTTCTCGAGCAGCGTGCTCAACGCCGGGAAGCGCGGCAGCAGGTCGATCGCCCGCTCCCGCACCTCGTCGGTCAGCAGCAGCTCGCGGGCGGGCCAGAGCTCGAGCCCGGGCAGCGGGTCGCCGGCGCTCCGCTGATCCGACACGGCGAAGCGCCGGATCTGGTCGACCTCGTCGCCGAAGAAGTCGACGCGCACCGCCTGCTCCGCGGTGGGCGGGAACACGTCGAGGATCCCGCCCCGCACGGCGAACTCGCCGCGGCGCGTCACCATGTCCACGCGCGTGTACGCCAGCTCCACGAGGCCCCGGGCGACCGCGTCCAGGCCGTCGGAGCGCTCGCCCGCGCGCAGCAGGATCGGTCGGGCGTTCACGGCGTGCGGCGAAACGGGCTGCAGCGCGGCGCGCACCGACGCGACGACGATCAGCGGAACGGATCCGTCGTGCTCGCGCAGCAGGCGCAGCGCCTCCGCTCGGCGGCCCACCGTCTCGGCGCTCGGGCTGAGCCGCTCGTGGGGCAGCGTCTCCCACGCCGGGAACTCGGTCGTCACCGCGTCGGGCACCAGGGAGCCGAGCGCGCTCCGCAGGGCGTCGGCCTCGCGGCTGGTCGCGGCGATCACGAGCAGCGCACCGGTGTCCCCCGCCTCGCGGCGCCTGCGGATCAGCCCGGCGATCAGCGGCGCCCGCAGCCCCTCCGGGACGGCGAACTCCGCGTCGATCCCGCTGGCGTCGAGGGCCCGCGAGAACGACTCGGAGCGCTCGAGCAGGAGGTCGATTCCGGCGAGGCTCACTGGGCGGCCCTCCCGTGGTAGCGCTGCTGAGCGTCGAGCAGGCCCCGCTCGACGAGGAGCTCGACGGCGTCGGCCGCGTCCTCGATCAGCACCGCGACCGCGTCACGCTCGGAGGACGCGAAGGGCCGCAGCACGTAGTCGGCGGGATCCTGACGCCCCGGAGGGCGGCCGATGCCGACCCGCACCCGCAGGAACTCGGGGGTGCCCAGCGCCTTCGCGATGTCGCGCAGGCCGTTGTGGCCGCCGTGCCCCCCGCCGATCTTCAGCTTGATCGAGTCGAAGGGGAGGTCGAGCTCGTCGTGGATCACGACGATCCGCTCGGGCGGGATGCCGAAGTACTGGGCGAGCCCCGACACGGGGCCGCCCGAGGTGTTCATGAAGCTGTTCGGCTTCGCGACGATGAGCTTCGGACCGCCGGGCGCGGTGCGCCCCTCGGCCACCCGCGCGTTCGCCCGGTGCGACCCGAAGCGGCCGCCGACGCGGTCCGCGAGCACGTCGGCGACCATCTGGCCGACGTTGTGCCGGGTCGCCTCGTACTTCGCCCCCGGATTGCCGAGGCCCACGATGAGCCAGCCGTCGTTCGACACGCCGTCCTCACTCTCCCGTCGCTTGCGTCCGATCCCGAACACCGCTTCCACCCCCACCCCGTCGCCGAAACACAGCGGGCCCGCCGAATTCGCTGTGAACTCGACGGGCCCGTGAGAAGAACGCTACTCGGCCGCCTCGGCGGTCTCCGCGGCCTCGTCCTCGTCGCCTGCCGCACCGCGGGGCACGACGATGTGGACGACGAGCTGCTCGGGATCGTCGAGCAGCGTCGCTCCCGAGGGCAGCGCGATGGCGCCGGCGAGGATCTGGGTGCCCTCCTCCAGGCCCTCGACGTCGATCTCGACCGTCTCGGGGATGCTGGTGGCCGGAACGTTCAGGCGGAGGGTGTTCAGCTCCTGCAGCGCGTTGGTGCCCGAGAACGGGGTGCCGACGATGTGCAGCGGCACCTCGACCTCGACCGCCTCGCCCTTCTTGACGACGACCAGGTCGACGTGCTCGATGATCTGGCGCACCGGATCGCGCTGGACGTCCTTCACCAGCACGAGCTGCGGCTTGCCGGCGATGTCGAGCTCGATCAGCGCGTTGGCGTGGCGGACGATCAGGCTCAGCGGGTGGGTCTCGACCGCGATGTGCACGGGGTCGGTGCCGTGGCCGTACACCACGGCGGGGGTGCTGCCGGCGGCGCGCAGCTTGCGCGCGGCGCCCTTGCCGAAGCTCTCGCGGACGGTGGCGACCAGGGAGTTGGTCTCGCTCATCGTGTTCTTCTCCTTGCGGGCTCTCGCCCAAACGGGGCGGGTCTCGCCCGCCGGGATTGGTAGTGTCTCGCCGAATTCGCGCAGCAAGATGGCCCGCTATGGGAGTCCGTCCGCGTCGATCACGGATGCTCGCGCATCCCTCGCCGAAGTACAGCCACCCATCTTACATGACCGCCGCGCCTCGGAGCACCAGCGCGGATCGGAGCACCAGCGCGGATCGGAACGCCGTCGCGGATCCTCGCGCATCGTTCCGGCGTGGAGGCGCGGAGGAGGATAAGCTGAGACAGTTCACGCATCACGATGGACGATCTGTTTTCACCCGTACGGCGCATGCACCGTCAACGCATGCCGCGGAAGGAGCCACGCGAGATGACAACCACACCCTCAGCGAATGTAGGCGTGGTCGGCCTAGCGGTCATGGGCGCCAACCTGGCCCGCAACCTGGCGAGCCGCGAGGGCAACCGCGTCGCCGTGTTCAACCGCTCCCCCGAGCGCACCCGCGCCCTCGTCGAGGCCCATCCCGAGGCCGGTTTCGTCCCCGCCGAGGACGTCGCGGAGTTCGCGGCGAGCCTCAGCCGCCCCCGCACCGCCATCATCATGGTGCAGGCCGGCCAGGCCACCGACGCGGTGATCCAGGATCTCGCCTCGGTCTTCGAGCCCGGCGACATCATCATCGACGGCGGCAACGCCCAGTACACCGACACGATCCGCCGCGAGCACGACATGCGCCAGCGCGGGCTGCACTTCGTCGGCGCCGGCATCTCCGGCGGCGAGGAGGGCGCGCTCAACGGACCGAGCATCATGCCCGGCGGATCCGCCGAGTCCTACGAGACGGTCGGCCCGATCTTCGAGTCGATCGCGGCCCGCGCCGAGGACGGCGAGCCCTGCGTCACGCACGTGGGCACCGACGGCGCCGGCCACTTCGTCAAGATGGTGCACAACGGCATCGAGTACGCCGACATGCAGCTCATCGCCGAGAGCTACGACCTGCTGCGCCGGGTCGCCGACCTCTCCCCCGAGGAGATCGCCGACGTGTTCGCGAAGTGGAACGAGGGCGAGCTCGAGAGCTACCTCATCGAGATCACGGCCGAGGTGCTGCGCCACGTCGACGAGCGCACCGGCCGCCCCTTCGTCGACATCGTGCTCGACCAGGCCGGCCAGAAGGGCACCGGCAACTGGACCGTGCAGGCCGCGCTCGGCCTCGGCACCCCCATCAGCGGCATCGCCGAGGCCGTGTTCGCCCGCGGGCTCTCCTCGCACCCCGAGCAGCGGCTCGCCGGCGCCCGCCTCGAGGGCCCGAGCGCGAAGATCGACCTCGAGGACCGCGACGCCTTCGTGGAAGACGTGCGCCAGGCGCTCTACGCCTCGAAGATCGTGGCCTACTCGCAGGGCTTCGACGTGATCCGGGCGGCGGCGAGGCAGTACGGCTGGAAGATCGACTCCGGCGCCGTCGCGAAGATCTGGCGCGCCGGCTGCATTATCCGGGCCCGCTTCCTCGGCCGGATCTCGGAGGCCTACGGCGCCGACGCCGATCTCGTGTCGCTCATCACCGCGCCGTTCTTCGCCGACGCGACGGGGCGCGCTCAGGCATCCTGGCGCCGCGTCGTGGCCACGGCGGCGACCTCGGGCGTGCCCGCCCCCGGGTTCGCCTCGTCGCTGGCGTACTACGACGGCCTGCGCGCCTCCCGCCTTCCCGCCGCCCTCATCCAGGCGCAGCGCGACTTCTTCGGGGCGCACACCTACCGGCGCGTCGACGGTCCGGGCGTCTTCCACACCGAGTGGTCCGGCGACCGCAGCGAGACCAGGATGGGCGACTGACCGAGCGGTCCGCGCGCAACGGTGAAGGGCCGGAACTCCAGTGGAGTTCCGGCCCTTCGCCGTTGATGCGTTCTTCCTACGCCGCCCCCGGATCTGGGACCTTGCCCTCGGTGCCGGGTTGGGGTCGTTACGCCGCCACCCCGCGCTCCGCTCCGTGGGCTGCCGCCGTGGGCGGCACCGCGGCCTGGCGGAACGCTCCGCGTCCCGCTATCAGGCAGCGCCCTCGAACATGGAGGTGACCGATCCGTCCTCGAAGACCTCGTGGATCGCCTGCGCGAGCAGGGGCGCGATCGACAGCACGGTGAGCTTGTCGAACTGCTTGTCCTCGGTCAGGGGCAGCGTGTCGGTGACGACCACCTGGTCGATGAAATCGGCGGAGAGGTGCTCGATCGCGCGCCCGGAGAAGATCGCGTGCGTGCAGGCGATCGTCACCCCCTTCGCGCCGGCGGCCTTGAGCGCCTCGGCCGCCTTCGAGATCGTGCCGCCCGTGTCGATCATGTCGTCGACGAGCAGGCACCAGCGGTCCTTCACGTCGCCCACGATCTCGTGCACCGACACCTGGTTCGCCACCATGGGGTCGCGGCGCTTGTGGATGATCGCGAGAGGCGCGTCGAGCTTGTCGCTCCAGATGTCGGCGACGCGCACCCGGCCCATGTCGGGCGAGACGACCGTGAGGTCGTCCCGGTTCAGCGTCCGCCTGAAGTGGTCGAGCAGCACCGGCATCGCGAAGAGGTGGTCGACGGGGCCGTCGAAGAAGCCCTGGATCTGGGCCGCGTGCAGGTCGATCGTCATGATCCGGTTGGCGCCGGCGGCCTTGAAGAGGTCGGCGACGAGGCGCGCCGAGATCGGCTCGCGTCCGCGCCCCTTCTTGTCCTGGCGGGAGTAGGGGTAGAAGGGGGCGACGACGGTGATCCGCTTGGCCGAGGCGCGCTTGAGCGCGTCGACCATGATCAGCTGCTCCATCAGCCACTCGTTGATGGGGTGGGTGTGCGACTGGATGACGAAGGCGTCGCAGCCACGAACGCTCTCGTCGAACCGGGCGTAGATCTCGCCGTTGGCGAAGGTGCGCGCGTCGGTCGGAACGAGCTCCGCCCCCAGTTCCGCCGCGACGCGCTCCGCGAGTTCCGGGTGTGCCCGCCCGGAGATGAGGACCAGCTTCTTCTGGCCGGCCGTCTCAATCGCGCTCATGTTTACTTGTCCCCGCTTTTCTCCGCCGCGTGGGCGGTGTTCGTGCCCGGCCGGTTCTCGGCAACCCAGCCTTCGATGTTGCGCTGAGGCGCCACGTTGAGCGCGAGCGCCCCCGAGGGGACGTTCTTGCGCACCACGGTTCCCGCAGCAGTGTAGACGCCGTCTTCAATGGTAACCGGGGCGATCAGCACGTTCTTCGACCCGATCCGCACCGCGTCGCCGACGACGACCTGGTGCTTCCGCACGCCGTCGTAGTTCGCGAAGATCGTACCCGCGCCGATGTTCGTGTCGACGCCGATGGTGGCGTCCCCCACGTAGCTGAGGTGGGGGACCTTGCTGCCGTCGCCGATCTTCGCGTTCTTCGTCTCGACGAACGCGCCGATCTTGCCGGCCTCCCCGAGTTCGGTGCCCGGTCGGATGTAGGAGAAGGGCCCGACCGTCGCGCGCGGCGCGATCACGGCCAGTGTCGCTTCGCTGCGCCGGATCTCCGCGCCCTCTCCGACCTCGCAGTCGGTGAGGGTGGTGTCGGGGCCGATCTTCGCGCCGGCCGCGATGCTCGTCGCCCCGTGCAGGAACGTGCCGGACAGGATCTCGGCGTCGGCCTCGATGGCGACGTCGGCGTCGATCCAGGTGGTCGCGGGATCCTGGATGGTGACGCCCGCCCGCTGATGCGCGCGCACGATGCGTCGGTTGAGCTCGCGGCCGGCGTCGGAGAGCTGGGCGCGGTCGTTGACGCCCGCGATCAGCCAGGGGTCGTCGGTGGCGACGGCCTCGACGGCGCCCCCCGCGGCGAGGATGCGGGTGGCCGCGTCCGTGAGGTACTTCTCCCCCTGCGCGTTGTCGGTGCCGATCTGCGAGAGCGCCTGCTCCAGGGCCCGTCGGGCGAAGACGTAGATGCCGCCGTTGATCTCGGTGATCCGGCGCTGCGCCTCGTCGGCGTCCTTCTCCTCGACGATGCCCGTCACGGATCCCGAGCCGTCGCGGAGGATGCGGCCGAGACCCGTCGGGTTCTCGAAGATCGCCGAGAGCAGCGTCATGGCGCGGGCGCCCTCGAGATGCCCGCGGACGAGACGGTCGAGCGTGGCCGAGTCGATGAGGGGCACGTCGCCCGAGAGCACGACGACCGAGCCGTCGAAGTCGGCCGGCAGCGCCTCGAGCGCCTGCTCGACCGCGCGCCCGGTGCCGGGCACCGCGTCCTGGTCGACGATCACCGTGTCGGGGGCGTGATCGAGGATCGCGCCCGACACCCGCTCGCGCTCGTGCCGGACGACCGCGACGACGCGGTCGGGATGCAGGCCCGCCGCGGTGTCGAGCACGTGGGCGATCAGCGAGCGCCCGCCGATCCGGTGCAGCACCTTGGGGAGCGAGGACTTCATCCGCGTTCCCTGGCCCGCTGCGAGAATGACGACCGCCAAGGATCTCTCTGCCATGTGTATTCCTTCCGGTAGCGAGCCGCTCCCGATCCGTGGAGAGGCTGCACTTCGCTGTTCGCACCCGCGAGAGCGCACTGCGGAGCTGCTCCGCGAAGCGTCGCCTCGCGGAACAGCTCCGCCCCTAGGATTCGAACCTAGACCTAACAGCTCCAAAGGCTGCCGTGCTGCCATTACACCAAGGCGGATCGTGCCCTTCAGCACGCGTAACAGTCTGCCAGATGTTCGGCACCCGGCCGACACCGTCCGCGGCCTCCGGGGCACCGGGGAACGGCGCTCCCCGAGAGACCCCTCGTCCCCGTCCCCGCCCCGCCCGAACGCGGTTCCGGCGACGATCATTGCGGGTGTTCTCCCCGCTCGGGCCCGATAATGGGAGCATGAAGCAGCAGGATGAGGTGGACCGGATTCTCGCCGACTGGTCCGCGGCCCGACCCGATCTCGATCTCGCGCCGCTCGCCGTCTTCTCGCGGATGACGCGGATCACGAAGGCGCTCGACCGGGCCAGGGCGCAGGCGTTCGAGCGCTCCGGGCTCGCGTCCTGGGAGTTCGACGTGCTGGCGGTGCTCCGCCGCGGCGGGGCGCCGTTCCGGCAGAGTCCCAAGATCCTGGTGCAGCAGACGATGGTCTCGAGCGGCACGATGACGAACCGCATCGACCGCATGGCGCAGCGGGGCCTCGTGCGCAGGCTGACCGACCCCAACGACGGCCGCGGCGTGCTCGTGGAGATGACGGCGCAGGGTCAGACGCTCGTCGACGCCGCCATGACACGCCTGAGCGACGCCGAGGAGCTGCTGCTCGGCGGCGTTCCCCGCGCGGAGCGCGAGCGGCTCGCGACGCTGCTGCGCAGGCTCGCGCTCAGCGTGCAGCACTTCGGCCCGATCGCGGCCGGCGACGAGCCCGGGCCCGCCGCGTAGGCTCCCGGGCTCCGCGCAGGCCGGCGTCGAGCGCCTGCGGAGCTCAGGACCCGGCCGGGGCGTCCTCGGGGAGCGCGGGGGTCGATCCGGGCGCGCGGCGCATCGTGCCCTCGGCGCCGGCCTCGAATGCCGCGGCGTAGCCGAGGAGCGCGGGGTCCGAGTAGCCGGCTCCCGCGAAGGTGAGGCCGACCGGCATGCCGATGTCGCTCATCACGCCCATCGCGACCGTCACGGTCGGGATCCCGAGGTGGCGCAGCGCGTAGTTGCCGTTCGAGAAGAACACCCCGTTCTCCCACGCGCGATCGGCCGCGGCCGGCTCGCGCTCGGCGTCCTCCGTGGCCACGTCGGCGTTCGCGGGGAACACGACGCCGTCGAGGCCGCGCTCGGCGAGCCAGCTCTCGAACAGATCCTCTCGCAGGCGGATCAGGGCGCGGAGGCCCTCGGCGAAGTCGGGACGGTCGCGCGGGTCGGAGATCCCGGAGCGCGCCATCGCGACCGTCGCGCGGTAGCGGTTCTCGTAGTCCTCGACCTCCTCGTAGCGATCCGGCAGGGTGCCGGGCGGCTGCGGGAAGATGGCGTCGGGGTCCACCTCGGCGAGGGTCGGGACCTCGGGATCTCCGTTCGCCCTGAGGAAGTCATCCCAGCCGTAGGCCAGGAAGTGGCTGAACTCGGTGTCCATCCACCCGTCGGGCAGCACGCCGAGCGCGCCCACGTTCTCCTGACCGGGGCGATCGCCCTCGTAGCGCTCGATGAGCGGGAAGTCCGTCTCGATGACCTCTGCGCCGAGCGACTCGATGCGATCCT
This sequence comes from Leucobacter chromiisoli, assembly GCF_016522505.1. Lineage (GTDB taxonomy): Bacteria > Actinomycetota > Actinomycetes > Actinomycetales > Microbacteriaceae > Leucobacter > Leucobacter chromiisoli. Next base: position 235,443 of record NZ_JAEHOH010000006.1, on the reverse strand, counting down.
TCGCCCGCTCCCAGAGCTCGAGCACCGAGGGGCGCACGTCGATCGGGAAGCTCGGATCCTTCCCCAGGTACATCCGCGGAACCGCGAACCGCTTGCCCCGCAGCGCGTTGGCGTCGCGGAGGTCGAGGTACGAGGCGGGGCGGTGCTCGCCGGGCGTCGGCAGCTCGACGACCCGCTGATCGCGCCAGAAGTCGCCGCGGGTCACCGGGTCGTCCTGCACGAGCACGTCGAGCAGGCGCAGCAGGTCGGGCATCGAGCGAGTGTGCGGAACGACGACGTCGCGTGCGGGGAACAGCGGCCAGTTGCCGCGGATCGAGAGGATCCCCCAGCTCGGGGTGTAGGCGCAGAGGCCGTTGTTGGAGGCCGGGCTGCGCCCCGAGGAGACGGTCTCCTCTCCCATGCCGAACACGGCGAGGTTCGCCGCGGTCGAGACGCCCGAGCCGTTCGAGGACCCGGAGGCGTAGGCCGCGGGCAGGTAGCGGCGATTGTAGGGGCTCTCGGCCCGCCCGTAGATGCCGCGCTGCATGCCGCCGTCGGCCATGGGCGGCATGTTGGTCTTGCCGATGAGCACGGCGCCGGCCTCGCGCAGCTTCGCGACCGAGAACGCGTCCCACTGGGCGACGAGGTGCTCGAAGGCGGGCGAACCGGAGGCGACGGTGAGGCCCTGCACCATGTAGGAGTCCTTCACCGTGAAGGGCACCCCCTCGAGCGGCCGCGGCTCGCCCGCGCGCCAGCGCCTGTCCGACTCGGCCGCGTCGTCGAGCGCGCCCGGGTTCACGACGACGACGGAGTTCAGCCCGTCGGCGCCGCGATCGTAGGTCTCGATGCGCGCGAGGTAGCGCTGCGTGAGCCAGGTGCTCGTGATCTCGCCGCGGCGCATCGCCTCGAGCACGTCCTCGATGCCCGCCTCGATGAGGGTGAACTTCGCCTCGCCCATGCGCTTCCTCGTTCCTCTTCGGCGCGGTATCCTGAAAATAGTTTCAGTTCTGCGCCGCTCGCTGTCAAGTGCGGCGCCACGGGGAGAGGGGCGGACATGGCGGAGGACGGCCGGGAGCGGATCCTCGCGGCGTGCGCCCGGATCATCGCCAGCTCCGGTCTCGCCGGATTCCGGATGAGCGAGGTCGCCCGTGAAGCCGGGGTGTCCATCGGCCTGCTCGCCTATCACTTCGGCGATCGCGACGGCCTGCTGCAGGCCGCGCTCGACGAGGTGAACGCGAGCGCCGCCCGTCGCGCCGAGGTGCAGCCTGACGCCCGGACGCCCGCGGAACGGCTCGCCGCGCTCCTCTGCTCCGAGTTCGGCGAGGAGCCGGGGATCCGCGAGGGGTCCACGACCTGGAACGAGCTGCGCTCCGCCGCCGTGTTCGACGCGGAGCGCGCCGCGGCCGTCAGCCGATCGACCGCCGACTGGCAGCGCCGGGCGCGGGAGCTGCTCGCGGAGGCCGATCCGGAGGGCGACGCCGAGGCCGGCGCCCTCATGCTGACCGCGCTGGTCGAGGGGCTCTCGGGGCGCTGGCTCACGGGGCAGATCGACGCGGCCCGCGCGCAGTCCGCGGTGCGCGCGGCGATCGCCGCCCTGATGCCCTGATGCGCCGATGCGCTGATGCCCGACGCGCCGATGCTCTGCGCAGACGGGACGGGCGCAGGGCAGCCGCCGCCCGCCGAGGAGGTCGGGTCTACGCCGCCCTGGCGTTCGCGATGAAGCGCTCGATCAGCTCGACCGACTTCACTCCGGGGGCCGACTCGACGCCGCTCGACACGTCGACGCCCCACGGGCGGACCGTCGCGATCGCCTCGGCCACGTTGTCGGGGTCCAGGCCGCCGGCGAGCAGCCACCGCTCGCCCAGCTCGAGCCCCCGCAGCCCCGTGATGTCCCACCGCTCGCCGGAGCCGGCGCGCGCGCCGTCGAGCAGCAGGAGCTCCTCGCCCCAGTCCCCCGCGCGCACCTCGGGGTCCCTCGCGAGAGAGGTCGCCCGCCAGATCCGCGGGAACGCCTTGCGCGCCTCGGCGAAGTCCTCGCGCCCGTAGGGGCCGTGCATCTGCAGCACGTCGACGCCGAGGCGCGCGGCGGCGAGCGCGGCCTCGCGGGCCGGGACGTCGTGCACCACGAGCACCTTCTCGGCGCGGTCCCCCACCGCCTCGACGATCGACGCGACGGTGCCGGGGTCGATCCGGCGCACGCTCGTGCGACTCATCACCATGCCGATCGCGTCCGCGCCGAGCCCGACGGCGGTCTCCGCCGTCTCGGGTGCGGTGAGACCGCAGATCTTGACGAACATGCGGGCCACTCTACCGCGGCCCGCTCGGCGTCAACCGAGACTCAGGCGACCCATAGGATGGGATCCGCGGCGCGGACGACGAGGTGCGCGCCGGAAACGAGTCCCACCTCACACCCGCGGGAGACCCATGTCCGAGAGCTTCGCAGTCCCAGGCATTCGCAGCGACGACCTGTCACTGCCCGAGCCGACGCCGGAGCACTTCCGGTGGTCCCTCCTGCACCACCTGCAGTACACCGTCGGCAAGAGCCCGGAGCACGCCTCGAAGTTCGACTGGCGCATGGCGCTGTCGCACGCGATCCGCGACCGCGCGGTCAACCCGTGGTTCGCCTCGACGCGACGCACCTGGGCGGAGGATCGCAAACGCGTCTACTACCTGTCGATGGAGTTCCTCATCGGCCGCCTGCTCGAGGATCTCGCCATCAACCTCGGGCTGCGCGACGTCGTGGTCGAGGTGCTGGACGGCTTCGGCCTGAGCTTCGCCGACATCGCGGAGGACGAGCCCGACGCGGCGCTCGGCAACGGCGGCCTCGGCCGGCTGGCCGCCTGCTACCTGGAGTCCATGGCCACCGTCGGCTGCCCCGCCTACGGCTACGGGCTGCGCTACGAGCACGGCCTCTTCGAGCAGCGCTTCGAGCACGGCCGCCAGATCGAGACCCCTGAGAACTGGCTGGCCGAGGGGACCCCCTGGGACTTCACCCGGCCCGAGTCGGCGTACCAGGTCGGATTCGGCGGCGAGGTGGCGGAGGAGGACGGCCATCAGCTGTGGCGCCCCCGCTCCCGGGTGCTCGCCGCGGCGCACGACACGCCGGTCGTGGGCTACGGCGGGCGCTGGGCGAACACGCTGCGCCTCTGGGCGGCGATGCCGAACGCCGACCTCTTCGACCTGGCCCGCTTCAACTCGGGCGAGTTCGCCGCGGCCTCCGAGCCGGAGGCGCTGGCCCGGAGCCTCAGTCGCGTGCTCTACCCCAACGACACCACCGAGGGCGGCAAGGAGCTGCGACTCTCCCAGGAGTACTTCCTGACCTCCGCCTCGGTGCAGGACATCCTCCGCCGCTACCTCGCCGCGCACGACGATCTGACCCGGCTGCCCGAGTACGTCGCGATCCAGATGAACGACACGCACCCGGCGATCGCCGGGCCGGAGCTCATCCGCCTGCTCGTCGACGAGCACGGATTCGGCTTCGACGCCGCCGTCGACGTCGCCACGCGTGTGCTGGGCTACACGAACCACACCCTGCTGCCGGAGGCGCTGGAGCGGTGGACGGTCGATCTCATGCGCAAGGTGCTGCCGCGCCACCTCCAGATCATCGAGAGGCTCGACACCCAGTTCGTCGAGCTGCAGGGATCCCGTCCCGACCCCGTGCGGCTCATCGGCGGCGACCAGGTCAACATGGGCGATCTGGCGTTCGCCACCAGCCACCGGGTCAACGGCGTGTCGGCCCTGCACTCGGAGCTGGTCAGGAAGGACCTGTTCCCGGTGCACGACGAGCTGCACCCGGACCGGATCGTCAACATCACGAACGGCATCACGCCCAGGCGCTGGCTGAGGCTGGCCAATCCCCACCTCTCTCGACTGATCACCGACACGATCGGCGAGGGCTGGGAGACCGACCTCGAGCGGCTGCGCGGCCTCGAGCAGCACGCCGACGATCCGGCCTTCCAGGCGGCGTTCGGCCGGACGAAGCACCTGGCGAAGGAGGGCTTCGCCGGCTGGCTCGCCGACGAGCACGGCATCGAGCTGCCGACGAACGCGCTCTTCGACGCGCAGGTGAAGCGTCTCCACGAGTACAAGCGCCAGCTGCTGAACATCCTCTGGACCATCGCCCACTGGCAGCGGATCAAGCGGGATCCGGGCGCCGGGTGGGTGCCGAGGGTGAAGATCTTCGGGGGCAAGGCGGCGCCGAGCTATCACACGGCGAAGGACATCATCCGGCTCATCAACGACGTCGGCCAGGTCGTCAACAACGATCCCGAGACCCGCGACCTGCTGCGCGTGGTCTACCCGCCGAACTACGGCGTCTCGATGGCCGAGAAGCTCATCCCGGCCGCCGACCTGTCGGAGCAGATCTCGACCGCCGGCATGGAGGCCTCGGGAACGGGCAACATGAAGTTCGCGCTCAACGGCGCGCTCACCATCGGCACGCTCGACGGTGCGAACATCGAGATCCGCGAGCAGGTCGGGCCGGAGAACTTCTTCCTCTTCGGTCTGACCGCCGACGAGGTCGCGGCGCGCCGAGCGGAGCCGGACCACGCCCGAGCGGCGATCGAGCGGAGCCAGCCGCTGCAGGATGTGCTGCAGGCGATCGCGGAGGGCACGTTCAGCCCCGATGAGACGCACCGCTACGGCGGACTGCTCGACCTGATGTGGAACAGCGACTGGTTCCTCGTGGCCTCCGACTTCGACGCGTACGACGCGGCCCAGGGCGAGGTCGAGCGGGCGTACCGCGATCCGCAGCACTGGCAGCGCATGGCGATCCTCAACGTCGCGCGGATGGGCTACTTCAGCTCCGACCGGTCGATCCGCGAGTACATGAGCGAGATCTGGGACATCGCCCCCGCGCTCTGATCCGCCGGCGCGCCCGGTCTCCGGTGGTCATCGGCCCTTCGAATTCGTGGTTGGATAAGAGCAAGGTGCCGGACGAGGGAGTCGACATGGCAGACGAGTATGCAGAGTGGTCGGTCATCAGCGCGGCCGAGGCCGAGCAGCTCGCCGCCGGAGCGCACCCCGACCCCTTCGCCGCTCTCGGGCCATCCGACGACGGGACGCGCCTCGTCGTCCGCCTGCCGGGGGCCGAGCGCGTCTGGGCCGTCAACGACACCGACGAGGCCGAGCTCGCCCCGTTCCCGGGCGGTGACGGGATCTTCACGGGGCCGGCGCTCGCCTACTACCGCCTGCGCATCCGGTGGCCCGGCGGCGTCACGGAGGAGCGCGAGGACCCGTACCGCTTCGGCCCCGTGCTCGGAGAGGTCGACGAGCACCTGATCGGCGAGGGGCGGCACCGCCGCCTCTGGGAGGCGCTCGGGGCCCACCGGATCTCGCACGAGGGGGTCGAGGGCGTGCACTTCGCGGTGTGGGCGCCGAACGCCGAACGCGTCTCCGTCGTCGGCGACTTCAACGCCTGGAACCCCACGGTCCACCCGATGCGCCCCCGGGGCGCGACGGGGGTCTGGGAGCTCTTCCTCCCCGGCCTCGACGAGGGGACGGTCTACAAGTACGACCTCCTCGGCGAGCAGGGGCGGCGACTGCCGCAGAAGGCCGACCCCGTCGGCTTCGGCAGCGAGCACCCGCCCGCGACCGGCTCGGTCGTCCGGCGTCTCGGGCGGCACGAGTGGCGTGACCGGGAGTGGGTCGACCGGCGCGCCGCGATCAACGCGGTGGACGCCCCCATCAGCGTCTACGAGGTGCACCTCGGGTCGTGGCGCCGCGCGGTCGCCGACACGGAGAGCGGGCGGCGTCCGCTCTCCTACCTCGAGCTCGCGACCGAGCTGGTCGCCTACGCCGCCGACCTCGGCTTCACCCACATCGAGGTGCTGCCGATCAGCGAGCACCCGTTCGACGGGTCGTGGGGCTACCAGCCGATCGGCATGTTCGCCCCGACCGTCCGCCACGGCACCCCCGAGGAGTTCGCGGCGTTCGTCGATGCCGCCCACGCCGCCGGCCTCGGGGTGATCGCCGACTGGGTGCCCGGGCACTTCCCCACGGACCAGCACGGCCTCGGGCGCTTCGACGGCACCGCGCTGTACGAGCATCGGGATCCGCGGGAGGGCTTCCACCCCGACTGGAACACCCTGATCTTCAACTACGGTCGCCCCGAGGTGCTGAACTACCTCGTCTCGAACGCGCTGTACTGGCTCGACGAGTACCACCTCGACGGCCTGCGCGTCGACGCCGTCGCGTCGATGATCTACCGCGACTACTCGCGCCGAGCCGGCGAGTGGATCGCGAACAAGGACGGCGGTCGGGAGAACTACGAGGCCATCGAGTTCCTGCGCGAGGCGAACGCGGCGGCCTACGCGGAGCACCCGGGCGTCGCGATGATCGCCGAGGAGTCCACCACGTTCCCGGGGGTCACCCGCCGCGTCGACCAGGATGGGCTCGGCTTCGGCTACAAGTGGAACCTCGGCTGGATGAACGACTCCCTGACCTACTTCGGCAAGGATCCGATCTATCGGCGGTACCACCAGAACCAGCTGACCTTCGGCATCACCTACGCCTTCACCGAGAACTTCCTGCTGCCGATCAGCCACGACGAGGTCGTGCACGGCAAGGGGTCGATGTACGGGCGCATGCCCGGCACCCACGCCGACAAGCTCGGCAACCTCAAGGCGTTCTACGGCTACATGTGGGGCTACCCCGGCAAGAAGCTGCTGTTCATGGGCCAGGAGTTCGGCCAGCCGGCCGAGTGGAACCACAACGCCGAGCTCGACTGGGGCGTGCTCCACGATCCGGGGCACGCCGGGGTGCAGAGCGTGGTCCGGGATCTCAACCGCCTCTACCGCGAGCAGCCCGCGCTGCACCGCCGCGACTCCGACCCGCGCGGGTTCCAGTGGCTGCTCGTCGACGCCGTGGAGGATCAGGTCTTCGCCTGGCTGCGGCGCGGCGCCCCCGAGGATCCGCACGTGGTCGTCGTGCTCAACCTCACCCCCGTCGAGCGGACGGGGTACCGGGTCGGCTTCCCCGTCGCCGGTCGGTGGATCGAGGCGCTCAACACCGACTCGGCGGCCTACGGCGGCGGCAATCGCGGCAACACGGGCGCCATCGAGACCGAGGACGTCCCGGCGGGCGACGAGGCCCAGTCCGCCCTGCTCACCATCCCACCCCTGTCAGCCATCTATTTCGTGGAGGAACGGTCATGACTGCAACGCCGCACTCAGGCAATCCCACCGGAGCGCCGCTCCGCCTGTCCAACCAGGCGATGGCCTTCGTGCTCGCCGGCGGGCGGGGCAGCCGCCTCGAGGAGCTCACCGACCGGCGGGCGAAACCCGCCGTGCACTTCGGCGGCAAATCGAGGATCATCGACTTCCCGCTCTCGAACGCGCTCAACTCCGGCATCCGCAAGATGGCCGTCGCCACGCAGTACAAGGCGCACTCGCTCATCCGCCACATGCAGCGCGGGTGGGGGTTCTTCCGGGCCGAGCGGAACGAGTACCTCGACATCCTGCCCGCCAGCCAGCGCGTGGCCGAGAACAAGTGGTACCTCGGCACCGCCGACGCGGTCACGCAGAACATCGACATCGTCGACGACTACGACGTGAAGTACGTGATCGTCCTCGCGGGCGACCACGTCTACAAGATGGACTACGAGATCATGCTGCGGCAGCACGTCGAGACGGATGCCGACGTCACGGTCGGCTGCCTCACCGTGCCGCGCGAGGAGGCCACCGGCTTCGGCGTCATGCACGTCGATGAGCAGGGTCGGATCGTCGACTTCCTCGAGAAGCCCGCCGATCCGCCCGGCATGCCCGACGACCCCGACATGGCGCTCGCCTCGATGGGCATCTACGTCTTCGACTGGGCGTTCCTGCGCGAGCTGCTCCTGGCCGACGCCGAGGACACGAGCTCGAGCCACGACTTCGGTCACGACCTCATCCCGGCGATCGTGAAGGGCGGAAGCGCCTACGCGCACCGCTTCAGCGAGTCGTGCGTCATGAGCGGCCTCGAGACCGAGCCCTACTGGCGCGACGTGGGCACGATCGACTCGTTCTGGCGGGCCAACATCGACCTGACGGAGTTCATCCCGGCGCTCGACATGTACGACAACGCCTGGCCGATCTGGACCTACGCCGAGCTGGTGCCGCCCGCGAAGTTCATCCACGACGACGAGAAGCGCCGGGGGCAGGCGATCCAGTCGCTCGTGTCGGGCAACTGCATCATCAGCGGCGCCGAGGTGCACAACTCGCTCCTGTTCACGGGAGGCCGCGTCCACTCCTACGCGTCGCTCGACCACGTCGTCTCGCTGCCCTACGTCGACGTGGCGCGGGGCGCACGACTGAGCAAGTGCGTGCTCGACAACCGGGTGCGGATCCCCGAGGGGCTCGTCGCCGGGGAGGATCCCGAGGAGGACGCGAAGTGGTTCAGGCGCACGGCGGACGGGGTCGTGCTCATCACTCAGCCCATGCTCGACCGTCGCGCCGCGGCGCTGGAGTGACCGGCACCGATAGTCTCGAGACGCAGAACAGGAAGAAAGAGGAAGGAAGCGCCATGGCACGCCGTCCGCGTCGCGTGTTGTCGGTCGCATCGGAGTGCGCACCCCTGCTGAAGACCGGCGGCCTGGCCGACGTGGTGGGTGCGCTGCCCGCGGCGCTGGCACCGCTCGGGTGGCGGTCGCGGATCCTCATGCCCGCCTACCGCGGTCTGCTCGAGCAGGTCGGCCGTTCGCGGCGGGTCTGGCGCGACGACGACCTCTTCGGCGGCCCCGCCGCCGTGCGCTCGGCCTCGTACCGCGGCCTCGACCTCCTGCTGCTCGACGCGCCGCACCTGTTCGACCGGCCGGGCGGCCCCTACACCGTCGACGGGCACGACCACCCCGACAACCACGTGCGGTTCGCCGCGCTCTCCTGGGTCGGCGCCCGGATCGCGATGCACGGCACGGTCGACCGGTGGAGGCCCGACCTCGTCCACGCGCACGACTGGCAGGCCGGGCTCGTGCCGTCGTACCTCGCGTACGCCGGTTCCGAAGTGCCGACGCTCCTCACGATCCACAACATCGCGTTCCAGGGCGTCTTCGGCCCGGACCAGCTCGACCGGCTGCGCCTGCCGACCTGGGACTTCCACCCGGAGGCGCTCGAGTACCACGGCCTCGTCAGCACCCTGAAGGCCGGCATGGTCCACGCCTCCAGGGTGACGACCGTCAGCCCGACCTACGCGGAGGAGCTCGCCACTCCCGAGTTCGGCTTCGGCCTCGAGGGCGTCGTCGCCTCCCGCCGGGATCGGGGCGAGATGGTCGGGATCCTGAACGGCATCGACACGTCGGTGTGGGATCCCGCGACGGATCCGCACGTCGTCCCGTTCTCGGCGTCCGCCCCCGGGGCGAAGGCGGAGAACCGGCGCGCGCTGCTGGCCGAGTTCGGGCTCGACGAACCGAACGGGCCGCTGGCGGTGGTCGTCACGCGCCTCACGCACCAGAAGGGGGTCGATCTGCTGCTCGAGGCGCTGCCCGCCTTCGTGGAGGCCGGGGGCGCCGTGGTCGTGCTCGGATCGGGCGATGCGGGGTACGAGTACGGGCTGGGCGAGCTGGCGGCGCGGTACCCGCGCTCGGTGGGGCTGCGGCTCGGGTACGACGAGCCCCTCAGCCACCGCATGTACGCGGGGGGCGACCTCGTCCTCGTGCCCTCGCGCTTCGAGCCGTGCGGGCTCACGCAGCTCTACGGCCTGCGCTACGGGGCACTGCCCGTCGTCGCCTCGACCGGGGGGCTCCGCGACACCGTCGCCGACGCGACGCCCGAGCGCCTCGCCGACGGCTCGGCCACGGGCTTCGCCTTCGGCGATCCGACCCAGGGAGGGGCGATCGACGCCGGCGGGCTCGGCTTCGCCCTCGGCCGCGCCGTCGACCTCTACGCGGATCGCGACGCGTGGCTGCGCCTGCGGGCGCGGGCGATGCGCGCCCCGGTCGACTGGAGCACGTCGGCTACGCGGTACGCCGAGCTGTTCGCAGAGCTGGTGCGATGACGGGTGCCACGGTGCGCGACACCGCGGCGGGCCGCCCCTGGCCCCTCGGCGTCACAGCGGATGAGCGCGGGATCAACGTCGCCGTGTGGGCCCCCGAGGCCTCGCGGGTGATGCTGTGCCTCTTCGACGCGGACGGCGCCGAGGAGCGCATCGTGCTGCCCCATCGCGACGGGGACGTCCGGCACGCCCACATCTCGGGTGTCGCGCCCGGCACGCGCTACGGACTGCGCGCCGAGGGCCCGAATCGCCCGGCCGACGGGCTGCGCTTCAACCCGGCCAAGCTGCTCGTCGACCCGTACGCCCGCGCGCTCGACGGTCCCCTGCGCTGGGACCCGCTCATGTCGGGCTACGCATCCGGCCCCGACGACCTCGTCGTGGACCACCGCGACAGCGCCCCCGTCGTGCCGAAGGGCATCGTCGCGGGCGCGGCCTCGGGACCGGATCCCGCCGCCAATCGCCCCGGCCACGCGCTCGCCGACCTCGTCGTCTACGAGGCCCACGTCAAGGGGATCTCGGCGGCGCACCCGGACGTTCCCGAGGAGATCCGCGGCACCTACGCGGGCATGGCCGACCCCGCCATCGTCGGTCACCTCTCCGCGCTCGGCGTGAACGCGGTGGAGCTGCTGCCGGTGCAGGCGTTCCTCGACGACGAGTACGTCGTCGGCAAGGGCCTCACGAACTACTGGGGCTACCAGCCGATCTCCTGGTTCGCCGCCGAGCCCCGCTACGCCGGGCCGGGCCGGGACGCCGACGCCGAGCTGCGGCGCCTCGTGCACACCCTCCACGAGGCGGGCATCGAGGTGATCGTCGACGTGGTCTACAACCACACCGGCGAGGGCGACGAACGCGGACCGACGCTCAGCCTGCGCGGTCTGCACAACACCGGCTACTACCGGCTGCTCGACGAGGGCCGGCACTACGTCGACGACACGGGCACCGGCAACACGCTCGCCGTGGAGCGGCCGATGGTGCTGCGGCTCGTGCTCGACAGCCTTCGGCACTGGGTGCAGCACTTCGGGGTCGACGGGTTCCGCTTCGATCTCGCGACGGCGGTCGGGCGCACGGAGCGGGGCTTCGAGGCGGCGGGCGCATTCTTCCAGGCGGTGCGGCAGGATCCGGTGCTCGCGGGGGTCAAGCTCATCGCCGAGCCCTGGGACCTGGGGCCCGGCGGCTACCAGCTCGGGCACTTCCCGCACCCGTGGTCGGAGTGGAACGACTGGTTCCGGGACGGCGTGCGCCGGGTGTGGCGCGGCGATCCGCTCGGGCAGGTGGGGCTCGCCTCCGCACTGCTCGGATCCGCCGGCCGCTTCGACCACTCGGGTCGCGGCACGACTGCCTCGGTCAACTTCGTCACGGCCCACGACGGTTTCACCCTGGCCGACGTCGTGTCGTACGCCGAGAAGCACAACGAGGCGAACCTCGAGGGCAATCGCGACGGCCACGACGACAACCACTCCGACAACTTCGGGGTGGAGGGGCCGAGCGACGACGAGCAGATCGTGTCGGCCCGCGCCCGGCGGGTGCGCGGCATGCTGGCGACGCTGCTCGTCTCGCAGGGCGTGCCGATGCTGCTGGCCGGCGACGAGATCGGCAACAGTCAGGGCGGCAACAACAACGTCTACGCCCAGGACAACGAGACCGGGTGGATCGACTGGTCGTCGCCCGACGCGGAGCTGCTGGGCTTCGTGCGCCGGCTCATCGACGTGCGCCGCAGGTTCCCCGTGCTGCGCCAGCGGGCGTTCCTGCACGGCGGCGTCCGGGAGGACGGGCACCGCGACGTCGTGTGGCGCCGCGCGGACGGGGAGGAGCCGACCCCCGACGACTGGCACGATCCCGAGTTCCGCACGATAGCCGCCGAACTGCGCGGCGCGGCCGGCGACCCGATCGGCGAGATGCAGGACGACGTCGTGCTCGTGGTGCTGAACGTCGGGGGCGACGTCGAGATCCGCCTGCCCGAGCCGGGCGACGGCCGGAGCTGGCGCGTCGAGGCCGACAGCGCCCGCCCCGACGCGGAGGGCCCGGCCTCGGACGCCTACCCCGCGCTCGCCCAGTCGGTCGTCGTGATGTCGGCCGCCCGCGAGGCCTCGGACGCGCCCGCTCCGGGTGCCGGCCTCCGGGAGAACGACTCCCCGGTGAACGTCTCTTCGGAGAGCGACTCCCCGGAGAACGGTTCCCCGCGCACCCACTCCCCCTGAAAGGCGGTCACGTCATGTCGGATCACACCACCTCCCCCGCCCCCTTCCACCCGGCCTCCGTAACCGACGAGTGGTGGCGCAGCGCGGTGATCTACCAGGTGTACCCGCGCTCGTTCGCCGACTCCGACGGCGACGGGATCGGCGATCTGCCCGGCATCACCTCGCGACTGCCCTACCTGCGCGACCTCGGCGTCGACGCCGTGTGGGTCTCGCCCTTCTACCCCTCGCCGCAGGCCGACGCCGGCTACGACGTCGCCGACTACTGCGGCGTCGACCCGCTGTTCGGATCCCTCGACGACGCGGACGAGCTCGTGAGCCGGGCCCACGGACTCGGGATCCGCGTCTTCGTCGACCTCGTGCCGAATCACACGAGCGATGAGCACCCGTGGTACCGGCGCGCCCTCGCGGCGCCGCCCGGCTCGCCCGAGCGCGACTGGTACGTCTTCCGGGATCCGGATCCCGAGGACCCGGAGCGTCCCCCGAACAACTGGGAGTCGGTGTTCGGCGGGCGGGCCTGGTCGAAGACGCCCGACGGCCAGTGGTACCTGCACCTGTTCGACTCGAAGCAGCCCGACCTCAACTGGGAGAACCCCCGCGTGCGGGAGGCGTTCCTCGATATCCTGCGCTTCTGGCTCGACCGGGGCGTCGACGGGTTCCGCGTCGACGTCGCCCACGGGCTCGTCAAGGCGCCGGGGCTCCCCGACGCGGAGACGGTGGGGCGGCGGGCCGAGGAGCCGGGCGACGCCGCTCGCGGCGAGCACCACGGTGAGGGGATGTCGGCGGGGGCGACGCCCTACTGGGATCAGGACGGCGTGCACGACGTCTACCGCGCGTGGCGCGAGGTGCTCGACGGCTATCCGGGCGAGCGCGCCATGGTCGCCGAGGCCTGGGTGGAGCCCTACGCGCGCATCGCGCGCTACGTGCGGCCGGGGGAACACCATCAGGCGTTCAACTTCGCGTTCCTCGACGCGCCGTGGCGGGCGGCCGCGCTGCGGGACACCATCGCGGAGTCGTACGAGGCGAGCGATCCGATGGGGGCTCCCACCACCTGGGTGCTCTCGAATCACGACGTGATCCGGCACGCCACGCGGCTGGGCCTCGCGCCCGAGCACTTCGCCTCCCAGCTCGGGCCGGCGGTTCCGGCGCCCGACCGCGCCGTCGCGCTGCGGCGAGCGCGGGCGGCGTCGACCATGATGCTCGCGCTCCCCGGCAGCGCGTACCTGTACCAGGGCGAGGAGCTCGGGCTGCCCGAGGTGCTCGAGCTCGACGGCTCGGTGCGGCAGGATCCGACCTTCCACCGCACCGGCGGGGAGCGCCTCGGCCGCGACGGCTGCCGCGTGCCGATCCCGTGGGAGGGCGGAGCGCCCGCGTACGGCTTCAGCGAGACCGGCGAGTCCTGGCTGCCGCAGCCCGAGATCTTCGGCGAGTTGGCCGTCGACCGCCAGACGGGCGTCCCCTGGTCGACGCTGGAGCTCTACCGGCAGCTGCTCGCCGTTCGCCGCGAACGCGGTCTGGGCTCGGGATCGCTCGACTTCGTCGATCTCGGCGACGACATCGTGGCGTTCGACATCGCCTCGCCTGCGGGGAGCACGCGCGTGGTGCTCAACCTCGGCGAGGGGGCGTGGCCGATCCCCGAGGGCGCCCGGGTGCTCGTGGCGAGCGATCCGTCGATCGCGGGATCCGGAGCGGTCGCGGGATCCGGCGCGGGTGCGGGACCCGGCGCGGGCGATCCCCGCCTGCTCCCCGTCGACTGCGCGGTCTGGCTCGTCCGGTAGGGATCCTCAGCACTCTCGCGGGTCACGCCTCATGCCTCGCGCCGGGCGGTACGAGGCGGGATCCGGGCCCCCGCCCAGACGAGCAGCGCGGCGGCGAGGAGCGCGAGGAGGAGGCCCGCGATGTGCAGGACGAGCGACGCGATCCCGCGCTCGGGGAGCAGGAACCCGTAGGGAACCCACCCGTCGGTGACCCCGCGGATCAGCACGACCGTGAGCCACGCCAGCGGGTACGGCAGCACGATCCAGAGGTCGCGCCAGCGCGGCGGCCGGGATCCGTCGGGGACCAGCCAGTCGAGGAGCACGAGCAGCGGGAACACGAGGTGCAGTGCAGCGCTCACCCACGGAGGCGCGGATCCGGTGCCCGGGACGAGCACGCTGTAGACGACGCCGACGACGAGCATGCACGTCGCCGCCGCGGCTCGCGCCGGCGCGAGCCAGGACGGGACCGGGCGATCCGCGGCATCACGCCGCTCCGTGCGACCGATCCAGAGCAGCGCCCCCGATGTGATCAGCAGCCCGCAGGTGAGCAGGCTGGTCAGGTTCGTGAAGTAGCCGAAGTAGTCGAAGGGGCTCGGGTTCCCGGCCGCGGCCTCGAGCAGGTAGGCGTGCACGAGGATCCCGAGCACGACCACGCCGAGGAGCACCCGCGCCGGTCCCAGCCATCGCTTCGGGCGCGCGACTCTCAGATCCGTCTCGCCCTGCACACGCCGATCCTAGCGAAACTGCGGCAGAGGGCGGGCGAGGGGTGCGCGCTTTCCCCCTCCCGTCTGATTCCCGCCCCGGCCGCGCCGACCCGCTGATCTGTCTCACGACGCTGCACCTGGCCACGGCCTGAGGGCGATCTGTCCGGCCTGATCGCGATCGCAGCGCTTATCCGAGCGCGCCCGAGTGCGGTCCGACCGCGATCACAGCGCGGTCGGCGACCGGCCCCGGTCGCCGGTGCTATCCGAGCTGCTCGGAGAGTTCCAGCCAGCGATCCTCCAGCGCCGCGACCTCGTCCTCGATCGCGGTGATCTTCACCATCTCGGCGTTCAGCAGCGCGTAGTCGCTCTGGTCGAGCTCGGCGAGACCGGTGCGCGCCTTCGCCGCGTCGGCCTGCAGCCGCTCCATCTTCCGCTCGACCGAGGCGAGCTCTTTCTCTGCCGCGCGCAGCTCGGCGCCGGACAGCACGTTCGTCCGGGGACGGTCGACCTTCTCGGGCCGTCCGGCGGTTCCGGGAGCGGTTCCCCCGCGCTCCCGCGCCCCATCCTGCGCGCGCTCCCGCGCCCGA
This sequence comes from Leucobacter chromiisoli, assembly GCF_016522505.1. Lineage (GTDB taxonomy): Bacteria > Actinomycetota > Actinomycetes > Actinomycetales > Microbacteriaceae > Leucobacter > Leucobacter chromiisoli. The sequence continues at coordinate 220,258 of NZ_JAEHOH010000006.1, read as the reverse complement.
TCCTCGGCCGCGCGCAGCTTCAGGTACTCGTCCACTCCCCCGGGCAGATGCCGCAGGTGCCGATCCAGGATCGCGTACTGCTGATCCGTCACGCGCTCCAGGAAGTACCGGTCGTGCGACACCACGATGAGCGTGCCGGGCCACGAGTCGAGCAGATCCTCCATCGCCGCGAGCATGTCGGTGTCGAGATCGTTGGTCGGTTCATCGAGGATCAGCACGTTCGGCTGGTCCAGCAGGATGAGCAGCAGCTGCAGGCGGCGCTTCTGGCCGCCCGAGAGATCCTTCACCGGCGTCGACAGCTGCGCGCTCGTGAAGCCCATGCGCTCGAGCAGCTGCCCGGGCGTGAGCTCCTGCGCCTTCGAGCCGGTGCCGACCGTGAAGCTCGTGCGCAACCGCCCAATGACCACGCGCACGGGCTCGTTCAGATGCTCCTCGAGCTCGTCGAGGCGCTGCGTGAGCGTGGCGACCTTCACGGTCTTGCCGCGCTTCACCCGGCCGCTCGTCGGCTCGACCGTGCCCGCGATGAGGCCGAGCAGCGTCGATTTGCCCGCGCCATTCACCCCCAGGATCCCCGTTCGCTCACCGGGGGCGAGCAGCCACGTCACGTCTTCGAGGATCGTCTTCGCTTCGGGCTCACCGTTCCCGGCGGTTTCGGGGCTCGGATACGCCACGCCGGCGTCGACGAGGTTCACGACCTCCTTGCCGAGGCGCTGCACCGCCATCGACTGCAGCGTCACCTTGTCGCGCACCTCCGGCACGTCGGCGATGAGCTGGTTCGCGGCGTCGATCCGGAACTTCGGCTTCGAGGTGCGGGCGGGCGCGCCGCGGCGCAGCCACGCCAGCTCCTTGCGGGCGAGGTTCTGCCGCTTCTGCTCGATCGCCGCGGCCTGCCGGTCGCGCTCGACGCGCTGCAGGATGTACGCCGCGTAGCCGCCCTCGAAGGGCTCGACGATGCGGTCGTGCACCTCCCACGTGTCGGTGCAGACCTCGTCGAGGAACCAGCGGTCGTGCGTCACGACGAGCAGGGCGCCCTGCCCCGCGGGCCAGCGCCGCTTCAGGTGATCCGCGAGCCAGGCGATCGCCTCGACGTCCAGATGGTTGGTCGGCTCGTCGAGCGCGAGGACGTCCCACTCCCCCACGAGCAGCCGCGCGAGCGCCACGCGTCGTCGCTGGCCGCCGGAGAGCGCGTCCACGGGAGCGTCCCAGGCGAGATCGCCGACGAGCCCGGCGATCACGTCGCGGGTGCGCGGATCCCCCGCCCACTCGTACTCGGGCCGGTCGCCGACGACCGCGTGGCCCACCGTCTCGCCCTCGTCGAACACGTCGGCCTGATCCAGCACGCCGATCGTCGTGCCGCCCCGCACGGTCACCTGACCGCCGTCGGGCTCGCGACGCCCCGCGAGCATCATGAGCAGGCTCGACTTGCCGTCGCCGTTGCGGCCGACGATGCCGATGCGGTCGCCCTCGGCGACGCCCAGCGTCACGGAGTCGAACACGACCTTGGTCGGAACCTCGAGGTGCAGGGCCTCGGCCCCCAGAAGATGCGCCATAACCCCTCAAGCCTAGCCGCCGCACCTGAGCGGGCAGGGCGGGATCGCGCAGGCGCGCTCATGCAGTTGCGGCACGGCAGGCGCGGCCCGGCCGTCCGGGCACGGCCGACACGGTCCGGCCGACGCGGTCCGGCCGTCCGGGCACGGCCGACGCGGCCCGGTAGGCGGTGCCGGGCCCGTCCGAGCGCGTCAGGCGCTGCAGCAGCTCCCGCCGCAGCAGGATCCGCCCGCGTCGTCGCCCAGCAGGTTCAGGATCTCGCGCGACTCGGCATCCGCGAAGGACGCGATCCCCGCGAAGCCGGCCTCGGCGGGTTCCCCGGCCGGCTCGCCGCCGACGCCCGCCTCGGCTCGATCCTCGACGCTCGCCTCGGAAGTCTCCGCGCCGATCCTCGTCTTCTCACTCATATGGGTCCTCTCCCCGTCCTCATCCGGAATCTACCACCCTGTTCCACCGGGCATCCTGCTCTATCGAGCGTCCTGCTCTACCGAGCGTCCTGCTCCATCGAGCAACCATGCCATGCGCCACCGACCACAGGCCCCCTACCGGGCATCCCGCCGCTCGTCGCCGCGAGCGAGCTGAAGCACCTGTCCCAGCACATCCGCGAACGTGTCCGCGGGCTGCGCGCCGGGGACGGCGTACTTCTGGTCGAACAGGAAGAACGGCACCCCGCTCACGCCGAGCATGCGCGCCCGCGTGATGTCGGCGTCCACGGCGTCACCGAGCGACTCGTCGTCGAGGGCCGCCCGTGCGGCCTCACGATCGAGCCCGGCCTCCGCGGCGAGCGCCGCGAGCGTCTCGGGATCCGACAGGTCCTCACCCTCCGCGAAGTAGGCGGCGAACAGGCGCTCCTGCACCTCGGCCTGCCTGCCCTCGGCCTTCGCGAGGTGGAGCAGCCGATGCGCGCGCCGGGTGTTCACGTGCCGGAGCGCGTCGAAGCGGAAGCCGATGCCGTCGGAGGCTCCGAGGCGGGTCATCTCGGCGAGCATCTCCTCGACCCGCTCGCGAGGCATCCCCTTGTGCTTCACGAGGAAGTCGACCTCTCCGCCCGAGAATCCTTCCGGGGTGTCGGGCGCGAGCTCGTAGCTGTGGCTCTCGACCTCGATCTCGACGTCGGGATGCTGCTCGGCGAAGACCGAGACCCCCTGCTCGAAACGGTGCTTGCCGATGTAGCACCAGGGGCATGCGATGTCCGACCAGATGTCGACGCGGATCTTCTCAGTCACCTTCAGGGCAACGCACTCGGCTCGGGATCCATTCCCGCCGTGGGGTGTGTTTCGCGGCACTGTTTCGCGCTGCCGTTCCGCGGCACCGTTCCGCGGCACCGTTCCGCGCCTCCGTTCCATGGCTGCTGTGGATTGTCGCGTCTTATCCACAGATGCATACTCTCGGCACAGGAGCTACATCCGTGAAGGACAAACATTCCGAAGAATCTTTGGACCAGAATCTTCCGAGATCCGCCCGAATCCGAGCGTATCGGGCCCTCCGATGTCAGTGGCATGGTCGACACTGTCCCTATGAACGCACCGCACGAGATCCCGAACGCGAGCATCCTCGCGCTCGACTCCGTGGTGTCCAGGCTCGAATCGGTCGAGCGCCGCATCCGCGAGGCCGAGGCCGACCGGGTGGCCCTACTCGCAGAGGCCTTCGACATCGCCTCCGCCGAGAGCGACGGCGCCGACAGCAGCGTTCCGACGGGATCCGGCGCCGAACTCGCCTACCGCGCCGTACGAGCCGAGGTCGCCGCGGCTCTGCGCATGAGCGAACGCACGGCGGAGAAGCACCTGGATCACGCGCGCACCCTCACCCGTCACTACGCCGGGGTCTTCGAGGCGCTCCGCGCGGGTGATCTGTCCTACCGACACACGACGGTCATCTGCGACGCGGGCGCGGTGATCGGTTCCTCCGACGGGCCCGACGGCGTGATCAGGCGGGCGCGGTATGAGGAGGCCGTGCTCCCCGTCGCCATCGAGGAGACGCCCAACCGTCTGCACCCCGTCGCCCGCAGGCTGGCCGAACGCTTCGCCGAGACCTCCCTCGACGAGCGTCACGCCGCCGCCAGCAGGCTTCGTCGCGTATTCATCATCGACCGCGAGGACGGCATGGCCGACCTCGTCGCCCACCTCCCGGCGGTGGAGGCCTACGGGATCTACCACCGGCTCACCGCCTTGGGTCGAGAGGTTTCGCATGCCCGCGCGGCGGCGTCTCGGGATCGCGCCACATCGCAGAGCCGCACCGCTTTGCAGAGCCGTGCACCCTTGCAGGGCCCTGCCGCCCTGCGGAGCCGCGCCGCTTTGCAGAGTCTGCCCGTTCCGCGGAACTCATCGGTCTTCGCGGACCATGCCCCGCACGGCCGTGCCGCACAGGCTCCTGAAGCGCCCCGCACGCTCGACGAGATCCGGGCGGATCTGCTCGCCGACCTCGCGCTGATGAACATCCCCTCGCTGGACGAGGATCCTCCCGCCGGGCTCCCGGCCGATCCCGCGGCCGGTGTCTCGGCGTCCCGTGGTTCGCCCGCCTCCTCGGCTCCCTCGAGCGCCGAATGGGAAGCCGATCGAAGACCTTCGCCCCGAAGAATCGGCGCTATTCAGGCGAGAGTGCAGGTCGTGCTCCCGGCCGAGATCCTGTTCCCGCCCGGACCCGGCGAGAGCAGGGGCGAGAGCAGCGGCGAGCGCAGGGGCGAGCGCGATGGGCATGGCGACGATAGCGCCGCCCGCACCGCGGTCGGGGAACCGTTCGATCCACCGCACCTGGTCGGCTACGGCCCCATCGACGCGGCTTCCGCTCGGCGGCTCGCCGCTCGTGCCCCGCACTGGGAGGAGATCTCCGTGCATCCGCTGACGGGCGATGTGCTCTCGGTCGATCGCTATCGCGCCTCCGAGCAGATGCGGCGGTTCCTCGGCGCCCGGGATCTGCACTGCCGGTTCCCCGGATGCCGAGCGCCGATCGCCCGCTGCGACCTCGACCACACCGTCGACGCCGCGCTCGGCGGTGAGACCTCGACGGCGAATCTGGCCCACCTCTGCCGGGGGCACCACACGCTCAAGCACCACACGGGCTGGCGGGTGAAGCAGCAGGCCGGCGGAGTGCTCGAGTGGTCGAGCCCCACCGGGCGGAGCTACACCGAGAAGCCGCCGAGCCGCGTCATGTTCAGACCCGCTCCGCGCACGGACGAATGGTCGCCGTAGACGTAGCGAATTCCGGCCGGGCAGCAGAGCAACAGAACAACAGAACAACAGAGCAACAGAACAACAGAACAACAGAACAACAGAGCAACCGCCGGGCTCACCCGCCGAGGGGTGACGCGGCGTTCCAGGCGTGGATGAAGGCCGGCCCGCCCTCGCGCTCGTGATCCTGCAGTTCCTCGTCGCCGAGGGAGTCCGCGGCGGTGACGCAGAGCGATCTCTGCCCGGCGGGCTCGACGCAGACCCAGTCCCCCGCGCGGGCCGCGGCCTTGAGCGTCGGGGCGAAGTCGGAGAGCGCCCCCGGGGAGACGGCGGCGCTCACCGTCACCTCGAGCCGGTCGCGGGCCATCTGCACCGACTCGACCTGGGCGGTCTCGGCGACGGCCACGCCGGCCGCGGTGCGCTCGAGCAGCTCCGTCGGCGGCGCGTACACGGAGAACGCCGCGCCCCGGCCGCTCCGCCCCAGTCGACGCCGCCGTCCAGGGGTTCCTCCGCCCCCGCGGAGGAACCGGAGAAGAGCCCGATGGTGTCGAAGACGGACGCCTCGGGGAGTTCCCCGACCGCGCGCGCGATCGGGAGGAGGTCGTCCCGCGCCCCCGTCCTGATGTGGATCACGCCCTCCCCCGCCCAGCTCGACTGCACGCGCGCGACGGTGTCGTCGTCGAGGCTCGCGAGAAGATCCCTCGCGGCCGCGCCGTCGGCTCCCTCGCCGAACTGCAGGAGACCGCTGCTCACGGCGAGCCGCATCCCGCTGCCCGAGAGCATCGGCTCCGCGATCTCGGTCGCCTCGGAAACGTGCAACTCGTCGGCGACGCGCAGCTCCGCCAGTTCGGGAGTCGCCCGGATCCCGCTCACCTCGATCTGCCTGCCGACGCCCTCCCACACCTCCGCGCTCTGCGCGAGCCAGGGGCCGGGCGCGCCCTCCAACTGCACCGCACCGTCCTCGGTGTGCACCGACACGGTGAGCCCCTCGTCGAGGCCGAGCGGTTCGACCGTGCTCACCAGCCCCGCCGCTGCCGGCGTTCACCGGCCCGCACGCCGCGAGCAGCAGCGCCGCCGCTGCCGTCGCGACCGTCGGAAGCAGCGACCGCGGGCTCAGCCGGCCGGCCGCAGCCTCAGCCGGCGTCGAGGATCCGCGCGCCGGGCACGGGGCCGGTGGCGGTGAGCGACCTCACGCCCGCGCGGCCGAGCACCGAGCGCAGCTCCGCGGCCTCCTGCGCGTCGCCCACGAGGAAGGCGACGGTCGGACCGGAACCCGACACGATGCCGGCGAGCGCGCCGCGCGACTCCCCGAGTTCGAGAAGCCTCGTGAGATCCGGCGCGAGCCGGAGCGCTGCGGCCTGCAGATCGTTGTGCATGGCCTCGGCGAGCGATTCCGCGTCGCCGATGCGCACGGCCTGCAGCACGGCCGTGTCGACCTTCACCAGGTCGGGCTGCGGCCCGAGGTCTCCGGCGTGATCGTCGCGGTGCTGGTCGAGGGCCCGGTAGACGACGGGGGTGGAGAGCCCGCCGTCGGAGAGCGCGAGCACCCAGTGGAAGGTGCCCTTCGCGAGGGCCGGGCTCAGCTCGTCCCCCCGGCCGGTTCCGACGGCCGTGCCGCCCTCGAGCGCGAAGGGCACGTCGGCCCCGAGCCGGGCGGCGAGCGGCAGCAGCCCGTTCCTGCCGAGACCCGTGCCCCAGAGCTCGTCGCAGGCGAGCAGCGTCGCGGCCGCATCGGCCGAGCCGCCGCCCATGCCGCCCGCGATCGGCACTCGCTTCAGGATCGTGAGCGCCACCCCTCCGCGGTGCCCGGTCTCCTCCGCGAGCAGGCGGGCGGCGCGCATCGCGAGGTTGGAGTCGTCGACCGGGAGCGCGCCCGAGTCGATCGGCCCGGTGAAGCGGACCGAGAAGTCGTCGGCGGCGACGGCGGTGACCTCCTCGTAGAGGGAGACAGCCTGGTAGAGCGAGGCGACGTCGTGGTAGCCGTCATCCTGCAGTGCACCCACGCGGAAGAACACATTGATCTTCCCCGGCGCACGCACCGTGACCGAGCCTGGCAACGTCGTCCCCATGTCTCAACGCTAGCGCATCCGATCAGGGGAATTCTTCAGCGGTTGTCGGGCTCGGTACCGGCACTCTACCCGGTCGCGCGGCCGATGGCCAGATAGTCGTCGATGCGCAGCTGCTCGGCGCGGAGCGTCGGGTCGACGCCGGCCGCGGTCATCACCTCGACGACCCGGTCGAGCGGCCCGAGCACGGGCTGCAGCGCCTGTCGCAGCATCTTCCTCCGCTGGGCGAAGGCCGCGTTCACGAGCTCGAACACGAGGCGCCGCTCCTCCTCCGTGCCCCTCGGCTCGGCGCGGCGCTCGTACGCGACGAGCACCGAGTCGACGCCCGGCACCGGCCAGAAGATGCGGCGGCTCACGGTTCCCGCGATCCGCCACCCGCCGTACCACGCCGCCTTCGCGCTGGGCGCACCGTACTCCTTCGAGCCCGGCGATGCGGCGATGCGGTATCCGACCTCGGCCTGCACCATCACGAGACCGGCCCGCAGCTCGGGGATCAGTTCGAGCAGGTGCATCAGGATCGGCACCGAGACGTTGTAGGGCAGGTTGGCGACGAGCACCTCGGGCCTCGCCGGCAGGTCGGCGAGCACGGCCTCCGTGATGTCGAGCGCGTCGCTGCGGACGACCCGCAGGCGCGGTTCCGGCCCCGCGAAGATGCCGGGCTGCATCGTCTCCGCGGTGCGCGGCAGCTCGGCGGCGAGCCTGTGGTCGATCTCGACCGCGGTCACGTCGGCGCCGGCCTCGGTGATGCCGAGCGTCAGCGACCCGAGCCCCGGGCCGACCTCGATCACGTGATCGCCCGCCTGCACTCCGGCCAGGCGCACGATCTTGCGCACGGTGTTCGGATCGATCACGAAGTTCTGCCCCAGCTTCTTCGTCGGGGTCACGTCGAGACGCTCGGCCAGCTCGCGCACCTCGACGGGGCCGAGGAGACCCCGGCTGTCGGTGCTCATGCGCGGGATCCGGCGTCGACGGCGGGCTCGGGATCCCACGAGCCGTACACCCACTCGGTGTTGGCCGCGAGCCTCGCGCAGAGCTCGTCGAGCGGCTCGCGCAGCACCTCGGCCATGCGGCGCACGGTGTGCGGCATCAGGTACGGGGCATTCGGACGACCGCGGAACGGCTCGGGGGTGAGGAACGGGGCGTCGGTCTCCACGAGGACGCGGTCGGGCGCCGCGACCGCGAGGGCCTCCCGCAGCGCCGGGGCGTTCTTGAACGTCATGGTGCCCGAGAACGAGAGGTACCAGCCGTGCTCGGCGCAGATCCTGGCGAGCGCCGCGTCGCCGGAGAAGCAGTGGAACACGGTGCGCTCGGGGGCGCCCACCCGCCTCAGCGTGGCCACCACCTCGTCGTGCGCATCGCGGTCGTGGATCTGCAAGGCCTTGCCGTTCGCCTTCGCGATCTCGATGTGCGTCTCGAACGACTCGATCTGGTCGGCCCGCCCCTCCTCGCCGGTGCGGAAGAAGTCGAGGCCGGTCTCGCCGATCGCGCGCACGCGCGGCTCCCCCGCGAGCCGGGCGATCTCGGAGAGGTGCTCGCTCAGCAGACCCCGGGCGGCGAGCTTCGGAGCCTCGTTCGGGTGCAGCGCGACGGCCGCGAGCACACGCGGGTCCGACGCCGCGAGGGCGGCCCCCCAGCGGCTCGTCTCGAGGTCGGTGCCGACCTGCACCACCCCGCGCACGCCGACGGCCTCGGCGCGCTCGAGGGAATCCTGCGGATCGAGCTGGTCGACGCCGTCCTCGAACTCGAGGTGCGTGTGATTGTCGTAGACCGGCACCGGCAGCGGCTCGGGGGCGTCCGGCCGCGTCAGGTCGCGGGATCCGGCTCCCGAACCCGTCGAAGCGCGCCTGCGCAGGCCGCCCGCGGGAGCGGTCACTTCGCCGCCCCGCCGGTGGTCTTGGCGTCCGCGCCGTCGGTCTCGATCCGCGGGAATAGCACGGCGAGCGGCTGCTGCTCGGTGCCCGCGGGCAGGCGCCCCCAGGCTCCGGCCTCGCGGATGGGCTGCTCGGAGAGCGCGCCCAGCGCGGCCTCGGCCCCGAGGGCCGTCCACAGCTTCGCGGTCGCCTGCGGGATCACGGGAGAGAGCAGCTCGGCGAGCACGCGCAGCCCCTCGGTGGCCGTGTACAGCACGGCGGCGAGCCGGTCGCGCCGCGCGGGATCCTTCGCGAGCGCCCACGGCTCCTGCTCGGTGATGTAGCCGTTGAGGGCGTCGACGAGCTCCCACACGGCCGCGATCGCCTCGTGCACCGCGAGCGCCTCGATGCGCTCGTCGGCACGGCCCGCGACGGACGCCGCGAGCTCCCGAATCGCCGCGTCGGCCTCGGCGCCCGCGTCGACGGAAGGGGCCGGCACGCGCGCCCCGAAGTACTTCTTGTTCATCGCGAGCACCCGGCTGGCCAGGTTGCCGAAGCCGTTGGCGAGCTCGGCCTGGTAGCGCGCCGAGAGATCCTCCCAGCTGAAGGACCCGTCGTGGCCGAACGACACGGCGCGCATGAAGTAGTAGCGGAACGCGTCGGAGCCGAACGTGTCGGTGATCTCGTTCGGGGCGATGCCGGTGAGCTTCGACTTCGACATCTTCTCGCCGCCGACCAGCAGCCAGCCGTGCGCGAAGACGCGGCGCGGCGCCTCGATGCCGGCGGCCATGAGCATGGCGGGCCAGATCACGGCGTGGAAGCGCAGGATGTCCTTGCCGACGATGTGGGTCGCGGGCCAGCGGCGGGCGAACTCCTCGTCGTCCTGGCCGTAGCCGATCGCCGTCACGTAGTTCAGCAGGGCGTCGAACCAGACGTAGGTGACGTGCGAGGCGTCCCACGGGATCGGCACGCCCCAGTCGAAGGAGGTGCGCGAGATCGAGAGATCCTCGAGCCCCTGCTGCACGAAGGCGATGACCTCGTTGCGGGCGCTGGCGGGCTGGATGAACTCGGGGTGCTCGTCGTAGAAGGAGAGCAGGCGTTCCTGGAACGCGCTCATCTTGAAGAAGTAGTTCTTCTCCTGCAGCAGCTCGAGCGGCTTGGAGTGGATCGCGCAGACCTTCTCCCCCTCGAACGCGCCCTCGCCGTCGACGATCTCGCTCTTCGGCTTGAACTCCTCGCAGCCCACGCAGTAGAGCGCCTCGAACTCGCCCGCGTAGATGTGGCCCTCGTCGTAGAGGCGCTGCAGGAAGCGGGCGACGCCCGACTCGTGCCGCTCGTCCGTGGTGCGGATGAAGTCGTCGTTGGAGATGTCGATCGTGTCGAGCAGCGGCTTCCACTCCTGCTCGACCAGACGGTCGGCCCACTCCTGCGGGGTCGCGCCGTTCGCGGTCGCCGTGCGCAGGATCTTCTGGCCGTGCTCGTCGGTGCCGGTGAGGAACCAGGTGTCGTCTCCCGCCTGCCGGTGCCAGCGCGCGAGCACGTCGGCGGCGACCTCCGTGTACGCGTGCCCGATGTGCGGGGCGTCGTTCACGTAGAAGATCGGCGTGGTGATGAAGAACGAGGAGGGCTTGGCCATGGGTTCCATTGTATTGGGAACCGCCGACGGGCTCGGCCGCGTTACGGGCCGCGATCCGGCACGCTCTGCGGGGGTCGCCGCGCCCGGAGTAGGATTCGGTGTATGAGCGAAGACACCCCCACCGCCATCACCCAGGAGCGCCGCGTCGTCACCGAGATCCCCGGCCCTCGTTCCCGCGAGCTGCACGCCCGCCGCCAGGCCGTCGTGCCGCCGGGCGTCCACAGCGTGCTCCCGGTCTACATCGAGCGCGCCCACGACTCCGTGCTCGTCGACGTCGACGGCAACCAGATCGTCGACGTCTGCGGAGGCATCGGCGTCACCACGATCGGGCACACCGACGACGCCGTCGTGGCGGCTGCGGCCGAGCAGCTGGGGAAGGTCACGCACACCCTCTTCACGATGACGCCGTACGAGCCGTACGTGCGCGTAGCCGAGTTCCTCGCGAAGCACGTGCCGGGGTCGACCGCCGAGCAGCCCTACAAGACGCTGCTCATGAACTCGGGCGCCGAGGCCGTCGAGAACGGCGTGAAGATCGCCCGCAAGCACACCGGCCGGCCCGGCGTCGCGGTGCTCGAGCACGCCTATCACGGCCGCACGATGCTGACGAGCAGCATGAACTTCAAGGGCGCACCCTACGCCGCCGGCTACGGCCCCCGCGCGGGCGACATCTACAAGGCCCCGAACTCGTACCCGGCGCGCGACGGTCTGAGCGGCCCCGACGCCGCGAAGCGCACGATCGCCTACCTCGAGAAGGTGGCCGGCGCCGAGGATCTCGCGTGCCTCGTGGTCGAGCCGATCCAGGGCGAGGGCGGCTTCATCGTGCCGGCCGACGGCTACCTGCCCGCGCTCGCGGAATGGTGCCGCGCCAACGGCATCGTCTTCATCGCCGACGAGGTGCAGGCCGGCATGGCCCGCACCGGCACCGTGTTCTCGATCGAGCAGTTCGGCGTCGTCCCCGACATCGTGCTCTCGGCGAAGGGCATCGCGGGCGGCCTGCCGCTCGCGGGTATCACGGGTCGCGCCGAGATCATGGACAAGTCGCAGCCTGGCGGCCTCGGCGGCACCTTCGGCGGCAACCCCGTCTCCTGCGCCGCGGCGACCGCCGTGTTCGAGCAGATCGAGCAGACCGACCTGCTCGCCGAGGCGAAGCGCATCGGCGACACCTTCGGCGGGGCCCTGCGCGACCTGCAGTCGAAGTACGCCGACAACATCGTCGACGTGCGCGGCATCGGCGCCATGCAGGCCGTCGAGTTCGTGAAGCCCGGCACCCTGGAGCACGACACCGAGATCGTGGCGAAGGTGATCGACCGCGCTGCGCAGCAGGGCGTGCTGCTGCTGAGCGCCGGCATCTACTCCAACGTGATCCGGTTCCTGCCGTCGCTGAAGATGAGCGACGAGCTGATCGCCGACGTCGTCGCGGTGATCGACGAGGCGATCGGCGCCGAACTGGGCTAGACGCGAGGCCCGGCCGCCCCGCGCCTCAGGGGCGGCCGGGTTCCGTGAGCGGTGTGGAGGGGTCCGGCACCGTGACCCGGGCCTCCGGTGCGCCGCCGGGATCCGCGAGCACCGTGGTGGTCTGCGACACCGCGAGCGCGCCCCAGGCCGCGGCGGTGCGGGCGGCGTCGGCGTTCGCGTGGGCCGCGTCGCTCATGTCGGCCCCGGCGCTCGCGTGAGCCGCCGCACTCGCGTCGACCCCGGCGCTCCCCTCGGCCTGCCGCGCTTCCGTGCGCGCCCGGCTGACGAGGAAGCCCGCGAGCGAGGCGTCTCCGGCCCCGACGGTGTTCACGACGGCCGGCGCGACGGCGCTGCCGAGGAAGTACCCCTCCTCGCCCACCACGAGCGCCCCGTCGGCGCCCATGCTGACGTAGACCGTCTCGATGCCGCCGGATCCGGATCCGCCCGTCCGCAGCTCCTGGGCGGCCGCGACCACGTCGCCGACGGTGTCGAGCTCGCGCCCGACCGCCTCGGCGAGCTCGTGCGTGTTGGGCTTGATCGCGTGGACGCGCCCCGGGTACCGCAGCACCCGGTGCAGCGCCTCGCCGCTCGTGTCGACGGCGAGGCGCACCCCCAGCGCCGCGGCGCCGTCGAGCAGCTCCTCGAAGGGCACGAGCTCACCCGTCTCGATGACCCGCGGCAGGGTGCCGCAGAGCACGAGCCAGCCGCCGTCCAGCTCGGCGACGGCGCGCAGGCTCGCGTCCACGAGCGCGCGCCACTCGTCCTCCGCGAGCGGCGTCGGCCCCTCGTTGATCTTCGTCGTCGTGCCGTCGTCCTCGACGACCGAGACGTTCACCCGGATGTCTCTCCCGATGGGCACGGGGCGCAGCACCGCGTCGCCCTCCACCCCGAGCAGCTCCCGCCGGCCGAGCGGCACCACCGCGAGCACCGGCACATCGGTCTGCCCGACGGCGAGCGCGACGTTCACGCCCTTGCCGCTGAGCTCCCGATGCACCGAACGGGCGCGGTTCACGCCGCCCGAGACGTAGGCGTCGATCGTGTAGGTGCGGTCGACCGCGGCCGCCGCGGTCACCGTCACTATTCCGCCGGTACGCACCGTCGGGCCTCCTTCAGCTCTGGCGTTCATTCCGCTCCCACCACGACGACGTTCTCCATCGGTTCCAGGATCCCGCGCCGTTCGCGGAAGGCCTCCTCCTCGACGACGACGGTCTCGAACTCGGGCAGCGTGGCGTAGACCACGAAGCCGCGCCGCCCGACCTCGTCGGAGTCGCGCAGCACCAGCAGGGATCGCTTCGCGCGCCGCAGCGCGAGCCTGCGGATCGCCGCCGTCTCGGGGCGGGCCACGAGCTCGAGGCCGTGGCCGAGCTCGCCCGCGACGATGACGGCGAGGTCGGGCTGCGTCCGCAGCAGCGTCCGCCGCGCCCACTCCCCCGTCTGCATGCCCGTCTCGGGATCTATCTGACCCCCCAGCGAGAGCACCGCGACCGAGGGGTGCATGCTCGCGACCATCGCGACGTCGAGACCGGGCACGATCAGGTCGAGCTCCGCGTCCTCGGGGAGCTTCTCGGCGATCTGCTCCGCGACGGTGCCCCCGTCGAGGTACACGGAGCCCTCGCTCGGCAGCAGCGAGAGGACGCGGTCGATGAGCGGGAGGTCGGCGGCGTCCGCGCGGCCGCCCTCCTGCGTGAGAGAGGTGGCGAGCTGCACGCTCACGGCCCCGCCGCGGGTGCGGGCGAGCTGCCCCTCGGCCTCCATGAGCCGCAGGTCGCGTCGGATCGTCTCCTCCGCGACTCCGAGCCGGGCCGCGAGGTCCGAGACCTCGACCCGGCCGTGCGCGCCGAGGAGCTCCGTGACGAGGCTCCTCCGCTGCTTCGGCCCCTCGGACCGCGACGGGGCCGCCGGGACGGCGGTGTCGTCAGTTCCCGCCACCGGCTCGTTCCTTCCACCAGGGCGAGACCGCGCGCTGCAGCGAGTCGAAGGCGGCGCGCGCGTCGTCCCAGTAGCCCCGCGCCGCGGGGTCGGGCAGGATCGGGTCGCCGAGGCGGGCCCGCTCCTGCGCCGAGGCGAGATCCTCGAAGAGGCCGAGATGGACGGCCCCGAGCGCCGCCGCACCGAAGGCGCCGGCCTCGTCCTCCATCGCCACGCGCACCGGTCGACCGAGCGCGTTCGCCGCGAGCCCCGCGTAGTAGGGGGAGCGCGACAGGCCGCCGCCGAGCGCGACGGGCCCCTCGAACTCGAACGCCTCGGCGAGCGCGGAGACGTGCCAGTGGTGCATCAGCGCGATGCCCTCCAGCACGCCGCGCAGCAGGTGCTCGGGGCCGTGCCAGCCCCGCAGGCCCGAGAGCGTGCCCGACGCGTCGAGGCCGGGCGGCGAGCCGGCGAAGAAGGGCAGCACGGCGGGGATCTCGGTGTCGAGGTCGAGCGCGGCGGCCCGGGCGAAGAGGGCGTCGCGCGCGTCCGAGCCGGTGGCGCCGAGCAGGCGCAGCAGCCAGTCGAGCGTCGGGGACGCCGTCGACGAGGTCGACATCGCGATCCTGAGATCGGGCGTCACGGAGAGCCGCGACTGCCAGCGGGGATCGATGTCGGGGCGGCGCGTGGTGACGCCGTTCGTGTTGAAGGAACCCGCGACGCACGCGAGGCGCCCGGGCTCGAGGGCCGCCATGCCGATCGAGCTGGCCTGCACGTCGTGCAGGCCGGCGAGCACGGGCGTGCCCTCGGGGATGCCGGTCTCCTCCGCTGCGGCCCGCGAGACGCGGCCCACGGGGTCGGCGCTGGATCGCAGACGCGGCAGCAGCGGTTCCAGCCCTCCCGCGCCGTACGCCTCGAGCACCTCCGAGCTCCACGCCGCGGCCCCCGTGTCGAGGAACGACGCGGTCGCGTCGGAGTAGTCGGTGCAGATGTCCTCCGCAGTCTCGCCGGTCAGGCGGATGCGCGCGACGTCCTTGCAGAACACCATGGCGCGCGCCCGGTCGATCCGCTCGGGGTGGTGCCGCCTCGTCCACAGCAGCAGGGTGCCGGGCGAGGCTGCCCCCGCGGCCTGCCCGGAGACCTCCAGGATGACGCGGACCCGCTCGGGATCCGCCGATATCTCGGCGGCCTCCGCGGCCGCGCGCTCGTCCATGGCGGTGATGGCGGGGCCCACCGCGGCACCCGCGGCGTCGACGAGGTGGAGGCCGTCGCCGTGGCCGCTGATGCAGACGGCCCCGATCCTGCCCGTGTCGACGGCCGGGTCGGCCAGGGCCGATGCGACGGCTCCGGTCACGGCCGCCCAGAGCCCGTCCTGGCTGCGCTCGACGTGGTTCGGCGCCGGCCGCTCGATGGGGCTGTCCTTGCGGCCGACCGAGATCGGCCGCAAGGACGCGTCGTGCACCACCGCCTTCACGGCGGTCTGCCCGACGTCGATTCCGAGGAGGAGGGGTGCGGAGCTCATCGCTACTTGATCGCGCCCATGGCGAGGCCGCGGACGAGACGCTTCTGCGCGAGCCAGCCGGCGATGACCACGGGCAGCACGGCGAGGGTCGCCGCGGCCGAGAGCACCGCGAGGAACTGCCCGCGCCCGTCGACGAAGCTTCCGAGGAAGGGGGGCGTGGTGCGCGCCATCGTCGACGTCAGCAGGTTGGCGAGGAAGTACTCGTTCCAGGCGAAGATGAAGCAGATCAGCGCGACGGCGGCGACGCCGGGCATCACGATGGGCAGCACGACCCGCACCAGCTCGGTCCAGAACTTCGCCCCGTCGATCTGGGCCGCCTCGATGATCTCGGTCGGCACCTCCGCGAAGAAGGAGCGCATCATCCACACCGCGAGCGGCAGGTTCATGCCCACGTACAGGATCGCGAGCGCGTTGATGTTGTCGAGCGCCCCGAGGTTGCGCAGCAGCAGGTAGATCGGGATGATCGCGGCGGCGATGGGCATGAACCTCGTCGAGATGAAGAAGAACAGCGCGTCGGTCCACTTCACGATCGGACGGATCGAGAGCCCGTACGCGGCGGGGATGGCGAGCGCGAGCACGATCAGCGTCGACATCACGCTCGCCGTGAGCGAGTTGATGAGGTAGATCGCGAAGCCCCGGTTCATCACCGCCTCGAAGCGGTCGAACGAGAGCTCGGTGAAGATCGTCGGCGTGGAGGTGGCCGCGGCGGCCTCGGTCTTGAAACCGGTGAACACCATCCAGGCGACGGGGAAGAAGAACGCGAGCACGAGCACCCAGGTGAGGGTCGTGATCAGCGCGGCGGTCGCCTTGCGGCGGGCCGGGGAACGACGGCGGGCGGGCATCAGCGGACTCCTTCGGCGCGGAAGATCTTGAACAGCGTGCGCAGGGCGATCGTCGCGACGATGATCGTCAGGATCACGGTGAGCACGCCGTAGGCTGCGGCCTCGCCGAGCTCCAGGCCGACGAACGCGCGCTCGTAGAGCAGGTAGGGCAGCGTCTTCGTGCCGCCCGTGCCCCGGGTCATGATCGCGATCGGATCGAACATCTGCAGCAGCATGATGGTGCCCAGCAGGGCGGAGAGCTCGATGTACGTGCGCAGGTGCGGCAGCGTCATGGTGAAGAAGGTGCGCACCGTGCCGGCGCCGTCGACGGCGGCGGCCTCGAGCACGTCGCTCGGCTGGCTCTGCAGGCCGGCGAGCAGGATCAGCATCATGAACGGCGTGTACTGCCAGGTCATGACGATGATGATGGTGATCATGGGCGCGTCGGTGTTCCACGCCACCGGCGGGATTCCGACCACCGAGAGCACCCAGTTCACGATGCCGACGTTGGAGTCGAGCATCGACCACTTCCAGATGAGCGCGGCCGCGGCCGGCATCATGAGGAAGGGCGTGATCAGCAGCGTCCTCGCGAGCCCCTGCCCGCGGAACTTGCGGTCGAGCAGGATCGCGAAGCACAGGCCCAGGATCACCGCGAAGAGCACGGACCCGCCGGTGATGAGCACGGTCGCGAACATCGACTCGAAGAAGCTCCCGTTGGAGAGCACCTTCGCGTAGTTCTGGAAGCCCACGAACCCGCGGTCGCCCGGGCGCTGCATGTTCCAGCGCTGGAACGAGTAGTAGATCGTCACCAGGAAGGGCACCTGGGTGATGACGATCGCGACGGCGAGCGCGGGCCAGACGAGGGTGCGCGCCAGACGCAGGTTCTTCTGCTGGCGCGGGGTGAGCTCGGCCTTCCTCTTCCGGCGACGCGTGCGCTTGTCGTCTTCCGGCATCAGGATCGCGGCGGTTGCTGTCATGTCGATTCTCCTCAACGGGTCAGAGCGGCGAAGGGGGTGGGCGCGGCGACCGCGCCCACCCCGTCCGGCTACTTCTGAGCCTCGCCCGCCGCCTCGGCGAGCTTCTGCCCCTCGGCGAGGGCCTGCTCCACCGTCTTGCGCCCGGCGAACACCTCGGCGACCTCCTGGGAGACCTGGTTGCCCAGATCCTGGAACTCGGGGATGGTCACGTACTGGATGCCCACCCACGGCTGCGGGTCGACGCCCGGCTGCTCCGGGTTCACCGCCAGCATGATGTCCTTGGTCAGCCCGGCGAAGGCGCCCGCCTCCTCCTGGTACTCGGGGATCTCATAGGTCGACTCGCGCGACCCCGGGGGAACGCGGCTCCAGCCGAGCTCCTCGCCGACCAGCTGGATGTACTCCTTGCTGGTCGCCCAGCTCACGAACTCCCAGGCGGCCTCCTGCTTCTTGGAGGTCTTCGGGATCGCGAGGTTCCACGACCACAGCCAGCCCGACTCCTCGGTCTCGACGACGGGGGCGTGGGTGTAGCCGACCTTGCCGGCGACCTGGCTCAGGTCGGGCGACTCGACGGATCCGGCGGCCGACGTCGCGTCGTACCAGATCGCCGCGTTGCCCTGGGTGAAGAGGTTCAGGCACTCGGTGAAGCCGGTGGAGACCGGATCGCTCTGACCCGCCTCCTTCACGAGATCGGTGTAGAACTGGATCGCCTCGGTGAACTCGGGGCTGTCGACGGTCGCGTTCCAGTCCTCGTCGAACCAGTTGCCGCCGAAGGTCTGCACGACCGTGGTGCCCGGCGCGAAGAACTCGCCCCAACCCGGCTTGCCGCGCAGGCAGATGCCCGCCACGTCGTCGCTGTTCACGGCGCGCGCCGCGTCCGCGACCTCCTGCCACGTCGGGTGGTCGGAGAGCGTGATGCCCGCGGCGTCGAGGATCTCCTTGTTGTACATGAGGAAGGAGCTCTCGCCGTAGAACGGCACCGCGTAGAGCTTGTCGTCGACCGTGAGCGCCGTCCTGACCGGCGGCAGGATGTCGTCGACGTCGTAGCCCTCGGTGTCGGCGGCCATGTCGGTCAGGTCGACCAGCCAGTCGTTCTGACCCCAGATCGGCACCTCGTAGCTGCCGACGGTCACGATGTCGTACTGGCCGCCCTGGGTCGCGACGTCCTGGGTCACCGCGTTCCGGAGGTCGTTCTCCTCCATCTGGATGAAGTTGACGGAGATGTTCGGGTGCTCCTCCTCGAAGGCCCCCTTCAGCTCCTCCATGTCCTTCATCTGGGGATTGTTCACGGTCGCCAGCGTGAGCGTGACCTGCTCGTCGTCGCCGCCACCGCCGCCCCCGGCACCCGCACCCGCGCAGCCCGTGGCGACGAGCGCCATGCCGGCCAGGAGGGCGGTGGAGCCGACCAGGCGTCGCTTTCTCAGATCAGACGTCATTATCCATCTCCATTGTCTGTCGTCGTTGACACGTACAGATTCATCGTTGCCACGTCGCCTCCCGGCTCCGCTCGCGCGGGTCGAGGGGCGACAACCTGTTTGATTGCACACCAATCTCCTCCATAGTGCAAGACTTGCGGGCATCAAATCAAAAATAAACGGACACGATTTGATGACGATCCGGTACGCTTCCTACTGAATGCGGATCACTTGGCCCCGGAGAGGAGCACGGTGTACCCCACCGAACGCAGAGCGGCGATCCTCGCGGCCGCACGCGCGGCGGGTCGGCGCGTCGCCGTCTCCGATCTCAGCCGTCTGCTGGGCGTCACCCCCGAGACGATACGCCGCGACCTCGACTTCCTCGAGCAGGAGGGGCTCCTCCGACGCCAGCACGGCGGCGCGCAGCTCATCCGCACCGCCCCGTTCGAGCAGTCGCTCGCCGTACGGCAGGCGAGCGAGGGGCCGCAGAAGCGGTGCATCGCCCGGGCGGTGCTCGAGCTGCTGCCCGAGGACGGGGTCGTGCTGCTCGACTCGGGATCCCTCACCCTGACGCTCGCCACCCTCTTCCCCGCCGGCCGCGACCTGCTCGTCGTGACCAACAACCTGCCGGCCGCGCGGGTGCTGTCGCGGCATCGCTCCCTCACGGTGCTGGCGCTGCCCGGCCGAGTGAGGCGGCTCACCCAGGGCGCCGTGGACGAGTGGACGCGCGAGCGTCTCGAGAACCTCTCCGTGGATCTCGCCGTCATCGGCGCCAACGGGCTCACCGCGGCGGAGGGAGCCACGACCACGAGCCCCGCGGAGGCCGCGGTCAAGCGCGGCATGCTCGAGACCGCGCGCACCAGCGTGCTGGCCGTCGCCGCCTCGAAGGTCGGGCTCGTGTCGTTCTGCGGCTTCGCGGCCCCCGACGACTTCGACCACGTCTACACCGACTCCCGGATCGAGGCGACGCAGCTGACCGAGCTCGCCGACGCCGGCGCGAATCTCACCGTAGCAACGCCAGAAGGAGGCACCGAATGACCCTGACAGACCCGGGGCGGATCATCGCAGCGCAGGGACGCACCGCAGCGTTCAACGTCATCCAGCTCGAGCACGCGGAGGCGATCGCCTCCGCGTCGGAGCGCACCGGGATCCCGGTCGTGCTCCAGATCTCCGAGAACACCGCCGCCTACCACGGCGGCCTCGCACCGCTCGCCCGCGCCGTGCTGAGCATCGCGGAGAGCGCCACGACGCCCGTGGCCGTGCACCTCGACCACGCCGAGCGCGAGGAGCTCGTGTACGAGGCGCTCGATCTCGGCTTCACCTCGGTGATGTTCGACGCCTCCAAGAGCGCCGACGCGGAGAACCGCGAGCGCACCGCCGCCGTGGCCGGGCGCGCCCACGGCGCCGGCGTGTGGGTCGAGGCCGAGCTCGGCGAGGTCGGCGGCAAGGACGGCGCCCACGCCCCCGGCGTGCGCACCGATCCCAACGAGGCCCGGGTCTTCGTGGCCGACACCGGCGTCGACGCGCTGGCCGTGGCCGTCGGCAGCTCGCACGCCATGGCCGAGCGCACGGCCTCCCTCGACTTCGCGCTCATCGCCGAGCTCGAACGGGCCGTCGACGTGCCCCTCGTGCTGCACGGTTCGAGCGGGGTGGCCGATGCGGACATCCAGCGCGCCGTCGCGAGCGGGATGCGCAAGATCAACATCGCCACCCACATCAACGGCGTCTTCACGCGCGCCGTCCGCGAGGCGCTCGACGCCGGATCCTCGATCACCGATCCCCGGAAGTACCTCGGCCCCGCCCGCGAAGCCGCCTCCGAGGAGGTCGCACGCCTCATCCGCGTCATCGCCGACGCGCCGGCGAGCCCGGGCGCCGAGCACGAGGGGAGTGCGGCGTGAGCGACGTGCAGCAGAGCGGAGCGCAGCCGGGCGACGGGACCATGCGCCGCGTCGTCGTCGAGGACGTCGACGTCTTCGCGGTCACCCGCACGCCGATCCCGCGCCCGGGCCCGGGCGAGGTGCTCGTCGCGGCATCCGTCGCCGGCGTCTGCGGCTCGGACACGCACGCCGCTCACGGCACGCACCCCTTCGTGCCCCTCCCCTACGCACCGGGCCACGAGGTCGTCGGCGTGATCCGCGAGCTCGGTGACGGCGTCGAGGGATGGAGCGCCGGCGACCGCGTGACCGTCGAGCCCACCCTGCCCTGCTGGGAGTGCAAGATGTGCACGACCGGCCGGAGCAACCTGTGCGAGCGGCTGCGCTTCTTCGGCTGCGGCTACGAGCAGGGCGGGATGGCCGACTTCTTCACGATCCCCGCGAACCGCCTCCACCGCGTCCCCGACGACCTCAGCGACGAGCAGGCCGCGCTCATCGAGCCGCTGTCCACCCCGGTGCACGCGGTTCGCCTCGCCGGCGACGTCGCCGGCAAGGCGGTCGTCATCATCGGATCCGGCACGATCGGCCTGCTCGTGCTGGCCGCGGCCAGACACGCCGGAGCGCGCACCATCGTGATGACCGACATGCTCGCCAGCAAGCGCGAGCGGGCGCTCCGGCTCGGCGCGAGCGCCGTCGTCGACTCCGCGTCACCGGAGGCCACCCGGGAGATCAGGGACCTCCTCGGCGAGAGCGCCGACGTCGTCTTCGACTGCGTCGCGGTCCAGTCGACGGTCGCCCAGGCGTGCGAGCTCGCCGCGAAGGCCGGCACCGTCATGATCGTCGGCGTGCCCGCCGCACCCGTGACGGTGCCGCTGCCGCAGATCCAGGATCTCCAGATGCGCATCCAGGGCAGCGCCACCTATCTGCCGGAGGACTACGAGACCTCGATCGAGATCATCCGCGCGGGCGAGGTTCGGGCCGAGGACATGATCACCGGCGTCTTCCCCCTCGACAGCGTCGCAGAGGCGTTCGCCGCCTCCGCCGGCGGTGAGGAGGTCAAGGTGCTCGTTCGGGTCTAGGCGGCGCCCTGGTCGCTCTCCGGCCGGCCGGCGCCGATCGCCCTCGCCGCGCTGACGGGGGCGATCTGCTCGGGGTCGACCTCGACGAGGTCGACGCCGATGCTGTCGAGATTCCCCGTGTCGCGCGCGTCGCCCACGGCGTGGACGTCGATGACGATGACCGTGACGTTGTCCCGACCCGCGTTCTCCAGCGCCTGCTGCACCAGCAGGGTCGCGGCCTCCTCGGCCGTCGCGGCGCGCGCGAGGAAGTGCTGGATCCCGATGTCGGTGAGCTCCTTCGTGAGCCCGTCGGAGCAGATCAGGATCCGCTGCCCCGGGATCAGCGCGAGCGCCGTGTAGTCGGGCACCGGCTCCTCGTTGAAGCCGACGGCTCGCGTGATGACGTTGGCGTGCGGGTGCACCTCGGCCTCCTCGGGGGTGATGGCCCCGGTGTCGATGAGATGCTGCACCACCGAGTGATCGACGGTGATCTGGCTGAGCGCGCCCTTGAAGTACTGGTAGACGCGGGAGTCGCCGATGTTGAAGACGTTCCAGGTCGGCTCCTCGGCGCAGGCGCCGATGCTCACACCCGTCACCGTCGTGCCGGCGCCGAGGTCGGTCTCCCCCGCGTCGAGCTCGATGTCGTCGACCGCGTCGCCGAGCGCGCCGTCCAGGTCCTCCGGCGTGACGTCTTGGTCGCCGCCCAGCTCGGCGAGCCTGCGCACCACCGCCGCCGAGGCGATCTCACCCGCCGAGTGGCCGCCCATCCCGTCGGCCACCGCGAATATCGGCGGCATCACGACGTAACTGTCCTGGTTCGTCTCGCGGCGCCGCCCGACGTCGGTCAGCGCGTGCCACGACAGCTCGATCTCGAGGTCGGAGTCCTGGCGATAGCGGACGCGCCGGCGCACGGCGTTCTCCCCGCGCGCGGTCATCGTCTTCTCTCTCTGGACACCCGAGTATCCTATCGCGCCGGGAAACCGCACAGATCACGCAGGGGCCGCGGCCTTCGGCGCCCCCAGCTCCGTCAGGAGGGTCAGCCGCTCCTCGGACGCGCTCCAGGAGAGCTCCAGCCCCGCCGCCCGGCCCCAGTCGGCGAGACTCCCGGGGCCGTCGATGGAGTCGGGGCGCGCCAGCGCGAGCCTGCGCACCAGGTCGCCCTTGGCGGCCTTGTTGAAGTGGTTCAGCGCGCGCACGGCGCCGTCGGCGCCCCGCTGGGCGACGTGCAGCGTGACGCCCGCGTCGCCGGGCACCGGGGCGAGCTCGGCGTAGTCCTTGGAGCGCAGATCGAGCACGAAACCCGCCTCTCGCCAGTCCACCTCGGCGTGCGCCGCGCGCCAGACGGCCTTCAGGCTGCTGCCGATGCCCGGCAGGCGGGAACCGGCCGAGAGCCGGTACGCCGGAATGCGATCCCGAGCCGAGATGACCCCGAACAGCGCCGACTGCACCGCGGCGTGGTCGCCGAGCCACGCCCGCGCCTCCGCGTCGAGGGAGGCCGCGTCGAGGTGGTCGTAGAGCACCCCCGTGTAGCGGTCCATGGCCGGCAGTCCCCCGGAGACCTCCAGCTCGAGATTGCGCCGCAGTTCGTGCCGGTTCTTCACCCCGAGCTTCAGCGCCCGGGCCGCGGCCTCCTCGTCCCTGCTGAGCTCCTCGAGGCCGCGCCGGATCCTGCCGCGCGCCTCCGTCAGGGCATCCGCGAAGGCGAGCGACGCCGCGTCGAAGGGCGCGTCGCCGCCGCTCCGCTTCGTCTCGGACGGGGGCAGCAGGATCAGCATGCCAGGAGCACCCGCGACTCGGTGTCGTTCGGCCGGATCTGGATCTTGCGGCCGCGCCCCTCGCGGAACATGGCGAGCGCTTCGGCGTAGTCGTCGAGCACGAAGGAGTGGCTCAGCAGCGGGGCGGCGTCGATGGCGCCGGCCTCGAACATCTCCACCGCACGGCCGAACGAGTTGTGGTAGGCCATGGAGCCGACGATGTTCAGCTCCTGCCGGAACACGCGGAACGGCGAGAACCTGGCCGTCTGGTCGGCGGGCGCGACGCCGAAGTCGTGGAAGGTGCCGCCGACCTTCACCCGTCCGAGGGCGTCCTCGATCGCGCGGATGCTGCCGGTGCAATCGATCACGACCTCCCACTTCTCGCGCGCCGCATCGTCGGCGCTCGTGTGGCGCAGCTCGATCCCGCACTCCTCCGCGACGCGCAGCCGGTCCTCGTTGAGGTCGACGAGCGTCACCGACGCCGCCCCAGCACGGCTCGCCAGCTGCGCCATCATCAGGCCCATGGTGCCTGCGCCGTAGATGAGCACGTGGTCGCCGAGGCGCCGCGGCAGCACGTCCCAGCCGTGGATCGCGCAGGCGAGCGGCTCGATGAGCGCCGCCTGGTGGAGGTCGGTGCCCGGGGCGAGCCTGAAGACGTTGCGGGCGGGGGCGACGAAGGTCTCCTGCACGGCGCCGTCGGCGCCGCTGACGCCCATGCCCGACCAGAAGGGGCAGAGGTTCTGCCGCCCGGTGAAGCAGAACTCGCACTCGCCGCAGAACGTGTTCGGGCTCACCACGACGCGGTCTCCCACCGCAAGATCGAGCGCCCCGTCGTTGACGCCCTCGCCGAGCGCCAGCACCGTGCCGGAGGTCTCGTGCCCGGGCACGATCGGGTACTCGGTGCCCTCGAACTCGCCGTCGAGCACGTGCACGTCCGTGCCGCAGATGCCGACCGCGGCCGTCTCGATCAGCACCTCCTTGAACCCCGGACGGGGAACCTCCCGCTCCTGGATCTCGAACTCTCCCGTGCCCGTGAACACAACCGCCCGCATATCGCTGCCCCTCTCGTTCGTCCCGACCGCGAGCTCCTCATCGACCGCGGATCGGCTGTCGCGCGGCCCGTGGGCGCGCACCCGTCCATTCTCTCGCATCGAGCGCTCCGCCGGAACGACGGAAGGCCGGTCGGCCACCCTCTCGGGTGATCGACCGGCCTTCCGTTCGCGGACCGGGTCGGGCTGGCGCGTTCTCCCTTAGGCGAGAGCCGCCCGTCCCGCGACGATGGTGACCGTGTCGTGGTCGACCGAGAGGAATCCGCCCTCGGCGTCGACCCTGACCTTCTCGCCGGCCGCCGTGGTCACCCGCACCTCGCCCGACGCGAGAAGCGCGAGCAGGGGCTCGTGACCACCGAGGATACCGATCTCGCCATCCACCGTCTTCGCGATGACCTGACTGGCCGAGCCGGTCCAGACCTCGCGATCGGCGGAGACGACGCTGACAGTGAGCGATGCCATGATCTAGGCGTTTTCCTTCTGGATCTGCGCCCACTTCTCCTCGACGTCGGAGATCGCCCCGACGTTGAAGAACGCCTGCTCGGCGACGTGGTCGAACTCGCCCTTGGTGATCGCGTCGAACGACTCGATGGTGTCCTTGAGCGGCACGGTCGAGCCCTCCACACCGGTGAACTTCTTCGCCATGTAGGTGTTCTGCGAGAGGAACTGCTGGATGCGGCGTGCGCGCGCAACCGTGATCTTGTCCTCTTCCGAGAGCTCGTCGACACCGAGGATGGCGATGATCTCCTGCAGCTCCTTGTTCTTCTGCAGGATCTGCTTCACGGTGGTCGCCACGCGGTAGTGATCCTCGCCGAGGTAGCGGGGATCGAGGATGCGCGACGACGAGGTCAGCGGATCCACGGCCGGGTACAGGCCCTTCGAGGCGATCTCGCGCGAGAGCTCGGTGGTCGCGTCGAGGTGGGCGAAGGTGGTCGCGGGCGCAGGGTCCGTGTAGTCGTCGGCGGGGACGTAGATCGCCTGCAGCGAGGTGATCGAGTGACCGCGGGTCGAGGTGATGCGCTCCTGCAGGATGCCCATCTCGTCGGCGAGGTTCGGCTGGTAGCCCACCGCGGAGGGCATGCGGCCGAGCAGCGTCGACACCTCGGAACCCGCCTGCGTGAAGCGGAAGATGTTGTCGATGAAGAGCAGCACGTCCTGCTTCTGCACATCGCGGAAGTACTCCGCCATGGTCAGCGCGGAGAGCGCGACGCGGAGACGGGTCCCCGGCGGCTCGTCCATCTGGCCGAACACGAGCGCGGTCTTGTCGAAGACGCCGGCCTCGTCCATCTCGTGGATGAGGTCGTTGCCCTCACGGGTGCGCTCGCCCACACCGGCGAACACGGACACGCCGCCGTGATCCTGCGCCACGCGCTGGATCATCTCCTGGATCAGAACGGTCTTGCCGACGCCGGCGCCGCCGAACAGGCCGATCTTGCCGCCCTGGACGTACGGGGTCAGCAGGTCGATGACCTTGATGCCGGTCTCGAAGAGCTGGGTCTTCGACTCGAGCTGGTCGAAGGCCGGAGGAGTGCGGTGGATGCTCCAGCGCTCCGAGACCTCGATCTTCTCGCCCTCGGAGAGGTTGAGCACGTTGCCGGTGACGTCGAACACCTTGCCCTTGGTCACGTCGCCCACGGGGACGGTGATCGAGGTGCCGGTGTCCACGACCTCCTGGCCGCGCACGAGGCCGTCGGTCGGCTTCAGCGCGATCGCGCGGACGAGGTTGTCGCCGAGGTGCTGCGCGACCTCGAGCACGAGGGTGAAGGACTCGGAGCCCTCACCGAAATCGACGCGCGTCTCGAGCGCGTTGTACACGGCGGGGATCGAGTCGTGCGGGAACTCGATGTCGACGACGGGGCCGGTGACTCGGGCGATGCGCCCGATGACCTTGGCCTCAGTCGCCACGGCGGCGGTTTCGGTCATGTTTCTCTCTCTTCGTAAGTGGGCTAGCTGGACAGCGCGTCCGCGCCGCCCACGATCTCGGAAATCTGCTGGGTGATCTCCGCCTGACGCGCGTTGTTCGCGAGGCGGGTGAAGTCGCGGATGAGGGCGTCGGCGTTGTCGCTCGCCGACTTCATCGCCTTCTGCGTCGCAGCGTGCTTCGCGGCCGCCGACTCCAGCAGCGCGTTGAAGAGGCGCGACTCGATGTAGGCGGGCAGCAGGCGGTCGAGCACGGTGTCCGCGTCGGGCTCGAACTCGTAGAGCGATCCGGGGCCGGCCTCGACCTCGGCGACGCCCTCGACGACCTCGAGCGGCAGCAGACGATGCACCTGCGGAACCTGGCTCACCATGCTGATCAGGCGGTTGTAGACGAGGTGGATCTCGTCGACGCCGCCCTCGGCGGTCTCGGTGCCGAACGCGGTGAGCAGCGCCTCGCTGATCTCCTGCGCGGTCTCGAACACCGGGTTCTCCGTGCCGCCCGTCCAGACGCGCTCGGAGGGCCGATTGCGGAAGGCGAAGTAGCCCTGCGCCTTCCGGCCGATCAGGTAGTAGGTCACTTCCTTGCCCTCGGAGCGCAGCAGCTCGCTGAGCTCCTCCGCCTCACGCAGCACCTGCGAGTTGAAGGCGCCGGCGAGGCCGCGATCCGACGTGAAGATGACGACCGCGGCGCGCTCGATCCTCTCGGGCTCGGTCAGCAGCGGGTGATCGGTGTTCGAGTGAACCGCGACCGCAGACACGGCGCGGGTGATCGCCGTCGTGTAGGGGTTCGAGGCGTCGACGCGAGCCTTCGCCTTCTGGATGCGAGAGGCTGCGATCAGCTCCATCGCACGGGTGATCTTCTTGGTCGTCTGGGCAGAGCGGATCCTCTGCCGGTAGACCCGAAGTTGCGCTCCCATGTCTCTCCTGTAGGTGGTAGGTGCGGTCTGGTGGTTTCGGAAGTTCGGACCGGGCGGGGGCTCGCGCCCCCGCCGCGACCGCTACTTCTTGGAGACGACCAGCTGCTCCTGCTTGATCTCTGCCTCGTCGAGCGTCTCGAACTGCTCGGCCAGGGTCTGGCCGGCCGAGGTGCGGAACTCGGGCTTGAACTTCTCGAGCTTGGCCGTGAGCTCTGCGACGGTGTCGTCGTCGAGCACGTTGGTCTCGCGCAGCGTGTTCAGCGCCTCGGAGTTGCGGCTCAGGTAGTCGAGGAACTCGCGCTCGAAGCGGAGGATGTCCTCGACCGGCACGTCGTCCATGAAGCCGTTGGTGCCGGCCCAGATGGAGACGGTCTGCTCCTCGACGGGGTACGGGCTGTACTGCGGCTGCTTGAGCAGCTCGGTCAGGCGTGCGCCGCGCTCGAGCTGACGGCGGCTGGCCGCGTCGAGATCTGAGGCGAACATGGCGAACGCCTCGAGCGCGCGGTACTGGGCCAGCTC
Source organism: Leucobacter chromiisoli (assembly GCF_016522505.1). Classification (GTDB taxonomy): domain Bacteria; phylum Actinomycetota; class Actinomycetes; order Actinomycetales; family Microbacteriaceae; genus Leucobacter; species Leucobacter chromiisoli. The sequence goes on along the minus strand of NZ_JAEHOH010000006.1, from coordinate 192,805 downwards.
GAGCTTGAGCGTGCCGGAGACCTTCTTGATGGACTTCACCTGCGCGTCGCCGCCGACTCGCGAGACCGAGATGCCCACGTCGACCGCGGGGCGCTGGTTCGCGTTGAACAGATCCGACTGGAGGAAGATCTGGCCGTCGGTGATCGAGATCACGTTGGTCGGGATGTACGCCGAGACGTCGTTCGCCTTGGTCTCGATGATCGGAAGACCGGTCATCGAGCCCGCGCCCAGCTCGTCCGAGAGCTTCGCGCAGCGCTCCAGCAGACGGGAGTGCAGGTAGAAGACGTCGCCCGGGTAGGCCTCGCGCCCCGGCGGGCGGCGGAGCAGCAGCGACACGGCGCGGTAGGCCTCGGCCTGCTTCGACAGGTCGTCGAAGATGATGAGCACGTGCTTGCTGTTGTACATCCAGTGCTGGCCGATGGCCGAGCCGGTGTACGGGGCGAGGTACTTGAAGCCGGCCGGATCCGAGGCGGGCGACGCGACGATGGTGGTGTACTCCATCGCGCCGGCGTCCTCGAGCGCGCCCTTCACCGAGGCGATGGTCGAGCCCTTCTGACCGATCGCGACGTAGATGCAGCGCACCTGCTTGGTGATGTCGCCCGAGTCCCAGTTGGCCTTCTGGTTGATGATCGTGTCGATCGCGAGCGCGGTCTTGCCGGTCTGGCGGTCGCCGATGATGAGCTGGCGCTGACCGCGGCCGACCGGGATCATCGCGTCGATCGCCTTGACGCCGGTCTGGAGCGGCTCGTGCACCGACTTGCGCGCCATGACGCCGGGGGCCTGCAGCTCGAGGGCGCGACGGCCCTCGACGCCGGCGATCTCGCCGAGGCCGTCGATCGGGTTGCCGAGGGGGTCGACCACGCGGCCGAGGTAGCCCTCGCCCACCGGGACCGAGAGCACCTCGCCCGTGCGGGTGACGGGCTGGCCCTCCTCGATGCCGGTGAACTCGCCGAGCACGACGACGCCGATCTCGTTCTCCTCGAGGTTCTGCGCCAGGCCGAGCGTGCCGTCCGCGAAGCGGACGAGCTCGTTCGCCATCACGCCGGGGAGGCCCTCGACGTGCGCGATGCCGTCGGCGGCGTCGACCACGGTGCCGACCTCGGTCTTCTCCGCCTGAGCCGGCTCGTACGACGACGCGAAGTCCTTCAGCGCGTCGCGGATCTCGTCCGGGCTGATTGAGAGTTCTGCCATTTCGTTTCCTCTGTCTGGTCCGGAAGCGCCGCCCCCGGGGTGAAAAGTTGTGCCCTACGCTGCGAGCTGCTGTCGGAGGTCGTCCAGGCGTGCCCGGACGCTGCCGTCGATGACGTCGTCGGCGATCTGCACGCGAACGCCGCCGATGAGCTCGGGATCGATGACGGTGGTCACCTTCACCGCGCGGCCGGCGGTCTGCTCGAGGAGACGCGCGAGACGATCCTGCTGCTGCGCGGAGAGCGCAGTCGCGACGGTGACGGTGGCGAGCTCGAAGCCGCCCTGGTCGGCGGCGGTGCGCGCCGACCTGCGGAGCGCGGCGTCGAGCCTGCGGCCGCGGGGGTTCGCCACGAGGTGGCCCACCACGGTGACCGTCGAAGCCGAGACCTTGCCGTCGAGCAGGCGGCGGATGACCGCGACCTTGCCCTCGGCGCCGCTGAGCTTGCTGCCCAGGGTGAGCTGGAGCTCGTGGTTGCGGTCGATGAGGTCCGCGACCGCGAGCAGCTCGTCCGCGAGGTCCGGGGAGGCGATCGCCTCGGCGCGGAGCCCGAGCTCCTCCACCCCGGCGACGAGTTCGGCGGGGGTCGACCAGCGGCCGACCACGGCGGCGTTCAGCACGGAACGTGCGTCAGCGGAGATCCCGCCGAAGAGGCGGTCGACCACTCGGGTCTTCGCGGCGGCCTCGGCAGACGGATCCCCGAGCGCGCCGAGGAGCGCCGGAGAGCCGTCGAGCTGAGCCGAGACCTCCAGCAGTTCGCCGCCCACGGCGACGCCGATCCCGCTCGTGAGGGCGGTCCGGGCCTGGGCCAGTGCTTCGCGTGACGCGCTTCCCATTACTTCGCTGCCTTCTCGGATGCCTCGAGGTCGGCGAGGAAGCGATCCACCAGTGCCGACGCCTTCTGGTCGTCGGAGAGCGACTCGCCGACCACGCCCGAGGCGAGGTCGATGGCGAGCGAGCCGACGTCCTTGCGCAGCGAGACGACGGCGCTCTGGCGCTCCGCCTCGATCTGCGCCTGGGCGGCCTGGGTGACGCGGTTCGCCTCGACCACCGCGTCGTCCTTCGCCTTGGCGACGATCTTGGTGGCGTCGAGACGGGCGGCCTCGCGGATCTCGCCGGCCTCCTGGCGGGCACCGGCGAGCTGCGCGGTGTACTCCTGCAACGCGGCCTCCGCCTTCGCCTGGGCCTCGTCGGCCTTCGCGATGTTGCCCTCGATCGCCTCTGCGCGTGCGTCCAGCATCGCCTGCAGCTTCGGAAGGAAGACCTTCCAGAACGCGACGAGGATGACGAGGAATACGACCGCAGACCAGACGATGTCGTACGTCGCGGGGAGCAGCGGGTTCGGCGCGGCCTCCTCGGCAGCGACAAAGACTGCGTTATTCATCGAGCCTCCCTTTCGAGACTAGGGAAAGGTGGACGGCTTACTGGAAGATGAAGTGGGTCGCGATGCCGATGAGCGCGAGGGCCTCGGTGAACGCGATGCCGATCCACATCAGGACCTGGAGGCGGCCGGCCAGCTCGGGCTGACGAGCGACGCCCTCGATGGTCTTGCCGACGACGATGCCGAGGCCGATGGCCGGACCGATGGCCGCGAGGCCGTAGCCGACGGTCGAGATGCTGCCCGTGATTTCAGCGAGAACAGACACAGTAGGTGTTTCCTTCCGTTGATGAGCGCGGCGGTTGCCGAACCCGGTTTAGTGCTCTTCAGCCAGCGCGAGCTGGATGTAGACGCCAGTGAGAATCGTGAAGATGTAGGCCTGGAGGAACGCCACCAGGATCTCGAAGAGGGTGAAGGCGAAGCCCACGGCGAGCGTGCCGACACCGAACAGCTTGAAGAAGCCGTCAGAGGTGAAGAGGAAGAACTGCGTGGCGCTGAAGAAGAGCACCAGCAGCAGGTGGCCGACGAGCAGGTTCATCAGGAGTCGGAGCGTCAGGGTGACCGGACGCAGCACGAACGTCGAGAAGAACTCGATCGGGGTCACGATGATGTAGAGCGGCTTCGGCACTCCCGCGGGGAAGAGGGAGTTCTTGAAGAAGTTGCCCGGGCTCTTCTTCACACCCGCGTAGATGAAGGTGACGTACGAGACGACGGCCAGCACGAGCGGGAAGCCGATGACGGCGGAGACGCCGATGTTGAAGAACGGGATGATGCCCGTGATGTTGAACGCCAGGATCGAGAAGAAGATCGCGCACAGGATCGGCAGGAAGCGACGACCGTCGACCTTGCCGAGCAGGTCCTCGGCGATGTTCACCCGGACGAAGTCGAGCGCCATCTCGGTCAGCGACTGACCGCGGGTGGGGATCACGCGCATCTTCCGGGTGCCGAGCCAGAACAGCACGAGCAGGAGCACGGTCATGATCACGCGGATGATCATGATGCGGTTCATCTCGAAGGGCGTGCCCGCGAAGAGCACCGCCTCGGGGAAGAAGTCGGTGATCGACGGCGGGTGGAAACCGCCCTCTTCCGACGCAAACAGACGGGGGGCCACGAGTTGCACAGCGTTAGCGGACAGCGCCATTCTCCTGATTCGGGGTGCAGGCAGAAGCTGCACTACGTGGAACGATGGTCGAGCCCCCACAGCACACGAATCTGCGCAGCGCACAGTTCGGCGGGGAACACCACGATCCTAACAAGGATTTCACCTCAAGCGAAACCGAGGAGCATACATCCGTCTCTCGTCTTTCGCCAGGGGGTCCCCTCCTGAGGCGACCGGGATTAGCGGGGATCCGAGATCACGGGAATGCGCGACTTCGCGACCACCACCACGTCGATGATCAGCGAGACCACGACGCCGGAGATGACGCCGAGGAAGAGCACGGTCGGGTTGAGCCAGGGCTGATCCCGCAGCAGCACGGCCGCGACGATGAACGCCACGAACTTCACCACCCAGCTCCCCATGACGATGCCGAAGAACGCCACCACGTACATGTCGCTGCCGATGAAGCGGTTCGCGAAGGTGATGCTGCCGATCGTCAGGGCGAGGAACACCCCCGCGAAGCCGGCCCCCATCACCCCGCCGATGAGACCCGTGCGGCCCGAGACGAGCCACCCGATCACGCCGAACAGGATCACCAGCAGCACCGAGGCGAGCACCCCCCAGCGCAGCGCCTTCAGCAGGATCGGCTGCGAGGTCGGCATCCGCCGCTCCGCGCTCGTCGGCGCTCCGACCCCGGCATCCCCCCGGGCCCCTGCCTGGCCCTCGGCCTCTGCCTGGAACGCGTGCTCTTCGGGCACCGCGGGGTCGCTCACTCGGGGGTCCTCTCGTTCGCGCTTCCGCGCTCGGCGGTGCGCAGTGGGGTGTCTGGCGTCTCGGTTCCGGGGACGATCGCGTCCTCCTCCGGCCGCTCCCACCGTAGCAAGCCGCGCTGTGCGGCGGCCCGACGCACGCGGCTCGCGGGGAACGCGGTGAGCGCGATGCAGAGCAGGGTCCCGATGAGGAGCACCACGACGGGCCAGAGGAAGCTCTGCATGGTGAACGCGAGGAGGCACGCGACCGAGAGCACCGCGGTGCCGAGGTAGAAGACGAGCACCGCCTGCAGCGGCGAGTGCCCGAGGTCGAGCAGCCGGTGGTGGAGGTGCTGCCGGTCGGCCGTGAACGGGCTCTTGCCCGCCAGCAGTCGGCGGATCACCGCCATGACGAAATCGGCGAGCGGCAGCGCCAGCACCGCGATCGGCAGGATGATCGGGATGTAGCTCGCGAGCACCAGCTTCTGATCGAGCGCCGCCGGATTCAGCTGCCCCGTGACCGACACCGTCGAGGTGGCCATCAGCAGCCCGACCAGCAGCGCCCCCGTGTCGCCCATGAACATGCGCGCGCGATGCCAGTTGAAGGGTAGGAACCCGGCGCACATGCCGACGATGACGGCGGCGATGAGGCTGGCGAGCGTCACCGCGTCGACCCTGCCGGTCTGCTCCGTCAAGAGGCGCGTGTAGATGAAGAAGACCGAGTTCGCGATGATGGCCACCCCGGCCACGAGCCCGTCGAGCCCGTCGACGAAGTTCACGGCGTTCATCACCAGGGTCATCAGGAACACGGTGAGCACGAAGTTCAGCGCGGGCGAGGCGACGATGAGCGTGTCCCCGAACGGGAGCGACACGATCTGGACGCCCTGCCAGGCGAGCAGGCCGGCGGCCGCGAGCTGCGCGGCGAGCTTGATCATCCAGTCGAGGTCGAGCAGGTCGTCGAGCACGCCGACGACGGCGATGAGCGCGCAGGCGCCGAGCACGGCCCACATCTGCGCCGGATCGGCGAAGAGCCCCTCGAACTCGCTCTGCGAGCCCCCGACGACGAACGCCGCGACGATCCCGAGGAACATGGCGACCCCGCCGAGGCGCGGCGTCGGGGTGCGGTGCACGTCCCGGGCGCGCACCTCGGGGGCCAGGCGGAACCGACGGCTGAGCTGCAGCACCACGAACGATGCCGCCGCCGTGACGAGGGCCGCGACCGCCGCGACCACCAGGTAGGAGGTCATCAGGCCTCGGCGGAGCCCTGGGCGGTCGGGGGCGCGGGATCGGCCTGCGCGGCGGGATCGGCGGGACCGGCGGGATCGGTCTCAGCGGCGGGCGCCCCGGGCGTTGGGGCGTCGACCGGCTCGCTCAGGTCGACTGGGGTGTCCAGCTCGGCCGGGTCGATGAGACCCACCGGCCTCCGCCGCGCGGGAGCGGCCGCGGGCTCGAGGGATTCGACGGGCTCAGCGGGGGCGGGGGCGGACTCTTCGGAGAGCCCTCGGACCGCCGCCTCGGCCCCCGTCGCGGCTTCGCCCGAGCCTCCGGCCCCCGTCACCGACTCCTCCGGCCCTCCGGTTCCGGCCCCGGCTTCGCCAGCACCCCCGGCTTCGCCAGCACCCCCGGCTTCACCCGGATCTCCGGCTCCGGTCTCCGTCCCGGCCTCCTCCGCGCCTTCGGCCCCGGCCGCTTCGGCGGACGCCGTCCGCTCGTCGACGATGGGATCCGTCTCGAGGTCCGTGATTGTCACCCCGGGCAGCAGCGCTGCGATGGCCTCGCGGGAGACGCCGCCGTCGCGCAGGATGCGGAGCACGCCGCCGCCCTCGGAGTCGAGCCGCGTCGCGTCGACGATGGTCGAGGCGGTGCCGTCGCCCGCCACCGGCCCGACCTCGAGATAGACGGCGACCGAGTCGCCGAGCATCTCCTGCGCACCGGTCGCGGTGGTGGCGGCCGGCTCGCCGGTCTTGTTCGCGGAGGAGACGGCGAGCGGTCCCGTCTCCTGCAGCAGCTCCTGGGTCAGCGGGTGGTTCGGGATCCTGAGCGCCACGGTGCCTCCGGTGTCGCCGAGATCCCAGCTGAGCGACGGATTCGCCTTGAGCACGACCGTGAGGGCGCCGGGCCAGAAGGCGGCGGCGAGCGTGTGCACGGCCGGCGGAACCTCGGCGGCGAGCGCGGAGAGCGTGCCGGTGTTGGGGATGAGGACGGGCGGCGGTGACTGGCGGCCGCGCCCCTTGGCGTCGAGCAGGCGCTTCACCGCGGCGGGCGTGAACGCATCGGCTGCGACCCCGTACACGGTGTCGGTCGGGAGCACGACGAGATCGCCGCGGCTCAGCGCCTGTCGGGCGACGCGGGTTCCGGTCAGCAGTTGGGAACTGTCAGAGCAGTCGTACACCTCGGCCATAACCACCCACTGTACTCCTGGCGTCCGTGCGGACGGCCGCAGGGTGGGCAGAACATGCGCTCCGAACACCGAATTCCGGTGCTTTTCTGCCCACCTCGGGTGAGGGCGGGCGGGCGAGGGCGGGCGGGTGAGGGCGGGCGGGTGAGGGCGGGACCGGGCGGCGGCGGAGCGTGGCGTGGCGGATCGGGGCGTGGCGGAGGCCGCCCGGCGCACCGTCAGTCGAGGGCGCGACGAACGAGGCCCCTCGGCCTGGCGATGATCGCCGCGGCGGCGAGCGCGGTGGCCGCGACGCTCACCGCGATCCCGAGCTGCCACTCCCACACGGGTATCGTCTGCAGCCAGGCGCCGCTCACCTCGAGGTGCCGGTTCCAGGCGACCCGGTAGGCGCTGAAGCCCAGCCCCGCGGCGATCCCGGCGGGCACGCCGATGGCGAGGATCACCCAGGCGCGCGCCAGGCCGAAGCCGAGCAGGAAGCCGCGGCCCGAGCCCACGGCGTGCATGGTCGCCGCGTCGCGCCTGACCTGGGTCGCCGAGAGCAGCACCGACACGATCGCGGCGCACACCGCCACGAGCCCGAGGAACAGGATCGGTGCCAGCGCCATGAACAGGCTCGCGGGTTCGCCGTCCACCGCGAACGGGCTGCGGGCGTCCGGCGTCGCGACGAACACGAGCGACTCGAAGCGCTCGTCGCCCCTGATCTCGCGCAGCTCGGCGGCGCTCAGCGGCTCGGAGGTGACGGCGATGCCCGCGACGAAGGCGAAGTCGTCGACGCCGAGACCGCGCGCGGTCTCCTCGCTCATCACGTGGGGCATGCCCATGCCGGTGAGGAAGGCCGCGGGCAGCCGCTCGACGCGCTGCGCGCCCTCCCCGCTCGGCGGCACCGCCGGAGCGCCGCCCGTGGGGGCCACCGCGACGCGCACGGTGCCGTCGTCGTCGATGAGCGTCGCGTCGCTCACCACGATGCCTCCGGCGTCGATCACCGCCGCGGCGCGCTCGGCATCCTCCGCTGCGACACCGGGCAGCCGCATGGCGCGCAGCGCATCGCCGTCCAGGAGCCGCATGTTCCAGACGTTGGCGAAGGCGCCGAAGCGATAGCCCGCGTTGAAGACGGCGCCCGAGCGATCGGACACGCACCGCAGCGCGGGCGGCGCGCCGGGATCCTTCTCGGGGTGCAGCGCCGAGGCGGTATCGGGGAACTCGCCCTCGGCGCAGGCGCGATGCTCCGGCTGCAGCGGTTGCAGTTCGACGCCCGCGTCCGCCGCGACCCCGGTGATCGGCAGGCTGCCCTCGATCCGCGGGAAGCGCTCGGCGGCTCCGGCGATCGTGGCCTCCGCGAGCGCGCGGTCGAAGGCATCGCTCACGGGCACCGTGGACTCGGCGGTGAACGTTCCGTCCCAGGCGATGCCGCCCGCGCCCCGATCGCGGAAGTCCGCCGCCCCCGACGCGGTCATCACGAGCAGGCTGCTCGCGGTCGCCACCGCGAACAGCACGCCGAGCGTCGCCGGCACCGTGCGCGACGGGTGATCCGCCGCGTCGCGCAGCGCGAGCCGGAGCGCCGGGCGGGCGCGCCGCCCCCGCCGCCCCAGCCAGGCGACGAGCACGCGCACGCAGCACACGATCCCCGCCGCCGCGAGCGCCGTGGCGAGCAGCACGAGTGCGCCGAGCGCGCCGGCTCCCGAGGGCTCGGCGTAGGGCCCGCCGCCCGCCATCGGATCGTCGGGGAGCTCGCCGAGCGGCAGCCGGAACGCGGCGAAGGCGATCGCCACCGCCGTCAGCAGCAGCGCCGGGCCGCCGAGCGCGGCGAACAGCCTGCGCCCCCGGCCGAGCGCCTTCGGCGCCGGGCGGCGATCCCGCAGCGCGTCGACCGGCGCGAGCCGCCCCGCGCGCACGGCGGGAGGCAGCGCGGCGAGAGCGCCGAGGCCGAGTGCGATGAGCGCGCCGAGCGGCAGCATCCACCACGGGTAGTGCGCGAGCATGCCCGCCACCGTGTACTCGGGATCGCTCGCGCCGCTGCCGCGGACGAGCGACTCCAGCCAGGCGACGAAGCCGATGGAGGCGCCGACGCCGAGCAGCGCGCCCACGACTCCGCCCGTCGCGCCGAGCACCACGCCCTGCGCGAGGATCGTGCGGTGCAGATCCCGGGGCGCGGCCCCCGCGGCGGCGGCGAGCCCGAGCGAGCGGCGCTGCTGCTCGGCCGCGACCGTGAAGGCGGGAGTCACGAGGAAGAGCACGAGCAGCGCCCCGATCGCCGAGGCGGCGACCAGGCCGAGCACCGCCTCGATGTGGGCCAGCGGATCGAAGGGCGTCGGGTAGAGCTCGTCGGAGCTCGGGTAGTGGGTGAGCACGTGCTGCGAGACGGCGAAGGCCTGCAGCGTGTTCAGCTGCTTCGCCTGCTCCCAGGTGACGGGCGACTCGCCAACCGCGAGCCAGTGCCGCTTGATCCCCTCCGGATGCTCGGCGACGAGGCCCTGCAGCCAGCCGGCGCTCGCCCAGGCGGTCTCTCCCGGGGCATCCGCGACGCCGACGACCTCGTATCCCCGCTGCGAGTCCTGCATCGCCGCCATCGTGTTGCCCTCGCTGCTGCGCATCCCGTGGTCGGGCGGCGCCAGGAGGCCGACCGGGTCGCCGATGCCGGCACCGACACGATCGGCGAGTGCGCGGCTGAGCAGCAGCTCGTCCGGGCTCTCGGGCAGCCTCCCCTCGGCGACGGCCGGGGCGAGCAGCGGCAGCGCCTCGGGCTCGGCCTCGGTCAGCTGCGCGGTGCTCAGCCGCGACAGGTCGGCCCCCGCGAGCTGCGACTCCTGCTCCGCCGCCGCCCGCTGCTCGCCGGGCTCGAGTCCGAGCTCGGTCGAGACGAAGAGCTGCGGCGACCGCCAGTGCTCGAACAGCTCGGTGCCGGGGGCGAGCACGCCCGCGATCTCGTCGGGGCCCGCGGGCAGGGTCTCGGAATCGTCCATGAGCGGCCACGGCACCCCCTCGGGCAACTGCGGCAGCGGCGGGGCCTCGCGAGGCATCGCGGCGGCCGTGATCTCCGCCTGCGCCCCCTCGGGGATGCCCTCGAGCACGCGCTCGCTGCTGGGCGTGCCGCTCGCCTGGAACGCGACCACGGCGACGACCGCGGTGATCGGCAGCGCGATGAGCAGGCTCGCGAGGATCGTGCGCGCGAGGTGGCGCCGGGCGTCGCGGCGGGCGAGCCGCAGCGCCGGCCGCCACGAGGCGAGCGCTCCCCCCGGGGCGCCGCGGCGCCCGGAGGGGCCGGCCGCTCACGGCGCTCCCGCGTCGACGGTTCCGAGCAGCGCCGCCGGGTCGGAGGGCCCGGTGGATCCCGCGATCCTGCCGTCGCGCAGGTAGACCGTGCGATCCGCCCAGGCGGCGAACCTGGCCTCGTGCGTGACCATCACCACGGCCGCGCCGCGGTCCGCGCGGTCGCGCAGCAGCTCGAGGATCGTGGAGCCTGTCTTCGAGTCCAGCGCGCCCGTCGGCTCGTCGGCGAGGAGCAGGCGGCGCGGGCCGACGAGGGCCCTGGCGATCGCGACGCGCTGCGCCTGGCCGCCCGACATGTCCTCGGGGCGCCGGTCCGCGAGGTCGGCGATGCCGCACTCGGCGAGCACGGAGCGCGCCGCGGCGCCCGCCTGCCGGAGCCCCCAGCCGTCGAGTTCGAGCGGGAAGGCCACGTTCTCGGCGGCGGTCAGCCCGGGCAGGAGGTTGAACTCCTGGAACACGTACCCGACGCTGCGGCGGCGCAGCGCGGCGAGCGTGGACGGGCGCATCGAGGCGAGCGGCGCGCCCTCCACCAGCACCTCGCCCTCGCTCGGGGCATCGAGCCCGCCGGCGAGGTGCAGGAGCGTCGACTTGCCCGACCCCGAGGGCCCCATGACCGCGACGAACTCTCCGCTCGCGACCGCGAGGTCGACGGCGGCGAGCGCCCGCACCCGCCTCGGCCCCTCGCCGTGCACGCGGCCGGCCGCCCGCAGTTCGAGGACCGGGCCGCCGGGTCGCCTCCCGGTGATCGGAGCCGCCCCGCCCGTCATCGCCCGCTCGCCTTCGAGGCGGTTCCGGCGCGCGCATCGGAGACGATCCCGCGGGCATCTTCCGCCCCCGCGCCTCCGTCGTCGGCGATCCCGCTCGCCGAGCCCGTCGCAGCGGCTCGATGCGCGCGGGCGAGCGAGGCCTCGACGTCGTCGAGCCAGCGCAGCTCCGCCTCCGCCGCGAAGAGGTGGTGGTCGAGGATCAGCCGCGCGACGAGACCGTCGGGCTCGACGTCGCGCCGCACCCGCGTGAGGTCGTGCATCGCGCGCTGCGTCGCGGCTCGCTGCGTCTGTACGAGCCGGGCGATGTCGACCCCGGGCGTCACGACGGCGAGCGCGAACTTGACGACCAGCTCGTCCCTGCCGCGCTGCGCCGAGGCCACGGGCCTCGCCCACCACTCGGCGAGCTCGCCGACGCCGGCCTCGGTGAGCCGCCACGGCTGGCCCCCGGCCTCGTCCCCCGCGGACGCGGCAGCCGGGGCACCCGCCGCCTCGCCGCCGCGCACGACGAGGCCGTCGCGCTCGAGGCGCTGCAGCGTCGAGGAGACCTGCCCGATGTTGAGCGGCCAGCTCTCGCCCGTCGAGGCGTCGAAGCGCTTCCGCAGCTGATAGGTGGACGACGGCTGCGCTGCGAGCAGCGCGAGCATGGCGTGTTTGACGGACATCGTTGCCTCCCTCGGCGGGCCCCGTTCGCCCCGCCGCAGACGGCGGCGTTTCGACGGGGTTACCCGGTAACTGATTACAGAGTAACTCCTCGACCGGTACGTCGCAACCCCACCACAGGTGGGCAGAACATGCTCTCCGAACACCGATTCCGGGTGCTTTTCTGCCCACCTCAGGTGACGCCGGGTTCGGGCGAGGGCGGGAACGGACGGGGATCGCGGTGCGATTCTCCCCGCTCAGCGCAGGGCGGTCGTGGCGCGATCCCGCCCCGTGAGGTCGGCGTGGGTCGCGGTCGCCAGCCAGCCGTCGGCGGCGAGCAGCTCCCGGATCGCGCGCCCCTGACCCTCGGCGTGCTCGAGCACGAGCGCACCGCCGGGCAGCACCAGGTCGCGGGCGAGCCGGCTGATCGCCCGCACGACGTCGAGGCCGTCCGGCCCGCCGTACAGTGCCGCCCCGGGATCGTGATCGCGCACCTCGGGGTCGCGCGGCACCATCGCGTCGGGCACGTACGGGGGGTTCGAGACGAGCACGTGCACGCGCCCCCGCAGAGCCCCCAGATCGACCTCGGCGAGGTCGCCGAGCAGCAGCTCGACCCTGCCCTCGCCGAGGCGCGCGACGTTCCGCTGCGCCCAGGCGTGCGCCTCCCGGCTCTTCTCGACCGCCCAGACGCGCGCCGTGGGCACCTCGCTCGCGAGGGCGAGCGCGATGGCGCCGCTGCCCGTGCACAGGTCGACCGCGATGGGCTCGGGATCCGGGACCGCCAGCAGCGCGTCGACGGCGAACTGCGCGACCACCTCGGTCTCGGGCCGCGGCACGAACACCCCCGGCCCGACCGAGAGCTCGATGCCGCGGAAGGGGGCGCGCCCCGTGAGGTGCTGCAGCGGAACGCGCCTCGCCCGCTCCTCGGCCATCTCCCGGACGGCTTCGACGGTCTCGTCCAGCACCGTCGCCCCCATCACGGATAGCGCCTGCACGCGCCCCCGGGTCTCCCCGATGACGTGCGCCAGGATCAGCTCCGCGTCCGCGTGCGCGTTCTCGACGCCCGCCGACTCGAGCATGCCGCGGACCTCGCCCAGCAGTTCGCCGACCGGCCGGGCGCCGCGGGCTCCGCCCTCACCTCGATCGTCCACTCCCCCACTCTTCCACATCCGCGCTGGGCCGCGCCTCCGCACCGCGGACGAGCGGCGAGACCCCGCAACAGGACGACACAATACATAACGTGGGGCGCGTGTTGAGATAACTTCACGCTATAGTTTGGGTGGATCGCGGACGACCGCGATCCCCACCCGCGACCGCGAGAAGCGGCCGGCGACAACGAGCAGCGGCACGCGGCCGAATGCGCACGAGACCACGAGAGGGAGAGCCCGCATGGCACGGACCTACGACAACATCACCGAGGCATTCGGCAACACGCCCCTGGTTCGCCTGAACCGGGTGACCGAGGGCGCGGAGGCCGAGGTCCTCGCCAAGCTCGAGTTCTACAACCCCGCGGGCAGCGTCAAGGACCGCATCGGCATCGCCATCATCGACGCTGCCGAGCAGTCGGGCGAGCTGAAGCCGGGCGGCACCATCGTCGAGGGCACGAGCGGCAACACCGGCATCGCGCTCGCCTTCGTGGGCGCGGCGCGCGGCTACCGCGTGATCCTGACGATGCCCGAGACCATGAGCATCGAGCGCCGCAAGCTGCTCAAGGCCTACGGAGCCGAGATCGTGCTCACCGAGGGCCCCCTCGGCATGAAGGGCGCCGTCGCGAAGGCCGAGGAGATCGCGGCCGACACCGAGGGCGCCGTGCTCGCGCGCCAGTTCGACAACCCCGCCAACGTCGCCGTGCACCGCGCCACCACCGGCCCCGAGATCTGGAACGACACCGACGGTCAGATCGACATCCTCGTCGCGGGCATCGGCACCGGCGGCACCATCACTGGCGCGGGCGGCTACCTCAAGGAGCAGAACCCCGACGTCAGGATCGTCGCCGTCGAACCCGTCGACTCGCCGCTCCTCACCGAGGGCAAGGCCGGCCCCCACAAGATCCAGGGCCTCGGGGCGAACTTCGTGCCCTCGATCCTCGATCGCGAGATCTACGACGAGGTCGTCGACGTCGCTCTGCCCGACGCGATCGCGAAGGCTCGCGCGCTCGGCACCGACGAGGGCATCCTCGCGGGCATCTCTGGCGGCGCAGCCGTGTGGGCCGCGACCGAAGTGGCGAAGCGGCCCGAGAACGCCGGCAAGAAGATCGTGGTCGTGGTGCCCGACTTCGGCGAGCGCTACTTCTCCACCGTGCTCTTCGAGGATCTCGACGTCTGATCCATCCGATCGCACAGCTCGCGGGGTCGACGCAGGAACGTTCTGCATCGACCCCGCGCTGTCGCATCAGCCGTCGGGACGCGCCGGGCCCGCCCGCGGGACCCACCGGCCGCACCGGCCCCGCCCGCCCCACCGGATCCCAGAAAGGACGACCGTTGAGCATCTTCGCCCGCATCCGCGAGGACATCACCGCCGCCCGGACCCACGACCCCGCGGCGCGCGGCCCGATCGAGATCTTCCTGGTGTACTCGGGGCTGCACGCCGTCTGGTGGCATCGGGCGTCGCACGCGCTGTGGCGGAGGGGCCGGCGATTCGTGCCGCGCGCCATCTCGCAGCTCATCCGGTTCTTCACGGGCATCGAGATCCACCCCGGGGCGACGCTCGGCCGGCGCGTCTTCATCGACCACGGCATGGGCGTCGTGATCGGCGAGACCGCCGTGGTCGGCGACGACGTGCTCATCTACCACGGCGTGACCCTCGGTGGCACGGGCCACTCGAGCGGCAAGCGCCACCCGACCGTCGGCGATCGCGTCGTGATCGGCGCCGGCGCGAAGCTGCTCGGCGACATCGAGCTCGGCCACGACTGCGCCGTGGGGTCGAACGCCGTCGTCGTGCGTTCCGCTCCGCCCTGGACGACGCTGACCGGGATCCCGGCCCACGCGCGACCGCGGCGCGGGGCCCCCGCCGAGACGCCGGACGCCGCGGACTTCTACGTGATCTGAGCGGCGCCCCGCGCACGCGAGCCGAGGCGCGGCGAGCCGGGGCCCTACAGCCTGCCGCCTCGCGCCTGCAAGGCCCGCTTCGCCCGGGGGAACTCGACGAGCATCATGACGAGCCCGAGCAGCAGGAAGGGCAGCTGCCAGGCCATCGCGATCTTGAACGCCCCGGTCGAGTAGCTGTCGGGCGATCCCGCGCCGAGCATGTCGAGGATGAGGCCGATCCCGAGGATCACGAGCAGGGCCGAGGTGAACCCGCCCGTGTTGACGAGGCCCGTGCCGAGCCCGAGCCGCTCGGGGGGCACGTGGGTGCGCAGCACCTCGAAGGAGATCATCGACGTCGGCCCGCCCACGCCGATCACCGTCGCGAGCACGAAGATCAGCCAGAGGGGCGCGGCCCCCGGCGAGAGCAGCACCCAGCTCCAGGCCGCGACGATGAGCGACGACATCCCGATCGCCACCCAGACGCGCTGCGCCGCGAAGCGCGCCGTGAGCGGCCCGAGCAGCAGGCCGGCGCTCATCGAGACGACCACGGTGTAGCTCAGCACGCCGGCGGAGGCCTCGCTCGAGAGTCCCATCCCGCCGACGAGGAACGGCGTGCCCCAGAGCAGCAGGAAGGTGTGCATCGCGAACGGCGTGGTGAAGTGCACCCAGTAGGCGAGCCGGATCCCGGGCCGTCGCAGCAGCCCGAGCAGCGGCGCGCGCCCCCGGGGCTCCCCCTCGGATCCGGGCAGCAGGATGCTGCCGGTGACCACGGGAACGGAGTCCGTGAGCACCGACGTGACGCTGAGGGGGGACTGCGCGTTCCGCTCGGGCCTGCCCGGTCGCCCGCGCAGACGGTCGACGACCGTGCCGCCGCCGGGGTGATCGCGCAGCACGACGAGGCCGAGGATCCCGATCAGCACGCCCACCGCGACGAGGCCGAGCATGCCGCCCATCCACCCGAACGCGCCGACCGCGAGCGACAGCGGCACGACCGAGACGAGCTGCCCCGTCTGGCCGACGAGCCCGGTGACCTGCGTCACGACCGGCAGCTGCCGCACGGGGAACCACTCCCCGAGCATCCGGATCACGCAGATGAACGTGCAGGCGTCGCCGGCGCCCACGAGCACCCTGGCGGCGATCGCGAGCCAGAGCCCGTCGACCGTCGCCATCAGGCTCTGGCCGACCGCCATCAGCAGGGCGCCGGCGAGGATCATGGCGGTCGCCCCGAAGCGGTCGAGCAGGATCCCGACGGGGATCTGGCAGCAGGCGTAGACCAGCAGCTGGATGACCATGAACACGGAGAGCATCGTCGCGTCGATGCCGAAGTGCTGCTGCGCCACGGGCCCGAGCGCCGAGAGCGACGAGCGGTTCACGATCGCCACGACGTAGCAGAGCATCGCGACGATCCAGACCGCCCACACCAGTCGAGATCGCCTGCTCCCCATGGGTTCCTACTCTACTCCTCCCGGTCGCACGGGCGGGGAGCCGCGGGGCACCCGCCGGCGCGGGCTACTGGCCGAGCGCCTGGAGCCGGGCCTCCTCGTCCATGCGGATGCAGGAGTCGATGACGGGGTCGAGCGCCCCGTTCATCACCTGGTCGAGGTTGTACGCCTTGTACCCGGTGCGGTGATCGGCGATGCGGTTCTCCGGGAAGTTGTACGTGCGGATCCGCTCGGAGCGATCCATCGTCCGGATCTGACTCGAGCGGTGCGCGCTCGCCTCGGCGGCCGCCTCCTCCTGCTGCTTGGCCAGCAGGCGGGCGCGGAGCACGCGCATCGCGGCCTCGCGGTTCTGCAGCTGCGACTTCTCGTTCTGCATCGCGACCACGATGCCGGTCGGCAGGTGGGTGATGCGCACGGCCGAGTCGGTCGTGTTCACCGACTGCCCGCCGGGCCCCGACGAGCGGTAGACGTCGATCTTGAGGTCGTTCTGGTTGATCGCGACCTCCTCCGGCTCGTCCACCTCGGGGTACACGAGCACGCCCGTGGTCGAGGTGTGGATGCGTCCCTGCGACTCGGTGACGGGCACGCGCTGCACGCGGTGCACCCCGCCCTCGTACTTGAGGTGCGCCCACACGCCCTGCGAGGGGTCGGAGGCGTTCGACTTGATCGCGACCTGCACGTTCTTGTAGCCGCCGAGATCGCTCTCGTCCTTCTCGAGCATCTCGGTCTTCCAACCCTTGGACTCCGCGTAGTACAGGTACATGCGCAGCAGATCGGCGCCGAACAGCGCCGACTCGGCGCCGCCCTCACCGCCCTTGATCTCGAGGATCACATCGCGGGCGTCATCGGGGTCGCGCGGGATCAGCAGGCGCCGCACGCGCTCCTGCGCCTCCGCGAGGGACTCCTCGAGCCCCGGGATCTCCTCCGCGAAGGCCTCGTCCTCCTTCGCGAGCTCCCGGGCGGCCTCCAGGTCGTCGCCGAGTTGCTGCCAGTTCTCGTGCGCCGCCTTGATCCTGCTCAGCTCGGCGTAGCGCCGGTTGACCTTCTTCGCCCGCGCCGCGTCGGCGTGGAGCGCCGGATCCGCGAGGTCCTCCTGCAGCTGGGCGTGCTCGCGCAGCAGCCCCGCAACCTGTTCGAACATGCTCTCTCTCCGTCTTGTCGTCCCGAGCCCTCAGCGATCCGCAGAGCGCTAGGACGCTCCCCCCGCCTGGGCCCGGGTGTGGAGGACGACGGTGTTCGAGGAGGTCTCCCCCACGCGCTTCAGCAGCGACCCGAGCGCGTCCGCGGCGGACTCGCCGCCGAGATCCCGGCGCAGGGCGCCCGTCGCCCGCAGCTCGGCCTCCCCGAGCAGCAGGTCCTCGCGGTCGGTGGAGGACTCGGCGAGCTTGATCGCCGGGAACAGGCGCTTCTCGGCGAGCTTCCGGGAGAGCCGCAGCCGGCTGTTCGCCGTGCCGACGAGCTCGCGCAGGATCGCCTCGTCGGTCTCCGACCCGGTCTTCGTCAGCGCGGTCGCGACGATGGTGAGCGAGCCGCCGTTCTCGATGTTGCGGGCGGCCCCGAGCAGCTTCTTGACGGGGTGGAGCGCAACGGTCTCGAAGCGGTCTCCGCCGCCGCGGCCCGTCCCCTGTGCGCTCTGCGCGTAGGCGTGGCCGAGGGCGGTGAGCGAGTCCAGGAGCACGACCACGTCGTGTCCGAGCTCGACGAGGCGCTTGGCCCGCTCGACCGCGAGCTCCGCCACCGTGATGTGATCCTCGGCGGCGCGGTCGAACGTCGAGGCGACGACCTCGCCCTTCACGGTGCGCTGCAGATCGGTGACCTCCTCGGGGCGCTCGTCGACGAGCACGACCATGAGGTGCGCGTCGGGCGCGTTCGCGGAGACGCCCTCGGCGATCTCGCGCAGCATCGCGGACTTGCCGGTGCCGCGCGGCCCGGTGAGGAGGGCGCGCTGCCCCTTGCCGAGCGGGGCGATGAGGTCGATCACGCGCTGCGTGCGGCGCTCGGGAGCGCTCTCGAGCCGCAGGGGCTCCTGCGGGTAGAGCGGGGTGAGCTCCGCGAAGTCCAGGCGCTTCTGATCGTCCTCGACGGCCCGCCCGTTGATCGCGTCGATCTTGACGATCGCGTTGTACTTCTGACGGCCGCCGCCCTCGCCCTCTCGGGGCTGCCGGATCGCGCCCACGACGGCGTCGCCGCGGCGCAGGCCGTACTTCTTGACCTGGCCCAGCGAGACGTAGACGTCGCTGGTGCCGGGGAGGTAGCCCGTCGTGCGCACGAACGCGTAGTTGTCGAGCACGTCGAGGATGCCGGCGACCGGCAGCAGCACGTCGTCCTCGGCGATCTCCGGCTCGAGCTCGTCGTTCTGCCCGCGGCGCTTGCGGTCACGCTGCCGGGTGCGGGTCGAGCGCGAGCTCTCCGAGGCGTTCTTGCCGTTGCGCTCGCCCTCGGAGCGCTCCTCCTTCTCGGAGCGGCCGCCCTCCTGCTGCTTGCCGTTCTCGCGGCCCTTCGATCTGCCGCCGTCGCGGCCCTTGCCGTTCTCGGCGCCCTTGGCGTTGTCCTGGCTCTTGCCGCCGTCCGAGCCCTGACCGCCGTCCGCGGCCCTGGCGTCGCCGGACTTCCCGGCGTCCGCCCGCTCCGCGCTCTCCGCGCTCGCCGCGTCGTTCTCGGCGGCCTCGCTCTTCTGCCCGCGGCCACGGCGGCGGCGGCCGGTCGGAGCGCCCTCGGGCTGCTCCTGCTTGGCTCCCGCCTCTGCGGCGGGCTGCTCGCCGGCGCCCGCGGACGCGGCCTCGCCCTGCTGATCGGCGGTCTCGGCCGTCTTCGCGGCCTCGGAGGCGCGCGTCTTCCGGCCGCGGCCGGTCTTCTTCGCGGGCTCCGCGTCGATCGCCTCGGCCGCATCGGAGGCCGCGGTCTCGGCAGCGGCGGCGGCCGCGACGTCGGCTGCGGTCTCGCCCGGCTTCGCGGCGGCATCGGCCTCGGGGGCCTCGGGCTCGGCGGCCTTTTTGCGGCTGCGGGTCGCCCGTTTCTTCGGCGCCTGCTCGGCGGGGGCATCGCCCTCCGCCGTCGGAGCCGCAGCCGAGTCGGTCTCGGCGGCCGGTTCGGGGGCGTCGGACGGTGCATCCTCGGCCGCTTTCTTGCGGCTGCGGGTCGCCCGCTTCTTCGGCGCCTGCTCGGCGGCGGCGTCCTCCGCCGTGGGCGCGGCGGTCTCGCCGGACGCGGCGGGCGCCGCGTCGGCGGACGGAGCCGCAGCCTCGGAGGGAGCGGCGCTCGCGGCCGCGCTCTCGGAGGTCGCGCCCGCCGCGGTGCTCACTCGACGCGAGGCGCGGCGGCGCGCCGGCGCCTGGGTCGGGGTGTCGGTTGCCGCGCCCTCGGCGAGTGCGGCAGTGGTCTCTTCGGAGTTCTGCTCCACGTTCATCCTTTCGGAACGGTTCTCCGCGAGACGGATGTGCGGGCGAAGGCCCGTCGTCTCGCGGCGATGCACGAGTGTGCGGATCACCGGATCTGCGACCCGGTGAGGGAACGATCCATCTGCCTCGAGCCGGCACCGCTGGAGCGGCGACCCGGTTCCGCTGGAGTGGGCGGGTGCCCGCTAGCGCGCGGAATCCACAGGGATCGACTCCACTGTAGCACCCTTGATGTCGACGGCCAGGATCAGCGGCTGCCAATCGGAGCCGTGCTCCTCGGCGAGCTCGACCGCGGCGAGCCGCTCGGCGGGGTCTCCGGCGAGCACCAGGATCGACGGCCCGGCCCCCGAGACGACGGCGGCGTGCCCGCCGTCGCGGAGCGCGCGGATCAGGTCGCGCGTGCGGGGCATCGCCTCGCCGCGGTAGTCCTGGTGCAGGCGGTCCTCGGTCGCCTCGAAGAGCAGCTCGGGGCTCTGCGTGAGCGCTGCGACCAGCAGCGCGGAGCGGGACACGTTGAAGACCGCGTCCTCGTGCGGCACGTGCTTCGGTTGCAGGCTGCGCGCGAGCTCCGTCGACATCGTGAAGCTCGGCACGAGCACGAGGGGGGACACGCCCCGGTGCACGAGCAGCCGCTTGAAGCGCGGGCCCTGGGGGGTCGTCCACGCGATCGTGAGCCCGCCGAAGAGCGCCGGCGCCACGTTGTCGGGGTGCCCCTCCAGCTCCGTCGCGAACGCGAGCAGCTCGTCCTCGCCGAGCTTCAGCGGCTGTTCCGGGTCGCTCTCGAGCAGACCGGCGGCGATCATCACGCCGGCGACGATGGCCGAGCCCGACGAGCCCATCCCCCGGCCGTGCGGGATGCGGTTGTCGGCGCGCAGGTCGAGGCCCGGCACGGTGCGGCCCAGCCGGTCGTAGACGTGCGCGATCGAGCGCGCGACGAGGTTGCTCTCGTCAGTGGGGACCTCGCCCGCGCCGACCCCCCGCACCTCGACGGTGACGCCGGGCGCCTCACGGGTGACGGCGATCAGCTCGTCCCCGTAGCCCAGCGCCAGGCCGAGGGTGTCGAAGCCGGGGCCGAGGTTGGCGCTGGTGGCGGGGACGTGCACCCGGACCGCGCGCGGCTCCGGGCTCATGCGCGGCCTCGCGCGAGGTGGGAGTGGATCATGAGTTTCCTTCGAGTCGGATGACGCTGACGACCGCCGTGACCGCGTCGCTCTCGCGGAGCGCCTCGACGGTGGCCGCGAGGTCGGCCTCACGCGCGGTGTGGGTGCCGATCACCAGGGTAGCTGTCTCCGGCTCCTCGGGCGGCGCGCCCGCCGCGACATCGTCGCCCCGCGTGGACACGGACTGCTCGACGTTCGCCGCGGAGACCCCGTGCTCGGAGAGGATGCCCGCGATCGTCGCGAGCACGCCGGGCTGATCCCGCACCTCGAGCATCACCTGGTAGCTCGTGCTCACCTCGCCGACGGGCAGGATGGGCAGCGCGGCGTGCGCCGAGCCCGGGATGCCGGGGCCGCCGACGACGTGGCGCCGGGCCGCGGAGACGAGGTCGCCGAGCACCGCCGAGGCCGTCTCGGAGCCGCCGGCGCCCGCGCCGTAGAACATCAGCTCGCCCGCCGCGTCGGCCTCGACGAAGACGGCGTTCTTGCCGCCGTGCACGGCGGCGAGGGGGTGCTCGCGGCGGATGAGGGCCGGGTAGACGCGGGCGGAGACGCCGTCGGTGCCGTCGGACGCGGTGAGCCGCTCGGCGATGGCGAGCAGCTTGATCACGTAGCCCGCGTGCTTCGCGGCCTCGATCTGCTCGGCGGTGACCTTCGTGATGCCCTCGCGGTACACGGCGTCGACGGGCACCTCGGTGTGGAAGGCGATGCTCGCGAGGATCGTGGCCTTCTGCGCCGCATCGTAGCCCTCGACGTCGAGGGTCGGATCGGCCTCGAGGTAGCCGAGCTCGCTCGCCACCCGCATCGCGTCCTCCGCGCTGTCGCCGAAGCGGTCCATGCGGTCGAGGATGTAGTTCGTCGAGCCGTTGACGATGCCGAGCACGCGGGTGATGTGGTCCCCGGCGAGGCTCTCCCTGAGCGGGCGGATGATGGGGATCGCCCCGGCCACGGCGGCCTCGTAGGAGAGCTGGGCGCCCACCTGCTCGGCCGCGTCGGCGAGCTCGGGGCCGTGCGCGGCGATGAGCGCCTTGTTCGCGGTGACGACGTCGGCGCCGCCCTCGAGCGCGCGCAGGATGAGGCTCCGGGCCGGCTCGACGCCGCCCATCAGCTCGACGACGATGTCGGCTCCGAGCACGAGCTGCTCGGCGTCGGTCGTGAACAGCTCCCGCGGCAGCGGCGCGTCCCGCGGCGCGTCGAGGTCGCGCACGGCGATGCCCGAGAGGGTGAGCTTGGCGCCGATGCGCGCCGCGAGCTCGTCGCCGTGCTCGAGGATGATCCGTGCCACCTGCGCACCGACCGAGCCGCAGCCCAGCAGCGCGACTCGAAGATCGCGGTACCCGTTCACTTCGTTTCTCCGTTCGTCGAGGTCGTGTTCCGTAGGTCGTGGTGCGTGGGTCGTGGTGCGGGTCGTGCCCCGCGGGGGGGGGGCGGCGCCGCGGTCGCGGCGATCCCCTCAGCGTCAGACGACGCTCTTCGCGAGCAGTTCGTCCTCGGTCTCGCCGCGCACGATGACGCGCGACGATCCCTCGCGCACCGCGACCACCGGGGGCCGCGGCACGTAGTTGTAGTTGCTCGAGAGCGACCAGCAGTAGGCTCCCGTGGCGGCGACGGCGAGCACGTCGCCGGGGGCGACGTCGCCGGGCAAGAGATCCCGCTGCACGACGATGTCGCCGGCCTCGCAGTGCTTGCCGACGACGCGGACGAGCGCCGGCTCGGCGTCGCTCGCGCGGTTCGCGATGCGCACCTGGTAGTCGGCGCCGTAGAGGGCGGGGCGGGCGTTGTCGCTCATGCCGCCGTCGACGCTCACGTAGAGCCGCTCGCCCGCGCCGAGGTCGGCGGGGTCGCCGCCGGCGTCCGAGCCGGCGAGCGCCACGGCCTTCGTCGTGCCGACGGTGTAGAGCGTGACGCCGGCCTGGCCGATCACGGAGCGGCCGGGCTCGAAGGCGAGCTTCGGGATCGGCACGCCGAGCGCGTCGCAGGTCTCGGCGACGATGTCGGCGAGCTCGCGGGCGATGGTCTCGATCGCGGGCGCGTCGTCGGCCTGCGCGGAGGTGTAGGCGATGCCGAAGCCCCCGCCCAGGTTGAGCTCGGGGATCGCCCCGCCCCGGATCTCGGCGAGCTCGCGATAGACGCCGAGCAGCCGCCTCGCGGACTCGCGGAAGCCGTCGGTCGCGAAGATCTGGGAACCGATGTGGCAGTGCAGCCCGACGAAGTCGAGGGCGTCATGGGCCGCGATCGCGCGGACGATGCGCGGCGCCTCGGCGAGCGGCTGGCCGAACTTCTGATCCTCGTGCGAGGTGGCGAGGAAGTCGTGGGTCGAGGCGTGCACCCCGCTGTTCACGCGCAGTCGCACCCGCTGCACGACCCCGGCGGCGCGAGCCGCCTCGGCGACGCGCTCGATCTCGATCTCGCTGTCGAGCACGATCGTGCCGACGCCCGCAGCGACCGCGCGCTCGATCTCAGCGACCGACTTGTTGTTGCCGTGGAAGCCGATCCTCGCGGGGTCGACACCCGCGGCGAGGGCCACGGCCAGCTCGCCGCCGCTCGCGACGTCGAGACTCATGCCCTCCTCGGCCATCCAGCGTGCCACCTCGACGCAGAGGAAGGCCTTGCCCGCGTAGTAGACCGACGCCTCGGTGCCGATGCGCTCGGCCTCGCGCTGCAGCGCCTCGCGGATGGTGCAGGCCCGGTTCCTCGCCTCCTCCTCGTCGACCACGTAGAGCGGGGAGCCGTGCCGCTCGACGAGCTCCGTCGCCCGCACCCCGCCGAGCTTCAGCTGCCCGCACCGCCGGCCGCGGCGGGCGGTGCTCGGGAACACGCGCGCGTCGATCCCGTTCGGGTCGGCGCCGTTCGGGTCGGCGCCCGGGCTCGCGTCGGGCGCCGCGCCCGTCGGCGCGCTCGGCTCGGTGGCGGCCTGGCTCATCGCTCGCTCCTTACGGTTTCAACAGTGCGGGATCCTCGCGCTCGCGACAGCGACTGATGCAGACAGTCTGTGGCGAGCGGACCCGGATTGGCCCCTGAAGCCGTGCGAACGGAGAAGACGGCTCTCTGAACGGACCCGACCAGCTTAGCGTGCCAGGCGCCCCGAGGCGCTATGCGCAGCTCCCCGGCTCGCGCTGCGCCGGATCCGAGAGGATCCCGGGCGCGAGTTCGGCGTCGATGTGCACGCTGCCCGTGGTCGACAGCTCGATGCCCGTGAGGTCGATCCCCACCGGCAGGCGGTCGCGCACGCAGACCGTGTGGGGCTTCAGGATCGGGTCGAGGAGGCCGCCCGTGAACTCGGAGATCTGGTCGGCAGACAGGTCGAACGAGGCCACGCCGACCGCCGTGGGCTGCACCTCCACGGCGCCGCCGTCGGCGATCCCGAGCCGGAGCGTCGAGGTGAGCGGCACGTTCTGCCCGAACAGGCCGATGTCGCGCCCGACCACGAGGCCGCCGTCCCGCACCTCGCCCGTCTGGGCGACGTCCCGCGTGAGCAGCGAGACGACGGGCGGCAGTTGCTCCTGCGAGACGGTGAGTCGCGCGGTGCCGCCGCGGAGCTCGCCGGAGAGCGGGTTGAAGGGTACGGAGTCGGCGTGGAGGGAGGCGCCCACCACGATCCCCTGCCCCACCGGCGCGTCGTCCACGGCGATCGTGACGTCCCCGACCCTGCCCGTGACCGCGTGCAGCAGCGCGGATCCGCCGAGGGACACGTCGACGGGGTGGTCCGCGGTGAGGTGCAGCTGGCTGCGCACCGCCGCGGCGATCACGCTCGGCAGGATCAGCCGCAGTGCGAGCTCCGCCGCGCCCGCGAGCAGCACGAGGACGACGACGACCGCGAGGATCCGCCTGACCGGCTTCGCTCCCTCAGCTGCCACGGGGCGCTCCTTCCGCAGGGTCGTGCGGCCGCCTCCTGCGGCCGCGAGAGGTCAGAGGCGCTCGGGCGCCGAGACGCCGAGGAGGTCGAGCCCGTTGCGCAGCACGACACCGGCGGCGTCGTTCAGCCACAGGCGCGTGCGATGCAGGTCGCCGACCGGCTCCTCGCGGAGCGGGATCACGCGGCAGTTGTCGTACCACCGGTGGAAGGCGCCCGCGAGCTCCTCGAGGTAGCGGGCGATCCGGTGCGGCTCGCGCAGCTCGGCCGCGCCCGCGACGATGCCCGGGTACTGCTGCAGCTTGCCCAGCAGCTCGGCCTCCGTCTCGTGGGTGAGCAGACCCGGCGCGAAGCCGTCCTCGCGCCGCACGCCAGCGGTCGCCGCGTTGCGGTCGACCGCGCAGGTGCGCGCGTGGGCATACTGCACGTAGAAGACGGGGTTGTCGTTGGAGCGGCTGCGCACCTTCTCGCCGTCGAGGGCGAGCGGCGAGTCGGCCGGGTAGCGGGCGAGCCAGTAGCGCAGCGCGTCAGAACCGAGCCACTCGAGCAGGTCGTTCAGCTCGATGATGTTGCCGGCTCGCTTCGAGAGGCGGGCGCCGTTGAGATTCACCAGCTGGCCGATGAGCACGGTGATGTCGGTCTCGGTATCGTCGCCCGCCGCGCCCGCGATCGCGGTGAGACGGCCGATGTAGCCGTGGTGGTCGGCACCCAGCAGGTAGATCTTCTCGCCGAAGCCGCGATCCTTCTTGGAGAGGTAGTAGGCGGCGTCGGCGGCGAAGTAGGTGTAGACGCCGTTGCCGCGGGTGAACACCCGGTCCTTGTCGTCGCCGAAGTCGGTCGTGCGCACCCAGATGGCGCCGTCCTCCTCGAAGACGTGCCCCTGCTCGCGCAGCCGGTCGACGGCGGCCTCGATGGGGCTCGGCGCGCCGTCCGGCCCCGCCGCGTGCAGCGTGCGCTCGGAGAAGAACACGTCGAAGTGCACGTTGAATCGCTCGAGCGAGTCCTGGATCTCCGCGAGCTGCAGACGGTAGCCGAGCTCCTGCGCCTGCTCGAGCGCGGCGGCGCGGTCGGTGCGCGCCAGCTCTCCGAGACCCGGGATCTGCTCCGCGACCCGCCGGCCAAGATCCTGGATGTACTCGCCGGGGTAGGCGTCCTCCGGCGCCTCCTCGCCGAGCGCCGCGGCGAGGACCGAGCGGCCGAACTTGTCCATCTGCGCACCGGCGTCGTTGATGTAGTACTCGCTCGTCACGTCGGCGCCCGCGGCCCTCAGCACGCGCGCGGTCGAGTCGCCGAGCGCGGCCCAGCGGGTGTGTCCCATGTGCAGCGGACCGGTCGGGTTCGCGCTCACGAACTCCAGGTTGATCCGCTGCCCCGCGAGCGCATCGCCCCGGCCGTACGCCTCGCCCTGCTCCACGACGCGCCGGGCCGTCTCGCCCGCGCTCGCGGCGTCGAGCGTGATGTTGATGAAGCCGGGGCCCGCGATCTCTGCCTTCGCGACGCCGTCGATCCCGGCCGCGCGATCCGCGATCTCGGTCGCGAGCTCGCGCGGGTTCGTGCCCAGGCGCTTCGCGAACTTCATGGCCGCGTTCGACGCCCAGTCGCCGTGCTCCCGGTTCTTCGGGCGCTCGACCTGCGTGTCCTGCTCGGTCACGACGACGCCCTCGGCGGCGTCGCCGCGGGAGGCGATGATGTCGGTGAGGATCCTGGCGAGGGCGCTGGCGAGTTCTTGTGGCGTCACGAGGAGACAGTCTAGTTGCTGCCGCCCGCCGCCGCGGCCCCGGTGGTGCCGCGCTCGGCGCGCGGCGGAGCGCTCGGACGGCGCGGGGCGGTACAGGGGCGGCTCCGAGTTGCGCTAGGCTAGTCGAGTCGCCGCTGCTCGCCTCCGTAGCTCAGGGGATAGAGCGCCGGTTTCCGGTACCGTAGGTCGGGGGTTCGAATCCCTCCGGGGGCACGAGCGACACAGCGGGCCTGATCGGCGGGAACAGCCGATCAGGCCCGCTTTCTGCCATCGCGCATTCTCCGCCGGAGATCCCGAGCCTCAGCCTCGCTCTCGGCGATGGGCGGCTGCGCGTCCCTCGACGGCTCGGAACCCGTCCGGTAGCCTGGCTGCACGGACGACGAGGCCGTCGCCGCCGCGCGGGATCGACGGTCTCGCACCCATCGCACATCAGGAGGAACGACATGCCCACCCCGATCGTGAACAAGGCCAGCACCGTCTGGAACGGCGACCTGACCAGCGGCTCAGGCAAGACCACGCTCGAGACCTCCGGCGTCGGCACGTTCGACGTCAACTGGAAGGCGCGCGGCGAGGAGTCGGGCGCGGTGACCACCCCCGAGGAGCTGATCGCCGCCGCCCACGCCACCTGCTACTCGATGGCCTTCTCCAACGAGCTCGCGAGCAACGGCACCCCTCCGACGCGGCTCAGCACGAGCGCGGAGGTCACGTTCGTCGCGGGGACGGGCATCACCGGCATCCATCTCACGGTCGACGGCCGGGTCGACGGCATCTCCGAGGAGGACTTCCAGCGCATCGCCGAGGCGGCGAAGATCGGCTGCCCGGTCTCCCAGGCGCTGAAGGCGGTCGACATCACCCTCAGCGCCTCGCTCGCCTGAGCGCCGCCCGTCCGACGCTCTCGGATCGGGCGGGGCGGAGCGCCGCGCCCGCCCGATCCGGGGCCGCTCGCTCAGCGGCGGCGGTAGCTCAGATCCCGGATCGCGCGCCCCTTGTCGGCGCCCTTCTTCTCGAAGGCGGTGAGCACCCGCCCCTCGAATCGCTCGGCCCACTCCCCCGCGAAGTCGCGCTCGAAAGCGGGCGCGGCGTCGAGCACCTCGCGCATTTGCACGGCGTAGTCCTCCCAGTCGGTCGCGAGGCGCAGCATCCCGCCCGGCTTCAGCGCCCGGGCCGTGATCTCCGCGAACTCCGCCGAGACGAGGCGGCGCTTGTGGTGGCGCGCCTTCGCCCACGGGTCGGGGAAGAACACCCACACCTCGTCGGCCGATTCCTCGGGCAGGAGCTTCTCGAGCACCTCGGGCGCGTTCGCCTCGACCATGCGGAGGTTCTCGAGCCCCGCGAGCTCGGCTCGGATGATCGTGCGCGCGAGCCCCGCGCGGAACACCTCGACCGCCAGGAAGTCGGTGTCGGGGCGCTCGGCCGCGGCGTGGAGGATCGCGTGCCCCTGCCCCGACCCGACCTCGACGACGAGCGGGGCGCGCCGCCCGAAGATCTGCTCGGGATCGCGGGCGACCCCGTCGGCGACGCTCGTCGCGGCGGCGGCGCGCGGGATGTCCAGCACGTACTTCTCGTGGTGGTCGGCCCAGGCGCGCTCCTGCGAGGGCGTCATGCGGCCTCCGCGGCGCACGAACGACACGGGCTTGTCGCGGAAGGTGCCCGGGTCGAAGCTCTTCGGGGGCAGCGGCTGCCCGCCGGCGTGCTCGGGGTTCTTCGCGTGCTCCGCGCGATCGGCGCGCTCGGTCTGGTCGACGTTCTCGGTCACCCGACTACGCTAGCGCGGTATCGCGGGCCGCGCGAACACTAGGCTGGCCCCGTGCCGGTCGATACGAGGGGGCGAGGCGGCGCCGTTCGGGCGGTCGTCGCGGTGCTGCGCGTCGCGCTGGCGGCGCTCGTCCTGGCCGCGGTCGCGGCGAGCTACGTCGACACCTGGAAGCGCATCGGCGGCCCGCCGAACCCGTTCAACTTCTTCGGGTACTTCACGATCCAGAGCAATCTGCTCGGAGCGGCAGTGCTCGTGCTCTCGGCGTCCGCGCTCCTCCGGGGCGCGCCGCGCGGCGGCCTCGTCCCCCTCCTTCGAGCGGCTGCGACGACTTACGTGGTCGTCGTGGGTGCGGTCTACGCGCTGCTGCTGGCTCCCCTCGGCGACATCGGGGGCATCTCGGTGGAGTGGGCGAACACCGTGCTGCACATCGCCGCTCCGATCCTGCTGCCGCTCGACTGGATCCTCGCCCCCGAACGGGCGCCGATCCCGTGGAGCAGGCTCTGGGCTCTGCTCGTCTACCCCGCGGTGTGGATCGCCGTCGTGCTCGCGCGAGGCGCCACCGACGGATGGGTGCCGTACCCGTTCCTCGCGCCGGAGAACGGCGCGCCCGCCGTCTTCGCCGTCTGCGCCGGCATCGCCGCGACCATCCTGGGCGTCGGCGCGCTCGTCTTCGCGATCGGGCGGATCCGCCTCCGCTCCCGGAAGCCCCGCGCCCGCGGGTCCCGCTCCCGGGAGCCCCGCTCCCGCGGGTCCCGCTCCCGCGGGTCCCGCTCCCGCGGGTCCCGCTCCCGGGAGCCCCGCGCCGCCGGGTCCCGCTTCCGGGAACCCGGCACCCGGTAGCATCGGAGCAACAGCATCCGCGGATCGAGGGAGCAACGACATGTCCAGGCGAATCCTGCTGGTGAACGGCCCGAACCTCAACCTCCTCGGCACCCGCGAGCCCGATATCTACGGCCGCGAGACCCTCGCAGACGTCGAGGCGCTCGCCGCGCGCACCGCAGCAGAGTTCGACATGGAGGTGCGCCCGGTGCAGAGCAACCACGAGGGCGTGCTCATCGACGCGATCCACGCAGCGCGCGAGGACTGCCACGCCATCGTGATCAACCCCGGCGGGCTCACCCACACCTCGGTCGTGCTGCGCGACGCGCTCACGGGGGTCGCGCTGCCGATCGCCGAGGTGCACCTCTCGAACGTGCACGCGCGCGAGCCCTTCCGCCACCGCTCCTACGTCTCCCCCATCGCCGACTTCGTGATCGCCGGCTGCGGCGCCCAGGGATACGCGTTCGCCGTGCGCCGGCTGGCGACCCTCCTCGCGGGCTGAATCCCCGCCGCGCGGGCGGGGCGGCGCCGCGGGCGGGCCGGCCCCGGGCGGGACGGCCCCGGGCGGGGCGGCCCCGACCGCGCGCCCGGAGACTACCGGTTGTGCGCGTAGACGATCACCGCGAACACGACGGCGTCGAAGAGCAGGTGCACCGTCACCACGTAGGCGAGCGAGCGGGTGCGGAGGAAGATGAGGCCCTGGGCGAGGGCGAAGGGGATCGTGAGCAGCGGCCCCCAGGCCCGATACCCGAGCTCCCACAGGAACGAGACGAAGACGACGGCCTGCAACGCGTTCGCGAGCCACACCGGGAAGTGACGCAGCAGCAGCGCGAACACCGTGCAGATGAAGAACAGCTCGTCCCAGATGCCGACCGCGCCGACGCCGAGGAAGAGTCGGGCGATGAGGTCCGGGGAGTCGACGACGGGCCAGTTCCGGTAGACCCCGGAGGAGATGAAGTACCAGGGCAGGATCAGTGCCGCGAGCGCCACGACCCCGAGCAGCCAGGCGTAGTGCGGGACCCGCCAGCGGCCGCCCCCGGCCCACGGGAAGCGGATCGCGCGATCTCGGTAGACGAGGCGCGAGACGAGGTACGGCACCGCGACGGCGCCGCCCAGCGCGAGCGCGAAGCGCAGCATCGCGGCGTCGTCGAGCTCCGCGGCGAGCGGGATGAGGCGGATGATCCCGAGCCCGACCGCGATGAGCGACAGATCCCGCAGCAGCGACGGCGTTCGGGCCGGCGATGCGCCCGACGGGCCGGCGGCGTCCACCGGACCGGAGTCGCCCTCCGCCGGGCGGGATCCGGCGCCGCCGGCGCTCTCCCGGTGCGGCCCGGGCCTCCCCGCGAGGGCCGCGACCGCGAGACCGGCTGCCCCGAGCGCCGCCCCGAGCCAGAGCTGCTCCAGCACGAACCATGTCGGCGCCATCGCGCACACGAGGGCGGCCGCGAGCGCCGCGAGCGCGCCTGGCCGCGCCGCCGGCGTCCCCGCCCCGTTCGCCCTCATCAGTCCAGCAGGCCGCGCACCTCGCCGGGCGCGTCGGCGAGTGGCACGATCCGGTCGTCGATCGGGAAGGGGATCCGGTACCGGGCGACGGGCGCCCCGACGTCGCCGAAGTCGTCGTCCTTGGCGCCGATGCCGTCGGTCGAGACCTCCGTGATGCGCGAGCGCACCCAGCCGCCGTCGTCCGCGCGGACCGCGTAGACGTCTGCGAGGTACCCGATCCCGAGCGCCTCGAGATCCTCCTCCGCGTCCAGCCAGTCGATCGGCTCCGCCTGCCGGGTCCGGCCGAGCAGGTCGTGGGTCACGAAGCCCTCGCCGACGGGCTCGATCCACCCGACCAGCTCGCCGTCCTCGCGGCGGTGCGGGATCCAGGACTCGGGAAGGCTCATGATGCGAGCCTAGCAACCGCGCCCGCGCCTCCGGGTCGTCCCGCGGAACCGGTCTGGATCGGAGAAGCCCGGGGTCGGCTCCCCGCGCTACTCTGTTTCGCATGACCGCAGCCCCCGCAGATCAGCCCGCCCCCGATCGCACCTCCGCGCACCCGGCGGACTCCCACAACCTGATCCGCGTGCGGGGCGCGCGCGAGCACAACCTGAAGGACGTCAGCGTCGAGCTGCCGAAGCGCCGCCTGACGGTCTTCACCGGCGTCTCGGGATCGGGCAAGAGCTCGCTCGTGTTCGGCACGATCGCGGCGGAGTCGCAGCGCCTCATCAACGAGACCTACAGCGCCTTCGTGCAGGGGTTCATGCCGAGCCAGCCGCGACCCGATGTCGACGTTCTCGAGGGTCTCACGACCGCGATCATCGTCGATCAGGAGCGGATGGGCGCGAACCCCCGCTCCACGGTGGGCACCGCGACCGACGTGAACGCGATGCTCCGCATCGTCTTCTCGCGTCTCGGGCAGCCGCAGATCGGCTCGCCGCAGGCCTTCTCCTTCAACGTCGCCTCGATCTCCGGCGCCGGCGCCGTCACCTTCGAGAAGGACGGCAAGAAGGTGAAGGAGCGACGCGACTTCCAGATCCTCGGCGGCATGTGCCCGAAGTGCGAGGGCCGGGGCACGGTCTCCGACTTCGCGCTCGAGGAGCTCTACGACGCCGACAAGTCGCTGAGCGAGGGCGCGCTCAAGGTGCCCGGGTACAGCATGGACGGCTGGTACGGTCGCCTGTTCAGCGCGCTTATGCCGATGGACGTGCCGATCCGCGACTTCACCGAGCAGCAGATGCACGACCTGCTCCGCAAGGAGCCGACGAAGATCAAGGTCGAGGGCACGAACCTCACCTACGAGGGCCTGATCCCGCGCATCCAGAAGTCGATCCTGTCGAAGGACCGGGAGGCGATGCAGCCCCACATCCGCGCCTTCGTCGACCGCGCGATCGTGTTCACGACCTGTCCCGACTGCGAGGGCACGCGGCTCAACGAGACCGCCCGCTCCTCGAAGGTGCTCGGCATCAGCATCGCCGACGCCTGCGCCATGCAGATCACCGATCTCGCGGAGTGGGTGCGCGGCGTCGACGACCCCGGGCTCGCCCCGCTGCTGCAGAAGCTGCTCGACACGCTCGACTCGTTCGTGCAGATCGGGCTGGGGTATCTGAGCCTCGACCGCCCGGCCGGAACGCTCTCCGGCGGCGAGGCGCAGCGCACGAAGATGATCAAGCACCTCGGCTCATCGATCACGGACGCCACCTACGTCTTCGACGAGCCGAGCATCGGGCTGCACCCGCACGACATCCAGAACATGAACGGGCTGCTGCTGAAGCTCCGCGACAAGGGCAACACGGTGCTCGTCGTCGAGCACAAGCCCGAGATGATCGCGATCGCCGACCACGTCGTCGATCTCGGCCCCCGCGCCGGCGTCGACGGCGGCGAGATCTGCTTCGAGGGCACCGTCGAGGAGCTGCGCTCCTCGGACACGCTGACCGGCCGGCACCTCGACGACCGCGCGCGCCTGAAGGATGCCGTGCGGCCGCCGCGCGGGGCGATCGAGGTGCGTGGCGCGACGAAGCACAACCTGCGGGGCGTCGACGTCGACGTGCCGCTCGGCGTGCTCGCCGTGGTGACGGGCGTCGCCGGATCGGGCAAGAGCTCGCTCATCCACGGCTACGTCTCGCCGCGCGACGAGGTCGTCTCGGTCGATCAGGGGGCGATCCGCGGGTCGCGGCGCTCCAACCCCGCGACCTACACGGGACTGCTCGACCCGGTGCGCACCGCCTTCGCGAAGGCGAACGGCGTGAAGCCGGCGCTGTTCAGCGCGAACTCCGCCGGCGCGTGCCCCGAGTGCAAGGGGGCGGGCGTCATCTACACCGATCTCGGCATGATGGCGACGATGGAGTCGGTGTGCGAGGTCTGCGAGGGCCGGCGCTTCAACGCCGAGGTGCTGGAGTACCGCTTCGGCGACAAGAACATCGCCGACGTGCTCGAGCTGTCGATGGTCGAGGCGCACGAGTTCTTCGCCGAGCCCGGCACGAAGGTGCCCAAGGCGGTGAAGATCCTGGACCGGCTCGTCGACGTCGGCCTCGGCTACATCAAGCTCGGCCAGCCGCTCTCCACCCTCTCGGGCGGCGAGCGCCAGAGGCTCAAGCTCGCGATCCACATGATCGAGGATGCCGACGTCTACGTGCTCGACGAGCCGACCACGGGCCTGCACCTCGCCGACGTCGAGAACCTGCTCGGTCTGCTCGACCGCCTGGTCGACGCCGGCAAGAGCGTCGTCGTCATCGAGCACCACCAGGCGGTCATGGCGCACGCCGACTGGATCATCGACATCGGCCCCGGGGCCGGTCAGCAGGGCGGCGCCGTGGTCTTCGAGGGCACGCCGGCCGATCTCGTCGCGACCAGGGCGACGCTCACCGGAGAGCACCTCGCGGAGTACGTGGCCGCGCCGTAGCGGCGCGGCCCGCTCGCTCCGGTGTTCCGGTGTTCCGGCGCTCCGGCGTTCCGGTGTTGCGGCGTTCCGGTGCTAGGGTGCCGGGTGCGTCTCCGCCACCGCGGGCGGCGGCGCGGAGGGCAGCTCGTTGAGGGCGCGGATCAACCGGTAGAGGTCGCCGACGGCCCGCTCACGCGGGACCAGCACGATGCGCGGCAGCTCGAGGCGATCCCGATCGGAGCGCTCGGCGGGGAAGGGCTCGGTGCGCTCGATGCCGCCCGTGAGGCACAGGCCGGAGAAGCGCTCGCCGAGCTCGGCCAGCTCGGCGTCGCTCGGCTCGGCGCGCAACCGCAGCACGAGGCGATCGTCGAACCACCGCAGCGAGTCGTAGTTGCGCCAGAACCCCGTGATCTCGTCGATCGCGGCGTCCACCGAGTCGGTGACGAGCACCCGATCGAGGTCGTCGACGGCGATCATCCCGGATCCCGCGAGCTCCTCCGTCACGAAGCGCGCGAACCCCCGCCAGAAGGTGCCGTCGGGTCGGTCGAGCAGCACGATGGGCACCGGCTCCATCTTGCCGGTCTGCTGCAGCGTGAGCAGTTCGAACGTCTCGTCCATGGTGCCGAAGCCGCCGGGCAGGCAGACGAAGCCGCGCGACTCCTTCACGAGCATCAGCTTGCGGGTGAAGAAGTACTTCATCGAGACGAGGTGCCCGTTGTCCTGCGCGAGGGCGCTGTTCGGCCGCTCCTCGAACGGCAGCCGGATCGACACGCCGAGCGCCCGGTCGGGGCCCGCCCCGGTCGCGGCGGCCTCCATGATGCCGGGGCCGGCCCCGGTCACCACCATCCAGCCCTGCTCGGTGAGTCCTCGTGCCACGCCCTCGGCGCCGACCCACAGCGGGTCGTGGGCCCGCGTGCGCGCCGATCCGAAGATGGTCACCTTGGGCGTCGCCGAGTACGGCTTGAACAGCCGGTACGCCGCGCGCATCTCCTCGACGGCGGCGGCGGTGATCTTGAGGTCGAGGCGCGACGCCCCGTCGTGCCCGAGCCCGAGGCCGGCCGAGAGGATGCGGGCGATGAGCTTGCGCTGCGCCGTGATGCCGGCGGCGTCGAGCAGGCCGGCGACTGCCTCGTCGAGGGCGGCTTCGTTCGGCGTCGGGTCCACGCCCCCAGTCTAGGGCGCACCGCCGGGCCGTCCCCGGCAACGGCGCGCCGGTGCCCTAGGCTGTCGACATGCCCCAACGGCACCTCTCCCTGACCCGCGACCCGCGCGTCGCGAGCGAGCGAGCGTCGCTCGAAGCCCGTCTGAGCGAACTGCGCGGCGAGCTGGACCTGCCGGAGGGGTTCTCCCCCGAGGCCCTCGCCGAGGCCGAGTCCGCCGCCGTCGAGCCCCCGGGCCTCGACCTGCGCGAGATCCCCTTCACGACGCTCGACCCCGCGGGCTCACGGGATCTCGACCAGGCGTTCCACCTGGAACGCGCGGGCTCCGGCTTCGCCGTGCGGTACGCGATCGCCGACGTGCCCGGCTTCGTGCGCCCGGGCGGGGCCGTCGACGCCGAGGCCCGCCGCCGCGGGCAGACGATCTACCTGCCGGATGGCTCGATCCCGCTGCATCCGCGCACGCTCAGCGAGGGCCGCGCCTCGCTGCTCGCGGGTGAGGACCGGCCTGCGCTCGTCTGGACGATCGAGCTCGACGCCGCGGGCGCGCAGACCTCGGCGAGAGTCGAGCGCGCGCTCGTGCGATCGCGCGAGCAGCGCGACTACGCCGGCGCCCAGGCGGAGATCGACGCGGGCCGGCACGACGAGCAGCTGGAGCTGCTGCGGGTCGTGGGAGAGCTCAGGATCGGTCAGGAGCGCGCCCGGGGCGGCGCGAGCCTGCCCATGCCCGAGGAGGAGGTCGTGGTCGACCCCGATGACGGGTACCGGATCGAACGCCGCAGCCCCCTGCCGGTCGAGGAGTGGAACGCCCAGCTGTCGCTGCTCACGGGGATGGCGGCCGCCGGGATCATGCTCTCGGGCGGCGTCGGCATTCTGCGCACCATGCCGGCGCCCGACGAGGCGTCGCTCGCGAGGTTCCGCGCCGAGGTGGCCGAGATCGGCTCCCCCTGGGCGGCGGGAGTGCGCTACGGCGACTACCTGCGCGGCGTCGATCCTGCCGCCCCGCGCGGGATGGAGATCCTGGAGGCCGCCACCTCGCTCTTCCGGGGCGCGGGATACACGCCGTTCGACGGCGCGATTCCCGAGCTCACGACGCAGGCCGCGCTCGCCGCGCCCTACGCGCACGTCACGGCACCCCTGCGCCGGCTCGTGGACCGGTGGGGCCTCGCGATCTGCCTCGCGCTGTGCGAGGGCGACGAGGTCCCCGACTGGGTCCGGTCGAGCCTCGCCGACCTCCCGGCGCTCATGCGCGCCGCGGGCCAGCGCGCATCGCGCGCCGAGGGCGCGGCGATCGACCTCGTCGAGGAGGCGTGCGCCGCGAGCGCCTCCCGCGCAGCCTAGCCGCGGTCCCCACCCCAGCTCGGCAGTAGGTGCTCGTTTCGGCGAGCACACCGACATCTACTGACCAGCGCAGAGATACTGACCAGCGCAGAGATACCGAGACGCCGCCGGGTCTAGATGTACTGACTCGGATCGTTGTTGACGTAGGAGAGACCTCCGTAGTCGAGTTGGAGCTGTCTAGTTCCCCTGCTCGTTCACACGGAGGTCTCTCGTGTCCCACGGTAATGCCCGGCTGGCTCCGGCCGGCAGGTTGATCCTTGTCCAGCACATCCAATCGGGTCGTGCAGTCGCGCACGTCGCGGCAGAGATGGGTATCTCTCGCACGACCGCGTGGCGGTGGTGGCGACGGTTCCGCGAGCAGGGGCCGGCTGGGTTGATCGACCGCTCCAGCGTCGCTCACGCCCACCCGCACCGCACTGTCCCGTGCATGGAGACGCGGGCGCGGATCATGCGGCACCTCACCCGACGCGGGCCGGTGTTCATCGCGAGCAAGCTCGGTATGCACGCCTCGACCGTCGGACGTGTGCTGCGCCGCCACCGGACGCCGCTGCTGCGGGAGCTGGACCCGGTGACCGGGACGGTGGTGCGCGCCACCCGCCGTTCCGCGCAGCGCTACGAGCACGACCATCCCGGTTCCCTGATCCACGTCGACGTGAAGAAACTCGGCCGTATCCCTGACGGCGGCGGGTGGCGTCTGCACGGCCGCGGCGAACGACCCAGCAGCAAGCGGGGACTGGGTTACGACTACGTCCACACCGTCATCGACGATCACTCCCGGGTCGCTTACGCCGAGATCCACGACGATGAGAAGGGCGCCACGGCCGCAGGCGTTCTCGAACGCGCGATCGCGTTCTACGCGGGCCTCGGCGTCACCGTCGAGCGCGTCATCAGCGACAACGCATTCGCCTACCGCCACTCGACCGCGTTCCGCAACGTGATCGATGCCCACGGCATCCGGCAGCGTTTCATCAAACCCCACTGCCCCTGGACGAACGGGAAAGTCGAACGCCTCAACCGGACCCTCGCGACCGAATGGGCCTACGCCCACCCCTGGACCTCCAACGACGAGCGCCGAGCAGGATTGACGCCCTGGCTCGATCACTACAACCTAGACAGAGCCCACCTCGGCATCGGCGGAAAGTCCCCCATCGACCGAATCAACAACGGTCGAGGTCAATACATCTAGACGGCGACGACCTCGGGGGCCCCGGTGCCCGCGGAGGCGCCCATCTCGTCGGCGATGCGGTTCGCCTCCTGGATGAGCGTGGCGACGATCTCGCTCTCGGGCACGGTCTTGATGACCTCGCCCTTCACGAAGATCTGCCCCTTGCCGTTGCCGCTCGCGACGCCGAGGTCGGCCTCGCGGGCCTCGCCCGGGCCGTTCACCACGCAGCCCATCACGGCCACGCGCAGCGGCACGCTCATGCCCTCGAGGCCCTTCGTGACCTCGTCGGCCAGCGTGTAGACGTCCACCTGGGCGCGGCCGCAGGAGGGGCAGGACACGATCTCGAGCTTGCGCTCGCGGAGGTTCAGCGACTGCAGGATCTGCAGGCCCACCTTGACCTCCTCGACCGGCGGGGCCGAGAGCGAGACGCGGATCGTGTCGCCGATGCCCTCAGAGAGCAGGATGCCGAAGGCGGTCGCGCTCTTGATGGTGCCCTGGAACGCGGGGCCGGCCTCGGTGACGCCGAGGTGCAGCGGCCAGTCACCCCGCTCGGCGAGCAGGCGGTAGGCCTTCACCATGACGATCGGATCGTTGTGCTTGACCGAGATCTTGAAGTCGTGGAAGTCGTGCTCCTCGAACAGCGACGCCTCCCAGACCGCGCTCTCCACGAGGGCCTCGGGGGTCGCCTTGCCGTACTTCTGCAGCAGACGGGGGTCGAGCGACCCGGCGTTCACGCCGATGCGCAGCGAGACGCCGGCGGCCTTGGCGCGCTTCGCGATCTCGCCGACCTGGTCGTCGAACTTGCGGATGTTGCCCGGGTTGACGCGCACGGCGGCGCATCCGGCGTCGATCGCCGCGTAGACGTAGTTCGGCTGGAAGTGGATGTCGGCGATGACCGGGATCTGGCTCTTCTTCGCGATGATGGGGAGCGCCTCGGCATCGTCGCGCGAGGGGCAGGCGACGCGCACGATGTCGCAGCCGGACGCCGTGAGCTCGGCGATCTGCTGCAGGGTCGCGTTGATGTCGGTCGTCGGCGTCGTGGTCATCGACTGCACCGACACGGGTGCGTTTCCGCCGACCGACACCTTGCCGACCTTGATCTGCCGGCTCTTGCGCCGCGGTGCGAGGACCTCGGGCACCTTCGGCATTCCCAGATTGATTGCTGCCACGAGCACACAGTCTACCGCCCGGTCCTGAGCCCCGGCCGGTGTTCCCTCAGGGAGGAATCCGCGCTACGTGCGGCGCGCTCGCTTCGAGACGGCGTAGGCGAGCACGAGCGCGGCGAGCAGCACGATCCCGTTCAGCGCGGCCTTCACGTTGAAGTCGAGACCGAGCAGGTCGAGCCCCACCCTGAGCGTGCTCAGGAAGAGCACGCCCACGATGGTGCCCAGCACGTTGGGGCGGGAGTCGCGGTGCATCGACGCGCCGATGAACACGGCGGCGATGCCGTCGAGCAGATACGAGAACCCGGCGTTCGGGGTGTAGATGCGCAGGTCGGAGCTCAGCAGCACGCCCGCGACGCCGGCCGTGAGGCCGGCGAGCACGAACACCGTGGCGCGGTATTTGCGGGTCGGGATCCCGGCCACTCGGGCCGCGCTGTTCTGGATGCCCATCGCACCGATCCTGGCGCCGTACTTCGAGCGGTTCAGCAGCAGGTAGTACAGCGCCGCGATGACGGCGACGACGACCAGCTGGTTCGAGACGCCGAGCGCCGAGCCGCCGGCGACCGCCTGGAAGCCCTCGGGCATCTGCCGGAAGTTGATGTTCGCGCCGCCGTTGGTGCCGATCAGCTGCGCGCTGCGCCCGATGAAGAAGGTGCCGAGCGTCGCGAGGAAGGGCGTGACGCCGAGTTGCACGATCAGGAAGGCGTTGACGGCCCCGATGAGCGCGCCGCCGGCGAGGCCGCAGAGAAGCGCCACGGGCCAGGGCAGTCCGAAGGAGAGCATCGCGACGATCGAGAACCAGGCCCCGAAGTCGAGTGCGACGCCGACCGACAGATCGATCCCGCCGGCGGCGACCACGACGGTGAGGGCGAGTGCCACGAGCGTCAGCAGGGCGCTGCCCTGCAGGATGTTGAGGAGGTTGCTGCCGCCGAGGAACGTCGGGGTGCGCAGGCTGAAGAACACGAACATCGCGGCGAACGCGAAGAGGAAGGCGTAGCGCAGCAGCCCGCCGAGGAGCGCCGAGCCCGGGCGCTCCTCCGCGGCCGCGGCGGCGGGGAGGGTGGTGGGTGCCTGTGTCATTTTCTGTCTCGATTCTGCAGCGCGGCCGCGGAGACGACGAGCAGGATGAGCGCGCCCTTCCAGCCGTCCACCCAGGAGTTCTGGACCCGGTTCAGGATCAGCCCGTTCGACATGAACGCGACGAGCACGGCCCCGAGCGCCGCTCCGGGGATCGTCACGACGTTGCGGGCCGAGAACGCCGCGCCCACGAAGGTCGCGAGCACCATGTCGACGAGCAGGCGGTCGTCGATGCCGGGGCTCGATCCGGAGCCCCTCGCCACGAGCAGGACGGCCGCGACGGCCGCGGTCGCCGCCGCGAGCACGTAGGTGCTCGCGAGGATGCGGTTCACGCTCAGGCCCGCCGAGACGGCGGCATCGCGGCTGCCGCCGACGGTCTGCACGTGCGCGCCGAAGCGGGTGCGGTGCAGCAGGAGCCACAGCAGGATCACCACGACGAGCGCGACGATCACCGCGGCGGGGATCCCGAGCAGTTTGCCGTCGCGCACCAGCAGCATCGACTCGTGCGAGACGTTGATGCGCTTGTTCTGGCTCAGCACCCGGTTGATGCCGATGACGCTCACGTAGGTCGCGAGCGTCGCGAGGATCGGGCTGAGGCCGACGACCGAGACCAGCACCGCGTTCACGAGCCCCACCGCGAGGGCGGCGAGCAGCGCCGTGAGGAACGCGAGCCAGAACGACGCGTTCGGATCCTGGAGCTGCAGGCTGAGGATGAGGGTGGCCATGGCCGCGGAGCCGGGGATCGAGAGGTCGATGCCGCCGGAGATCGCGTCCCCGCCTCCGCCGATCACGACGATGGCCAGGCCGCACGCCACCACCGCGATGGGAGCGGCTTGCGTGAGGCTCGACCAGAGGTTGTTCGTCGTGAGCACGGCCGGCGAGTTCGCCGCGAGGTAGGCGAGCAGCACGAAGAAGATGAGCAGGGGGCCGCGGCGCGTGAGGAAGCGCCGCGCCGCGGTCAGTCCGGGCCTGGCGGGCGCCCCGAGGCCGTGCTGCGCCGGGCCGGTCCCGGCGCTCGTGCGTACGCTCATGCGTGGGCTCCTTCGGCTGCGGCGGTGCTCGCGGTCATCGCTTCGAGCAGGCTGTCCCGGGTGAGGGATTCCGAGTCGTGGGTGCCGACGATCCGGCCGCGCACCATCACCTCGACGCGGTGGCACAGGCCCAGCAGCTCGATCGGGTCGTTGGAGGAGACGAGCACCGCGGCGCCCTGCTCGGCGAGCGAGGCGACGAGCCGGTAGATCTCGGCCTTGGCGCCGATGTCGACGCCGACCGTCGGCTCGTCGAGGATGATGATCCTCGCCTCGGTGAGCAGCGATCGGGCGATGACGACCTTCTGCTGGTTGCCGCCGCTGAGCAGGCGCACCTTGCGCTCGGGGTCGGCGGGGCGCACGTCGAGGGCCGCGACCATCCTCTTCGCCCGCTCGGCGATCCTCCTCCCGCTGAGCATCGCGCCGAGCACGCTCGCATCGTCGAGGGTCGAGAGGTTGACGTTGTCCTGCACGGGCAGGTCGAGCACGAGGCCGTCGTGACGGCGGTCGCGCGGGATCAGCACCACGCCCTGCCGCAGGGCGTCCGCGGGCGAGCGGAAGCGCCGGGCCCGCCCCTCGACGCGCAGCTCGCCGCCCCGGGCGCGCCGCAGCCCGACGAGGCAGTCGACGAGCTCCTCCGTGCCGGAGCCCAGCAGCCCCGCGACGCCGAGCACCTCGCCGGCGCGGATCGACAGGTCGACCCCCGCGAAGGCGGAACCGTCGGTGAGACCGGAGACCGAGAGCACCTCCCGGTCGGTGGGTCGCGCGCGCTCGGGGAAGAGCTGCCCGGCCTCCTTCCCGGTCATGAGCCGGATCATCTCCCTGGCGGAGTCGGGACCGGGCTCGTCGATCCGGCCCACGTCACTGCCGTTCCTGAACACCGTGACCCGATCGCAGAGCTCGGTGATCTCGCCCAGATAGTGCGAGACGTACAGCGATGCGACGCCGGCGTCGCGGAGCCTGCGGACGGCCCCGAGCACCTGGTCCACCTCGGTCGCGGCGAGGGGGGCGGTGGGCTCGTCGAAGACGATGAGGCGGATGTCGTCGTCGGTGAGGGCGCGCGCGATCTGGACGAGCTTCTTCTGCGCCGGGCTGATATCCCGGATCAGCGCGCCCGGGTCGAGCGCGAGGCCGAGCTGCTCCTCGAGGATCCGCGCCGCCCGATCCCGCATCTCGCGCTTGCGCAGCCCGAGTCGCCCCTGCAGTTCGTGCCCCATGAAGACCGACTCCGCGACCGTGAAGTGGGGGACGAGGTGCAGCTCCTGATGGATGAAGCGCACACCGCGCTCATGCACCGCCTGCGGCGTGAGGACGGGCACGCGCTCTCCCCCGATCTCGACCGATCCGGCGTCGGGGGTGTAGACGCCCGCGAGCACCTTGATGATAGTGGACTTGCCCGCGCCGTTCTCGCCGACGAGGCCGTGCACCTCACCGGCGGCGACGTCGAGGCCGGCGCCGTCGAGCGCCCGCACGCCCGGGAAGCTCTTGTCGATGTCGACCATGCGCAGCGCGCTCGCGGGTCTTGCCGTTTCCATCTGGTTCCTCGCCCTGGTTCCTCGGCTGACAGAGGGGTGCGGGCGGCGCCCGGGATCCCCGGCGCCGCCCGCGTCGACGCTACTGCTTGTCGTAACCCAGCTTCGCGTAGACCTCCTCGGCCCCCGCGGCGCCGTCGACGGGGTAGGTCTCGACGAAGCTCTCCGCCTCGACGTCCTCGCCGGCCAGGTGCTTCGCGACGTTGTCGGCCGAGACCTTGCCGATCTCCCGCGGCTGCTGCGCCACGTTGCCGACGAACGGGCTGTCCGGCTCCATCATGATCTCGAGCGTGTCGGGCCCCGCGTCGATCGCGGTCACCTTGACCTCGGTGCGGCCGGCCTCCTCGAGCGCCTGCACGACGCCGATCGCGGGCTGATCCCAGCAGGCGACGTGGATGGCGTCGAGCTCGCCCTCCGGGTAGCGCTCGAGCAGCGTCAGGGTCTGCTGGCGCGCGTCCTCGGGAGCGTTCGCGAACTCCTCGGCGAGCTCGGGGGTGAGCAGCTCGACGTCGGGGTAGTCGGCCGTCATCTTGTCCTTCCACGAGTTGTAGCGCTCGCCGCAGAAGGTGAGCGTCTCGCTGAAGGCGTTGAACACCGCGACCTTGCCCTCGCCGCCCAGCTGCTCGCCCATGATGGAGGCGATCGCCTCGCCCGCCTCGGTGCTGTTCGACTGGGCGTTGTTCACGACGTGCTCCGAGGCGCGGTCCACGCCGAAGACGGGGATGCCGGCCTCCGAGATCGCCTCGAGCTTCGGCTCGACCGAGTCGTCGCCGAGGATCGTGATGACCGCGTCGACCTGCTGGCTCAGGAAGATGTCGTGGTTCTCCGCGTGCAGGGTGTTGTCGCGGTTGCCGTCCGTCGGCACGACGACGCCGCCGAGGCGCTCGACCTCGTCGACCGCGCCCTGGAAGGCCTCGCGGTCCCAGAACGTCTGCGTGCTCACGACCGCCACGCCGATCGTCTTGCCCGCGAGCGACAGCTCGCCGTCGGCCGGAGCGTCCCCGCCGCCGGCGGCGGCGCCCGTCGTACAGGCGCTCAGGCCGAGCCCGGCGAGCAGTGCCAGGGGAAGTAGAGTTCTCTTAACGCCGCGTCGTTGCATTTCGCTACCTTCGTGTCTTGACGATGCCGGAGCTTCACGGTCGACCGTGCAGTTGACCGCACACCTGTCCATGAACCAGAACGAATGTAACCCATCGGAGTCCTCCAGACCGCACCCGGGCGCCTTCCGCCGTAACGGAAAGAAACTTAAGGAAATGACCCCTCCCTCCGTCGTCACCATCGGCATCCACATCGTCGACATCCTCGGCCACCCCGTCGCCGCCGTGCCCGAGGGGCAGGGGATCGCCTTCCTCGACGAGATCCGCATGACCCCCGCCGGCACCTGCGCCGCCACGGCGATGGGTCTCGCGAGGCTCGGGATCCCGGTCGCGACGCTCGGGTACGTCGGCGACGACGACCTGGGGAGCTGGCTGCGCGGCCGCCTCGCGGAGGAGGGCGTCGACGTCTCGGGGCTGCGCACGTCGGATCGCTCCCCCACCTCGGCGACGATGCTGCCGATCAGGCCGAACGGCGAGCGCCCCGCGCTGCACGTGCGCGGCGCGAACTCGCTCGTGGATGAGGAGCTCATCGACTGGGACGCCCTCGGCGGCGCGAGCCACCTGCACGTGGGCGGCACCTCCCTGCTGCCGCTGCTCGACGGCGAGGCGACGGCGCGCGTCCTCGAGCGCGCCCGCGGTCTCGGGATGACCACCTCCCTCGATCTGATCTTCGACCCCGCGGCCGACTACGAG
The DNA here is from genome assembly GCF_016522505.1 of Leucobacter chromiisoli. GTDB lineage: Bacteria > Actinomycetota > Actinomycetes > Actinomycetales > Microbacteriaceae > Leucobacter > Leucobacter chromiisoli. The sequence continues at coordinate 149,520 of NZ_JAEHOH010000006.1, read as the reverse complement.
CGTCTGCTCGGTCCCTGCTACGAGCACCTCGACTACTTCCTCCCGAACGAGGAGGACGCGCTCGCGATCTCCAGGGCGACAGACCGTGGCGACGCGGCTGCCTGGTTCCTCGACCGCGGGGTCGGCGCGGTCGCCGTGACGCTCGGGGCGGACGGCGCCGCCTACGCCGCGCGGGGCGCCGATGCGGGGACCGTGGAGGAGTTCCGCGTGCCCGCCTTCGACGTCGAGGTCGTGGACACCACGGGCTGCGGCGACGCGTTCTCGGCCGGGTTCATCGCGGCGCTAGTGGAGGGGCACGGCGCGAGGGAGGCCGTCGAGCTGGGGGTCGCCTGCGGCTCCCTCGTGGCGACGGGCCTCGGATCCGACGCCGGCCTGACCGATCGGAACGCGCTGCTGCGCTTCGTGCGGACCGCAGCGCGGAGGCCGGAGGCGTGAGGGCTGTCATCGGCATCGACGCCGGAACCACCGCCATCAAGTCGGTGGCGTTCTCGCTCGACGGGACGGTGCTCGCCGTCGCCAGGCGGACCGTCGGCGTGAACCGCGGCGCGTCATCCTCCTCCGCCTCCGAGAGCGACATGGACGAGGTGTGGGGTCTCGCCGTCGAGACGCTGCGGGAGGTCATCGACGCGGTCCCCGATCGCGAGATCGTCGCGATCGGGGTCACCGGTCAGGGGGACGGGGCCTGGTTCGTCGACGCGTCGGGCGCTCCGGCCGGCCCGGCGGTGCTCTGGAACGACGGCCGCAGCACCGAGGTGGTGCGCGAGTGGGAGGGCACGGGCGCGAACGAGGCGGTGCGAGCCGCGACCGGGTCGCCCATCCACCCGGGCGCGCTGCCCGCGATCTGGGAGGCGCTGCGCCGCGACGGGGCGCAGCCCGCGGCCGCCCACCACCTGAACTGCAAGGACTGGATCCGCTACCGCCTCGTCGGCGCGATGGCGACCGATCCCACCGAGGCGTCGCGCACCTACCTCGACACGGCAACCGGCGAGTACTCGACGGACCTCGCTGCGGCGCTCGGCCACGAGGAGCTGCTGGCGATGCTGCCGGAGCCTCTCCCCTCCGAGCGGATCGCCGGCACCCTGCTTCCCGACGTGCAGCGCCTGCTGGGACTCGACGCCGCCGTGCCCGTCGCCGTCGGGGTCTTCGACACCGTCGCGGCCGGGGTGGGCCTCGGAGCGATCGCCGACGGCGACTCCTACGTCGTGCTCGGCACCACCGCGGTCGTCTGCACGAACCAGCCCTCCGCTCGCGAGCGGCACCACCCCGACTCGATCCTGCTGCGCACGGGCCGCGGCGAGCAGGTCACCGAGTGCCTCGCACAGATGTCGGGCATGCCGAATCTCGACTGGGCCCGCGCCACCCTCGGACTCGACGCCCACGACTGGACGGAGATCGAGGAGCGGCTGGCCGGCCCGGACGACGGCGCCGGCGCGCTCTTCCTGCCCTACACCTCGCCGAGCGGCGAGCGCGCGCCCTTCCGCGACCTGCACGCCTCCGCCGGCTGGGTCGGCGCCCACGTCACGACGTCGAAGTGGGCGCTGCTGCGCGCGGTCTACGCGGGGCTCGCGCACTCCGTGTACGAGTCCGTCCTGGGACTCGACGGCGGGGCCGCCGGCGAGCCCGGCGACGCGGCCTCCGGCGACGCGAGCATCACGATCGGCGGGGGCGGCGCGCAGTCGCCGCTGCTGTGCCGCATGCTCGCCGACCTCAGCGGCCGCACCGTGATCCGGCAGGTCGACGGCGAGGTCGGAGCCCGCGGAGCGGCCGCCGTGGCCCTGGCCGCGGCGGGGGGCGCGCCGGATCTCGCCGCCGCGGTCGCCGCGCTCAAGCCCGAGACCGAGAGCTTCACCCCCGAGCCGACCCGCCGCGCCGCCGCGACCGCCGCCTTCGAGGCGTTCCGCGACGTCCGCGACGCGCTGCGCCCCCTCTGGCCGAGCCTGCACCGGCTCGGCCGTCCGTCGCACGCCGAGCATCCGCCGATCCCGGAGATCCCGCAGAGGAGAACACCCGCATGACCTCGCACCGCATCCTCATCACCGCCCCCTTCGACGACGCGCGGCTGGCCGAGCTCGCCGAGGGGCACGCCGTGACCGGCGCCGAGCCGCTCATCACGGGCGGCTCGCTCGCCGACCGGGGCCTCACCGACCGGGGCATCGCCGACGCGCTCTCGGAGGTCGAGGTGATCGTCGCCGAGCTCGACCGGATTGATCGCGCGACGCTCGACGCCGCGCCGCGCCTCCGGCTCGTGATCTCCTGCCACGCGAACCCCGTGAACGTCGATCTCGCCGCCTGCGCCGAGCGCGGGGTCGTGGTCGCCGCCACCCCCGGCAGGAACGCCGCGGTCACCGCAGACTTCAGCTTCGCCCTGCTGCTCGCCACGGTGCGCAGGCTCAGCGAGTCCGAGCGGTGGCTGCGGGCGGGATCCTGGTCTCCCGACGACGTGTTCGAGCCGTACGAGACGTTCCGCAGCATCGGGCTCTCCGGCCGCACGCTCGGCATCGTCGGCGGCGGCGCCGTGGGGCGGCGGGTGATGCGGCGCGCCCTCGGCTTCGACATGGAGGTGCAGGTCTACGACCCGTTCCTGCCCGAGGACGCCTTCGGCGGCGACGCTCGGATCGTCGACCTGCCGACGCTCATGTCGACCTCGGACATCGTGAGCGTGCACGCGCCGCTCACCCCCGAGACGCGGGGCCTCATCGGTGCCGAGGAGCTCGCCATGCTGCAGCCCACCGCCTACCTCATCAACGCCGGCCGCGCGGCGCTCATCGAGGAGGAGCCGCTCATGCGCATGCTCCGCGAGGGCAGGATCGCGGGAGCCGGCTTCGACGTGTTCTACGACGAACCGCTCTCCCCCGACTCGGAGCTCTTCGATTTCGCGAACGTCACGCTGACGCCGCACATCGCGGGCGCCTCCGACGACGTGGTGCTCGAGCACTCCCGCATCGCCGTCGAGATCTTCGAGCGCTGGGCCGCGGGCGAGACCGTGCCCCACGCCTGGACCGCGGACGGGCCGGTGCGCTGAGCGGCAAACGGGCCCCGGAGCTGCGGAACGGCGCGGCGAGCCCGGCCGGCGGACGACGATCGTCGCGAACGGTTGTTAGAGTACGACGCATGGCACTTCCCCCGCTCCCCGGTTCCGCGGTTCGCCGTCGACCCGCCAGGCGTCTCGCACAGCGCCGCCGCGCGCTGATCGCGGGGGCCGCCGCGCTCGTGCTCCTGCTCGGCGGCGGCACCGCCGCATGGGCCGTGATCGGCCAGGGCGAGCCGGAGCCCGCCCGCGCGGAGGCGACCCCGGAGCCCGAGCCGACCATCGCGGAGCCCGAACCGACACCGACCCCCACCCCTGAGCCGCCGGCACCCGAGCCCGAACCCGAACCCGAACCTCCGGCGCACGACCTCGACACTCCGGAGTCGATCACCGTCGTCGTGAACAAGCAGCGGCCGCTGCCCGAGGGGTGGGAGCCGCAGGATCTCGTGATGCCGGCGGGCATCGCCAACACCAACGGTCAGCCCATGCGCGCCGAGGCCGCGCAGGCGCTCGAGACCATGTACGCCGAGGCCGCCGCCGCGGGCTACCCCTTCGTCATCACGAGCGCGTACCGCTCCTACGACATGCAGGTCGGCCTCTTCGACTCGTACGTCGCGAGGGACGGGGTGGCCGCGGCCGAGACGTACTCGGCCCGGGCCGGGCACTCCGAGCACCAGACCGGCCTCGCGGCCGACCTCGACGACGGCTCGGGATGCGCGTTCATGTCGTGCTTCGGCGAGACGCCCACCGGCGTGTGGCTCGCCGAGAACGCCCACCGCTTCGGGTTCATCCTGCGCTACCACCAGGGCGCCGAACCCGTCGTGGGCTACATGTACGAGCCGTGGCACTTCCGATACGTCGGCGTCGACGTGGCGACCGACATGATGAACCGGGGCGAGCAGAACCTCGAGACCTACTTCGGGCTGCCGGCAGCGCCCACGTACTGAGCGGACCCCCGCCCGTCAGCCGAACAGGGAGACGGGCTTGAAGAGGTCGGCGTAGACGAGCAGCAGCATCATGGCCCCCAGCGCGATCACGACGACGAACGTGACGGGCACCATGCGAGCGGTGTCGACGGGGCCGGGATCGGGGCGCCCGAGCAGCCTCGCGATCCCGCGCTTCAGCCCCTCGTAGAGGGCGCCCGCGATGTGCCCGCCGTCGAGTGGCATGAGCGGCACCAGGTTGAACACGAACAGCGCGACGTTCAGCGACCCGAGCAGGCTGAACATTGTCGCGGCCTTGGAGGCGACCGGGATCTCATCGGTGCTCGTGATCTCTCCCGCGAGGCGTCCGACGCCGACCACCCCGATGAGGCCGTTCGGATCGCGCTCCTCGGTGCCGACCGCGGCGTTCCACACGTCGACCATGCGCTCGGGCAGTCGCACGATCACGCCCGCCATGTTCGCCACCGTGTCGCCGACGTAGACCGGTACGTCGGTGACCGGCCGGCGCACCGTCTCGGCGGCCGGGGTGGCGCCGATCATGCCCACCCGCTCGAGCACGGGCTCGCCGTCCTCGCCCTCGACGACGGCCCCCGCCTCGTCGGTGACCGGGCGCTCGTTCGCCGCGGGGGTGATCGTCAGCGCCTGCTCGGCGCCGTCGCGCTCGATGACCACGTCGAGCGCGCGACCGGGCGAGCCGCTCACGATTCCGCGGAACTGCTCCCACCCCTCGATCTCGGTCCCGTTCACCGACACGATCCGGTCGCCGGGGCGCAGCCCCGCCTCCGCTGCTGGGGCGGCGGGATCGTCGTCCGAGCACGCGGTCGCGGTGCTCGTGGCCGGCAGCAGGCACTCGCTGACCGCGCCCAGCGTCGTCGAGTTCTGCGGCAGGCCGAAGCCGACGAGCACGATCCCGAAGAACAGGGCGGCCAGCACGAGGTTCATGAGCGGGCCGCCGAGCATGACGACGATCTTCTTCCACATGGGCAGGCGGTAGAAGGTGCGGTGGTCCTCGCCCGCGCCGATCGATTCGGCGCTCGCGATCCTGGCGTCCTCGACCATCCCCGAGATGCCGCCGCGGCGTTCCTCCTCGGAGAGGAGCTCCGGAGCGTCCGGAGCGTCCGGAGCACCGGCGCGCGCGGGTTCCGGATCCCCGACCCGCTCGATCTCGGCCGCGACGTCGGAGGGCCGCTGCCGGCTCGCCGCCGCCGATCCCTCCTGCACCACGGTGTTCAGGAAGCCGGTCGTGGAGGCCCGCGCCTCGCCGCCGCGACCGGGCGGGAACATGCCGGTCATCGCGACGTAGCCGCCGAGCGGGATCGCCTTCACCCCGTACTCGGTCTCGCCCTTCCGCTTCGACCAGAGCGTCTTGCCGAAGCCGACCATGTACTGCGTCACCTTCACGCCGAACAGCTTCGCCGGCACGAGGTGCCCGATCTCGTGCAGCCCGATGGAGAGCGCGAGACCGCCCAGGATGATGAGGATCCCGAGGGCGTAGAGCAAGATATCGAGCAGCACCCGCCCAGGCTAGCGCCGGGCGCTGGGGAGGGTCTGCGAGCGGGCTGCTACTTCGCGGAGATCAGCTTCTCCGCCTGCCTGCGCGCCCAGTCCTCGGCCTCGGCGAGCGCCTCCAGCGTCAGCTGCTCGGGCGCCGTGTGCGCCTCGAGGACGCGCTCGATCGTGGAGACGATGTCGAGGAAGCCGATCCGGCCCGCGTGGAAGGCCTCGACCGCCTCCTCGTTCGCCGCGTTGTAGACGGCCGGGTAGGTCTTGCGCGCCCGGCCGACCTCCTTGGCGAGCGCCACTGCGGGGAAGGCGGCCTCGTCGAGCGGTTCGAAGGTCCAGCTCGACGCGCGGCTCCAGTCGAGCGGAGCGCCCACGCCGGAGATGCGGGTCGGCCAGGAGAGACCCAGCGCGATCGGGAGGCGCATGTCGGGCGGCGACGCCTGCAGGATCGTCGAGCCGTCGCGGAACTCCACCATCGAGTGCACGATCGACTGAGGGTGGACCACGACGTCGATGTCGCCGTAGGAGATGCCGAAGAGCAGGTGCGCCTCGATCACCTCGAGCCCCTTGTTCACGAGCGTCGCCGAGTTCGTCGTCACGACCCGGCCCATGTCCCACGTCGGGTGTGCGAGCGCCTCGGCGGGGGTGACGTCGCGCAGCGAGTTCCTGCTGCGACCCCGGAAGGGGCCTCCGGATGCCGTCACCACGAGCCGCTGCACCTCGGAGTGATCCCCCGCCCGCAGCGCCTGCGCGATCGCCGAGTGCTCGGAGTCGACCGGCACGATCTGCTCCGGCTTCGCCATGCGCGTGACGAGGTCGCCGCCCACGATGAGCGACTCCTTGTTCGCCAGCGCCAGCGTCCTGCCCGCCTCGAGGGCCGCGATCGTCGGGCCGAGCCCGATCGACCCGGTGATGCCGTTGAGCACCACGTCGGCCGGCACGTCGCGCACGAGCGTCGCGGCCTCGTCCGCACCCATCGCGGTGTGCTCGACGTTGAACTCGTCGGCCTGGCTCCGCACCTGCTCGGCGTTGGTGCCGGCGGCGAGCCCCACCACCTGGAAGCGGGACGGGTTCTTGCGGATCACGTCGAGCGCCTGCTCGCCGATGGAACCGGTGGACCCGAGGATGATGACGCGCTTCATGCCCTCCAGGCTAGGGCATCGCCGCCGGCCTCGGCGAGGGCGGCCGCCCCCGAGCGGCGGGGACGCCGGGCCCCGGCCGCGCTCAGGCCGGGGTGCCGGCACCTCCGCCTACTCGGCCGCCTGCGTGTCGACGATCTCGAGCACGAACACCATCACGTCGTCGGGCGCGTGCCCCATCTGCTGCAGCCGGGCCGCGCCGTAGCCGCCGTCCTCGGCGGGGACGATTGACATGATCTGGGAGCCGACCTTCTGGCCGATCAGCGCCTCCGAGAACCCGCGGATCACGCCGTCGATCCCCTCCTCCGGCTTGCCCTCGCGCGCCGGGAAGGAGGCGGGCTCGCCGCGGGACCAGCTCGAGTCGAACTCCTCGCCGGTGCGCCAGATGATCCCGCGGTACTGCACGCTGACCTCGTCGCCCTCCTTCACGACGGCGCCGTCGCCCTCCTCGAGCACCTGCACCTCGAGCTCCTCGGGGGCCTCCATGCACTCGGGGATCGTGATCTCGGGTGCCTGATCGTCGAAGGTCTCGACCTCGGGGTACTTCTCGTCGCGGGGCTTCAGCTCCTCGCACTGCTCGGCCGCGCTCTCGACGGCCTCGCCGAAGTCGAACACCGCGATGACGGAGTCCTCGTCCTTCAGCCCCGGGATCCCGGACTCCTCCGCGGTGAGGCCGCCGAGCGCGTCCTCGACCGGCACGGCGAGGGCGACCCGCTGCCCCGGCACGGAGCAGCGCACGGCGTCGTACATCCACGCGGCGCCGCCCGCCTGGAGCTGCTCCTGACTGTTGGGGAGCGGCGCCTCGGGGATCTGCGTGACGATGTCGCCCGTGCTGCCGTTGAAGTAGGTCACGGCGACGTTCACGCTCGCGTCGGTCTCGGGCACCTCGCCCTCCCCGTTCGTCAGCACCGAGCGCTCCACCTGGGTGGCCTTGAGCGGGGTCTCCGCGTCGAGCGTCAGCTCGCCGCCCGCGTCGCCGCTGACCTTGACCGCCTGGCTCGCCTCGCCCGCGGGAGCGCACGCCTCCCCGTTCGCGTCCTCGCTCGGACCGGAGGCGGCCGAGCAGCCGGCCAGCACGAGGGCGGCCGCGACGGCGGCGGGGATCAGGATACGGGTGCGCTTCACGGAGGTTCCTCTGCGTCGGGGGCCGGGCTTCGCCGCGGGAGCTGCGCGCCCGCGACGGGTTCGAGTCTGCCTCATCCGCCTGCCCGCCGTCTGTGGAATCGCCGAGATGCCGGGGCGGAGCGGGCCGCGGGGTACGCTCGGTGCATGCCGACCGACGCCCCGCCCCCGCGCCCCGGCGTCGTGTTCACGATCGGCCGCGCGGTGCTCCGTCCCCTGCTGCACCTGCGGTTCCGCCCGCGGATCTCGGGGGCGTCGCGCATCCCCGCGACGGGGCCGGTGCTGCTCGCGAGCAACCACCTCTCGGGCATCGACACGATCCTGATCCCCTCGTTCGCGACCCGCGAGGTCCAGTTCCTCGCGAAGGCCTCCCTCTTCCAGGGCCGCCTCGGCGGGTGGTTCTTCCGCAGCATCGGCGCGGTGCCCGTGCACCGGGAGGCGGGCGCCGCGGCTCAGGCCGCGCTCGAGGCGGGGCGCGACGTCCTGGCCGCCGGCCAGGTGTTCGCCGTGTTCCCCGAGGGCAGCCGATCGCGCGACGGCCGTCTGCATCGCGGGCGCACCGGCGCCGCCTGGATGGCGCTCGAGACGGGCGCGGCCGTGATCCCGGTCGGCCTCGTCGGCACGAACCGGACGCTGCGGGATCCCGCGACCGGCCGGCCTCCGCGCATGGAGGTGCGCTTCGGCGATCCCGTGCCCCTGGACGACCTCGCGGGTCTCCCCGCCGGTCGCGCGCGGCACGAGGCGACCGAGCGCATCATGTCCGCGATCCACGCCCTCACGGGACAGGAGTTCGCCGACGGCTTCGCGGAGGGCGGCCGCGGGGCCTAATCCGGGGCTCTCCTCCCGCTCCTCGACCGCTCCTCGCCCGGGCTCTTCCTCAGCCCTGGCCCCTTCTCTCGCGCGGTCAGAGCCGGCGCAGCACCGCGCGGGCCGTCAGCACGGCGAGGATCACGAGCAGCGCCATGGTCACCAGGTCGCAGGCGATGTAGACGTAGTGCCACGGCGACTGCCCGGGGTCCGCTCCGGCGAGCACGAGGTCGGTGCGGGCGTTCAGCGGCGGCCGCACGACCGCGATCTTGACGACGAAGACGACGGCGAGCGCCGACCAGGCGAAGAGCCGCGCGCCGGCGATCCTGACCGCCGAGGGCCAGAGGCTCAGCACCGTGAACGCGACGAGCAGCGCGGCCTCGGCGATGTTCAGCGCCGCGAAGACGAGCCGCCCGATGCCGAGACCGAGGGGGATCGTGATGCCGGGGGCCTGGAACTTGAGCGGCGCCTCGATGAAGGAGATCGCTGCGACCATCCCGAGCCAGAGCACGACGAGCACGAGCCGCCACAGCTCGGTCCGCACCGATCTCCTCAGCGGGCCCGCGGTGCCGCTCCCGGCCCCGGGCATGCTCCCGCTCCCGTTCGAGTCCGTCCCCGTCACCGCGACTCCTCCTGCTCCTGGCGCGCGGCGAGGGCCGCGGCGTAGAGCTCTCGGCTCGAGCGGCCCGTCGCCTCCGCCACGGCCCGCGCGGCGTCCTTCAGCCGCTCGCCGTCCGCGACGCGGCGGCGCACCTCGTCGAGCGCGGCCTCCGCCGAGACCTCCTGCTCCGGAGCGCCCCCGACCACCAGCACGATCTCGCCGCGCACGCCGCCGGCCGCCCACTCGGCCAGCCCGCCGAGCGTGCCGCGGCGCACCTCTTCGTGCAGCTTCGTGAGCTCGCGGCACACCGCCGCGGGGCGTTCGGGGCCGAAGGCTCCCGCGAGCGCCGCGAGCGTATCGGCCAGGCGGGTGGGCGCCTCGAAGAAGACGAGCGTGCGGCGCTCCGCGGCGAGCGCCGAGAGGGCCCGGGATCGCTCCCCGGCCTTGCGCGGCAGGAAGCCCTCGAAGGCGAAGCGGTCGGTCGGCAGGCCGGCCACCGCCAGCGCGGTCACGACGGCGCTCGGGCCGGGGATCGCGCTGACCGGCACGCCCCGCTCGGCCGCGAGCTGCACCACCCTGAAGCCCGGATCCGACACGGTCGGCATGCCGGCGTCGCTCACGAGCACGATGTCCTCGTCGACCGCACGCTCGACGAGCGCCCCGGCGCGGTCGTGCTCGTTATGATCGTGCAGGGCCACGAGTTCGGGGCGGGCGTCGATCTCGAGCAGGCGCAGCAGCTGCGCCGTACGACGGGTGTCCTCCGCCGCGATCACGCGGGCGCTCGCCAGAACCTCCCGCAGCCGCGGCGAGGCGTCCCCCAGGTTGCCGATGGGGGTCGCGGCGAGCAGGATCATGTCTCCATCGTAGTCCCGGACGCGGCGCCCCCGGGCCGCGGCGCCGGACGAGGAGCGGGCCGGGGACCGGGCTCGGACCTGGGAGAATCGGAGCATGAGCGATGAGCCCCAGACCCACCGCGGCACCGAACCCGTCGCCGGCGCGCCTGGCCCGTCCGGCCCGCCGCCGAACCCCTTCGCCGGCGCCGCTCGTCCCGTGCGCGGCGGGGGCCTCGGTGTCGCCGCGATGGCGGCGGGTCTCGCCGCGCTCCTCACCTCCGGCGTCGCCGCCCTCTACTTCAGCCCCTTCACCGTCGCCGGAGCGGTGATCGGCATCGCGGCGCTCGCGCTCGGGGCGGTCTCGCTCGCCCGGCGGACGCGTCCGATCTGGCCGAGCGTCGCCGGCGTCGTCGCCGGGGGTCTCGCAGTCGCGGTCGCGCTGGCCTCCGGAGTCCTCGCGACGGCCGCGCTCCTGGCGCCCGACGGGCCCACCGCGGGAGCCGGTGCCGGCTCGGCGCCGGGCGCCGATCCCGAGCAGCAGCTCGCCGTCGAGTGGCCGCGCAACATGGCCACGGGCGGCATCCTCCTCGAGGAGGGGATGTCGGCGCGGCGCTCCGATGCGCCCGCGCACAACGCGCTGCCGAGCCCCCTCGAGGCCGACCGCGCGAGCGGTCCCACCGACATCCGCCTCTACGTCGACTACCGCTGCCCCTACTGCGCCGTCTTCGAGGAGGCGTCGGGCGACGCGCTCGAGGAGGCCGTGAACGCCGGCGAGGCGACGCTGGAGATCCACCCGCTCACCTTCCTCGACTCCGTCTCGCAGGGCAGTTCCTACTCGTCGCGCGCCGCCGCCGCGGTGGCCTGCGTCGCCGACGCGCAGCCCGCGGACGCGTGGAGCGCCCACCGCGCGCTCCTCGACCCGACCGTGCAGCCTCCCGAGAACACGCCGGGATACGACAACCGCGAGATCGGCGAGCTGCTCGGGCACGCGACCGGCGGGCTCGGCGACGAGGCGCGATCCTGCATCGAGGCCGAGCGCTTCGTCCCGTTCGCCCAGGCGCTCGGCAGCTGGATCTCCGCCAACCCCGTGCCGGGCGCGCAGGATCCCGGGCTGCGCGTCGAGGGCACGCCCCTCGCGGTCGTGAACGGAGCGCCCTACCCGGGCGATCCGGCCGATCCCGCCGCGTTCCGCGACTTCCTCGCCGAGCAGGGGGTGCGGCTCTGAGCGCCGAGGCGACGCTCCTGTCGCGCACGGGCGTCGCCTACTTCCCGCTCGCCCTGATCGCGCGCGTGCCGTTCGCGATGATGGTCGTGGGCGTGCTGACCCTCATCGTCTCCGCGCGGGGCTCGGTCGAGCTCGGCGGGCTGGGATCCGCGGTGGTGGGGGTCGGGTCCGCGTGCTTCGGGCCGCTGCTCGGCGCCGCGGCCGACCGCTTCGGCCAGCGCCCGACGCTGCTCATCACCGCCGTCGTCAACAGCGCGTCGCTCGGCGCGCTGGCCTGGGCCGCGTACAGCCCGCTCTCGATCTGGGCGGTGTTCGCCGCCGCGTTCCTCGTGGGGGCCTCGGGGCCGCAGACCTCGCCGATGTCCCGCTCTCGGCTCGTGACGATCATCGCGACGCAGCTGCCCCCGGAGCGCCGACCCCGCACGGTGAGCACCGTGCTCGCCTACGAATCGGCGGCCGACGAGGTCGTCTTCGTGTTCGGCCCCGTCATCGTCGGGGTGCTCGCCACCGCGTTCGGGGCGTGGGCGCCCATCGCCGGCGCCGCCGTGCTCACGCTCTTCTTCGTGACCGCGTTCGCGCTGCACCGCACGGGCGCTCCCGCCCGGTCGGCCTCGGAGCGCGCCGCGGTGCTCGCCCCGGCGGCGGAGCTCCGGCGCCCGCGGCTGCTCGTGATCGTGTTCGGCATCCTCACCGTCGGCCTCGTCTTCGGCACCACCCTCACCTCGCTGACGGCGTTCATGCAGGATCGCGGCTCACCCGAGAGCGCCGGCCTGCTCTACGGGATCATGGGGGTCGGCTCGGCGATCCTGGCCATCTGCGTGGCCCTCTTCTCGCCGAGGTTCACCCTGCGCTACCGCTGGCTGCTCTTCGCCGGGTTCATCGTGGCGGGCGAGGTCGTGCTCTCGGCGGCCCGAGACCTCGGGGGCGTCGCGCTCGGCCTCGCGATCACGGGCATCGGGATCGGCCCGCTGCTCGTCACGCTCTACAGCTTCGGCGCGCAGCGCAGCCCGGAGGGGCGATCCGCCACCGTGATGACGATGCTCGGATCCGGGATCACCCTCGGCCAGTCGGCGGCGGCCGCGATCACTGGCCTCGTCGCCGAGCAGGCGGGCACCGCGCCGGCGATGCTCCTGCCCGCCTGCGCTGGTGCGCTGGCGCTCGCGGCCGGCGTCGCGAACTGGTTCCTCACGCCGCCGGGCCGGGATCGCGGCCGGAGCCGCACGGTGGGTTGAGCAGTGGGCTGGGCGATGGGCTGATCCGGGCTGTGGGCGTACGGTGGGTCGAGTCGCTGCGAAGGGCCGCGTGCGTCGGAGAACCCGCGAATGTCGGAGGAAGTGCCGGGCAAAACTCCGACGGATCCGATTTTCTCCGACGCACGGGATCGCGACGATCGGGGCCGGGATCCCGCACACCCGCCCCTCAGTCCCGGTGCTCCTCCTCGCGCGCGATGCGCGGCTTCGGCAGGTGCCAGCCCCGGGAGACCGAGACGAGCCGCAGCGCGATCGCGACGGCTCCTCCGACGAGCGAGCCCAGGATCACGTGGCCGCCGCACGCCATGAGCAGCACGGAGAGGCCCGCCCCGGTGAGCGCCGAGACGGCGTAGAGCTCGCGGGTCAGCACACCGGGCACGGTGTTCACGAGCACGTCCCGGATCACCCCTCCCCCGATCGCCGTGATCGTGCCGACGAGGATCGCGGTGAGCGGGCTCTCCCCCGATGCGAAGGCGACCGCGGCCCCGTTCGCGGAGAAGAGGCCGAGGCCGAACGCGTCGAACACGACCTCGAAGTACCGGATCCGCGTGATCCCCGGGTGCATGAAGAACACGGCGAGCGAGCCGCCGACGGCGACGGCGAGGTTCGGCCAGTAGACGAAGGAGACGGGCGGGTGCACGCCGAGCACGAGATCCCGGATCACGCCGCCTCCGACACCCGTGAAGGTGCCGACCACGATCACCCCGAGCAGGTCGAGCCGCCGGCGCACGCCGACGAGCGCGCCCGAGATGGCGAAGGCGAGGATGCCCGCGAACTGCAGGATCTCGTAGACCACGGTTCCGATCACGCGCTCGATCCTACTGAACCGCGGAGGGCGCGGACCGGATCGCGGAGGGGGCGGGCCGGAAGGTGCGGGACAGGACCGCCGAGCACCCGGAATACGCGGGGCGCCGCCTCCGTTCCACTCCCTGCGGGCGGGGAACCCGGGCACGGCCCCGAGAACTGCGCACGGGGCACCCGGGACCACCCCGAGAACCTGCGCAGGGGGCACCCGGGACCGCCGCGAGAACCTGCGCGCGAGCCCCGAGAACCTGCGCACGAGCCCGCCGAGTGAGAGAATGGACGGTATGCCTGCACCCGCGATCACCCCAGCGGAAGTCGCCGAGCTTCGCGCGGCGTTCCCCTACTTCGCCGACCTCCCCGAGAGCGGGGGCCGACCCGTCGCCTACCTCGACTCGGCCGCGACCTCGCAGCGGCCGCTCAGCGTGCTCGACGCCGAACGAAGCTTCCTGGTCTCCGCGAACGCCGCGGTGCACCGCGGCACGAGTCAGGCGGTGGGAGCCGCGACGGGCCTCTTCGAGGGCGCCCGGGCCGCGGTCGCCGATTTCGTCGGAGCCGGGATGCCCGAGCAGATCATATGGGCCGAGAACGCCACCGACGCGCTGAACACCGTCGCGCTCGGCATCGGCGAGGCGAACGCGGGGCTCGGGGTCGACGGCTCGGAGCGGTTCGCGCTCGGCTCGGGCGACGAGATCCTGGTCACCGAGGCCGAGCACCACGCGAACCTCGTCCCGTGGCAGCGGCTCGCCGCGAAGACCGGCGCCCGCCTGCGCTGGATCCCGGCGTGCGAGGACGGCACCTGGACGCTCGACGACGCCCGCGAAGCGCTGACCGCGCGCACCCGGCTCTTCGCCTTCTCGCACGTCTCGAACACCACCGGGTATCTCGCCCCGGTCGCCGATCTCGTGGAGCTCGCCCGCTCCGTCGGCGCGATCACCGTGCTCGACGCCTGCCAGTCGGTGCCGCACATCCCGGTGGACTTCGCAGAGCTCGGCGTCGACTTCGCGGCGTTCTCGGGGCACAAGATGCTCGGCCCGAACGGGATCGGCGTGCTCTACGGCAGGCCCGAGATGCTTGCCGCGCTGCCGCCCGCCCGCACCGGCGGGTCGATGATCACCCGGGTCACGATGGAGAGCGCCGAGTTCATGCCGCCTCCGCTGCGCTTCGAGGCGGGCACGCAGCCCGTCTCGCAGGTCGTCGGTCTCGGCGCGGCCGTGGAGTTCTCGCGTGCGATCGGCATGGATCGGGCCGCGGCGCGGGAGCACGAGCTCGTCGAACGCCTGGTCGACGGGATCGCGGCGAACCCCGGCCTGCGGCTCATCGGCCCGGCCGACACGTCGCGGCGCGTGGCGCTCGCGGCGGTCGAGGTCGCGGGGCTGCACGCGCACGACGTCGGGCAGTTCCTCGACGAGCAGGGGGTGCTGGTGCGGGTCGGCCACCACTGCGCGCAGCCGCTGCACCGCGCGCTCGGAGTGACCTCGACGACGCGTGCGAGCGTGCACGTGACCACGACCGAGGAGGAGATCGACCGCTTCCTCGACGCGATCCGCGGCGCACAGCGGTACTTCGGATTGGAGGGATCGGCGTGAGCGCACTCGACGGGCTGTACCAGGAGGTGATCCTGGATCACTCGAAGCGGCCGATCGGCAAGGGCGAGCTCGACGCGGCCGAGGGGTCGCTCACGGCCTCGCACCACGAGTTCAACCCGAGCTGCGGCGACGAGCTCACGCTGAGCATCGCCGTGGATCCGGAGACGGGTCGCATCGACGGTCTGGCCTGGGAGGGGCAGGGCTGCTCGATCTCGATGGCCTCGGCCTCGGTGCTGTCGCAGCTCGTGCGCGACGACGAGCTGGACGTGGAGGAGGCGCAGCGCAGGATCGACGTCTTCCGGGACATGATCCAGTCGCGGGGCGAGGCGGATCCCGACGAGGATCTGCTCGGCGACGCCGTCGCGTTCCAGGGGGTCTCGAAGTTCGTGATGCGCGTCAAATGCGCGATGCTCTCGTGGGTGGCGCTGGAGGCCGATCTGCGGCAGGTCGCCGCTCAGCGCTAGGGATCGCGAGGCCGGGAGGAGAGCCCCTTCGGCCCCGCTCACAGGGCGTGTTCCCGCCTCTTCGGCGCCGTTCTCCTGTGCATAAGCCCCCGCGCCGCCGGGCGAGGCGCAGGATCGGAGCATGAGCAGCACCGACATCTCCCAGCGCCCAACCGTTTCCCAGGGTGAGACCCCGCGGTCCTTCCCCCGGCAGCCCCCGCATGGCGCGCGGGCACCGCAGACGTCGGCGTCCCCTCCTCCGCATCCGAGGCCGCGCGTCCTCCGCTGCGAGGGCACCGCCGACTTCATCGCCGCCCTGCCGCAGATCGCGGGGTTCACCGCGCCCGGCAGCCTGTTCCTCGTGCTGTTCTCGGGCAAGCAGGCCGGCACGGCCGCCCGCTTCGACCTGCCCGCCGGCGAGGGACCGCGCGAGACGCGGGCGCTGCTCGACATGATCTGCTCGGTGCTCCGGAGCGCGGGCGCCGAGTCCGACCCTCCGGCGCTGGTGATCACGAGCGAGCAGACCTTCCGAGAGGCGGGCGGCGCCCCCTGGCGCAGACTCGCTGAGCGGCTCGAGCGCAGGCTTCGCCGAGAGGGCGTGCGCCTCCGCGAGCTGTGCTGCGTGGCACCGGACGGGTGGGCGAGCTACCTCGATCCCGCCGCGCCGCCCGGGGGTCGACCGCTCAGCGACATCGAGCAGAGCCCCATCGCCCGGGAGGCCGCGGCGCGGGGCGAGACCGTCCCCGACCTCGCCGCCCTGGCCGAGATCGCCGTCGCGCCTCCGGAGCGCCTCGCCGCGGTGCGCGCCGCCCTCGACGCCCTCTCTTCCCCTGGACTCCCTGAACCGGGGGTCGCTCCCCCATCGGCCTCCGGTTCAGGGCTCGACGCGCCGCATCTCGCCCGCGCGGTCGAGATCGCCGCCCTGATCGACGAGTTGCTGCAGACGGAGCCGGGCGAGGCGGACGCGGTGGTGATCGCCCGGACCGTGCGCAGCGCCGAGCACCCCGGGGAGTGGTTGCTGCTCGTGCTGTCGGTCCTCACGAGGGCCGCCTTCGTCGCGGAGCTCATGCGAGATTCCGGGCTCGCGCGTTTCATCGACCTCCCCGTCGACTCCGACAGCGGTGGGTCGATGCGACGCCTGCTCGCCTCGCTCACGGCGGAGGCCCCCGATCGGGAGCGCCTGCGGGCCGCGACCGAGGCGGTGCGCGGCATCGTCGGCTCCGTGCCCGAGGAGCGGCGGCCTCCGCTGCTGACGCTCCTCGCGTGGATGTGGTGGATGCGCGGCCTGCAGTCGGTCGCCTGCCGTCACATCGGCACGGCGCTGGGAATCGCCCCGGGGCATCCGCTCGCCCTCATGGTGCGGCGCCTGGTCGAGATCCCGGTCACGCCGCCCGGGTGGAGCGCCCCGTGACCCCATGAGCGGGCCCGCGGCGATGACCTGCGACGATACGCGCACGGCGATGCACGCGCCACGATGCGGGGGCGAGCCGAGCCCTCAGCGGACGCGGCTCACGAGATGAGCGGTCCGGCTGCCGGGAGCGGCGAGCCCGTCGGCGGTCTCGCCGACCAAGGCCCGCAGCGCGCGACTCGCGTGGGTCGGCGCCATGTCCGCTCGGCGCGCGACGCTGACGGTCCGCGTCAGCGCGTCGCCCCCGAGCGGAGCCGAGCGGAGCGCGGGGCGTTCCACCGCGACCATGGCGGGCACCACGGCGACGCCGATGCCACGTTCGGCGAAGCGCAGCGCCGCATCCATCTCGGCCCCCTGCACCGCGACCGCGGGCGTCAGGCCCTCGTCGCGAAAGGCGGCGTCCAGGGCGACGCGCAGGTCGTAGCTCTCGGGAAAGGAGATCTGCGGCACGCGCGCGAGCTCCCGCAGCTCGACCGCGGCGGTGGCGGCGGGGCGCTCGAAGGGGTCGGGTTCCGAGGCCGCGGAGACCACGACGAGACGCTCGCTCAGGATCGGCTCGCGCTCGATCACCGCCCGGGCGACGCCCGAGGAGACGCTGGTCACGATGAGCGCGAGGTCGAGGGAGCCCTCCACGAGCGCGGCGATGAGGCTCCGCGATCCTCGCTCGAGGATCTCCACGTCGATGCCCGGGTGCCTCACCCGGAACTCGACGAGCACCTCGGCGACGAGGCTCGTGCACAGGGTCGGCGTAGCCCCCAGCCGAACTCTCCCCCGGCGCAGGCCGGCGAGCTCCGCCATCTCGCTCCGCGCGGTGCCGGCATCGGCGAGCATGCGCCGCGCGAGCGGCAGCAGCCGCTCGCCCGCCGCCGTGAGGGTCACGTTCCCCCTGGCGCGGTGGAACAGCTCGATGCCGAGATCGGCCTCGAGCGACGAGATCTGCCGGCTCAGGGAGGGCTGCGCGAGGTGCAGCCGCTCCGCGGCCCTCGTGAAGTGGCCGAGCTGCGCCACCTCCACGAAGCCGCGCAGCTGCTCGAGATTCACGTTCATAGCCTATCCGCATCGTGAGCATGAGCACTATTCATTGGAGTAATCATGGGTCGCTGCCTAGCGTGGAGCCCATGCACACTCACGATTCCTCAGCCTCCCGGTCGGAGCGCCTGCTCGCCACCTCCGTCCTCGTCATCGGCACCGGCGGAGCCGGCCTCCGCGCATCGATCGAGCTCGCCGAGCGCGGCGTGCAGGTGCTCGCGGTCGGCAAGCGGCGCGCCCACGACGCCCACACCACGCTGGCCGCCGGGGGCATCAACGCCGCCCTCGGCACGATGGACCCGGAGGACAGCTGGCAGCAGCACGCCGCCGACACGCTGCGCGAGTCCTACTTCCTCGCGGACCCCGCCATCGTCGAGACCGTCGCCCGCGGCGCCGCCGAGGGCATCGCGGAGCTCGAGCGCTGGGGCATGCCCTTCGCGCGCGAGGCCGACGGCAGGATCAGCCAGCGCTTCTTCGGGGCCCACCGGTACCGCCGCACCTGCTACGCGGGCGACTACACGGGCCTCGAGATCCAGCGCACCCTCATGCGGCGCGCCCGCGAGCTGAACGTGCCCGTCATCGACACCGTCTACGTCACGCGCGTGCTCGTGGGCGACGGACGCGTCTTCGGCGCTTACGGCTTCGACGTCGTCGACGGCTCGCCCGTGGTGATCCACGCCGACGCCGTGATCCTCGCCGCCGGCGGACACACCCGCATCTGGCGCAACACGTCGTCCCGTCGCGACGAGAACACGGGCGACTCGTTCCGGCTCGCCGCACTCGCGGGCGCCAGGCTCCGCGACGCCGAGCTCGTGCAGTTCCACCCCTCGGGCATCCTCGAACCGGCCGAGGCGGCCGGCACCCTCGTGTCGGAGGCCGCCCGCGGCGAGGGCGGGATCCTGCGCAACGCCCTCGGCGAGCGGTTCATGGAGCGCTACGACCCGCAGCGCATGGAGCTCTCGACCCGGGATCGCGTCGCCCTCGCGAGCTACACGGAGATCATCGAGGGCCGCGGCACGACGAACGGCGGCGTCTTCCTCGACGTGTCCCACCTGCCCCGGGAGCGGATCCTCGCGAAGCTGCCGCGCGTCTACCGCACCCTCATCGATCTGCAGATGCTCGACATCACGGACGAGCCGATCGAGATCGCCCCGACGGCGCACTACTCGATGGGCGGGGTGTGGGTGCGTCCCGAGGACCACGGAACGGGCGTCGCGGGCCTCTACGCGATCGGCGAGGCGTCGAGCGGGCTGCACGGCGCCAATCGGCTCGGCGGCAACTCGCTGATCGAGCTGCTCGTGTACGGACGGATCACGGGCGCCGACGCGGCCGAGTACGCCTCCGGCCTGACCGAGCTGCGTCGCGACCCCGCGGCCGTGGCCGAGGCGCGCGCCGAGATGCTCGGTCTCCTGGAGGGCCGACCCGCGACCGCTTCCGCGGGGATGCGAGGCTCCGAGAGCCCCCGGCGCCTGCAGCGCGCGCTCCGCGACCTGATGACCGAGCACGCCGGCGTGGTGCGCAGCGAGTCGGGTCTCACCGCCGGCCTCGCGAAGCTCGACGAGCTGGAGGAGCGGGCGGCGCGCGTCACGGCGCACCCGGACATCGCCGGCTTCGACGACCTCGCCCACGCCTTCGACCTCTCCGGTTCGATGCTCGCCGCGCGCGCCACGCTCGAGTGCGCGCTGGAGCGCCGCGAGACGCGCGGCTGCCACAACCGCTCCGACTTCCCCGAGCAGAGCGGGGAGCTGCGCGGCAGCATGGTCTGGAGCCCCGCCGACGGGGTCGTGTTCGAGCCCGTCGCCGAGGCGCCGGCGTCGTTCCGCGACCTGGCCTACGCGGCGTCCGACGACTCCGTCGCGGGGAAGCTCGTGGAGTAGCTCCGCCGCTCGGCGCCGCGCCTCCGGGTCTCGCGGCCGAGCACGTCGACGATCCGCTCGACGACGGCCTCCGGAATCGGATCGGGGAGGGTGAAGCGGATGGCGGTCCGCGCGAGCCCCGGCTCGATCCCCATCGCGAGGAGCGCCGGCGACGGCTCGTCCCTGCCGGCCGCGCAGGCCGAGCCCGAGGAGACGGCGAGCCCCGCGGCGTCGAGCGCGACGAGCAGCGACTCCCCGCTCACGCCCGCTACCACGAAGGAGGCGTGCCCCGGCAGCCGCTCGACGGGGTCGCCGGTGAGTCTCGCCCCGACGACCTCGTCGAGCACCCGCCGCACGAGCGCGTCGCGGGATCGCACCAGCTCGAGCGCGCGGCCGCCGACCGAGGCCGTGGCCGCGACGACCGCCGCGGCGAACCCGGCGATCGCCGCGACGTTCTCGGTTCCGGATCGCGCGCCGCGCTCCTGCCCGCCGCCGTGCAGCAGCGGCTCGATCGGCAGGTGGTCGCGCACGAGGAGCGCTCCCGCTCCCTGCGGGCCGCCGAACTTGTGCGAGGCGACGGAGATCGCGTCGACGCCCTCGCCCGGCCAGCCCCCCGACCCGAACGAGACGGGGAGGCCCGCCGCGGCCTGCACGGCGTCGGTGTGCACGAGCACCCCCCGTCTCCGAGCCTCGAGCGCGATCGCGGGCAGCGGCTGGACGGTGCCGACCTCCGCGTTCGCGAGCCCGATGGTCGCGAGGGTCGTGTCGTCGCGCATCGCCGCGGCCGCGTCCGACGGCTCGATCCGCCCCGCGCCGTCCACGGGCAGCACCGTCACCTCGAAGCCGTGCACGCGGGCGAGGAGGCGGCAGCTCTCGAGCACCGAGGGATGCTCGAGCGGGGAGGTGATCAGGTGCCTCCCGCGCGGGTTCGCGAGCGCCAGCCCGATGACCGCGAGATTGTTCGCCTCGGTGCCGCCCGAGGTGAAGACCAGCTCGCCGGGCCGGGCGCCCAGCGCCGCCGCGACGCGCTCCCTCGACGTCTCGACCGTGCTCCTCGCGCGGTGGCCCGCGGCGTGCACGCTCGAGGGGTTGCCGGGGCCCGCGTCGAGGGCGTCGAGCATCGCGGCACGGGCCTCGGGGCGCAGGGGGGCCGTGGCGGCGGCGTCGAGGTAGCGGCTCACGATCCCACCGCGTCCAGGCCGAGGTCGAGCGCGCGCGCTCCGTGGGTCAGCCGGCCGACCGAGACGACGTCGACGCCCGTCCGCGCGATCGCCCCGACGGTCGCGAGCGAGACGCCTCCACTCGCCTCCGCGATCGCCCGGTCGCCGATGAGGCGAACGCCCGCGGAGAGCTCGTCGAGCGTGAAGTTGTCGAGCAGCACCCCCGTCACACCCGCGGCGAGCACGGCCTCGATCTGATCGAGACGGTCCACCTCGACGACGATCGAGACGGTGTGACCGGCGCGCTCCCGCAGCGAGCGCAGCGCCTCCGTCGTGGTGCGGTCGTCGATCGCCCCGAGCGCCGCGAGGTGGTTGTCCTTCACCATGATCGCGTCGGAGAGGCCGAAGCGGTGGTTCGACCCGCCTCCCGCGAGCACGGCGTGCTTCTCCAGCGCCCGCAGGCCCGGGGTGGTCTTCCGGGTGTCGGCGATCCGGGCCCGCGTGCCCGCGACCTCGGCGACGTAGCGGGAGGTGAGCGTCGCGATGCCGCTCAGGCGCTGGGCGAAGTTGAGTGCGACGCGCTCGCCCGTGAGCACGCCCCTCGCCGGGCCCGAGATGCGGGCCAGCCGGTCGCCCGCGTCGAACGGCTCGCCGTCGGCGATGAGCGCCTCGACGGCGATCGAGTCGTCCACCTGGCGGAACGTCTCGGCCACGGTGGCTCCGCCCGCGAACACGCCGGCTTCGCGCGCGACCAGGCGGGTGTCGAGCCGGGCGCTCGCCGGGATCGCCAGCTGGGCGGTGAGGTCGCCCCAGGGGGCGTCCTCCTCGAGCGCTCGCTGCACGGAGGTTCGGACGATCTGCGGGGTCAGCACGGGGCGAGGCTCCTTGTCGGCTCGGGATCGGGGTGCGCCGGAACGGGGCGTCCGGGGGCGAGCAGCAGCGCCGAGCGACGCGCCTGCGCGGGATCGGCGTGCGGATGATCCGACCGCCGATGCGCGCCGCGCGACTCGGTGCGCGCGAGCGCCGCGGCCGCGACGAGCGCGGCGAGCGCCGCCTCCGTTCCGGAGCAGCGCGCGAACACCGCCGCGGCCGCGCGGAGGCCCTCGGCGTCGCGCTCGATGCCGAGCCCGGAGGCGACGGCGCCGGCGACCGCATCCGGGTCCGCGCTCCTCCGGTCTGGGGGCCCATCCCCACCCCGGGCGAACGGCTCGACCCGCGCGAGGAGCTCCGAGACGCCGGCCCCGCGCAGCCGCCACGGCTCGGAGCGCGCGGCCGCCGCCCCGGCCCGGGCGCCGAAGACGAGCCCCTCGAGCAGCGAGTTCGATGCCAGCCGGTTCGCGCCGTGCACGCCGGTGGCGGCGACCTCGCCCGCGGCGTAGAGGCCGGGCACGCTGCTGCGGCCGTCGAGATCGGTGGCGACGCCGCCCATCGTGTAGTGCGCCGCCGGCGCGACGGGGACGGGCTCCCGCGCCCAGTCGAGCCCGAGGGCGCGGGTCGCCGCGGTGATCCTCGGGAAGCGGCGCGCGAGGGTTCCCGGACCGCCCTCGCGCTCGATCGGGGTGGCGTCGAGGCGCACGGACCCGCCCCCGTCCGCGCGCAGCGCCCGGTGGACGGCCACCGAGACGACGTCGCGCGGGGCGAGCTCTGCGGCGGGGTGCGCGGAGCGCATGAACCGGCGTCCGCGGCGGTCGAGCAGCACGGCCCCCGCCCCGCGCACGGCCTCGGAGACGAGGAAGCCGTCGGTCTCCGCACCGGGAGCGGCGAGGGCCGTGGGGTGGAACTGCACGAGCTCGAGGTCCGCGAGCGCGGCCCCGGCGCGGGCCGCCAGCACGATGCCCTCGCCCCGCGATCCGGCGGGATTGCTCGTGCGGGGGTGGAGCGCGGCGTATCCCCCGGTCGCGAGCACGACCGCATCGACGCGGCGCACGGCGGGCGCCACGCGGCCGCCGGCACCGCGCACGGTGCGAGCGACGCACTCCTCGGCATCGCTCAGCACGATCCCGACGACCGCGCCGGCCTCCGCGAGCAGCGAGACGACGGTGCGCTCCTCCTGCAGCTCGACCCGGCCTTCCCGCACCCGCTCGAGGACGCGCCGCCCCAGGTGCGCGTGCAGGACCGCGCCGCTGCGATCCTCGCCGGCGTGCACGATGCGCGGCCGGCCGTGGGCGGCCTCGAGCCCCAGGGCGAGACGGCCGCGGGCGTCGCGGTCCGCCGCGAAGCCGTCGGCGATCAGGGAGCGCACGGCGGCCGCCCCGGCGGTCGCGAGCAGGGCGGCGGCCTCGCCGTCCGTCAGCCCGCAGCCGGCGGCGACGGTGTCGGCCGCGTGATCGGCGGGAGCGTCCCCCGGCCCCAGGGCCGCCGCGATCCCGCCCTGCGCGAGCGCGGTGCTGCCGCCCGCCGCGGGGTCCGCCCCGCCCAGCCTCCCGGGGGTGACGAGCAGCACCTCGGCGCCGGCGTCGCAGGCCGCGAGGGTCGCGGAGAGCCCGGCGACCCCGGATCCGACGACGCAGATCACGGCTTCGCCGCGAGCATGCGCTCGAGCGCCACCCGCGACTCCTCGGCGACCGCGCGCGGCACCGCGATCCGGTTCGGCGTCAGCCCCTCGAGCAGCGACTCGAGCGTCCACGCCAGGTAGGCGGGGTGGATGCGGTACATGGTCGAGCACGGGCACACCACGGGGTCGAGGCAGAAGATCGTCAGCTCGGGGTGCTGATGCTGCAGCCGGTTCACGAGGTTGATCTCGGTGCCCACCGCGATCACCGAGCCGGGCGCCGCCGCCGCGATCTCGCGACGGATGTACTCCGTCGACCCGCTGCCGTCGGCGGCCTCGACGACCGCGGCCGGGCACTCCGGGTGCACGATCACCCGCACGCCGGGGTGCTCGGCGCGCGCCCGCTCGATCTGGTCGACGGTGAAGCGCTTGTGCACGGAGCAGAAGCCGTTCCACAGGATCACGCGCGCCTCGCGCAGCGTCTCCGCGGTGTTGCCCCCGAGGGGCAGATGCGCGCGCCACAGCGGCATCGCCTCCTCGGCGACGCCCATGGCCTTGGCGGTGTTGCGTCCGAGGTGCTGGTCGGGGAAGAACACGACCCGCCGCCCGCGCTCGAAGGCCCACTCGAGCACGGCGCGCGCGTTCGACGAGGTGCACACGATGCCCCCGTTGCGTCCGCAGAAGGCCTTGATCGCCGCCGAGGAGTTCATGTAGGTGACCGGGATCACCGGCTGACGGCCCTCGGCGTCGGGCTCCTGCCCCAGCACCTGCACGAGCTCCCGCCAGCAGCGCTCGACCTGATCGATCGTGGCCATGTCGGCCATCGAGCACCCCGCGGCGAGGTTCGGCAGGATCACGGCCTGCTCGGGCCCCGAGAGGATGTCGGCCGTCTCGGCCATGAAGTGGACGCCGCAGAAGACGAACGCCTCGGCCTCGGGGCTCGCCTTCGCGGCCTGCGCCAGCATGAACGAGTCGCCCACGAAGTCGGCGTGACGCACGATCTCGTCGCGCTGGTAGAAGTGCCCCAGGATGCGGACCCGGTCGCCGAGCCGGGCCTTCGCCGCGACGATCCGCCGCTCGAGCTCCTCCTCGCTCGCGTCGGTGTAGCGCTCGGGCAGCGGGCCCTGCCGCGGCGCGTCGCCCGGGATGGCGTCGGCGGTCGAGGCGCCGGGCCCGTAGCCCGGGGCGCGGTCGACCGCCCACGGATCCCGCGCGAGACCGCTGTCGCAGCTCGTCGCCGCCTGGCCGGGCGCCGACCGGCCGGTCGGCCGGAGCGCGATCGGGCGGCGGTGGCCCCGCTCGGCCTCCTCCGCCGCTGCTCCGCGGATGAGTTCCTGCACGCTCGTCATCGCTGCATGCTCCTTCGTCTGGTGTCGGTCGCGTCTGGTGTCGGTCGGTGTCTCTGCTCCGGATCGGGCCTCGCGGATCGATCGGGGCTGGTCGGGTCTGGCGGGATCCAGATCGGATCGGGGGCACGGTCTACCGGTCGGGGCGCGGGGCGTCCTCCGGCTCCGCCCGGAAGCGGAACAGCCTCGCCGGGCGATGCCGCGTGCCGGTCTCGACGGCGCCGGTGTCCACGAGGTGCCCCTGGGCGAGCGCCTGCCTGCGGAAGTTCGCCGGGTCGACGCGGTTCCCGAGGATCGCCTCGTGCACGCTGCGCAGCTGCGCGAGGGTGAACACCGGTCCGAGGAATCGGTGGGCCACCGCCGAGTACTCGGTCTTGCGGCGCAGACGCCAGAGCGCGTACTCGACGATGTCGACGTGGTCGAACGCGAGACGCGGCAGGCGGTCGGCGCTGAACCAGGCGACGTTGGGATCGTTCTCGCCTGGGGGCCCTCCGGAGCCCTCCTGACGGGGACCGGACTGGGGAGGCACGTCGTCCCATCTCGGGCCGGGCGCCCCGCCTCCCCGGCTCGGGGCTGCGACCGGGGTCCGGCCGACGGGTGCCCCGGCCCCCTGACCCGCCGGCGCGCTCGGGGGAGCCGCCAGATCCCGCTCGCCGTACAGCGCCCAGTACCCGATCGTGACGAGTCGCTGCGCCTCGGCCGAGCGCTCGACGCTGCCGAACGCGTAGAGCTGCTCGAGGTACCCCGGCGGACGGAGCACGGCGTCGTGGAGGGTCCGTGAGGCGGTGTCGACGAGGGTCTCGTCCCACTGCGTGGGCCCGCCGGGGAGCGCCCAGCGACCCTCGAACGGCGGCCTCGTGCGGCGCACGAGCGGGATCCAGAGCGTCACGGAGCCGGCGGCCGTCGTCTCCCGACCCTCGGCCGGAGCCCCGGCGTCGGGGGCGCCGGCGGCGGCCCCCTCGGGCGGATGCAGCGCGAAGGCCACCGTCGACACCGCCACGGCGGGCGGCAGGTAGCGACGCTCGCTCGCGCTCGACTCGGCGAAGTGCACGGGCTCTCCCTCGACTTAGAGTCAGAATGACCTTAAGTCAGGATACGCCCGTTCCCCGCCGTGTCAAGCGCGGAGGGCGGCCCCGGCTACATCTCCTCGTGGGTGTTCGGGTCGAAATCCCACATCCGTCCGCGCTCCAGACCCGAGATCTCCTCGATCTCATCGCCCGCCAGGGAGAAGCCGAAGACGTCGGCGTTGACCCGCTGCCGTTCGGGGTTGCTCGACTTGGGGATCGGCGTGCTCCCCAGCTCGACGTGCCACCGCAGCACGAGCTGGCTCGGAGTGATGCCGCGGGCCGCGGCGAGCCTCGTGACGACGGGCTCCTCGACGAGGTCGGAGTGCCGCGCGAGCGGGCTCCAGCTCTCGGTCCGGATGCCGAGCTCGGCGTGCACGGCGCGCAGCGCGGCCTGAGGGAAGTAGGGGTGCAGCTCCACCTGGTTCACCGACGGCGTCACGCCCGTCTCCTCGACGAGCCGCGCGAGCATCTCCTCCGTGAAGTTCGACACCCCGATCGAGCGCACGGCGCCGCGCTCGCGCAGGTCGATCATCGCCCGCCAGGTGTCCACGTAGCGGTCGACGCTCGGGTTCGGCCAGTGGATCAGGTAGAGGTCGATGTATCCGAGCCCCAGAGCGGCGAGGGAGGCCTCGGCGCTCGCGAGCGTCTCCTCGTACCCGTGGTGGCGGCCGGGGAGCTTGGTCGCGACGCGGATCTCCTCGCGCGCGACGCCGCTGCCCCGCACGGCCTCCCCGACCTCGGCCTCGTTCTCGTAGTTCACGGCGGTGTCGAGCAGCCGATACCCCGACCGGATCGCCGCGGCCATCGACGCCACGCCCTCCTCGCCCAGCAGCTTGTAGGTGCCGAGCCCCAGCTCGGGCAGTTCCGTGCCGTCGTTCAGCGTGACCGTGGGGATCGCGGGGACCGGGGGCGTGGAGCGCGTCTGATGCATGCCCCCCATTCTGCCCGGCGCGGTGCAGCGCGTCGAGGGGAGCGCCGGAGCCCGGATGCCGACATCCCCGAGCGGCACCGCCCCTGTCGCTGCGCTCCAAGATGGGGTAAGCTCGGTCTGGCAACACGAGTACACGCCGAACGTAGGGTAACCCAGCACATTTTTTCACCGCAAGACCGCGGCCCGCGCGAGATACGGGTCGCATCGCGTTTCACACGCGGCCGGTTCCCGGAGGCATCGACGCCGGAAGGGCCCGAACCGCTGCCGCGATCATCCTCCTCACGCGGATTCCGCATCGCCGGTCGCACCGACCCGCAGCGCTCGGCCTCCGCCGCTCACCGGATCGCCTCGATTCCGCCAGAGCAGGCCTCCGTCTCGCACCGGGGCTCCCCGCACCGGCGGGCCTGCCGCCCGCCCCAGATCTCCACGTCGGCGCCGTCGCCGTGGCTCTCAGGATCGCACTGACGATCCGCAACAACAAGAAGGAAAACAGGATGGCCACTGGCACTGTCAAATGGTTCAACTCGGAAAAGGGTTACGGTTTCATCGCCCCCGACGACGGTTCCGCAGACGTGTTCGCACACTTCAGCGCGATCGACGGCTCGGGCCGCCGCGACCTCTTCGAGGAGCAGCGCGTAGAGTTCGAGACCGAGCAGGGCCAGAAGGGCCTGCAGGCGACCAACATTCGCCCGCTCTGATACCGAGCACCGCGAACGGCGGGGGTGCGGCCATCGGCCGCGCCCCCGCCGTCGTTTTCCGCGGTCCTCTCCTCGGCGCTCAGCGACGCGGCTCGATGACCGCCTTGACGCACGCGCTGTCCGAGATCGCGTCGAGCGCCTCGCGGTACTGGTCGAGACCGAAGCGGTGGGTGATGATCCCCGTGGTGTCGATCGTCCCCGAACGCAGCGCCGCGATCGCACGGTCGAAGACGAACTGCTGGGCGAAGGATCCCTTGATCGTCAACTCCCTGCGGAAGATCTCGTAGGGGCGCACCGGCCAGGTCGCCTCCTCGTCGGCCATGCCGTAGACCAGCACCGTTCCGCCGGTCCGCGTGAGACCGATCGTCTGCTGCAGCACGGCGACGGCGCCGGTCGCGTCGACGACGATGTCGTACCCCTCGGGCGCATCGGCGCGGAGCGCCGCCCGGGCCGCCGCGGGATCGGCCCGGTCCACGCGCACGGTCAGATCAGCACCGTGCGCTCTCGCGAGATCCAGCTTGTGCTGCGACGGCGCCGCGACCACCACCCGCTCCGTTCCGGCGTTCTTCTTGAGCAGCTGCGCCATGAGCAGCCCGGTCGGCCCCGCACCGAAGACGAGCACGTTCGACCCGGGCGCCGCGCCCAGCACGTCGAGCCCGCGCATCACGCAGGCCGCGGGCTCGGCGAGCACGGCGACGTCGGGATCGAGGTCGTTGACCACGAAGCACCGATCGGCCTCGAGGATGATGGCGTCGGCGAACGCTCCCGGCCGGTTGACGCCGTGCGCCCTGCCGCGCTCGCAGAAGACCGGGTAGCCGCGACGGCAGCTCGTGCAGGTGCCGCACGCGACCGTGTTGTCGGCGACGACGCGGTCGCCGATCTCAGGGCTCGTCACGGCCGACCCTCGCGCCACGACGCGGCCGGTGAGCTCGTGGCCCGGCACGAGCGGATAGGCGGGGCCGAACTCCCCGTGGTGCAGGTGGAGGTCGGTGCCGCACACGCCCGCGCGGTCGACCTCGATGACCACCTCGGTATCGCCGGGCTCGCGGAGCGGCACCTCCTGCAGCGAGAAGTGCTCGGGCTCTGAGTAGACGATCGAACGCATGGGGCCTCCCGGGGTCTGGTGTGTCGAGTGCGGATGTCGGTGTGCGTGGAGCAGATCCGGGTCAGCCCGCCGCGGCCGGGGCCGGCCAGCGGAGGAACGCCCGGGGATTGTCGACGAGGAACGACCTGATGCCCGCCTCCCCCACGCGCCGCTCGAGCCTCGGCACGAACCGCAGCGTGAGGTAGGGGATGCCGGGCATGCCCCCGTATGCGAGGTAGCGCGAGCGACGGGCGACGTCGCCGCCCAGCAGGATCCGGTCGCCGTGCCCGGCCTCGCGGGCCCCGTCGATGGCGTCGATGAGCGCCGACTCGGGCCACTCCTTGAGCCGGGCCGCGCCGTCGCAGCCGAGATAGGCGCCCCGTGCCGCCAACTCCGCGTAGAGGGTCGCGTCGGGGCTCCGGTCGATGTGCGCCAGCACGACGCGCTCGGGCGCCGCTCCGTCCGCCTCCAGGGCATCGAGCACCTCGTGCGCGCACGAGCCGTGCTCGAGGTGGACCATGACGGGAGCACCCGTGATGCGGTGCGCGGCGGCGACGGCCGCGAGCGCGCGCCGCTCGAAGGCGGAGATCCTCCAGTAGTCGACACCGGCCTTCAGCAGGCCGGCGCGGACGGGCGCGCCCGCGGGGCCGAGAGGCGGCCGCTCGCGCGCTCCGGCCCCCGGAAGGGCGTCGACGGCCAGCTGCCCCTCGAGGAGATCGGCGAGGCACTGCGCCGCCATGCGCTCCTCGTCGAGTTCGAGCACCTCCGATCGGCCCGCGTAGTGCGCCTCCCGGTGGAACCCGGTCGTGGCGACCACGTGAACGCCCGCCGCGTGCGAGATGCGGGCCACCGCGAGCGGGTCGCGGCCGAGCCCCCACGGCGTGGCGTCCACCATCGCGTCGATGCCGGCTGCGCGCATCAGCCCGGCCTCGCCTCGGCTCAGGTCCTCGTCGTCGAGCTCTTCTCCCGGCAGCAGCGGCGTCGTCTGGAAGAGGTGCTCGTGGTAGTCGACGCGCCCCAGGCGCTCGGGCGCGATGTCCCCGAGCACCGTGCGCACGAACGGCTCGGGCGCCGGGGACGGAGGCCCGGCCGCTTCTCGTCGCGCATCGGCGTTCACAGCTCGTCGAACCACCCCTCGAGCCTGCGGTAGGCGTCCATGAACAGCGCGTACCGGCGGTCGTTCTCGGCGGCGTCGAGCCGCGGCTCGATGCCCGGACCCGCGGCCTTCCCCACGAACTCGGGCACCTCCTCCTGCCGGATGAGCCCCACGCCCAGCGCTGCGACGGCGGCCGCGCCGAGGCTGGTGGCGTGGTCGCCGATCGAGCTCGGCACGACGCTCAGCTGCCAGGTATCGGCGAGGATCCGCCCGACGAGCGGGGACTTCGCAGCCCCGCCGATCGCGTCGATCCGCTCGAAGGAGTGCCCCGCCTCGGCGAACGCGACGAGGCCCGTGCGCAGGTTGAAGGCCACGCCCTCGATGACCGCTCGCACCATGTTCGCGCGGTCGTGGGGCATCTGTAGGCCGACGAACGCCGCCCGCGCCCGCGGGTTCCAGTACGGGGAGCGCTCCCCCAGCAGGTGCGGGAGGAAGTAGAGGCCGTCGGCGCTCGCCTCCGCCCGCTCGGCGTCAGCCAGCGCCGCCTCGAAGCGGTCATCCGCGCCGGGCCGCAGCACCGAGACGATCCAGTCGAGCGACGCTCCGCCGGCCTGCATCGTCGCGGTCGGCACGAAATGGCCGGGGATCACGTGGTTGAAGGTCATGGATCGCATGAGCGGATCGTGCAGCGGCCGCGTGTCGGCGAACGACACCCAGGAGGAGGATCCGAGGTAGGTGTAGACGCCGCTGGACCGGTCGACGATCCCGGCGCCCAGCGCGCCCATCGGCCCGTCACCGCCGCCCGCGATCACCCGGGTCGCGGGCGAGAGGCCGGATTCCGCTGCGACCTCGGGCCGGACCCCGCCGAGATCGGCGGACGACTCGACGATCTCGGGGAAGAGCGCGCGGTCCAGGCCCGCGGCCTCGATGAGCTCGCCGCTCCAGCCCTGCGCGTCCTGGTCGTAGGCGTTGGTCCCGGAGGCATCGGAGGGGTCGGTGACGCAGCGGCCCGTCAGCCGGTGCAGGATCACGTCCTTGGCGGTGAGGAAGCGCTCGGCCCGGGCGAAGGCCTCGGGCTCGGTGTCGCGCACCCACATGAGCTTCGACAGCGAATAGGTCGGGTTCGCGCGGTGGCCGGTCATGCGGTACACCTCGTCCATGCCGACGCGCTCGACGAGCTGATCGCACTGGGCCCGGGCCCGGGTGTCGGCCCAGATGATCCCGGGTCGCACGGGGCGGCCGCGTCCGTCGATGAGCACGGCGCCCATCATCTGCCCGGAGAAGGAGACCGCGCCGATCCGCGAGGGATCGAGGCCGTGGAGGCCGAGCAGACGGTGGTTGGCCTCGCAGAAGGCGCGCCACCAGTCGTCGGGATCCTGCTCGGCCTTGCCGTCGGCGCCGAAGTCGACGGGGTAGGCGACCGTGACGGAGCCGACGAGCGTGCCGTCTGCGGCGACGAGCGTCGCCTTGTCGCCGGTGGTGCCGAGGTCGTGGGCGAGGACGAGCGGGGCGTCGGGGACGCCGGGGTTCGAGGTGTTCATCGCAGCGAGTATCCCCCGTCCATCAGCAGCTCGGCGCCCAGGAAGTACCCGGACCGCTCGTCCAGCAGGAACTCGACGGCGGCCGCGACCTCGTCGGGCGCCCCCATGCGCCCGAGCACGGTCGCCTCGTTCCACTCGCCGTGCATGTGGGTCTTGAGCCCGTTGAGCGGCGTGTCGATGTAGCCCGGCGAGAGCGCGTTCACGCGGACGCCCCGCGGCCCCCACTCGACCGCGAGGGACTTGGTCAGCGCCACGACGGCGGCCTTCGAGCTGTTGTAGATGCACTGGCGCTGCGGGAAGTTCACGATGTGGTTGCCCGACATCGAGGCCACGTTCACGATCGCCCCGCCGCCACGGGCGAGCAGCTCGCGGCCGAAGGCCTGGCAGGAGAGGAACACCCCGCGGAAGTTCACGCCCATGACCCGGTCGACCAGGCCGATGTCGAGGTCCTCGGCGGCGACGTCGTTCTCCACGATGCCGGCGCTCGTCACGAGGGAGACCGGCGAGTCGTCCTCCGCGTACAGCGCCTCGACGGCCGCGTCGATGCTCGCGGGATCGAGCAGGTCGCAGGCCACGAATCCGCCCGCCGGCCCCTCCCCCGGCACGCGATCGAGGGCGTAGGTCGTCCACCCGGCGCGGGAGAGCGCTGCGCAGATCTCCCGCCCGATGCCACCGCTTCCGCCCGTGACGGCCACCCGCTTGGGCTGGGCTGCAGAACCTGTCACACCATTCTCCTTCGAACGCACTCGGCCACCGAGAATTCGTAGCACAACTACCATATCGGCTCTCTCCGGGAGAGAAAAGCGGCGATCCGCGCCGGAAATCCCCGGTGTGACACGGCAAGATGTGGTAGTTATACTACAAGAATCTTCAGCGTTGAAAGGACAGCACGTGCCCGACATCGATCTCCCGGCGAAACTCGCCGTCTCGCCGACCGGCACCCTCGCCGGAGGCAACGGCGTCTACACCAAGCACCTCGCGGACATGAGCGGGGTCTACCGCGACACGGCGGCCTACGAGGCCGAACTGACCGAGCGCGGCGGCGACGCCCTCGTCTACCGCGTGGAGTCGCAGGACTACGGTCCGCACTCCGGCGCCCTCACGATCGGCACCTCGACGCTGCTGCCCGGGCGCGTCGGCGACGAGTTCGCGGTCACCCGCGGCCACCTGCACGCCATCTCCGATCGAGCCGAGCTGTACTACTGCCTCTCGGGGCGGGGCGTCATGCTGCTCGAGACCCTGGACGGCCGCAGCGAGGCGTTCGAGCTCACGCCGGGCGAGGCCGTGAACGTGCCCGGCGAGTGGATCCACCGCAGCGTCAACGTCGGCGACGAGCCCTTCGTCACGCTCTTCACCTACGCCACCGATGCCGGCCAGGACTACCAGCTCATCGCCGACGCGCACGGGATGCGGAGCCTCGTGGTCGCCGACGGCGCGGGCGGCTGGAAGCTGCGCGAGAACCCGGATCACACCGGCTACCGGAGGGCGTGAACGTGTCGCACCCCTCCGCTCAGGCCGAGCTCTCCGCCCGTGTCCCGGCGCTCCTCGGCGGCAACCGGATCGTCCCCGTCATCGAGATCGACGACCCCGACGATGCGGTCCCGCTGACGCGGGCGCTCGCCGCGGGCGGCATCACCATCGTCGAGATCACGTTCCGCACCCCCGCCGGCGTCGCAGCGGTGCGCGCCGCCGCCGCGGCGGCCACCGGCAGCGTCGTCGGCGCGGGCACGATCCTCACCCCCGCGGATGTCGACGCCGCCGTCGAGGCGGGCGCCGCCTTCGGCGTCAGCCCGGGCTGGGATCCGCTGACCGCCTCGCGCGCGGTCGAGCGCGGCCTCCCGCTCATCCCCGGCGTCACGGGCGCGAGCGACATCCAGCAGCGCCTCGCCGAGGGCCACCGCACGGTGAAGTTCTTCCCGGCCGAGGCGAACGGCGGCGTCTCGGCCCTCGCGCAGCTGACGGCGCCCTTCGCGCATACGGGCCTCGTCTTCATGCCGACGGGCGGGGTCGGCGCCGGGAACGCCGCGGACTACCTCTCGCTGCCCGCCGTCGCCGCGGTCGGGGGTAGCTGGGTCGCTCCGCGCGCCCTCGTGCGCGACGGCGACTTCACGACGATCACGGAGCTCGCACGCGCGGCCACCGCCGCCGGCGCGCAGGGATAGGAGAGGGATCACGACGATGACCACGCAGGAGCAGTACCCCACCCTCACGGCCGCCGTCCTGCGGCCGGCCGTCCGCCCCACGTTCTACTTCATCGGGGTGAGCACGGCGCACTCGTCCATCCGCCAGGTGTTCCCCGAGTGGGCGGACGAGCTGGGGCTCGGCGAGGTCGACTTCGTCGGCATCGACATGCCGCTGCACGCTCCGGCCGAGGACTACCGCAGGGTGGTGCAGTTCTTCCGCGACGACGCGCTGAGCGTCGGGGCGCTCGTGACCACGCACAAGCTCGATCTCTACCAGGCCGCCTCCGACCTCTTCGACTACGCCGACCCGCTCACGGTGCTGATGGACGAGATCAGCTGCATCTCGAAGCGCGACGGCGAGCTGCGCGCCCACGCCAAGGATCCGATCACCGCCGGGTTCGCGATCGACGCGATCCTGCCGCCCGGCAGCTGGAAGGGGCGGTCGACGTTCATCATGGGCGCCGGCGGCTCCGCGATCGCCATGGCCTGGCACCTCACCCGCCCCGAGCGAGGCGACGACGTGCCGCGAGAGATCGTGGTGAGCAACCGCAGCCGCCCCCGCCTCGAGTCGCTGCGAGAGGTCTACCGGCAGTTCGGCACGGAGGTGCCGCTGCGGCTCGTCGACAGCCCGGCCCCGGCCGACAACGACGCGGCGCTGGCGCTCATGCCGCCCGGGAGTCTCATCGTGAACGCGACCGGGCTCGGCAAGGACGCGCCGGGGTCGCCGCTGAGCGACGCCGGCGTCTTCCCCGAGGCGGCTCACGTCTGGGATCTCAACTACCGGGGCGATCTGGTCTTCCTCGACCAGGCCCGCGCGCAGGCGGAGGAGCGCGGCCTGCGGATCCACGACGGTTGGGTGTACTTCATCCACGGCTGGACGCGGGTGATCGCCGAGGTGTTCGACATCGAGATCCCCACCTCGGGCCCCGGCTTCGACCGCCTCAGCGCGATCGCGCGCGGCGCGCGGAGGGCGTGACGTGTCGGCGCCCCGCATCCTCGTCACGCCGCGATCGCTCACCTCGGGGGAGCTGAGCGGCGTCGTCGAGCTCGCACCGCTCGTCGAGGCCGGCTACGAGCTGATCCCCGGCCCCGGCGGGCGCACGCCGACGGTGGAGGAGCTCGGCGAGCTGCTCTCCGGGAACGTCGTCGGCTATCTCGCGGGGGTCGAGGCGATCCCCGCGGAGGTGCTGCGCGCGGCTCCGTCGCTGCGGGCGATCTCCCGCAACGGCGTCGGCACGGACGCGATCGACCTGGAGGCCGCGTCCGACGCCGGCATCCGCGTCGAGATCGCGCGCGGCGCGAACGCCCAGGGCGTCGCGGAGCTCGCGATCCTGCACATGCTGGCCGCCCTGCGGGACTTCGACACGAGCACGGGCGCCATCCGCGAGGGCCGGTGGGAGCGCACCCGGGGAGGCGAGCTGAACGGGCGCACCGTGGGGATCGTCGGCCTCGGAGCGATCGGGCGCACCGTGGCGGCGATCGCCGCGGCGTTCGGCGCCCGCGTGCTCGCGAGCGATCCGTTCGTGCGCGACAGCGCACTCGCGGCCGTCGTCGATCCGGCCGAGCTCTTCGAGCAGGCCGACGTCATCACGCTCCACAGCCCTCCCGGCGACCGTCCGCTGATCGACGCGGCCGCGCTCGCGTCGATGCGCGACGGCGCCGTCCTCGTCAACACGGCGCGCGCCGCGCTCGTCGACGCCCCCGCGGTGCTCGCCGCGCTGCGCAGCGGGCGGCTGCTCGCCTACGCCGTGGACGCGTTCGACACCGAGCCCCCCGAGCTCGACGAGCTGCTGCTCCATCCGAGGTGCCGGGCGACCCCCCACCTCGGAGGATTCACCGAGGAAAGCGTCGGTCGAGCCACGGCGTACGCAGTGGAGAACCTGCTGCGGGCGCTGGGCCACGCACAGGATCGCTGATGGGATCCCGCCCGAAATTCCACGCGAAAGCAGGGGGATCGGGGCATGCGACTGTACAGTGAGACCGTGCCCACCTCCCTCCTGCAGTACATCTCGGACCGCTCCGCGTCGCTGAGCCGCTCGGAGCGGCGCGTCGCCGACTACGTCGTCGAGCACCGCGAGGAGGTCGTGCAGTCGACGCTCGCGGCGCTCGCCTCGGCGATCGGGGTGAGCGAGCCGACCGTCATCCGCTTCTGCTCCACGCTGGGCTTCTCCGGCTTCCAGGACTTCCGTCTCCAGATGACCCGCTTCCTGGCCCTCGGCGTTCCGGCCACGCACTCCGCCATCGAGGAGAGCGACTCGTCCCAGACCATCGTCTCGAAGATCTTCGACCACACGATCTCGAGCTTCGACCACACCAGGCGCTCGTTCGAGGCGGACCAGGCGGTCGCCGCGGTCGACCTCATCGAGGCGGCGCAGCGGCTGCACTTCTTCGGGTTCGGCGCCTCGTCGATCATCGCGAAGGACGCCCAGCAGAAGGCGCCGCTGTTCGGGCGCCCCTGCACGGCGGAGTCGGATCCCCACCAGCAGTTCATCGAGGCCGCCACCTCGGACGGGGACGACCTCTTCATCCTCATCTCCCACACCGGCCGCACGCTGCCGCTGCCGCAGATCGCGGAGGAGGTGCACGCCAACGGCGGCAAGGTCGTCGCGATCACCGCCAACCGCAGCAGTCCCCTCGCGCGGGCCGCGGACGTGGTGCTCGTGACGGAGTCCCTCGAGGACACCGACATGTACACCCCCACGATCAGCCGGCTGGCGGGGCTCGTCGTCGTCGACATCCTCGCGACGGTCACCGCGATGCGCTCGGACTCGGTGGATCTCGCCCGGCTCCGCGGCATGAAGCAGAAGCTGGCCGGGTTCCGGGCCACGCTGGACCCGCACGCGGGCGAGCAGGGCGACGGGCCCGAGCAGGGGGCCGATCGGGATCCCGCGCAGAGCGACGCACCGGAGACGCGGGCCGAGAGCGCCTGACCGGCGAGCCGTCGCGGCGAGCGCGACAGGACCGGACCCGTCGGCACGCTCCGCGGCCGGCATCGGAGCACGCGGAAGGGGCCGCCCGGGAGCTGCGCGCCCCGTCCGGCCCCTTCTGCGCCGTGGTGGTCGTGCGGTCTACGCCTGCGCGGCGCCCGTCATGATCGCCACCGCATCCGTCATCGAGTGCGACTGCGGCGTGATCGTCGCCGCCCGCTTCCCCAGCCGCTGGATATGGATCCGATCGGCGATGTCGAACACGTTCGGCATGTTGTGCGAGATCACGATCACCGCCGTCCCGTTGTCCCGCAATCGCCTGATCAGATCCAGCACCTGATTCGTCTCCCGCACGCCCAGCGCCGCGGTCGGCTCGTCCAGCACCACGACCTTCGAGCCGAACGCCGCCGCACGCGCCACGGCGACCGCCTGGCGCTGACCCCCCGAGAGGTTCTCGACCGCGACCGTCACGTCCTGCAGCGTCGAGATGCCCAGCGCGCTGAGATTCTGCTTCGCCTTCTCGCGCATGCCCTTCTTGTCGACCACCCGGAACACGGAACCGAGGATCCCCTTCTTGCGCTCCTCACGGCCGAGGAAGAGGTTGGAGGCCACGTCGAGCGCCGGCGAGACCGCCAGGGTCTGGTACACGGTCTCGATGCCCGCCTCGCGGGCGTCCTGAGGGCGCTTGAAGTGGACCTGCTGCCCGTCGAGGAACATCTCGCCCTCGTCGGGGATCTCGGCGCCGGTGAGGCACTTGATCAGGGTCGACTTGCCGGCGCCGTTGTCGCCGATCACGGCGAGCACCTCGCCCGGGTAGAGCTCCATGCTCACCCCGTCCAGCCCCACGACCCGGCCGAAGGTCTTGACCAGGCGCCGCGCCCGCAGGATCGGCTCCGGCCCGCCCGTCGGGGCTGCGGCCTCCGCGGTGTTCACTGCGTTGCTCATTTGCGTACCTTCCGAATCCACTGGTCGACGGTGACCGCGACGATGACGAGGATGCCGACGGCGAGGGTCTGCCACAGCACGTCGAGGCCCGCGAGCGAGAGCCCGTTGCGGAACACGCCGACGATCAGGGCGCCCAGCAGGGTGCCCCAGACGAGGCCGCGGCCGCCGAAGAGGCTCGTGCCGCCGATCACGACCGCCGTGATCGAGTCGAGGTTGAGCTCGCCCGCCACGTTCGGGGAGGCGGCGTTCGAGCGGCCGATCTGGATCCAGGCCGCGACCGCGATGATCGCGCCGGCGACGAGGTAGACGCTCAGCAGCACCCGGTTCACGCTGATGCCCGCGAGGCGCGAGGCCTCGGGGTCGTCGCCGACGGCGTAGAGGTGGCGGCCCCAGGCGGTCTTCGCCAGGATGAGGCCGAGCACCACGTAGAGCGCGAGCATCATGAGCACGCCGACGGAGACGTTGACCCCGGCGAGATCGAACGTGGTGCCGGTCCAGGTGAGCAGATCCGGCATCGCCGCGCCGCGCACCGTGGCGCCCTTCGAGTAGAGCAGCGTGATCGCGAGGAACACGTTCAGGGTGCCGAGCGTCACGATGAACGGGGGCAGTTTCAGCCTCGTGACGAGGAAGCCGTTGAAGGCGCCGGTCGCGATGCCGACGACGAGGCCGATGAGGATCGCGACGATGGCAGGGAGGCCGTTGTCGGCCGAGAGCTGCGCCATCACCATCGACGACAGCGCCATCGCGGCGCCGACCGACAGGTCGATGCCCGCCGTGAGGATGATGAGCGTCTGCGCCAGCGCCAGCGTGCCGACCACCGCGACCTGCTGGGTGATGAGCGAGAGGTTGCCCGGCGAGAAGAAGCGGTCGTTCAGGATCCCGAACACGATGACCGCGATGACCAGCACGATGGCCGGGCTGAGCGCCGGGTACTTGTGCAGGGTGTTGCGGACTCGGGTGAGCGGGGTGGAACGGTCCAGGAACTCCTCGGCGAGATCGAGCGCCGAGGTGGGAGGGTCGGTTTTCGGTTGACTCATCTGTGTGCCCTTCTGAGGTGGGACGGAACGGGTGCGGGCGCGGGCGGCGGCCCGAGCGCGGTGCGGGGCATCCGGCTCGGACCGCCGGCGCGTCTCACGGACGCCGGTGCGGCCCTAGCCCCAGCAGATCTCCGAGGCGGCGGCGCTGTCGATCGACTCGACGCCCTCCATCGGCTCGTCCGTGACGAGCTCGACGCCCGTGTTGAAGAAGTCGAGCCCCTCGCTGGTCTCGGGGGTCTCCCCCTCGGTCGCGAGGTCGTAGATCGCCCGCACGCCCATGTCGGCCATCTTCATCGGGTACTGCTGGCTCGTGGCGCTGAAGGTGCCGTCGGCGATGGCGTCGACGCCGACGCAGCCGCCGTCGATCGTCACGACCTGCAGGTCGTCGGTCTTGCCCGCGGCTTTGAACGCCTCGACCGCACCGTAGGCGGCGGGCTCGTTGATGGCGTAGAGCACGTTGATGTCGGGGTTCTTCGCAAGCAGGGTCTCGCCAGCGGTGCGGCCCCCGTCCTCGGCGCCGAGCGAGGCCTCGTGGCCGACGATCTCGTACTCGCCGCCGCTGTACTCGCCCGTGGCGTCCTCATCGCCGACCACCTCCGGGTCGCCGATGTCGATGCCCATGCCGTCGAGGAAGCCCTGATCGCGCTCGTAGTCGACGGCCACGACCTTGTCGTCGAAGAGGTCGACCATCGCGATGGTGGCCTTCTCGCCGTCGAGCTTGGCGGCCGTCCACTGGCCGATCTTCTGGCCGGCGAGGAAGTTGTCGGTCGCGAAGGTGATGTCGACGGACTCGGCGTCGGTGGGCGGCGAGTCGAGTGCGATGACGTAGAGGCCGGCGTCGCGGGCCTTGATGAGCGCGTCCTCCACCGCGGGGCCGTTCGGCGTGATCAGGATCCCGGCGTCGCCGCGGGAGATCGCGTTCTCGATGGCCTGGATCTGCGTGTCCTCGTCGCCGTCCTCCTTGCCGGCCGCGAGCGTCAGGTCGACGCCGAGCTCGTCGGCGACCTCCTGGGCGCCCTCCTGCATCTTCACGAAGTAGGGGTTGATGTTGGTCTTCGCGATGAGCGAGACGCCGATCTCCTCGCCGCCGTCGCCGCCGCCGTCGCCCCCGTCCGACGAGCAGCCGGTGAGCGCGAGCCCGGCGACCATCGCCATCGAGCCGATCATGGTGAGCTGACGCCGCAGCCCCTTGCCAGTGCGATTCATCGTCGAATCTCCTTTCTGACGCGCGGAGGCCCTTCTCCGAGCGATGCGATCCCAAACGTACCAAGCGACAGCCGCTTTGTAGTAAAACTACTATAACGATTCGATGACCGCGGGCAAAACGGGTCGAGACAACGTAGTCTCGGGAGAATCGCCCGAATTCGAGTAGCAACGCTTAATCAGTGGTGCGACGGGGCGGCGCGCCGAGGGGGTGACGGTGGAAGCGCGCCGAGGGGTCGAGAGAGACCGCGAGGGGCGGCGGCGAGGGAAGACGGCGAGGAGCCGGTGGAAGCGGGAGTCAGTAGTCCGACGTCGGAGCGGCCGCGCCGACCCGGCCCTCCCAGTCGGCGAGGATCGCCGCGGTGCCGGACACTCCGAAGCGCGTCGCCCCCGCCGCCCAGAGCTCGCGCACGAAGCCGGCCGTTCTGACGCCCCCGGAGGCCTTGACGCCGAGCCGGCCGCCGACGGTCTCGGCCATGAGCCGCACGGCGTGGACGCTCGCGCCGCCGGCCGGATGATAGCCCGTGGAGGTCTTCACGAAGTCGGCGCCGCCGGTCTCCGCGGCTCGGCAGGCCCCCACGATCTCGTCGTCGGTCAGCGCAGCCGTCTCGAGGATCGTCTTGAGGACCAGGCCGGGACAGGCCTCCCGCACCCTCCGCACCTCGGCGGCGACGGCCTCCCAGTCGCCCGCGCGCACGAGGCCGAGATTCACCACCATGTCGATCTCGGCGGCCCCCATGGCCGCCGCGCTCCCCGCCTCGGCGGCCTTCACCTCGGCGAGGTGGGCGCCCGACGGGAACCCGGCGACGGCGACGACCTCGAGAGCGCCCGCCTCGACGGGCAGCGCCGAGGGGTTGAGGCAGACCCGCGCCACCCCGAGGTCGCGCGCTCCCGCGAGGAACTCCCGCACGCTCCCGCGCGTCGCGTCGCTCGCGAGGAGCGTGTGATCGGCCACCGCGAGGAAACGCTCCCTCGTGAGTTCGCCGCTCTCAGGGAGCTGGGGGTCCGGTGCCATGGGGCGCTCCTTCCTCTCGGTCCGTTGCGGGCCCACCCTATCGGCCGGTCGACGCGACCGACGGCCCGGCGACGGAATCGATCTCGAGGCGCACGCCCCGCTCGCCGACCTCCGCGACCCGCACGTCGGCGAGGCTCTCGACGACGGCGTCGGCGAACGGGGCCAGGCTCTCGGCCGTCTCGGTGCCGACGATGCCGACGGTGCGGCAGCCCGCGGCCCGCGCGGACCGCAGGCCGACGGCCGTGTCCTCGAACGCCACGGCGCGCTCCGGCCCGTCGGTCAGGCGTCCCATCAGATAGGGCTCGGGATCGGGCTTGCCCGCGGTCACGGCGTCGCCGGTGACGAATCGCTCGGACACCCGGATGCCGATGCCCGTGAGCCGCGCCTCGGCGACGACCCGGGTCGCCGACGTGACGACGGCCCAGCTCCCGTCTGGCAGGCTCGAGACGAGCTCGAGCGCGCCCGCGGTCGGGCGGGCGAGGCCGGCCGTCTCGACCTCGAGCGCGTTCATCCGCTCGAGGGAGGAGGGCACGCGATCGGGCGTCACGAACTCGGAGATGATCGCGACGGCGGTGCGGCCGTGGAAGGGGCCGAAGTCGGGGAGCTCGAAGCCCAGCTCCCGGGCCCAGGTGCCCCACGCGGCCTCAGCGGCGAGCACCGAGTCGACGAGGGTGCCGTCCATGTCGAAGAGGAGCTCCTCGGCCCACCAGTGCAGTGGCGCGCAGACCTCCACCGTCACGCCTCGGCCTCGGTCAGCGCCGGCACGACGAGCGTCTTGATCGCGGCAGGATCGGTCCGGCCCATCGTCAGCGCCTCCTCCACGGCGTGCAGCCCGTGGCGTCCGGTGACGAGCGGGGCCGGGTCCACGAGGCCGCTCGCCACGAGGTCGATCGCCGCCGGCCACGTGTTGACGTAGCGATAGGTGCCGATGAGGTCGACCTCCCGTTGCTGGATCGTCGAGATCGGCACCTCGAGGACGGTGCGGCCCATGCCGACGAGGCAGGCCGTGCCGCCCGAGCGGATCGCGTCGAAGGCCGGGAGGATGGCCTGGGGGCTGCCCGAGGCGTCGATGTAGATGTCGAAGTGCTGCGCGTACGCCGCCAGCCCCTCGGCGGTCGGATCGAGCACGGCCGTCGCTCCGTGCGCGAGCGCGAACTCGCGGCGGTTCGCCACGGGATCGCTCACGACGATCTCGGTCGCGCCGCACGAGCGCGCGACCTGCGCGGTCAGGATCCCGATCGGCCCGGCCCCCGTCACGAGCACCCGCGCACCGGGGAACACGCCGGCTCTGCGGCAGGCGTGCAGCGCCACGGACACGGGCTCGATCATCGCCCCCTCCTCCGCCGTCATCGAGGGCGGCAGCGGGAACGCGAAGTCGTCGTCGATGACGGCGTACTCGGAGAAGGAGCCATCGACGGGCCAGGCGGCGTAGAACTCGACGTCGGGGCAGAGGTGGTAGCGCCCGTCCTTGCAGTAGCCGCACCGGCGGCAGGGCCGCTGCGGCTCGACGGCGACCAGCTGGCCGACGCGGCCGGGGTCGACGTCGGCCCCGACCGCGACGATCGTGCCCGAGGTCTCGTGCCCGAGGATCACCGGGCCCTCCGCGACGATGTCGCCCACGTTGCCCGACTCGTAGAAGTGGGTGTCGGAGCCGCAGACCCCGACGGCCTCGACCCGCACGAGCACCTCCCGCGCACCGAGCGCCGGGACGGGGACCCTGCGCAGTTCGACGGTGCCGGGTTCGACGAGGACGCTGGCGAGCATGGTTTCGGGTGCGGTCATGGCTCTATCCTTGCAAACGAACCGCCGCGGTAGTGTAATCCGATACCGAGACGGGCCGACCCGGCTCCGCACTCGACCCGCACGCAGGAAGGGAGGGCGCATGGCGCTCGGAACCCTC
Source organism: Leucobacter chromiisoli (assembly GCF_016522505.1). GTDB lineage: Bacteria > Actinomycetota > Actinomycetes > Actinomycetales > Microbacteriaceae > Leucobacter > Leucobacter chromiisoli. Next base: position 107,318 of record NZ_JAEHOH010000006.1, on the reverse strand, counting down.
GAGGCCGCACAGCTCGCGCACGTCGCGCGGGAGCACTACGTCAACGGGAAGTCGCGCGTCGAGATCGCCGCCGAGATGGGCCTCAGCCGCTTCAAGATCGGCCGGATGCTCGAGGAGGCGGTCGAGAAGGGCATCATCCGCTTCGAGATCGTGAGCACGCCGGGCATGAATCTCGACCTCTCGGTCCAGCTGCAACGGCGGTACGGGCTCGAGCACACGATCGTGGTGGACACCCCCGTCGACACCGACGCCGAGGCCCAGTCGACCCTCGGCAAGGCCGCGGCGGAGTTCCTGCACGAGATCGTCGGGTCCGAGGACGTGCTGGGCGTCACCTCGGGTCGCACGCTCAACGCGATGGCCAGGAACCTCCCCTCGCTGCCGTGCGCCGGCGTGGTGCAGCTGGCGGGCATCGCGGGCCCGGTCGAGGAGAGCGGGCTCGAGGTCATCCGCCGCCTGGCGGCGTTCCCGGGCGTGCACCCCTGGCCCATCTACTCCTCCCTCGTCATGAGCGACGCGGCGACGGCGACGGGCACCCTCCGGCAGCCCGGGATCCGCGCCGCCGTCGACATGTTCCAGCACGTGAGCGTCGCGGTCTGCGCGATCGGCTCCTGGGTGCCGCAGAACTCCCTCATGATGATGAACCCCGCGATCACGGAGCGCGATCACGCGGCGCTGCTGGCGCGGGGCGTCGTGGCCGAGATCGCGTCGACCCTGGTCACCGACTCGGGCGAGATCGTCGACGACATCAGCGACCGCTGCATCGCCATCACCGAGCAGCAGATCCGGAGGGTGCCGCGCCGGATCGCGGTCGCCGGCGGCCCCTCGAAGACGCGCGCGATCCGCGCCGTCCTCGCCTCCGGCCTGCTCACCGGCATCGTGACGGACGGGTTCACGGCGCAGCGCCTGCTCACATGAGCACTGCTATTTGCATTCTGCAAAAGGGGTCAATATCGTGACGGCAACGGCGTTGTCACACGATTACCCAGCAAAGGAGCTCGACGTGCCTCAGATCCCCTCCCCCAAGCGCTTCACCGGGCGGAAGCTCGCACTCGCCGCGACGGCGGGCGCCGCCGCGGCGGCACTGTCCCTGACCGGCTGCGGCGCGGGAGACCCCAACGCCGGAGAGGACACCATCACCGTCGGCGTGACGGTCTACGACATGTCGTCCTTCATCACCCAGGGCAAGGAGGGCATGGAGGCCTACGCCGCCGACAACGGCATCGAGCTGCAGTGGAACTCCGCCTCGGGCGACGTCTCCACCCAGGCGAGCCAGATGGAGCAGTACGTCAACGCCGGGGTCGACGCGATCATCATCGTCCCCGTGCAGGCCGACTCGCTCGGCCCCCAGGTCGAGGCGGCGAAGGCCGCGGAGATCCCGGTCATCGCCGTGAACACGGCGCTCAGCGGCACCGAGGTCGACGCGAGCGTGCAGCCCGACGACGTGGCCGCGGGCGAGCAGGAGGCCCAGATGATGGTCGACGAGCTCGGCGGCGAGGGCAACGTCGTCGTGCTGCAGGGCCCCCTCGGCTCCTCGCCCGAGCTCGACCGCGGCGAGGGCATCGACAACGTGCTCGCCGAGAACCCGGGCATGACGGTGCTGGCCAAGGACACCGCGAACTGGAAGCGCGACGAGGCCGTCAACAAGATGAAGAACTGGATCTCGGGCTTCGGCGACGAGATCGACGGCGTCATCTCCCAGAACGACGACATGGCGCTCGGCGCGATCCAGGCGCTGCGCGAGGCGGGGATGACCGATATCCCGGTCGTCGGCATCGACGGCATCGAGGACGGCCTGAAGGCCGTGGAGGCGGGCGAGATGATCGGCACCTCGCTGCAGCACGGCACCGTCGAGCTCGCCACCGGTCTCGCGGTCGCCGCGAAGGTCGTCCGCGGCGAGGAGGTCGACACCGAGCCCGTGTACGTGATGCCCGCCATCACGGCCGACAACGTCGAGGAGGCGATGAAGAACGTCGTCACCGAGCGCGAGCCCTTCCTGCAGGAGCTCTCCGACCTCGTCAACGGCAACCTCGAGACCGGCAACATCGCCTACGAGGGTCTCACCGGCCAGACGAAGTAGCCGGCGCCCCCGCCCACCGGCAGACCGATAGGAAGGCATCGATGACCACCCTCTACAACGACCCCGCCGAGTTCGCCGAGGATCAGCTCCTCGGGTTCGCAGACCTCTACGCCGACCGCCTGCGCGCGGTTCCCGGCGGCGTGGTCGCGCATCGCGGCCCCGAGCCCATCGTCGCGGTCGTCGTAGGGGGCGGCTCGGGCCACTACCCGGCCTTCGCCGGTCTCGTCGGTCCCGGGTTCGCCTCGGGCGCCGTCGTGGGCAACATCTTCACCTCGCCCTCCGCGGCGCAGGTCTACTCGGTCGCCAAGGCGGCGGACCAGGGCCGCGGCGTGATCCTCACCTTCGGCAACTACGCCGGCGACGTCATGAACTTCGGGATCGCGGCCGAGCGCCTGCGCCGGGAGGGCATCGACACCCGCGTGGTGCTCGTCACCGACGACGTCGCCTCGTCGCCCGTCGAGGAGCAGCGCCGCGGCATCGCCGGCGACTTCACGGTCTTCAAGGCGCTCGGCGCGGCGGCCGCCGCCGGAGCCGGCATCGACGAGGTCGAGCGCATCGGCCGCGCGGCGAACGCGGCGACCCGCTCGTTCGGCGTCGCGTTCTCGGGCTGCACGATGCCCGGAGCGACCGAGCCGCTGTTCACCGTCCCGCATCGCCACATGGGCGTCGGCCTCGGCATTCACGGCGAGCCGGGGATCCGGGACGAGCCGCTCATGCCCGCCCGGGATCTCGCGAGGCTCCTCGTCGACGGCATCCTCTCGGCGCGGCCGGAGCCGTCCGACGCGGCGCCGACGAGGGGAACGGGCGCGTCGCGCGTCGCGGCCATCGTGAACGGTCTCGGCACCACGAAGTACGAGGAGCTCTTCCTCCTCTGGAACGAGATCCGCCCCCTGCTCGACGCAGCGGGCCTCACCCCGGTCGAGCCGGAGGTCGGCGAGCTCGTCACGAGCCTCGACATGGGCGGCTGCTCGCTGACGCTCATGTGGCTCGACGAGGAGCTGGAGACCACCTGGCGCGCCGACGCCTACGCGCCCGGCTACCGCAAGCAGGCCGCGCCCCTCTCGGAGCTGCGCCCCGTCGATCCCGGGGCGCTCGACACCGCCGAGGCGGCCGCGCCCGAGCCCTCCGCGGCCGGAGCCGGGCTCGCCCCGCTCGTGATCGCGGGGCTGCGCGAGCTGCAGCGCACGCTGCACGAGAACGAGGCCGAGCTCGGGCGCATCGACGCCGTCGCCGGCGACGGCGACCACGGGCGCGGCATGGTCAAGGGCATCGACGGCGCGATCCGCGCGGTCGATGCGCTCGGCGACGCCGGCTTCGGCCCCGGCTGGGTGCTGCGGTCGGCCGGTCGCGCCTGGGCCGCCGACGCGGGCGGCACCTCCGGCGTGCTGTGGGGCGCGGGCCTCGAGGCGGCCGGGGACGCGCTGACCGACACGCGGGAGCGCTACGACGCCGACGCCGTGAGCGAGGCCGTGGGCGCCTTCGTCGACGCGATCCTCGAGCTCGGGCGCGCCGAGATCGGCGACAAGACCCTGGTCGACGCGATGGTCCCGTTCCGCGACGCGCTGAACGCGGGGATCGAGGCCGGCAGCGGTGCGGCGCGGGCCTGGGCCGCGGCCGCCGAGGTCGCGACCGACGCCGCGCGCGAGACCGCGGCGCTGACCCCGAAGAAGGGCCGCGCGCGGCCGCTCGCCGAGAAGAGCGTCGGCACCCCCGACGCGGGCGCGACGTCGTTCGGGCTCATGGTGACGGCCCTCGGCGCGCTCGCCGCGCGGTGAGCGGGAACCGGGCGACGGCGTGCAGCACCGGGCGACGACCGGCAGGGCCGCGGGCGTAGGCTCGGACGAAGACCGCAGACGTGAATACGGACGTACGAAGAAAGGAACACCCATGAGCGAGACCCCCCTCCGCCTCGTCATCGGCTGCGATGACGCCGGGTACGACTACAAGGAGATCCTGAAGAGCGATCTCGAGGCGGACGCCCGCGTCGCCTCCGTGACCGACGTGGGCGTCGACGCCGACGGCCACACCGCCTATCCGCACATCGCCGTCGAGGCGGCGCGCATCGTCGCCTCCGGCGAGGCCGACCGCGCCATCCTCGTCTGCGGCACGGGCCTCGGCGTGGCGATCGCCGCGAACAAGGTCCCCGGTATCCGCGCGGTGACCGCCCACGACTCGTTCTCGGTCGAGCGCGCGATCCTCTCGAACGACGCGCAGGTGCTGTGCTTCGGTCAGCGCGTCGCGGGCATCGAGCTCGTGCGCCGCCTCGCGAAGGAGTGGCTGGGCTACCGCTTCGATCCGAGCAGCGCCTCCGCCGAGAAGGTCAACGCCATCTGCGAGTACGAGGCGTGAGCGTGACCCGGGATTTCGCAGGCAGGGTCGCGGTCGTCACCGGCGCCGCGAGCGGCATCGGGCTCACGGTGGCCCGGTACTTCGCCGAGCGCGGCGCGCGCGTCGCCGGCGTCGACCTCAACGAGCAGGTCGGCGAGGTCGTCTCGTCGCTCCCGGGCGACGGCCACATCGGCATCGTGAAGAACCTCGTCGATCCGGACGCGGCCTCAGCGGCGATCGCGGAGACGGTGGAGAAGCTCGGCGCCCCGCACATCCTCGTGAACTCGGCGGGCCTCGTCTTCCTCGACCCGGCGGTCGACGTGCCCGCCGAGCGCTGGCAGAAGACGCTGGACGTGAACCTCAGCGGCACCTTCTACATGGCCCAGGCCGCGGGCCGGGTGATGGTGGAGGCCGGCTACGGGAGGATCGTCAACCTCGCCTCCCAGGCCGGCGTGATCGGCCTCGACCAGCACGCCGCCTACTGCGCGAGCAAGGGCGCCGTGATCGCGCTCACCCGCGCGCTGTCGCTCGAGTGGGCGCCGCGGGGCGTGACGGTCAACGCGGTCTCCCCCACCGTCGTCGAGACCCCGCTCGGCAAGGCGGCCTGGGCGGGCGAGAAGGGCGAGAAGGCGAAGGCGGAGATCCCGGTGGGCCGCTTCGCGCAGCCCGAGGAGGTGGCCGCGATGATCGGCTATCTCGCGAGCGAGGACGCCGCCATGGTGACGGGCACGAACATGCTGCTCGACGGCGGCTTCACCTCGGTGTAGCCGAGTCTCGACGCGGGGGTCGCTTCGGCGGGCCCCGCGGTCGTCTCTCCGGCCGCCTACGCCCGCTCGGCGAGCTCCGTCAGCAGGGCGCGCGCGCCGCGCTCGTTCAGGGCCGTGAGGGCGTACAGGTAGGGCTCCGTGAACTCCGGTCGCTCGGCGAGGTCCCCGAACAGCTCGGGGTCGCGGATGAACGCCAGCGGGTCGTCGCTCGGCGCGGCGGCCGCCATGACCTGCTCCCTGCGATTGTCGACGACCTCGATGGGCTCGCCCTGCTCGTCGACGCCCCGGGCGTAGCGCGCCCACGACGCGACGATCGCCGCCGAGAAGTCGACGCTCCGCCCCTCGGCGAGCAGATCGAACACGACGGGCAGCAGCCACTTCGGGATGCGATCGCTCGATTCCGCGCAGAGCCGCGCCACCGTGTCGCCGACCTGCGGGTTGCGGAAGCGCGAGATGCAGGTCTCGCCGTACTCGGCGGGATCGACGCCCCCGATCGGCCGCAGGGTCGGGATCGCCTCCCGGCCGATGTAGTTCCTCAGGAGCCCCGAGATCAGCGGGTCGCTCGTCGCGTCCGCCACGAACCGGTAGCCCAGCAGATAGCCGAAGTAGCAGAGCCCTTGATGCGACGAGTTCAGCAGCCGCAGCTTCATCATCTCGTAGGGCTCGACGTCGTCCACGAGCTCCACCCGGGCGAGCTCGTACGGCGGGCGGCCGTTCACGAACGAGTCCTGCAGCACCCACTGGAAGAAGGTCTCGCAGACCACGGGCCACGCGTCCTCGAGACCCGTGAGCTCGAGCGCCGACCGCCGGTCGGCGTCGGTCGTGGCGGGGGTGATGCGATCGACCATCGAGTTGGGGAAGGCGACCTCGGCGTCGATCCAGGCGGCGAGCTCGGGATCCTTCGCCTCGGCGAACGCGAGGATCGAGCGGTGCGCGACGCGGCCGTTGTCGGGCAGGTTGTCGCACGACATCACGGTGAACGGCGTGGTGCCGGCCTCCCGGCGGCGGCGCAGCGCCTCGACGATCAGCCCGAACACCGTGCGCGGCATCGCGCCCTCGGCGAGGTCGGCGACGACGTCCGGCGCATCGATCAGGAACTCGCCCGTCGACTGGTTGATGTTGTAGCCGCCCTCGGTGACGGTGAGGGAGACGATGCGGGTGGTGGGGGTCGAGAGCAGCTCGAGCACCGCCTCGGCGCCGTCGTCGGCGAGAGTCAGCATGCCGAGGATCGAGCCGATCACCCGCGCGTCCTGCGCGCCGTCGGCGTGCTTCTCGATGAGGGTGTAGAGCCCGTCCTGCTCGCCCAGCGCCGCCCGCATGCGGGAGTCCTCCGGGCGCACGCCGATGCCCGTGATCGCCCACTCCCGGGCCTCGCCCCGGCGCAGCAGCTCGTCGATCATCAGCGCCTGGTGCGCGCGGTGGAACCCGCCCATCCCGAAGTGGGCGATGCCCGTGACCAGGCCGGCACGGTCGTACGGCGGCGTGGCGACGCCGCTGTTCGCCTGATCGAGTGTCGCTGCTGTGAGTCGCGGCATGAGTGCTCCCTTGCGCAAAGTGAGAAAAGTGGAACGGGCGGGTGTGAAACGAGCCGTACAGCGAAGATATCGACTCGGCGGCCCGGGGGCCACGCGGACGGGCGCGGCCCCTACGCGCCCCAGCCGGCCTGGACGCCGCCGACGCGCTCCTCGGCGATGGCGGCGAGGTACCCGGAGTCGGCGAACGCCCGCTCGGGGTCGGCGGGGAGACCGCGCGACCGGCGCCACTCGACCAGCCCAGGCCGTACGTCGGTGTAGAAGGCGTCCATGAACACGCGGTTCGCCTCGAGCACGTCTCCGGCCGCCTGCGCCGAACGCAGCGCCTCGGCGTCGACGAGCAGCGCCCGCGCCGTCATCTCCTGCACGTTCAGCACCGAGCGGATCTGGCCCGGGATCTTGTCCTCGACGTTGTGGCACTGGTCGAGCATGAAGGAGACGTCCGGGTGGTTCAGACCGCCGCCCCGGATCACCTCGAACAGGATCCGGAAGAGCTGGAAGGGATCGGCCGCCCCGACGATCAGGTCGTCATCCGCGTAGAAGCGGCTGTTGAAGTCGAAGGAGCCGAGCTTGCCGAGACGCAGCAGCTGCATCACGATGAACTCGATGTTGGTGCCCGGCGCGTGATGGCCCGTGTCGAGGCACACCATCGCCCGATCCCCGAGCGCCGCCACCTGCGCGTAGCTCGTCCCCCAGTCGGGCACGTCCGTGTGGTAGAACGCGGGCTCGAAGAACTTGTACTCGAGCACGAGGCGCTGCGACTCGCCCAGGCGCCCGTAGATCTCGGAGAGGGACTCGTGCAGCCGATCCTGCCTGCCGCGCATATCGGCCTGCCCGGGGTAGTTCGACCCCTCGGCCAACCAGATCTTGAGATCCCGCGACCCGGTCTCGTGCATCACGTCGATGCACTCGAGGTGGTGGTCGATCGCCTTGCGCCTGATGCGCTCGTCCTCGTGGGTGAGGGCGCCGAACTTGTAGTCGTCGTCCTGGAAGGTGTTGGAGTTGACGGTGCCGAGCTCGACGCCGTGCTCCTCGGCGTGGCGGCGCAGGTCGGCGAAGGAGTCCACCCGGTCCCACGGGATGTGGAGCGCCACCTTCGGCGCGAGCGCCGTGTAGCGGTGCACCTGCGCGGCGTCCGCGATCTTCTCGTAGGGGTCGCGCGGCGTGCCGGGGGTGCCGAACACCTTGAAGCGCGTGCCCGAGTTGCCGAACGCCCACGAGGGCAGCTCGATCGCCTGCGCCTCGAGTCGATCGAGGACGTCGGATGCGAGGTTCGTCATGGTGCCTGCTTTCTCTCGTCGCCGGGGGGGGGGCCGGGCCGGCGAGCGCTCCGGAACCCGCCGGCCCCCTGCCTCAGTAGAGCGTGTAGCCGCCGTCGATCACGACGACGGACCCCGTCATGAACGCCGAGGCGTCGGAGACCATGTACACCACGGTCGGCGCGATCTCCTCGGGCACGGCGTACCGCTTCATGGGCGCGTCCTCGATCCAGTGCTGCCGGAACCGGGGCTCGTCCACGGGCGCCATCTCGGTCTTCACGTAGCCGGGGGCGATCGCGTTGACCCGGATCCCGTGCTCGGCCCACTCGGCGGCGAGCGACTTCGTGAGCTGGTGCACGGCGGCCTTCGAGGCGTTGTAGGCGGGCTGCCACTGCGGGCGGTTGACGATGAGCGAGCTGATCGATCCCACGTTCAGGATCGTGCCGCTGCCCTGCTCCTTCATCACGCGCGCCGCCGCGGTCGACACCTTCCACAGCGCGTTGAGGTTGAGGTCGATGACGGCGTGCCACTCCTCGTCGGGGATCTCGAGCGCGGGGCGGTGGATCGCGACGCCCGCGTTGTTGATGAGGATGTCGAGGCGCCCGAGGATGTCGACCGCGTCGGCGACCATCTGCGCGGCCTGCTCGCCGTCGGTGATGTCGACGGCGAGGGTGTGCACCGTGTGCCCGTCCGCCCGCAGCGTCTCGGCTGCCTCCTCGTTCTTCGCCGCGTCGCGGGAGGCGATGACGACCTCGGCGCCCGCCTCCGCGAGGCCCCGGGCGAAGGCGAGCCCCATGCCGCGGTTGCCTCCGGTGATGAGCGCCTTCTTCCCCGCGAGCGAGAACGTGTCGAGTACGGCCATGTCTGTTTCTCCTGTTCGATTGCGTGTGAATGCGTCTGAGCGCGCCGCCCGTGCCCTCGGGCTAGGTCAGCACTTGGAATCTCCGGTTCGTGTAGCCGTTCAGCAGCGCGGCGAACACGAGCACGACGCCGAGGGCGAGCAGCTGGTACTGCGTGCCGTGGTTGCCCGGAAAGATGAGCAGGATCCCGGCGTTGAGCCACACGACGAGCAGCCCGGCGAGCACGACGCCCGCCACCCGGCCGATGCCGCCCGTGATGGCCACGCCGCCCAGCACCGCGATCGTGATCGCGGGAAGCGCCATGCCGTTGCCGGAGGTGCCGGCGTCGGGCCGGGCCGAGGCGAACTGGCCGACCGTCACGACGGCGACGAGCCCCGAGATCATGCCCGAGATCACGAACGCGCGCATCCGCACCGCGGCCACGTTGATCCCGGCCCACTCGGCCGCGACGTCGTTGGTGCCCGTCGCGTACAGCCGGCGCCCGTAGGGGGCGCGGTTCAGCAGGTACCAGACCACGATCACCGTCGGGATCAGGAAGAGGAAGATGCCGAGCGGGATGTTCGGCACGAATCCGGAGAGGCCGGGGATCGGGATCGCCCGCGCCGTCTGGTACATCTCCTGGATCTCGGGCGAGTTGATGGGCTTCTGGTCGTTGACCACGAGCGCGATCGACCAGTAGGCGTAGTAGGTGGCGAGCGTCGCGATGAGCGGCGGGAAGCCGAGGTAGGCGACGAGCACGCCGTTGACCGCGCCGAGGATTCCGCCCGCTGCGATGGCGAGCACGATCGCGGGGATGAGGGGCACGCCCCACATGCCGTGGGCGAAGCCGAAGATCATGCTCACGAGCGACACCATCGATCCGACCGAGAGGTCGATCGCGCCGCGCCCCGTCACGATGACGACGAGCTGCGCGAGCGCCAGCATGACGAGCGGCACCACGTTGATGAGCGAGCTCGCGAGGTACTGGGCGTTGTAGTTGCCGCTCATCTGCCCCGACGCGTCGAGGGAGAACATCACGGCCAGCATCACGATGAGCAGGATCGCGACGAGCAGCACGCGCTGGGTCAGCACGGTGCGCAGGATCGAGGACCACCTGCTGTCGCTCCCGCCGCCGGTCTCCACGACGGGGCCGGTCTGCGGGGCGGGGCGGGTCTCCGCCCGGGTCTTCTCGCTCATGCCTTCCTCCTGAATCGCTGCTGGATGAGGTCGGCGCCCACGGCGATCACGATGGCGACGCCGACGAAGAAGTTGGCGAGCTGCGAGGGCCAGCCGAGCTGGATCGTGCCCGAGGTCACCGTCTGCACGAGGATCGCGCCGAGCACCGTGCCCAGCACCGTGCCGCGCCCACCGAGGATCGAGGTGCCGCCGATGACGACCGCCGCGATCACCTGCAGCTCCATCCCCTTCCCCACGGTCGGCGCGAGCGACTGGGTGCCGTTCGCGATGACGATGATCGATGCGAGGCCGGCGAGCAGACCGGTGAGCACGTACGGGATCATGGTGTGCCGCTCGACGCGGATGCCCGCGAGCTTCGCGGCCGGCGCGTCGCTGCCGATCGCGTAGAAGTGGCGGCCGCCGGCGGTGTAGCGCAGGAACCACCACACGATGGCCGCGAGCACGAGCATGATGAGGAACGAGTGCGGGATCCCGAACAGGCGCCCGGCCTCGCCGCGGCCGAACACGCCCACCGACGAGGGGATGCCGTTGACGACCTGCGCGTCGAAGATCCGCAGGCCGATGAACAGGAAGATGTTCGCCGTGCCGAAGGTGATGATGATGGGATGCACCCGTCCGATGGCGATGAGCACGCCGTTGAGCAGGCCGAGCAGGCCCCCGATCGCGACGCCGATCGGCAGCGCGACGGGGAGGGGGACTCCTCCCTCGGCCATCAGCTTCGCCATGACCACCGAGCAGACCATCACCATGCCCGCGACCGAGATGTCGATCCCGGCCGTGATGATGATGATCGTCATGCCGATGCCGATGATCGCGATCGGCGCGATGCTCGCGAGGAGCGGCTGCAGCGACGCGGGCTGCAGGAACCCGGGCGTGAAGACGCCGAGCAGCGCCCAGAGCAGGACGATGACGCCGATGAGCACGAACTCCTGCCCGCTGATCGCGCGGGGCAGCACGCGCCCGGAGGGGCGGCTGATCGCCTTCGTGTGCGTGGGGACCGAGGTGCTCATGCGGCCCGTCCTTCCTCGTCGCCGGCAGCCGCGGCGAGCAGGTCGACCTGCGTCGCGTCGGGGCCGAACGTCACGGTCGTCGTCCCGTCCCGGACCACGACGATGCGGTCCGCGAGGCGCAGCGCCTCGGGCAGGTCGGTGGTCACGACGAGCACGGAGACGCCGCTCTCGGCGAGCTCCGTGACGATCGAGTGGATCTCCTCCTTCGCGCCGACGTCGACGCCCTGGGTCGGCTCCTCGAGCACGAGCAGCCGGGGCCGCTCGACGAGCTGCCGCGCGAGCACGACCTTCTGGGCGTTGCCGCCCGAGAGCGCCCCGATGGGCTGCTTCTCGCTCGGGGTCTTCACCGCGAGGCGCTTCACCAGGTCGACGGCGATCTTGCGCTCCCTGGCACGGTCGAACCAGATGCCGAACCGGGTGAGCAGGCCGATCGAGCCTGCCGAGATGTTGAAGGCGATGCTCTGGAACCCGAACATGCCCTGGCCCTTGCGGTCCGCGGGGAGCAGCGCGATGCCCTTCTTCTGCACGTGCCGCGGCGACCGGGGCCGGAAGACCTCGCCGTCGAGCATGATCTCGCCGCCCGTCGCGCGCTTCATCCCCCAGATCGACGCCGCGACCTCGGACGCCCCCGAGCCGACGAGGCCGTACAGGGCCACGATCTCGCCGGGCGCGACCGAGACGTTGACGTCGCTGAAGTCCTCTCCCCTGGCCAGCTTCCGGAGTTCGAACAGCGGCTTCTCCCCCGAGAGGTCGACGTGGCGCTTCTCGGCCACCTCGATGCCGCCGACCATCGCCTCGGCGATCGACCTCACGGTCATGTCGGCCATGGAGTGGGTGCCCACCGTCCGGCCGTCGCGCATCACCGTGATGTCGTCGGCGATGCGGAAGAGCTCGTCGAGGCGGTGCGAGATGTAGATGATCGCCACCCCCCGCTCGCGCAGCCGGCGCACGACTCCGAAGAGCACGTCGATCTCGGCGTCGGTGAGGATCGCGCTGGGCTCGTCGAGGATCAGCACGGAGGCGTCCTGGGCCAGCGCCTTCGCGATCGCGACCTGCTGCCGGCTCGCGATGGAGAGGTCGTCGACCACTCTCGTGGCGTAGCGCTGAGGCAGGCCGATGATGTCGAGCAGCTCGTCGACCCGCTGCTTCTGCTGCTTCCAGTCGATGCGGCCGCCGGCGCGGAGCTCGCGTCCGATGAAGATGTTCTCCGCCACCGTGAGCTCGCCGAAGAGCTGCGGCTCCTGGTAGACGGTCGCGATGCCCGCGGCGATCGCGCCCGAGGTGCTCGTGTAGGACGCGGAGGAGCCGTCGATCTCGATGCCGCCCTGATCGGGGACCTCAGCCCCCGCGAGGATCTTGATGAGGGTGGACTTGCCCGCTCCGTTCTCGCCGACGAGCGCGTGCACGCTCCCCGGGCGCACGACGAGGTCGGCGTGCCGGATGGCGCGCACGGCGCCGAAGCGTTTGGATATGCCGCGCAGGGCGACCCGGGGCGGCGAGGAGTCCGCCGGGCGGGAGTCCTCGGTTGGCTGCTGTTCTGACAACGCCCTCTCCTTCGAGGTCATCGGCGTGGTGGATGCGGTGGGAACGGCTCGGGGGCGGAGTGCTCCGCCCCCGAGCCCCGGGCGATCAGTAGTCGTACCCGGCGGCGTTCTCGGCGTTGAACTCCATCGCCGGGCCGAGGATGAGGGTCTTCTCGTCGGCGATGTACTCCACCTCGGGCAGCGTGTCGCTGACCTCGTTGGTCGCCTGGAAGTCCTCGCCGAGGCCGAGCTGGAGGCCGGCCCACGCGGTGAGGTACCCGAGCTCCTCGACGTCCCACAGGATCGAGGCCGACGACGAGCCGTCCTCGAGGTAGGGCACCATCGACGCCGGCGTGCCGACGCCGACCGTGAAGACCTCGCCGATCTTGCCCGCGTCGCGCACGGCCTGGGCCACACCGACCGCGGAGGTCGTGCACTGCCCGATGAGGCCCTTCAGATCCGGGTGGGCGTTCATGAAGTCGGTCGCCATCTGCGCGTTCGCCGCCTGGTCCTCGCCCGAGTAGCCGATGTCGACCAGCTCCATGTCGGGGTAGTTCTCCTCCTGGTGGGCCGTCTGCGCCTCGATCCAGGAGTTGAGGTTCTCGGCGGTCTCCCCGCAGGAGACGACGGCGTACTCGCCCTCCTCGCCCATGGCCTCCGCGAGAGAGTCCATGACCTGCGACCCGACGCCCTCGGCGGTCGCCTGGTTGACGAAGACCTCGCGCACGGAGTTGGGGGCGTCGGTGTCCGCCGTGCCCACGCGGATACCGGCGTCCTTGGCCTCCTGCAGCAGCGGGGCCATAGAGTCGGGATCGTTCGGCGCGACGATGAGCACGTCGACCTGCTGCTGGATGAAGGACCGGACGACGTCGGCCTGGGCCGCGGCGTCTGCGGTGGTCGGGCCCTGGTAGAGCCACTCGAGGTTGTCGTAGTCCTCGGCGGCGACCTCGGCCCCGGAGTTCATCGCCTCGAAGAAGGGCGAGCCCTGGAGCTTCGGCACGAAGGCCACGGTGACCGTGTCATCGCCGCCGCCGTCTCCTCCGCCGTCGCCGTTGCCCCCGCCCGAGCAGCCGGCCAGCACGAGACCGGCGGTCGCAGCGGTGGCGATCATGAGTGTTGCGCGAGATTTCTTCATTGATGTCTCCCAGTGTGAATCGCCGCCCGTCCTCGGGTGGCGCGTGATCGGCGGCAGGCCGCTCGCTCCGTCGTGGCAGCGCTCGGCGCTGCCCCAAAGTGAACCATATACCGAACCCGAGTACAACATATGGTCCAATAAACGTAAGCTGTTCGTTACCGGAGCTCGAATCCTCCGGAGCCCGTCGGGGCGTCGGAGCCGTCGGAGGGACATCGCAGTGACCCCACACACCCGCTCACCGGCGGTCGCGCGCGCCGCGGCGATCCTAAGGCTCCTCGCCGCCTCGCCCGCGCCGCAGACGGTGGCGTCGATCGTGCAGGCGACCGCTCTGCCGAAGACGAGCGTGCTCGGGATCTGCCGGGCGCTCGCCGACGAGCGGCTGCTCGCCCGCGGGGCGAACGGCAGCTACGCCCTCGGCCCGCGGGTCGCCGAGTTCGCCGCCGCCGCACGGCTCACCGCTGAGCAGTCCCTGAAGTTCGGGCTGCTCATCCCGACGCGGGACAACGAGTACTACACCGCCCTCATCGAGGCCGCGGAGGAGGCGATGCAGGAGGCGGGGGGCGAGCTCATCGTGCTCCAGGCCGACGAGGATCCCGACCGGCAGCAGGCCCAGTGGCAGGAGCTCCTGGATCTCGGAGCCGACGTCGTACTCATCGACTCCGTGGACTCCGACGCCCTCGGACGCCAGCTCCGGCACTCGCAGCGGGCCGACGTGCCGGTCGTCGCGGTGGGATCCCGCATGAGCGGCGTGAACGCGTCGGTCAGCAGCGACAACACGCAGGCGGGCCTCCTCGCCGGCCGCTTCCTCGCATCCCGCCTCGGCCCCGGCGCGAAGGTCGCCGTCGTCGACGGGCTGCGCAAGAACGCCAACGCCGACCGGGTGGCGGGCTTCCGGGAGGCGCTGCTCGAGTTCTCCGGCGTGGAGCTCGTCGCGCACATCAGGGGCGATCACGACAACCCCGAGGCCGGCGGGGCGGCGATGCACCGGGCGCTGGACGAGCACCCGGACCTCGCCGGCGCCTTCGCCGTCTGCGACCCGATCGCCTTCGGCGCGTCCGAGGTGGCGCGCGGCGCGGGCCGCCCGATCCCGATCGCGAGCGTCGACGGGCGGGCGCGCGCCATCGACCAGATCACCGGCGCCGGCCCGATCGTGGCCACCGCCGCGCAGGATCCCGCCCGGATCATCCGCACGGCGCTCGACATCGCGAGGAACCTGTGCCGCGGCGTCGACCCCCCGCAGGGCACCGTCCTCATCCCCGTGAGGCTGATCACCGAGCAGAACGCCGGAGGGTACACGCCGTGGCTGTGAACGACTCCTCGCGGGCGCCGGCGGTGCGCCGCGCCGTCGCCGCCCTCGACTTCCTCGCCCACATCGGGAGGGCCAGCGCCGCGGACGTCTCGCGCGATCTCGGCCTCGCGAAGAGCTCGACCGCGGATCTGCTCGCGACGATGCAGGCGGTCGACCTCGTGCGCAAGCGGGGCGACGAGTACGAGCTGGGCGCCCTCGCCTCCGAGCTGACCGCGGGCTTCGTCGGGGACCCCGCCATCCTCGACGGCTTCGCGAAGCACTGGGCGAGGCAGCCCATCGTGAACGAGCACACGGTGACGATCGAGACGCTCCTCGGCGCCACCGCGCTCTGCCTCGACCTGCGCATCGGCCGCTACGTCCTGCCGTCGACCCCGCGGATCGGCAGACGGATCCCGCTCTGGGACGGCGCGGCCGGCTCGCCGCTGCTCCTCTGCATGCCGACCGAGGCCCTCGCCCGCACCCTCGAGCGCTTCGAGGGGTTCGACGGCTCGCCCGAGCGCACCGCGGCGATCCTCGAGTGGCGCGCCCGCGAGGCGCCCCGGCCGCGCGCCGCGACGCGCCTCAGCAGTCGGGGGAACATCGAGATCAGCCTCGCCCTCCCCGTCGCCTTCGCCGGCTCCCCTCCCGTGACCGTCACGGCGCACCTCCCGCCCGAGAGCGAGAACGGCGTGGTGTCCGCCGTCTCGGCGAAGCTCGAGGATCTGGCGAACGCCGTCGTCGGCTCGGCGAGCCCGACGAGCTCCGCCCTCGCCGAGCCCGTGCAGATCCTGCCGAGGATCGAAGCCGCGAGAGTGCGCGGGCGGAGCCCGCTCCCCGACTCGGTCGATAGGCTCGATGCATGACGTTCGCACTCATCCGCCACGGTCAGACCGATTGGAACCTCGCCGCACGCATGCAGGGGCGCAGCGACATCCCGCTGAACGCCACGGGCCGGGATCAGGCTCGAGCCGCCGCGCAGCGGCTCGCGGCCGAGGGGGAGCGCTGGGACGTGATCGTCAGCTCTCCCCTCGACCGCGCCCGCGAGACGGCGGCCATCATCGCCGAGGGGCTCGGGATCCCGCTCGGGAGCGCCTACGCCGGCCTGACCGAGCAGGACTTCGGCGAGGCGGAGGGACTGGCCGTCGAGGAGGCGCTGAGCCTCTGGCCGGATCGCCGCTACCCGGGCATGGAGCCCGACGCCGAGGTCGGCCTGCGCGGCGCGCGGGCGATCGAGGACGTGCTCGCCGAGCACGGGGACGTGCGCGTGCTCGCGGTGGCGCACGGCACGTTCATCCGGCGAACCCTCTCGGAGGTGTCGGGGCACGAGATCGAGCGGTTCCCGAAGCTCGAGAACACCTCGATATCGACGCTGCGGCGGCTCGAGCGGGCGATGGAGGACGAGGCCGCCGAGGCGCGGGCCACCGGCGCGCCGGACCTCGCCGAGCGGGCCGAGGCGCAGGCGGAGCGCGCCCGCGCACGGCTCTGGGAGCTGCTCACCGTCGGCGACGCCCCCGTCGGGCTCGCGCTCGGCCTCGACGCGGATCGCGTCGCGGATCCCGCCCACGGGCCCGGGGCCGGCCGGGGCGCGGGCCCGGGGGCATCCGGCGAGGTGCTCGGCCGACGTCCCTGACGAGCGCGCTTCAGCCGCGCTTCAGCCGCGCTTCAGCTCTCCCGATACACACTGGAGGCATGCGGATACTGCTGGTGGATGACGAGGTGCGCTTCGCCGACGGCGTCCGTCGCGGCCTGGAGGCCGAGGGGATGACGGTGGACGTGGCCCACACCGGCACCGACGGGCTGCGCCTGGCCGGCGAGAGCGACTACGACGCGATCGTCCTCGACGTGATGATCCCGGGCATGAGCGGCTACCTCGTGTGCCGCGAGCTCCGCGCCGGAGGCGACTGGACGCCCGTCCTCTTCCTGACCGCGAAGGACGGCGAGTGGGATGAGGTCGAGGGCCTCGACACCGGCGGCGACGACTGGCTCACCAAGCCCTTCTCGTACCCGGTGCTCGTGGCGCGGATCCGCGCGCTCGTGCGCCGGGGGGCTCGCGAGCGGCCCGCCGTGCTGGAGGCCGGGGATCTGAGGCTCGACCCCGCGGCGCGGCAGGTGTTCCGGGGCGCCACGGAGGTGTCGCTCACCGCCCGCGAGCTCTCGGTGCTCGACTTCCTGATGCGGCGGCGCGGGGAGGTCGTCACCAAGCGCGAGGTGATCGCGAACGTGTGGGGCGAGGAGTTCGACGCCGACCCGAACATCGTCGAGGTCTACATCGGTCACCTCCGGGCGAAGCTCGACCGCCCCTTCGGCAAGAACGCCATCCGGACCGTCCGCGGAGCCGGCTACCGATTGTCGGCCGATGGAGCCTAGACCCCGCCGGCGCCCGCTCCGATCGATCAAGGCCAGGGTCACGCTCGGAGCCGTGCTCGTGGTCGCGCTCGCGCTCGCGGGCGGGGCCGCGGGGGGCCTCGCGATCCTCTCGGGGTCTCTGACCTCGGGCGTCGAGGCCTCGCTGCGCCTCGACCTCGAGACCCTCGACGACCGGATCGAGGACGGGAGCTTCTCCGTCGGCGACTCGGAGGGCGACGCGCTCGTCGCGCTCCGCGGCGACGCGGTCGACGACGACCGCGATGGCGACGACGCGCTCGACGACGACCACGATGGCGAGGCGGATCCGGACTACTCGGACGACGACGCGGCCGAGCTGCCGACCGTCGCGGAGGATCGCTTCGAGAGGATCCGGATCGACGGCGAGCCCTACCTCGTCGCGTCCGAGCGCACCGATGCCGGCGTGCTCACCGTGGGGCGTCCCCTGGAGCAGGTCGACGAGGCGGTCGCGACGGCGGCGACGCTGCTCGCCGTCGCCGTGCCCCTCGCGGTGCTGCTGATCGGCGGGGTGGTCTGGATCGTCGCGGGTCGAGCGCTCGCACCCGTGGAGCGGATGAGACGCCAGGTCGACGACATCGACGCGTCCGAGCTCGACCGGCGCCTCGACGGCGGAGGAGCGGGCGACGAGATCGACCGGCTCGCGGGCACGATGAACGGCATGCTCGACCGGCTCGAGCGCTCGCAGCGGACCCAGCGCCAGTTCGTGAGCGACGCCTCGCACGAGCTCCGCTCTCCGCTCGCCACCGTGCGGCAGCACGCCGAGCTGGCCGCCGCGCATCCGGAGACGACGTCCGCGGAGGAGCTCACGCAGGTCGTGCTGCACGAGGGCGCGAGGATGCAGGAGCTGGTCGAGGCGCTGCTGCTGCTCGCCCGGCTCGACGAGCACCGCGGCATCGGCCCCGCCGCCGTGGTCGACGTCGACGATCTGGCGTTCGCCGAGATCCGTCGGCTCCGCGGCCTCGGGGTGGTCGTCGACGGCCGGGGCATCTCGCCCGGCCGGGTGCGCGGCAGCTCGGCGCTGCTCGGACGGGCGCTGCGCAACCTGGCCGACAATGCCGCGCGGCACGCTCGGCAGCGGGTCGCGATCCGGGTGCGCGCCGAGGGCGACCGCGTCGTCGTGACGGTGGAGGACGACGGCGCGGGTGTCGCTCCGGATCAGCGGGAGCGGGTCTTCGAGCGGTTCTTCCGCCTGGACGAGGGGCGGGCCCGCGATGCGGGCGGCAGCGGGCTCGGCCTCGCGATCGTCCGCGAGGTGGCGCTCGCCCACGGCGGTGCCGTGTCGGTCGGCTCCGGCGAGAGCGGAGGCGCGGTGTTCACCCTGGTGCTGCCCGCCGCGTCGGATTCCTGAAGCGTTCTTCAGCCGGCTTCAGAAGCGCTTCAGCACCCGCGCGAGAGGCTGGACGCATGAACGAGAACGAGAAGCCCACCGACGAGAAGCCCACCGACGACCACCAGTACCGGGAGCACGGCGGGGTCCCGGCCGACGGAACCGCCCCGGCGCCCCCGGCGCCCCCCGCGACATCGAAGCGCCGGCTCGGCCGCCCGGCGATCATCGGCATCGGGGTCGGAGCGGCCCTGCTGCTCGCGGGCGGCGGCCTCGCGATCGGCATGGAGATCGCCGACGATCGCGATGACTCCCCCGCGGCGGCGGCCGACCGCGCTGCGCGCGCAGACGACGGCGATCGCGCGGATCGCGACGCCGACCGCGGCGACGACGCGGACGATCGCGGCGACCTCGCGGACGATCGCGATGGCCTCGGGCAGGACGCCGGGCCGGGCGCATCGCTCCCGGCCTCCGACGGCGCCGCCCTGCGCGACGCGGCCGAGGCGGCGATCGCCGCCGTCGACGGCGCCGGGGCGACCTCGATCGACGTCGAGGCGGGAGGCTACGAGGTCGAGGTGCTGCTGAGCGGCGGCACCGAGACCGACGTCTTCGTCCCCGCCGACGGGGGCGAGGCCGAGCTCATCGACCGCGACGACTCGGACACGACGCGGGATCCCGCCCTCGACCTCGACGGCCTCGATCGGATCGTCGCGGCCGCGCTCGAAGAGGCGTCGCGCGTCTCCGACGGCGCCGACGGGAGGGTCGACTCCGTCTCCTCCTCCGATGATCGCGGCGTCGCCTCGGAGGTCACCGTGCGCCTCGACGCCGACCGCGAGGTCGAGGTGGCGCTCGACGCCGACCTCGGGGTCTTGTCGACGGACCTCGACGACTGACCGCCGACGGGGATCCGGCCCCGATCCCGATGGGGCGCCGGCACTCCCGGCGCCCCTACTCGAGCACGCCGTCCACGGCGGTCGCGAGCACCCGGCCCGAGGCGAGGGCCTCCGGTCCGACCGCGCGCGGGTCCACGTCGAGCACCGTGAAGTCGGCGTAGAGACCCGGCGAGAGCGCGCCGATCTCGTGCTCGCTGCGCAGCTGCCACGCGGCGTTCGCGGTGTGGGCCCGCAGGGTGTCGGCTCGCGCCGCGGGGGTGCCGCCGTCGAGGTGCCGGCCGGTGCGCGAGGTGCGCGTCTCGGCGACGGCCATGTTGCGCAGCGGTTCGCACGGCGTCACCGTGCCGTCGTTGTGGAACGTGGCCCGGTGCCCGGCCGCGAACGCCGCCCCGGCGTCGGCCCAGGCCGCTCCGCGCGGGCCGAAGAGATCGTCGACGAGCACGTCGCCCCAGTAGGTGATGTGGTCCACGAAGAGGCTCACGGTGACGCCGAGGCGGCTCGCCCGGCGGAACTGCTCGGGGGTCATCAGGCCGCAGTGCTCGACCCTGAAGCGGTGATCGCCCAGCCCGAAGCGCCCGATCAGCTCTTCGTAGGCGTCGAGCGTGCTGTCGATCGCCACGTCGCCGTGCGAGTGGCAGGCGAGCTGCCACCCGTCGCCCGCGTACTGCCCGCCGATCTCGATGAGCTGATCGGTCGTGTAGTTCGCGCGGCCGACGTGGTGCGGCCCCAGCCCGAGCGCACGGGTCGCGGGGGTGTCGAGGTAGGGGAAGGACGTGGCGATGTTGCCGACCCAGGGCGAGCCGTCCGACCAGACCTTCACGCCGACCTGCCGCAGCCGGGCGTCGCCGTTGCGCAGCTCGACGCCGGGCCGCCCGCCCGGCTTCGACATCTCGTAGGTGCGCAGGCGCACGGACAGGCTCCCGCTCTCCTGGAGGCCGCGGATGACGGCGTCGAGCGGGCGCGACCACGAGAGGTCGCCCACCGTCGTGATCCCGCTTCGCCGCAGGCCGCCGAGATAGGAGGCCATGAGTTCGGGCAGGCGCGCCTCCGCGGCCTGCATGGCGGGGCCCGCGACGCGGAAGACGGCGGCCGCCTCCAGTGCGACGCCGTCGAGCTCGCCCGACGCGTCGCGGCCGAAGGAGGCGCCCGCGGGATCCGGGGTGTCGCGGTCGATCCCCGCCTCGCGGGCCGCGGCGGTGTTGAAGTAGAGCGAGTGCCCGGAGTTGTGGACGATGACGAGCGGGGTGTCGCCCGCCAGCGCGTCGAGATCCCGGATCGTCGGCGCCGCGAGGCCCCGCTGCAGCAGCGGATCCCAGCCGTTCGCGAGCACCCGCTCGGGCCCCGCCGCGAGGGCGGCGCGGATGCGCTGCCACACGCCGTCGGCAGTCCCGATCACCACCGGTCGGATGTCCACGACGGCGTCGCTGAGCTGCACGGCCGCCTCCGAGGGGTGGCCGTGGGGTTCGATGAGGCCGGGCACGGCCCATCCCTCCCCCAGGTCGACGTCGTCGACGCCCCGCTGCGCGGGCACCTCGTCGCGGGATCCGAGCGCCGCGATGCGGCCGTTCTCGACGAGCATCGCCTCGGCCAGCGAGGCGGGGTCCTCGGGGTCGCGGTCGGTGCGGACGAAGCGCCCGGTGAAGCGGGTCGCGGTGGGATCGCTCACGCGCACCGGCGCTACTCCATCGACTCGAGCTCGCGCCCGCGGGTCTCGCGGACGAACTTCCACACGAAGAACAGCGACAGGACCGCCATCGCCGTGTAGAGGCCGTAGGCCAGTCCGAGGCCGGCATCGGCGAGCGGCGGGAAGGTGATCGACACGAGGAAGTTCGCCGCCCACTGCGCGGCCGCGGCCACCGAGATCGCGTAGGCGCGGATGCGGTTGTTGAACATCTCGCCGAGCAGCACCCACACCACCGGCCCCCAGCTGACCCCGAAGAACACGACGTAGAGGTTCGCCGCCAGCACCGCCACGACGCCCGCGGCGTCCGAGAGCACCGGCTGCACCTCGCCGCCGACCATCTCGGTGGGCGCCGTGCCGAAGATGTAGGCCATCGTGCCCAGGGTGATGGCCATGCCGACGGAGCCGATGACGAGCAGCGGCTTGCGCCCGATCTTGTCGACCAGCAGGATCGCCACGATCGTCGTCGCGATGTTCACCACCGAGGTGATGACGCCGGTGAGCAGCGCGTCGGACTCGTCGAAGCCGACCGCCTCCCAGAGCATCGTCGAGTAGTAGAAGATGACGTTGATGCCGACCAGCTGCTGGAACAGGGAGAGCAGGATCCCGATCCAGACGATCGGCGCGAGCCCGAAGCGGGGCCCCTTGATGACGGTGATCGACTGCGTCGCCTCGAAGTCGAGGGTCGCGCGGATCTCCTTGATCTTCTCCGTCGGGGTGCCGCCGACGTAGTGCTCGAGGATCCGCTCGGCCTCCTCCGTGCGCCCCTTCCCCACCAGGAATCGCGGCGATTCGGGGATCCTGAAGGCCAGGAGGCCGTAGATCACCGCCGGCAGGCACTCCGCCATGAACATCCATCGCCACGCCTCGAGCCCGAGCCAGAGCACGCTGCCGGCGCCGCCGGCGGCCTGGGCGAGCGCGTAGTTGCTGAGCAGGGAGACGAAGATGCCGACCACGATCGCGAGCTGCTGCAGCGACCCGAGGCGACCGCGGACATTCGCGGGAGAGACCTCGGCGATGTACGCCGGGGCGATCACGCTGGCGGCGCCGACGCCGAAGCCCCCGACGAAGCGGAACACCGTCAGCGACCAGATGTCCCACGCGAGGCCAGATCCCAGCGCCGAGATGAAGAACACGGCCGCGGCGACCTGCATCACGCGGATGCGGCCGAACCTGGCGGCGAGCGGCCCCGCGAACCACGCGCCGATCGCGCAGGCGATGAGCGCGCTCGCGACCGAGAAGCCGAGGAGCAGGGGCCCGGCCCCGCTCCACTTGCCGACGGCGCCGACTGCGCCGTTGATCACGGCCGTGTCGAAGCCGAAGAGGAAGCCACCCATCGCGGCCGCCGCCGCGATCATCACCACCCGCGATATCGGAGGCGTGGGCAGCACTCCCGAACCCGCATTCTGACCGACATCGACCATCTGCCCACACCACCTCGTGTCGCGGCCTCGAGCGTCTGCGCCGGATCCGGTCCGAGGCGATTGCCCGCTTGCGAGAAGTCTGGCGCACCGACACGATCAGCGTCAAACTCCCCGGCCCGGGCATACCCGGGCCGTCGCGTCAGCGCCCCGCGCGCATCCGGGACCGCACGACGCCGTCGAGCGTCGCCCGGACGGGCGTGCCGAGGTACAGGCCGAGGGACGCGCCCACCGCGAGCCCCACGCCGATCATGCCGGCGAGCACCAGGGCACCGGCCCCGGTCATGAGGACGGGCACCGAGCCGTCCGACTGGGCGAGGGCCAGCAGCCCTCGGAACACGGCGCCGCCCGGCACGAGCGGGATGATCGCCGCGGTGGTGACCGCGACCGACGGGACGTGGAGCCGATGCGCGACCAGCGTGCCGACGAAGCTCGCCACCAGCGCTCCGATGCCGCTCGCGGCGGCCTCCTCGATCCCGACCCCGATGCTGAGGAAGTGGCCGAGCATCGCGATGGCGCTGAGTACGGCGCTGACCGCGAGGATCCGGGCGCCGCCGCCGTTCAGCAGCGCCACCGCGACCGCCGCGACGACCGCCCCGACGAGCTGGTGGCCCGGCCCGGCGAACTGCTGCGCGTGCTGCGGCAGGTCGATGCTGAGCCCGAACAGCCGGGTGAGCCCGAGCCCGACGACGATGCCGATGACCACGCCGAGGGTCTGCATGATGAGCTCGAGGATCCGCCCGCCTGCGGTCAGGGCGAAGCCGTCGATGGCGTCCTGAGCGGCGCCCACGACGGTCATGCCGGCGAACATCATCACGATGCCCGACGCCACGATCACCGAGGGGCGCACGTCCTCGAACGGCCCGATCCCGAGCTTCGCCAGCTCGGACACCGCGACCGCGACGAGCGTGATCACCAGCGCTCCGGCGATCTGGCTGAAGAAGGACGGCACCCGCAGCCGCATGAGCCAGGCCTGGGTCGCCGCGGCGGCGAGCGCGGCGGCGAAGGTGGCCCCGAGGATCGTGGGCGAGGCGCCGAACATCACCGCGACCCCGACGGCGAGCAGCGCTCGGGAGACGATCACGACGACGGGCCGGTAGAGGAAGGGGGTCCGCCTGATCAGCCGGTACTCGGCGCGGGCCTCCTCGAGCGGCAGCCCGTCGCCGATGTCGGTCACCAGCGCCTGGAGCCGCTGCAGCTTCGCGTGGTCGGTCACCGCCTGCCGCACCACGCGCAGCAGCGTGATCGGCCGGTCCTCCCCGCTGCGGTGGAACGAGGCGGTGATCGAATTGTAGGTCACGTCGACGTGCGTCGGGTTCAGCCCGTAGTGCTCCGCCACCCGGGTCGCCGCGAGGGTGACCTCGTGGGCCGAGGCGCCGACGCCGAGCATCGATTCCGCGATCCGCATGGCGAGGTCGAGCACCCGCACGGCCGTGCCGTCGTCCACGACGGCGAGGGCCTCCGTGGGGGTGGCGCTCCGGGCATCCGCGTGGAGGGCCCGGCGCACGGACGCCAGGAGCCGCCGGCGTGGTTTCTGCATGCCCCCATTCTGCCGGTGCGCGGCTGATCGCCGCCTCCTCGTCGCGCCTCCCGCCCGCGCCCGGGCCCGGTCCCACAGCGCCGTGATAGAGTCCCGTGTCCGTATGGGGAGACGGGGAGAACTTCGAAGCTCGGGCGGTGGGCCGGAGGGGCGCGCGGAGCGCTCCGGCAAGGAGCGCTCGGGCGCCATCGACGCCGTGCGCCTGCTCAGCGTCGTCGCCATCGTCGCCGGCCACATCTGGGGGTACGACAACACGGCGAAGCTGCTCTACACCTGGCACGTCCCCGTCTTCTTCTTCCTGAGCGGCTACCTGTGGAAGCCCGGCCGGGCGGTCGGGGCCGAGCTCCGATCCCGGCTCCGATCGCTCGGACGCCCGTACGTCGCCTGGCTCGCGATCCTCACCGTCTGCCTCGTCGCGTTCGGGATCGCGGCCGGCGAGGACGTCTCCGGCGACGTCGCGGCCGGGCTCTACGGAGGGGCCGGCGCGACCCAGCCCTACACGACGATCTGGTTCGTGTCGGTGCTCTTCTTCGCCACGCTCGGATACCGCCTCCTCGAGCGGCTGCCCGGGTGGGCCCGGTGGGCCGCGATCCTCGCGGGCACGGCCTCGGGGTATCTCTGGGGGCCGGAGCTCGCGGCGACTCCCCTGAGCGTCGCCTCCGCGGTGCCGTGCCTCGTGCTGCTCGCCGCCGGCGCCGCGTGCCGCTCCCTCCGGTCGTCGATCGCGCGACCGCTCCTCACGGGCATCGCCCTGCTCGCGGCGAGCGCGGCGCTCATCCTCTTCGACGTCTCGGCGCCCGTCGACATCAAGGCCGGCGATTACGGCACGCCCGTCCTCTCGCTCCTGTGCGCCGTCGCGATCTCCTTCGCACTCGTGCTCGTCGCCGAGCGCGTCGTCCCGGCGGGGCGGGTCTCGCGCTGCCTCACCTGGCTGGCGCTCCCCGCACTCGCCGTGGTGTTCGCCCATCCCCTGTTCTTCGACGTGCCGGGTCCGCGCGTCGTCGTGTTCGCCGTCGCGTTCCTCGTCCCGCTTGCGGTGGGACTGATCGGCCTGCGCACCCCGTTGTCCCCGTGGCTCACGGGCCAGGAGCGGCGCGGCGCGGACCGGTCCCTCAGCCCTTCCTGACGTCGAGGCTCGCGTTGCCCTGGTTCGTCTCGTAGACGCGCACGCGGCGGCGCCCGACGCTCGCCTTGAGCGGCAGATCGCACCCGGCCCGCAGCCGCTCGCGATTGCCGTCCACGCCGTCCTCGCTGCGCGCCACCGTCCAGGCGTCCGCGATGTCCCCGCGGTACCGGCCGAGCGTCGCCGCCGGCACGATGAAGCTCCGGCGCGGCGCGTCGGCCGGCAGGCCGGCCGAGCCCTCCGTGCCCGCGCCCGCCGGGGCGAGGATCGCGGCGAGCACCGCGGGGCTCGGCCGGTCCCGGCCCGCCAGCTGCAGCGTCAGCGGCTGCTCGCCCCAGAGCGCCCGCTCGATCCGCCGGTAGAGGATCCGGCCCCTGCGGCGGTCGAGCAGGGGCGCGAGAAGCGACCGCGCCGCGCCGGCGAGACCCCGCCTCCACGCCGCGCGAGGGCCGGCGAGCTGCTCGGCGAACGCGTTCTCGCGGGCCGAGACGGCGACCACGAGCTCGAGCGTCCGCCGCATCGGCCGCACCTCCACCAGGGTCGCCGTGTGCCCCAGCGCGACGGCTGCGCGCACGACCGCGTCCATCGCCGCCGCGTCACCGGCCCGGATCAGTTCGAGCTTGAGCCGATCGGCCTGCTTCGGAGCGGTGGGGTCGAGCTCCGCCGGCACCAGGTCGGCCAGGTACTCGCGGTGCAGCTCCATCCAGCGACGCTGCCGCTCGGGGCTCATCTTCAGCCAGCGCTTGGGCGCGTAGAAGCGCAGCCCCTTGCGCAGGAAGAGCTCGAAGACGAGCCGGTCCGCCTCGTCCCGGTCCTCCACGTGCTCGCGCAGGATCTCGGCGATCGTCCTCACGGAGCCCGCGTACCCCGCCGGGTCGATGTCGCGCGAGGAGATGTTCTGCCCGTCGTCGCGCTGGGCGATGTAGTAGAGCGGGTGCTCGGCCCACATGCCGATCCTGCGGGCGAGCAGGTAGGCGCGGGTCACGAACATGCCGTCCTCGAGGCGCACCCGCCCCTCCGGGAAGCGCAGGGCGTGAGCCTCGACGAGGTCTCGGCGGAAGAGCTTCTGCGGCGAGAGGGTCTCCATCGCCCGGGCGATGGAGACGTCGCCGTGGGGGTGCTTGGTGAAGAGCGACTGCACGAGGCGCCCGCCCGTTCCCTCCATCCTCGGGATCACGACGTCCATGCCCTCGGCGTCGGCCATGTCGGCGAGGCGCCGCAGCGTCTCGGGCTCCATGGTGTCGTCGGAGTCCATGAAGAAGAGATACCGGCCGCGAGCGAGGCCGAGGCCCCGGTTCCGGGGCATGCCCGGCCAGCCGCTGTTGGGCTGGTGGACGACGGTGACGCGGCCGTCGGCGACGGCGAACCGGTCGAGCTCCTCCCCCGAGCCGTCGGTCGAACCGTCGTCGACCGCGATCACCTCGAGCTCGCCCTCCCCCAGATCCTGGGCGAGCAGCGACTCCATGGTCCCCGTGAGATAGGGCATGGAGTTGTACACCGGCATGATCACGCTGACGCGCGGTTCCCGACCGTTCACGGATCCCCCCTGTGTTCCTTCGGCTGGAGCGAGCCGGGCGCCGGGTCCCCCGCGGCCGCCGCCGGCGAACTCGGCTACAGCGCCAGGCTAGCCCGCTTCGCGCGGTCGAGGCTCCGAATATCCCGGTGAGAGGGGAACCCCGGGGTTCCGGGGAGGGATCCGCTCCGCTACGGCAGCAGTTCCGGCAGCGCGGCGGCGCAGAACGCCCGCAGCTGGTCGCTCTTGCTGAAGACCACCGTGTCCCACTCCTCGGCGGTCGTGGAGCTGTCCGCGAAGTCCGAGGGGACCTTGAACACCTGCAGCGGCACGCCGAAGCGCTCGCACACGCTCGCGTAGGCGTAGGTCTCCATGTCGACGAGGCTCGCCCCGAGGGCGGCGATCCTGGCGCGCTGCGCGTCGTCCTGCACGAAGAGGTCGCCCGTCGCGATCGCGAGGGTCCGATCCTCGTCCAGCAGGACGGGGCCGCCGAGGCACAGCTCGCGGGACGGGAGCGAGAAGTCGTGCTGCACGGCGCGGGTGATCTGGTAGACGGTGTCGAGCCGCGGGCCGGCCGCGACCACGCCCGCGGTGCCGAGCACCACGACGCGCTCCACTCCGCCCGCGGCGAGCTCGCTCGCGAGGCTCGTGGCCGCGTTCACCTTGCCGACGCCCGTCAGCACGTGCGGCACGTCGCCGAAGGCCGTCGCCTCGTCGGCGTGGGCGAACACCAGCAGCGTCTTCTCAGCGGTCACGTCTTCCTCCGGTTCTGCGCGCCCGATCGACGCGACCGATCCACACTAGCAACACGCCTGCATATGTGTATAATGGGAGGCTGAGCACGCGCGATCTCGTTGCAGACGCTACCCACCGAAGGGAGCGGGTTCCCCACCGGGAGCAGGATCGCAGCGGCTCGCGGGGCCCCGATCGGGCTCCGCTCACGGCGGCGGGCACCCCGTCCGCGCCGCGGCTGCCGCGCGCCGCGAACTCCCGCGCCGAAGCAGCGGCGGAGCGCTCGAGCGCCCGATCAGCAGCTCGCGGGGAGCAGGCGCGCACCATGCGCACCGGACGCGCGTCGGCCCCCACCATGGGGATCAACCGCGCGGAAGCGCACGGTCCCGCACAGCAAGCACCGCGCGGCACCCCGCGCAGCACCGCGCGATACCGCGCGGCACGAAAGGACTCATCATGACTCACACGATCAACGCATCCGCGACCGCGCGACCGGCGCGGCCCCTGCACACCCCCTACCACGCGCTCGGCGGCGAGCGCGGCGTGCACGTCCCCTCCTGGGTCGGGCACCGCTCCGTCTACCGCTCCGCTGGCCGGACCCTGTACCTGGTCGAGACCGACCGCCTCGAGGCGGCGCGGGGCGACCTCGACCGGCTCGCCTCCCAGGGGTGGGACGTGCAGGTCGAGCGCGCTCGGGCCGGCTCCGCCGCCCGGATCGCGCTGACCCAGCAGGATCTGGCCGTCGCCGCGTAACACGGCGACGCCGCGCGGCCGGGTGACGCTACCGTAGAGGAGGCGGATGCCCGCGCAGGGCGGGCGCCGCCCCCGGCCCGGGGCAGCCGCACGCGGCACGAGCGCACGCAGAGCCCCCGGGCACCGCACAGCACGAGACGAGGAGCACACCATGGGCGAGGTCGAACTGGCGGAGGTCGAGAGCTTCTCGCTGGACCACACGAGGGTGCGCGCGCCGTACGTGCGCCTGATCGGCGTCGAGCACGGCCCGAAGGGCGACGCGATCTCCAACTACGACATCCGGCTGGTGCAGCCCAACGAGGCCGAGATCCCCACGGGCGGGCTGCACACGATCGAGCACACGCTCGCGGCGCTGCTGCGCACCCGCTTCGACGGCCTCATCGACATCTCGCCCTTCGGCTGCCGCACGGGCTTCCACCTCATCGCGTGGGGCGAGCCCGAGCCCGCCGAGGTCGCCGCGGCGATCAAGTCGTCGCTCGAGGATCTCGCCCACCGCGTGGCCTGGGAGGACGTGCCGGGCACCGACGCCGTGAGCTGCGGCAACTACCGGGACCACAGCCTGTTCTCCGCCAAGGAGTGGGCGAAGGCGGTGCTGGACCGCGGCATCAGCCTGGACGCGTTCGACCGTTCCCGGATCGCCTGATCCCGCTGACGCGGAACGAGCCGTATACGTCGAGTTCGAGGCGGTGCCCTACCGCTGCGGGGCCCGCACCCAGGCGCGGGTGTTCGCCGACCTCCCCGAGGAGCTGTCCGAGGACATCCGGGAGATCCCGCGCCGTGGCGCTCGCCGGCGTCGTGTCGCGCGCCGGCGTCGTGTCGCGCGCCGGCGTGGTGTCGCGAGCCCCGGCCGCGATCCTCAGCCTCGAGCCGCCGCCGCGGCGCGCAGCCGCTCGGCGGCCCGGGAGGCCCGGGTCACGACGGCTGCCGCATCGAGGGTGAGGTGCCGGCCCTCGGCGTAGACGTGCCGGCCGCCGATGAAGACGTGGCGCACGTCGGCGCCGCGCGCCGTGAACCCCAGATGGGAGACGAGCGTCTCCGGGGCGAACGGAGCGGCCCCCGCGCCCCGTACGTCGAGCGCGATCACGTCGGCCCGCCGCCCGACCTCGAGGCTCCCCGTCTCCGGGAAGCCGATCGCCTCGGCGCCCCGCCGGGTCGCGATGTCGAGCACGTCGGCGGCGCGCACGGCCGCGGCGTCCTGTCTCGCCCCGCGGTGCAGCACGGTCGCGAGCTTGATCTCCTCGAACAGGTCGAGCGAGTTGTTGCTCGCCACGGAGTCCGTGCCGAGCGTCAGGCGGATCCCCGCCGAGACCATCTCGGGCAGTCGGGCGATCCCGGTGCCCAGCTTCAGGTTCGAGACGGGGTTGTGGCTCACGGCGGCTCCGCTCGCCGCGAGCAGGGCGATCTCCGCGTCCTCCAGGTGGACGCAGTGCGCGGCGAGCAGTCGTGCCCGGGACGCACCGCCCCCGCCGGCCCCGAGCAGCCCCAGCTCGTTCAGATGCCCCACCGGACGCACGCCGTGGCGATCCCCGATCTCCCGAATCTCCGCCGCCGATTCCGAGAGGTGGATGTGGATCGGGATCCCGGTGCGCCGCGAGCGCTCGGCGAGGTCCCGCAGGAACCCGGGAGGGCACGTGTAGGGGGCGTGGGGGCCGTAGGCGATCCTGATCTGCGGGTCGCCCGCGAAGCGCTCGGCGAGCTCCTCCGTGAACGCGGTCGTCTCCGCGCCGTTCATGGGGCTGACCCCCGGGAAGCCGACGCGGTCGGGCGCGAAGGTCGCGGGAGCGGCGAGCACGCGCATCCCGCTCTCCCGCACCAGGTCGAGCAGCCCGACGTCCCAGTGGTACATGTCGGCGAACGCGGTCGTGCCGCTCGCGATCATCTCGACGAGGGCCAGCTGCAGCCCGGCTTCGACGTCGTCGCGGGTGAGGTGCTGCTCCATGGCCTGCACCGCTGAGAGCCACGGCATGAAGCCGTCGTCGTCGGAGACGCCCCGCTGCAGCGTCATCGCCGAGTGGGTGTGCCCGTTGACGAGGCCGGGCATGAGCGCGTGGCCCCGCAGGTCGTGCGAGACGACCGACCCCGCCCTCGCCCGGCCGGCGTAGGCGATCCGGCCGTCGGGGCCGAAGGCGAGCTCGGCGTCCGGCACCGGACCGTCCGGGGTGAGCATCGCGTCGGCGCGCAGCACCGTCTCAGCTGCTCGACTCGACCCGGTCACCATGCGGCCAGACTATCCTCCGAGCCGGCGCTGGCGGGAGGAGTAGACCCGCAGCGCGCGCAGGAAGTCGACCTCACGCAGGTCAGGATAGAGGGCCTCGACGAAGTAGAACTCCGAGTGCGCCGACTGCCAGATCATGAAGTCGGAGAGCCGCTGCTCCCCCGACGTGCGGATCACCAGGTCGGGGTCCGCCTGCCCGCGCGTCCAGAGGTGCTCGCCGATGGTCTCGGGCGTGAGGCGCTCGGCGAGGGTGTCGATCGTGCCTCCGGCCGCCTGATGCTCGGAGATCACGCTGCGCACCGCCGCCGTGATCTCGCTCCGCCCGCCGTAGCCGACGGCGAGGTTGACGTGCAGCCCCTCGTGCTCGGCCGTGCGCTCCTCGGCGTCGCGCAGCGCCGCGATGAGCTCCTCCGAGAGCCCCTCGGTCGCCCCCACGTGTTTCACGCGCCACCGCGGATTGTCGGCGAGCAGGCACGCGAGCTCCGCGATGATCCCGAACAGGTCCTCGAGTTCCTGGCGATCCCTGGCCTGCAGGTTGTCGGCGGAGAGCAGGTACAGGGTGACGACGTCGATCCCCGCCTCCTCCGACCACCCCAGGAACTCCGGCACCTTCCGGGCTCCGGCGCGGTGCCCGAAGGAGGCGCGCTCCTGCAGCCGCTGCTTCGCCCAGCGGCGGTTGCCGTCGACGATCACGGCGATGTGGTGCGGCACCCCGGCGTGATCGATCTCCCGGCGCAGGCGCCGCTGGTACAGGCGGTACAGCGGCCCGGGCGTCGAGGTCTTCTGTTCGGGTGGCACTCTGAGAGTGTAACGGGCGGGACGCTCCCGGCCGCATCCTCCGGGCGCGCCCGCCGGGGGCGCATCCGCCGCCGGGGGCGCCCGGCCCGCCCGCCGGACGCGCTCGGCCCGCCCGCCGGGCATATGCCGACACTCCCAGCCTGCGAACGTAGACTCGGAAGATGATGCAGCAGGGAAGCGGATCCTCCGACCCAGCAGGCGCTCCGGCTCACCGCGACCGCCCGCTCCCCGAGCCGGACCGGCTCTCCATTCCGCTGCTCGAGGACGCCCTCGACCATCCTGCCGGGCACCGGGCGGAGGTTCCGGCCGAGGTGAAGCCGCGGTGGCGGGGCTGGATCCACGCCGGCACATTCCCCGTGGCCGTGGCGGCCGGCATCGTGCTCATCTGCCTCGCGCACGGCGCGGTCGCCAAGTGGGCGTCGGCGGTCTTCATGCTCTCGAGCATGCTGCTCTTCGGCGTCTCGGCCCTCTACCACCGCTTCAACTGGAAGCCGAGTACGAAGCAGGTGTTCAGGCGCCTCGATCACGCCAACATCTTCCTACTCATCGCCGGCACCTACACGCCCATCGCGCTGCTCGCGCTGCCGTCCGACAAGGGCGTCCTGCTGCTGGTGCTCGTGTGGGCCGGGGCACTGCTCGGGATCGGGTTCCGCGTCTTCTGGATCGGCTCGCCGCGATGGCTCTACGTGCCGCTCTACGTGCTGCTCGGCTGGGCCGCCGTCATGTACGTCGTCGACATCTACCACGCCAACCCGGCGAGCATGGTGCTCGTGGTCGTCGGGGGCCTGCTCTACACGGCGGGCTCCGTCGTGTACGGGATGAAGCGCCCGAACCCGGTCCCCGGCGTGTTCGGCTTCCACGAGATCTTCCACACGCTCACGGTGCTCGCGTTCATGTGCCACTGGACGGCGGCGCTGCTCGTCGCCCTCGACCCCGTCTTCCTGCGGTAAGGGCGTCCTCGCTCGCAGGCCCCGCCTGCCGCCGAGTTCTCCACACCCTCCACTCCGGGCTTGACCGCGCAGCATGCGTCTCGGGTAGCGTCGCTTGCACACCGCCGGGAGCGCAACGAGAATCGAGGCATGCACATGTCCCCCGAAGTCATCGCCACGATCGTCGCGGTGTTCACCGCCGTCGCGGCGATCTTCGCGGGCCAGTGGAGGCTGCAGCGAGGGCTCGAGGCGCGATTGGACAAGCGCTTCGAACAGGTGGATCGGCAGTTCGAACAGGTGGACAAGCGCTTCGAGCAGGTGGATCGGCGGTTCGAGCAGGTGGATCGGCAGTTCGAACAGGTGCGCGAGGAGTTCACAGCCGTCCGCGAGGAGTTCCGGACCGTGCGCGAGGAGTTCACAGCCGTGCGCGAGGAGATCAAGGAGGTGCGCGACGACGTGCGCATCCTCGCCGCTGACCTCACGGAGGTGAAGGTGTCGATCGCCCGGCTCGAGGGGCCGCGCCCGCCGCTCCTCCGAGTGCCGTAGCCCGCTCAGTCCAGGGTCCGATCGCCCCCTCGGGCCGAGCAGCAGACGGCGGGGCGGGGTCACCCCGCGGCGAGCACCTCGAGCACGGCCTCCCCGTAGCGGTCGAGCTTCACCTGCCCGATGCCCGAGATCTCGGTGAGCTCCTGCGGCCGCGCGGGCCGGTGCACCGCGAGGGCCGCGAGCGTCGCGTCGTTGAACACGACGTAGCCCGGCACCCCCTGCTTCCTCGCCTCGGACGCCCGCCAGGCCCGCAGCCGCTCGAACAGCTCGGCCTGCTCCGGCGTCAGGTCGGCCGCGGCCGCGGAGCGCTTCGGCGCGCCGCTCTCGCCGCGCGCACCGCGCCCGCCGGCGCGCTGCAGCACCTCCTCGCGCATGTGCACCTCGGCCTGGCCCCGCAGCACCGCGTTCGCCGCCTCGGTCGGCACCAGCACCCCGTACTCGCCCTGGCTCTCGAGCAGTCCGGTCGCGAGCAGGTGCCGCACGATCCCGCGCCACTGCTGCACGGAGAGGTCGGTGCCGATGCCCCAGGTGCTGAGCTCGTCGAGCCGCATCTGGGTGACGCGCTCCGACCCCACCCCGCGCAGCACGTCGATGTGCTGGCCGGCCGCATAGGTCCTGCCGCGCTCGCGCCCCGTGCGGATGATCGTCGACAGCAGCTTCTGCGCGGGAACCGTGGCGTCCCACAACCTTGGCGGGTTCAGGCAGACGTCGCAGTTGCCGCACGCCTCCTCCCTCGACTCGCCGAAGTAGCGCAGCAGGAAGACCCGGCGGCACGACGTCGACTCGCAGAGCGCGAGCATCTGGTTCAGGTGCCGCAGCTGGCTCGCCTGGGCTGCCTGGTCGCCCCCGCCGCCCTCGATGAACTGCCGCTGCTGCACGACGTCGGCCAGACCGTAGGCCATCCAGGCCTCCGACGGCAGGCCGTCGCGGCCCGCGCGGCCGGTCTCCTGGTAGTACCCCTCCACCGACTTGGGCAGGTCGATGTGCGCGACGAAGCGCACGTCGGGTTTGTCGATGCCCATGCCGAAGGCGATCGTGGCGACCACCACGACGCCGTCCTCGCGCAGGAACCGGGTCTGCGCCTCGAGGCGCTCCTCGGCGGGGAGGCCCGCGTGGTAGGCCACGGCGTCGATCCCGGCGTCCCGCAGCGCGGCGGCGGTCTGCTCCACGCGCTTCCGGCTCAGGGCGTAGACGATCCCCGCCTCCCCCGAGTGCTCGCCCCGGATGAAGTCGATCAGCTGCTTCCGCACCTGGCCCTTCGGCTCGATCCGGTAGCGGATGTTCGGGCGGTCGAAGCTCGACACGAAGTGCCGGGCGCGCTCGAGGTGGAGGCGCTCCGTGATCTCGCGATGCGTCTCGGGCGTCGCGGTGGCGGTGAGCGCGATCCGGGGCACCTCGGGCCAGCGCTCGGCGAGCGCTCCGAGACGCAGGTAGTCGGGCCGGAAGTCGTGGCCCCACTGCGACACGCAGTGCGCCTCGTCGATCGCGAAGAGCGCGATCCGCCCCTCGTCCAGCAGCTCGACCGTGCCGGGAGCGGAGAGCCGCTCGGGCGCCAGGTAGAGCACGTCGAGCTCGCCCGCGCGGTAGGCCGCGGCGACCCGCTGCCGCTCGGCCGGGTCCATGGCCGAGTTCAGCGCGGCCGCGCGCACCCCGACGAGGCGCAGCGCGGCGACCTGGTCGTGCATGAGCGCGACGAGCGGCGAGAGCACGATCCCCGTGCCCTCGCGGCAGAGGGCGGGGATCTGGTAGCAGATCGACTTGCCGCCGCCCGTCGGCATGAGCACGACGGCGTCGCCGCCCGCGATCACGTGGCGGACGATCGCCTCCTGCTCACCGCGGAACGAGTCGTACCCGAAGACCTCGGCGAGCACCCTGCCGGGGTCGGCCGCGATCACGGCCTAACTCCGGGGCTCGTCGCCGGTCTCGGGACGTCCCTGCGGGCCGGCGTCGGGAGATCCCCCGTCGGCGCCTCGCGCCTCGCCGGTCTCTCGCACCTCCTCGGCGTCCCGCGCGGCGAGCTCGGCCTCCAGCTCCTCCCGGATCTCGG
This sequence comes from Leucobacter chromiisoli, assembly GCF_016522505.1. Lineage (GTDB taxonomy): Bacteria > Actinomycetota > Actinomycetes > Actinomycetales > Microbacteriaceae > Leucobacter > Leucobacter chromiisoli. Next base: position 72,463 of record NZ_JAEHOH010000006.1, on the reverse strand, counting down.
CGCGGTACTGGCTGCGGCGCAGACGACGCACCAGGTTGACGCCGAGCAGGATGACGGCGACGGCCAGCAGGCCCGTCATCAGGAAGCCCACCGCCCCCGGCGACACCGTGTCGGGGTCGAACTGGGCGTCCTCGGCCGCGAAGAGCGCGGCGGCGGCGAATGTCACGAGGTCTCCTCCTCTATTCCCTGAAACAGATCGGCCTCGAACTCGCTGGTCGCGACGCGCGATGCGGCGAGCCGGTAGTCCTCGAACGGCCAGGCCTGGCGCTGCATCTCGTTCGGCCAGAAGAAGAACGGGCTGTCGGGCGGCACCTGGCTCGCGTGCGCACGCAGCGCCTCGTCGCGGCGATCGAAGAAGCGCCCCACGTCGATCTTCGCGGTGCCGTGGTAGCCGCGGCGGTCCATCCGCTCGTGGATCTCGGCGAACTGCTCGATGAGCGGCGACTCGGGATCCTGATCGAGCATCCACTGGTACACGGTGCGCACCCGCTCCGAGTTGAAGATCTCCTCGTAGTACATCTTCTTGATGACCCACGGCTCGCCTGCGTCGGGGTACGACTCCGCGTCGCCCGAGACCTCCCACGCGTGCCGGCTGATCTCGTGGCAGCGGATGTGATCGGGGTGGGGGTAGCCGCCCTGCTCGTTGTAGGTGATCATGACGTGGGGCCGGAACTCCCGCACCACGCGCACGAGCGCCTCGGCCGAGATCTCGATGGGGATCGCCGCGAAGGACCCGGGCGGAACGCCCTCCCCCTCCGCCGGCAGGCCCGAATCCTGGTAGCCCAGCCAGCGGTGCTCGAAGCCGATGATCTCGCGGGCGCGGGACATCTCCTCGCGCCGGAGGCCGGGCAGGTCGCGCCGGCTCTTCGGGTCGCGGGCCACGAGCTCGTTCAGCACGTCGCCGCGCTCGCCGCCGGTGCAGCTCACGATGAGCACCTCGGCGCCCTGGTCGAGATAGTGCGCGTAGGTGGCGGCCCCCTTGCTCGACTCGTCGTCGGGGTGCGCGTGCACCGCGATCAATCTGAACGTCATCGGTGTCCTTTCACACGTGCCTCCCGGGCCTTCCCGCTACGCTGGCACTCGGGCACACAGTCTAGTTGCCCGAGTTCGGAGGATCCCGTGCCCGAGACGGCCGCTGCGCCCGACGAGGCGTCGCGCACCCTCGAGGAGCGCTACGGCACGCGTCGCCAGCGCGGCGTCGATCGACGGATCGCCTGGACCGCGGTCGCCCTCCTCGCCATCGGCGGGGGCGCCTTCCTCGCGTTCGGCGGCTGGCAGCAGGGCAGCGCGATCGGCTTCCAGGACATCGGCCGCACGATCCACGGCGACGGTGAGGTGGAGGTCCGCTTCGAGGTGACGGCGCCCGCCGGCACGGCGGTCGCCTGCGCGGTCGAGGCGCAGAACGCGTCGAAGGCCACGGTCGGCTGGAGCGTCGTCGAGGTGCCGGCTTCGGAGCGGCACAGCAGCCGGGTGACGACGACGCTCGTCACCACCAACCGCGCCGCCACGGGGCACGTCCGCGACTGCTGGGCGCTCGAGGGCTGATAGTCTGATGACCGCGCCCTGCTGAGTCGGGGCGTTCTGTACATCCCCGCATCGGCGTCTCCGGGCGGGGCGCACGTACTCGCGCGGACCGCCGCGCGCACCCCGAGAGAAGGATCCAGCATGGCTGAGACGTCCCAGACCTGGCTGACCCAGGACGCCTACGACCGGCTCAAGGCTGAGCTCGACGAGCTGAGCGGCCCCGGCCGGCGCGAGATCGCCGCCCGCATCGAGGCCGCCCGCGAAGAGGGCGACCTCAAGGAGAACGGCGGCTACCACGCCGCGAAGGACGAGCAGGGCAAGATGGAGGCCCGCATCCGCGACCTGGAGGAGCTGCTGAAGCACGCCACCGTCGCCGAGGCGCCCAAGGCGAGCGGCGTCGTCGAGATCGGCACCGTGATCACGGCCGAGATCTTCGGCGACGAGGAGCGCTTCCTGCTCGGCAACCGCGAGCTGGCCGACGGCTCCGATCTCGACGTCTACAGCGCGGAGAGCCCGCTGGGCGCCGCGATCCTCGGCCTCAAGATCGGCGAGAGCGCCAGCTACGCGGCGCCCAACGGCAAGCAGATCGAGGTCAAGGTGCTCGGAGTCGACACCTACGCCGGCTGAATCGCGCCGCGGCAGCAGACCGCCGGCGGCCGGCGAAGGGCCGGGATCGACTCGCTCGATCCCGGCCCTTCGTGATCTCCGGGGCACCCTCCGGAGAGGCCTCCTCGAGTCCCGGCAGGCTCGCGTCTCCCGCCGCGCGCGCGACGACTACTCGTACATGCCGATGTTGATCGGCCCCGTGAGGTCGGGCGCGGCCGACCGGAACCCCCGCGTCTTCGCGAGCAGATACACGAACCCGAGCACCAGCCAGATGCCGCCGATCAGCATCGAGACGCCGTCGAGGCTGAACCAGAGCCACACGTTGATCGCGACGCCGACCCCCGGCACGAGCACGAAGCCGATCCACGCGCCCGCGCTGCGGCGCCTGAGGAAGCGGAAGAACACGAAGATCACCGAGAGGTTGACGAAGGTGAACGCGATGAAGGCCCCGAAGTTGATCATCGAGGCCGCCTGGTCGAGGTCGACGAAGAGCGCGGTCAGCGCGATCGCTGCGACGATCAGCACGTTCACGACGGGCACGCCGCTGCGGGAGTCCACCCGGCCGAAGAGCCGCCGCGGCAGTGCGCCGTCCCGGCCCATCGCGTAGAGCAGTCGCGCCGCGCTCATCTGCTGGGTGATGCCGCATCCGAGCACCGCCATCATGTAGCCGCCGACGAAGATCGCCTGGAACGCGGCCCCGCCGATGTACTTCGCGATCTCGGGCGAGGCCCCCACGATGTCCTCGAGCTGGGTCACGTCGGGGAACAGCACCTGCATGACGTACGTGACCGTCACGAAGAACAGGCCGGCGACGCCGATGATGATGAAGATCGCACGCGGGATGTCCCGCTCGGGCTTCTCGGCCTCCTCGGCGAGCGTCGACACCGCGTCGAATCCGAGGAAGGAGAGCGCGAGGATCGCCGCGCCCGCGGCGATCGCGGTCACCTGGATGTCGTTCGAGAAGAACGGTCGGATGGTGAACTCGGCCCCGTTCGCCCCGTTCACGATGTTGACGACCGTCAGCACCACGAAGACGACCGCGACGACCAGCTGGATCGAGACGAGCAGCACGTTCATGCTCGCCGCCAGCTTTACGCCCACGAGGTTCAGGCCGGTGCAGATCGCGATCGTGAGGGCGACCCAGACCCAGAACGGCACGTCGGGGAAGACGGCCCCCATGTAGATCCCCGAGAGGATCGCGTTGATCATCGGCAGCAGCAAGTAGTCGAGCGTCGCCGCCCAGCCCACGAGGAAGCCGAGGTGCGCGTTGATCGCCTCCTTGGCGTAGGTGTAGGCGGATCCCGCGATCGGGAAGAATCGGACCATCCGCGAGTAGCTGAACGCCGTGAACAGCACGGCGACCATCACCACGAGGTACGCCAGCGGCACGTGACCGTCGGTCTCGGCCGCGACGATCCCGAACATGTCGAAGACCGCGAGCGGCGCCATGTAGGCGAGACCGATGAAGACGAGGTGGCGCAGCTTCAGTGTGCGCTTGAGCCGGCCCTCGTCGTGCGCGACCGCGTGGGCGATCTGGTCGTCGCCGACGGCGACGGAGGAACGGGATGGCAGCGTTGACATCGAGGGGGCCTCTCTCAGTGGGTGTGGCAGTGGTGGTCGGCGGAGGGCTCGCTGCAGGTCTGGCCGTCGCCGGCCGGATCCTGCACCCGGGCGGCGGCGGGCGCGCCGCCGAGCTCGCCCCGGGCGTCGTGGATCGCCTCGCCGCCGACGATCGTCAGGTCGGCGCGCTGCTCGAGGATCTCGGCGGGCTCCATGCCGTAGAGATCGCCCGACCACACGACGAGGTCGGCGAGGTAGCCCTCGCGGAGCATGCCGAGCGCGTCCTCGTGGTGGAACGCCTCCGCGCCGCCGCGGGTGTACGCCCGGATGGTGGCGTCGAGGCCCAGGCGTTCGTCGGGGGTCCAGGTCTGCGAACCGTCGAGGCCGGCGCGGGTCATGGCGCTGTAGAACCCGACGAGCGGGTCCATCTCGCCCACCTGCCAGTCGCTCGAGAACGTGACCCGGGCGCCCGACTCGACCATCGAGCGGAAGCGCCAGGCGCGATCCCACCGGGCCTCGCCGACGTTCTCCATCCAGGTGCCGGCCACGAGGTCGGGCGAGGCGTGGCGGGGCTGCATCGCGGCGACGACGCCGAGCTCGCGGAAGCGCGGCAGATCCTCGGGCGAGAGGCACTCGACGTGCACGATGCCGTGGCGGGTGTCGGTGCGGCCGTTCGCCCGCTGCGCGGCCTCGATCGAGTCGAGGGTGAGGCGATTGCCCCAGTCGCCGGTCGCGTGGGTGTGCACCTGGTAGCCCAGGCGGTCGAGCTCGACGAACAGCCTCGTGAACTCGGTGGGCTCGAGGCTCGGGTGGCCGCGGTGCCCGGGGCGGTTGGCGTAGTCCTCGAGCATGGCCGCCGTGTGCGGCTCGATCACGTCGTCGGCGTAGAGCTTCACGGGTCCGAGCTTGAAGCGCTCGTGCTGCGGGGTCTCGCGGATCGCCTCCGTGATGTGCTTGCGGAAGTCGCCGTCGGCGCCCACGGGGTGGTAGATCGCCGCGATCGTGCGACTCGTCAGCCGGCCCTCGCGCTCGGCTCGGGCGAAGAGGTCGAGCTCCGCGAGCGGCACCTGGGGCTCGACCACGGTCGTGATCCCGAATCGCGCGGCCATGTCGAGGCTGTTCGCGATCTTCGCGTAGCGGCGATCCGGCGAGTACATCGGGATGTCGCGCTGCAGCTCGGCGAGGCCGTCGATCGTCATGGCGCTCGTGTAGAAGTCGGTGACCCAGCCCGTCGGCTCGCCCGTGGCGGCGTCGATCTCGGGGTTGCCCCAGGCGATGTCGCCGCCGTTCAGGATCCCGAGCTTCGCGAGTGCGGGCCGGTTGAGCCACACCGAGTGCTGGTCGTAGGTGGTGATGAAGACGGGCTTGTCGGTGACGCCGACGAGGTCGGAGGCTGCCGGGCGGCGGCCCTCGACCACGGAGTAGAGCGCGTTCTCGGCGCAGATCCAGTCGAGCTCGGGGTGGGCCTCGGCGAACTCCGCGATGCGGGAGCGCACCGTGTCGAGGCTCGTGACCTGGTCGAGGCTGACCGCCAGGTCGTCGAAGCCGAGCAGCAGGTGGTTGTGCGTGTCGGCCACGCCGGGCGTCAGCAGACGGCCCTCGAGCTGCACGGTGCGGCGGGCGGCCGGCGCGTCCTCCGCGGGGCCCACGTAGCTGACCCTGCCGTCGGTGACCCCGAGCGCCTCCGCCCACGGCTGCTCGGGGTCGAAGGTGCGGATCCTTCCACCGGTGAAGAGGGTGTCGACGGCCATGTCATCTCCTACGCGCTCGATCCCGGTCGCCCGGGGAGTTATTTCACTTAAGAGTAAATTAATTTACTCAAATGTCAAGAAACTCGATCGGGCCGCGCTCGGCGACCTGGCATACTGGCAGTCATGGCCCGACCGAGCAGGCAGCAGCAGCGTCGCATCGAGGTGATCGACGCCGCCCTCGAGGCGGCGGCCGAGCACGGGCTGCGCAACCTCTCGCTCACCGACGTCGCCAATCAGGCCGGGGTCACCCGCGGGGCGCTGCTCTACTACTACGAGGATCTCGACGCCATCCTCGTCGAGGCCCACGCGGCGGGCATGCGGCGCGTCGGCGAGGATCGCGCGGCGCTCGTCGCGCAGCGGAGCGGCGCTGCCGAGAAGCTCGCTGCCGCCATCGACGCGGGCCTGCCCGAGGGGCCCGATGACGCGCTCATGCGCCTCCTCTACGAATTCGACGTGCTCGCCGGCAAGTCGCCGCTGCACGACGAGCTCGTGCAGCGGCTCTACCGGGAGCAGCTCGACCTCTACCGGGGCATCCTCCGGGAGGGCGTCGAGGCGGGCGACTTCTCACTCACCGGCCCGCTCGAGGACATCGCCATGAACCTCGTCGCCCTCGAGGACGCCTACGGCCTCCACATCGTGGCGGGCGGCAGCATCACGGTCGCGGACGCCGGACGCGCGATCCGGCTCTACGCCGCCCAGGCCGGAGCGCCGCTGCCCGACGCGCCCTGAGCCGCGCCGCGCCGAGCGCCCCTCCCGCCGCCCCTCCCGCGCCGAGGGTCCCTTCCGCCGCCCCCTCCGTTCCCCTCCCGCCGCCCGTTCCCGTTCCCCTTCCCCGAGTGGACGCTTCTGCTGCGAGTGGATGCGCAACGTACCGTGAAACTCCCATCCGCTCGCGAAACACCCATCCACTCGCGGGGTGGGGGCGCGGGGCGGGGGCGCGGGGCGGGGGCGCGGGGCGGGGTGGGGGCGCGGGCGCGGGGCGGGGGCGCGGGGCGGAGGCGCGATGGCGGGAGGGGCGCGGGGGTGGCATCGGGCCCAGCGGGCGGGGGATCCGCTCACAGACGTTGTTCCCGCGAATCCATCCACAGATTCGGCTTCGGCCCCCTTTCGAGCGGCTGGAACAGCCATGCTCGTGTCATGGATCCCGGGAGAACGCGCGTCGACATCGAGCCCCACCTGCTCACCACCCGCCAGCTGCTGCGCTCCGGCATGAGTCAGCGCTCGGTGACCGCGGCGGTGCGGGCGGAACGCCTGCACCGGCTCCGTCCCGGCTGGTACGCGCCCGCTTCGTTCTGGGCCGGGGCGAAGGACGAGGAGCTCCAGCTCGCGGCCCTGAGCGCGTTCGACCGATCACGCAGGGCGCCCGCGGTCCTGTCGCACGTGTCGGCGGCCACCCTCCTGCGCTTTCCCGTCTGGTCGGCCTGGCTCCGCGACGGTCACGGTCCCCTCGACCCGAGAGTGGTGCACGCCACAGTGCCGCCATCGTCTCGGGGCAACTCACCGCCGTCGGTCAGGCGTCACCGGTGCGCTCTCGACGCGGTCGACACCATGCGGTCGGCGGGGATCCTCTGCACCACGCCCGACCGCACGCTCTTCGACCTCGCGCGATCGGAGCCGTTCCCGGCGGCACTCGCCTGCGCGGATGCCGTCCTCCGGCGGTCCGTACGATTCGGCGCGGAAGTCGACGTCGACGCCTGGCGGCGCTGGAGGGAAGGGCTCCTCGGGCGGGCGGCCGCGCTCCCGCACGGGCGGGGCGTTCGCGCGGTCCGCGCTCTCGCGCACCTGGCACACCCGCTCTCGGACTCGCCGCTCGAGAGCATGAGCCGCCTGCGACTGCTGCAGCTCGGCATCGACGTGGAACCGCAGCACCCGGTGCCTGCCGAGTCAGGCGGCACACTCCGCCTCGACTTCCTCTTCACGGGCCTCGGGATATTCGGCGAGTGCGACGGGAAGGCGAAGTACTTCGATCCCGGGCTCCTCGGAGGGCGCACCGCAGAGGACGTGGTGTACGACGAGAAGCTCCGATACGACTGGATCTGCGGCGTCACCGGCATGCGCGGCGTCCGGTGGGGCGCGAGCCATGCCGCGAGGGCCGACCGTCTCGCCGGTCGGCTCAGGAGCTTCGACGTTCCCGTGCCGGGATACCCGACACGGAGCTACGGGCCGGAGATCGCGGCCTTCCTCGACCGGCTTCCCCGATGAGACCGCCGCCGTGTCCCATCCTCCGCATGCGGGCGCCCGCGCGACGAGTAGCGCTCCACCCCTCGCTGCGCTCCGTGGGCCGGCCGCAGGAGCGACCGCGAGCGATACCGAAGAACGCGGGCGCGTGCTTCCCTAGTACCGCTCGCCGACCCGCACGGTGTAGCCGGCGTCGCGCAGCGCCTGCGCGACTTCCTCGCCGTGATCGTGCCCCCGCGTCTCGACGTGCAGCTCGAGCTCCACCTCGCTGATCGGCAGCTCCGTCGCGTGGCGGGTGTGGATCACCTCGACCACGTTGGCGTTGTGCTCGGCCACGATCGTGGCGGTGCGCACCAGCTGGCCGGGCACGTCGGGCAGCAGGATCCGGAGCTTGAGGTAGCGCGCCGCCGCCGCGAGACCGTGGCCGATCACGCGCTGCAGCAGCAGCGGATCGATGTTGCCCCCCGAGAGGATCGTCGCGGTGACGCCGCTCGCCCGGATCTTCCCGGCGAGCATCGCCGCGACCCCCGCGGCGCCCGCGGGCTCGACGACGAGCTTGGTGCGCTCGAGCAGCAGGACGATGGCGCGCGCGATGTCGTCGTCGCTCACCGTCACGATCTCGTCGACGTAGTCGCGGATGAGCGCGAAGTTGCGGCTGCCCGGGCGCGACACCGCGATCCCGTCGGCGATCGTCGGCCTCGTGCGGATGGTGACCGGCTCCCCCGCGTCGAGCGACGCGGGGTAGGGCGCCGCGTTCTCGGCCTGCACTCCGATGATCCGCATGGGCCGCCCGTCCCGCGCGGCGCGCTGCTTCGCGGCGACGGCGACGCCCGCGATCAGGCCGCCGCCGCCGATCGGCACGACGATCGTCTCGATCTCCGGCTCGACGTCGAGCATCTCGAGCGCGATGGTGCCCTGCCCCTCGATGACCGCGGGGTCGTCGAACGGCGGGACGAAGAGTGCCCCCGTCTCCTCGACGAAGCTCTGCGCCGCCGCGTTCGTGCCGGCGAAGTCGTCGCCGGCGAGCACGACCTCGGCGCCGTAGTTGCGGGTCGCCTGCAGCTTCGGCAGCGCGACCCCGAGCGGCATGAAGATGGTCGCCTTGATTCCCAGCTCGCGGGCCGCGAAGGCCACGCCCTGCGCGTGGTTGCCAGCGGACGCCGCGACGACGCCGCGGGCCCGCTCCTCCTCGCTGAGCTGCGAGAGGCGGTTGTACGCGCCGCGGAGCTTGTAGGCCCCCGTGCGCTGCAGGTTCTCGCACTTCAGGAACACGCGCGGCACGCCCAGGATGTCGGCGAGGAACCGCGAGGACTCGAGCGGGGTCTGCTGGGTCACCCGGTGCACCACGCCGAGGGCGCGCTCGAAGTCGGCGAGCTCGGGAGCGGCGAAGGTTTCGGTCATGGGGTTCCTTTCTTCCGTCGCAGGCGCGCGACGTTCCTGGCGCGATACCGCACCTTCTGCTGATGCTTGTCGGTGCGGTGGAAGTCGGCGACGGGGTCGGAGCCCCCGTGCCAGCGCCGTTCGACGAGCGTGTTCACGATGGAGTTGGCGGCCGCCGCGAACGGCACCGCGAAGAGCGCCCCCGGGATCCCCGCCAGCAGCGCCCCGGTCGAGACGGCGAGCACGACGCCGAGCGGATGCACGCGCACCGCGTTGCCCATCACGAGCGGCTGCAGCACGTGGCCCTCGATCTGGTTCACGAGGATCACGACGCCCAGCATCATCGCCGCGTTGACGGGGCCGTTGTAGACGAGCGCGATGAACACCGCGAGCGCCCCGGTGGTGATGGCGCCGAGGAACGGGATGAACGAGCCGAGGAAGACGAGGATCGCGATCGGGATCGGCAGCGGCACCCCGAGGATGGCCGCACCGAGCCCGATGCCCACCGCGTCGACGAACGCGACGAAGATCTGCACGCGCACGTACTGCCCGACCGACACCCAGCCGGCCCGCCCCGCCGTGTCGACGGCGGCGTGCGTCCTCGCGGGGAGGAAGCCGAGCACCCAGTACCAGATGCGCTTGCCGTCGATGAGCAGGAAGATGAGCGAGAAGAGGGTGAGCAGCAGGCCGGTGACGAACTGCCCGGCGGTCGTCGCCACGCCGAGGGCGCCGCTCCAGATCTCCGACTGGTGATCGTTGATGGTCTCCGTGATCTGATCGAGGAACCCGTCGAGCTGATCCGCGGAGAGCCCGAAGGCGCTGCCCTCGATCCAGTCCACGAACTGCTGCCAGACCACCTCCGACTTCCGGGCGAGACCGCCGAAGCCGTTGCGCAGCTGGGTCACGATCAGCATGATGAGGAACGTCACCGAGGAGACGAACAGCAGCAGCGCGGTGATGACCCCCAGCCAGCGCGGCGCGCCGTTCCGCTCGAACAGCTGCACGACGGGCGCGAGCAGCGCCGTGAGCAGGATCGCCACGAGTAGCGGGATCACGATGATGCGGACCTGGACGACGAGCCACAGGAAGCCGGCGAGGGCGAGCCCGATCAGGATGAGTCGCCACGACCACGCGGCGGCCACGCGCACGCCGAGCGGCAGCTCCTGGGCAGCGTTCGCCGCGGTCTCGTGCTCAGGGTCGCCGACGTGCGGTTCCCGGGTGTGCTCGTCCACGGGACAATCCTAGCGATCGACGTATTCCCGCTCTCTGTGCGCGGGCCGGGGCGACCGGAGCGCGGGCCGGGGCAGGACCGGAGCGTGGGCCGGGGTGGGGGCCGAGGCGGGATCGGCTGCCGGTTCCGAGGTACGCCGGACGCCCGTCTCGGGGCGATGTCGGAGCCGCTGGATAGGCTCGGTCCATGGCATCCAGCACGCGCGAATCCCTCACACCGGCAGAGGCCCGTCGCACCGCGCTCGCGGCGCAGGGCTTCGCCGCCTCCCCGCGGCTGCGCCGCCGCCGCCCCTTCGACCCCGCGCTGGATCGCCTGCACGTGCTCCAGATCGACTCGGTGAACGTGTTCGCGCGCAGCCACTACCTGCCGGTGTTCTCCCGCCACGGCGGCTACGACCCCGAAGCCCTCGACCGGCACCTGTGGTCGAGCGGCGACTTCACCGAGTACTGGGCCCACGAGGCCGCCTTCATCCCGGTCGAGGATCGGCCGCTGTTCGCCTGGCGCATGGCCGAGTACCGCGACCGCTATCGGAGCGACGGGCGCGCGACGGCCCTCGCGGACACCCTCGAGGCGGTGCGGTCGGCCCTCGCGGAGGGAGGGCCGCAGTTCGTGCGGGATCTCGAGGGCGGACCGCGCGAGCGCCGCGGCCCCTGGTGGGACTGGAGCGACACGAAGCGCGCGGTCGAGATGCTCTTCGCGTGGGGAGAGGTCGCCTGCGCCGGGCGCGAGGGGTTCCAGCGCCGCTACGCGCTCGCGCAGGACGTGCTGCCCGAGACCGCCCTCGCCGAGGTGCCCCGCGCCGAGGCGCACCGATGCCTCGTCGAGCGCGCCGCGAGGTCCCTCGGGGTGGCCTCGCTCGCCGACCTCGCCGACTACCACCGGTTGAAGGCCGGTGACGCACGGGCCGCCGTGCGCGACCTGGAGGAGGCGGGGATCCTGCTGCCGGTGACGGTGCGGGGCTGGACCGGGCCCGGAGGAGCGCCGCTGCCCGCCTGGCTGCACCGGGACGCGCGGGTGCCCGCTCGCCTGGCTCCGGACGCGCTGCTCACTCCGTTCGACCCGGTCTGCTGGTTCCGGCCGCGCGCCGAGCGGATGTTCGACTTCCACTACCGGATCGAGATCTACACCCCGAAGGAGAAGCGTCGCTACGGCTACTACTGCCTCCCGCTGATGGTGGGCGGCCGCCTGGCCGGGCGCATCGACCTCAAAGCGGATCGCGCGGGCCGAGAACTGCTCGTGCAGGCCGCGTGGCAGGAGGATCACGCCCCTCAGGGAACCGCCGAGGTCGCGGAGCGACTGCTCGCCGAGGCCGCGGCCTGGCAGGGGCTCGTCACCGTGCGCTCGACCGGGGCGGGCAACCTGCCGCTGCGTCCCCGCTTCGACGCCGCCTGACGCACCGCGAGGAAGACGGGTCGGCGCGATCCGCGTCGCCGCAGGAAGGGTCGGTGCGGTGCGCCGCGACGAGCGGCTCCGCCGTCACGGCGCGACGGACCTCACCAGGGGTGCAGGGCCGGGACGATCAGGTAGATCCCCACGAGCACGCAGAGCGCGGAGAGTCCGAAGCAGACGTTCGCCGCGGCGGTGGCCCACCGAGGGCGCCCGAGGTCGTCGACGTCGTCGTCCTCGTCGTCGCGCGAGGGGCCGTTCGGCTCGAACGTGCCGTCTGCCCGCCGAACGGGGGGCGCCGGCATCGCGAGGAAGCGGATCCCGAGCGAGTAGAGCGCCACCACGATGCCCGCCGAGGCGAGCGCGGTGCCGAAGACGATGAGGAAGGCCATCCAGTCGATCATCGGGCGTCGTCCCCCTTCTCGGCCGAGCGGTGAGCGCTCGCGGCCTCCTGCGCCGCCGACTGGGCGGCCTTCTCGGCCGCCCTCGCGGCCTTCTCGGCGTCCCGGGCCGCCTTCTCGGCCTCGCGGGCCGCCTTCTCCGCCTCCCGGGCCGCGATGTCGTCGCGCACCGCCGACTGCGCCACGGGAGTGAGGGGCGGCACGGTGCCCGTCTTCGTCGGCACGGGGCGCACCTTCTTGCCCTTGCGGATGCGCACCGCGTAGCCCGACTCGGCGACGTCGGGCACGGGGATCGCGTTCGAGGCGTCGACCCGGTTGCGGCGCGAGCGCCAGAAGATGAAGAGGATGAAGCCGAGGCCGAGCACGGCGTTCGCGATCACGCCGGCCACGCCGAGATGCGCGATGAGCGCGGCGAGGGCGCCCACGGCCCCCGAGGCGGGCAGCGTGAAGAGCCAGCCGATCCCGATCCTGCCGACGGCCCGCCAGCGCACGCTGGACCCGCGTCGGCCGAGCCCGGATCCGATCACCGAGCCGGAGGCCACCTGGGTGGTCGACAGCGCGAAGCCGAGGTGCGTGGAGGCCAGGATCGTCGCGGCGGTGCTCGTCTCGGCGGCGAAGCCCTGGGCGGGCTTGACCTGGGTGAGGCCGGCGCCGAGCGTACGGATGATGCGCCAGCCGCCCGAGTAGGTGCCGAGCGCGATGGCGAACGCGCAGGAGGCGATCACCCAGAAGTGCGGACCGGTCCCCGGCTCCTGCAGGTTCGCGGCGACCAGGGTCAGCGTGATGACGCCCATGGTCTTCTGCGCGTCGTTGGTGCCGTGCGCGAGCGCGATGAGGGAGGACGAGGCGATCTGGGCGTAGCGGAAGCGCCCGCGTCCGTCCTTCTTCCCGTCGTGGCGGCGCGTGATCGCGTAGGCGATCTTGGTCGCTGTGAAGGCGACGAGCCCGGCCGTGAGCGGCGCGGCGACCATCGGGATCAGGATCTTCGACAGGAAGACGCCGCCGTTGATCGCCGAGAAGCCGGCGCCGACGATCGCGGCGCCGATCAGGCCGCCGAAGAGCGCGTGCGAGGAGCTCGAGGGGAGGCCGTAGAGCCAGGTGACGAGGTTCCAGACGATCGCGCCGATGAGCCCGGCGAAGATCATCTCGGGACTGATCAGCACACCGCCGTCGCCCTCGTTGATGAGGCCGCCCGAGATGGTCTTCGCCACCTCGGTCGAGAGGAAGGCGCCGATCAGGTTGAGCACCGCGGCGAGCAGGACCGCCGTCTTCGGCTTCAGCGCCCCCGTGGCGATGGGGGTCGCCATCGCGTTCGCGGTGTCGTGGAAACCGTTGGTGAAGTCGAAGAACAGCGCCAGTGCGATGACCAGCAGCACGATGAGGGTGAGTTCCACCGGCGTCTTTCGTTCGAGTGTCTGCGTCCGTGAGACGCTCGCGACGGACACCGAACCTTCATCGAGGATTCATCCACTGCAGCCACCCCGCGCGCGTCTAGAGTATGGTTTCACCTCGCTCGGATGAGGTCAAGTTCTGTGCGGCGATGCGCAGGATCCCCGCATGGGCGGGGGTTAGACTCGCCGCAGCCGACGAACCGCACGGAGGGCGCACCATGAGCGACGACTACGTACCCCAGGCAGGCTCCATCACGATGTTCTCGACCCAGTGGTGCGGCTACTGCCGGCGGCTGAAGACGATGCTCGATCGCACGGGGATCGAGTACACCGAGATCGACATCGAGGAGGTGCCGGGCACCGCCGAGCTCGTGGAGAGCATCAACGGCGGCAACCGCACGGTGCCCACGGTGCTCTTCCCGGACGGATCCGCCGCGACGAACCCCTCTCTGAAGGACGTGCAGCAGCGACTCGGCGTCTGAACACCGCCCGAACCCCGGGTGAACGGCCCGCGGGCTTCCCGGGGTCCGCGGACCCCGCGGGCGCTCCGGCCGGCTACCCGAAGAGCAGCCGGACCTCCTCGTAGCGGCTCTCGGGCACCGACTTCAGCTTGTCGACCGCGTCGGACAGCGGAACCGTCTCCATCTCGTTGCCCCGCAGCGAGACCATCGTGCCCCACTCCCCCGCCTGCACGGCGTCGGCGGCCTTGATCCCGGCCCGCGTCGCGAGCACGCGGTCGAACGCCGTGGGCACTCCGCCGCGCTGCACGTGACCGAGCACGGTCGCGCGCGACTCGATGCCCGTGCGCTCCTCGATGATCGGGGCGAGCACCTCGGCGATGCCGCCCAGGCGCGGGCGCCCGAAGCCGTCGAGGCCCGCGCGCGTGGAGACGCTGTCCATGCCCTCGAGGCGGAATCCCTCCGCGACGACGACGAGCGGGCTGCGCCCGCGATCGCGAACGCTCTCGACCCAGGTGCACACCTGCTCGACCGACTCGGGGAACTCCGGCAGCAGGATCACCTGCGCGCCGCCCGCCATGCCGGCGTGCAGCGCGATCCAGCCGGCGTCGCGCCCCATCACCTCGAGCACCATGCAGCGCCGATGCGACTCGCCCGTCGTGCGCAGGCGGTCGATCGCCTCGGTCGCGATCGACACGGCGGTGTCGAAGCCGAAGGTGAAGTCGGTGCCGTCGAGGTCGTTGTCGATGGTCTTCGGCAGGCCGAGCACCGGGATCCCGGCCTCGGAGAGCATCATGGCGACCGTCTGCGTGCCGTTGCCGCCGATCGTGATCAGCCCGTCGAGCTCCAGCTCCGCCATGCGGCGCTTGATGCCCTCGGCGCCGCCCGCCTCATCGCTGAACGGGCTCACCCGGCTCGTGCCGAGGATCGTGCCGCCGAGCGGCGAGATGCCGCGCACGGCCCGGCGATCCAGCGGAATCCAGTTGTCCTCGATCACCCCGCGCCAGCCGTCGATGAACCCGATCATCTCGAAGCCCAGCACGTCGACACCGCGGAGCACGGCTCCGCGGATCGCCGCGTTGAGGCCGGGGCAGTCCCCGCCCGAGACCAGCATTCCAATGCGCATACGCACTCCTCCACACGCTCTCTGCCCGTGGTGCCGGGGCCGGAGCGCTCAGAACGATCCGGACAGCGTGGCCGGCACCTCGTTCGATGCTATCGTCAGGGGCCGACCCGTCGCCCGGGAAACGCTAGCCGTCCTCGCGGATGGCCCGGTGCAGCACGTGCATGAGCGCCTCGAGCTGCACGGAGTCCTCCTCCTCGCGCTTGGCCTCGGCGCCGTCGAGGGCGCGGGCGGCCAGCCCGGCCTTGCCGTCGATGAGCTCGGCGATCTTGGCGTCGATCGTCTGCGCGGCCACGATGCGCCACGCCGTGACCGGCTCCTCCTGGCCGATGCGGTGCACCCGGTCGATCGCCTGCGTCTGCTCGGCGTCCGTCCAGCTCAGCTCCGCCAGCACCACGTCGGAGGCGGCCTGCAGGTTCACGCCGACGCCGGCCGCGGTGAGCGAGCACACCGCGACCGAGACCTCCGGATCCTGGTTGAAGGCGTCGATCTGCTCCTGCCTGAAGGCCGAGGTCTGATCGCCTCGGATCGAGATCGTCTTCAGGCCTCGCTCGGCGAAGGCCGCCTCGGCTCGATCCATCACGTCGATGTGCTTCGCGAAGAACACGACCTTGCCGACCGAGCGGGCGAGCTGAGCCGCGTAGTCGGCTGCGAGCCCGGCCTTCGCCTGACCGATCTGCCGCACCATCGTGAACACGTTCGTGCCGTCGGCCGAGGCGTTCGACTCCTCGAGCTCCTGCGCGCAGATCATGCGGATGATCGCCTCGTCGGAGAGCTTCTCGCCGAGCTTGCCCGCCTTCGTCGCCGTGAATCGGTCGAGCAGCTTCTTCGCGAGCCGCTGCTCCGCCTCGCGGATGCCGCGGCCCACCTCGTCGTCGAGCTCGACGGGCAGGTCGACCACGCGCTTCGCGGGCAGGTCGGCGGCGACGTCGATCTTGCGACGGCGGACGATGCCCATGTCGATGACGCTCTGCCGCGCCTCGGGGTAGAAGGCGGAATCGGCCGGAGTCCAGCCGTTGCTCTCGAGGCGGGCCATGAGCTCGGGGCCCGGCTTCTCGGCGTCCGTCCAGCCGAGGAAGCGCCAGATGGCGCGGAAGTCGTCGATGTCGTTGATGAGGGGCGTGCCCGTCAGCGCGATGAGCAGCGGGGACACGCCCGGCGTCCGCTCGCGGATGCGCTCCGCGATCGCCAGGACGTTGCGGGAGCGCTGCGACTGCACGTTCTTGATCATGTGCGCCTCGTCGACCACCATGCCGCGGAACCCGAAGTCGGAGATCCAGCTGAGGTGCCGGTCGAGGATCTCGTAGTTCACCACGAACACGTCGGCGAAGGCGTCGATGTCCTGCCCGTCGCCGTGGATCACCGTGACACGGCGCTGCGGGGTCCAGCGCTCCGCCTCGCGAGCCCAGTTCATCTTCACGACGTTCGGCACGACCACGAGCAGCGGGTAGGCGCCCGCCACGGAGGCGGCGAGCACGGACTGCGCGGTCTTGCCGAGACCCGGCTCGTCGGCCAGCAGGAAGCTGCGGTGCCCCTCCTCGACCGCGGCGAGGAACCTCGCCTGGTGCGGCATCAGCTCGAGCCCGCGGGGCGCCAGATGATCCGGCACGGGGGGCTCGGGGAGCGCCATGCACGCCGACCCGCCGCCGCCCTGCTCGAACGACTTCAGCAGGGGGCTGAGCAGCTCCCAGTTCGCGAGGCGCACCACCGGCGTCGGCTTGCCGGTGCGCGTCAGGTCGGGCGCCAGGAACGGGCTCGCCATCATGCGGGCATCGATGCCGGGAGGCCTGACCTGGCGCTCCGCCAGCTCGGGCGGGACGCTCGGCGCGACCGGCTCCGCCGGGGGCTCCTCGGCGGGCAGCTCGATGCCCGCCTGCGTCAGCATCTTGCGCTTCAGCGCGCGGGTGGCATCGGTGATCGAGGCCGTCGGCTCGAGCAGCGTGATCAGCGAGGTGTCGCGAGCCGCGGTGCGGGCGAGGATCGCCGCGATGCCGTCGAGGCGCTTCAGCGTCTCGACGCGCTCGGCGTCGGCGATGCCCTCCTCGGTCTTCACCCTGGCGCGCTCCTCGCGCATCAGCAGCGCGATCACCTGGAACTTGGTGCGGTTCGCCGGCGTCGCCTTGCCCCGCTGCGCCGACGCCTCGACCTCGCGCACGGCGCGCGCGAGCAGCGGGATGATGCCCTCGTTGTGGGTGTGGCGGCGCTTGCCGGGGCTCTTCGCCCTCGTCTGCTTCGACGGTTCCGTCGTCTGGGACGGGCTCTGAGCAGTGCGCGCGGCGGTGGTGGATGCCATGGATCTCCTGATCGGCGAATACCGTCTCGGTGGTGTTCCCGAGGCGCAGGGCGGTGTCGGACGCTCTGCCCGACGACGTGCAACAGCGCGTCAGGGGGAGCGCGGCAGCGTCTCCCGCTCCAGCGGCACCGCCGCGGCGGTGTCCAGAGAGCGGAGCGTCGGACGGCTGCACGGGCACGAAAGACAGTGCCGACTTGCAACCCTGCGCAAGATTCTAGCATCCCGTCCTCCCGCGCCGCTCACCCCGACGGGTGGGGGCGGGATCCCGGGCTAGCCGAGCAGGCGGCGCGTCTCCGAGACGTCCTCCCGCATCTGGTCGACGAGGTCGTCGACGCTGGTGAACTTCTCCATCCCGCGCAGCCGGTGCAGCAGGCGCACCTCGACGCGGGCCCCGTAGATGTCGTCCGAGAAGTCGAGCAGGTAGGCCTCGACGCGCGACTGACCGCCCTCGGTGAAGGTGGGGTTCGTGCCGATCGAGATCGCGGCGTCGTGGCTGCGGCCGTCGAGCAGCACGCGCCCCGCGTAGACGCCGTCGGCGGGCACGAGGCCCTCCACGCCCCCGCCCAGGTTCGCCGTCGGGAACCCGAGCTCGCGCCCGCGCGCGTCGCCGTGCACGACCTCGCCCCGCACCGCGACGGGCCGCCCCAGCATGCGCGCGGCCAGGGACACGTCACCCGCCAGGATCGCCTCGCGCACCCGCGTGGAGGAGATGCGCCCCAGCTCCGGATCCTCGACGGAGCCGACGACGTCGGTGACGAAGCCCAGCCGCTCCCCCATGCGGCGCAGCAGGGCGACGTCCCCGGCGCCGCGGTGGCCGAAGCGGAAGTCCGAGCCGACGATGAGGTGCCGCGCGTGCAGGCGGTCGAGCAGCACCCGCTCGACGTATTCCTCCGCAGGCATGGTCGAGAGCTCCGCGTCGAACTCGACCATCACGCACGCCGAGACCCCGGATGACTCGATCGCGGCGAGCCGCTGCTCGCGGCTCATGAGGGGCAGGGGGCAGAGCTCGGGCCGGAGCAGGCTCAGCGGGTTGTTCGAGAACGTGAACACCACGGAGTCGAGCTCGGCGCCGTCTGCGATCCCGAGCAGACGGGCGAGGATCGCCTGATGCCCCAGGTGCACGCCGTCGAACTTGCCGATGGCGACGGCGCTGCCGCGCGGGAAATCGGTCTCGCGGATCTCTGCGAGCGAGTCGAATCGCCGCATCAGCGCACCGCCCCCTCCGCGCCGGCCGAGCGAGCGCGCCCGTCCCGGCCGCCGGCCCGGACGGCGCCCTCGGTCTCGCGGCTGCGGAACAGCCAGATCAGGCCCAGGATCGGCAGCACGAGCGGGATCCAGAGGTATCCCTGGCCGAAGTACGACCATACCGACGGATGCGCGAACCACTGCGGCGCCACGAGGCTCAGCGCACCCACCACGAGCACGCCCGCGAGCTCGAAGCTCAGCGCGGCCCACGCGATCCCGCGCCAGACGCCCCTGCGCTTGATCAGGGCGACGGTGGCGACGATGTAGACCGCACCGGCGACCGCGGAGAGCGAGTAGGCGAGCGGCGCCTCGTCGAACTTCGTGAGGATCTGGTAGAGCGAGCGGAACGTCGCGGCGATCGCGAGCACGATGTACACCGCGATGAGCACCTTCGCGAGGCCGCTCATGCGGTCGTCGGAAACCGCGCCCCGGGCGCGGGCGGGCGCGGGGGAAGCGGGGGTCGGATCGGCATTCGGCACGACAACCAGCTTAGATTACGCGCGCCGCTCGGCCTCCCGCCCGGTTCCCACCACTCCGGCGGAGAGCCGCGCGACGCACGCTTCGAGCGGTCCCCGCCCGACGCACACGGCCCAGAGGACGCACCCGACGATCACGCCGATCGTCATCGGCCAGAACGGATCGAGCGACGAGAACTGCACCGGCGGGTCGGCGAGCCCCGTGCGCGCCCGCTCACCGGCGAGCCAGATCCCCCAGACGACCAGGTGGGAGGCGTACGCGGTCAGCGGCATCGACCCCACGACGCGCACCGGCCACAGCAGCATGCGCAGCGGGGTCGCCCCGACGATCACGCACACGCCGATCGCGGCGAGGGCGAAGCCACCCGAACCGATCGCCTCGCCCACCCCGGAGGAGTGCGGTTCGTCCTGCAGCACGGCGAGGAACCAGGCACCCGCCGGCCCGGGAGATCCGGGCTCCGGGCCGACGGCGCGATCTCCGACGGGCCCGATGATCCCGTACCCCGTGACGGCGAGCACCGCGCCGGCCGCGACGAGGCCGGTCGCCCGACGAACGGGTGCCGCCGCGAGCAGGCGCCCCGCGCCGAGGCCGGCCGCGAGGAAGGCGGCCCAGAGAGGGAAGGGGTATCGCCATCCGAGCAGCAGGGGCCACGCCTCTGCGTCGCCCCCGAGTTCGGCGAATCCCGTGTCGTCGACGACGGCGACGACGAACGGCATCACCGTCGCGAGGACGGCGGCGAGCGCGAAGAGGGCTCGCCAGGAGAGACCGAGCATGCCGATGCCCGCGGCGAAGAGCAGTCCGTACGCGGGAAGGATGACGTACACCGGCACGGCGAGGCCGAGGAGGAGCACTCCGATGGCCCAGACGACGAAGGCGCGTACCGCGAGCAGCAGCCGGGCTCTCCGCAGCTGCGCTCCGCGCGGCGGGCTCGCCCCGCCCGACGCGAGCGCCAGCGAGACGCCCGCCAGCGTCGCGAACAGGATCGAGGAGCGGCCCTCGACCACGCCGAGCCACGTCTCGGGTTCGCCCCAGATGATCCGAGGCGCGTCGAGCAGGTGGGCGGCGAACATGCCGAGGACGGCGAGGCCCCGCGCGAGATCGACGCCGGGAAGCCGCGCCGGCGGCTCCAGGCGGGCGAGGCGATCACGGGTCCGCTCCGCCGGGCGCACGGATAGGCGGGGATGCGCTGCACCGTTCATCGCCCCAGTCCACCGCACCAGTCTTCGAGAACGCAGAACGGTCGCGGCGGCGCGGCTCAGCCCGCGGGGTCGAAGCGGAGCACGCGATCGTCGTCGGGGCCGGGCGAACCGCGGCCGTCGGTGTTGTTGGTCAGGATCCAGAGGGCTCCGTCCGGCGCGACGACCGCGTCGCGCAGGCGCCCGTGCTCCCCGACGAGGTGCTCCGTCGACGCCGCGAGGTCGCTCAACGGCACCTCCCGGAGACGTTCGCCCCGCAGGTTCGCGATGAAGACGGCCCCGTCCAGGATCGCGATGCCGCTCGGGCTGGCGTCCGCCGGCTTCCACTGCTGCACCGGATCGACGAATCCCTGCGTCTCGGCGATCCCCTCGACCTCGGGCCAACCGTAGTTGCCTCCGGCCTCGATCACGTTGAGCTCGTCCCAGGTGTCCTGCCCGAACTCGCTCGCGTAGAGGGTGCCGTCATCGGCCCAGGCGATGCCCTGCGGATTGCGGTGGCCGAAGCTGTAGACGTAGGAGTCCGGAAAGGGGTTGTCGCTCGGGACCTCGCCCTCGGCGGTCATCCGCAGGATCTTCCCGCCGAGCGACTCGAGGTCTTGCGCTCCGGGCCTGTCCCCGGCGTCGCCCGCCGTCGCGTAGAGCATGCCGTCCGGGCCGAAGGCGATGCGCCCGCCGTCGTGGTGACTGGCCGACGGGATGCCGTCGAGGATCGGCTCGGCGGGTCCGAGCCCGAGCGAGCCCGCCTCGCCGGTCAGCTCGTACCGCTCGATGCGGTTCTCCTCGGCCGCGGTGAAGTAGAGGTACAGGTGGCCGTCGTGCACGGCGATGCCGAGCAGGCCGCCCTCCCCCATCGGCTCCACCCCGTCGACCACGGCGACCTCGCGCGCCTCCCCGTGCTCGTCGAGTTCGAGAACGCGCGCGCTGTCGCGCTCGCCGATGAGCGGCGTCTCACCGTGGAACGCGATGGACCACGGCGCATCGAGCCCGTCGGCGACCACCGCGAGCCGCCCCTGCGGCGATCCGGAACCCCGCGTCGTCGGGGGCGGCGCCCCGTCGCCGGCCTGGGCGCCGCATGCGGTGAGCAGCAGCGGAAGTCCGAGCAGGATCACGGGAACCGCAACGCCTCTGCGTGAGCTCATCGCAGGCCCTCCTTCCTTCCGCCGGGTGCGTGGAACCCGTCGATGAATAGTCTGACGCGTCGGAGCACCGTTCGGGAGGCCCTGGCGAAGCAGGTACTCGCAGGGGCTCCCGCGCCGGTCGCGGATGTGATGCCCTTGATCGTTGTCCGCTGCGCGCCGCCGGCGCGCGCCCCTGCCACCCGAAAGAGATCCGCACCGCTTCATGTCAGCCTCCGCCAGCAGCCAGCGTCTCCCGCTCCTCATCTACGTGCTCGCCGCCGGCGTGTTCCTCATGGGCACGACCGAGTTCGTCGTCGCCGGGATCCTGCCCGAGATCGCCCGGGATCTCGACATCGCCGTCGCGCACGCCGGCCTCACCATCACCGTCTTCGCGATCGGCATGATCGTGGGCACCCCGACGATGGCGATCCTCACCTTGAAGCTCCCCCGCCGCGTCACGCTGAGCCTCGCCCTGGTCGTCTTCGCGATCGGTCACGTCGTCGGCGCCCTCAGCGACGATCTCACGGCCATCCTGATCGCACGCTTCATCACGGCGCTCGCGACCGGCGCGTTCTGGGCCGTCGCAGCGGTCGTCGCCGCGAAGGCCGCCGGCGCTGCGAGGGCGTCGAAGGCGCTCGGGATCGTGCTCGGCGGCGGCATGCTCGCCAACGTCGTGGGGGTGCCCCTCGGCTCCTTCGCCGGCCAAGCCATCGGCTGGCGAGGCCCGTTCTGGGCGCTCGCGGGGATCGCGGCCGTGGCCGCGGTGGTGATCTTCCAGCAGATGCCCGCGGAGAACGGCTCCGGGCCCGTTCCGTCGGTGCGAGCCGAGATCCGGAGCCTCGCGGACGGACGGGTGTGGCTCGTCTTCGCGGGAGCGGCGGTCGTGTGCGGATCCTCGCTGGCCGTCTACGCCTTCATCGCGCCGCTGCTCACGGACGTCAGCGGGCTCGACCCCTCCGCGGTGCCGCTCGTGCTCCTCGGCTACGGCGTCGGCGCCTTCGCCGGTTCCAACCTCGGCGGCACGCTGGGCTCCCGGCGCCCCTACGGCGTGCTCTTCCTGTCGGCCGCGATGACGTTCCTCGTGCTGGCCGCGATGTTCCTCTTCTCGCACAGCGCCGCGGCCGCCGTGGTGCTCGTGGCGCTGCTCGGCCTCTTCGGGATGTCCACCAATCCGGTCCTGATCGGCATGGCCGTGCGCTTCGCCGACCGGGCGCCCACGCTCGCCTCGGCGCTCGCGACGGCATCGTTCAACCTCGGGACGGCCGTCGGTTCATGGATCGCCGGGTTCACCCTCGCGACGTCCCTGGGGGCGAACGGTCCCGTGCTCGTGGGCGCCGTCATCGCCACGCTCTACTTCGTCCCCCTCTCGATCCTGCTGGTGACGGAGCGGCGCGCACCGTCGACACGCGCCGCTCGGCCTGGAGGTCGCCGTCGAACTCCTGGCGCGAGTTCCGTCTGACCTGGTGTTCTCCGCCGCCCGGGGTACAGTGGAGGATGCGCACTGCGGCCCCGTCGACGATCTGGGACCGGGCGTGGCTGGGCATCACCATCGGGTCGGTCGCGCTGATCTTCCTCGCCGCCACCGAAGCGCTGGCGGTCACGACGGTGATGCCGGTCGTCAGCGTCGATCTGCACGGGCAGGCGCTGTTCGCGGTCGCGTTCTCCGGCACGCTCGCGACCGGTGTGATCGGTATGGTCGCCGCCGGCGCGTGGAGCGACCGCACCGGCCCGAGGGCGCCGCTGTACACGGCGGTGCTGCTGTTCACGATCGGCCTCGTCGTCTCCGGAGTCGCGGCGGACATGTACACGCTCATCGCGGGCCGTCTGATCCAGGGCCTCGGCGGCGGCGCGCAGACCGTGTCGCTCTACGTGCTGGTGGCGCGGGTGTACCCGCGCGAGCTGCACGGCAGGATCTTCGCCGCGTTCGCAGCCGCCTGGGTGGTGCCTTCGATGATCGGCCCGTTCCTCGCCGGCGCGGTGACCGAGTTCCTGCACTGGCGCTGGACGTTTCTCGGCGTGGCGGTGCTGACGGCGCTGGCCTTCCTCTTGGTCTTCGCGCAGCTGCGCGGAGCCTCGCTCGGCGCAGCGGACGACGGCGCGGCGGATGTCGGCACCGCGGCCGACGACGATGGCACGACCGGTGCGGGCGGTGCGGGCGACGGCCGCGCGAGCGACGGAACCGACGCGGTGCGGCCGCCGAGCGGCCGCGCGATCGCCGTGCGGCTGCTCCTCTCCGTCGTCGTCGCGCTCGCGGCCGTCGCCACCGGTTTCGCGGCCGAGGCGCCGCCCGCGGTCGGTTGGCCGATCGCCCTCGGCTGCATCGCGGTGATCGCCTGCGCGATCCGGCCCCTGACGCCGCGGGGCACGCTGTCCTCGCGCGCGGGGCTGCCGAGCGTCATCCTCATGCGCGGGCTCGTGGCGGGGTCGTTCCTCGCGGCCGAGACCTACGTGCCCAAGCTCCTCATGGACCGGTTCGCATTCAGCCCGACGATCGCGGGGCTCGCCCTCACCGTCGCCGCGCTGGCCTGGTCGCTCGCCTCGTTCGCTCAGGGGCGGTACGGCGACCGCGTCGGCAGCATGCGACTCGTCATGCTCGGCCTTCCGCTCCTGCTCGTGGGAATCGTCGCCCTGCTGGCCGTCGCCGTCACGGACGGGACGCCCTGGCTGGTCGTGGCCGGCTGGGGCGTCGCCGGCGGCGGCATGGGTCTCCTCTACCCCCGGTTGACCGTGCTCACGCTCTCCTACTCGACGACCGCCGACGAGGGCTTCAACTCCTCGGCGCTCTCGATCTCGGACTCCACGGGCTCGGCGGTGGCGATCGCCGTCGCCGGCCTGGTGTTCCTCACCCTGCCGGTGTCCGGCTCGGGGTTCACGGCGGTCTTCGTCCTCGCGGCGGCGGTGCTCCTCGTCTCCCTGATCCCGGGCCTGCGGCTGGGCGACGGGAGGCGCTGAGGGAGCGAGGAGCGAGGCTCGCCACCGATTCAGGCGTTCGTCGCCTCCGCCTCCGAGTCGTGCCGCCCGGCTCCGGCGTCCTCGCTCGCCGCCCAGGAGGCGAGCAGCCGCATGCGCTCCTCCGAGGGCGACCCCGGTTCGGGCGTGTACAGGGTGAGGGTCAACCCCGGTTCGGAGGCCAGCTCGAGACTCTCGAAGGCCACGGTCAGGTCGCCGACGACGGGGTGGCGGAAGTACTTGACGCCGGTACCGTGCCTCGTCACGTTATGGGCGGCCCAGCGCCGGCGGAACTCGACGCTGCGGCAGCTCAGTTCGCCGATCAGCTCGTGATGCTCCTTGTCGTACGGATTGCGCGCCCCCTCCGCCCGCAGGATCTGCACGGCGGTGTCGGCCGCGCGTTCCCAGTCGAGATGGAAGTCGACGCCCCGCTGATCGAGGAAGATGAATCGCGCGAAGTTCGGGGTCGTGCCCGGCATGTCGTAGGCGTCCCGGTAGAAGGCGCGCCCCACGCTGTTCGCGGCGAGCATATCCATGCGCCCGTTGCGGACGATCGCCGCGCTGCCGGTCACGGAGTCGAGCGTCCACTGCAGCGTGCGGTGCAGAGACGACGGACGCGGGCGCCGCGTCCTCACGGCCCTGCCGACCGGTCCCGCCGCGTGCGCGAGGTCGAGCAGGTAGGCCTGCTCGGCGTGGTCGAGCAGCAGCGCTCGAGCGATGGCGTCGAGCACCTCCGGCGAGGCCCCGCCGATCGCGCCGCGCTCGATCCGGGTGTAGTACTCGACGCTCACGCCGGCGAGCGCCGCGACCTCGCTGCGGCGCAGCCCCTTCACGCGCCGGTTCGACCCCTCGGGCAGACCGACGCGCTCCGGCGTCACCCGCTCGCGCCTCGTCGTGAGGAACTCGCGCACCTCGGCCCTGTTGTCCATGCGTCCAGGGTAGGCGCGCCGGTCCGCTCCTGACAGTCACTCGCAGTACCCCTCTCAGGGGGTCTCCCCTGTCGAGCGGAGATGTGGTCTGCTGGAGACACGCACGAGAGACGTGCGACATCCCTGCGGAGGAGAGAGACATGCGCGCAGTCATCATGGACGCCCCCGGTCGGATCCGGGTCGGCGAGCGGGAGGATCCGAAGATCATCGAGCCGACCGACGCCGTGATCCGGCTCACGGCGACCTGCATCTGCGGGTCCGACCTGTGGCCCTACCGGGGCGCCGAGGAGGCGGATCAGCTGCTCATGGGCCACGAGTACGTCGGAGTCGTCGAGGAGGTCGGCTCGGAGGTGCGGACCGTGGAGCCCGGCGACTTCGTCGTGGGATCCTTCGTGATCTCGTGCGGCGAGTGCGAGATCTGCCGGTCCGGGTTCCCGTCGCGCTGCGTGCACGCCGAGTTCGTGCACGGCGGCATCGGCACGCAGGCCGAGAGGGCGCGCATCCCCTTCGCCGACGGCACCCTCGTCGCCACGCCCGGTGAGCCCGACGAGGACCTGATCCCGTCCCTGCTCGCCGCCTCGGACGTGCTCGGCACCGGCTGGTACGCCGCGGTCGCCGCCGAGGCCGGCCCCGGCAAGACCGTCGCGGTGGTCGGCGACGGCGCGGTCGGACTCATGGGCGTGCTGGCCGCGAAGCAGCTCGGCGCCGAGCGGGTCATCATCTCGTCGCGCCACCCGGCGCGTCAGGCGCTCGCCCGCGAGTTCGGCGCGACCGACATCATCGAGGAGCGCGGCGACGCGGCAGCCGAGAGGATCAGGGAGCTCACCGGCGGCCTCGGTGCGCACGGCACGGTCGAGGCGGTCGGCACGCAGGAGGCGATGATGCAGGCCATCCGTTCGACCCGGCCCGGCGGCAACGTGGGCTTCGTCGGTGTCTCGCACGGCGTCTCCATCGACGGCGGCGAACTCTTCTTCTCGCAGGTGCAGCTGCTCGGCGGTCCGGCGCCGGTGCGGCGGTTCCTGCCCGAGCTGATCCGGCTGATCTGGGATCGCGAGATCGACCCCGGCAAGGTGTTCGACCTCGTGCTCCCCCTCGACGAGGCCGCGGCGGGGTACCGGGCGATGGACGAGCGGAGGGCCACCAAGGTGCTGCTGACCGTGTGACCGGCTCACCCGCTCCAGATGACGAGCATGCGGTAGGTCATCACGGCGACCGAGAGGTGCACCACCGCGAGCACGAGGTTGGCCCACCGCGTGCGGTCCACGAGCGCCCAGAACCCCGCACCGACGGGCAGCAGCAGGGCGACGATCAGGTACATCCAGAACTCGAGCGGGTCGCCCCGGGGCGGGTTGCCGGTGAGCGGGGCGACGATCGAGATGACGACCTGGGCGACGAGCATCAGGGCGACGAGCAGCGTCGCGCCCATCGTGTAGTCGTTCGGGCCGCCCCGCCGGAGGCACACGACAAGGCACGTCGCGAGCCCCGCGAGCGCGACGGCGATCAGCGCGATGGCGTACCAGAGGATCACGGCGCGACACTCCCCGCGGGCGCAGCCGCGTCGGACGTCCCCGCGTCGGGCGTCGGGAAGTTCGTGACGACGCGGGTGCGGCCCCGCTTCACCTCGACCAGCCCGATCAGCCGACCGTCCGGCGCGACCGCGGCCGCGAGCTTCGCGTCGGGGTGCTCGTCGGCGCCGAGCTCGAGGCGCTTGCCGTGGCCGAGATCCACCGTCTGCCGTTCGGTGAGCCGCAGCTCGGGGA
Organism: Leucobacter chromiisoli; assembly: GCF_016522505.1. Classification (GTDB taxonomy): domain Bacteria; phylum Actinomycetota; class Actinomycetes; order Actinomycetales; family Microbacteriaceae; genus Leucobacter; species Leucobacter chromiisoli. The sequence goes on along the minus strand of NZ_JAEHOH010000006.1, from coordinate 45,507 downwards.
ACAGGCCCGTCGCGACCTCGGCCGGTGCGAGCAGCTCTCCGGGCTCGCCGCCCGCGAGGCGCTCGGTGCTCGTCGCGCCCGCCACCGAGAACGGCCCGACCTCGGTGCGCCGCAGAGCCACCAGGTGGCCGCCGACGCCGAGCGCCTCGCCGAGATCCCGGGCGAGCGCCCTGATGTACGTGCCCGACGAGCACCGCACCGTCGCGTCGATGTCGATGACGTCGACCGGGGTCTCGCCGCCGGCCAGCCGCACCGCCGAGACCACGCGCGGCTGCTCGATCTCGAAGGCCTCGATCCGCACGGGCCGCTTCTTCAGCTCCACCTGCTCGCCGGCGCGCACCCGGTCGTAGGCCCGCCGGCCGTCGACCTTGATCGCGCTGACCGCGCTCGGCGCCTGTTCGATGTCGCCCGTGAGCACCGCCACAGCGTCGGCGATGCGCTGCGGCTCATCGGCCAGCGCTTCGACGTCGGCGGGCCGGGCGACGGCGAGGATCTCCCCCTCGCGATCGTCGGTGACCGTGGAGACGCCGAGCCGGATCGTCGTGGTGTAGGTCTTGTCGAGCCCGACGAGATGCGTGAGCAGCCTCGTGGCGGGCCCGGCGCCGAGCACCAGCAGGCCGGTCGCCATCGGGTCCAGGGTTCCCGCGTGCCCCACCTTGCGGGTGCCGAGCGCGCGCCGCGCCTTGGCGACGACGTCGTGGCTGGTCCAGCCCTCGGCCTTGTCGATCAGCAGGATCCCGCCCTGCGGCGGCAGCGGCCGGGGCGTCTGGGCGGCAGGGGTGTTCGTCACCCCACCTACCCTACTCATTCGAGCAGGCCGCGCTCCCTGGCGACGGCGGCGGCACGCCCCCGGCTGTCCGCCCCGAGCTTGGCGAGCAGGTGCACGACGTGCGTCTTCACCGTCGACTCGGAGACGAAGAGCCGCCTCGCGATCTCGCGGTTCGAACGCCCCTCCGCGAGCAGCGCCAGCACCTCGAGCTCCCGCTCGGTGAGGCGGGCCGCCGGCGCCGCGCGTTCCGCCCGCACCCTGAGCTCGGGGGCGATCACCGTGCGCCCCGCAGCGGCGTCGGCGATCCCCGCGAGGATCGTCCCGGTCGGCGCGTCCTTCAGCAGGTATCCGGCCGCGCCGGCCTCGATCGCCCGCAGCACGTCGACATCGCGGTCGGAGGTGGTGAGGATCAGCACCGCGGGAGCCGACCGCAGCTCCCGCAGCCGCGCCGTCGTCTCGATCCCGTCGATGCCGTCGCCCAACCGCAGGTCGCAGAGCACGACGTCTGGGCGCAGCACGTCCGCCGCCTCGATCGCCTCCTCCCCCGTCGCCGCCTCGCCGACCACCCGGGCGCCGACGGCCGAGTCGAGCACGGTGCGCAGGCCCGCGCGCACGATGGGGTGGTCGTCGACGAGCAGCACGCTGAGCGTCATGAGGGAGCCTCCGCGCCACGGGATCCACCCTGGGATCCGCCCCGGGTCGCACCCGTCGGCTCACTCGTCGACGCCCGCCGCAGTGGGGCTCCCCGCGGCACCCAGGCCGAGAGCGCGGTGCCCTCGCCCGGCCCGCTCTCGATGTCGAGGCCCCCGCCCAGCTCGCGGAGCCGCTCGCGCGCCTCCCGCAGCCCGACGGAGACGCCGCCTCCGCCGGTCCGCTCCCAGGCCGCGATGTCGAAACCGCACCCGTCGTCCACCACGTCGAGTCGCACCTCGTCGCCCACCTCGCGCAGCTCCACACCCACCCGGGACGCCGCGGCATGCGCCCTGATGTTGGCGAGCGCCGTCTGGAGCGTGCGCAGCAGGGCCACCTCGGCACCCGTGCCGAGCGGGCGCAGCGGATCCGCGGCGAAGCCCGCCGGGATCCCCGACTCGGCCGCGAAGCCGCGCGCCAGACGCTCGAGCGCTTCACCGAGCGCCGACGCCTCCAGCTCCGCAGGGAGCAGCGCCCGCACGATGCGCCGCGCGTCCTCGGCGCCCCGGCGCGCGACGGCGTCGATCCGGGCGGCCGCCTCGTCGTCGACGCCTCCGCGCGCGAGCAGGGAGATGGACGAGAACTCCTGGGCGATCGTGTCGTGGATGTCGCGCGCGATCCTGGTCCGCTCCTCGCTCGCCCCCGCCTCGCGCTGCACCCGCGCGAGCTCGGCCTGCAGCGCATCGGTCTCGCGCCCGGCCGCCACCAGGCTCGCCACGAGACGGCGGTGCTCATCGGCATCCGCCAGCAGCGACGAATAGAGGCGGGCCATGCCCAGGGCGAACGCCCCGCCGATCACCGGTCCGAGCACCTCGGGCGTCGAGGTCTCTCCCCGCATCGCCCACGGTACGGCGATGGCTGCGGCCACGATGCCGGCCCCGCCCACGGCGCCCGCGGCGCCCCGCAGCAGGTGGCCGCTCACGAGCAGCAGCGGGAAGGACACCCAGACGAAGTCGGGCGAGAGCAGCAGTGCGCCCAGCCACACCGCGGTGAGCGCACCCAGCCAGAGCATCGCCCGCCGGCGATCGCGCAGGCCGGCTCCGGCGGCGTAGCAGCCGAGCAGCAGGATCCCGACGCCCGCGGCCGCCCAGAGCGGGGCGCCCTGCTGCACCGCGCGCAGTACCGACACGCCGACGAGCACCACCGTGATCCCGTGCAGCCCGAGACGCGCCGTGCGTAGAGCGCGGGTGCGGTCACCCGCCCCCGACGCGGGCCCGGCCCCGCTCGCCATCCCCGGCTCTGCGCTCGTCACCCCTCGATTCTGCTGGAGACCGGGGCGCGGCGCGAGGTCGACGCCCGGATCTCAGCAATTCGGACGATGCCCCCGACCGCTCGACGCGGAAGCCTGGAAGGGTGAAGACACCACTGCATCATCTGCTCGTATCCGCATTCGTCTACGCGGGCCTCGGCGTCGCGTCGGGCCTCTTCTACCGGGAGTTCACCAAGCTCAACGGGTTCCCCGAGGGAGCGTTCACCCAACTCGGTCTCGCCCACACCCACCTGCTCGCTCTCGGGTTCTTCCCGTTCCTCATCCTGCTCGGCCTCGAGCAGGCCTTCCGGTTCTCAGCCGCCCGGAAGCGCTTCGTCTGGTTCCTCTGGCTCTACCACGCGGGCGTCGTGCTCACCTCGGCGATGCTGATCCTGCACGGCTCGCTCACGGTGCTCGGGCTCGAGTCGTCGAAGATGATCGCGGGCGTCGCCGGTCTCGGGCACATGGCGATCACGGCGGCGATCGCGGTGCTCTTCACCGCGCTGCGCACCGCGATCCGTACCGCGGGCGCGCCCGCGGTACGGCGGGAGGAGCCCGCACCGGTCGCGGTGCGAGGCGGCGCCTAGACTGGAGGGGTGGGGAAGACCGAGATCGCCAGCGCTCTGAACTCCTGGTACGAGCGCGAGGCGCGGGACCTGCCGTGGCGCGCCGAGGGCGCGTCGCCCTGGGCGATCCTGGTCTCGGAGTTCATGCTGCAGCAGACCCAGGTCGAGCGCGTGCTCCCCCGCTGGGTCGCGTGGATGGAGCGCTGGCCGACGCCCTCCGCACTCGCCGCAGAGGAACCCGGCGAGGCGGTCCGGGCCTGGGACCGCCTCGGCTACCCGCGCCGGGCGCTCTGGCTGCACCGTGCCGCGACCGAGATCGCGACCCTGCACGGCGACGCGGTGCCGGCCGACGTCGACCGGCTGCTGGCGCTCACCGGCATCGGCCCCTACACGGCCCGCGCGGTCTCGGTCTTCGCGTTCGGCGAGCGGCACCCCGTCGTCGACACCAACACCCGCCGGGTGATCGCCCGCCTCGTGCACGGCCGCGCGGCGGCCGGCATGCCCTCGCCCCGCGATCTCGCCGACATGGAGGCCCTGCTCCCCGAGAGCGACGCGGAGGCCGCCGTCTTCAACGCGGCCGCGATGGAGCTCGGCGCCGTCGTCTGCACCGCGCGGTCTCCCCGGTGCGACGACTGCCCCGTGGCGGCCTGGTGCGAGTGGCGCGGAGCCGGCTACCCCGACAACGCGCCGGCGAAGCGGCCGAAGCAGGCGAGGTTCGAGGGCAGCGACCGGCAGGTGCGGGGCAGGATCATGGCGCTGCTGCGGCGCCGGCCCGATCCCGCACCGCTCGCGGACGTGCTCGCGGCCGCCGCCGAGGGCGGGGTCCGGGATCCCGGGCAGCCGCGCCGCGCCCACGACTCGCTCGTCGCCGACGGGCTCGTCGTCGAGCTCGACGGTCTCGTCCGCCTGCCCTGAGCGGCTCCCCTGCCCGGTCTGCGGGGGCTCAGACCGTGTCGTCGTCCTCGTCGTCCTCGCGCGGCTTCACGTAGGGGTCGGCCTCGCCCGCGTAGCTCGCGCCGGCCGCGAGGGCCGCCGACTCCTCGTCGCGACGCTTCGCCTCGGCGAGCAGCTCGCTCAGGTGCTGCGCCGACTCCGGCAGCTCGTCGTGGATGAACTCGAGCGTCGGCGTGAGGCGCGTGCCGAGCTGCTTGCCGACCTCGCTGCGCAGCATGCCGGTCGCGGCCTTCAGCGCGGCCGCGGTGTCCGCCTGCTCCTCCTCGCTGCCGTACACCGTGTAGAACACGCTCGCGTTCTGCAGATCGCCGGTGACGCGCACATCCGTGATGGTGACGAAACCGAGCCGCGGATCCCGCAGCCCCTTCTCGAGCCTGCGGGCGATGATCTGCTGGATCCGCTCCGCTACCTTGCCCGCACGTGGATTACTCATGCCTCAAGCCTACCGCCGCACGGCGCGGGCGGAGGACGAGGGGCGGCGCCGGTCACCGCCCCGCGTTCTCACGCGCTCTCGGAGAAAGCGGCGTAGTGTCTGCGCAGCTGCGCGCGGTTGAGCTTGCCGGTGGCCGACACCGGCAACTCGTCGAGCACAACGAGCTCCTTCGGGGAGGAGAAGGCTGCATGCTCGGTCTTCACGAGCCGCTGCAGCTCTTCGAGCAGACCGGCAGAGGGTTTCCGGTTCCGCAGGCGGACATAGGCGACGAGTCGATGGCCCTTCACCGGATCCTTGATGCCGACGAGCGCCGATTCCATCACATCGGGATGGGTGTTCATCACCGCTTCGACCTCGTGCGGCGCGATCCGGTAGCCCGCGACCTTGATGGCGTCGTCACGGCGGCCAACGTAGAAGAAGTAGCCGTCGGCATCGACGTAGGCGACATCCTTGGTGTGGAACCACTCGCCGCCGAAGTCGCGCTCGGTTTCCTCGGGCTGCCCCCAGTAGCCGAGAGGGTACTGCAGCGTCGATCCGGCTTTCAGGCAGATCTCTCCCGGCTCTCCGATCGGAACCTGCCGCCCCGTCTCGTCCAGCACACGAACAACGCTGCTGCCGAGCGGCTTGCCCATCGACCCCGGCTTCACCGGTTCATGGCACCGTGCGCCGATGAAGAGCCCCATCTCCGTCGATCCGTACATCTCGCGCGGTGACACCCCCAGGTGGTCGCGCACCCACGTGGCCGTACCCGCGCCGAGCGCCTCGTTCGAACTCGTGATCGTCGTGAAGGCGTCACGGTACGGGGCGGTGTCGGGAACGTCCCGCTGGATCATGCGCAGCGCGGTCGCGTTGATGAAGACGTTGCGCACTCCGTGGTGCACGAGCCGGTCCAGCAACCGCACCGGGTCGAACCGGTCGTATCGATACACCAGGATCACGGCCCCGACCTTCCAAGGTCCGAGCAGCTTGCGCACCCACCAGCTCCAGTCTCCGATCGCGAAGTACCGCTCGCCCTCATGAAGATCCTGGACCTGGATGTACTCCTCGATCGAGAGCATCGAGCGGTGAGGGATCACGACGCCCTTCGCGGGCCCGGTCGTACCGGAGGTGAATCCGATGAACGCCGGCGCATCGGCCGACAGCACGACCGTGGGGAACGGGCAATCTCTGCTGGTCTCCAGCTCCTCGAGCTTCACGACCGGGCCGGAGAGCAGGCCTGCAACACGATCGCTCAGCCGTGCCTCGACGATCGTGAGGACCGGCTCGACCCGCTCATGCCGCTGTCGAAGCTGGCCATCGGCCCACAGCTCGCTCATGGTGACCAGCACCGCTCCGGCGCGCAGCACCGCCAGCATGACGGCGGCGGCCTCGGGGCTCTGCCTGAGCACGGTGACCACCCGATCACCCGGGAGCACCTGCATCTCCTGCAGCTGATGGGCGTACGCCGACGAGAGATCCTGAAGAGCGCCCCATCGGATATGCTCCTCGTGCCCGTGATCATCGTCCCAGATCATGGCGAGCTTGTCCGAGGGGAGCTCCTCGCAGAGATCGAAAACGGCGTTGTACTCTGCGGGCACGGGTACGGTCGGCGCAGCGAGCGTTCCTCGGGACTCCACCGGGACCACCGGCGGAGCCGACTCACCGCGATTCGACGTCTGCAGCGACTTTGGCGACAAAATCCCTCGATCCCTTCTGCGAGACGCCCTCGGCGAAGAGCGCGCGATGCAGTGCGACCGCGTCTTCGAACACGCGCCGCATCTCCGCCTCGATGCTGTCGAACAGCCACCGTTTGCTGCTCGCGAAGGCCTGTGAGGGCGAGGACGCCAGCTTGCGTGCCACCGCGATCGCCCGTTCCCGGACCCCGTCGGCCTCGACCATCTCGTCGACGATGCCGAGCCGCAGGAGTTCCTCCCCCTCTACGAGACGAGCGCTCAGGGCGAGCTCCCGAGCACGCATGTCGCCGAGCGAACGGCGCATGAGCCATGCGCCCGTGATGCTTGCGAGGCCGTTGGCGACCTCCGGCTGACCCATCCGCGCAGTGGTCGACGCGATGCGCGCATCGCAGAGCAGTGCGAGTTGGAAGCCTCCGCCCGCAGCGACACCCGGGATCGCTGCGATGACGGGCTTGCTCGTCGTCCACACGGTGCGGTAGAGATCCTCGAACTCCTCGACCCATGGCACCCCGTCGTCCCAGCTCGCACTCTCATTGAGATCCTGACCTGCGCAGAAGGCGTCTCCTTCGCCGGTCACGATCACGGCCTCGACGGTATCGTCGGCCTCATGCCGTCTGAGCCCTTCGAGGAAGCGCTCGCGCATGCTTCGAGTGAATGCGTTGAGCTTTCCTGGCGTGCTGAAGACCAGGTATCCGATCCCGTCCTCGACGTAGACCTCTGTCGTTCCCATGGGAATCTCCTTTTCGATTAGTGGCTGAGCACCGAGTTGAGAAAGCTCCGCGTTCTCGGATGCGTCGGAGCCTCGAAGATGATCGAGGGGTCGGCGAACTCGACGACCTTGCCTCCCGAGAACATCGCGACCCGATCCGACACGTCGCGCGCGAAACGCATCTCGTGCGTGACCGTGAGGATCGTGATGTCCGTCTCGCTGGCGAGGTTCTTCACCACGTCGAGCACCTCCCCGACGAGCTCGGGGTCGAGCGCCGACGTGATTTCGTCGAGCAGCAGGATCTCGGGTCGCATCACGAGCGCGCGGGCGATCGCGATGCGCTGCTGCTGACCGCCCGACAGCTGCCGAGGGTAGGCGTCCTCCTTATCGGAGAGACCTACGAGGGCGAGATACCTGCGCGAGGCCTCGACGGCCTCGTCTCTCGACATCTTCAGCACCGATTGCGGCGAGAGCGTCAGGTTCGCCAGCACGTTCATATGCGGAAACAGGTTGTATTGCTGGAAGACCATGCCGCAGCGTCGCGCGAGGTCGGGGCGGGATGCGACCCCGGGCTTCAGCTTGCCCTCCGCCTCGGTCGGCAGCTCTTCGCCGAGTATCTTCAGCGATCCGCTCGTGACCGACTCGAGCTGCATCGCCATGCGCAGCACCGTCGTCTTACCGGATCCGCTCGGACCGATCAGCGACACCGTCTCGCCCCGCGCGATACTGAAATCGAGCTCGTCGAGCACCCGGTTGTCTCCGAACTCCTTGACGACGTCGCGGAAGTCGAGGGCGGGCACCGCGGTGGAAGCACTATCGTTCATTTTTCACCTCGAGTTTGTGGAGAACGGCGATGAATGGCAGGTTGAGCAGCAGGTAGATCACAGCGGCGATCGTGTACGGCTCGAGGTACTTGAAATTGTTGTAGCCGGCCATCTGCGCCTGGCCGAGCAGGACGGGCACACCGATGGCGAACAGGAACGACGACTGCTTGTAGAGCAGCAGCACGTAGTTCATGAGCGACGGTGTCACCGAGCGGATCGCCATGGGCATGAGAACTCGACGCCATTGCACCGAGCGCTTCAGTCCGAGCGCCTGGCAGGCGTCGTGAATCGAACTCGGGATCTCGGCGATTCCGCCGCGATACACCTCCGAGCAGTAGGCCGCATAGACGATGCCCAGCACGAGGATGCCGACGACGAGCGGAGAGAACATGATGCCCACCTGCGGCAGCACGTAGAAGCCGAAGTAGAGCAGCACCAGGATCGGTACTCCGCGGAACGTCTCGACGAACACCCGCAGCAGCCAGGTGATGACACGCGGAGAGTCGTTCGTCGCGATCGTGAGAAGCAGGCCGCCTCCGAGGGCGATGACGGCAGATGCGAAGGTCACGATGATCGTGAGCAGCGCGCCCTGCAGAAGGAGCGGCAGGATCTGCAGCGAGTAGTCCCAGTCCCAGGTCATTTCGACACCACCTCCAGGAGGGCGGTGATCGGTTTCAGTTCAGCCTTCTTATGAGCCCGGTTCGCGGGCAGCAGCGCCTCGATCACGCGGAAGACGAGTGCCGTCAGGTAGCAGAGACCGATGTAGACCAGTGCGACGAGCAGATACACCCACATGCTCTCCTGCGTCAGACTGCGTACCGTGCCCGCAGCGAAGAGCAGATCCTGCACTCCCACGAAGCTCACGATAGAGGTCCACTTCACGACGTCGACGGCCAACGATCCGAAGGCCGGGACGATCTGCACGAGGGCCTGGGGGAAGATGACGCGGAAGAGCGCGACCGGCTTCGACAGGCCGAGGGCGTGCACCGCGTCATGCTGAGCCCGCGGCACCGCTTGCAGGCCCGACCTGACGATCTCCGCGCCGTACGCACCCGCGCCCAACGAAATGACGAGCACGCTCGCGGTAAGGGGGCTGAGCTGCGGGGCGCCCGGGATCAGCGGCAGCGCGTAGTAGATCCAGAACAGATAGATCAGCACGGTTGCGCCGCGCAACAGCTCGACGATCGCGAACCCCGCCCGCCGCACCGGGCGCGGCCGGCTCGACCGCACCACGCCGAGCACCGCGGAGACGATCATCGTGCCCCCGATGCTCAGCAGCGCCACCTGGACGGTCACCCACAGTCCACTGAGGAGGATGGGGAGATACTCGAGAGTCTCGAACATGACGAACAGCGTCAGCAGCTCGGCACGACGTCGGAGGGAGTGCTGACGCTTTCCAGAATCTCGCGGTTGGTGAAGCCCCACTTCTCGTAGAGATCTCCGAGCTCACCGCTCTCTCGCATCTCGTTCAGCACCCGGTCGAAGTCCTCACGCAGCTGGGAGTCCTCCTTGCGCATCCCGACGCCGATACCCATGAGCGGAGTGTCGAGATCGGGCATCACCTCGAGGCCTCGTTCCTCCGCATCACCGATGCTGAACTGGCCGAGCAGGATCGCGTCTCCGCGCCCGTTCGTGAGCGCATCCACCGCGGCCTGCGCATCGCTCACCGCAGCGACGCGGCCGCGGTCGATGCCCTGGTCGAGCAGGTACTTCTCCTGGGAGGACCCCTGCAGCGCGATCAGCTTCACCTCGTCCCGGTCCACGAGCTCGGCGACCGAACTCAGTTCCTTCGGGTTTCCCTCGGGCACGTAGAGCGCGTCGTTGTTCACCGTGATCGGGGCGGAGTACCCGATCACCTCGCAGCGTTCGGGCGTATATGTGAGGCCACCGGGCAGAAGGTCGAACTGCTTCGCCTGGAGTCCGGGAATCATCGCATCGAAGGTGGTCACGGTCGTCTGGATGTCGGTGACCCCGAGCTCGCCCATGACCTGCTTCACGACGTCGATCGAGTACCCTTCCGGATCACCGTTCTTGTCGGTAGCGGCGTAGGGCAGGAGCTGAGCGATCGCGATGTGCACGCTCTCCCCCGAACCGCCGCTCTGCCCCTCGCCCGCATCGCCGCCGGAGGCTGCGGTGCACGCGCTCAGGCAGAGGAGCCCCGCAGAAGCGACGGCGATGAACTGCGCGCGCCGAGTAATGGTCTGATGCATGATGAACGACTCCTTTGTCAGGTGGTGAGTGGTAGGTGGTACAGCCCCTCAGCAGCTATACAACAGCGCATTCTTCGGGCTGTCCAAGACTTGCTTCGCACCCTAGGAATACCCAAATGGTATCGTTGCCGAATGGACATCCATCATCTTCGAGCCTTCCTCGCCGTCGCGGATGAGCTCCATTTCGGACGGGCTGCAAAGCGTCTGCGCATCAGTCAGCCACCCCTGTCGCGCAAGATATTCGATCTGGAGAAGGAGCTCGGCGTCCGTCTGTTCGAGCGCAGCCCCAGGAAGGTGTCCCTGACGGCGAGCGCCGAGAAGCTTCGGCCCCTCGCCGTCGCCGCCGTCGCCGCATTCGACAAGGCCGTCGAGGCGTTCACGCCGGGGCAGAGCCTCAGCGGCCGAAAGCTCAACGTCGCGCTTCCCGGCGACACCGCCTCGTCGCTCGAGCCCTGGCTGATCCGTCGAGCATCCAGTCAGCAGATCCGGCTCACCGTTCACGAGATGAACTCCAAGCAGCAGATCGAGGCACTGCTCGGGGGCGAGATCGACCTGGCCGTGCTCCGTGCACCCGTCGACGTTCCTGGCGTCCGTCACTCGCCGATGCTTCGCAAACCGCTTGGGGCAGCACTCGCGGCGGAGCACGCGTACGCTTCCAAGCCGTCGCTCAGCGTACGGGACTTCGACGGATTCCCCCTGGTGCTGTTCCCGCGCGATCTCTCCCCCGGGCTGCACGACAGCACACTGGAGGCGGCGGCCTCCTACGGCTACACGCCCACGGAGATCGAGTACTGCCTTCGCGCTTTGACCAGCCGCCTGCAAGTATCCGGAGGCGTCGCCTTCGTGCCTGCCGACTACCAGTTCATGTCACCGGGCGCGACGGTCTGGGTACCCCTCGATGACGACATGTCATGGCATACCGTCGTCGCCTGGCGCGAGCATGACGAGTCCTCGAGCACGCTGATGGAAGTGGTCACCCATCTCTTCCACGGGCTCCAACTCGAAGACGGCTGGGCACGGGTGCCTGAACTGCCCGGCGGCGCGGCGTAGCGCGGCCGCCGTCTGTTCTCGCGCTCAGCTCTTCCGAACGAAATCGCTCATCTTCCGCTGCGGCTCGCCTGAACCGTACGCTCGGCGGTGGATGCGCTTGGCCGCTTCGAAGGCCTCGACGAAGCTCGCCTCGGTGAGATCGCGGATCCGCTGCTTCGTGAGACGGACGGCCCCCTGCGGCAGCGCCGAGATTCGCTGACCGAGCGCCCGTGCCTCGCTGAGCGCTTCACCGGGCTCGGCGAGGAAGTTCACCAGGCCGAGGCTCTTGGCCTCCTGAGCGTCCACGAGTTCGGCGCTCAAGGCGAACTCCGCCGCCTTGCTCAGGCTCATGATATTCGTCATCGCCCACAGGCCCGTGACACTCGGGATGCCCGAACGCGCCTCGGGCTGCCCCAACCGAGCTCGCGCATCGCCCACGCGGAAATCGGCCAGCAGCGCCAGTTGGAAGCCCGAGCCCGCCGCTACTCCATTGATCGCAGCAATGGTGATCTGATCCAGTTCGCGCACGGCGCGGTAGAGCTCCTCGAATGAATCGATCCATCGATCCGCAGCATCGTGGTCGCTCGGATCGGTGCCGGCGCTCTCCCCGAGATCCTGCCCCGCGCAGAAACCCCGCCCGGCGCCGGTGATGATCACGACTCGGCAACTGTCCTCCTCGCCGACCGAGCGGAGCGTCTCCGTCAACCGTCGCCGCATGTCCGCAGTCCAGGCGTTGAGCTTCTCCGGCCGGTTCAGAGTGATCACCGCGTGGTCATCGTGGCGCTCCAGAAGGATCGTGTCTGACATCGTCGCTCGCTTTCGGTCTCGTGGGTTCGTCTCACCTCAGCACGGCGGCTTCGACGGTGTCCAAGACTTAAGACGCAACGCAGCCATACGGTATTGGTATGACCGCTCTGCTCGGGGCAGAGAGTCCGTCTCTGCATCCGTGCTACTTTGGCAACCGGTACAGCACCCGATACGCCTGCAATCTCGCAGGGCTCGATATCGCTCGAGCTCTGCGAACATCTGGAAAGGGACCCCGGTGCTGACACCCCATTCGGACTTCGGCTTCATCCATCTGCTCGACGAGAAGGCGCGGACACATCCCGAGGCGGTCTACGCGACGTGCGAAGGCGACGCGCTGGACACTCGGACGCTTCGATCGAATGCTTTGCGGTGGCAACAGTTCTTCGAGGATCAAGGCCTGAGCGCGGGCGACCGCGTCGGCTTGATGCTGAACAACTCGTTCGACGCGATCGCCATCCTCTTCGCACTGCTGCGCACGGGACTCGTCTGGCTGCCGATCAACCCCGCGCTGAAAGGCTCGAACCTCGCGTATCTCATCAGCCATGCGGGTCCGCGACTCGTCATCGCAGAGGCATCGCTCGCCGAGGCGTACCTCGAAGCCCGTGCAGGTAGCGATCCGGTTCACGCTTCCGGCTCGTGCTCCGGCGCCGATCAGGATCTCGATTCAGCGAGAATCCCTGCGAAGGACGCCCTCCTGGTGCGACGCCTCGCACCATCGAGCTTCTCCGTCGACCTGCCCGCCGAGCGAGATGTATCGGCGGGCCCGCTCTCGGTCCGCAGCAGTGCGCCGGCAGCGCTCATGTACACCTCCGGCACCACGGGTCCGCCGAAAGGTGTCATCGTCTCGCACGCCATGATGCGCATCGCCGCCGAGGGCGGCCTCATCGCGTCGCAGGGCGAGGACGGCGACGTCTTCTTCTACTGGGAGTCGATGGGGCATATCGGCGGTGCTCAGGTGCTGCTGTTCCCGCTGCTGCGCGACATCACGCTCGCAATGGTGCCGAGGTTCAGCGCATCCCGCTTCTGGCAGCAGACGCGCGAGGCTCGAGCCACCCACATCCACTATCTCGGAGGAATCCTGCAGATGCTGCTCAATCAGCCGTCCAGTCCTCGCGACCGGGAGCACCCGGTCCGGGTGGCGTGGGGCGGCGGGTGCACTCGTGAGACGTCCCTTGCGTTCCAACAGCGGTTCGGCGTGCCCACCCGCGAGTGCTACGGCATGACCGAGGCGTCGAGCATCGCGACGGTCGCCGACGGTTCCGCACCTGGCTCCGTCGGTCGTGCGCTGCCGTGGATGCGGGTGTCGATACGAGACGGAGGCGGTACGCCTCTCCCGGCGGGCGAACAAGGAGAGATCGTGCTGGAGACCGATGTCCCCGAGGCGTTCTTCTCCGGATACTTCGAGAACCCCGAGGCCACGGCAGCTGCGCTGCGCTGCGACCGTCTGCATACCGGAGATCTGGGAACCATCGATCGGAACGGCGATCTCTTCTACCTCGGGCGCCTCACCGAGAGCATCAGGTGTCGGGGCGAGAACGTGTCGGCGTGGGAGGTCGAGCATGTCCTCCTGGAGCATCCCGCGGTGAGCGGAGCAGCAGTGATCGGTGTCGACGCAGAGGTCGGAGAACAGGACATCATGGCCTTCATCGAATTCGGCGTCGTCGAGCCGCCGAGCTACCGAGACGTGGTCCGGTGGCTCGAGCCGCGGCTCGCAAGATATCAGTTGCCGCGCTACTTCAAGACCGTGACCGCGTTCGAGCGAACCGCGTCGCAGAGGATACGGAAGCATCTCCTCGACACTGGCATCGACGGCAGCTGGGACCGGCTCGGGGGTTGAAGGCCCTCGCACGCGAGAGGGCCGGTGCAGTTCGAGTGAACTGCACCGGCCCCGGTCCTGGCCCGAACCCCGAGGCTACCCGCGGGGCTTCTCGACCATCTCAGTCGTCTCGATCTCGTCGCCGATCTGGATGTCGTTGTACTTGCCGAGGCCGATACCGGCTTCGAAGTCGGTCTTGACCTCGGTCACGTCGTCCTTGAAGCGACGCAGCGACTCGATCGCCAGACCATCGGCGAGCACAACGCCGTCGCGGATGACACGAGCCTTCGCGTTGCGCGTGATGGTACCGCTGCGAACGATGACACCCGCGATGTTGCCGAACTTCGACGAGCGGAAGACCTCGCGAATCTCGGCGACACCCGACTGGACCTCCTCGTACTCCGGCTTGAGCATGCCCTTGAGCGAGCTCTCGATGTCATCGAGCGCGTTGTAGATGACGTTGTAGAAGCGGATGTCGATGCCCTCGCGCGCTGCGCGCTCGCGGGCCTTGACATCGGGGCGCACGTTGAAGCCGATGACGATCGCGTTGTCGATCGTCGCGAGATCGATGTCGCTCTCGGTCACCGCACCGACGCCGCGGTGCAGAATGCGCAGCTGCACCGAGTCGTCGACCTCGATCTTCATGAGCGACTCCTCCAGCGCCTCCACGGCACCGGACACGTCGCCCTTGATGATGAGGTTGAGCGACTCGACCTTGCCGTCCTCCAGCGCCTTCGTGAACTCCTCGAGGCTGATGCGCTTGCGGGCCTTCGCCAGCAGGGCGTTGCGCTCGGCGGCTTCGCGCTTCTCGGCGATCTGACGCGCGGTGCGATCGTCGCCGGTCACGATGAAGTTGTCGCCGGCACGGGGCACACTCGAGAGACCCTGCACGAGCACCGGCCGCGAGGGCAGCGCCTCGGCCACCTGCTCGCCGTTCTCGTCGATCATCGCCCGCACACGGCCGTAGGCCGTGCCCGCCACGATCGCGTCGCCGACGCGCAGGGTGCCCGACTGGATGAGCACGGTCGCGACCGAGCCGCGGCCCTTGTCGAGCTTCGCCTCGATGGCCACACCGCGCGCGTCCTTGTCGGGGTTCGCGCGCAGGTCGAGGCCCGCGTCGGCCGTGAGCAGCACGGCGTCGAGCAGATCGGTGATGCCGATGTCGTTCTTCGCCGACACGTCGACGAACATGACGTCGCCGCCCCACTCCTCGGCGACCAGACCGAACTCGGTGAGCTGCTGGCGCACCTTCTCGGGGTTCGCGCCCTCCTTGTCGATCTTGTTGACCGCGACCACGATCGGCACGTTCGCCGACTGCGCGTGGTTCAGAGCCTCGATCGTCTGGGGCATGATGCCGTCGTCGGCCGCGACCACGAGGATCGCGATGTCGGTGACCTGCGCACCACGGGCGCGCATGGCGGTGAACGCCTCGTGACCCGGGGTGTCGATGAACGTCAGCGCGCGGTCGATGCCGTCGTGCTCGGTGTGCACCTGGTAGGCGCCGATGTGCTGCGTGATGCCACCGGCCTCGCCGCCGCCCACGTTCGCCTTGCGGATCGCATCGAGCAGGCGGGTCTTACCGTGATCGACGTGGCCCATGACGGTGACCACCGGCGGGCGGGGCAGCAGGACGTCGTCACCCTCCTCCTCGAGCTCGGCATCGATGTCGATGTCGAAGCCCTCGAGCAGCTCGCGGTCCTCGTCTTCCGGCGAGACGATCTGGATCTTGTAGCCCAGCTCGTCGCCGAGGATCTCGAAGGTCGCCTCGTCGAGCGACTCCGTCGCCGTCGCCATCTCCCCGAGGTGGAACAGGATCGTCACGAGGTTCGACGCGCTCGTATCGATCTTGTCGGCGAAGTCGGAGAGCGAAGCACCACGGCGCAGACGGACCAGCGTGCTGCCGTCGCCGCGGGGTACCTGCACGCCGCCGATCGACGGCGCCTGCCGCATCTCGAACTCTTGCCGCTTCGCCCGCTTCGACTTACGAGCCTTGCTCTTCGAGCCGCCACGACCGAACGCGCCGGCCGTGCCGGCACCGCGGCCGCCGCGGCCGCGACCGGCGAAACCGCCACCGGGACGGGGGGCGCCGAAGCCGCCGCCACCGCCGGGAGCACCGCCGCCCGGGCGGTTGAATCCGCCACCGCCGCCGGAACGCCCGCCGCCCGGGCGACCGCCGCCGGGGCGACCGGCTCCGGCGCCCTGCGGACGAGGCGCGGGCCTCGGGATGTTCCCCGGGTTCGGCCGGTTGCGGCCGCCGCCCTGGTTGGGGGTGAACGCGTTGTTGCCGGGCCTCGGCGGGCGGGGGATGCCCATGCCCTGACTCGAGGCGAACGGGTTGTTGCCCGGGCGGGGACCGCCGGGCTTGGGGGCGCCGGGGCGGGGACCGCCGGGCTTCGGAGCCGCAGCGCCGGGCTTCGGACCGGCCTTGGGGGCCGATCCCGGCTGGGGCGCGTCAGCGGCGGGCTTCGCCGGCTCGGCCTTCGGCGCCTCGGGGGCGGCCTGCGGCTTCGGAGCCGGCTTCGGGCCGGGCTTCGGGGCCGCAGCCTTCTTCTGCGCGGGCTTCGCGTCGCCCTTCGATGCGTCGTCGCCCTTCGGCTTCGCGACGCCTTCCGCCTCGAGGGCGGCCTTGACCTTGCGCGCGACCGGGGGCGCGACGCTGGAGGAGGACGCCTTGACGAACTCTCCCATATCCTTCAGCTTGGCCAGGACGACCTTGCTGTCGACACCGATCTCCGCAGCGATCTCGTGTACGCGTGGGTTTGCCACTTTTCTCCTGTCTGGGTTCACGCCAGACAGGCGAGAACCATAATTATCGGACGGGCCTCATTTTGAGCCGCTCATTAGTTGTCCATGAGTGTTTTCAGCCTGTTCTCTAAGGGGCTGGTGTCGGGCTTCCCCGACACCCTCAGCGCACGCGAAAAAGCTCCGCGCGACACCGCTTTGCTCAGACACTCCGCCGTGGGATGCACCCAGGCGCCTCGGCCGGGAAGCGCTGCCCGCTCGTCGACGATGAATCGACCCTCGTGCAGCACGACTCGGAGGAGATCTGCGCGCGAAGCACGTCGGCGACACGCGACACAGGTCCGAACCGAATCCATCTTACCAGCTTCCCTCTTCCCAGTCTTCCCGCGGCGTTTCTCGGCGCTCCTCGCCCGGGTCGCCCGGCGACCGGGCCCGCCGGGCGGCCGAGAGCCTCAGTCGTTCATGATCGAGTCCGGCTGGATATCGATCTTCGCGCCCGTCAGCTTCGCGGCGAGGCGGGCGTTCTGCCCCTCCTTGCCGATCGCGAGCGAGAGCTGGAAGTCGGGCACGAGCGCCCGCACCTGCTTGAGCGACTCGTTCAGCATGAACACCTCGGTCACCTTGGCGGGCGACAGGGCGTTCGCGACGAACGCGGGCAGATCCGGCGAGTAGTCGATGATATCGATCTTCTCCTCGCCGAGCTCGCTCATGACGGCTCGCACCCGGCTGCCCATCTCGCCGATGCAGGTGCCCTTCGCGTTGATCCCGGGCTGCTTCGCGCGCACGGCGACCTTGGTGCGATGCCCCGCCTCGCGGGCGAGGGAGACGATCTCGACGATGCCCGAGCCGAGCTCCGGCACCTCCCGCTCGAAGAGCTTGCGCACGAGACCGGGGTGCGTGCGCGAGACCGTGATCTGCGGCCCCTTCAGCCCCTTCGAGACGCTCGTCACGTAGACGCGCAGGCGCATGCCGTGCGGGTAGGATTCACCGGGGATCTGCTCCTCGGGGGGCAGGATCGCCTCGAGCTCGCCGAGGTCGACGTGGATCATGCGCGGGTTCGGCCCCTGCTGCACGACTCCCGAGAGGATCTGCCCCTCCTTGTCCTTGAAGGCGCCGAGCACGGCGTCGTCGGAGAGATCCCGGAGGCGCTGGTTGATGACCTGCTTCGCCGCGCTCGACGCGACGCGGCCGAACTCGTCGGTCGTGACGAGCGCCTCGCCGATCACGACTCCCTCGTCGTCGAGTTCGGGCACGAACACCGAGATGTCACCGGTCTTGCGGTCGAGCACGACGCGCACCTGGTCCTCGGCGGGCACCGGCATGTTCTGGTTCTCGGCGTGCTTGAAGTAGGCGGAGTGGATAGCCTGCTCAATGATCTCCGCGAGTTCCTCGAAGGGGATCTCCTTCTCGCGCTCAAGCCCGCGCAGCATGGCGAGGTCGATTCTCACTGTGGCCTCCTTATTCAGATGTGAGTCCCGCGTTCGCGGGTCGATCGTACAGAATACCGCACTCCTTCCGTCCGTTCCCGGGATCGCCCGATCCGTCGCCTCCGAGCTCACAGGCCGCGTCGGGCCACCCGTCGGGACGCGCCACCTGCACCGGGACGACGCGCCCGTTCTCGATCGCGAACCCCCTGCCCGGTGGAAAATCGGCGCGCCTCACTCGACCGAAAGGCTCCCGGAAGGGGGTCTGCCCCTCGCCTTCGTCCGGCTGCAGCGCGAGGCCCCACCCGGGCTGCCTGAGCGCGGCGAGGAGCTCCCAGATCGCGCCGGCGGTTCCCGTCTCGAACTCGAAGAGCACCAGGGCGGGCGAGCGGCGAGCGGCCTTCGCCAGCGCCACCAGCTCGGGCAGCGCCCGGGTCCCCTCGGCCTCGGCAGGACGTTCGACGGCGACGAGCGGCGCGCCCCGCTTCTCGCGCAGTGCACCGGCGAGCTCCCTCGCCGCCGCACCCACCTCCTCCTCGCCGCATGCGATGCGGTCCCACGCGCCCGCGAGCGCCAATCCGTCCGAGGTGAACGTCAGCAGGATCCGTTCGGACATCGCCGCCTCCCGTTCCGCACGGCGCCCGGCCGCTTGAACGCATGCGAGCATCGCGGTCGAGAGGCCCGATCCGGCGGGGCCCGAGACCACGCCCAGCCCGTGCCCGGGCAGCCCCACGGGTTCGAGGCTCCGGGTATCGATCCCGTAGGCCGGGCGTCCGGCGGCGTCCGAGTCCAGATCGCGGAGCGGGATCGTCTCGGGGGCGTTGCGGATCACCGGCGCCTGCTGCACGCCGTCCGCCCGGAGGGACGCGGCGATGCGCTCCAGCCCCGCGGCCTGACCGGCATGATCCGCGGCTCCCTCGATCAGCGCGAACTGCAGTTCGTGATGTCCGCCCGCGGTCAGCGCCCTGCCGGGAGGCGCGTTCTCGAGCGCGTCTGCCGACACGCTCAGCTGCGCGTAGTCGTGCCGGTCGGCGAGCCGCATCGCGTAGCGCTGCTGCAGGCCGGCGGACATCGCGGCGGGGATCGCAGCCGGGCGATCGCAGGTCACGACGACGTGAACGCCGACCGACCGGCCCCGCACGATGATCTCTCCGAGCACCTGCGCGGGCGACGGCTCCGGGATCGGAAGGGGCGCCTCCGCAGCCTGCCGGAACGCGGCGAATCCGTCGACCAGGAGCACGATTCTGGGCTCCTCAGGATGGGCGCGGCGATAGTCGGAGAGCGTTCCGGCTCTAGCTGAGGCGTAGCGGGGGCCCCGGTCGGCGACGACGGCCAGCACGTGACGCAGCACCCGCGCGACCAGCTCGGCATCGGCGAGCGGGGCGACGGCCCCGACCGTGGGCAGTGCGCTCAGCGCGTCGAGCGCACCCCCGCCGGCATCGACGGCGTAGATCTGCACGGGATGGCTCGTCGTCGCGCTGAGAGACGCCGTCAGGGAGAGCAGGGCGCTCGTCTTGCCGGTTCCGCTCGCGCCGACGATCGCGATGCTCCCGACCTCCTCGAAGTCGATCGCGAGGGGCGTCTGCCGCTGCGCCTCCGGCTCGTCGCGGAGACCGACCACCGCAGCGTCGGCTCCTCCCGGAGGCGCCGCCTCCGCCCGCCGCCGCACGTCGTCCAGGTCGAGGAGCTTCGGCAGCGCATCGAGCCAGGGCCTTCTCGCCGCCCCGATGCCCGCCGCTCGAGCCGCCAGCGCGATCCCGTCCCGGAGCCGTTCGATGTCGCGCACCGGTTCTGAGGAGCCCGCACCGGCGGACGCGGGATCGGGAGGGATGTCCCAGGGCGCCTCCTCGGCGAACCCGAGAGAGCGGACCTCGATGTCCGGGCCGCACTCGCGCCCCGAGGTGCGGCCGCCCAGGTAGCCGCACTGGAAGCGGCTGACCCGTCCCGGGCCGATCTTGATCGCCCCGCGGCCCGGGAAACCGGGGTCGAAGAAGGCGGCGTCCTTCGCGCCGATGACGTCGGTGCTGTCCGCTTCGTCGGCCATGCGCAGCGCCACGCGCAGGTTGGTGTTCGCCCGCAGGCTTCCCGTGATGACCCCTGCCGGCCGCTGCGTCGCCAAGACGAGATGCAGACCGAGAGACCGCCCCCGCTGCGCGATGTCGACGACCCCCGGGACGAACTCCGGCACCTCGGCGGCGAGCGCCGCGAACTCGTCGACCACGATGACGAGGGACGGCGGCGCTGCGGGGTCGGAGCGGCCTTCCATGGCGAGGAGGTCTTTGGCGCCGGCGGCGGCGAGCACCTCCTCGCGGTGGCGCAGCTCCGCCCGCAGCGAGGCGAGCGCCCGGCGCACGAGGTGCGGGCTCAGGTCGGTGACGAGCCCCACGGTGTGCGGCAGGCCTGTGCACTCGGCGAAGGCGGCGCCGCCTTTGTAATCCACCAGCAGGAAGTACCGTAAACCACGACACGCCAGGATGGTTGCATGGAGATCGCAAGTGCCGGCTTCTGAGCTAGCTCGATACATCGAATCGCGAGCACAGTAGTAGGAGTTACCCCCAGGAAGGGGATGTAGTTCCCGACGCCCACGAGCAGATCGTGTTAACGTTATCTCGGACCTAGCGGCCCATCATAACTAGAACAGCCTTCGGGCGTTCGTCATGGTGGGCCGCTTTTCGTCGTTAACGGGAGGGTGTGCAGTGACTCAGGCTGAGATGGAGAAGATGCTCGAGGACCGCCAGCAGGCGGTCGAGGCGCTGACGGGATTCAAGCAAGCGTTCGTCCTTGCCGGGTGGAACGAGACCGTTGCCGAGCAGATGGTACTCGCAATGGTCCATTCGGGGGGAAAGAAGTGACGGATACGGCGCGAGCGGTGGAACGACTGACGGAGGACCACGTTGAGGTCGTCGATGGGCACGCTACGGAATGGCCACCGTTGCTGCAGTGGCTAGAGAACAGCGTCACCGAGATCGTCGCCCGCAATGGTGGTGGTGGCGGCGGCAACGGGATCCCGATCAACGAGGACGCGCTCCTGCTCCTCGATCACGTGCGGAAACGCATCAAGATGATGGGCGCCGCACTCTTTCTCCCTCTCACTGGTGACGTAATCGCAGACACGCAGGCAGCATGGGCGAAGGCTCAGGATGAGCGCACGGGCAACCGCATGGACGACCCGGCGTGGGAAGCGATCTGCGACGAGTTCCCCGACTGGGTACAGCGCATCACCGCCGCCGATGATCGCCCACACCGCATGGAGATGACGACACCTTGCCCCAGATGCGATGCGCGGTGGGTGTATGAGATCGACCGCAACGAGTTCGACACAGCCATGCTGTCCCCCACTGACCCCCGGAAAGCGGCGCTCGTGTGCGAGTGGAACATCGGACGCGCCCCGGTAGCCGAGTGCCGCAACCCCGACTGCGGCACACTGTGGGCTGGATGGGCTGAGGTGGCACGACTCGGGTTCACTATCGGAGCCCGCCAAGACGCCGCGGTCCTGGACGCGTGCGGAATCTCGCTGGAGCTCCACGCACAGGCTGGGTAACCACGAATCGAACATGTGTTTGCAACTGGTGTTCGATTTTGTGTTAACCTAGAGATGGCCCGTTGAACGCTGCCCAAAGGCAGGTTCCGGGCCTTCCTTATGCCCGAAGCGCCGGGCCACAACTGAATAGCCCGCGACGGCGGGTACGCCTTCTTAGCTCATCTGGTAGAGCAGCGGTCTTGTAAACCGCAGGTGGCCCGTTCGAGTCGGGCAGAAGGCTCGACTCCCGTGCGTGACGGGATCGTCCGGATCTGTGGGTTCGCCACAGGCCCAGGAAGCGGGCATGACGGTAGACGTTCCCGGACCAGAGCGGCTGTGCACGGCCGCATCACGTCGTCCTCGACGGCGACGGCCGAGACGTTCGAGAGCCGGTGGCGACAAGGCGCGCACGACCGGCACGACTTCAGGCAAGATGTAGCCATGCTCTCTCATCGCTGCGCATTCTGCGGAAACCAAACCCACCTCACAGCAAGGACTGCCCGGATTTGGGGCGAAGAGGTTCGCGAGGGCGTAGGTGAAGAACGCCGCACCGCGTCCGAGTGGCGCAGATTCTGCATCAGCATTGCGGCCACATGCGACGCCTGCCACAAGTTCAATGTAGGCACGGGCTTAACTTCATGGCGATATCAGAATCGCAATGTCCCCGACATCCTCGATGAGGCGACGGCGCGCAAGGAGGCTGAGGAAATGACCGAGGTCACATGGTCGCCCCCGTCCATGGTGCAGGCCGACACGGAATACCTCCCTGAGAAGATCGCGGGCTTCTACCAGGAAGCTCACGATGCCTTCAGCATCGGAGCATTCCGAGCAGTCCTTCTCCTGTCCCGAAGTGTCATTGAGGCGACCGCGAAGGTGAACAACGCCAGCGGTAAGACGCTCGTGAACAAGATCGACAGCCTCCACGAAGAGGGGCTCATTCGCCCCGGAACTAAGAAGGTTGCTCACGCTCTGAGAATCTTGGGTAACGACATGGCCCATGGTGACCTCAGCGAATCCCCGACTCCGATCGATGCTGAGGACGTCCTAAAGCTCGTGCGGATGGTGCTCGATGACGTCTACGTTGGCGAAGCCATGACAGCCGACATCCTTGCGCGGCGCGGGAAAGCCGCCGACTGACATGTCTAAGAACGAAACCCCCACGCCTCACCGGCTGGGGGTTTCGTCATTTCTAGATCACCCGTGCCGCGTCACACTCACTCATTGCCGATACCAGGGCGTCCGAGCACGGGGAACACTTCACAACGATCATGAACACCTCGCCTGGGACGGAGAAAGACTGATGTTCGAGAAGCTCCGTGAACGCGCCCCACTCATCTCCGCCATCCTCGACCCCGTGCTGATGCCCACCGAAGTCATCGTGAGCACGGTCACCGAGACCGAGGAAGACTGATGCATGAGTGCGAGGTGTGCGGAGGCATGTACCCGTCAGCGCTCGCAGCAGCCCTCTGTGGCGAGGATGATCGCGAAGCTGACCTCCATGCCCGCCAGATGATCCGCGGACGACACCGAGCTACCCAGTAGCGAACCCGAACCGATCCAGCATGGCCGGGCTCATCGGCCGGGTGAAGTGCTCCACGAACACCCCACACTGCAAGCACTCGTACCGCACCTCAGCAGGTGACGCCGCCCCCGCAGTGTACGAACCATCACGCGACTGATGCTCCACCATCAGCTCCACCTGCGACACATACCGGGTGATACGAAGCCGCTGCTGCTCACCACAGCCCGGGCATTTCATCGGACGCACACTCATGAGGGCAGGGTAAACGACATCACCGACACGGAGGACCGTGCCATGCCAGCCAAGGGCGACACCTGGGACCGGGAGCGAGCAGCACTCCGCACCACAGCACAACGCAGCAACACGCCGTGCTGGATCTGCCGCCAACCCATCGACTGGAACGCAGCACCACGCACACCACGATCATTCAGCGCAGACCACGTCACACCAACCAGCCTCGGCGGCGACCCACTACGACGCGCCAACCTCAAGCCCGCCCACTACGGCTGCAACAGCTCACGCGGCAACACCACACGCGGACAGTTCCCCAACTCACGCAAGTGGTGACCCCACCCGGGCCGGCGACCAAGCCGACCGATACCCCAGGGGGGCACCCCCATCGACGGGCAGGCTCCCGGACCTCCGGGGCGGGCAAGTTTCTCTCCCCACGTAAAAATCGGCTTCTGAGGGGGCTCTGGTGAGTGTTCTGAGTGCAATCACGGCGGAGCTGGAGGGGCTGACTTGTAAGCCGTGGGAGCGAGAGTCTGCGCTGGCCCTTGCGGGGCAGATGGATGAGTCTCCGAATGCGTCGCTTCATAAGGAGTTGCGCCAATTGATGCAGGATCTTGGTGCTTCGAAGCCGGTCGAGGCGGGTGATGTTGCTGATGAGCTTGCTGCTAAGCGGGCCGAGCGTCGTCGCGCCCAGGGTTCGTAGTGTCCCGGAGTATTCGTTCTCGTCAGGTGTTGAGGCGATAGAGCTCGCGGAGTCGGTTGGGCTTGAGCCTGATGTGTGGCAGCGGAACGCGGTCATGGACATCCTCGCGGAGGATGATTCAGGGCATTGGGCTGCGTTTGAAGCTGGCCTGATCGTTGCCCGTCAGAACGGCAAGGGCGCCGTTCTCGAAGTGATCGACCTCGCAGACCTGTTTCTTTTCAGCGCTGGCACTCGGGATTTCCTCGCGATTCACACCGCGCATGAGTTCAAGACCGCTCAGGAGGCGTTTCGGCGCGTCCTATTCTGGGTGGAGAACAACGACTGGCTGCGGAAGAAGGTTGATCGTGTTCGGACCTCGCATGGCGAGGAAGGTATCGAACTGCTGTCGGGTGCGCGTCTTCGGTTTCTCGCCCGTTCGGGCGGGTCAGGGCGCGGGTTCTCATGTGATCGGCTCACTTACGACGAGGCGTACGATCTTCCGGATGAGACGGTAGCGGCTTCGCTTCCGACGATGTCGGCTCGCCCGAATCCGCAGGTGATCTACACTTCATCGGCTCCCACGGGTTCGGTGAAGTCGGACGTGCTGCGCCGCGTGATGGCGCGCGGACGATGCGAGCCCGAGGAGAAGGACGGTCCCCCTCGAGAGCCGGACCCGAACCTCTGCTACATCGAGTTCAGTGCTGACCCGAAGGCTGACCTTGATGATGAGGTCGAGTGGGTACGTGCGAATCCTGGTACGGAGTCTGGGCGCATCCGGCTCGAGTTCATCGCGAAGGAGCGCTCGGCTATGTCCGAGGTGGCGTTCGCTCGTGAGCGTCTCGGGATTCTGGACGAGAACCAGGGCGCGACGGTCATCGATATGTCGGTGTGGGAGCAGCAGGGCGACGTGTTGTCGTCACCACTGGACCCGGTCGGGTTCGCCATCGACGTGTCTCCGGATTCGGCGTGGTCGTCGGTCGCCGTGTGCGGCCGTCGCGCGGATCAGAAGATGCATGTCGAGGTCGTGGAGCGTCGGCGAGGTACCGGCTGGGTGGTCGACCGCGTCGAAGAGCTTGTAGCTGCGTGGGCGCCGGTTTCGGTGACGCTGGATGCTATCGGTCCTGCTGGTGCGCTGTTGCCGGCGTTTGCGGAGCGAGGGATCGCTATCGAGGTCGTTTCGATGACGCAGTACGGGCAGGCTTGTGCTCTGTTCAAGAACGCGGTCGATGACGGCCAGCTCTTCCACAAGTCCCAGACCGGGCTTACGGCGGCTCTCGAGGCCGGCCGGAAGCGGCCTCTCGGTGAGGCCGGGCTCTGGGGTTGGCATCGCCGCGACACGACTGACATTACGCCATTGGTGGCGTCGACTCTTGCCGTATTCGGCTTCTCCCGCGGGGCGATCGCCCCTGAACCCGAGGATAACCGGGTGATCATCATGAGGTAGGTGGCTGTATGGCTGAAGCGATGGAAGTCCTGGGGAAGCTCGAGGACCGTCTGCGGATCCGTCAGCCTGATCTACAGGAACTCAATGAGCGCTTTGAGGGCGTGAATAAGCTGCGCCAGCTAGGGGTCGCGATCCCGGAAGAGCTCAAGTCGTTCACGGTGGTCCTGAATTGGGCGCGCGTGGTGGTCGATGCGATCGAGCATCGTCTGGACCTGTCGGGGTTTCGGATGCCGGGCGCTGAGGCTGCTGATACGTCGCTGTGGCAGGTGTGGCAGTACAACAACATGGATGAGCGGCAAGGCTTCGTGCACACTGATGCTCTGGCGCTGGGTACGTCTTTCGCTTGTGTGGGAACGAATGAGGACGACAAGGACTCCCCGCTCATCACTGTGGAGTCACCGCTGGAGATGACGGTACGGAGGGATCCGCGCACGCACCGCGTCACGGAAGCAGCCCGTTTCTATGATGCTGACGATTCAGGAACGGCGCAGCGCGCGACCCTGTATCTTCCGAACGAGACGCGCTGGCTGAAGCGCGAGCGCGGCCAGTGGGTGAACGAGCTCGAGCCTGATCTGCACGGGCTGGGCGCTGTCCCGGTAGTGCCGTTCGTGAATCGGCACCGCACTACCCGTCTTCGCGACAGTGTTCTCGAGGGCGCGTCGGAGATGGCTGACGTGATCCCGATCGCGGATTCCGCGTCGCGGGCGATCACCAACACCCAGCTCTTGCAGGAGACGCTCGTGGCACCCGCCCGAGGGGTGCTCGGTGCGACCAAGGGTGATTTCGTCGGTTCTGACGGGAAACCGTTGACCGCGTGGGAGACGTACTTTGGTGCGGTGTGGGCGATGGCAAATAAGGACGCGAAGACGTTCCAGTTCGACGCCGCCGACATGAAGAACATCGAGACGATCGTGAACATGTACGCGCGCCTCGCGTCTGGTGTGTCGCACCTGCCGGTCGAGTACTTCGGCCTCACCACGAACAACCCGCCCTCTGCTGAGGGGTACCGTGCTGGTGAGACGCGCCTCGTGAAGACGGCGGAGCGGAAGCAGACCGCGTTTGGGAACTCGTGGGAAGCCGTAATGCGGCTCGTGATCCGGTTCCGGGACGGTAAGTGGTCGGAGGACGCTCGCCGTATGGAGGCGCTGTGGCGTGACGCTGGCACTCCGACTGTGTCGATGGTCGCTGACGCGGTGTCGAAGTACTTCGCTGCCGGTCTTGTCGATTGGGAGACCGCGCAGGAGGATATCGGGCGTTCGCCGGAGATGATTCGGCGGATGAAGGAGCGGCGCGAGAAGGAGTCCGAGGCGGCGTTGTCGTTCGGCGTGCAGCAGGCATCCGAGGTGGTCAATGAGTATCCAGTCGGAAGCAGCGTACCGGTTTCAGAATGATGCAATTCGGCGTTCCGATCAGTTGACGGCGCGCGTCCTCCGATTGTGGGGGCGCGTGCCGGTCGATGATCTTGACGGAGGGTGGGAGCTCGTTGAGTCGGAGATGGTAGCCGCGGTTTCGAATGTCGCTGTCCAGAACGCGGCTTCGGGCGGTCGTATGGTCTCCACTGTGGGACGTGCTGACGGTGTGGCTTCTGGCGACATGGTCGTGCCGCACGCGTTCGCTGGCATCGACGGGGCGGGGCGCGACAGTGCGGGCTTGCTGCATGGTGCGGTAACGACGACGAAGGAACAGATCGGCCGCGGGGTGGCTCCGCACTCGGCGTTCCTCGCTGGCGCCTCATACCTGGCTGCGATGACGAAGACGGCGGTCGCTGATCTTGCCAGGTCGTCGGCGGCAGTAGCGTCTGCTGGGCGCGGGTACGTCCGTTATATCCGTGTCGTGAATCCGGGCGCGTGTGATCGGTGCGCGATTCTTGCCGGCTCGGACAGGTTCTCGAAGCCGTTCCAACGGCACCCGTCATGCCGGTGCACATCGGCACCTATCCGAGACGGTGATGCGACACCGGACGGGCTTCTGGCTTCCCCTGAGGAGCATTTCGCCTCCCTGTCTCGAGAAGAGCAGGACCGCATCTATGGGAAGGCCGGGGCTGAGGCTATCCGCATGGGGGCCGACCCGATCCAGGTTGTCGGTGCGCGTCGCGGAGCGTCCGGCATGTCGTACTCCCGGGCAAACCCTCGCTTCCCCGGGCAGAGGCTTCGCATGCAACGCGTCCAGATCGGCCGCAATCCGGACGGCTCCCCCATCATGGGCTACACCACGATCGAGGGCGTCACGAAGCGCGGCGTGTACGGACGCGCGCAGATGCGCGTCGGGGAAGAATTCGCACGGGTCGGGAACCGGCACTACTCGACGGCGAAGCGTGCACGACTCATGCCAGAAACGATTATGGAGCTCACGAATGATCCGGATCTGCGGAGAGCTCTCCTGCGTGATGCCGGCTACTTGCAGACCCCGCTCCGGGATCGCAGTACGAATGCGTGGATTCAGGAGCGTCTGCGCCAGCAGCAGCTCGACCGCGTGACTGCCGACACCTTCTATCGATCCCTCGGGATCGATCTCTACTAGCCGCCTACGGGCGGCTTTCTTGTTTTCCGGCTCGTGCGATGCGGGCCGGTTTCCGTTGAGCGATTCAAGGAGAAACACCCATGTCCGAACAGGTTGAGACGCAGGAGCCCGCGGTTGAGGCAGCGGAACCGGCCGAACTCGGCGATGCAGGTAAGAAGGCGATTGCTGCTGAGCGCGATGCTCGCAAGCAGGCCGAAGCCGCCGCTGCCGAGTACAAGAAGAAGCTGGATGCGATCGAGCAGGCCAGCCTCTCAGAGCTCGAGAAGGCCCAGCGTGCCGCAGAGTCCGCTGCCGAGGAAAGCGCACGGTTGAAGGCCGAGATCGAGTCTCGTGATCTTCAGATCCTCAAGCAGTCCATCGGTGCGGAACTCAAGCTGCCACCCGAGCTCGTAGCCCGACTCCAGGGCGACACCGAGGAAGCCCTGCGCGAGGACGCGAAGTCGCTCGCTGCTCTTGTCCCGGACACCACCTCTCCGTTCCCGAAGGCTGACCCGTCGCAAGGCGTACAGGGTTCCGCAGCCGGGGGCACCAACGCTGACCGCTTCGCGTCGTTCCTCGACAAGAAGCTGAACTAACGAAAGGAGCCAGCAATGGCTGGTATCGATCTGAACCGCACTACCACTGGTGCGGCCGATCTCCTCCCGAAGGAGATCTCTACCGAAATCTGGGCGGAGACGCAGGAGCAGTCCGCTGTGATGCAGCTCGCCCGCCAGATCAACATGCCCGGCAGCGGTGTGACGATCCCGATCATCACCGGCGACGCTGAGGCTGACTGGGTCGCTGAGACCGACGAGAAGCCCGTGTCGCGTGCGTCGATCGGGTCGAAGCAGATCACCCCGTACAAGCTCGCAGTGATCGAACCGTTCTCGAACGAGTTCCGCCGCGACCTGCCTGCAGTGTACGAGGAACTGCGTCGGCGTCTCCCGAACGCGATCGCGAAGAAGTTCGATCAGACCGTGTTCGGCACGACCGCCCCGGGTTCGAACTTCGACACCCTCGGCGGTGCGGCCGCGGTCGCGATCGGCCCCCATGCGACCGATGCGAAGAAGTCGACCTATGCGGGCCTCGTCGAGGCCTACAACAAGGTCGCCGAAGCGGACGGCGCGCTCGACGGGTGGGCACTGTCGCCGCAGGCGAAGGGTCTCCTCCTCAACCAGGTCGACTCCACTGGGCGTCCGCTCCTGTTCTCGTCCATCCAGGACGGCACGAGCATCACGCAGATCCTCGGCGAGTCGGTGTACTACACCAAGGGCGTGTTCAAGGCCGGCAATCCCGCGACGATCGGGTTCGCTGGCGACTGGAACTCCGCGATGTGGGGTTCGGTCGAGGGCATCAAGGTGTCGGTCTCGAATGAGGCGACCATCACTGACGGCACCGTGACCGTCGGTTCCGGTGAGAACGCCGTCGAGATCCCGAACCAGCTCAACCTGTGGCAGCGGAACATGTTCGCGATCCTCGTTGAGATCGAGGTCGGATTCCGTGTCCGTGATGAGGATCGGTTCGTGCGTCTCACCAACGGCGCCCGCAGCTAACCGGCGTGAGGGGCTGGCTGCGGCCGGCCCCTCACACGTTCTTGGGAGGTAGTGATGGCTACGAACCCTGCAACGAAGGATGATCTGCAGGCGCGCTCGTTCCGAACCCTGACCCCGACGGAACTCGCAGTTGGTGAGACTCTGCTTGGCGATGCGTGGGCGCTCGTGCTCTCTGCCCGACCAACGGTTGCGGATCGGCTCGACGCCCTGCCGAAGGACATCGTGTTCGAGGCGCTCGTGAAGCAGATCCTCTGCGCGATGGTGCTGCGCGTTCTCTCCAACCCGGAAGGGAAACTCGAGGAACGACAGGACGACTACCAGTACCGCCTGGACTCGGCGGTGTCCTCGGGAGCGCTGTACCTGTCGGATGACGAGCTTGCTCGCCTATCTGACGGTGACGACTCCTCGAGCGGTGCGTGGACCATCGGCCCCTCGTTCTCGAACGTGCGCAAGTGCTGGACCGGGCCCGACACATGGGTACCAGCATGATCGGGCACGCACTCGAAGCCGGACGACGCATGGCCGAAACCCGCATGACTGAGATGGTCACGGTGGGGCGGTTCGAGATGGTACGCCCGCCGGGATCGCTGGATGCCGTGCGGACTCTCGTAGAGACCTTCTACGAGGGGCCGGCGCGTGTGAAGTACCCGTCTGCCTCGGCGTCGGTGAAGAACCCGGCCGGTCAACAGATCGCTGAGACGAACATTGTCGTGTCGCTTCCAGCGGTGTCGGCTTCGGTGCCGACTGGGGCGCTCGTAAGGGTAGATGCGTCTGCTTCTGACTCGGCGTTGGCGGGGCGGTTCTTTCGTGTGGAGGGTCCTGCGCAGGCGGGTCAGACGACGGCGCACCGTTATCCGGTGGTGGAGGAGTCATGAGCGATCTTGACGACCTGCACCGAGATCTCGGGACAGTGCCACGGTACTCACAACGGTTCGTGCATGCAGCGCTGGGTAAGACGGCGCTCGGCATGAAGAAGTCCTGGCAGGAGCACGCTGCTGGCCCTTCCGGTTCTCACGCGCGTGGGTACCCGTTCTCGGTCGATTACGACGTGACGGGTGACTTCCCGAGGTATGAGGCTGAGGTTGGTCCGAATCTGGGACGTGGGCAGGGTGCGCTGGGCATCCTTGAGGACGCTCCTGGTGGTGTGTCGGCGGCTCCGCAGAAGGCGCGCCCGAAGGTTGTGTCGGATAACGAGGCCGATTTCGAGAAGGGTCTCGATAAGGCTGTTGATGATGCGTTGCGGAGGGCTGGCCTATGAGCGAGTTCGATGCGGTGCGGAGTCTGCTTGCCGATCAGCCGATGCTGTCGGGCCGTGTGAAGGATACTGCGGTCACGGATCGGGGCGAGGTTGTCAGGGATAACTACGTGGTGCTGTTCGGTGCCGGCCCTGACGAGCTCGATGACGCCCGGTATGGGTCGATTCCGCGTCCTGAATCGGACGCTGAGTTCGAGTTTCCGGGGCGTGCTGTTGGGACGGATCCGGAGGCGGTGCGGCTGATCCTGCATGCGGTTCGGCAAGTCGTTGGCCGGAAGCCGCTTGTCGCTGGGCGGCGGTGTGATCCGGTGGTGGTCGATTTCGACTCGGTGAAGGTCGACAACTCGGTGTCGCCGCCGCTGTACTTCAGTGATTTCTGGGTCCGGTTCTGGTCAAGGAGGGCATGACGTGTTTATCAGGGTGAAGTCGCGTGACACCGGTCACGAGTTCGACATTCACGAAGAGCAGTTCGATGAAGCGAAGCACACGCAAGTGAAACGGTATCCGCCGTCGAAGCGTGTGCGGCGCACCAAGTTCAGGGCCGGCTTCAAGCCGACCCTTTCTGTTTCCCCGGTTGGGGAGGAAGGAGTTGGGGATGGTTCAGACGATTCCTAACGGTGTGAAGTCGATGGGCACCCGTCGTGTGGTGTTCATTCCGGGCGGTGTCGCGGATCTCGATGCGATCACTGTAGCCGAGGTCACGAGTGGTGAGAACGTGTCGTGCTATCTGACGCGTGCTGGCGGGTTCGAGGTCGGCGGCGAACAGCAGACGATCACAGATAGCCGTTACTGCTCGGCTCAGGATTTCGAGATCCCAGGCACGAAGCAGAAGACGCTGCAGACGCAGTACACGTTCAACCTGGGCGATCCTCTGCAGGACGAGGCCCGCCTGGCGCTTGTCGAGGGCACGAAGGGCACGATCGTTCACTTCCTCCAGAAGGACGAGGACGACGACACGTTCGAGGCTGACGACTGGTATGAGGCCGTCAATGTGGAGTGCGGCGAGCAGAGCGTGGTCGCTGTCGAGGACAACGCTATGGACCGCATCCGGCAGAAGCTGTTCGTGCAGTCGAACTGGGTGCAGTTCAAGCAGCTCGTCGCAGGCACGCCGTAACTGACTTCCGGGGTGGGGTTGCCCACGA
Source organism: Leucobacter chromiisoli (assembly GCF_016522505.1). Taxonomy (GTDB): domain Bacteria; phylum Actinomycetota; class Actinomycetes; order Actinomycetales; family Microbacteriaceae; genus Leucobacter; species Leucobacter chromiisoli. Next base: position 13,764 of record NZ_JAEHOH010000006.1, on the reverse strand, counting down.
GCTCCACCCCGGAGCACCTCTCATCGTGGAATCGTGGATGGAGACTTTGATATGTCGTTGAAGACGAAGCTGAAGCAGGCGAAGCCCGATTTTGAGGACTTCACGATCTGCCTGGACCGGCCGCTCGCGCGCGAGTACGAGAAGGCCAAAGAAGCTGCGCTTGCCAGCGCGAAGGATCGCATGGCGGCGAATCCGGCGAAGGATCCCGAGGTTGTGCGCTTGGGGAAGCTGGTGGATGAGGCCTCGGTGACGCTCCGCATTTATGCGCTGCCGTGGGGTGAGTACAACGAGCTCGTGAATCAGCATCCGGCCCGTGATGGTGTGGATGAGCAGTTCAACTCGATGACGTTCTTCCCTGCCGCAGCGAAGGCCAGCGCGGTCGAGGTGACCGACAAGAGCGAGATCCCCGTCCATGACGAGGACTTCGACGCGCTGGTGGAGCAGATGAGCGATGGCGAGTTCGATCGACTCGCTGGTGCTGTGGTAATCGCGAACCGGTCGAATCGTTCGGTCGGTATCGCCCCTTTAGCGTAAGGCTCCGCACCGACAGGAAGCTGCTGCGTGACCTTCGTATCGCGAAGGAAATGGGTTTCGCGCCGCGGCGCCTGTGGGGGTGGGAGCCAGAAACCCGGATCGTGCCAGACGGTGACGGGTGGCTGATCCTGCGGGAGCCGGAGTTCGACAAGGAACAGTACGAGCTACTCGCGGCACTGCACGAGCATGAGGCGTCCGTGAACGATCTCGGGATCCCGCTCGACGAGGCCATGTCTCCGCTTGCCGACCCGGACCATCCGAATGCTACGCACGCGTATGTGGCGAAGCCGGTTCGTGATTGGGCTGAGCAGGCTGTGTATGAGGCGCAGCAGGACGAGAAGTGGAACGGCGACAACTACACGCCGGCACGGAAGTGGCGCGTCGAACGCGTTGACCTCTAACCCGAGTACGTGCTGACGGATATCGGCGCTCCGTCGGCCTCGCACGCACGCGAGACGGCGTTGATGAGGTCGTTGGTCTTCTGCCGAGCTTCCTCGTACACGTAGACATCGCCAACGTTCGGCAGTTCCTGTACGAGTGTCTGGAGTCGAGCCTTCACATCGCCTTCAGCGGCCAGCGAATCCCGGTCGAAGTCGTCGCGTAGAGACACCCAAAGGTCTTTCGCGTTCCCCTTGGCTTCGTCAAAGATGTCCGCAATTCGGCTCGTGTTGCTCGCGAACGACGAGCAAGCTTCCTCGTTAGCTGAAACCTCTTCTGTCGGCTCGTCGGGAATCGTCTCCGCTGTCGTTCCGCAGCCAGTTAAGACCAGCACGAGCAGCGCCGTAGCGGCCAGTTTCTTCACGCCCCCATCTTAGGGGGCTTTTTGCGTTTCTAGGAGGCCTGCATGGCTGAACGGATTGTCACGATCAAGCTGATCGCTGAGGCGACTGGTCTGGTGCAGGGCTTCAACCGTGCGAAGGACGCGGTTGCGGAGACGAAGACGAAGGTTGAGGAGTCGGCACGGTCGTCGCGTGAGGAGTGGGCGAAGGTCGGAACTGGCCTGACTGCTGTTGGCGTCGCTATCACTGGTGTAGGTGCTGCCGCGTTGAAGACGGGCATTCAGTACAACACGCTGCAGCAGACGACTCGTGCAGCGTTGACGTCGCTTCTGGGGTCGGCGCAGGCGGCGAATGCGCAGATGGACAAGCTGGATGATTTCGCGCGCAATAGCCCGTTCTCGAAGGCGACGTTCATCACTGCGCAGCAGCAGATGTTGGCGTTCGGGATAGAGGCTAAGAAAGTCATCCCGTACCTGGATGGGGTGCAGAACGCGGTCGCTGCCGCAGGTGGCTCAAACGCTGACATCGAGGGCATCGTTGCGACGATGTCGAAGATCCAGTCGTCTTCGAAGATCACTGCTACCGACCTGATGGAGTTCGGCAATCGTGGCGTGAACGCGGCCGAGCTGATCGGTTCGCAGATGGGCAAGACCGGCGCCCAGATCCGTGAGGACATCACCGCCGGCACCCTGTCCGCGGAAGACGCCCTAGATGCGCTCGCGAAGGGCATGTCAGAGACGTATGAGGGTGCTGCGGACAATGTGAAGAACACGTTCGCGGGGGCAATGGACCGGGTGAAGGCGGCTTGGCGTGACTTCAGCGCCGAGCTTGCTGCTCCGTTGGTGGACCCGAACGGTGGCGGCGCACTCGTCGATCTATTGAACTGGGCGGCGGACGCGATGCGCGCCTTCGAGGACCTGCCCGGCCCGGTCAAGACAACTGTGACGGCGTTGACGGGACTCGTCGGCGTGGGGACCCTGGTGGCTGGCACTGCGATCCTCGCGCTTCCGAAGTGGTTGGCTTTCAAGGACGCGCTTGCGACGTTCTCGCCGGCTACCGCCACGGCCAGGGGCGGTCTTATGGGCATTGTCCGGTTCCTTGGTGGACCGTGGGGCATCGCGCTCATGGCTGCAGCGGCATCGGTCGCGGTTTTCAACGCCGCGATGGATGGGTCTAAGGCTTCAGCGCAGCAGATGGAGACCGCCATTAAGCAGGGCAAGTCCGCTCTCGATGAGATGTCGTCTACCGCGGCACAGAACGAGCAGGGGCTGACGACCATGTTCGTCAATGTTGGTCAGCATATCGACGACCTGCCGGCACTGATGGACAAAGCAGCCACGGCAGGACGCGGGTTCTTCTCCTCGATGACGTTCAACGAGAACGCAGCGTTGGATGTCGTCGCAGAATTCGGAACAACTCTCTCGAATCTCGCCGCGACCGATCTTCCGCGTGCGCAGGCTGCGTTCAAGGCTTTCTATGACACGGCCGGTTTCAACGATGCTCAGGCACTAACTGCCATCAACGAGGAGATGCCCGGGTTCAAGAACGGTCTGATCGACGCAGCGAACGCTGCAGGTCTCGCGACGGATGATGCGACCTTGTTGAAGCTCGCTCTCGGTGAGCTCGAGGGGGCTACAGCGGATGCAGCCGAGGGTGGCGAACAGGTGTCGGCGTCGCTGGCAGAGATTCAGGGGGTTGCGGCCTCAGCGAACGAGGCGATCACAGCGCTCGCGGAGGAGATCGCCGGTTTTGGATCTGCTCAGATTGACGCGGAGAAGGCGGCACTCGCGTTCGAGGAACAGCTCGCCTCGCTGAATCAGCGAGTCGCTGAGGGGGCGACTGGCCTTGATCTGAGCACTGAGTCTGGGCGTGAAAATAGGGCGTCCTTGTTGGCTATGGCTGAGGCTACCAATACGGCGGCGGCTGCAACACTGCAGGCGACAGGGTCTCAGGAGAGTGCGAATGCAACGCTTGGGCGGGGTCGGGACGCGCTGATCGCGGCCGCCATCCAGTACGGGTGGACTGAGGCTGAGGCGAAGGCTTACGCGGATCAGGTGATGGCGACTCCGGAGACGGTGGCGACGTGGTTTTCGAACAATGCGGATGCGGCTCGTGCGGCCGTGGAGCAGTACAAAAACACGATTGACGCGATTAAGTCGCAGGTCGCAACAACGATCACGACAACGCTGGACGTGTTTACGAATCTCTCACCGGATAAGAAAGCGTACGGCGGAACGGTCGGCTACGCGGCTGGCGGCACCATCGGCGGTATCGGTGGAGGGATTGCTGACGGCACTGTGTACGGGCGGGGTGGAACGAAGTCTGACTCCGTTCTCGTCCGACTTTCGCGTGGCGAAGAGGTCATCCAGGAACCGTACGCGTCGATGTATCGGCGTGAACTGAAGCAGATGAACCGCGGCGACTTCGCCCCGTCTTCGGCGGCGGGGCACCAGGTGATCGTCGTGCGTGAGGTCGGTGATGTGTATGTGCAAAATCCGTTTACGGGCAAGTACCTGCTGTCGAAGGTAGATGCTGTCGCGAACTCTGCCATCGATCAATTCGTGGAGCAGACCGAGACTGAGCGGCGAAGGGCTGGTGTGTGATGGCGTGGACACTGAATGCGGGTGACCGCCATCTCGAGTTCGGGTCGTCGCTAACTGGTCTCGGCCTGATGACGACGCCCGAGGTTCGGGCGACGCTCGAGCGGGACTCGTACCGCAACCCTCGCAGTGACGGCCGGCGTCTCGGCCGCGGCTACCGGGCCGGTCAGGTCGTGTCACTCCAGGTGGAGGCACGACCTGACCATCGGCCTCTGGATGAGGTGTGGCGTGAGCTGTTGGCGGTGTGGCGGGCTGACGGGGTGCGCGAGCGCCCCGGCGGGTACGCCACGCTGACAGCTGACTCTGGGCGCACGGCGTACGGGCTGCCGGCGGAGCTCGACCCGGATCAGCAGCACCACCTCTACCAGGTCGACCGGGCCGGACTCGAGTTCGAGTGCATGGACGACCTCTGGTACGGGCCGACCGAGAACACCACTGTGCGCTTCTCGGTCCCCGAAACTGGTGGGCTCACCTTCCCCGCTGAGGCCCCGTTCACGTTCGATTCGGGTCCGGTGCAGCGCAACGGTGTCCTCGTCGTCGGCGGGGACACGCTCACTGGCCCCCGGTTCGTGATTCACGGCCCGGTACTCAACCCCGTGGTTGAGGTCCGCGGCGTCGGCACCTTGCGCTTCGACGTGGATCTTGCGTACGACCAGGTGCTCATCGCGGGGACCAGGTGGTGGGAGCGATGGACGGTAAGGGACGGCGCACCGGTCCCCGGTGTGCTCTCTCCGCAGGGGGATCGGCTCGCGGATATGCAGCTAGGCCCTGGCAGTTACGAAGTGGTCCTGACGGGGTATGACCCGTCCGGGACCGGCTATTTGGATGTGCAGGTTGAGCCTGCCTTCACGAGCCCTTAAGGAGGCATCATGGCGTGGCTTGTCCCCTATGTCATCAATGGCGCGCAGCACACGGCGAGTTTGTTTCGTCGGCAGGCGCAGCGCCCCGCAACGGATACCTCCGGGGTTGCCCGGCCGGACGATCTCAAGGTCACCCAGTTGCCGCAGGCCGAGGCCGGGGTCCGGATCATGCCCGGCGGGCTCACGATCCAATCCAGGTTCCCGAACCGCGACCGCGAGTCCTACGGGGTGGAGAACGCTGACGGCGCGGTCGATATCACCGGCCTCACCGGTACGACCAGCGCAGCCCGGCGTGACGCGGTGATCGTGCAGGTGCTCGACCCGAACTACATGGCGATCACCCACGAAGCCGCCGCGCTGGAGAACTACACGCGCGTCACCGTCGTGCAGGACGTCTCCACGAGTGCGAAGCAGATCGGTGACATTCCCTCCATGAACGGGGTCACCGGCTACGTGTTGGCGTTCATCGACTGGCCGGCGAACCAGACCGTCGTGCAGGGCTCCTACATTAAGGACGCCCGGAAGCTGGCGTCTCCGAAGCGTACGGACGGGACCACGATCGCGTACCCGACCGGGGCGACGACCACGGGTCGGCGCATCCCGAACGGCCCCACCGCGTACGGGGACTGGCCGCTCGAGGGGAACGAGCGCCCCCTGGTGGAGATCCCCACCTGGGCGACATACATTCTCGTCACCGCGATTGTCGAGGGTGCCTGGTATGCGGGCGGCTCCAACACGACCGCGAACACCGTGGGTGCTACGCGCGTTGCGCTCGGCGGCCAGTACTCGGAGAACGGAATCCTCGTCAAGGGGCAGGATGACCGCGGCGACCGGCATGGGTTCGCGATCATCGGCCGTGTCGCGATCCCAGAGGCGATGCGTGGCACCACGCAGCGGCTCAGCCTCCAAGGGGTGCGCACTTCCGCTTCGAACACTGGCGGCTGGTTCGTGGATTACCAGTCGTGCATCTCGATGACGTGGGTGTTCTCTGAGACGACGTAGGAGGCGGCATGCTGCGGTACATCGTCGAACGCGCCTCGGACGGCCGCTTCCTCGAGCTGGATATTCCGATCGATGTGACAGGAGCGTCTCGTGTGCTGTGTGGTCCGGGCCGCCTCTCCGGCAGCATCGCCCCGGACCTCGGCGATCTGCGCACCGCGACCGGGGATCTCCTGATCGATCAGTACGCCGCGTTCGTCCACGAAGAGGCAGACGGCGTGATCCGCGGCACCTGGTTGGCCACTCGCTCCGCCTACCCCGATGAGGAGTGGACGATTGAGGGCGCTGGTTTCTCCGCGTTTCTTGACGGCCGCCCATACACGGGCGAGTACAACGGCGTGAACGTGGACGTCGCCGACGTCGTGCGGCACATCTGGGCGCACGTGCAATCACAGACCCGCAGCAACATTAATGTGACTGTCACTGGCAGCACGGGTGTGAAGGTCGGCACGTCATCCGATCAGGCGCTCGCGCAGGCGCAGTCCGCGGCGACGGCCGCGAAGGCCGCAGCGGATGCCGCGAAGCGGAACCTGGATGCGGCCAGGGCGCAGGCGAAGGCGTCACCCACGCCGGCGAATAAGGCGCTCGTGGAGTCGCGGAAGGCGCAGTCCGACGCGGCGAACGCGGCGAAGAAGGCCGCCGATGCGCGCCTGTCCGCAGCGAAGACCCGCGTGAAGGAGGACGGTGGGGCGTGGAAGATCCTCTGGTGGGATACCCCTGACTGTCTTACGGAGATGCAGGACGCGATCGAGGAGGCCGGCCATGAGTGGGTCGAGTGGTCCGGGTGGAACGCTGACCGCACGAGAATCTTGAAGGAGATCCGGATCCTGCCCCGTGTGGGGCGTCGGCAGGATGAGCTCGCGTTCATCGAGGGTGACAACATCATCGAGGCCGTCACCGTGGAGGCCGACTCCGCGGAGTTCGCGAACCAGGTCGTCGCGATCGGTGCCGGGGAAGGCAGGGCTGCGCTGCGCGTCACCCTCACCGAGAACGACGGCCGCCTCGTCAAGCCGTACGTGCTCGACGCGAAGCACGTCACCAAGAAGAGCGTCCTCGAGACGCTTGCCAGGAACGAACTCGCCCGCCGCAGCGTCCCGTTCCGTGTCGCTGCGATCCGCGTCGACACCTCACACCCGAACGCGCCCCGCGGATCGTTCCAGGTCGGCGACGAGATCCTCGTCGACTGCACCGTGTCGCGGCTGGGCCGCAAACAGCTGTGGCGGCGTATCGAAGAGATCGACTGGATCGACCTCGACACCTGCGACCTCATGTTGGGAGATGCTCTATGACTAGCCTCGCACGCAAGGTGCAGCTCCGCCGCCAGGCGCAGACCGCGAAGAACACCGCGGAGCGGATCTCCGCGATCTCCAGGACGGGTCAGGTGTCCCGCACTACCGTCCCGGTGGGTGAGGATGATCTTCCTGTGGTGGAGGTCGCGGAGGACGCGAAGCTCGCCACCGAGGCGCTCCCCGATCTCGAGGACTCGACGCTGCTCGCTGGCGATGATGCCTGGGAGGCGTGGGACCAGTCGGAGTACGCGAAGACCCTCGCGGATCGCCTCGAGGGCGAGCTCGGCGACGCCCGTGATGAGATCGACCAGACCCGCACCGAACTCGAAGACCGCCTGTCGAACGCGGAGACAGGCCTTGAGGGTGCGGATCAGCGCATCACCGCGGCGAAGGACCGCGCCGATGAGGCGTTCGGGGAGGCGGAGACCGCTCAGGCTGCGGCCGACGTAGCGAATGCGCGTCTTGCCGACGCGATCGCGAGCAGCGTGAACGGCATCGAGAACTCATCGTTCGAGAGCGGGCTGCAGGGGTGGACCTCGTCGACGTTCTCGGCCGCGGCGAGCTCGACCGCGAAGCACGGCCAGCACGTCGCCGAGCGCGTCAGCGTGGCCGGCGTCTGGGAAGCCATCCACTCCTCACGGGTGCGGGTCTCGGCCGGTCAGGTGTGGCGGATCAGCGGGTGGTGGCGGAAGACGGTCGACGGTGCAGCCGGCATCGTGCAGGTCATGTTCCGCACGAACGCTACCTCGAGCGATGTCGCTACGAAGGTGCTGGGCACCAGTGAGCTCCCGGTCGGACAGTGGGTGCAGCTCTCCCAGGAGTACACCATCCCCGAGGGCGTCACCGAGATCTGGGCGAAGTTCCAGATCAACAACGCCGCGACGGGCACGTTCCAGCTCGATAAGACCTCGCTGTCGGATGTGACGGAGGAGCTCGCCCTCCGGAAGCTCGCAGCGGATGCCCAGGCCGCCGCGACCGCCGCGCTCGCACAGGGTAAGGCAGGCCTCGCAGCCTCCGGCGAGCTGCTCCCGAATCCGATCTTCTCGCTCGGAAGCAACGGCCTCGACGGGTGGAGCGGCACCGGTGGCCGCTCACGCGGAGACGGTCTCATCATCGGGATGACGCTCGATATGGCGAGCTTCCTCCCCGAGACCGTGAACCGCACCTCATATGCAGCTGCGATCGTTCCGATCGCACCCGGCGACGTCATTGAGATCGCCGCGGACTTCATCCTCATAGGGACGGAGCCCCTCTACCTCGATGTCACTGTCGGTGGTGTCCTCGAGACTGTGACCATCCCAGCGGGCACGAGTGAGCGTTCGGTCGCGGTGCGACGCACCAACACGGCCTCCAGCGCGTCGGCCGTGATCGTCCGTCTGCGGATGGATGCAAGCGGAGGAGAATCCGCCGCGTTCGTGTCCAAGATGTCCGTGAAGAACATGACCGCGCTGGCCGCGGCGGAGTCGACAGCGAGTGAAGCCCGGCAGAAGGCCGACTCTGCCGTCGCGTCGCAGGTTGACGAGTACGCGATCAGCGACTCCCCGACGGCGGAACCGAGCGGGGGGTGGTCGCAGACCCCGCCCGCGTACGTCGAGGGGCAGTGGGTCTGGCGGCGCGCGATCACCACGCTCGGCGACGGCAGTGTCGTGGTCGGGTTGCCGGTCCTCACGACGGGACCCGAGGGTGCGCCGGGTGATGCTGGCGCGTCGGCGGTGTCTGTGGCAGTGGGCAACGAGGCGGTCACGATCCCGTGCACGAGCGACGGTAAAGTCGTGACGGCGACCGAGATCGCTGTGCCGTATTCCGGCTGGGTGGGGAGCGAGAGGGCGGCGGCGACGATCGCGGCCACGAATCTCCCCTCTGGGATCACGGTGCAGTTCACTACGCCGGCGACCACCACCGGGAACGGGCTGCTCGTGCTGCGCGCGGAGGGAAATTCCACGCTCGGGGGTGCCGCGTCGGGGACGATCTCGCTGACGGTCACGACGCAGGGCACGCCGTTCCTGGTGCTGCTGTCGTGGGCGAAGGCTTCGGCCGGTGCCGCGGGAGCGCCGGGTGACCCGGGAGCGCCTGGCGCTCCGGGCGCTCCCGGTGCCCCGGGAGCGTCGGTGTCGACGCTGACGATGTACTACCTGCTGTCAGCATCACAGCCCGCGGTGCCCGTCACGTCGCCGCCGCCAGCCCCGTGGACGGGTACCGAACCGACGCCCAGCGCGGGCGAGACACGAAGTCTCTACGCAGTGGTGCGGACGGTCCTGTCGACCGGCGCATGGTCGTACGGGCCCGTGTCGAAGGTCGCGTCGTTTTCTGCGGCGCGTACCGCGTACGAGCGGGCCGACTCCGCGCTGACGATGGCGGGCACGAAGTCTCGGGTGCTGTACTCGACCTCGTCGCCGTCAGGTACGGCATATGCGGGTGACCTGTGGCGACGCCAGCCCACCACGGCGGAGATCGCCGCCGGTGCGAGCACTGGCGACATCATGCAGGAGTGGCGCCACACGGGTACCGCGTGGCAGGAGACGAAGATCTCGTCCTCGGCGATCGCGAACCTCGACGTCGGGAAGCTGACCGTCGGGACCGGTGTGATCTCGGACCTCGTCGCGCAGCATCTCGCGGCGCGCGCGGGTCAGTTCATGGAACTCGACGTCGACCAGCTCAACGTCACGGGCGGCAGCGCCATGCGGCAGGCGGTCATCGACTACCTGTTCGCGAACGTCGTCAAGGCGAAGCTGCTGACGGTGACCGAGAAGATCATCACGCAGGATGTCATCGCGGATGGCGCGATCCTCGCCCGCACGCTCGCCGCCAACGCGATCGACGGCATGACGATCACGGGTGCTCTGATCCGTACTGCGCCAAGCGGGCAGCGTTTCGAGCTCGCCGCGGTTGGTCTGCGCGCCTATAACTCGGCGGGCCAACTGGTGTCGACACTGTCGCCTGCCAATGGTGCGTTCAATGTGAGCCGCGGTACAGCGCAGGAGTATGCACAACTGGATCCGCTGAACGTTCACGTCCGTCAGCCAGACGGAAGCACCTACCGGTTCGCGAACATGAGCAGCCTCGGTGTCAGTGTGGCCCAGTATGCCGGTGGTGCGGATCCCACGCGGAGGAATTCGCAGGGGTTGTACTACTCCTCCAGCTTTGGGGTATCCCGGGTCGCACCCGTCGCAACTCTCGATACCACGTTCCGTGTGAATGGGTCCGTTGAGGGCACGCAAGCTTCGGTCTATGCGTCAGGTGCCCGAGGCAGTGAGTACCGTTACGCGGGGTTCGGTATTGGGACTGACAGCAACGATCAGCTGTACTCATATGGGAACTTTGATCGCCTAACCGTCGACCGGATCACGTCGGCCGAGAGCGCGATCGACGTGAATGTTCCTATCGCCGTCAATGAAATTCGCTCTCGGAGCACTGGCACCATTCGGTTCGCCGATCCCGTCGAGTACGCCTCCGATACTGACTGGGTGTACCCAACCTTGATTCGCGGTACGAATCTCGTGGGAAACGAGTTCGGATATCGCCGTGTCGGCGGCGTCGTCTGGTTACGGGGACGAGTGATCATGCCACAAGGGCAGCCGATATTTGTCATGCCCCCCGGTTTCCGGATCGATGGTGGTGACGACAATATCGTCCCCGCTGATGGTGGCGTCTATGTGAGGTTGAACATTATGGGCAACGGCGGCATCCAGTCGCAGACCAGTCAGGGTGGCTACGTCTCGTTCGGCGGCATCAGTTATCTGCCCGCCCCGGCCTAGTGCTGGGCGTCTTTCGAAAGGTGAATATGTGTCATATCTGAAACTGTTTCGGCTCATGGAGGACCGAACCCTGCTGACGAGGGTCGCTGCGTGCGCGGCGACCCTCCACGTTGTGGAGCCTCTGCAATGGGCGCATGATCGCGCCTGGGAGCTCGCTACCCAGGAAGGGTGGGTGAGCGCCTACACGGAGGCGGAAGGGACCGATCCCGGGGCTGATGAATCAGCGATCACGGATGCGATGATCCTCGTCGCCGTCGAAGACATCCTCTCCACCGAAACCCCGCCCTCTGATGCCCCGCCCGAGGATGCGTCCCCGGATCCGAACACCGACCCGAGCCCCGCCGAGTAGCGGGGCTTTTCGCATGAAAGGAGGGGCCCATGGGCTTCTCAGCACTCGCCTCTCGCGCGGTCGCAAACCACGGCAAGTACAGCCCGAGGCAGGGCACAGCCGTCCGATACCTGATCGTGCACCATTGGGCTGGCACGAGCGGCGGTGACGCTCGCCTCGTGAACCCATTCGAGGCGGTCAGCGCGAGCTACATCCTCTACTCAGACGGCTCTCTCGTCGGTCAGGTGCCCGAGGAGTACCGGCCGTGGACGTCGGGGTCGTGGGACGCTGACGCTCCTGCCGTGACGGTCGAAACCCAGAACTCGGGAGGTGCCCCGGACTGGCCGGTGTCGGACGCCGCGCTCGAGCGGATCGCGCAGCTCGCTGCGGACCTCTGCCGCCGCTACGGCTGGGGACGCCTCGACCGCAGCCGCGTGCGCGGCCACCGCGAGTTCTACGCGACCGCATGCCCGGGCCCCTACCTGTGGGCGCGTCTCGACTACATCGTCCAGCGAGGTAACCAGATCCTCGCCGGCTCACCATCTACGACTCCCCAGGAGGATGACATGACCCCCGAACAGGCCAAGCAGCTCAAGGCCGTCTACGACGCCACCTTCACCACCTCCGAGACGTCGCGCGGCACGATCCGCGGCGTCCTCGGGATGCTGAAGATCGTCTACGACGCGATCTTCAAGTCCACGAAGACGAGTGCGGGCACGCCGGGCGGGCTGCTCCCGTCGATGAAGGTCATGCTCGACCAGCAGGCGGAGATCCTCTCCCGCCTCGACAAGCTCGAGCCCCGGGAGTAGGCCGATGCCGGACCGGTTCATCCCGCCCCGATGGCGAACCGCGCTCCGCGGCATCCGCGCCACTCTCTACGTCCTCGTTGCCGGGGCCGGGATCGCGGCGATGACCCTCACCCCGACAACGATCGCGGGGACTATCGGGGAGCCGTTGATGTACTGGTGGGCCAGTCTCGCCACGGTCGGCGCGCTCACAGCGCTCTGGGGCGTAACGGCGGACCGGTATCGCATCGAATGGGTGGCGTCGTGGCCGGCGACCGGCGGCACCCTCGTCTACGCCGCCACCGTATGGGGACTCGTCGCACAGGGTGAGTCCACGCGCTCAACGCAAGCGTTCATCGTCACCGCGCTCACGGTCGCGCTCGCCTACCGCGGAGTGGAGCTCGCCGCGCACGCCGCGAAGCTGCGCGCTGATCACCACAGGGGGAAGTGAGTATGGAGTGGATCGGGATCATCACCGGCGTACTCGGATCGCTTGTCGCGGTGGGCGGCCTCATCCTGTCCTGGCGGAAAGCGCGCCACGATGAGGAAGACGGCATCTCAACCAGTGAGCGAGAGTCACGCCGCGACACGATCGCCGACCGCGACGCTTTCATCGACCAATACCAAGAGGACATGCGCGACATCAGATCCCGCATGTCCTCGGTCGAGGGTGAGCTCGATATCGAGCGGGCCTGGAATCGCATGCTCGTGGACCACATCTACCGGCAGCTCCCGCCCCCACCCCCGTCCCGACCGACACGAACTTAGGAGACCCCCTTGATCGAATTCGTTGTCCCACCCGCACTCATCATCGGTGTGCTCGTTGCGACCGTGCTCCCCCTCCTGGTGGGACTGGTCACCTCGACCATCACGCATCCCGGGAAGCGGGCCGTACTACTCGCGGTCCTCTCGGCAGTGACGGGCCTGCTGTCCGAGCTCGGCGCAGCGCTCACTGACGGCACGACCTACAACCTCGGCATCGGTCTCCTGACCGCTCTCGCGGCGTTCCTCACCGCGGTCGGTATGCACTTCGGCCTGTACAAGCCCACCGGCACCGACAAGAAGCTGCAGTCCATCGGTCGCCACGCGGCCTGACGCCACACACGATCACGCCCCCGTCCTGCTCTTCGGAGCCGGGCGGGGGCTATTCGTCGTTCTCCGCCTGCACGGCTTCGAGACCCCCACCTGCCACATCGACAGTGAGGGTCTCGACCAGACGTATAGTGGCAGTCAGCATGATCCGAGACTACCGCCCGAACCGGCCGCTGCCCGGCCGAGTGGGCATTGATGCTTCCCGACTAGCGGGATAGGTTGAGCGGTATGGCTAGAACTACTCCGCATCGGATCACGAACAAAGAACTCCGCGGACTCGAGGCCAGCACGGCCCTGCTAGCGCATTACGCTGAATTGCTGAGCAAGCCGGGATTGGAGAAGCCAGTCTCATCTCTCGATTCCTCGTATGCGAACATTCTTGAATCCGTGAAGATTGTGGAACGGATCTCAACCCACGTTCATGATCTCGCGCGCAAAGCAAGGGATAACCACGAACTAGAGTTGCGAACGCGCTCATCCACAGATGCGTAATGAGCTCTAGCCTTCCGCTAGCACCTAAGCGTCAGTGCCGAGTATTCCTCGTTCGATGAGTGCATGCACGGCTTTCGCCGCTTGTGTCGCCGTGCGCCCAAGAATCGCGATCTCGATGTCCCCATCGCTGGGGAGTCGTGACGCACACTCAGTGAAGCCGTCCGAGAATCCGGCCATCATTAGGTCGGCGTCGTACCGGTCGCGCACCTTCGAATGCTGGTACTCCACGAGCGCCTGACGTCGCGCCGCCT
>NZ_JAEHOH010000042.1 GCF_016522505.1 Leucobacter chromiisoli | reverse complement strand
TCGCTGGGGAGTCGTGACGCACACTCAGTGAAGCCGTCCGAGAATCCGGCCATCATTAGGTCGGCGTCGTACCGGTCGCGCACCTTCGAATGCTGGTACTCCACGAGCGCCTGACGTCGCGCCGCCTCTCGTACATCAATCCCGGTCATCGCTGGCCTCCTTCACGGGTTCGTACTTCTGCAGGAACCTCGTCCGAGACGTATGCGTCAGGCGCTTCCCCTTGTGCGCGACCCACGCGTAGCCGTCCGTCGACGGCTGGCCTAAGACCGTAGTGTGCTGTCCGTCCGACTTGCGCCGCCAGATCGAGCCTTCCTTGATGCGCTCAGACACCGCTGTTCTCCTCTGTCGGCTCCCCGCAGAGCGCACGGGCTGCACGGTCTAGCTCTTCCCTCGTGCGCTCGAGGTTGAGTGTCACGCGCCCGCCACTCACCAGGTGGACGTCGATCCCGGTTTGCCCAATCTGGAGCGCAGCGACCTGATCCTTGCGGACCCACACGCCCCCGATCTTGACGGTCGTAAACGTCGTGCTACTCCACATCGCTCTTCCCTTCTCGTATCTCGGCAGCACGAGAACGTAGCCAGTCCCCGCCCCCATAAGCCCAGACCTCGTAAGCGGCACCCTCCGAGGGCCGCTTTAGAGCCGCCGCCGCCTCTTCGAGCGCCCTCGCCGCAGCCTCACGCTCGAC
>NZ_JAEHOH010000041.1 GCF_016522505.1 Leucobacter chromiisoli | reverse complement strand
TGTAGTTCCCAGTGAGGTTGTGAACGCGATCTGACGGGGTCAGCCCTCCGATCCCGGTATGGGGTCGGTGATGATTGTAGTGATGCAGCCAGGCCTCGTACGTCTCGGCCCTGGCTGCATCACTGTCGTATACCTCGGCGTATGCCCATTCCTGCGCGAGGGTGCGGTTGAATCGTTCGACCTTGCCATTGGTTTGCGGCCGGTAGGGACGTGTGCGGCGATGTCTCACCTCCGGGCCGAGCGCTTGTGCGAAGGCGTGTGAACGGTAGCAGGATCCGTTGTCGGTCATCACCCCTGTCACGGTGACCCCGGCATCGGTGAAGAACTTGCGTGCTCGTTCCCAAAACCTGGCCGTGGTCTCCTTCTTCTCATCGGTGAGGATCTCGGAGTATGCCAGGCGCGAGTAGTCGTCGACGGCGTGATGCAGATACGCGTATCCGCGGCTCGGCAGGGCCCCTACTCGGGCCGCTCTGTCCCTGGCCACGCCCGCCCGCCGGTCTTGGGTGGAGCCGCGGCCATGCATGCGCCACCCGCCGCCATCAGGGATTCGCCCGAGCTTCTTGATGTCGACATGCACGAGCTCGCCCGGGGCCTGCTTCTCGTAACGCACGATCCGGGGTTTCCGGATGGGAAGCCCGGTCCCGCGATCGAGATGGGCAAGTTTCGGCATCCGGTATCTCGCGAGGACGCGTTCGATCGTGGAACGCGGAATACCGAGGTGGTAGCTGATGCGATGCGGCCCCCACTGGCGGGTGAAACGGAGGGAGATGATGCGATGCTCGCGGCGTCTCGGGAGCCGGCGTGGTGAATGGTGGGGGCGTGAGGAGCGATCCTCGAACGAGTCGCCTGCCCGATAGCGTGTGGCCCACTTCGATGCGGTCGCTGCTGAGACCTGGAAACGTTCAGCAGCGCGACGAATGGGCCAGCCCTCATCGACCACCAGTGCTGCGAGACGCTTTCGTCCGAGTGGGGTGAGGGGTGCGTTAGCGTGGGGCATAGAAGACCTCCGGCGGATGGTGAGTGTGGTAACCCACATCCTGTCGGAGGTCTTCGT
>NZ_JAEHOH010000040.1 GCF_016522505.1 Leucobacter chromiisoli | reverse complement strand
GAACGGAAACAGTCGCGAACTCGGCGACCCCGCGGCTCGAGTCTGGCACAAGGCCGCACGACTGATTCTCGAACGATTGCAGAGGGACTAGACCATGACGACCACACCTAACCCGACCGCCGAGCAGGTGATAGCGGAAGCACTACAGGACATGTGGCCGGACTCGACACTATTCGGTGATGCGTGGAGCCCGGAGTCTCACGAGGTGCTCTCTATCGCGAGCAAGCTCCGTGCTGCTGGTCTGCTCGTGGGCGACCCCATAGAGGAGCGCCTGCTGGCTGCACTGAATGCGAGTGCGAACGAGATCCGCAGAAGGTGGAAGCTGCCCGAGATAAAGATGCCGCTCACGGCGTTCAATGCTGGGGAGGTTGCATCGATGAGGGCTGCTCTCATCGCGGCTGGTGTCGCCCCGCAGGAGCCGAGCGAGGACGAGGGGCTCGATGACTGCCCTGCGTGCGACACTCCGCTTTCACGGTGCGCCCCTGGGAACGCATGCTGCGAGGACTGCAACCATGCGGCGTGCTGGGCTCCCGCCCCGAGCCCCGACCGCGAGAAGTTGATCGCGGAGGGTGAGGCACTCATCGAGCGCATGGCGCTGTACGTGGATGCTCAGGAGGATGCGCGGACAGTGGCCCGTCTGACTGACGCCCTCGCCGCTCAGCCGGTGCTCGATCCCGAGAAGGTGGCCGAAGTGATCCGCAACGAGCTACGCAAGGGCGAGTACGCGACAACCCCAGACGAGTTGCCCTATGCGGCGACTTCCAGGTGGATTGCCCGTGCTCTCTGTGAGGCGTACAAGGAAGGGAAACTGACATGAGCGAGTACACACCGACGACCGACAAGGTTCTCTCATACATCAGAGGCAACGCGGTAATGGCGGGTGCCAGCGCAGATGAGGCTCAGGCGGCAGCATCGGGGTGGCTCGCATCCGTCGAGCGTGAGGCTGCGGCGAGGGCGCTCGAAGAGGCGGCGGCGGCTCTAAAGCGGCCCTCGGAGGGTGCCGCTTACGAGGTCTGGGCTTATGGGGGCGGGGACTGGCTACGTTCTCGTGCTGCCG
>NZ_JAEHOH010000039.1 GCF_016522505.1 Leucobacter chromiisoli | reverse complement strand
TGTACCCGGCCATGAGGTTGGTGGTGGTGCGGGCCTTGTGAAAAGGGAGAACCTCCGGGCTTAGTGGAGATATCTGACGTCTTCACGAACTCGGAGGTTCTCATGTCCCACCGTAACGCCCGTCTGACCGTGCACGGCAGGCTGCTCATCGTTCATCGCGCCCAGGCCGGTTGGAAACAAGCACATATCGCGGCGGCAATGGGAGTATCTCGCCGCTGCGTGAAGCGATGGCTGGACCGCTACCGGGCTGAGGGGGAAGCCGGCCTGCATGACCGGTCCTCGCGGCCGCACCATATCGCCAATCGCACGTCCGATGCCCAGGCGGCGGCCGTGATCGCGATCCGGAAGAAGCAACGGCTCGGGCGTGACGAGATCGCGACCCGGACCGGGGTGCCGGCGCGGACGGTCTCGCGCATCCTCGCGCGGGCGGGACTGCCGCGTCTGGCCGAGCTGGACCCGATGACCGGTGAGCAGATCCGCGCGTCGAACACCACCGCTGTCCGCTACGAACGCGAGCGCCCCGGCGAGCTGGTGCACATGGACGTGAAGAAGCTCGGACGTATCCCCGACGGCGGCGGTTGGAAGGCCCACGGCAGAGGCGCGGGATCGATCCTGCGGGACCGGAACACAAAGGTGGGCTTCGACTATGTCCACTCGGTCGTCGACGACCACTCCCGGCTGGCGTACTCCGAGGTCCTCCCCGACGAGAAGGGCACTACCTGCGCTGCATTCTTCGAGCGCGCGGTCGCCTACTTCGCCGCCCACGGTATCTCCCGGATCGAGCGGCTGATCACCGACAATGCCTGGGCATACCGCTGGTCGCTGCGCGAGGTCTGCGCCGCGCACGGCATCCGTCAGAAGTTCATCAAACCGCATTGCCCCTGGCAGAACGGCAAGGTGGAACGCTTCAACCGGACCCTGCAAACCGAGTGGGCCTACCGGCAGCCGTTCACCTCAAACGACGAGCGCACCGCAGCCCTTGACCCCTGGCTCGAGCACTACAACACTGGACGACACCACTCAGCCCTCGGAGGAAAGCCCCCGATCAGCCGACTGCGACCAACGCCCTGACCCGGTACA
>NZ_JAEHOH010000038.1 GCF_016522505.1 Leucobacter chromiisoli | reverse complement strand
GAACGGAAACAGTCGCGAACTCGGCGACCCCGCGGCTCGAGTCTGGCACAAGGCCGCACGACTGATTCTCGAACGATTGCAGAGGGACTAGACCATGACGACCACACCTAACCCGACCGCCGAGCAGATAGTGTACGACGCGCTTGGCCAATGCGGGATGCTTCTCGGTACTCGCGAGCATGCAGCTCGGGACGCGGTGGAACGTCTCCGTGCTGCTGGTCTGCTCGGGGGCGACCCCACCGAGGAGCGCCTGCTTGCTGCATTAAACGCTTATCAGCGTACTGATCATGAGCAGAACGGAATCAAGCGCCCCTACGTCTACGCAGAGAATCTGGACGACTGGGGACCGCAGACTATCGCCAGAATGCGCGCCGCTCTCGCTGCTGCTGGTGTCGCCCCGCAGGAACCGAACTCATGCAACGATGACGGCTGTCTGAGCGACAGTTTCACGCCGACACCAGATGAGGTGCGGGACAGGTACGCGGACGCACGCGCTGGCATTGGTGAGTGGACACGATTCGATGAGTCGGTGAAGCGCGCTGTAGAGGAGGCGTACGAGGAGTTCGATCGGATGATCGCCGCCATTGAGCGAGAGGCTGCGGCGCGGGCGCTCGACGAGCGCAAGGTGGCCGAAGTGATCGAGCAGATGCGTGACCGTTCCCGGAAGGAGCGTGACGTGGCGAAGGAGTCGCTTGGCCAGTTCATCGCTCGTGCTCTCTGTGAGGCGGCGAAGCGGGGTGAGCTGAATGGTTGAGAACATCTGTCAGAGCATGACGTGGACGGGTGACGATGACGCCTACTGCACCCTCCAAGATCGGCACAACGGGCCGCACGATAACGGAGAGGGGTGGGAGTGGTGAGCGAGCACGCGCCGACGACAGAAGAGGTTCGAAGCCTCTATAAACATCCGTACATCGAAAGCTTCGGGCCCAGCAGGGGGATTGAGTTCGACCGCTGGCTCGCGCAAGTCGAGCGTGAGGCTGCGGCGAGGGCGCTCGAAGAGGCGGCGGCGGCTCTAAAGCGGCCCTCGGAGGGTGCCGCTTACGAGGTCTGGGCTTATGGGGGCGGGGACTGGCTACGTTCTCGTGCTGCCG
>NZ_JAEHOH010000037.1 GCF_016522505.1 Leucobacter chromiisoli | reverse complement strand
TGAAGCGCCCTGGGTCTGATGGAGACTCGCGCTATTTGATTCCGACCAGCAGGTTGTGGTCGTTGGGGACAGCATAGAACGCGTTCTCGAACTCTGCGAGCGGGACGTCGCCGAGGTAGCCGTGGAGGCGCTGCGTGTTGTGCCAGTGCACCCAGCCGAGCGTCGCGAGCTCGAGATCCTCGACCGTCTTCCATGGCCCTGTGCGTGCGGGTCCGCGGACGAGTTCGGCCTTGTAGTAGCCGTTCACCGTCTCGGCCAGGGCGTTGTCGTAGCTGTCCCCGACGGTTCCAATCGACGGCGTGGCGCCGATTTCCGCGAGGCGTTCGCCGTAGCGAATGGAGGTGAACTGAGACCCCGCATCGCTGTGACATCGCAGGCCGGCGTGGTGGTGGCCTCTGGACCAGCGGGCCATCTCGATCGCGTCGAGGACCATCTCGGTTCGCATGTGCGACGCGACCCGCCACCCGACGATCATCCTGCTGAACGCGTCGATGATGAAGCACACGTACGCGACACCGGCCCAGGTCGGCACGAACGTCAGATCCGTTACCCAGAGCCGGTTCGGGGCGCTCGCGGTGAACTCCCGCTTCACCAGGTCCGGGTGCCGCGCCGACGCCGGATCCGGCCTCGTCGTCTTGACCCGCTTCGACCGCCGCGCGCCCTCGATCCCCGCAGCGCGCATCAACCGGGCGGTCTGGTCGCGGCCGATCATGATCCCCGCGCGGCGGGCAGCTTTCCAGAGCTTGCGGACCCCGTAGACGCAGTAGTTGGTCTCCCAGAGTTCGACCAGCTGGGGGATCAGCTCCTCGTCCCGCACCGCGCGGGCGGACGGCGTGCGGGTCTTGGCAGCGTAGTAACTACTCGGAGCCACCTGCAGCAGCCTGCAGATGAGCTCGACTCCGAGCCGGCGACCGTCCACAAGATCGTCCTTGTTCGCGTCGACGAACGCGACTACTTCCGGTAGTGGCGGTCGAGCTCCGCCCCGAAGAAAAACGCCGCCCGCTTCAGCACCTCGTTGGCCCGCCGCAACTCCCGGTTCTCCTGCTCGAGCTCACGCACCCGCTGCGCCTCCGCGCTGCTCACGCCGGCAGTGACACCGTCATCGATGTCGGCCTGCTTCACCCACATCCGCACGGACTCAACACCGTAACCGAGTTGCGTCGCGACGCGCTGGACCGTCCCTTGCGTGACACCGAGCTCCGCACGCAGCGTCCTCACCATCCGCACCGCGGCGGCCTTCTCCTCGACCGAGTACCGACGCGTCGTCGGCTTCCCATTCGCCAGTTCCTTCGGCATAACTCCATCCTCGTTTCCAAGGTCGGGAGCCTCCAACAAACCCAGGGCGCTTCA
>NZ_JAEHOH010000036.1 GCF_016522505.1 Leucobacter chromiisoli | reverse complement strand
GGGACTGTCTGATTAACGGTGGATCTGGTCGGGCCTGACCGAAAGGAAGGGCGATGACCGATGTCATCGAGATGATCGATCCTGTGACGGGAGAGATCTTGGATGAGCAGCAGCTCGCGGAGCAGTTGCTGAAGCAAGCGAAGGAACAGGGCGTTGACCTCGTCGGGCCGGACGGCTTGTTGAACGGGCTCACGAAGCGAGTCCTCGAGACGGCGCTCGAGGCAGAGATGACCGAGCACCTCGGTTACGAGAAGCACGCCGTCTCAGCGAGCGAGAACGCGCGCAACGGATCGAGGTCGAAGACCGTGCTGACCGAGGTCGGGCCTGTTCAGATCGAGGTGCCGCGGGATCGGGACGGGTCGTTCGAACCGAGTATCGTCAAGAAGCGGCAGCGACGGTTGACCGGTGTCGATGAGATTGTGCTCTCGCTCACCGCGCGCGGGCTGACCACCGGCGAGGTCGCCGCGCACTTCGACGATGTCTATGGCGCTCAGGTGTCGAAGGACACGATCTCGAGGATCACGGACAAGGTGATCGAGGAGATGACCGATTGGCAGAACCGTCCGCTGGATCGTGTCTACCCGGTGGTGTTCGTCGACGCCTTGGTGGTGAAGGTCCGTGACGGGCAGGTGCGGAACAAGCCGTTCTATATCGCGGTCGGCGTCACGGTGAACGGTGAGAGGGACATCCTCGGGATCTGGGCCGGCGATGGTGGTGAAGGCGCGAAGTTCTGGCTCGGGGTGCTCACCGAGATCAAGAACCGTGGCGCCGAGGATGTCTGCATCGTCGTCTGCGACGGCCTCAAGGGACTCCCGGAGTCGATCAACACGGCGTGGCCGCTCGCGACGGTGCAGACCTGCATCATCCATCTGATCCGCAACACGTTCCGGTTCGCATCGCGGCACTACTGGGAAGAGATGGGCAAGGACCTTCGCCCCGTTTACACCGCGCCCACCGAAGCGGCCGCAGCCGAACGGTTCCGCGAGTTCGACGCGAAGTGGGGGCAGCAGTATCCCGCGATCACGAAGCTCTGGCAGAACGCGTGGAGCGAGTTCGTCCCGTTCCTGGACTGGGACGTCGAGATCCGCCGGATCATCTGCTCGACGAACGCGATCGAGTCGCTCAACGCCCGCTACCGGCGCGCGGTCCGCGCCCGCGGGCACTTCCCCAATGACGCCGCGGCGCTGAAGTGCCTCTACCTCGTGACGCGCTCGCTTGACCCGACCGGGCGCGGTCGGGCACGCTGGGCGACGAGGTGGAAGCCGGCGCTGAACGCGTTCGCGATAGCCTTCGAAGGCCGAATCAACTAACGATGCGCTCGGCCAGATCCACCGTTAATCGGACACACCC
>NZ_JAEHOH010000005.1 GCF_016522505.1 Leucobacter chromiisoli | reverse complement strand
CTCAAACGACGAGCGCACCGCAGCCCTTGACCCCTGGCTCGAGCACTACAACACTGGACGACACCACTCAGCCCTCGGAGGAAAGCCCCCGATCAGCCGACTGCGACCAACGCCCTGACCCGGTACAGCTAGGCGGTCGCGGGCTCCGCCCACCACAGGGCGGTCTCCCCGTAGCGCTTCTCGCGCAGCAGCGAGACGCCCGCCGGCCAGGCCGGCTCGGGGGAGCGGCTCGATCGCTCCACGAGCACGGCCGCATCGTCCGCGAGCAGCGGCAGGAGCGCCGCGAGGTTCGCCGTGAGCTCGGCCTCCCCGAGGTCGTAGGGCGGATCGAGCAGTGCGACGTCCCACCGGGGCGCGGGATCCTGAGCCTCGAGGAACGTCTGCACCGACTGGCGGGCCACGTCGATACGCGGCGCGCCGGATCCCGGGCCGCCGAACGCGCCGAGCACGACGCGGGCGTTGCGCCCCGCGACCTGGGCCGCCTGGGCGTGCCGCTCGACGAGGGTGACCGACTCCGCCCCTCGGCTCGCGGCCTCGAGCCCGAGGGCGCCCGAGCCCGCATAGAGGTCGAGCACGCGGGCACCGTCGACGAGGCCCCAGGACTCGAGCGTCGAGAAGATCGCCTCGCGCACGCGATCGCTGGTCGGTCTGGTGCCCGACTTCGGCACCTCGAGGCGGAGGGAACCTGCGGCCCCGGAGATGATGCGGGTCATGCCTCGAGCGTATCGCCTGGTGGCGGGGCGCGATGTCCGCGGCGCCCGATAGCCTGGGAAGGTGAACGGCGCAGGGCACGGCACTCGACCGAACGAGGGGTTCGAGAGGAACCTCTCGTCGATCGTCGGCGGGCGCACGGCCAAGGGCCTCGAGCGCGCGTTCGGCATCGTCACGGTGCGCGATCTCCTCTACCACTTCCCGCGCCGCTACTCGAACCGCGGTGAGCTGACCCCCCTCGTCGGCCTGCCGGTCGGCGAGCACATCACGGTGCTGGCGCAGGTGCTCGACGCGCGCGAGCGCACGATGCAGCGCAAGCGCGGCAGCATCCTCGAGGTGCGCATCACCGATGGCACCGGCACGCTCGCGCTGACGTTCTTCAACCAGCGCTGGCGGGCGGCTCATCTGCTGCCGGGGCGCCGCGGCATCTTCGCGGGCAAGGTGAGCGAGTACCGGGGTCAGCTGCAGTTGCAGCACCCCGACTACGAACTGTTCGAGGAGCACGAGGCCGCGGCCGACCCCTCGGCGGGCGCCGAGGTGTCGGCGCGGAAATCGGAGGATCTGGACCGGGCGGCGGCGCGCGCGTACGCGGAGCGCCCGGTGCCGATCTACCCGGCGACGGCGCAGTTCCCCAGCTGGACGATCGAGAAGGCCGTGGGGCTCGCGCTCGACGCGCTCGGGCCGGTGGAGGATCCGCTGCCGCGCAGCATCCGGGAGCGCGAGGGCGTCTTCGCGCTGGGCCCCTCGCTCGAGCTCATCCATCGCCCCGAGCGCACGGCGGACTGGCGGAAGGCCAGGGACAGCATGCGCTTTCGCGAGGCCTTCGAACTGCAGCTCGCACTGCTCGACCGCCGTCGCAGAACCGGGTTGGCCGAGAGCACGCCCCGCCCGCAGCGGAGCGGGGGGCTGCTCGACCGCTTCGATGCGGCGCTGCCCTTCGAGCTGACGGGCGACCAGCGCGAGGCCTGCGCCACCATCGGCGCCGAGCTCGCCCGCCCGCACCCGATGCACCGGCTGCTGCAGGGAGAGGTCGGATCCGGCAAGACGCTCGTCGCGCTGCGCGCCATGCTGCAGACCGCCGAGAGCGGCGGGCAGAGCGCGATGCTCGCCCCCACGGAGGTGCTCGCCGCCCAGCACTACCGTTCCATCACCGAGACCCTCGGCCCCGATCTCGCCCCCGAGTTCGTCCCGGTGCTGCTCACGAGCAAGATGCCCGCGGCGGAGCGGCGTCGGGCGCTGCTCTCGATCGCCTCGGGCAACTCCCGCGTCGTCGTCGGCACCCACGCCCTGCTCGGCGACAAGGTCACCTTCTACGATCTCGGCCTGATCGTGGTCGACGAGCAGCACCGCTTCGGCGTCGAGCAGCGCGAGACCCTTCGGCAGAAGGGAGCGCAGCCCCACGTGCTCACCATGACGGCGACACCGATCCCGCGCACGGTCGCGCTCACCGCGTTCGGAGACCTGGAGGTGTCGACGATCCGGGAGCTGCCGCCGGGGCGCCAGGGCATCGAGACCTTCGCGGTCCCCGTGCTCGAGCGGCCGAAGTGGGCGGAGCGGGCCTGGCTGCGGGCGGCCGAGGAGGTCGGGAAGGGGCGCCAGGTCTACGTCGTCTGCCCGGCGATCTCGGCGGGTGCGCGGGAGGACGGCGACGCTGAAGCCACCGAGGGGGCGGAGGGGCCCGGGGCCGCCGATGCGGGCGGGCCCGACCGCCCGCTCGCGAGCGTCGAGCAGACCGTCGCCGAGCTGCGGGCCCGGCCCGATTACGCCGGGCTGCGCGTCGAGGGGCTGAGCGGCTCGATGAGGCCCGAGCAGAAGGACGCTGTCATGCAGGCCTTCGCGGCGGGGGAGATCGCGATCCTCGTCGCGACGACCGTCATCGAGGTGGGCGTCAACGTGCCCAACGCGTCGATGATGATCGTGCGGGACGCCGACCGCTTCGGCATCTCGCAGCTGCACCAGCTCCGCGGCCGCGTCGGCCGGGGCGAGCACCCCGGTCTCTGCCTGCTGCTCACCGCCGCGGAGCAGGGGAGCGTCGCCCGCGAGCGCATCGAGGCCGTCGCGGCCACCGGCGACGGCTTCGCCCTCGCGGAGGCCGACCTCGAACTGCGCCGCGAGGGTGACATCCTCGGCACGGCGCAGTCGGGAGGCCGGTCGACCCTGCGGCTGCTCAGGGTGGCCGAGCACGGAGAGCTCATCGCGCACGCCCGCGAGGTCGCGGCCGAGCTCCTCGAACAGGATCCGACGCTCGAGGGCGCTCCGGGGCTCTGGGATCTGCTGCGCCGCGAGAACGAGTCGGGGCACCTCGAGAACCTGGCGAAGTCGTGACGCGACCAGCTCGTTCCCACCGCCGTGCCACCGAACTCGCAGCTTCTCCGGGATGGGGACGCAATAGGGTGGGATCATGAGCAGGATCGCTGTGGTTCCCGGTTCCTTCGACCCCGTCACGAAGGGGCATCTCGACGTCATCCGCCGCGCCGCGACGGTGTTCGAAGAGGTGCACGTGCTCGTCGTGCACAATCCGGGCAAGAACGCGATGCTGCCGATCTCCGAGCGCGTGAACCTGATCCAGAAGGCGATCGAAGAGGATCCCGCCATGCCCGGCAACATCACGGTCGCCTCCTGGTCGATGGGCCTGCTCGTCGACTACTGCACCGAGGTCGGCGCCGGCGTGCTGGTGAAGGGCATCCGCTCTCAGATCGACGTCGCCTACGAGACGCCGATGGTGCTGATGAACCGCAGCCTGGCGGGCGTCGAGACCGTCTTCATGCTCCCCGACCCGGGGCACGCCCACGTCTCGAGCACGCTCGTCCGACAGGTGGCGGCGCTCGGCGGCGACGTGAGCGAGTACGTGCCACCGGCGGTGGCGCGCTTCCTCGACAACAGTCGGCCGGCGTAGAGCGTCTCCGCAGGGCGATCCGTTAGGCTTGCCCGGTGACCAGCAAGAACGTGTACCGCGAGAACATCCGAGAGCTCGTCGGCCGCCCGGGCGAGATGCGCGAGCGGGAGCGAGACATCGTCGTGCCCGAGCAGCTCGGGGAGGCGCTCGCCGAGATCCCCGCGGGTGAGCGCATGGACCTCGCCCTGCGCCTGGAGTCGGTGCACGAGGGCATCCTCGTCTCCGCGGACGTGCGCACGACGATGCACGCGGAGTGCGGCCGCTGTCTCACGAAATTCACCACGCCGTTTCAAGTCGAGTTTCAGGAGCTTTTCGCGTATACTCCTACGGAGGCCGACGAGTATGAGGTTCACGGTGATCACGTGGATCTTGAACCTCCGCTCCGAGACGCGGTAGTGCTCGCACTACCGTTCCAGCCTGTGTGTCGCCCGGACTGTCCGGGGCTCGATCCCGAGTCCGGTGAGCTGCGCGATGCTGAGGCTGATGCGGCGCCCGCGGTGAGCATCGACCCGCGGTGGGCGGCGCTGGCTGAATTCAAGGCTGAAGAAGAACGTGACTAGGGCGTGAGCCCTGGTCGATGAAGCAAGTAGGAAAGAGAACATCATGGCTGTTCCCAAGCGGAAGATGTCGCGCTCGAACACTCGCCACCGCCGTTCGGCGTGGAAGGCCGAGGCTCCCAAGCTGGTCAAGACCGTCGAGAACGGCAAGACCGTCTACAGCCTCCCGCACCGCGCGCGCGTGGTCGAGGATCAGGCGGGCACCCCCCTCTTCCTCGAGTACAAGGGCCGCAAGGTCGCAGACGTCTAAAGACCTGTCACGTGAACGGGAACGAATCCTCGGTCCCGCACCACGAGCGGAGAGAGCCGTCGGGTACGCCTCAGGGCGGACCCGGCGGCTTTCTCGATCCGTTCGGGGTCGCGGTCGATCCTGAGCTGCTCGAACTCGCCCTGACGCACCGATCGTGGGCCTTCGAACACGGCGCGGCGCCCCACAACGAGCGCCTCGAGTTCCTCGGCGACTCGATCCTGGGGCAGGCGGTCACCGTCAAGCTGTACCTCGACTACCCCGAGCTCAGCGAGGGCGAGCTCGCCAAGCGCCGTGCCGCGCTCGTCTCCACCGTCGCGCTCGCGCGCGTGGCGAGGGGTCTCGACCTCGGCGCCTCCCTGCGCCTGGGCAGGGGAGAGGAGCAGTCGGGCGGGCGCGAGAAGGAGTCCATCCTCGCCGACGCCGTGGAGGCCGTCATCGGCGCCGTCTACCTGTCGACGGACCCCGAGACCGCTGCGGGGTTCGTGCGCGCGCTCATCGCGCCACTGCTCGCCGACCCCGAGCGCTTCGAGGAGACGCTCGCCCTGTTCGACCCGAAGACCGCGCTCCAGGAGGAGGCAGCCGCCCGCGGACTGCCGCACCCCTCCTACCTGGTCACGGGAGAGGGCCCCGACCACGATCGGCGCTACACGGCCGTCGTGAGGCTCGAGGACATCTCGGGTACCGGCACGAGCACGAGCAAGAAGGGCGCCGAGCTGCTGGCGGCGCGCGACGCCGTCGAGCAGCTGCGCGCGGCCGGGCGCCGACGCGGGAAGAGCGCGCGCCGCGGTTCCTCCCGCGCGAAGGGCTGAGAAGTGCCCGAGCTGCCCGAAGTCGAGGTGGTGCGCGCCGGGCTCGCGCCCGCGGTCACCGGCGCTCGCGTCGCGGGCGTCGCGGTGCTGGATCCCCGGGCGCTCAAGCGCCACGTCCCCCTCAGCGGTGACGACGGGCTCGGTGGCCACGGAGTCACGCTGAGCGACGCGGCCGGCGCGCTGCGTGCGGCAGACTTCGAGCGGCGCACGACCGGGCTGGTGCTCGACGCGCCGGTTCGTCGGGGCAAGTTCATGTGGATCCCGGTGCGGTCGTCCGGCGGTCCCGCTCAGGCGCTGCTCGCGCACCTCGGCATGAGCGGGCAGCTGCTGCTGCGCTCGCACGACGCCTCTGATGACCGGCACGTGCGGGTTCGGCTCTGGATCGAGCATCCGGAGCACGGCGAGCTGCGGGTCGACTTCGCCGACCAGCGGCTCTTCGGATCTCTCGCCCTCGACGGTCTCGTGCCGGCGCCGGACGGGATCGGGGGCGCGACGGCGATCCCGAGCCAGGCGGTGCACATCGCCAGGGATCCGCTGGATCCCGCGTTCGACGACGCCGGCTTCGTGCGCGGACTGCGCTCCCGGGCCACGGGGGTGAAGCGGGCGCTGCTCGACCAGCGGCTCGTCAGCGGCATCGGCAACATCTACGCCGACGAGGCCCTGTGGCGGGCGAGGCTGCACCCCGAGACCCCCGGTGCGATGGTGGGGCCGAGGAAGGCCGGAGAGCTGCTGGTGCAGTTGCGCGCGGTGTTCGCCCAGGCCCTGGCCGAGGGCGGCACGAGTTTCGACGCGCAGTACGTGAACGTGAACGGCCAGGCGGGTTACTTCGCGCACTCGCTGAACGCGTACGGGCGTTCCGGCCAGCC
The DNA here is from genome assembly GCF_016522505.1 of Leucobacter chromiisoli. Lineage (GTDB taxonomy): Bacteria > Actinomycetota > Actinomycetes > Actinomycetales > Microbacteriaceae > Leucobacter > Leucobacter chromiisoli. The sequence goes on along the minus strand of NZ_JAEHOH010000005.1, from coordinate 142,004 downwards.
GTGCACGCGGTGCGGCACGGCGATCAGGCGCGTGCCGTTCGGCGGCCGCTCCTCGCACTTCTGCCCGCGGTGCCAGCGGCGGCGATGAGCTGTGCGTAGCCAAGCTTGGCCGACCCCGGCACCATCAGCCCGAGTTCGGACAAGCGCTGTGTCTCGAGGATGACCGGCTCCGTCGGTGCATCGCCGATGTCGCCGAGCCATCGCTTCTCGCTGTCAGCGGTGCCGTCGGTATGCTGCGGAGTCGCGGGCGAGGTATCCGGCTCAGGGCCGACCCGTCAGGTCTGCCAGCCGTGCCAGATCGTCGCGGACCGATTCCCGTTCCTCGTCGGTCAAATGGACCGCGGCCGCCCTTTCGAGTGCGGAGGCCGCCGCCGTCTCATCGCCGAGACGCCCCGCCACGTCGCCTCGCATGATGAGGAGGCGTACGAGTTGCAGGGGAGGCGGATGCTCGTCCTCGAGTCCGAGCGCCCGGTCGATGATCTTCGCCGCGCCCACCAGATCCTCCTTGGAATCGGCGAAGAGCGCGGCGCTGTGCAGCGCCCGCGCAAAGGTCTCCTGAGGCGCAGGGCGGTGGTGGAAGTCTTCGCTGATGGGCTGCCCGACGCGGATGCAGTTGCCTCCGGGGTCCGTCATCAAGAACTGCCGCACTCCGTAGGACATGTCCTTGAGTGGTCCGATCCGCGGTATGCCCCGGCTCGGGATCTTGCCGTGTGCGGCCTTGAGCCCGGAGCGGAATGACTCGTACAACCCGTCCACGTCGTCGGTGAGGATGTAACACGTGCTGTACGACTCGCTGGGCTCATACTTCTTCATGCCGAAAAACTGCAGCACGATGTCCCCCCGCTCGACAGCGGCGAACGGATTGGGGCTCTTCTGCAGGAAGGTGACCTCGAAACCGAGGGCGAGGTAGAAATCGAGGACGGGCTGGATGGTCTGACAGGGGAGCAGAGGGATCGTCTTCTCGGCCATGCTCGATACACTAGTCAAAGTTGAATAGAAGAGAAAGACTCGCTGCTTGTCCGCCATCCGCCTCCTCGTCCTGGGCGCTGTCCGCCAGCGCGGCCGCGCGCACGGCTATCAGGTGCGCAACGACCTGGAGCACTGGGGAGCGCACGAGTGGTCGAACACGAAACCCGGCTCGATCTACCACGCGCTCAAGCAGATGGCCAAGCAGGGTCTGCTCGTGGCTCGCGAGGTCGCCCCGTCCACCGTGGGCGGGCCGCCGCGCACCGAGTACGAGATCACGGATCGGGGAACCCAGGAGTTCCTCGCCCTCCTCCGCGAAGCACTCGTCTCCCACGACGAGAAGATGGACGCCCTCTCAGCCGGCATCGGATTCATCGTCCACCTGCCGCGTGAGGAGGCGGTGGCCTTGCTGAAGAAGCGGGTGGAACGGCTCGAGGAATGGCGCAGGAGCGTCACCGACTACTACGCCCCCGAGGGCGGACCCGGCCAGTTCGGCCACATCGGCGAGATCATGCACCTCTGGGTGCACTCGGCGGATGCGGGCGCGGAATGGACCCGCGGTCTGATCGACCGCATCGAGAACGGGGCGTACGTCTTCGAGGGCGAGGAGCGCGTCCACGCTTCCACGCCCGCGCCGCCGGTCTCTAGTCTGGAGTCATGAAGATCGCGATCGCAGGTGGAACCGGTCAGGCGGGGGCGCAGGCGGCCCTCGCGGCAGGCGAGCGCGGGCACGAGGTGATCGTGCTGGCGCGTTCGGAGGGGATCGATCTCGTCTCCGGTTCCGGCGCCGCCGCTGCGCTGGACGGGGTGGACGCCGTCATCGACGCGTCCGGCGTGAGGCCGGGAGACGATCCGGTCGCATTCCACGAGGCGGTCGTTCGCTCGCTCGCGGGGGCGAAGCCGCCCCGCATCGTCGTGCTGTCGATCGTGAACTGCGACCGCGCGGGCGACTACCCGCTGTACCGCGGCAAGCTCGCCCAGGAGCGAGCCGTCGAGGGAAGCGGCGTCCCGTTCACGATCGCCCGCACCACGCAGTTTCACGAGTTCGCCGCGCAGGTGTGGCGCAGGGGCGCCCGCGGGCCCCTGCATTTCAGTCCGCGCATGCGCACCCGACCGGTCGCCGTGCGCGAGGTCGGAGCCCGCCTCGTCGATCTCGCCGAGGCCGCACCCGTGGGCCGCGCAGCAGATCTCGGCGGTCCGTGTGAGGAGTCCCTCGTGGAGATGGTGCGCGGGTATGCCCGAGCGAGCGGCGCCGGGCGTCTTGTGATCCCGATCAACCTCGGCGGCGCGTTCGGCCGAGCTCAGCGCGACGGATCCCTGCTGCCGGAGCCCGATGCGCTTCGGGGCACGGAGACCTTCGCGGAGTGGCTGGTGCGCGTCGCGGCGGCTGCGGGTCGACGAGGAGCGGGCGGTGAGGATCGAGGACGCTCCGACGAGCCACGGTGATCGGGCAGCCGGTGTACGCGATGATCGACGGTGAGGTCGTACGCACCTCCGGCTGGCGGCGGGATCATCGGGCGCGCTGGGGATGCTCTGCTTCATGGTCGAGGGTGCGATCCGCGAGGCGAGCGCCCCGGGTTTCGTCGTCTCGCGATCATCCTCGACCAGCTGGAGCTGCGCCTCTCACGGGGGTGAGGCGGGCGAGCGCGTGGCAGGCGAGGGCCGCGGGGATGAGGATCGCGGCCCCGAGCAGGGAATCCCGCGTTCGCAGCGGGATCCCCGCCCGACGCAGCTCGTGCCGCGCGACGAGGGCGCCGGGCAGCATGACGGGGAACGCGGTGGCGACGCCCGCGGTATAGGAGCGCTGCGCCGCGGACGCGAGCAAGTGGGTCGCCACGTGGCCCTCGAGGCCGGCCGTCACGGCGCGGTAGAGCCGGGACCGTCCGCCCGTTCGGTGCCTGCGGCGGCAGGCGAACGCTACGAGGGTGCCCATGAGTCCGACCGCGACCCAGGACTGTCGGCCATCCATGCGCGGCCAGGGCAGCCCGGTTCTCTCGGCCAGGCGCTCGCAGGTCGAGGGGAACATGACCGCCTCCTCGACGTCGTGCAGCGCCCAGGCGATCAGCAGTGCGGCCGGGCCCCGCGCCCTCACGCCGCCGCCCGCGGATGGTGGGGATCCGGGAAGCGTCGCAGCCGTCGCAGGGCGAAGGCCTGGCTTCCCGCGAAGAGCGTGATGTCCGCTGCGACGGCGAGCACCGCGAGCACCACCAGCAGGGCCGCCCCGGTCGTCGAGACCGCCGCGACGGCGGCCGCGGCGAACAGGTTCGCGATCATGACCAGCCGCAGGGCGGTGCGCAGCGGAAGCCGGCTCAGCATGACCAGGATCAGGCCCGCCCAGGCGACGACCCCGAGGCCCAGGGCGGCCAGCAGCCAGCTCGACATGGGGAGCGCGGTCGCGATCCGCGGTGCGCCGAGGGCGACCCCGGCCCCGAGGATCGTGCAGTAGGCCGCGTCGAGCCGCAGGCTCAGCCGCCCGATCCGATCACCGCTCCACTTGCGACTCGGACCGCTGCACTTGCGACCCAGACCGCTGCCCGGGTCGTTTCTCGGAACGGCTCTGGGGTCGTTTCTTGGGTTGTTGCTCGAGTAGGTTCTCGGGTCGCTGCCCTCGTCGCCGCTCTGCCCGCACATGTCATCCACCCTAACCCCGCGCGGTGACGCCACGAGGCGCTTGCGCCGTTTCCCGGAGTTCTCCGCGAGGGAGCGATAACTGCTGCGCTCCTCGGGGAACGGAGCAGTTATCGCTCTCTCGCGGGAATGCGCACGGCGGCTGCGCCTGCGCTCCTGCGCGTCGATCGTGCTCGGGGTCGCCGCCGGCGCCACCGCTGCTCCGACGCTCGGGATCGCGGCCGGACTGCTCGCGGGGTGGGGGATCGTCGCGCTCGTCAACGCGGTCTGGATACTGCTGCTCGTGTGGCCGATGGATCCGTCCCAGACGCGAACTCACCCCACCGTCGAGGATCCGGGCCGCAGGCTCGCCCCCGCGATCGCCGTGGTCAGCAGCGTCGCCAGTCTGGCCGCGGTGGTCGTCGTCGCGGCCCAGGCGCAGCGAGCGGATGGGGCGACCGCGTACTTGCTGGCCGGAATCGCGCTGCTCAGCGTCGCAAGCTCCTGGATGCTGATCCAGGTCGACTACATGCTGCGCTACGCAGACCTCTACTACCGGCCCGGTCCCGATGGGCAAGAGCGGGGCGGGATCGACTTCAACCAGACCGGGCCGCCGCAGTACTCGGATTTCGCGTACTTCTCCGTCGGTCTGGGCATGACCTATCAGGTGGCCGACACGAACGTGAGCCGGACTGACGTGCGCCGTGTGGTGATCGCGCAGACCCTGCTCGGCTATCTCTTCGGCGTCGGCATCATCGCGAACGTGGTCAATCTCATCGCGGGCCTGGGCTGAGGGGAGCTCGCGACCGGCGGCCCATCCGCGGGGCCGGCGAGGGCTCGAGCTGCAGATCCTGCGGCTCGTGATCTCGCGCAGGACGATGGAACGCGGACTTTGGAACAGCCCTGGCGCTGTGGCCGGTTCCGCTGAGACAGCGTCGCTGAGGCATCGTCCATACTGAGTCCATGGGGATCGAGGTGCGGCCGGCGACGGTGTTCGAAGACGTGGCGACGCTCGTGGGGCCGAAGAAGCCGACCTCGAACGTGTGCTTCTGCCTGAGCTACCGCATCGGCAGCAAGGAGAACGTCGCGCTGCGGGGCCCGGCACGCGCCGACCGCGTGCGCGAGCTGTGCGCGCAGGATCCGCCGCCCGGTGTGCTCGCCTATCTCGACGGCGAGCCGGTCGGATGGGCGGCGGTGCACCCGCGCTCCGAGACGAGCTTCGCGCGGAACCGGCTGATCCCGCATATCGACGACCTCGACGTCTGGTCGCTGTGGTGCTTCCGGGTGCGGCCCGGGTACCGCAAGCGGGGGATCATGCACGCGCTCATCGACGGGGCCGTCGAACACGCCCGCGAGTGCGGCGCACCGGCCATCGAGGGCTACCCGGTCGACAACGCCGGCGAGCCCGTGAACCTCACGATGGCCTACGTCGGTACGCGCCGGCTCTTCGAGCGGGCCGGGTTCGAGAAGGCCGCCGACACCGGGTCGGTGCTCGACGGCTTCCCGCGCGTGCTCATGAGGATGCCGCTGGGTTAGCCGCCAGCCACGCCTGCGCGGCGGCACGCGGCGCTCGCAGCAGCCAGGCCTCCGCGATCACCTCGCGCAGTTGCGCGACATCGATCGCGGAGAGTCTCAGCAGTACCGCGGGGTATCCGTCGAAGTGCGGGATCGTGAAGAAGAGGCGGGGCAAGGCCGCGAGCAGCTCCTCCTTGCCCTCCAGACCGTCCGTGAGCACTGCCAGGATGTCGCCCTCCGGCCACGCGCGGCCCGATTCCGCGAGTCGCGCCAGATCCGTCTTGCTCGGCGGCCGCTCCCACACGAACGTGCCGTGCTTGCTGCGCCAGGTCGCGCCGCCGCGGTGGCCCTCCGTCTTCTCGAAGGTCTCGGGCAGCTCCAGCGCGATCCTGCGAGCGTCATCGAGCGTCGCCATGATCCGACCCTACGCGCGGGATGCACCGGTTTCCAGAGTTCCGCCGGATCTCCCAGAATTCTCCCGCCCGGGTGCGCCATCCGCCGTGAGCGAAAACCGCGCATCCGACGAGCAAAAGAGAGTAGACCTGAGGGTGAGGCCGGACGAACTGGCATCACGCCGGAAGCCCGACCGGATCAGCGGCTCACGAGGCCGGAATCTCCGAGAAAGGCGAAACAGTGCAGAACCTCACCGTGCTGGGCACAGGCGTGCTCGGCTCCCAGATCATCTTCCAGGCGGCGTACTCGGGCAAGACCGTCGTCGCATACGATCTGAACGACGAGATCCTCGGCGCGCTCCCCGCGCGCTGGGAGTACCTGAAGCCGCTCTACCTGCGCGACCTGCCCGATGCGACCCCCGAGAAGCTCGACGCGGCTGTCGCGCGCATCCGCACGAGCTCCGACCTCGCCGACGCGGTGAAGGACGCGGACATCATCATCGAGGCCGTGCCGGAGCGGCTCGACATCAAGCAGCAGACCTGGGAGCAGGTCGCGGCGCTCGCACCCGAGAAGACGATCTTCTGCACGAACTCGTCGACGCTGCTGCCGAGCGACATCGCGCCGTTCACCGGGCGCCCCGAGAAGTTCCTCGCGCTGCACTTCGCCAACGAGGTGTGGGCCAAGAACACCGGCGAGGTCATGGGCCACGCGGGCACCGACCCCGAGGTGTTCGAGCAGGTGGCGCAGTTCGCCGAGGAGATCGGCATGGTGCCGATCCGCATCCACAAGGAGCAGCCGGGGTACGTGCTCAACTCGCTGCTCGTGCCGTTCCTCAACGCCGCCTCCGGTCTCCTCGTGCGCGGCGTCGCCACTCCCGAGGACATCGACCGCACCTGGAAGATCGCGACCGGAGCGCCGATGGGCCCCTTCGAGATCTACGACGTCGTCGGCATGATGACGCCGTACACCCTCGGGAAGGACAGCGACGATCCCGAGCAGCGCGAGTTCGCCGAGTACATCAAGCGCGAGTACATCGACAAGGGATACCTCGGCAAGGGCAGCGGGCGCGGCTTCTACTCCTACGAGTGATCGAGCGGGTGAGCGGCTGAGGATCCGGTTCGAACCGAGAGTGCGCGGGATCGCGGGTCCTCGAACGACTCCCGCGATCCCGCACCGGCCGCGCGATCCCGCACCGCCAGCGCGATCCCGCGGAATCGCGCCCTGATCCGGTAACGTTTCAAGCGTCCGCCGCAGCGGCGTGGCGAGCGAATCGGCGGAGATCCGGGAAGGGGGCGGCGTGCACCTCAAGAGCCTCACGCTCAAGGGCTTCAAGTCCTTCGCACAGCCGACCGCCTTCCAGTTCGAGCCCGGCGTCACCGCCATCGTCGGCCCCAACGGCTCCGGCAAGTCGAACGTCGTCGACGCCCTCGCCTGGGTCATGGGGGAGCAGGGGGCCAAGACCCTCCGCGGCGGCAAGATGGAAGACGTCATCTTCGCCGGCACCTCGACCCGGGGCCCGCTCGGCCGCGCCGAGGTGCGCCTCACGATCGACAACTCCGACGGCGCGCTGCCGATCGAGTACTCCGAGGTCACGATCAGCCGCACCCTCTTCCGCAACGGTTCGAGCGAGTACGCGATCAACGGGGAGGGCTGTCGCCTGCTCGACGTCCAGGAGCTGCTGAGCGACTCCGGGCTCGGGCGCGAGATGCACGTGATCGTGGGGCAGGGGCAGCTCGACGCCGTGCTGCGCGCCACCCCGGAGGACCGGCGCGGCTTCATCGAGGAAGCCGCCGGGATTCTCAAGCACCGCCGCCGCAAGGAGCGCACCCTGCGCAAGCTCGAGGCGATGGAGACGAACCTCACCCGCCTGAACGACCTCGCGGGGGAGATCCGGCGTCAGCTGAAGCCTCTGGGGCGTCAGGCGGAGGTGGCCCGGGCCGCGCAGGGGATCGCCGCCGAGGTGCGCGACGCCAAGGCGAGGCTCCTGGCCGACGACGTGTTCCGGCTTCGCGCCGAGCTCGACGAGCTCGCCAAGGACGAGGCCGAGCGCCACTCGGAGCGCATCGTGCTGCAGGAGCAGGTCGAGCAGAAGCAGCTGCGCATCGGACGGCTCGAGCAGGAGCAGCAGAGCGACGAGCTCGATGCCGCCCGCCGGGTGACGCTCGGTCTCGAATCGGCGCTCTCCAAGCTGCGCGGGCTGTACTCGCAGGCGCAGCAGCGCCTCACCTTTCTCGCCACCCAGGCCGAAGCACCCGAGCAGCTGGGGCGTGTCAGCCGGGCGGCGGTCGCCGAGGCGCAGGAGGAGGCGGAGCGCCTGGAAGGGCTGATCCCCGCGGCGGAGGATGCGTGGCAGCTCGCCGGATCGGCGACGCGGCGCGCGCAACAGGTCCTCGACGCGATCGATGAGCACCTCGCCGCGCAGAGCGCGCTCGTGTCGAAGCACGATCTGCAGCTCTCGCAACTGCGAGGCCGGGCGGAGGCCGCGGAGCAGAAGCGCGCCGCCGTGGCGCAGGAGGTGCGTCGGCGCGAGCAGGCGGTCGCGCAGGCCGAGGAGCGCGCCGCCGAGGCGCAGCGGCGGCTCGAGGACTTCGAGGAGCAGTCCGGGGGAGGCGAGGGCCCGCCCGAGGAGGGCCTCGACGACGCGTATCGGGCGGCGCAGGATCGCCAGGCCGAGGCCGAGCACAGACGCGACGAGCTGCGGGAGCGGCTGCACGGCCTCGAGCAGGAGCGGGCCGGCCTCGACGCCCGTATCGGGGCGCTCGCGCGCTCCCTCGATCAGCGGGACGCGTCGGCCGCGCTGCTGGCCGACGAGCCGGCCGGGATCCGGGGCCGCGTCGCCGATCACGTGCGCGTGAGACCGGGCTACGAGGCGGCCGTCGGCGCCGCGCTCGGCAGCTTCGGCGACGCGCTGCTCGCGCAGGACGCGACGACTGCGGCCGCGTCGGTGACAGCAGCGCACGAGGGGGACCTGGGGGTGCTCCGCGCCGTGATCGCCGGAGCCGAGGCGGCCGAGGGCGCTGGTCCGGACCCCGACGACGGCGCACCGGAGGTGGCGGGCGCCGTGCGCGCGGTCGACGTCATCGAGGACGCGCCGGCGGGGGTGCTGGGGCTCCTCGCCCGCAGCTACATCGTCGACGATCTCCCGGGGGCCCTGGACGCCTCCGACGAACTGCGGAGGCGCTGGCCCGGCGGAGGCTACACGGTCGTGACCGCGCCCGGCGACGTGCTCACCCGCCACACCCTCGCCGGCGGGTCCGGGCTCGCTCCCTCGCGCATCGAACTCACCGCCGACCACGACCAGGCCGTCGAACGCCGAGACGCCGTCGTCGCGGAGATCGAGGAGCTGAGCGCCGAGCTCGCCGAGACGCGCGAGGCCGCGAACCGCGCGAAGCGCGACGCGCAGCAGGCCTACACCGAGCTCCGCGCCGCGGACGCCCGCCTCGCCGAGGTCGCGAAGCAGCGCCAGCAGCTCGTGGTGCGCGCCGAGACGGGGCAGGCGGAGGCGGAGCGCGCGCGGCAGGCGCTCGCCGCGGTCGCGGATTCGGAGGCCGAGGCCGGCGCCGAGGCGGAGCGCGCAGCCCAGGCGTATGCCGAGGCCGAGGCCACGCCGCGGCCGATCCTCGACGCGAGCGAGCGAGACGGGCTGTTCGCGGAACTCGAGCGCGCCCGCTCAGCAGAGGTCGAGCGACGGCTCGATCTCGAGACCGCGCGCGAGCGCGCCCGGGCGGGCGCGGCGCACCACAGGACCCTGGTGGAGCAGTTCGAGGCCGAGCGCCGAGCCGCCGAGGAGGCCGCACGTCGGGCGGTGCTGCGCTCGCGGCAGGTGGCGCGCGCCGAGCGGGTCGCCGCGCTGCTGCCCGCCATCATCGACGCCTGCGACCGCTCGCTGTCCGAGGCGCGCCTCGCCCAGCAGGCCGCCGAGCAGGAGCGCGCCCGGCACAGCCAGGAGCTGACCCTGCTGCGCTCCGAGGAGTCGGAGCTGCGCCTGCGTCTGCAGAGCCTCACCGAGCGGGTGCACGGCGCGGAGCTCAAAAGCTACGAGCGGAAGCTGCAGCTCTCGGCGCTGCTCGAGCGCTCGGGCACCGAGCTCGGGCTGGTCGAGGACGTGCTGATCGCGGAGTACGGGCCCGATCAACCGGTGCCCGTGGGTTCACGCGCAGATCGACACGACGCCGACCCGCCCCGGACCGCGCCGGAGGCGGAGCACGATGCGGAGCCGCCCCGGACCGCGCTGGAGGCGGAGCTCGACGCCGAGCTCGCGGTGCTGCGCGGACCGGAGAGCCGGCCCGAGGCCGGCGAGGGACCGGAGCCGGGAACCGCCGACGTCGAACGGGGGAGCGCCGATCCCGAGCCGAACGGTGCCCGGGGCGTCCCCTTCGTGCGGGCGGAGCAGGAGCGGCGTCTCGCGCGCGCGGAGAAACGCCTGAGCGAGCTCGGCCGCATCAACCCGCTCGCGCTCGAGGAGTTCGCGGCGCTCGAGCAGCGGCACCGGTTCCTCTCGGACCAGCTCAGGGACCTCACGAAGACGCGAGCCGATCTCGCCACGATCATCGAGGAGCTCGACGAGAAGATGCAGGGCATCTTCGCGGCGGCGTTCGAGGACACGCGCGCGGCGTTCGCCGAGGTCTTCCCGATCCTCTTCCCGGGCGGCTCGGGCGAGATCGCCCTCAGCGATCCCGATGACCTCCTGAACACCGGCATCGAGATGACGGTGCGGCCCGCGGGCAAGAAGGTGGAGCGGCTCTCGCTGCTCTCGGGCGGCGAGCGATCCCTCGCCGCAGTCGCGTGGCTCATCGCGATCTTCCAGGCGCGCCCCAGCCCGTTCTACATCATGGACGAGGTCGAGGCGGCACTCGACGACGCCAACCTGGGGCGTCTGCTGCAGGTTTTCGAGCGGCTGCGCGAGAGCTCGCAGCTGATCGTGATCACGCACCAGAAGCGCACCATGGAGATCGCCGACGCCCTCTACGGCGTCTCCATGCGGCAGGACGGCATCTCGGCGGTCGTCGGGCAGCGGGTCGGCCGCGAGGAGTAGCCGACGTTACGCGGCCGGACGGTTGACCGGGGAGTCGGGAGCGCCCGTCTCGAGCAGCGTGATCACGTTCTGCGCCTGGATCCGCACGTACTCGATCTCGGTGCGCGCGGAGAAGTAGGCGATGTGGGGCGTGAGCACGATGTCGTCGCGATCGAGGAGCGGGTGGCCGGGCGCCGGCGGTTCCTGATCGAGCACGTCGAGCGCCGCGCCGGAGAGCCGCCCGGCGTCGAGCGCCGCCACGAGGGCGTCGTTGTCGATGAGCCCGCCGCGCGAGACGTTCACCAGCACCGAGCCCCGGGGCATCTCGCCGAGGAACTCGGCGTCGATCATGCCGGCGGTGTCATCGGTGAGCGGCAGGTGCAGCGAGAGGGCGTTCGCCGTACGGCGCACCTCCTCGAGGCTCGTGCGCCCGACCCCGAGCGCCTCGAGATCCGCCCGGACCTCGGGAGTGTCGGGGAGCAGCGGATCGTAGCCCACCACCGAGCCGAAGAGCGGCCCGGCGATCCGCGCCAGCTCTCGTCCGATCTTGCCGAGGCCGACGATGCCGAGCGTCATCTCGCTCAGGCGCGGCGGAGCCGACTCCGCTCGATCGTTCCAGTCGACCGGGTTGGCCGAGCCGGTGTAGAAGGGCAGCTGACGCACGCTGCTGAGCAGGATCGCGAGGGCGTGCGTCGCGACCTCCTCGGTGGCGGCGCCCGGCACGTTGGTGACCCACACGCCGCGCTCGGTCGCGGCCTCGAGATCGACGTAGTCGAAGCCCATCGACATGAGCGAGACGATGCTCAGCTGCGGCAGGGCCTCGATGATCTCCCGGGTCACGGATGCGTAGCCGGGGAGCAGCGCGACGGCGTCCTGCGCACCGGCGATGATCTCCTCGGCGTCGCGGGTGCCGAGCACGCGCACCTCGAAGCCGTGGGCCTCCAGCAGGCGGATGCCGATGGTCGGATCGGTGTCGTCGACGTCGGTGTAGACGGCGACGGGGCGAGCGGTCCCGGTCACGGCTCAGGCCTCCTCGGCGGCCGAGAACGCGGCCTGGTCGATGTGGATCAGCTGCAGGCCGCCCGCCGCGACGGCGGCGTCCACGGCTGCGGAGAGCTCGCCCGGGTCGGCCGCCCTGCGGCCGGTGCCGCCGAAGGCGTCGGCGACCGCCGCCCAGTCGGGCTGCACGAGGTCGACGCCCACGGGGGCGATCCCCGCATCGGCCTCGTTCTGCTTGATCTCCGCGTAGCCGCCGTTGTCGACGACGATCACGGTGACGTCCTCGCCCTGCTCGACGACGGTGATGAACTCGTTCATCGAGAACATGAGGGCGCCGTCGCCGATCACGACGAACGACGGGCGTTCGGGGTTTGCGATGCGGGCGCCGAGGGCGGCCGGCAGTCCGTAGCCGAGCGTGGCGTAGGTCGCCATGTACGGGGTCGAGTCGGGCTCCGAGACGCGCAGGGTGTTGAGCAGGCCCCAGTAGGCGATCTGCGAGGAGTCTGTGGCGACGATCGCGTTCCCGGGAAGCGCCGCGGCGATGCTCTCGGCCAGGGCGGTGTTGCCGGGGGAGAGCTCGGCGCACTCGGCGCGCACGGCCGCCAGGGTCTCGCGCACCCGCGCCTCGGCGCGGTCGGTGCGCTCGGCCGGGGGCTCGGCGGCCGGCAGCGCCTCGAGGAGTGCGCCGAGCGCGGCCGCCGCGTCGGCGACGATCCCGAGATCGGACGTCTGGTTCTTGTCGATCTGGGAGGCGAGCAGGTCGACGCGGATCACGGTGCCGCCGGCCTCCAGGCGCGGGGCCCAGAGCTCGGCCTCGCCGAGCTTCGAGCCGACGACGAGCAGCACATCGGCATCCTGCGCGATCCGGCGCCCCGCGGCGAGCCGCAGGTTCGAGCCGACCGCGAGCGGGTGGTGCTCGTCGAGCACGCCCTTCGCGTTGAGGGTGGTCACGACCGGTGCGGCCAGACGCTCGGCCAGGGCGCGCAGCTCGGCGGTGGCGCCGCGGGAGCCGCCGCCCGCGAGGATGACGGGCCGCTCGGCTGCGGCGAGCAGCGCGGACGCCTCGGCCACGACGTCGGCGGCGGGGGCGGCGGGCGCCGCGAACTCGCGGGGCGCGGTCGCCATCGCGGGAAGATCGGTCTCCTCCTCGAGCACGTCGAGCGGCACCTCGATGTAGACGGGGCGCGGGCGTGTCGTCGCGAAGAGCTCGAAGGCGTCGTGCACCGCGGCGACGGCCTCTTCGGCCGAGCGCACGCGGCGGCCCCACTCGACGATCGCCGAGGCGGCGCCGAGCTGGTCCTTCGTCTCGTGCAGTGTGCCGTTGTCGGCGAACTCCGCGCCGAGCGCGGGGCCCGGGGAGAGCAGGATCATGGGCCGCGACTCGCAGTAGGCGGTGCCGGCGGCGGAGAGCGCGTTGAGCAGGCCGGGGCCGCTCGTGGTGACGACGACGCCGGGCTTCCCGGTCTGCAGCGACCAGCCGTCGGCACCGTACCCGGCCCCCTGCTCGTGGCGGGCGGTGACCGGCCGGATGCCGAGCGCGCCGAGGGGGCGGTAGAACTCGAGGTTGTGCGTGCCGGGGATGCCGAAGACCGTGTCGACGCCGTAGCCCCGGAGGGCCTCCATCACGACCCATCCGGTCGTGCGCTTGGGGGTGGTTTCCATGCTGTTCCTCGCGTTGGTAGTGGTGGGAGCTCGGGGTGTGGGACCCGGCGGTGCCGGCGCGGTCGCGTCGGCACCGCCGGGTCGGTCGCGCCGGAGCGGCGCCGGCTCAGTCGTCCTGGGTGTCGATCGCGGTGGTGTCGAGGCGCGGCGTGAACGACCCGGTGACCGGGGCCGTGTCCGAGTGCTGCGGTGCGAAGCGCACGCCGATGAAGGCCGCGATGGTGAGCACGCCGAAGAACCCGACGACCGACCAGAAGTTGCCGTCGGTCGCGATGAGCAGCGTCGACGCGATGGCGGGCGACAGACCGCCCCACACGGCGGCGCCGATGCCGTACGAGAGCGACATCGAGGTGTATCGCGACTGGGGGCGGAACATCTGCGCCATGAGCGTCGACAGGGGCGCCCAGGCGCCGCTCAGCGTGACGCGGATCAGGATCACGAACAGCCAGATCAACCCGATGTTCTTCGCCTGGATCGAGAGCACGAGCGGGATGATCACGATGAACGACGGGATGATGCCGAGGTACATGACCGTCTTCGGGCCGATCTTGTCGCCGAGCGCCGCGATCGGCAGGGTCACGATGAACTCGACGAGCGAGGCGATCGTCATGGCGCCCAGGATGATGGAGGGATCGAGCCCGATCTCGGGGGTGTCGGCGTAGTTCTGCACGAAGGTCGTCGCGATGACGTAGCCGCCCGACGACATCGCGATGATGCAGAAGCCGAGCAGGATCGGAAGCCAGTTGTTCTTGAGCGCGAAGAGCAGCGGGGTGGACTGCTCCTGCCCCTCGACCTTGGCCTCGAACACCGGGGTCTCCTCGACGCGGTAGCGCACCCAGAAGCCGACGGCGATGAGCACGATGCTGAAGAGGAAGGGCACGCGCCAGCCCCAGCTCAGCAGCGCATCCTCGCCCAGGGCGGAGAGGGCCCAGAACGCGCCCGTCGCCATCATGGCGCCGAGCGGGTTGCCGACCTGCGTGAAGCCGCCGTAGAAGGTCTTCCACTTCGGCGGGGCGCTCTCGACGGCCATGAGGCTCGCGCCGCCCCACTCGCCGCCGACCGCGAGGCCCTGGGCCATGCGGCAGATGATGAGCAGGATCGGGCCCCAGATGCCGATAGTCGCGTAGCCGGGCAGCACGCCGACGAGCGTCGTGGCGACGCCCATGAGGATCAGCGTGATGGTGAGTGCCGGCTTGCGGCCGAGCTTGTCGCCGATGTGGCCGAAGACGATGCCGCCGATCGGGCGCATGAAGAAGGCCACGGCGTAGGTGCCGAAGGAGGCGAGCGTGGCGAGCGCCGGCTCGGCCTCGGGGAAGAAGACGTGCGGGAAGATGATCGCCGCCGCCGTGGCGTAGACGTAGAAGTCGTACCACTCGATGGAGGTGCCGACGAGGGCGGCCATGCCGCCTCTCAGCGCGCGTCTGTGGGAGTTCGGCGCAGCGGCCGTCGAGGTGGACATGTGAGCTCCTTTGCTGGATGCCGGCAGGGGGTGAGGTTCTCGGAGGGGGAGGGCGGGCGCGGGTGCGCCCGCCCGGGAGGGTCAGCGGGCGAAGACGCGTTCGCCGCCGACCCAGGTCTCGGCGACGGAGACCTGGGCGAGCTCCGCGGTGGGAGTCGCGTGGGGATCGCGGTCGAGCACGGCGAAGTCGGCGCGCTTGCCGGCCTCGATGCTGCCGAGCTCGTCCTCGCGGCCCAGTGCGCGGGCCGCCGAGATGGTGTGCGCGCGGAGGGCCGTGTCGAGCGAGACGGCGAGGTCGTCGGAGCCGAGCTGCGTGCCTCGGCGGGTGATCCGGGAGACGGCGGCCTGCACGGCCTCCATCGGCCGCGGATCTGCGACCGGCGCGTCGGACGAGATGGTGACGGGCACGCCCGCGCGCTCGAACTCGCCGAGGGGGTTGAATCGCTCGCCGGGCGTGCCGATGGCCTGCTCCACGCCCTCGCCCCAGTTGTAGTGGTGCTGCGGCTGGTTGACGGGGTAGATGCCCGCCTGCGCCATGCGCTCGATCTGCTCCGGGGTGGGCAGGCCGCAGTGCTCGATGCGGTGGCGGGCGTCGGCGTCGGGGCGATCCGCGAGCGCCGCCTCGATCGCGCCGATCACCATCTCGAGCGCGGTCGGGGACTGGGAGTGGGTCGCGGTCTGCAGGCCGACGCGGTGCGCCTTCCTGATGAGCTCGGCGTAGTCGCCGGGCTCGTGGTACAGCTGGCCGGTGCGGCAGGGGTCGCCCACGTAGCCGTCGGGGAAATAGGCGGTCCAGCCGCCGAGCGTGCCGTCGGAGTAGAACTTGATGCCGGCGAAGCTGAGGTGCTCGTTGCCGAACTGCCCGTGGAGGCCCATCTCGATGGCCTCGTCGAGCAGGTGCGAGAGCAGGTACATGCTCACGCGCACCTTGAGGTCGCCCGACTCGGCGAGGCGGAGGTACATGTCGAACTCCCGGCGGCTGACCTGGGCGTCGCCGATCGCGGTGACGCCGCCGGCGAGGAAGTTCTCCTGCGCCGCGGCGAGCTGCCGCTTGTGCTCCTCGGGCTCGTCGGCGAGGTGGAAGTTGGGGCCGTGGTGGCCGATCTTCACGCCCTCGAGCCCCGTGAGCACGTTGCACGCCGCGTCCGACAGCTCGCCCGTGAGCTCCCCGTCGGCGTCGCGGAAGAACTCGCCGCCCTGGGGGTTCGGGGTGTCGCGGGTCACGCCGTGGAGCTCGAAGGTGTAGCTGTTGACCACGCCGCCGTGCCCCGAGGCGTTCATCAGGTACACCTCGCGGTCGGTGGCGACCTGATCGAGCTCGAAGCGGGTGGGGTGACGGCGCTCGGCGAGGTTGCGCTGCTCGTAGCCGTAGCCTCGGATCGGGCGGCCGGCCGGCAGCGTCTTCGCGGCCTCCTGCAGCAGCGCGACGATCTCGGGGATCGACCCGGCCTTCTCGGGGCCGCAGTCGACCCAGCTCATCATCTGTCCGAGCATCAGCGGGTGGGCGTGCGCATCGATGAATCCCGGTACCACGGTGGCGTCGCCGAGGTCGACGAGTTCGGGGGCGAGCGCGCTCACCTCTGCGGCGGCCGCCCGGCAGGCGTCGACCGAGCCGACATGACGGATCCGGTCGTCGATCACCAGGAACGCCTCGGGAGTGGTGCCTCCGTCGTCGAGGGCGTGGATACGGGCCGCGGTGATGATCTTCGGTGCCGAGAGCGTCGGGGCCTGGGTGAACGCGAGCTTGCGCACGGGGGAACTCCTTCGTGTCGAATTGATATGAGAGTACGTCCATTCGGCGGCGATCGGTACGCGGAAAACCGGAAATCGATATCGAGCGCGCATAGATGTCGGATCGTCGCGGCATTTTCTCGTCTATTCGCGCTGAATCTCGGGGCTGTCGCGTTGTTCTGTCAGGAACGGCGACGTGATTTCTGGCATCATCTGACACGTGAACGAATTCGACGAGGACCTGATCCGCGCCCTGCAGCTCGACGGTCGCGCGCAGTTCTCGACGCTCGCCGCGCAGCTCGGCGTGCACCGGACGCTCGTCGCCCAGCGCGTGGGAGAGCTGCTCGCCTCGGGCGAGATCCGGATCCTCGCGGCCGTGCATCCGCGGGCGGTGGGGCTGCCGGTGCAGGTGAACCTCCAGCTGCGCATCAACGGGCCGACCTCGCCGGTGTTCGAGCAGCTCGGAGAGTTCCCCAACGTCGTCTTCCTGTCGGAGATCAGCGGGCAGTCCCAGGCCGTGGTGGAGGTCTGGGCCGCCGACCTCGACGACGTGGGGCGCTCCGTGCGCGAGATCCAGTCGATCCCGGGGGTGGCGGGGGTGCAGTTCTCGGTCTACGACCGCGTGCTGCGCCGCCTGCGGCTCGGAGAGGATCCGGAGCCGAACGACCTCGTCTTCGACGACTTCGACATCGCGCTCATGGCGCAGCTGCAGACGGATGGCAGGCTCACGTTCGGAGAGCTCGCCCGGCGCACCGGGCGCTCCGCGTCGGCCTGCCGCGCGCGCGTGCTGCGGCTGCTCGACTCGCGCATCATGCGGATCGGCGCGGTGCGCAGCCGGCGGCGGGCGACGAACTCGGTGCTCACGGGTGTCGGCATCATGCTCACGGGCGAGGAGCACGACCTGGCATCGGTCGAGGAGCTCCTGGTCGGGATCCCGACCATCGAGTTCGCCGCGCGAACCCTGGGCCGCTACGGGCTCATCGCGACGATCGCGGCGCGCTCGCTCGCCGATTACACGGCGATCGTGCGGCGCATCCGGGCGCATCCGGGGGTGTACAGCGTCGAGAGCTGGATCCACGCCTTCGTCTGGCTGGAGCGCTACGAGTGGAGCCTCGACCGCTTGGAGCGCCTGGCCTCCCGATGAGGGGCGTGCTCCTCGGGGCGGCGTTCCCGCCTTTCGGCGGTGGGGGAGCAGCGCCGGTAGGATCGAGGCATGGCTGAGCGATCCTGGTCCTTCTCCAAGGCATTCCGCAACATCTTCAGCGGCCCCGAGCTGATCACGGAGGACACCTGGGACGAGCTCGAGACCGCGCTCATCACGGCGGACTTCGGGCCCGACGTCTCGGAGTCGATCCTCGACGAGCTGCGCGCCCAGGTCGACCGGCACCACGTCACGGAGGTGAAAGAGCTCCGGCTCATGCTGCGCGAGTCGATCGAGGATCGCCTGGCGAAGTTCGACCCGACCCTGCGCCTGCAGGAGCGCCCCGCCGTGGTGCTCGTCGTAGGCGTCAACGGCGTCGGCAAGACCACGACCATCGGCAAGTTCGCCAGGTACCTCACCACGTTCGACCGCAAGGTGGTCGTGGGGGCGGCCGACACGTTCCGCGCGGCCGCCGTCGAGCAGCTCGCCACCTGGGCCGAGCGCGCGGGCGTCGACGTCGTGCGGCCCCAGCAGCAGGGTCAGGATCCCGCCTCGGTCGCGTTCCAGACCGTGCAGCGGGCGACGGAGGGCGGCTACGATGTCGCGATCATCGACACGGCCGGTCGACTGCAGACCAAGGGCGGGCTCATGGACGAGCTCTCGAAGGTGCGCCGCGTCATCGAGAAGCAGGCGCCCGTCTCCGAGGTTCTGCTCGTGCTCGACGCGACCACGGGGCAGAACGGGCTGGCGCAGGCTGAAGCCTTCATCGAGCACGCCGGGGTCACCGGGCTCGTGCTGACGAAGCTCGACGGCTCGGCCAAGGGCGGCTTCGTGCTGTCGGTGCAGCAGAAGACCGGGCTGCCGATCAAGCTGATCGGCCAGGGCGAGGGGATCGGCGACCTGACGGGCTTCACCCCGCACGTCTTCGCCCAGCAGTTGGTGGGGTGACTCACCGCCCGGCGGCGTCGACGACCGCCTCGCCGATCGCCGTCCCGAGCACGCGGGCGCCCTCCTCTGTCAGGTGTACCCCGTCGTAGCTCATGCCGTCCGAGAACGCGTCGCCGTCGCGCAGGCCGGCGGCGGCGTCCACCCACGCCCAGCCCTGATCGTCGGCGAAGCGCTCGAGGTAGGCGTTCAGATCCGTCTTGGTCGCGCCGGCGAAGTCGGTCGGGGGCACCGACGACAGCAGCACCGTCTCGACGCCGGCGTTCTCGACGATCCTCGTCAGGTTGTCGCCGATCTGCTCGTGCCCGGTCCAGCCCGCGTCGTTCGTGCCCGCCAGGACGACGAGCACGTCGGCGTCGAGCGGCCCGCGCACGGCATCCGCCATGCGCTCGGTCGTCGCGCCCCACTCTGCCCATCCGCCGACGAACTCGACCTCGGGTCCGATCGCGTAGCTCACCCAGGACTGCGGCCCCGGGGAGCCGCCCGCGAGGTCGATGCTGTCGCCGTCGGTGATCGAGTCGCCCACGGCCGCCATGCGGATGGCGCCCTCGGCCGGCTCCGGCAGCGGAGGCGGCGACGAGCGCGGCGGCGCGGAGGCGCAGCCGACGGCGAGCAGGCACGCCGCGACGACGACGGCTGATCCCGCGGCTCGATGTGGCATACCCGGCACGATAGGCGCCCAAGCGGGGGCTTCGCTGTGCGTCGGGACGGGCCCGCGCGCGAACCCGGTAGAATCGATGGCACCATGGCTACTTTTGGAAACCTGTCTGCGCGGCTCACCGAGACCTTCAAGAACCTGCGGAGCAAGGGCAAGCTCTCCGCCGCCGACGTCGACGGCACGGTCCGCGAGATCCGGCGCGCGCTGCTCGAGGCGGATGTCTCGCTCGACGTCGTCAAGGACTTCACCGGCAGGGTGCGCGAGCGCGCCCTCGGCGACGAGGTGAACCGCGCCTTGAACCCGGCGCAGCAGGTCGTCCAGATCGTGAACGAGGAGCTGGTCGGCATCCTCGGCGGCGAGCAGCGCCGACTGCAGTTCGCGAAGAACCCGCCGACCGTCATCATGCTCGCCGGCCTCCAGGGCGCGGGCAAGACGACCCTGGCCGGCAAGCTCGCCAAGTGGCTCAAGGGGCAGGGACACACGCCGCTGCTCGTGGCCTCCGACCTGCAGCGCCCGAACGCGGTCACCCAGCTCGGCGTCGTCGCCGAGCAGGCGGGTGTCGCGATCTTCGCGCCCGAGCCGGGCAACGGCGTCGGGGATCCGGTGAAGGTCGCCCGCGACGGCGTCAGGGAGGCCGAGGCGAAGCACTATGACTTCGTCATCGTCGATACCGCGGGCCGCCTCGGCGTCGACGCCGAGCTCATGCGCCAGGCCGCCGACATCCGCAAGGCCGTGAACCCCGACGAGGTGCTCTTCGTCATCGACGCCATGATCGGTCAGGACGCGGTGGCGACGGCGAAGGCGTTCCAGGAGGGCGTCGACTTCACCGGCGTCGTGCTCACCAAGCTCGACGGCGACGCCCGCGGCGGTGCGGCCCTCTCGATCCGCAGCCTCACCGGCCGCCCGATCCTCTTCGCCTCCACGGGCGAGGGGCTCGACGACTTCGAGCCGTTCCACCCGGATCGCATGGCGAGCCGCATCCTCGACCTCGGCGACGTGCTCAGCCTCATCGAGCAGGCGCAGCAGGCCTTCGACGAGGAGGAGGCGCGCAAGGTCGCGGAGAAGATCGCCTCCGACAGCTTCACCCTCGACGACTTCCTGAAGCAGATGCAGCAGCTGCGCGGCGCCGGCTCGCTCAAGAAGATGATGGGCATGCTCCCGGGCATGGGCAAGATGCAGGAGCAGCTCGACAACTTCGACGAGCGCGAGATCCTGCACACCGAGGCCATCATCCAGTCGATGACGAAGGCCGAGCGCGCCAACCCCAAGATCCTGAACGGGTCGCGTCGCCTGCGGATCGCCAAGGGGTCCGGTATGACCGTGACCGACGTGAACCAGCTGATCGTCCGTTTCGAGCAGGCGGCGAAGATGATGAAGACCGTCGCGAAGGGCGGGGTTCCCCAGATCCCCGGTATGGGCGCGATGCCCGGTATGGGTGGTCACGGCGGCAGGAAGAAGCAGCAGCCCGCGAAGAAGAAGGGCGCGAAGCGCTCGGGCAACCCCGCGAAGCGGGCCCAGCAGGAGGCCGGGGTGGCCGCGAAGCAGGCCGCTGCTCCCGCCGGCGGGTCCGGGTTCGGGCTCGGCGGAGGCGGCGGCGCGGCTCCGTCGGAGGAGGAGATGGCGCAGCTGCAGAAGATGCTCGGCCGCGGCATGCGCTAGCGGGAGCGGGCGGCGGTGGAGCTGGTCTTCGATCTCGCCGAGGCGATCAACATCGGCTTCGGCGCGGTCGCCGGTGCGGCGGCGGGGGAGACGGCCGGGGCATCGGTCGCGCTCTTCCGGGAGCGGCTGGCCGACCGCGGCGCACGTCGGCGGCTGACGCAGGCGCTGACCGCCGAGATCCGGCACACCCCCTCGCTCGGGGAAGGCCTGCGGCAGCGGTTGACCGAGCTGGCGGGCGAGCGGAACCTCGCCGCACTGCTGCACCCCGGCGAGACCGAACTCACCGATGCCCAGCGGGAGTGGCAGCGGCTGCTCGGCGATCGCCCCGAGGCCCTCGTGGACGACCTGAACGCGAGACTGCGGCAGGCGGGCACCGACGCGATCGTGTCGACGCTCCCGCTCGAGGGCCGTCTGCTGCACGCGAGAGTCGGCGACATTCAGGAGCGCCTCGAGCGGTCCGAGGTGAGGGACTCTCGCAGGGAGGCGCTGCTCGAGGAGCTGAACGCGCGTCTGGCGGGCCTGCAGCGCGACCTGCAGCACCTCATCGAGGGCGCAGGGGCGGCGTCGGTTTCCGCCGTCAGCGCGTCCGACGCGGCGAGCCACCACCGGACCTCCGTCATTGAGAGACTGGCCGCCGAGGAGTTCCGGGGGCGCGAGCGGGAACTCGCCGCGATCGCGGAGTTCGTCGCCCCTCGGGGCGACGACGGCGGTCAGTGGTGGTGGTGGCTCGCCGGCCCGTGGGCGGGGAAGACCGCGCTGATGGCGCGTCTCGCGCTCCGACCCCCGGCGGGCGCGCGAGTGGCATCGGCGTTCATCATCGGGCGTCAACCCGCCTACGCGGACAGCGACGCCCTCTACGCCGCTCTGATGCCGCAGCTCGCGCTCATCGCCGGGATCGACAGGGGCGACTTCCCGAACGAGGCTCAGTCCAGGAGCCTGATCTTCGCGCAGCTCCTGACGCTCGCCGCGGCGAGAGCCTCGGAGCAGGGCGAGCGACTCCTGCTGCTCGTCGACGGTCTGGACGAGGATCAGGGGCCGCTGCTCCCGACTCCCAAGCCGTCGGTCGCGTCAAGCCTTCCCGAACGTCTGCCTCACAACGTGCGGGTGGTGATCGCCTCGCGCAGCAACCCGCCGCTGCCGCCGGACTTGGGCGACGATCACCCGCTCCGCAGCGTCCGCAGGCGGGAACTCGAGACGTCGCCCGTCGCGTCCGCCGCCGAGCGCAGGGCCACAGACGAGATCGACAGGATCCTCGACACGGCCGATCGGCACGGGAGCCGCTACGGCAGAGATGCCCTGGCCTGCCTCGCCGCAGCGGGAACGGCACTGACTGCCCGCGACCTCGCCGAGCTGACGGGGCAGCATCCCCGCGACCTCGGCCGGCTGATGAGCTCGACCAGCGGGCGCTCGTTCACCGTCGCGGAGTCGCCGGACGGCGCACCCGCTTACAGCCTCGGCCATGACATGCTCGACCGGGTGGTGGTCACCGATCACCTCGAGACGCGCGTGCGGGGGCCCGAGGAGACGGCTGTATCCGGAACCGAGGCGGAGGCCGAGCTGCGCCGCTACCGGGCGGATCGGTTCGCGGCGCTGTCCCCGTGGCGCGAGCGTCTGGCGCGGTGGGGAGCGGAGTGGGCCGAGCACGGCTGGCCCGAGGAGACGCCGGATTATCTGCTCTCGCCGACGTATCCCGCGCTGCTGTGCTCGGATGCCGCGCTCCAGGGGCAGGCGGTCTCCGTGGTCTGCGACGATCGACGAATCGAGCGGCTCAGAGCGCGCGACCACGGAGAGGGCGAGGTCCTCGGGCAGTTGGCCGAGATGGCGCGGTCGCTGCTCGAGCACTGGGCCGGCGCCGGGGACGGTTTCGATCGGCTCGGCGAGGTGCTCCGGTACCTCCATCTGTACAGTCTGCGGAACTCGAGGTTCCCGCTCGAGCTGCCGGCCGGCTTCGCCAGGCTCGGCCAGGAGCAGGAAGCACTCGGGTTGGCGGCATCCGTGCCGCTGCCCCGCAGGCGAGCGACGGCGCTGACGCATGTCAGCGAGACCCTCATCGAGGTCGGGCGGACTGCCCTCGCGCTCCGCGCCGCCCGCGACGCGCTCGCGGCGGTCAACACGATCGACGATCCCGAAGATCGTTGCTCCGCGCTCGCCGAGCTCCTTCCGGTGCTGGCGCGGGCGGGGGATCCCGAAGCTGCCGAATCGGCCCTGCGGGACGCGGTGGACGGTTCCCGCGCGATCGCCTACGCTCCGGTCCGGGGGAGGGCGCTCGTGAGCGTCGCCGCGGCTCTGCTCGACGCCGGGCAGACGGAGGTCGCGCGCGATGTCGCGCGCGACGCACTCGAGACCTCCCGCGAAGCCCTGACCGTCGCTCTCGATGTCGCCGACAAGACCGGTAACGGCACCGGGATCGGCGGAGCCGAGGTGGTGATGCGCAACGCGCTCCAGCTGCTCGCCAGCGCCGGGGAGCCCGAGGAAGCGCTGCGCGAGGCCCGCGGGATCAAGAACCCGTCCCTGTTCGCGGAGACGCTCGCGCTCCTCGCCGGTGTCGCGTCTCGCACCGGGGACGCCGCCTCCGCCGACTCCCTGTGCCGTGAGGCGGCATCGACGGTCGAGGCGCTCTCCTCGCTCGAGACCGACGATGGGGACTTCTATCGGTGGGGTATCGCCTCCGTGATCGCCCCGCTCCTGGTCGATGCCGGCAGCGCAGACCTCGGTGTCGGCCTGGCGCGAGAGATCCCCTGGGACGGTATGAGGGGGCGCACGATGGTCGAGGCGGTCTCGGCCCTGGTCCGCTCGGGGAATACCGAGGGAGCCCGTCGGCTGGCGCCCGAGGCTCTCGTCTCGGTGCGTGCGATTCACCATGAGTGGACGCGATACTCCGTGCTCCATGCCGCCGTCTCCGTGCTCGCCGACCTCGGCGATCCCGACGCCGCGTATGAGGCGCTGCGGGAGATCCCCGAGGAGCAACGGTGGCAGGATGTGCGCGCCGGGGTCGTCGCGTCGCTGGCGCGAGGGGGCAGCGCCGCGCGAGCCCTGGAACTGGCACGGGAGATCCCGGTCGGCGAGGAGAGGAGCGCAGCGCTGTGCGGAAGCGCGCTGATCCTGTCGGAGCGGGGCGAGGCAGAGACCGCGCTCCCCGCTCTTCGGGAGGCCCTCGACGCCGCACGGAGCGGCACGGGAGTGTACCGGCAGGATGAGGAGATCGTCGATGCCGCCCCGGACCTCGTCGCTGTCTACGGCGCCGAAACGGCTATCGCAGAGGCCAGGGGCCTCGACGCCGCCGTTCAGCGAGGGCGCGCCTTCGCGGGGATCGCGCACGCGCTCGCGAGTGGTGGCGAGCGGAAAGCCGCAGTCGGAGCGGTCTGGGAAGCGCTGGCGGAGGCGTGCGTCGTCGGAGAGGACTTCGACCGGAGCCGCCCGCCCGCCGACGTCGTCCCGGTGCTGAGGCGGGCGGAAGACGAGGATCGTGCACTCGGAGAACTCGGCGCGAAATCCCGGGTCATGCTGCGGGAGGAAGTGCTCGCCGCGCTCGCCCCTGCGGTGGCGGCGCTCGGCGAGTCCTCCGCGGCCCTCGAGCTCGCCCGGTCGATAACGGACGACTCGAGACGCTGCCGGGCCATGGGGAGTGCGGCCCGCGCCCTCCGAGACGTACCCGATGCGGTCTCCGAGGCTCGAGCCGCGATACTCTCCATCGCGAGCGTGTGGATGAGACCGACTCGCGACAATCTCCCCGGAGTCTGGAGGGACCGGTCCATGGTGAGGGTCGTTCTCGCGCTGGCCGACCTCGGCGACATCGATGCCGCGCGCGAGGCCGCTGATCTCCTCGATCCCGGCACCGCCCTGGTGCACGGCCTCGCGGGAGTCGCCAGGGGCCTGGCCGAGGCTCGCGGTCACGACGCGCTGCCCGACGTCCTCGAAGCGCTCGACATGTTGGAGGACGTGCTGCGCTGGGCAGCGTCCGTCGGGCCCGGCCACCACCGTGACATGGAACTGGACGCCGCCGTCGATGCGCTCGTGCTCGTCGTCGAGGCGATCACGACGATCGAGAAGAGGAGTGCGCCGAACGAGTTGCGGCCCGCGGCGGAAGGAACGGCGACGCTCGGTGCGCGGGTGCCGCCGCTCGAAGAACCGCTGCGATCCCTCGACGAGCTGCGAGCCCGCGCGGCGCGTCTGCTCGGGGAGATGTGGGTCGCGATGGGGCATCCCTGGGCCGGCTGGCGGGCCCTCGCGGCGTTGGCCCCCGACGCCTTCGCACGGGTCGTCGACGAGCGGCTCCTCTCCGCGGCCTGAACCCCGCGACCGGGCGCGCTCCGCGCCGCTCCCGAGCTGGGATATCTCCGCGCCGTTCCCGAACTGGGGCACCTCCGCCTCGTTCCCGAACTGGGATACATTGGAGTCCTCGATCTGCGCTCGAGGCATTCGCCTCGGGGTGCCTGCGACGAGGCGGGAGCGAGAAGGGGGAGCACGATGACGAGACCCGATACCGAAGCGGTCGCGGCGATTGAGGGGGCCGATCACGGAACCGGGCTCAAGAAGGTGATCGGGCCGAAGCTGCTGCTCCTGCTCATCATGGGCGACATCATCGGCGCCGGCATCTTCGCGATCACCGGCCGGGTGGCGGGCCAGGTGGGCGGCGCAGCGTGGCTGCCGTTCCTGCTCGCCTTCGCCATCGCGACGCTGACGGCCTTCTCCTACCTGGAGCTCGTGACGAAGTACCCCTATGCGGCCGGAGCGGCGCTCTACACGCACAAGGCGTTCCACATCCACTTCGTCACCTTCATCGTGGCCTTCGCCGTCGCCAGCTCGGGCATCACGAGCGCCGCGACCTCGGCGACGCTGGTCGCGAAGAACCTCCTCATCGGTTTCGGGCAGTTCTTCGAGGGGGTCCCCAGCGACTCGACGGCGACGATGGTCACGGCGATCGCGATCATCGTCGTCCTGGCGCTCATCAACCTGCGGGGCGTCGGCGAGAGCGTGAAGTTCAACCTCGTGCTCACCCTCGTGACGCTCGGGATCATGGGCGTCATCATCGTGATCGGCTTCATCGCCATCGTCGGCGGCAACGGCGATGTCGGGCGGCTCGTCGTGTTCGAGACCCCCGGGGACCGAGGCGCCTTCGCCGCCGTCACCATGGCGACGGCGATCGCGTTCTTCGCGATGGTCGGCTTCGAGGACTCGGTGAACCTGGTCGAGGAGTGCAAGAACCCGCAGCGCGACTTCCCGAGGATCATGCTCACCGGCCTCGGACTCTGCGCCCTCATCTACATGCTGGTCGCGGTGACCGTCATCATGGTGATCCCGCCGGGCGACCTGCTCAACCCGAAGAACCCCGATGCCGGGATCCTGCTCGACGTCGTCAGGATCGGAGCGCCCGGCATCCCGGTCGACGCGATCTTCCCCTTCCTCACGGTGTTCGCGGTCGTGAACACCGCCCTCATCAACATGCTGATGGCGAGCCGCCTGCTCTACGGCATGGCGAAGCAGGACGTGCTGCCGAAGGTGCTCAGCAAGGTGCTGCCGAAGCGGCGCTCGCCGTGGGTCTCGATCCTGTTCAGCACGCTCCTCGCGGTGGGTCTCGTGGTCTACGTCAACCAGAACTCCGAGGACGGCATCGTCGGCGCGCTCGGCGGCACCACCGGGTTGCTGCTGCTCTGCGTCTTCGCCGTGGTCAACATCGCGCTGCTCGTGCTGCGGCGCGATCCGACCCCGGAGAACGGCTTCCGGGCGCCGACGGTCGTGCCGATCCTCGGCGCGATCCTCTCCCTCTTCCTCGCCGGTCCCTGGGCGCGCAGCCGGGAGGACTGGATCCAGTACGAGATCGCCGGCCTGCTGCTGGCCATCGGCGTCGGCCTGTGGCTCGTCACCTGGATCGCGACGCTCGCCACGCGCCGGCGCACCGAGAGCCGCAACGTCGGGCAGTTCTAGTCGAACCGGACGGAGGGCGGCCGCGAGACCGATGACCGGGCCGGCCTGCCGGGGAGCGCCTCAGCGGAGCAGCCGGTGCTCGTAGGCGGCGATCACGAGCTGCGCCCGATCCCGGGCGTGCAGCTTCGCCCGGATGCTGCCGATGTGCGTCTTGACCGTGCCCATCGAGATCACGAGGTGCGCTCCGATCTCGTCGTTCGAGAGGCCCCGGCCGATCAGGGTGAGCACCTCGACCTCTCTCGCGGTGAGGCGGTCGAGGCCCGTGGCGGGGGGAGCGGCCGACCGTTCCAGGAACTCCTCGACCAGTCGGGCGAGGATGCTGGGCGCGAACAGCGATTCACCGGAGCGCGTGCGCCGGATCGCGTCGGCGAGCTGCTCGGGCGGGGCGTCTTTGAGCAGGAACCCGCTCGCGCCCGCCCGGAGCGCCGCGTCGACGTACTCGTCGAGCTCGAACATGCTCAGGACGAGCACCCGCGTCCCCTCCAGCTCGGGCTCGGCCGCGATGCGTCCGGTCGCCTCGATGCCGTCGCCGCCCGGCATCCGCACGTCCATCAGCACCACGTCGGGCTGCAGCCGCAGCGCCTGTGCGACCGCTTCCGAGCCCGTGCCCGCCTCGCCGACGACGGCGAGGTCGGCCTCGCCGTCGATGATGAGCCCGAGGCTGCGCCGGATCAGGGGCTGGTCGTCGACCACCAGCACGCGGATGGGAGCCATCAGGGGCGGCCTCCGTCGGGGAGGATCGCCGCGAGCAGGTAGCCGCCGTCGCCCTCGACGCGGCCGGCGGACAGCGAACCGCCGAGCGCCGTCACCCGCTCGCGCAGCCCCGCGAGGCCGAGCCCCGTCCCCGGCTGCGGCTCCCATGCGGGCGCCGGCCCTCGGTCACGCACCCGCACCGTCACCTCGGCTCCGGGTCCGGATCCGTCGTCGGAGCGCCGCACTTCGACACTCGCGGCCGTGGGGCCGGCGTGCCTCGCGGTGTTGGCGAGCCCCTCGCGCACGATCGCGCAGATCGTCAGCTGCACGCCCGCCGAGATCTCTCCGAGACCGGATCCCGCGCCCATCCTCGCCTCCACGTCGAGGCCGGCGGTGCGCGCGCCCTCGACGATCGTCGCGAGATCCTCCAGCGTCTCGCCGGGGCGCAGCGGAGCCGGGGCCTGGTCCGCCGATCGCAGCACCGAGAGCATGCGCCGCAGCTCCGTCGTGGCCTGGCGTCCGGCCCGCTCGATGTCGCGCAGCGCGGAGCTGCGCTCCTCCTCGGCCCGCGCGCCGCTCACGCGCCCGGCGGCGGCCGCGCGCACCGTGATGAGGCCGAGGCCGTGCGAGGCGAGGTCGTGCAGCTCCCGGGCGATCCGCAGCCGCTCGGCCTGGGCCGCCCGCTCGGCCGCCCACTCCGTCAGGCGGTCCTCGTGCTCGCGCCGCTCTCTCCGCACGCGCAGCAGAGTGGAGCCCAGCACCGCCGAGACGACTCCCGCCGCGACCGCGAGGGGCAGCCAGACCGTGCGCGGGTCGCCGCCGACGCCCATGAACGAGAGCCCGAGCAGCACGAGCGCCGAGGCGATCGCCGCGCCGAACCACGCGCGCGTGCGCCACACCGGGCGGTCGGAGAACTCCATGCTCCTCAGTCTAGGGAGCGGCGCGGAGGACGAGATCGGACCCGGGTCGGAGACGGGCCGGTCCGGGCCGATGCACGCGGAGCCTGCCCCGAGCCGGGGCCGCCTCCGCTTGAACGGGTGCGCGTCCGGGCTCGCACCATACGCCGCATCCGCCGGATCGGCCACCCCCTCCCGCCCGCCGGGCGGGAGGGGGATCCTGGGATCACGTGGACCATCATCGACGATCCGCGTGCGGACGTGCGCGAGCATCTCCGATGCTCGACGGAGCGTCCGAACCGGTCGTCGCCCGAGAGGTGAGGAGCTCAGCATCATGGCGACATGCGACACGTGCGGCAACGACTACGACAAGACCTTCACGGTCACCGCGCCCGACGCATCGGGGACGTTCGACAGCTTCGAGTGCGCGGCGCAGGCGATGGCCCCCGAGTGCGGGCACTGCGGATGCAGGATCCTCGGCCACGGCGTCGAAGCCGAGGGGCGCATCTTCTGCTGCGCCCACTGCGCTCGCGGGGTGGGTGAGCGCGACCTGGTGGACCGCGCATGAGCGGCGAACGGGAGCCCCGGGACGGAGCGGACCCTCGGGGTGAACCGCGCTCCACGAGTCAGCCGCGCCCTGCGGGAGAACCGGACCCGACGGCTGAACCGCTCGATCCCACCAAGATGGCGAATCAACCCGCCCTGCGCACCTCCTCCGGCAACGTCTGGGTGATCGTGGGCTTCCTCTTCGCGGCCGCCAGCATGATCCCCCTCTCGGCGCTCATCTTCGTCTCACCGGGCCGCTCGGCGCCCGTGGCATGGGCGACGGCGGTGGCCGTCGTGGTGTTCTTCGCGGCGCTGCTGCTCACGCGGTTCCTGGCGCGACCCGGCGCGGGAAGACTGCGGCGCTTGGCGGTGTACTTCCTGACGATGGCCGCCGTGGCGCTCATCGGCATCCTCGTCAGTGCGTTCCTGGAGGCGACTCCCTGATCGAGGCTGCCCCGGATGCGGCCGGGCGGCCGCCCGAGGGCCCCGCCCGGCCGCCCGGGCTCAGCCGAGATCCTGCTCGGCCAGCCAGTCGCTCGCGATGGTGTCGGCGGGCAGCTCCTCCGAGACGCTGCGGGCGTTCAGCTCGATGAGGTCCTGCGGCTCGAGCGCCGCGCTCACCGCGTCGATGACGGCGGCGGCCTCGTCGTCGACCTTGTCGCTCGCGAGCGGCACCAGGTGCGAGGCGAGGAACAGGCCCTCCGGGTCCTCCAGCGAAACGAGGTCGTTCTCCGCGATCGAGGGGTCGGCGGTGTAGATGATCGCGAGCTGGATGTCGCCGTCCTGCAGCGCCTTCACGGTGAGGGGTCCGCCCCCGTCCTCGATGGGCGTGAAGCCCACCTCCACCCCGTAGGTCTCGCGCAGGCCCTCCGGCCCGTTGGGGCGGCTCTCCGCTTCCGAGTTCGCGCCGAGGGTCAAGGGGTCGGTGACCTTCTCGAGGTCCGCCACGGTCTCGAGGCCCCACTCGTCGGCGAACTCCCGCGTCACCACGTAGGAGTCCTGGTCGGTCGCGGGCGCCTGCTCGAGCGGTCGGAGGCCGTCCGGCGTGTTCGCAGCCAGCTCGTCGTAGACGTCGTCGGAGAGACGGGCCCCGGTGTCGGGCACCCAGTACTGCAGCAGCGGGCCCGTGTATTCGGGGAAGAGATCGATCGATCCGCTCTCGATCTCGGGCAGGTAGACCTCGCGCTGGCCGATCCTGAACTGCCGGTCGACGTCGTAGCCTTCCGACTCGAGCGCCTGGGCGTAGATCTCGGCGACGATCTCGTTCGAGTAGTAGTCCTGCGAGCCGACGACGATGGTGTCCGAGGACCCACCGGCATCGCCGCTCCCGCCCTCGTTGAGCGGGTCGCCGCCGGTGCATGCGCTGAGGGCGAGCGCGCTCGCGGCGAGGAGCGCTCCGGTGGCGATGGTGCGACGGTTCATGGTGTGACTTCCTTTCGCGAAGCTGCGGTGGCGATTGCGGTCGTGTCCGTGGAGCGGGCCCCGCGCCGCCCGGTGCGGGGGTGCGAACCCGGGCGGGCGAAACGTCGGGCGGCGAGCCGTTGGCAGGCCGCCAGTGCGAGCTCGAGCACCAGGGCGAGCACCGCGACGATCAGGGCGCCGGCGAGCATCTGGGCGTAGTCGCGCGATTTCAGGCCGGCGAAGAGGTAGCGTCCGAGCCCGAGGTTCGAGGTGTAGGCGGCGAGCGTGGCGGTGGCGACGACCTGCAGCGTCGCGGCGCGGAGCCCGCCCACGACGACGGGGAGGGCGAGGGGGAACTCCACCCGGCCGACGACTTGGAGGGGACTCATCCCGATCGCTCGGGCGGCCCCCGGCAGATCCGGATCGACCGCCTGCACTCCCGCGTAGGCGCCCGCGAGCAGTGACGGGATCGCCAGGATGACGAGGGCGAGCAGCGGGGCGGTGAGCCCGATCCCGAGCGCGAGGCCGAACAGGGTGAGCAGACCGAGCGTCGGGATCGCGCGGGCCGCTCCGGTGATCGCGCCGATGAAGCCGGCGCCGCGACGGAGGTGACCGATCAGCACGCCGCTCGGGATCGAGACGATCGCCGCGATCGCGACGGCGGCGAAGGTGATGAGGAGGTGCTGGCCCACACGAGTCGGGATGCCGCCGGGACCCGACCAGTGCGTCGGGTCTGCGAGCCAGGCGATCGCCTCGGCGAAGAGGTTCATCGCGCGACCTCCCCTCGCGCGCGGCGCCTCGACGCTGCGGGTCTCGCGGTCGCGGTCCACGGGGTCACGGCGCGGCCCAGCGCGAGCACCGCGGCGTCGAGCACGAGCGCCAGCACGACCGTGGCGATGAGGCCCGTCGCCACCTCGGCCGCGATCCCCCGCTGGAACCCGTCGGTGAGCAGCGTGCCGAGGCTCGAGACCCCGATGAGCGCGCCGATCGTGACGAGGCTGATGGTGGAGACGACCACGACCCGCACGCCCGAGACGAGCACCGGGACGGCGAGCGGCAGATCCACCCGCCAGAAGACGCCCAGCGGCGAGTACCCCGTGGCGAGAGCGGCGTCGCGCACCGCCCCGTCCACGGACGCGAAGGCATCGGCCGAGGTGCGCACGAGCAGGGCGACGCCGTAGACCGTCAGAGCGACGATCATCGTCGCCGATGAGCGGAGCGCGGTGCCGATCACGGCGGGGACGATGATGAGCAGCGGCAGCGCGGGAATGGCGTACATGAGGGACGCCGCTCCGAGCAGCGGCGACCCGAGGAGCGGGCGCCGGAAGGCGAGGCGGCCGATGGGAACGGCGATGAGCACGCTCGCGAGGATCGCCGGCACGCTCAGGATGAGGTGGTCGACGGCGAGCTCGAGCACCTGCGCCCAGTTCGAGGCGAGCCAGCTCATGGGCCGAGCACCCCGATCGGCCGCTCGTTCCCGTCGACCACGATCGTGCGCCCCTCCCGCTGCACCGTGCGCAGGGAGCGCTCGGCGCGCTCGCATCCTCTTCACCCGCGCCCGACGTCGGCCGCGGGCTCCGCCAGGATCCCCGCCGGAGTGCCGTGCTGCGCGATCTCTCCCCGCTCGCGCAGCACGACGACCTCGTCGCCGAGGCGGAAGGCCTCGTCGACGTCGTGGGTGACGAAGACGATCGTCTTCCCGAGCTCCGACTGCAGCCGCAGCAGCTCGTCCTGGAGCTCGCGCCGCACGATGGGATCCACCGCGCCGAAGGGCTCGTCCATCAGCAGGATGTTGGGATCCCCGGCGAGCGCCCTGGCCACGCCGACGCGCTGCTGCTGCCCCCCGGAGAGCTGGGCGGGATACCGCCGGGCGAGCGAGCGGTCGAGGCCCACCCGCTCCATGAGCTCCAGCGAGGCGGCTCGCGCCTCCCTGCGGGAAGCGCCCGTGAGCACGGGGACGGTCGCGATGTTGTCGGCGATGGTGCGATGGGGCAGCAGCCCGCCCTGCTGCAGCACGTAGCCGATCGAGCGCCGAAGCCGCACGGCATCGCGGTCGAGGACGTCGTCTCCGTCGATGAGCACCCGGCCCTCGGTCGGGTCCACCATCCGGTTGACCATCCGCAGCAGCGTGGTCTTGCCGGAACCGGAGGACCCGACCAGCACCACGGTGCGGTGGGACGGGACCGTCAAGGAGAACTCCGAGACGGCCACCGACCCGCCGGGGTACGTCTTCGTCACCGATTGGAACTCGATCACGAGCCCACCCCCTCCGCCGCGGGATCCGCCCGGCGTTCCGTCACCGTCGGGCGATGTCTGCCATCAACCCTATGCGGTCTGGCCCTCGTGGCGCCCCTCGGCGACCTCCTCGACCAGCTTCGCGTTGAAGGCGGGCAGATCGTCGGGGGTGCGGCTCGACACCAGGCCCTGGTCGACCACGACCTCCTCGTCGACCCAGTTCGCCCCCGCGTTGATCAGATCGGTCCGCAGGCTGGGGTAGGAGGTGATGGTGCGGTCGCGGAGCACATCGGCGTCGGCGAGGATCCACGCGCCGTGGCAGATGACCGCGACGGGCTTGCCGGTCTCGAAGAAGCGCCGCACGAACTGCACGGCCGCCCGGTCGAGCCGGATGTGGTCGGCGTTCACGACCCCGCCCGGCAGCACCAGCGCGTCGTAGTCGTCGGCGTTCGCCTCCGAGGTCGTGCGACCCACCTGCGCCTCGTGCTCTTTCTTGCCCTTGATGGTGCCGGTCTCCGTCGAGATCAGCTCGGCGACGGCTTCGTGCTCCGTCACCGCGCCCCAGGGACTCGTCAGCTCGGAGTCCTCGTAACCGTCGGTGGCGAGGAAGGCGATCCTCTTGCCTGTGAGATGCGACATGCTTGCTCCTCTCGTTCGGGCGATGACGGCCGCTCGGCTCGGGCTGGGCCCGCGGGAGCGACGCGTCCTGGGTTCCCTCACGAGTGAAGCGGTGCGGCGCTCCGTGCCGCAACCCGTTGATGGAGCGCCGCAAATGCGGTATCGCCGTGGAGCGCGCAGGCGTGCCTCGCTCGCCCGGCGCGGCGTCCCCGGCGCGCCGGGCGTTGGGGCCCCGCCGCCGGCCTACGGGGGCGCGCCCGTCCCGCACGGAAGCCCCGCTCGCCCGGCCTACGATGGGGGAATGACGACACTCACCGCCGACCTCGCGATCATCGGTTCCGGATCGGGGAACACCCTGATCACCCCGCACTGGGAGGACAAGCGGGTGGTGCTCGCCGAGCAGGGGACCTTCGGAGGCACCTGCCTCAACGTCGGATGCATCCCCACCAAGATGTTCGTGCGCCCCTCAGAGGCCGCCCGCGGCCCGGAGGAGGCGGCCCGGCTGAACGTCACGCAGCGCACCGAGGCGGTGGACTGGGTCGGCATGCGGGACCGCATCTTCTCGCGGATCGATCCGATCTCCGATGCGGGCCGACGCTATCGCGACGAGCTCGAGAACGTCGAGCTGATCGAGCAGCGGGTGAGGCTCGCGGGCGCGCGATCGTTCGTCGCGGAGGACGGCACGCGGGTCGAGGCTGAGCGGCTCGTCATCGCAGCCGGTTCCCGGCCCGTGCTGCCGGACGTGCCCGGGATCCATCTGCCGCACGTGCACACCTCGGACACCGTCATGCGCATCGACAGTCTGCCCCGGCGCGTCCTCGTCGTCGGAGGAGGGTTCATCGCCTGCGAGTTCGCGGGCATCTTCTCCGGGCTCGGCGCCGAGGTGGTGCAGATCAACCGGGGGCCGCGGCTCATGCGCGGGCTCGACGAGGAGATCTCACGGGCCTACACCGAGGAGGCCGGGAAGAACTGGACGGTCCGTTGCGGGCGCGTGCTCTCCTCCCTCGCGGAGACGGACGACGGAGCCGTCACCGCGGAGATCCTCGTGCGGGGTGCGCAGAGCGAGGAGGAGGTGCGGGAGCCCGGCGAGTTCGACATCGTGCTGGTGGCGCTGGGACGGCGGCCGAACTCGGACCTCGTCGGCGCGGCGGAGGCCGGGCTCGACCTGCACGGCGACGGCAGGATCGCCGTGGACGCCTTCCAGCGGGTGCTCTCGGGCGGGCGCCCGGTCGACGGCCTCTTCGCGCTCGGCGACATATGCTCGGAGCTCCAGCTGAAGCACGTCGCCAACCACGAGGCGCGTGTCGTCGCTCACAACCTCGAGCATCCGGACGATCTCCGCGAGTCGAGGCGGGATGCGGTCCCCTCGGCGGTGTTCACCCACCCCGAGCTGGCCAGCGTGGGGCTCACCGAGACGCAGGCGGTGGAGCGCATCGGCGCCGAGAACGTCACCTGCAAGGTCCAGCGCTACGGCGACACGGCGTACGGATGGGCGATGGAGGATCGCTCGGGCCTGTTCAAGACGGTCGCCGATCGTCGCGACGGGCGGATCCTCGGGGCTTGCGTCATGGGGTATCAGGCCTCGAACCTCATCCAGCCGGTCGTCACGGCGATGAGCTTCGGGATCGACGCGCACACCTTCGCGCGCGGGCAGTACTGGATCCACCCGGCCCTGATGGAGGTCACCGAGAACGCGCTGCTCGGCCTCGACGTTCCCGCGGGGGAGCGGCCCCCGCTCTGAGCGCGGGCCGGTCGCGGCGGTGGCGCCTTGCGGAGCGGTGGTGCCGTGGCGCCGTCCGGAGCGGTGGTGCCGGATCGCCCGGCGTCAGACCTCGTCCGCGATCCTCTCCGGAGTCGGCTCCTCCGGTGTCGGCTCCTCCGGTGTCGGCTCCTCCGCGAGTGCGAGGCTGTTCCCATCGGGATCCCGGACCGCGATGTGACGCACCCCGTTCCCGTAGGTCTCGACGAGGTACTGCTCCGAGCCCGCCGCGCCCGCCGCGGTGGCGGTCTCCTCCTCGTAGGTGCGCAGTCGCTCGAGCACGCCGTCGAGGTCGTGCACCGCGAGGGTCGCGATGCCGTGGCCCGCGTGCTCGGCGTGCGGAGCCAGCACGAACCACGCCGTCTCGCTGATCTCCCAGATGATCTCGTCCCCGACCTCCTCGTCGGACGGCCTGCCGAAGAGGGTGGCGTACCAGGATGCCGCGGCGCGGGTGTCCCTCGAGGGCATCACGGCGAAGAGGTGGGATACGGCTGACGTGGGCGACATGACGACCTCCTGTCTCCGGGAGTGCAGGACTCTGTGGATAACAGGGACTCATCCACAGCTGCACAGGAGCTGAATGCGAAGAAGATCCCGAACCTCCAGAATTCCCCCGGAAAGCGTGGACGGCCGATCTCGCAGCACCCGCCCGTTCCCGCCGCTCCTGGGGGGCCGATGTCAGTGGTCGATGCTCTGATAGAGGCATGACCCCGCTCCCGTTCGATACCCCCTCGGCGCAGCTCGACGCGCTCGACTCGGTGGTGTCGAGCCTCGCGGCGGTGCGCGAGCAGATGCGTCACCTGCAGGCGGTCGAGGCGCTCCTGCTGTCGAGCGGATCCCTGATCGCCGACGCCGTCTCCGCAGCTGGGGCGCACCCCGACAACGCCCAGCTCGCCCATCGCGCCGTGGCCGCCGAGCTGGGGGCCGCGGTGAACGAGTCGGATCGCACCGTCGCGGTGAAGATGGATCGGGCGGCGAGGCTCGTGCACGACTATCCGGCGGCGTACCGCGCGCTCGCCGACGGCCGGATCTCGCAGGCGCATGCCTCGGCGGTCGTTGAATCGGGGGAGGTCATCTCCGATCCGCGGGCCCGGGCCCGCTACGAGGCGGAGGCGTTGAAGCACGCCGAGGCTCAGACGGTCGGCCGGCTGCGTCCGATCGCGCGACGGCTCGCGGAGCGCTATGCGGAGCGCGCGTTCGAGGAGCGTCACAAGGAGGCCGGGCGCTTTCGCGCGGTGCGGGTCGTCGACGGCGAAGACGGCATGGCCGATCTCGTGGCGACGCTGCCCGCCCTCTACGCCTACGGCATCAAAGACCGGCTCGATCAGATGGCCCGCCGCATCAAGGCGGCTCCGGCCGGAAGCCGACGCGCCGAGGGGCGCCCGGCCGACGGGTCGGCCGACGGTGTCATGGCCGACGGTGTGCTCCCCGCCGGCGGTGTGCTCCCCGCCGGCGCTGTCGCCTCTGATGGTGATCGGGGGGACGATCGGGTCGATGATCGGGTCGACGTGCGGTCCGCTGACGAGATACGCGCCGATCTGCTCACCGACATGCTCCTCGCCGGGGATCCGAGTGCGCTGGCGGCGAGGCCGGCTGGCGGTCTCGCGTCGATCGCTGCGCGGGTGCAGGTGCTCGTGCCCGTGAAGCGGGTCGCGGGGCGGCGAACGGGCGGCGCACCGCGGGCCGGGTCCGAACAGGGCTCGACTTCCGCCGGAGCGTTCGCCGAGTTCTCGGACGCTCTCGACGTTCCGGGGTTCGACGACGCTGCCGTGCTGAGCGGAGGCCAGCTCGTGAGCGACGAGGCGGTGCGCGGCCTCGCCGCATCGGCGAGCAGCTGGGATCGCGTCGACGTGGACAGCGAGAAGGGCGAGATCATCGCGGTCGAGGCCTATCGTCCGAGCGCTGAGATGAGGCGTTTTCTCAGAGCGCGAGACGAGCACTGCCGGTTCCCCGGATGCCGCGTCGCGCCGCAGCGATGCGACATCGACCACACGATCGACGCCGCGCTCGGGGGGCCGACGTCGACCGTCAACACAGCCCATCTCTGCAGACGGCATCACACGCTGAAGCACTCGACGGCCTGGAAGGTCGAGCAGGACGACAGCGGCGTGCTGACGTGGACCAGCCCCACGGGGCGCGTGTACCCCGACGAGCCGGCGAGCCGAGTGAGATTCACCCCATTCCGCGACGACTCGTCAGGGCCGAGTGCCCGAGAAGGCCGTCGCGACCCGTATGGGCCGGGCGCCCCGAGAGGGCCGAACTCCCCGCCTGTCGCGCATGCTCGAGGTGCCCCGACCTATCGTGGGCGGGAGTCCGCCCGAGGAGCGCCCCGCGACCGCAGTGGGGAGCCTCCCCTCAGTGTCCCCTTCTGAGAGGAGTCGGGCGTGCAGCCGCCCGGTCGCGAGCAGCGGGACAGGGACAGCCCGATCGCGAGTAGCGGGGCAGGGACGTAGCTCGGTCGCGAGTAGGTAGTGGGATGAGGGACAGCCCGGTCGCCATTGGTGGGACAGGGACGCCCGATCGCGAGTAGCGGGGCGCACACTCGACGGGGCCTAGACTCTCTCCATCCTCACGGACGGAGGAAGCATGTCGGAGCAGCAGGAGATCACTCCTCGGCAGGAGGTGCGCGAGGCCTGCGCGGTCGGGCTCGCCGGTGGATCCATCGAGGACGCCGCCGGAGACCCCGATCAGCCCGTCCACGAGTTCTCCTCGGCGGTGGATCGCGGCGCTCATGGAGCCCGGGTCCCCGGGCGCCCAGGCTCACCGGGGCGTCGAGGGTCCCCGGGGCGTCCGGGCTCACCGGGGCGTCCGGGCTCCCCGAGGCATCGCGCTCCTGAGAGAGACCCCTTCGCTCACGAGGATCCGGTTCATCGAGGCGAGAATGGGATCTCCGCGGAGAGCGAGTCTCGAAAATCCCTGGTCCCAACAAAAATTGCATTTCAGGGCCGTGTGTGTGAAGATTGATGGGTTCGCGCGACTCGCGCGTCAGGCTTTCGCGCCGTTCCCACCGTGGCACTCTGCGCCGCGACACATCGGCGCATCGTCACCACTCAACTCAAGGAGTCATTCATGGCCGTCAAGATCCGTCTGAAGCGCCTCGGCAAGATCCGTGCGCCGTTCTA
Organism: Leucobacter chromiisoli; assembly: GCF_016522505.1. GTDB lineage: Bacteria > Actinomycetota > Actinomycetes > Actinomycetales > Microbacteriaceae > Leucobacter > Leucobacter chromiisoli. The sequence continues at coordinate 104,060 of NZ_JAEHOH010000005.1, read as the reverse complement.
CCGCATCGTCGTCGCCGACTCGCGCACCAAGCGCGACGGACGCGTGATCGAGGAGATCGGCAAGTACCACCCGACCGAGAACCCCTCGTTCATCGAGGTCGACTCGGAGCGCGCGCAGTACTGGCTGAGCGTCGGCGCGCAGCCCACCGAGCAGGTCGCGGCGATCCTGAAGCTCACCGGCGACTGGGGCAAGTTCACGGGCGAGGGCGACACCGAGTCGAAGGTCCTCCCCGTCGAGCCGAAGCCGGCCTTCGAGGCCGACGCGGCGAAGAAGCCCGTGCTGCGCCCGAAGGCGGAGAAGCCCGCTGCTGCCGCCGCCGAGGCTCCCGCTGAGGCCGCCGCCGACGAGGCCGCCGAGAGCACCGAGGGCTAGAACCGTGACTGCGCAGGCGTTGGCCGACGCTCTCGAACACCTGGTCAAGGGGATCGTGGATCGCCCTGAGCGGGTGCGGGTCGACGCGCGCGAGACGTCGCGCGGCGGGATCCTCGAGGTGCGCGTGCACCCCGCCGATCTCGGTCGCGTCATCGGGCGGGGCGGACGCACCGCCCAGTCCCTGCGCACGGTCATCGGCTCCCTCGCGGACGGCGACCGCGTCCGCATCGACGTCGTCGACACCGACGACGCAGACGAGGCGGAGGACGCGTCCTGATGGTCGACGCGCCCAAGCGCACCCAGGCTCCTCGTCCCGCTAGCGGGGCGGGGAGCCTCCGCGTTGGTCGCCTGACGAAGCCGCACGGGCTCAAGGGCGGCGTCAAGCTCGAACTCTTCACCGACAATCCTGAGCTGCGGTTCGTGCCGGGCGCGGTGTTCCATCTCCAGGTGCCGCAGGACTCGCCGTGGTTCGAGCGCACCATCACGATGCGCGAGCTGCGCTGGTTCAACGACGCCCCCGTCGGGTTCTTCGACGAGCTTCCGGACCGCACCGCCGTCGAGAGCATCGTGCGGGCGATCCTGTGGATCGATGAGAGCGCCGTCGCGGAGGGCGCCGAGGAGAACGCCTGGTACGACCACCAGCTCGTGGGGCTCGCGGTGCAGCGGGACGGCGTCACCGTCGGCACGGTCGTGGAGGTGCAGCACCTCCCCGCGCAGGATCTGCTGGCCGTCAAGACGGAGGGCGGGATCGTGCTGGTGCCGTTCGTCGAGGCCATCGTGCCGAGCGTCGATCCCGAGGCCGGCGTCGTCGTCGTGACTCCGCCGACCGGCCTCTTCGAGGAGGGCCCCGACTCGGGGGATGCCGAGCCCGATTCCGGCTCTGAATCCGGTCCCGAGGCCGAGCCCGATTCCGGCTCTGAGGTCGGCTCTGAATCCGGTCCCGAGGCTGAGCCCGCTCCAGGGAACGCGGAGGGCGACCCCGCGTGAGGATCGACGTCGTCACGATCTTCCCCGGGTACTTCGACGCCCTCGAGCTCTCGCTGCTCGGCAAGGCCCGGAGCCGGGGCCTGATCGACGTGCGGGTGCACGACCTGCGCGATGCCGCCCACGATCGGCACCGCACGGTCGACGGCAAGCCCGCGGGCGGCGGAGCCGGCATGGTGATGAAGCCCGAGCCCTGGGGCGAGATGCTCGACGGCATCCTCGCGGCTCAGGATGCCGGTCCCGACCCGCTCATCATCTTCCCCTCGCCCGCTGGAGAGGTCTTCGACCAGCGCATGGCGCGCGAGCTGGCGGGGGAGTCGCACCTCGTGTTCGGCTGCGGGCGCTACGAGGGCATCGACCAGCGCGTCTTCGACGAGTACGCCGACCGCGGCCGCGTGCGCCTCGTCAGTATCGGGGACTACGTGCTCAACGGCGGCGAGGTCGCGACGATCGCGATGATCGAGGCGATCGGGCGCCTGCTGCCCGGCGTGATCGGGAACCCCGAGAGCCTCGTCGAGGAGTCGCACGAGGCCTCCGGCGGGGGTGCCCTGCTCGAGTACCCGAGCTACACGCAGCCCGCCGAGTGGCGCGGCCGAGCGGTGCCGCCGGTGCTGCTGAGCGGCAATCACGGCGCCGTCGCGAAGTGGCGTCAGGAGCAGCGCGTCGAGCGCACGTTGAGGATGCGCCCCGAGCTGCTGCCGCCCGGGCTGAGCGGTGGCCGTCGCGGCAGGCACGCCGCCGAGTAGCGCGCACCGTCGCGGTAGGCACGCCGCCGAGTAGCGCGCACCGCGGCAGTCTCGCCGTGCGACCGCGGCAGTCTCATCGCGCGCACTAGGCTTGACCCATGCGTGATTTCCTCTCAGCCGTCGCGGGCAAGACGGTGCGGCAGCTCGCGAGACTCCGCGGCGGCGGCTCCGCGCTGCCCGGCCTCGTGATCGAGAAGCTCGATCCAGGGTTCCTCGCGCGCGTGCTCGGCCGCCTGCCCTACGGGGCGGTCGCGGTCAGCGGCACGAACGGCAAGACGACCACCACGAAGATGATCGTCGAGATCCTCGAGGCGCAGGGCCTGCGGGTCTTCACGAACCGCACCGGATCGAACTTCACGAGGGGCGTCATCGCTGCGGCGGTGCAGGAGTGCTCGCTGCGCGGGCGGCTCGACGCCGATATCGCGGTGCTGGAGCTCGATGAGGCGCACGCGATGCACTTCATCGACAAGGTGAAGCCCCGCTTCACGCTGCTGCTGAACGTGCTGCGGGATCAGCTCGACCGGTTCGGCGAGATCGACACGACGGCGAAGCTGCTGCAGCGCATCGCCGACGCCACGACCGAGGGCGTCGTCGTGAACCGCGAGGATCCGCTGCTCGCCGCGATCGGGGAGCGGGTGCGCGCCGCCGCGGCGCGGGATCGCCGATCGCTGCCCGAGGTGCGGGAGTTCGGCCTCTCCGCCGAGCTGCGGGCGATGTTCCCGAGCGACGACGACTTCCACGGCGGCGGGGACGCGCGCGGAACGGACGACGGCGATGTCGCCGTCGGCACGGCCGACGCGGCGGGCGCCGGAAGCGACGCCGTTCGCGCCGACGTCGCACTCGTCGAGCTCGGCGATCACTCGGCCGTGTTCGAGATCGACGGCGCCCGGCACGGTACCGACCTGAAGCTCGAGGGCCTCTACAACACCTTCAACGCCGCTGCGGCGCTCGCAACCGTGCGCATGGTCCTGGACGCCGGCATCCTGCCCGGCCGCTCGGCCCGGCGTCGGCCGCCTGCGACGACCGCCTCGCTGCTCGCGGCGCTGGCGGAGGTGCGCCCCGCGTTCGGACGCGGCGAGCGGCTCGAGCTGGACGGCCGGCCGCTCGAGCTCGTGCTCGTCAAGAACCCCGCGGGGTTCAGGCTCGGCCTCGCCTCGTTCGACGCGGCCGGCGTCGACGTGATGATCGCGATCAACGACCAGTACGCCGATGGACGCGACATGTCCTGGCTGTGGGACGTGGACTTCACCTCGCTCGTCGAGGGCGTGGACACGGTCAGCGGCACCCGCGCCTGGGACATGGCGCTGCGCCTCGAGCACGACGATGTCGAGGTGCGGCACGTCGAGGAGGATCTGGCTCGCGCGCTGCGCGAGTTCCGGGCGCGCACCGGCGGAGGACCCCGCCGCATCTACTGCACGTACACCGCGATGCTCGCGCTGCGCAGGGAGCTCGCGGAGCTGACCGAGGTGGAGGATATCTGGTGAACGAGCTCGTGATCGTGTCCCTGTACCCGCGCGACATGAACATCTACGGCGACCGCGGCAACGTCCTGGCCCTCGAGCGGCGCGCCCGTGCCCACGGATTCGAGCCGCGGGTCGTCGAGGTCAACCCGGGGGACCCGCTGCCCGAGAGGATCGACATCGTCGTCGGGGGAGGCGGGCAGGATTCGGGGCAGGGCCGCGTGGCCGTCGACCTCGCGCTCAAGCAGCACCGCATCCAGCGGCTCGCGGACGAGGGCGCTCCGATGCTGATGGTCTGCGGCCTCTACCAGCTCTTCGGGCACCGCTTCGTGACCCACACCGGCGACGAGCTGGTCGGGATCGGCGTGCTCGACGTCGAGACCCGCGGCGGAGACGAGCGCATGATCGGCAACATCGTCCTCGACACCGAGGAGTTCGGCGAGGTGATCGGCTACGAGAACCACAGCGGGCACACGACGCTCGGCCCCGGGTCCCGGCCGCTCGGCCGGGTGACGCAGGGGGCGGGGAACAACCCCGATGACGGCGTCGAGGGCGCGCGCACCGGCAACGTGATCGGCAGCTACCTGCACGGCTCGCTGCTGCCGAAGAACCCGGCCATCACCGACTTCCTCATCGCGGAGGCGGCGAAGCGCCGCTACGGATCGTTCGAGCCCCGCGCCGGGGTGGACGAGACCGCCCTCCGCGCGCGCGAATCGGCCAAGCGCCGCCCGCGCTAGAAGCCCGGCGCCGCCCGTGTGAGAAAAGGATCCGCATGAATGCTTGCGGATCCCGCATCGCGTCGCTATAGTTGAAACATCAATTAAAACGAATGCAGTTGATCGAAAGGCTCACCATGGCAATCACCGCAGACCAGATCCCCGGTTACCGCGTCGGCACCTGGACCGTCGACCCCACCCACTCCGAGGTCGGATTCTCCGTCCGCCACCTCGCCATCAGCAAGGTCAAGGGCAAGTTCGAGAAGTTCGAGGCGACCTTCACGACCGGCGAGAACCCCCTCGACTCCTCCGTGACGGCGACGGCCGAGGTCGAGTCGATCAACACCAACGAGCCGAACCGCGACGGCCACCTGCGCACGGGTGACTTCTTCGCCGCCGAGGAGTACCCCCAGCTCACCTTCGTCTCGACGGGCGTCCGCGAGGAGAACGGCGACTTCAAGGTCGACGGCGACCTCACCATGCGCGGTGTGACCAAGCCCGTCACCTTCGACTTCGAGTTCGGCGGCTTCGGCGAGGACGCCTACGGCAACTACAAGGCGGGCTTCACCGCGACGACCGTCGTGAAGCGCGAGGACTTCGGCCTCACCTGGAACGCACCGCTTGAGAAGGGCGGTCTCCTGCTCGGCTCCGATGTCACGATCACCCTCGACGTCCAGGCCGCCCTGCAGCAGTAGCGAGGCGCGCAGAGGGGTCGTCCGCGGCGACCCCTCTTTCGTGCGCCCGAAGCTCGCTACAGGTCGAGTTCGCCCGTGATCCGGCCCCGCACCCGCCGCAGATCCTCCATGAGCGATCCGATCAGCACCCAGTGGTCGGGATGCGGGCGGGGGATCGTGTAGGGGGAGGTGAGCAGCGGAGGCTCGACGTGGTCACCGGTCGGCTCTCCGGGACCGACGAGCAGCTCGAGGTCGTGCGCCGCGCGGCGGATCTCCTCCACCATCCCGACCACCGAGGGATCGGCCACGAGATCCGACTCGTAGAGGTCGTAGACGGCTCGCGACATCCCGATGACCTGGGTCACGATGGGCTGCAGTCGCTGGAACAGCTCGTCGTCGGCGGCGAGACCCTCCCGGTAGCGTCGGCTCCGCGGGTTGAGCCGCAGGCTCTCGCGCGCCTGCCTGAGCAGCGCGTGCACGCCGGAGCGGTCCTCCTGCAGCGCTCGCGCCCGCTCGTACATCTCCTCGAGCCACTCGTCGTCGCGCGGCTCGTCGAGCGCGTCTGCGAGGCGGCGGAGCGCCGCTGCGGCGTCCTCCGTGAGCTTCGCGATCGCCTCGTGCACCGGGAGGGTGCGCACGGGGGCCGCGACGAGGGCGTTGAGCCCGAATCCGATGAGCGCGCCGATGAGCGTCTCGACCAGGCGCTCCACTCCGTAGTGCAGATCCAGGCCGCCGAGCGCGATCACCAGCAGCGCGCTGATGGCGACCTGATTCGAGGCGCTCGGCGTCATCCGCAGCAGCCAGCCCAGCGCGATCGCGAGCGTGAGCGCCGCCACGAAGAGCCAGGAGTGCTGTCCGAGGATCTCGCCGGCGATCAGGGCGACCGTGACGCCGAGCAGCACGCCGACGACCCGCTCGAGCCCCCGGCTGAGCGACTGGTCGACATTGTCCTGCTGCACGACGAGCAGCGCGGCGATCGCCCCGAAGATGGGCAGCTGGTCGGGGAAGACCAGCAGGCAGATCGGCCACGCGATGAGCATCGCGGCGAGGGCCTTCCCGGCCTGCAGCAGGGAGGCGCGCTTCTCGGCGCGGAAGCGCCCCGTGAGCTCCGCGGGGGTGCGTCGCCAGAGCGGAGGCCGGGCGTCGGTCACGGCCGCTCCGCCTCCCGCGTCGCGCCGAGGCCGTTCACATCAGATCCAGCTTCTGCAGCTCGTGGCGCAGCGTGGCGCCGTCGGGGCCGTACACCCACGGCACGCCGCTGACGCTGCGGTGCAGGCGGGCCTTGGAGCGGCCGCCGGCGAGCACGGCCTCTCCGACGGAGAGCTGCCGGATCGCGACCGCCGCCACGTTCTGCGGGTGGGCCGTCGCGAACTCGTGGTACAGCATCTCGTCGTGCTGGCCGTCGTCGCCGATGAGCACCCATCGCACGTCGGGGAACTCGGCCGCGAGCCGTCGCAGCTCGCGGCGCTTGTGCTCCTTGCCGCTGCGGAACCAGCGGTCGTGCGTCGGGCCCCAGTCCGTGAGCAGCAGCGGGCCCATGGGGTAGAGGTTGCGGGCGAGGAACCGACTGAGCGCCGGCGCCGCGTTCCACGCCCCGGTCGACAGGTACACGACGGGCGAGCCGGGATGGTCGGCCACGAGGTGGTCGAGCATGACGGCCATGCCCGGGGTGGCGGCGCGGGCGTGCTCGTCGAGCACGAAGCTGTTCCAGGCCGCCACCAGCGGCTTCGGGAGCGCGGTGATGAGGATCGTGTCATCGACGTCGGAGATCACGCCGAAGCGGGCGGCGGGATCCACGACGTACACGGGGGCGTTCGTGGCCTCGCTGTCGCCGGCCTGCAGCGTGAGCGTGTGCCAGCCGGGGGAGAGCGTGACCGGCACGATCGAGTCGATCACGCCGCCCCGATCCGAGACCACCTCGCTGACCGGCTCGCCGTCGACGAGCACGCGCACCGTCTGGTGGGGCACGTGCAGGCTGGTGAACGTGCGCCATCCCCGCACGCGGGAGACCTCGGCCACGTCTGAGCGGAAGCGCGTGTGCTCTCGCGTCGACGGCTTGAGGTACATCACGCGGCCCAGCACCCGCACCCACTCGCCGCTGCCGTAGCCGATGTAGGGGATCACCGAGGGCACCTTGCCCCGACTCGCGGCCCGCTTCGCCCGGCGGCCCTGCACCCAGTCCTCGATGCGCGCTGCGAAGCGGGGCCGGGGGTCGGTGCGGTCGTACTCGGTCACCCGGACAGTCTAGGGTGCGAGGCCGGTCGGGCGCTCGGACGCGCTCAGCGGGCGTCCCCGCCCTCGATCTCCTCGCTCCGCATGTGCCGTCGCTCGCGGGCGAAGAACCAGCGCTTCAGCGCCCAGAGGGCGGCCGCCGCCGCGACGGCCGCCGCTGCGAACAGCAGGCCCGCTCCCTTGACGGTGCCGGCCAGCCGTTCGTACCCCGCGGCGGCCCCCGACCCGAGCGAGACGACGAGGAGCGACCAGACGAGGCTGGCGGCGAAGGTCCAGACGATGAAGACGCGATAGCGCATGCCCGCCATGCCGGCGGTGAGCGGCACGAGGGAGTGCAGCACCGGGAGGAACCGGGAGAGGAAGACCGCGACGCCGCCGCGCTCGCCCAGGTAGTGCTCGGCGAGCGCCCAGTTGCGGTCGCCGAGCCTCCGCCCCGCCCGGCTGCCGCGGAGCCTCGGGCCGAACCATCGGCCGAGGGCGAAGCCGACGCTCTCCCCCGCGAGGGAGCCGGCCATGAGCGCGACGACCAGCCAGGAGAACTGCGCGGGGCTCGTGACGCCGACCGCGGCGATCAGCGCGATGGAGTCGCCAGGTACGACGAGGCCGACGAAGACCGAGGTCTCGAGCATGATGCCCAGGCCGGCCACGACGGTGCGCAGCGCGGGATCCATGTCGCGGATCGCATCCAGCAGAGTGTTCAGAAGCTCGGTCACCAGGGTCAGTGTAGGGCCGCGAGCCGGACGCCGCCTGCGCCCGATGGCGCGCCGCACGCGCCGATGGCGATACCGAGCGCGACATCTGTGGCATTGATGGATCGGCGAGATAGCTTCACGTCGAGAAAACCCTGGTCGTGGAATAGTTCGACGTCGAGATGCATTCGCAGGGAATTCGCAGAAAAGGTAGAATCGGAGGTGACCGGTCACCGACCGGTAGCTCCGGCGAGGAATGACCATCCTGCCCCCGGATCTCACTAAGGGAGTGCGGAACGACGCCCCCTGGGTGCGGTCCGCGTCCCGTGCCCTGGAGCCTCACGTGTACGAAACCCTCGATGCGTTGACGCTGGCCCGATGGCAGTTCGGGCTGACGACGCTGTATCACTTCATCTTCGTCCCGCTGACGATCGGGCTGAGCCTGCTCGTCGCGATCCTGCAGACCGTGTGGGTGCGCACCGGCAAGGTGAAGTACCTGCGCCTCACCCGCCTCTACGGCAAGATCTTCCTCATCAACTTCGCGATGGGCGTCGTCACCGGCATCGTGCAGGAGTTCCAGTTCGGCATGAACTGGTCGGACTACTCCCGCTTCGTCGGCGACATCTTCGGCGCTCCGCTCGCGATGGAGGGCCTCATCGCCTTCTTCCTCGAGGCCACCTTCATCGGCATCTGGATCTTCGGGTGGGACAAGCTGCCGAAGCGGGTGCACCTGCTCTCGATCTGGATGACGTCGATCGCCACGATGCTCTCGGCGTACTTCATCCTCGCAGCCAACGCGTTCATGCAGAACCCCGTGACGGAGGCGTTCACGGTGAACGAGGAGCGCGGCCGCGTCGAGCTGAACGACATCGTCCCCGTGCTCACGAACCCCGTCGCCATGACCCAGTTCCCGCACACCCTCTTCGCGTCCGTCATGTTCGCCGGGGCCGTGATGGTCGCGGTCGCCGCGTGGCACCTGAAGCGCGGGCAGTTCGTCGACGAGATGCGCGTCAGCCTCCGGTTCGGTGCGTGGACCAACATCCTCGCCTTCATGGGGGTCGGGCTCACCGGGCACTCGCTCGGCATGGTGATGACCGAGACCCAACCGATGAAGATGGCCGCCGCCGAGGCGCTCTACGAGACGGCCTCCGGTGCCGACGCGTCCTTCTCGATCTTCAGCCTGGGCACCCCCGACGGGGCGCACGAGATCTTCTCGATCCGCATCCCGTACCTGCTCTCCTTCCTCTCGAACGGCACGTTCGACGGCTCCGTCGAGGGCATCCGCGACCTCCAGACCGAGTACGAGGCGCTGTACTGCGGGGGCGCCGACAGCCTGCTGACCTGCCCCGGCGGCGGTGGCTTCGCGCCCATCATCTGGGTCACCTACTGGTCGTTCCGCTGGATGATCGGCCTCGGCGCGCTCTCGGCCCTCGTGTCGGCCGTCGGGCTCTGGATCACGCGGAAGAACCGCGAGGTGCCCGAGTGGGCGTGGAAGGTCGCCGTCTGGACGGTTCCGGTGCCGATGCTCGCCTCGCTCGTCGGCTGGGTGTTCACCGAGATGGGCCGCCAGCCCTGGATCGTCTTCGGGCTGATGACGACGGAGCAGGGGGTCTCGCCGGGCGTTCCCGGCTGGGCCGTGCTCGTCTCGCTGATCGTCTTCACGCTCGTCTACGGCGCCCTGGCGGTGGTCGAGTTCACATTGATCACCAAGGCGGCGAAGGAGGGCCCTCCCGAGATCGAGACCTCGGAGGACGAGGGCGGAGAGCCCGATCACCGCGCACTGGCCACGGTCTACTAGGAGGACACCGCAATGGAACTGACCACAGTATGGTTCTTCATCGTCGGGGTGCTGCTGATCGGCTACTTCGTGCTCGACGGCTTCGACTTCGGCGTCGGCATGGCGCTGCCCTTCGTGAGTCGCGACGACACCGATCGCCGCGTGGTGATCAACACCATCGGCCCCGTCTGGGATCTCAACGAGACCTGGCTCATCGTCGCGGGCGCCTGCCTCTTCGCAGCCTTCCCCGAGTGGTACGCCACGATGTTCTCCGGCTTCTACCTCGCGCTGCTGCTGATCCTCGTCGCCCTGATCTTCCGCGGGGTCTCCTTCGAGTACCGCCACCAGGGCAAGGGGCGGGAGTGGACCCGCTGGTTCGACCAGTTCATCTTCTGGGGTTCGCTGCTGCCGCCGCTGCTCTGGGGCACCGCGTTCGCGAACCTCGCCCAGGGGCTGCCGATCCGCACCATGGACAACGGCGGCTGGATCTACGAGGGCACGCTGCTGACGCTGCTCAACCTCTACGGCCTGCTCGGCGGGGTCGCGCTCATGCTGCTGTGCTTCACCCACGGCCTCGTGTTCATCGCGCTGAAGACCTCCGGCGAGATCCGGGACCGGTCCCGAGCGCTCGCGAAGAAGGTCGGCCTCGCGACGATCCTCGTCGCCGCGGTCTTCCTCGCGTGGACCATCCTGCAGCACCTCGACAACCCCATGCTGCCCGTCGTGGCCGCCTGCGCGATCGTCGCAGCCCTCGCGCTCGTCGCCGGCTGGGTGGCGAACGCCGTCGGTCGTGAGGGCCGGGCGTTCGCGTGCAACGCGGCGACGATCGTGTTCGCGCTGCTGACGATCTTCATGGCGCTGTTCCCGAACCTCATGGTGTCGAGCATCGACCCGGCGGAGTCGATGTCGATCGAGGGGGCGGCGAGCTCGCAGAACACCCTGGTGCTCATGACCTGGGTGGCGGTCTTCACCATGCCGCTGGTGCTCGCCTACCAGGCGTGGACCTACTGGATCTTCCGCAAGCGCCTCTCGCGCGAGTCGATCCCGCAGGGCGCGCACTAGGGGGCGAGCGGGCCCCGGCGCTCCGGGGGCTCCCGGCGCTCCGGGGTTCGCGGTGCTCGGGGGCTCCCGGTGTTCCGGGGGCCCGCCGGGATCCGGATCGACGAGGCTCGGATCCCGGCACCCGGTATTTCATCAGATGTATGGCCCGCCGATTCCGTAGACTGCCGGAGGCGGAGCGGATGCGCACGCTCCGCCCGCCGCCCGCAGATCGCGCGACACGTAACGAGGACACCGGTTGAAACCTCTCGATCCCAGGCTGCTCCGCTACGCGAGCGCCGCCCGCGGGGTATTCGCGACGGGCGCGGCGCTCGGCCTGCTCCGCACCGCGGCCATCGTGGGCTGGTGCTGGTTCCTCGCGCAGGCGCTCGCGGTGCTGGTGCTGCCGGTGCTCGGCTCCCGCGGGGGAGAGGCGGCCGGCGAGGAGCTCACCGGTCGCGTGGCCGAGGGGGTGCAGGATCCCGAGCTCCTGCCGTGGCTGCTGGCCGGCGCGGGTGCGGCGCTGCTCGTCAGGGCGCTCAGCGGGTGGGGCATGGACGTCGTCGCCGCACGCGGAGCGATCCGCGCGAAGGCGCAGCTGAGATCCCGGGCTCTCGACGCGATCGACGGCCGCTCGCCCGAGTGGGCCGCCTCCCGGGCCGACGCGGGCATCGCGACCGTGCTGGGCCGGGGTCTCGACGCGCTCGACGGGTACTTCTCCGGGTACGTCCCGCAGCTGATCCTCACCGCCTGCGCGACGCCGTTCCTGATCCTCGCGGTGCTGCTCGCGGACCCCGTGAGCGGCATCACCGTGATCGTCGTCTTCCCCGTGATCCCGCTCTTCATGATCCTCATCGGACTGGCGACGCAGGCGGTGCAGGACCGGCAGTGGCAGCAGCTGCAGCGGCTCTCGTCCTCGTTCCTCGACGTCGTGACCGGGCTGCCCACGCTCAAGATCTTCCGCCGGGAGGAGCGCCAGGCCGCCCGCATCGCCCGCGAGACCGAGGAGTACCGCTCGCGCACCATGAGAGTGCTGCGGGTCACCTTCCTCTCGGGCTTCGTGCTCGACCTCGCCGGCACCTTCTCGATCGCGCTCGTCGCGGTGACCGTGGGCACGCGCCTCGTGTCGGGCGAGTTCCCGCTCGCCCTCGGGCTCTACGTGCTGCTCCTGCTTCCCGAGGTGTTCATCCCGATCCGCCAGGTGGGCGCGGCGTTCCACGCCTCCACGGAGGGGCTCGCGGCCTCGCAGCAGGTCTTCGACATCATCGAGGAGGATGCCGGGGCTGTGCCGGCTGCGTCTGCTGAGCCTGCCGAGGCTCCGGTGTCTGCTGAGATCCTCTCCGGAGGGAGCGCCGGCCGCGGAGGCGGCCGCGAGAACGGGCGTATCGCGTTCGACGGCGCGGTGTTCGCCCGGGGCGGGCGGCGGATCGTCGGCCCGGTGTCCTTCGAGGTGCGCCCCGGGGAGGTGGTCGCGCTCGCGGGCCCGTCGGGCGCGGGCAAATCGACACTGATCGCGGGCCTGCTCGGCTTCACGGCGCCCGAAGCGGGGGTGCTGAGCCGCCCCGCCGAGCTCGCGTGGTCCGGGCAGCGGCCGGGACTGCTGCAGGGCACCATCGCCGACAACGTGGCGCTCGGCGCCGGCGCCCCCGATGCCGGACTGGTGCGCCGCGCGCTCGACGCCGCCGGCCTGCCCGACGCCGACCCGGGGCGCGTGCTCGGCGCCGGCGGTTCGGGGCTCTCGGGGGGTCAGGCGCAGCGGGTCGGGATCGCGCGCTGCCTCTACCGGGCCTGGGCGGTCGATGCGGGGGCCGTCGTGCTCGACGAGCCCACTTCCGCCCTCGACGCCGCGACCGAGGCTCGCGTGGGTGCGGCGCTGCGTCGGGAGGCTGAGGCCGGCCGGGCTGTGCTCGTGGTGAGCCACCGCGAGGCGCTGATGGCGTCGGCCGATCGGGTGGTGCGCGTGGGGGAGGAATCGTGAGCGGAATGGAGTCGCGGAGCACGGCCGCGGGCGAGGCCGCCGTCGAGCGTGTGCTGCGGCGCGCGATGCCGTCGCGCCCGGCCCGCGCCCCCGGCGTCGTCCTGGGGGCGCTCGCCGACGGCTGCGTCGTCGGGCTGCTCGCCCTCAGCATGTGGCTGATCGTGCGGGCGGGGGAGCAACCCCCGATCCTCCACCTCACCTTCGCGATCGTCGGAGTGCGGGCGCTCGCCATCGGCAGGGCCGCGTTCCGCTACACGGAGCGTCTCGCGAGCCACAACGCCGCTCTCGCCCAGCTCGCCGAACTCCGCGTGTCGACCTTCGAGGCGCTCGTGCCCCGCGTGCCGGGGGCGATCGAGTCGCGCAGACGAGGGGAGGTGCTCGCGGCCTTCGTCGACGACGTCGACCAACTGCAGGATGAGCCGCTGCGCGTGCGCCAGCCGATCCTCGTGAGCGGCATCGTCGTCGGCCTCAGCCTCCTGGTGCTGGCGCTCGTCTCGCCGCCCGCCGCCCTGATCCTCGCCGCCTCCCTGCTCGTCTCCGGCGGCGCTGCGGCGTGGCTCTCCGAGCGCATCGCGGGCCGCAGCGACCGCGAGCTCTCCGCGGCCCGCGCCGCGCTGCTCGACACCCTGCTCGAGCGGTTCGCCGCGGCTGAGGTGCTCGCCGCCTTCGGGGCCCAGAATCTGCAGCGGCGCCGGATCGCCGCGGCCGAGGAGCGCCTCGCCCGGGTGCAGCTGCGGCGCAGCCGTGCGGCCGGCCTCACCGGCGCGATCCTGGCGCTCGGGTCGGGGGCGGCGTCGCTCCTCATCCTGCTGGCCGCCGCGCCGGCGCTCCACGCCGAGGGGCCGGGCGCGCTCTCCGCCCCCCTCGTCGCCGCGGCCGTCGTGGTGCCGGCCGCCGTGTTCGAGGTGTTCGCGCAGCTGCCCGCGGCGCTGGCGGCGCGGCGCACGGTGCGAGCGAGCGCGGAGCGGGTGGCCGAGCTCACCGAGGCCCCGATGCCGCCGGAGGTCCCGCGCGAGGGCGCCGGGAGCGGTGCGGTACCCCGCCCGGATCCCGCGGCCCCGCTCGTGGAGGTGCGCGACCTCTCGGTGAGCCATCCGGGCGCGCCGGCGCCCTCGGTGTCGGGCGTCTCCTTCGCAGTGCGCGCCGGGGAGACCCTCGTGCTGACGGGGGAGAGCGGCGCGGGCAAGAGCACGGTCGCACTCGCGCTCGTGAGGCTGCTGGAGTACGGCGGCGACTACCGGGTGCGCGGCGTCGAGGCGCGCGACCTGCCGATCCGGGAGCTGCGCTCGATCGTGGGCCTCTGCGAGCAGACGCCCCACCTCTTCGACGCCGACCTGCGCCAGAACCTGAAGTTCGCGCTCGACAGCGCGGGGCGCGGGGCATCGGGCAGCGGAGCCGTCGGCGCGTCCGACGCGGCATCCGACGGGGAGCTGATGGCGGCGCTCGACCGCGTCGGGCTCGGGGAGTGGGCGCGGGATCGCGGCGGGCTCGACAGTCCGGTCGGGGAGCGCGGCGCGCTCGTGAGCGGCGGCCAGGCACAGCGGATCGCGCTCGCGAGGGCGATCCTCGCCGACTTCCCGGTCGTCGTGCTCGACGAGCCCACCGCGGGGGTCGATCGGCAGCTGGCCGATCGCCTGCTCGTGGACCTGATCGGCGCCGTGCCCGAGGATCGCGCCGTGATCCTCATCACGCACACCGAGCTGCCCGAGGGGCTCGCGGACTCCCGGGTGCGGCGGCTGGAGCTCTCAGCGGGGTGAGCGACGCGGCGTCGCCCGCGCTCACTCCGGAGGCGTCTCGCGCGGCGGGCGGCCCCGCCCGCGCATCGGCCGCGGGCGGGGATCCCTGTCGGCCTCCACGAGCGCCCGCCTGAGGATGACCTCGATCTGCGCGTTCACCGAGCGGAGGTCGTCGGCCGCCCACTTCGCGACCGCGGCGTGCACGGCCGGGTCGAGCCGCAGCAGGAGCTGCTTCCTGCTGCGGCTGCGGGCCCGGCCCTCCGAACCGGGTTCCTGCTCGGCCATGGTCAGCCGTACAGCGACCCGGCGTTGATGACGGGGGTCGCCCGCTGCTCGCTCGTCAGGACCAGCAGGAGGTTCGACACCATCTGCGCCCGCCGCTCGTCGTCGAGCGCGACGATGTCCTCCCGCTCGAGGCGGTCGAGCGCCTGATCCACCATCGTCACGGCGCCCTCGACGATCTTCTCGCGGGCCGCGATGATGGCGCTCGCCTGCTGCCGCTGCAGCATGGCCTGGGCGATCTCGGGGGCGTAGGCCAGCGAGGAGATGCGCACCTCGAGCACCTCGAGGCCGGCCAGCGCGACGCGCGCGGCGACCTCCTCCGCGAGCTCGGCCGAGACGACATCCGTGCTCCCGCGCAGCGACTGCTCGCCCGGGCCGGGCTCGTCGTACGGGTGGGTCGTCGCGACGTGGCGCAGCGCCGCCTCGGCCTGGGTCTCGATGAACTCGTTGTAGTCCTCGACGGCGAAGACGGCCTTCGCGGTGTCGGCCACCTGCCACACCACGATCGCGGCGATGTGGATCGGATTACCGTCGGAATCGTTGACCTTCAACTCGTTCGTCTCGAAGTTGTGCACCCGGACCGAGACCTTCTTGCCGGTCGTGAAGGGTGCGGCGAGGCTGATGCCGGTGCTGCGGATGGTGCCGACGTAGCGGCCGAAGAACTGCCGCACCGAGGTCTGGCCGGGGGCGACGATCGTCACCATGCCCCACACCCACGGGCTGACGATCGCGAGCAGGATGCCGATCGCGATGCTGAGGCCCGCGATGACGCCCGAGCCGCCGTCGTCGAGGATCACGCCGCCGCGGATCACGAGCACGACGCCGCCGAGGAACGCGACGATGCTCAGGAGGAACAGGGAAAGTGCGATGCCCGAGCCGCCGTGCCACGCGGGGCGCTCGTCGACGTCGACGCGGATGCCGTCGTGGCCGACGGGCTCGGCGTTCACCGGGCCGATCTCTTGCGGTGCGGGTACGGGGTTCGTCGTCATCTGCGCTCCTTCGCTGGGTGATATAAAAATGATATCACTTTAGGTGCTCCGAGCGGCGAGAGGGACGAGGCCCTGCTCAGGCGAGGGTCTGCCCGGCCGCGCTCCTGCTCAGTTGCGCGGCGTCAGCGGCTGCCAGGCGCGATCGAGCGCGTCGCGGAACCACCGCAGCCGATCCGCATCGGGCGCCGGAAGCGCGACGTCGTCGATGCGGGTGACGACGCGGATCCCGTGCAGCGCGTTCACCGCCCACACCTCGTGCTGCGAGAGTTCGGCCGGTGTCGGTCGTCCTGCGGAGAGGGCGCCCGTGCGCCTGCGATTCGGACGACGCCCGACGAGCCGCTTCTGGGCGGCCTCGCGCAGCAGCTCCTCGGTGATCGAGCCCACTCGATCCGCGGCTGCGTTCGATCCCCACGGCTCATCGACGTAGTGGCCCGATCCGTCACCGCCGTCGGTCCACCAGACGAGGCTCGTCGTCGTCCCCTCGAGCACGCGCCCCCGGGGGTCGAGCAGCAGCGCCTCGGCTCCGAGCTCCCGATTCAGCGCCGAGTAGCGGGAGATGTTCGGGCCCTTGACTCCGGCACGCTCGACACCGACGTGCCCCGCCGTCCGCAGCTCGATCGTGTCGTGCAGCTCGGGCAGCGGGCGCAGTGCGAGGCCCAGCTCGGGATCGCGGTCGCCGTCGCCCCGGAGTTCGAGACGCGGGAACCCCTCGCCGTACTCCGCGATCCGCGCCAGGGCGTCGTCGAGGAAGGCGTCGACGCCCCGCAGGAGCCGCTCCTCCTCCGGGCGGCGCACGCTGCAGATGAACGAGGCCGTTCCGCGCTCCGCCCCGTACTCCCCGATGAGCGCTTCGACGGCCGGGCGCATCTCGGCCTCCCGCTCCGCGGCGCCGGGCCAGCACGCGAGCACCGACCGCGCGAAGCGGTCGCGATGGCGGTCCAGCCCGCGCACCTCGGCGACGCCGGTGCGCGGGTTCGTGCGCACGCGGAAGGAGTCCGCCACGAGCAGCGAGCCGGCGAGGGCGCTCGGCGATCGGTCGCGTGAGGGGGAGGCCGGCATGCACCGAACGTACCATCGGTGCCCGGCTCGGCCCACTACGCTGATGACCGTGGAGCAGACGGACGGGCCGCCGAGCGGGGAGCCGGCTGGGGCGGCGCGCTCCGTGCCCTGCCCCGTCACTTGCCCCGAGGATCCTGCGGCCGTCGCTCGCTCGCTCGCCGGTGCCGAGCGGCCCTGGTTCTGGTTCGACGGCGAGACCGCGGCGCCGGGCGAACCCCGGGTGAGCACCCTCGGCGTCGCGAGCGAGCTGCGGATCGCTGAGCCTGGCGGCGAGCGGGAGTTCCTCGCCGGTCTCAGGGCCGAGCACCCGGAACCCGGGGGAGATCGGGGCGCGGGGCTGCATCATGGCTGGGTGGTGGCGCTGGGCTACGAATTCGGGGTGACGCTGATGGGGCTCGATCCACTGCCCGACGCCGTTCCCGCCGCATTCGCGCTGCGCGTGGACGGTGTGCTCGCGGTCGACCACGAGAGCGGGACCGCTGAGCTGCGGGGCGATGCCGCGGCACTCGCGGAGCTGCTCGGTGAGCTTCCCGGCGCGCCCGGTGCTGCGCTCGCCGAGCCGAACGCGGGCTCGGGAGCCTCTCCCGCCCCTCCGCGCCTCGACCGCGTCCCGTATCTCGGCTTTCACCCGTATTTCGGCTCGGATCGCCCGGAACGATCCGAAACGACGGTGAGAGCCGAAGAACGGGATGCGGCGGGGCCGCGTCCCACCTGGCGCAGCACCGAGACCGCGTACGCCGAGGAGGTCGAGGCGTGCCGCTCGGCGATCCGCGACGGCGACGCCTACGTGCTCTGCCTCACCGACACCGCCGAGGTTCCGGGCGACTTCGACCCGCTCGGGCTCTTCCTCCGGCTGCGGGAGCGCGGCGGCGCCGTGCGCGGCGGTGTGGTCGTCGCGGGCGATCGTGCGCTCGTGAGTGCGAGCCCCGAGCGGTTTCTGAGCGTGCGGGATCGGCGGATCCGCACCCACCCCATCAAGGGGACCCGCCCGCGCGACGTGTCGCCCGAGCGCGACGCCGAGCTGCGCGCCGAGCTCGCGGCGGATCCGAAGGAGCGCGCCGAGAACCTCATGATCGTCGACCTCATGCGCAACGACCTGAGCCGGGTGTGCGGACCGGGAACGGTGAGCGTCGAGCGCTTCCTCGACGTCGAGACGCACCCGCACGTGCACCAGCTCGTCAGCACGGTCGCGGGAATGCTCCGCGCCGACGCCGATGTCTTCGACGCGGTCGAGGCGTGCTTTCCCGGCGGATCGATGACCGGCGCTCCGAAGCGCCGGGCCGTCGAGATCCTCGCGGCTCTCGAGCGCGGGCCGCGAGGTCTCTACTCCGGGTGCTTCGGCTGGGTCGACGACGGCGGGGACGCCGAACTCGCGATGACGATCCGCAGCATCGAGCTCCGCGGTATCGCCGCTCGCGGTGTCCGCGCTGCTGACGGCACTCGCGACGCCGGCGCCCCTGGCACCGGCACCAGTGCCACTGGCACCGGCAGCGCGCGCGTCGGTGCCGGCGGCGGGATCACGGTCGACAGCGATCCCGAGCGGGAGCTCGGGGAGAAGGAGCTGAAGGCAGCGCCCCTGCTCGCGGCGCTCGGGTATTCTTGAAGAATGTGTGCGTGCCCGCCTGAACGCGGGCCGATCCCGAACTAAATCGAGGTGTGTGTGAGCGAGCAGCAGGACCGGCAGGCCGAGGGCTACGACTTCCGGGCGATCCAGGATCGCTGGCTTCCGGTGTGGGAGGATCTGCGGCCGTTCGAGGCGGGTAAGGCGGGCGACGATCGCCCGAAGAAGTACGTGCTCGACATGTTCCCCTACCCCTCGGGCGATCTGCACATGGGGCATGCCGAGGCCTTCTGCTTCGGCGACATCCTCGCGCGCTACTGGCGCGGACGCGGCTATGACGTGCTGCACCCGATCGGCTGGGACTCCTTCGGCCTGCCCGCCGAGAACGCCGCGATCAAACGCGGAGTGGATCCGCGCGAGTGGACCTACGCGAACATCGAGCAGCAGAAGGCGTCGTTCCGGGTCTACGCCCCCTCCTTCGACTGGAGCCGTGTGCTGCACACGAGCGATCCCGAGTACTACAAGTGGAACCAGTGGATCTTCCTCAAGATGTACGAGAAGGGCCTCGCCTACCGCAAGGCCAGCTGGGTGAACTGGGATCCGGTGGATCAGACCGTGCTGGCGAACGAGCAGGTGCTCGCCGACGGCACGTCCGAGCGGTCGGGCGCCGTCGTCGTCAAGAAGAAGCTGACCCAGTGGTACTTCCGCATCACCGACTACGCGGACCGCCTGCTCGACGACCTCGACCAGCTTGAAGGCAAGTGGCCGACCAAGGTGCTGAACATGCAGCGCAACTGGATCGGCCGCTCGCGCGGCGCCGAGGTCGAGTTCGAGATCGAGGGCCGCGAGCAGCGCGTGCCGGTCTTCACCACGCGCCCCGACACCCTGCACGGCGCGACCTTCATGGTCGTCGCCCCCGACTCCGACCTCGCCGCGGAGCTCGCGGCGGGCGCCTCGCCCGAGGTGCGCATGCAGTTCCAAGCGTACCTCGAGCAGGCGCAGAAGCAGAGCGAGATCGACCGGCAGAACGCCGACCGCGAGAAGACGGGCGTCTTCCTCGACCACTTCGCGGTGAACCCGGTGAACGGCGAGCGGATCCCCGTCTGGGCCGCCGACTACGTGCTCGCCGACTACGGCCACGGCGCGATCATGGCGGTGCCCGCCCACGACCAGCGCGACCTCGACTTCGCGCTGAAGTTCGAGCTGCCCGTGCGCGTGGTGCTCGACGTGCGCGGCGAAGACGGCGAGTCGCTTCCGGATCCGGTCGAGAGCGGCGTCGCGCTCGCCGGCGACGGCACGCTGGTCAACTCGGCCGAGCTCGACGGGCTGTCGAAGGCCGACGCGATCGCGCGCGCCGTCGAGATCCTCGAGGAGCGCGGCACCGGCCGCGCCGCCACCACCTACCGCCTGCGCGACTGGTTGATCTCGCGCCAGCGCTACTGGGGCACCCCGATCCCGATCCTGCACGCCGAGGACGGCTCGATGCAGCCCGTCCCCGAGAGCGCGCTGCCGGTCGTGCTGCCCTCGTCCGAGGGGCTCGACCTGAAGCCGAAGGGCACCTCGCCGCTCGGCGGCGCGACCGAGTGGGCGACCGTCGTCGATCCCGAGACGGGGGCGACTCTGACCCGGGATCCCGACACGATGGACACCTTCGTCGACAGCTCGTGGTACTACTTCCGCTTCCTCTCGGCGAACGACGGCACGCAGGCGTTCGATCCTGCCGAGGCGAAGAAGTGGGCCCCCGTCGACCAGTACGTGGGCGGCGTCGAGCACGCGATCCTGCACCTGCTCTACTCGCGCTTCATCACGAAGGTGATGCACGATCTCGGCTACATCGACTTCGAGGAGCCGTTCCTCGACATGCTGAACCAGGGCATGGTGCTGCTCGACGGCGCGAAGATGTCGAAGTCGAAGGGCAACCTCGTCGAGTTCGCCTCCGAGCTGCGGGATCACGGCGCCGACGCGCTGCGCGTGACGCTGGCCTTCGCCGGTCCGCCCGAGGATGACATCGACTGGGCCGACGTGTCGGTGCAGGGCTCGGCGAAGTTCCTGGCGCGTGCCTGGCGGCTCGCCGACGACGTGCAGGGTTCGGGATCGGCGCCGGGAGCGTCCTTCGCCTCCGGCGACGCCGCGCTGCGCCGGGCCACTCACCGGTTGCTCGCCGACGCACCCGGCCTCGTCGAGCAGTACAAGTTCAACGTCGTCGTGGCGCGCCTCATGGAGCAGGTCAACGTCACCCGCAAGGCCGTGGACTCCGGGTGCGGCGCGGCCGACCCCGCGGTGCGGGAATCGGTCGAGGCGATCGCGGTGATCCTCTCGCTCTTCGCGCCCTACACGGCCGAGGACATGTGGGCGAAGCTGGGCCACGAGCCGACCGTGGCCCTCGTGACCTGGCCCGAAGCCGACCCCGCGCTGCTGGTCGAGGACGAGATCACCCTCGTCGTGCAGGTCGATGGCAAGGTCCGGGATCGCCTGACGCTGCCGGCCTCGGTGTCCGCCGAGGACGCGGAGGCCGCCGCGCGCGCCTCGGCCGCGGTGCAGCGCGCCGTCGGGGATCGTGCCGTGGTGAACGTCGTCGTGCGCGTGCCGAAGATCGTGAGCATCGCGACGAAGCCCGCGGCATAGGGGCGGCTCAGGCCGGGTGGTGCTCGGTCGGCCGGGTGGTGCTCGGTCGGCCGGGTGGTGCTCGGTCGGCCGGTTCCTCCCGCCCGGGGCTCCGATGCGTGTCCGCGCGCTGATCGCTCTCGTCCACAGACCGCGTTCCCGCCCGTCGAGCGGCGCGTCCTCCACATCGGAGGCTGCTCGCGAGCCTGAGAGGCGTCGCGCGACCTAACGTTGCGGCATGACGGCAACACGAGACCTTCCCGGTCGCAGAGGGGCGCACGGTGAGGAGAGCGCCGCGGGCCTCGGGCTCGCGGATCGTCTCCTCGCCGCGCGGAGCGGCTCCGAACAGCCCGTGCGCCTCCGCGCCGAACAGCCCGTGCGCCTCCGCGCCGAGGAGGTCGACGACGCCCGGAGCACCGGCGACGGTCGCGGGGCGGACTCCGATCGAACCTCGGCAGACGCGGACCCCGACCCGAGCGGGGAGCCTCCCGAGCCCCTGAACTGGCGCCCGCCGCCGACGCTGAGGCAGCGCCTGTCGAGGGCCGTCTCGGTGCCCGCTCTCGCCGGCGCCGTCGTGTTCGTCGCGGCCGTGGTCATCGCCATCGTCGTGGTGATGGCGAAGCCGCACGATCCGCTCGGGGCGGCACTCGACGCTGACCGGGCAGCGGCGTCGCTCTCCGAGGGCGGTTCCGCGGCGACCGGGGTCGACTCCGACTCCGGCGACACTGCCGATGCGACCGGCACGTCGAGGGGAGCGAACACGGGTGACCCGACCGGCGAGGTGTTCGTGCACGTGGTCGGCGAGGTGAACGACCCGGGCGTGTACGAGCTGCCGGCCGACGCTCGGGTCGAGGCGGCCATCGACGCCGCAGGAGGCACGACGCCGGAGGCGGTGCTCTCGGGTGTCAACCTGGCAAGGGTCGTCGCGGACGGCGAGCAGATCCTCGTTCCCGACGCGGAGACGGCTGCCGCAGCTGCTGCAGGGACCGCGCCGGGCGCAGCTCCAGGCGGAGGCCCCGGCGCCTCTTCTGAGGCGGAGGCCGGCGTCGGCGGAGCCGCTATCGGCACCGGCCTCGTGAACCTGAATACCGCCGATGCGGCCGCCCTCGAGACGCTGCCCCGGGTGGGTCCGGCGCTCGCGCAACGGATCATCGACTGGCGTGGGGCGAACGGCGGCTTCGCCAGCGTCGATCAGCTGCTGGAGGTCTCCGGGATCGGAGTCAAGACGCTCGAGGGCCTGCGGGATCGGGTGGCGGTCTGATGGGGCTCGACGGACGCGCGGCCCGCTCTCCGCCGGGGCAATGGCGGCTGTTCGGCCCGGCCCTGCTCGGCTGGGCGGTCGCCGCCGCAGCCGTCGTGCTGCCCGGGACGGGGCGCTGGATCGCTCTCGGAGCCGGCGTCACGGGCGCGGGGCTGCTGCTGGCGGCGCTCCATCGCGACGCGGGCAGAGCGCGCCCCGTCGCTCGCGTCGGCAGGAGACTGCTGCGCTACGGGGCCGTGGGCTGCGCCGTGCTCCTCGTGCTCGGGGCGCGCATCGAGGCGAAGGAGGCGGCGAGGTCCGACCCGGGGCTCGCCCTCGCCGCGGAGCAGCGCACCGTCGTCGCCCTGCGGGCCGTCCTCACGGGCTACCCCGAAGCGACGCGGACGGCCTTCGGCAGCCGGGGGTGGGCCCGGGCGGAGGTCGAGGCCGCGAGCGGCGCCGTGCCCGTCCTGCTGTGGTTCGACGACGAGATCGAGCGGTGGGGGCCGGGCACCCGGCTCGGCATCCGAGGCCACCTCGAGCGCCTCGATCCCGGCTCCGCGGCGGCCTACGGCGTCGCCGTGCGGGCGTTCTCGGAGGCGCCGGCGCCGGAGATCGGCCTCCCGGCGGGAAGCGGCGGCGGGCTTCGGGAGGCCGCCGGAACCGCCGCGGCCGAGCTGCGGCAGCGGCTGCGGACCGCGGCGGAGCGCGTCCCGGGGGCGGAACTCGTGCCGGGCTTCGCCGTGGGCGACACCTCGCTCGTGCCGGAGGAGCTGGAGGAGCAGATGCTCGCGAGCTCGCTCACGCACCTCACGGCGGTCTCCGGGTCGAACATCTCCCTGATCTGCGGAGCGGCGATCTGGTGCGCCTCGCGTCTCGGCGCCGGCTTCCGACTGCGGCCGGCGATCGCCGCCGCCGTGCTCGCCGGTTTCGTCGTCGTCGTCGGTCCCGACGCGAGCGTGCAGCGCGCGGCGGTCATGGCCGCCGTCATCCTGGTGTCGGGCTTCGGGGGCAAGCGCGCCGTCTCCCTGCCCTCGCTCGGCATCGCGATGCTCGTGCTGCTCGTCGCCGACCCCTGGCAGGCGCTGCAGCCCGGCTTCGCGCTCTCCGTCGCGGCGACCGCCGGCATCCTGCTCCTCGTTCCCTCGATCGACCGCGGACTGCGTCGCCTCGTGCGGGTGCCCGGTCTGCCGCGGGCTCCGCGGGCGCTGACGCTCCCGATCTCCATCGCGATCGCCGCCCAGCTGGCCTGCGGTCCGCTCCTGCTCCTGCTGCAGCCGGGCCTCCCCGCATCGGGGATCCTCGCCAACGTGCTCGCGGCGCCCGCGGCTCCGTTCGGCACGGGAATCGGTCTGCTCGGCATGCTGCTGCTGCCGTTCGCGGCGATGGCGGGGGAGTGGGCCGTCGGCCTGGCGAGCATCCCGGCGCGCTGGGTCGCGGCGACGGCGGAGGTGACCGCCGCTCTCCCGCTCGCCCGGTGGCACTGGCCGGAGGGATGGGCGGGCGCCCTCCTGCTCGCGGCGTGCGAGGGCGCCGCGCTGCTCGGCTGGGCGGTCGCCACGGGCCGCATCGCGCTGCCCGGCGGCACGCCGCGCCCCCGTCGCGCCCCCTGGGAACGGGCGATCGGGCGGTCTCGGGCTCAGCGGGCAGCGGTCGCCCTGCTCGCCTGCGCCTCGGCGGGGATCTTCGTCTCGGTCACCGCTGCGGCGCCGCTCGTCGAGCGGATCGGCACGCCCGCGGACTGGAGCGTCGTCGCGTGCGACGTCGGGCAGGGCGACGCGCTCCTGCTGCGCGATCCCGACCGGCCTGATGCGGTGATGCTCGTGGACACCGGCGACGACCCCGAGCTGCTGGGCGCCTGCCTCGATCGCTTCGGCGTGCGGAGCATCGCCCTGCTCGTCCTCACGCACGACGATCGCGACCACGTCGGCGCGCTCTCGGCCGTGGCCGAACGCGTCGAGGCCGCGCTGATCGCTCCGCCCCACGCTCAGGGCGGTGCGGATCGGGCCGTCGTGCGGCAGCTCGAGGCCGCGGCGGTGCGGACGACCGTCGGCACCGCCGGGATGAGCGGTGGGCTCGGGGGCGGGCGGGGCCTCGGATGGGAGGTGCTGGCGCCGAGGCCGGATGTCGTGCCGAGCGACAGCAACGCCGCGAGCGTCGTGCTGCGCGTGCGTGCCGGCGACCTCACGGCGCTGCTCCTCGCGGATACCGGCCGCGAGGAGCACGTCTCTCTCCTGGCGTCGGGCCTCGACCTCTCGGCCCACGTCGTGAAGATCGCGCATCACGGATCCCGCGATCAGGATCCCCGCATCCTCGCGGCGAGCGGAGCCGAGTACGGGCTGATCTCCGCCGGCGAGGACAACGGCTACGGACATCCGCACCCCGACGTGCTCTCCGACCTCGCGGCCTCCGGCATCGCCGCGCTGCGCACCGACCGGCACGGATCGGTCGCGATCGCCGGCGAGCCGGGGCGATTGCGGGCGTGGGCAGCGCGCGCCGGGTGAGGCGAGTACCGCGAGTGCAGCGAGTGCGGGCGCGGGCCGAGCGAGCCGGGTGCGGCGAGTGCGGAGGCGGGGTGAACTGCGCGGCGAGGCGAGTGCGCCGCTCACGCGCTCCGATCGTCCTCCGTGACCAACGGGTACACGCCGTTCTCGTCGTGCACCTCGCGACCGGTGACGGGCGGATTGAAGACGCAGGCCATGCGCAGCTCGGACCGGGCGCGCACCGAGTGCCTCTCGTTGCCGTCGAGCAGATACATGGTGCCGTCGCGCAGCGGGAAGACCTCGCCGGTCTCCTCGTTCGTGAGGGTGCCCTCGCCCTGCACGCAGTAGACCGCCTCGACGTGGTTCTGGTAGTGGAAGGTCGACGTGGTGCCGGCGTAGATGACGGTGTCGTGGAAGGAGAAGCCGACGCCCTCCTTCGCGAGGACCATGCGCCGGCTGCGCCAGGTCTCCGACTTCACGTCGCGGTCGGTGTCGTCGAGATCGTGGAGATCGATGACGTGCATGTTCGGTGTTCCTCCTCGGTGCGGAAACGGTGGCAGGGGCGGGCGGCCGCGTTCAGACGCCGGCCGGTTCGGGTTCTCGGGTCTGCGCTCGCACGGCGGCCGCGAGGATCTCGAACCCCGCGTCGAGATCGCGCGTGCTGATCGTGAGCGGCGGCATCAGCTTGAGCACCTCGTTCCGCGGGCCGGAGGTCTCGACCAGCAGACCGCTGGCGAACGACTCGGCGGCCACCCGCTCGGCCGTGCCGGGATTCTCGAAGCAGATCCCGGCCAGCAGACCGCGACCGCGGATGCTCGCGCCGTCGACCTCGGCCACGATCGACTGCATCCACCGCTGCAGCTGGGCCACCGTGCCTCCGAGCAGATTCTGGAAGGATGCGTCGGCCCAGTAGGTGCGCAGCGCCGCGGTCGCGGTGACGAAGGCTGGGGCGTTCCCGCGGAACGTGCCGTTGTGCTCCCCGGGTGCCCAGACGTCGAGTTCGGGTCTGAACAGGGTGAGCGCCATCGGCAGCCCCGATCCCGAGATGGATTTCGAGAGGCAGACGATGTCGGGCACGATCCCGGACTCCTCGAAGCTGAAGAAGGAGCCGGTGCGTCCGCACCCCGCCTGCACGTCGTCGACGATGAGCAGGATGCCGTGCCGGCGGCACAGCTCCGAGAGTCCGCGGAGCCAGTCGGCGCGGGCCGCGCGCACCCCGCCTTCGCCCTGCACCGTCTCCACGATGATCGCCGCCGGCCTGTCGACGCCGGATCCGGAGTCCTCGAGCACCCGCTCGAGCCAGAGGAGATCCGGGGTCTCGCCGTCGAGGTAGTCGTCGTACGGGATCTTCGAGCTGTTGGTCAGCGGGATCCCGGCCCCCTGCCGCTTCATCGAGTTCCCAGTGACCGACAGCGAGCCGAGGGTCATGCCGTGGAAGGCGTTGGTGAACGAGAGGATGTGCTGACGCCCCGTGACCTTGCGGGCGAGCTTGAGCGCCGCCTCCACGGTGTTCGTGCCGGTCGGTCCGGGGAACATCACCCGGTAGTCGAGATGCCGCGGACGCAGGATCAGGTCCCGGAAGGTCTCGAGGAACTCCCGCTTTGCCGGGGTCTTCATGTCGAGCGAGTGGAGCACCGCGCCCGACTGGAGGTAGCGGATGAGCGGCTCCATCACGGCGGGATTGTTGTGGCCGTAGTTGAGTGCCCCCGCTCCGGCGAAGAAGTCGACGTACTCGCCGCCGTCCTCCGCCCACTGGCGGGCTCCCTCGGCTCGGGTGAAGACGGCTGGCCAGGAGCGCGAGTAGCTGCGCACCTCGGATTCGAGGGTGTCGAAGATGTCGGTCATGGTGAGGTCTGCTTTCCTTTCTCGTGCGGTCGTCCGGGAGCGGGAGCGCGCACGATGGCGCTCGCCCGGGAACTCCCGAGCCCGGCCGCCTCCGGCGGCGATCAGGCGACCGGCTCGATCTCGTACAGGAACTCCGTGTCGTGCCGATCGGGGTACAGCTCCTCGGTGAAGAGGGGCCTGCTGACGCAGGCGGCGCCGCGTCGCTCGGCGAACGCGGCGAAGAGGCGGCTCGACGCGTCGTTGTCCGCGGTGATCGTGGTCTCGAGGCGGCTTGTGCCGGTGCGGTCGACGAGCTCCTCGAGCATCTGCAGGGCGAGTCCCCGCCCGCGGTGCCGCTCGCCGACCGCGATCTGCCAGATCATGAGCGTCTCGGGCGATTCGGGGCGGGTGTAGCCGGTCACGAAGCCCGCGGGATCGTCGGCGACGGTCGCGATGGCCGAGGTCTCGGCGAAGTCGCGGCACCAGAGCAGGTACGAGTAGCTGGAGTTGAGGTCGAGCACGCGGGAATCGCGGGCGAGCGCCCACAGGTGCTGCCCGTCCTCCATCGTGGGAATCCGAATATCGACATCGGCCTCCGCGGTGGTCATCGGTTCTGCGAGTGTCGTTGTCACCCGTCCCAACATAACGAGCGTCGATTCCGCGTCAAGCCGGGGAAGCCGCGATTCCCGCCCCTGCGCGGGGGTGCAGACGCCCGATCGGGAACGCTCAGCGCCAGAGGCTCACTGGGAAGTCCGGGGGTGGGACACGGGCCCGTTCAGACACTCCTCCTTCGTTACCTTTTCGTTACCATTCGGCGCGGGGCCCGATGTCCATCGAGGGCCGCGCGGGCGGCTGGGGATAGGCTGTGGGGGTGGCAGCAGCACGTGGAAGCACCGGGGCGAAGAGCGGTGCGAAGGCGAAGATCCCGCAGCTCAAGTGGACCGAGGCGCGCCCGGCGCCGGTGGTGCTGATCAGCGGCCCCGAGGGGTTCCTCGCGGACCGCGCGAGCCAGGCCATCCGCGAGGCGCTGCGGGCGGGGGAGACCGAGCTCGAGGTGCACGACATCGACGCCGCCGGCTACGCCGCGGGGGAGCTCTTCACCGTCGCGAGCCCCTCGCTGTTCGCCGAGCCGCGACTCATCCGGGTCGAGGCGGTCGAGAAGAGCTCCGACGCCTTCCTCGCCGACGCGAAGCGGTATCTCGAGCAGCCCGCCGAGGACACCACGCTCGTGCTGCGGCACGCCGGAGGCCAACGAGGCAAGGCGCTGCTCGACCTGGTACGCGGAGGCGCCGCCGACGGGGTCGAGGTCGTCTGCCCCGAGATCAAGAAGGACCAGGACAGGTTGGCCTTCGCGCAGGCCGAGTTCCGCCGCTTGGGGGCGCAGATCACGCCGGGAGCGCTGCGCATGCTCGTGGCGGCATACGCCGGGGGCATCGGAGAGCTGGCGGGAGCCTGCGCGCAGCTCGTCTCCGATGCGGGGACGCGCCTCACGGAGGAGGAGGTCGGACACTCCACCGAGGGCCGGGTGGAGACGAATG
This sequence comes from Leucobacter chromiisoli, assembly GCF_016522505.1. Lineage (GTDB taxonomy): Bacteria > Actinomycetota > Actinomycetes > Actinomycetales > Microbacteriaceae > Leucobacter > Leucobacter chromiisoli. Next base: position 76,077 of record NZ_JAEHOH010000005.1, on the reverse strand, counting down.
CGTTCAAGGTCGCCGACGCCGCCACCGCCGGACGCGCCGCCGACGCGCTCGTGCTGCTGCGGCAGGCGCTGTCCACGGGAACCGACCCGATCCCGATGCTCGCCGCGCTGAACATGAAGGTGCGGGCGATGGCGCGCGTCTTCGGGGCCGGAGGGAGCAGCGGCCAGCTCGCGAAGGAGCTGGGCATGGCGCCCTGGCAGGTCGATCGCGCGCAGCGCGAGGTGCGCGGATGGCGGGAGAGCGACCTCGCCCGGTGCATCGACCTGGCCGCCGAGACCGAGTGGCTGCTCAAGGGGGGAAGTCGAGACCCCGAGTACGCCCTCGAGCGCTACCTGCTCTTCGTCGCGCGCAGAGGGCGCGAGGTGGGCCGGGCGCGGTGAGGGCGCACCGGCGCCGGGAGCCTGGGCCGATGCTGAGAACCGGCGGCCGCACTGGAAACCCTGCGGCAACCGGAATAGCGTGGGGGTACCACTCGTGAAAGGGGACCAGCATGGGGATTCTGGACAACGCGAAGGAGACCGTCGAGGCCGCGGCCAAGAAGGCCGGCCGAGCGGTCGAGGACGGCGTCGACCGGTTGAAGGACAAGGCCGATGAAGCGCGCGCCGAGGCCGAGGTGAGGCGTGCGGAGGCCGAGCGCGACTCGGTGAAGGCGAAGAACGAGGCCAAGGAGGATCTGCGCGACGACTGACGCGCTCGGATGCCCGGGCCGCCGTCGGACGTGATGAGCTCCGAGCGGAATGCGAGAACTTCGCCCGAAACACGAGAAGGGCCCCGCCGTGCGGCGGGGCCCTTCTCGTTCGCGCGTTCGCGGAGGCGCTGCGCTCAGAGAGCGGCGATCTGCGTGGCGAGCTTCGACTTGCGGTTCGCGGCCTGGTTCTTGTGGATCACGCCCTTCGAAACGGCCTTGTCGAGCTTGCGGCTTGCGGCCTGCAGCTTCGCCTCGGCGGCAGCCTTGTCGCCCGAGGCGATGGCCTCGCGGGCCGCGCGGACGTAGGTGCGGAGCTCGCTCTTGTACGCCCTGTTGCGCTCGGTCGCCTTGCGGTTGGTCTTGATGCGCTTGATCTGCGACTTGATGTTTGCCACGTTGGGTTCTGTTCCTTACAACCTAGGAGTTTGACGGGTTGTTCCGCGCGGCGAGAGAGGGCACCTCGCGGGTTGTGTGGTGTAACCACACGCAAGCCAAGAATCAACTTTACCAGAAGACGGGCGGTCGGGGTACACGGGCCTCCCGGCGTGTTCGGAGCACGAGACGGTCGCTCGCCGCTCCACCTCACCGTTCGACGCTCACCTCGTCGCCGATCCGGATCACGCCTCCGGTTCCGACGGGCAGCAGCAGCTGGCCGAGCGTGGGCTCGCGCTGCCCCAGTCGCCGGGTCAGCGCGGTGAGCACCGGCGCGTCCCTGACCCCGGTGTCGGGGTTGGCGTGGGTCGCGAGGCAGCGCACGATCGGTTCCTCCGTCGAGAACGCGACGTCGCCGATCCGCACCCGTCCCCGCCACTCCAGCTCCTCCCAGGCCTCGAGGCCGTCGACGACGACGTTGGAGCGGAATCTCCGATCGTCCACGGGGCCTCCGAGCGCCGCGTTCAGCGCCGCGAGGCTCGCTCCGCCATGCAGGGACACGTAGCCCCGCGGGCGGTCCTGGAACCTGGATCGCACGCCGTCACCCACGAGGACGAGCGGGAGCCGCCCCGGTCTGCGCAGCCGCTTCGCCTCGGGGCTCGCAAGCACGAAGTCGGTGACGGCCCCCACCAGCTCGGCCCGTCCGGCGGCGTCGAGGCCCGCCTCGACCAGCTCCTCGTCGCCGATCCCGATCCGGACGCGCTGCGCGTCGGCGTCGTAGGAGAGCCGCAGCGCGGCCAGAGACGGGAAGTCCTGCAGCGCGAGGCCCTTCGCCTTCGGCCAGTAGTCGAGGCCGTCCCGCCGCTCGGGCACCGCGGCATCGGCGAACCGGAAGGCCAGCACCCGGTCTCCGGCGATGCGGCCGTCGGGTTGCACGGTGAGTGATTCCCGGGGCTCCGGGGTGAAGCCCTTGACCGGGTAGCGGGAGAGAGCTGCGACGCGTGCCATGGCGTCATCATCGCAGATCGGTCGCGGCCCCCGGGGTCGCCCCGGGGTCGCCCCCGGCGTCGCTCCGGGGCCGCCCCGCCGCTCGGCGTCCTCCGGCGGGTTCGCGGCGTCCCGGCATTCCGCGCCGCTGTGGGATAATTGCTCGCAATGTCTCCACGCAGCGTGAACCCCCCGGCCCCGGCTTCCACCGATCCCGCGATGATCCGCAACTTCTGCATCATCGCGCACATCGACCACGGCAAGTCGACGCTTGCCGACCGCATGCTGCAGATCACGGGCACGGTGCCGGACCGGGAGATGCGCGCCCAGTACCTCGACCGGATGGACATCGAGCGCGAGCGCGGCATCACCATCAAGTCGCAGGCCGTGCGCATGAACTGGCAGGCCGAGGGCGGCGACTACGCGCTCAACATGATCGACACCCCCGGCCACGTCGACTTCAGCTACGAGGTTTCGCGCTCCCTCGCGGCGTGCGAGGGGGCGATCCTGCTGGTCGACGCGGCGCAGGGCATCGAGGCGCAGACGCTCGCGAACCTGTACCTCGCGATGGAGCACGACCTCGAGATCATCCCGGTGCTGAACAAGATCGACCTGCCCGCGGCGGAGCCGGAGCGCGTCGCCCGAGAGATCTCCGATCTGATCGGGGGCGACCCGGCCGACATCCTCGCGGTCTCGGGCAAGACGGGCGCCGGCGTCGAGGAGCTGCTCGACCGCGTCGTGCAGCGGGTGCCCGCTCCGGTGGGCGCGGCGGATTCGCCGGCGCGAGCGATGATCTTCGACTCGGTCTACGATCCGTACCGCGGCGTGGTCACGTACATCCGCATGGTCGACGGCCGCCTGGCCCCTCGCGAGAAGATCCAGATGATGTCGACCGGCGCCGAGCACGAGGCGCTCGAGATCGGCGTCTCCTCGCCCGAGCCGAAGGCCACGAAGGGGCTCGCGGTCGGCGAGGTGGGCTACCTCATCACGGGGGTGAAGGACGTCCGCCAGTCGAAGGTGGGCGACACCGTCACGACGAAGATCCGCGGCGCCCAGGAGGCGCTGCCCGGGTACACGGATCCCAAGCCGATGGTGTTCTCGGGGCTCTACCCGATCGACGGCAGCGACTACCCGATCCTGCGCGAGGCGCTCGACAAGCTCAAGCTCTCCGACGCGGCGCTGCAGTACGAACCCGAGACCTCGGTGGCGCTGGGCTTCGGCTTCCGCTGCGGGTTCCTCGGCCTGCTGCACCTCGAGATCATCTCGGAGCGCCTGCGGCGCGAGTTCGACCTCGACCTGATCGCGACGGCCCCCAGCGTGATCTACCAGGTCACCCGCGAGGACGGGCAGGAGATCACGGTGACGAACCCCTCGGAGTATCCCGACGGCAAGATCGCGAGCGTGCGCGAGCCGATGGTGCGCGTGGCGATCCTCGCCCCCAAGGACTACGTGGGCACCATCATGGATCTGTGCCAGAGCCGGCGCGGCAGCCTCATGGGCATGGAGTACCTCGGCGAGCGCGTCGAGCTGCGCTACGGCATGCCCCTCGGCGAGATCGTCTTCGACTTCTTCGACCACCTGAAGAGCCGCACCCAGGGCTACGCGAGCCTCGACTACGAGCCGATGGGCGAGCAGGAGGCAGACCTCGTCAAGGTGGACATCCTGCTGCAGGGCGACAAGGTCGACGCCTTCAGCGCGATCGTCCACCGCGACAACGCCTACCACTACGGCACGATGATGGCCGAGCGGCTGCGCAAGCTGATCCCCAGGCAGCAGTTCGAGGTGCCCATCCAGGCCGCCATCGGCGCGCGCGTGATCGCGCGTGAGACGATCCGCGCGATCCGCAAGGACGTGCTCGCCAAGTGCTACGGCGGCGACATCAGCCGCAAGCGCAAGCTGCTCGAGAAGCAGAAGGAGGGCAAGAAGCGCATGAAGATGGTCGGCCGCGTCGAGGTGCCCCAGGAGGCGTTCATCGCCGCCCTCTCCGGGGACGTCGAGGGCAAGGAGGCGAAGAAGTGAGCCGCAGGCAGAGCTTCGTCGGCATGCCGGCCTCGTACGCCGCCGTGGGCGCCTCGAAGGCGCCCGACCTCCTGCGCTTCCCCCCGGAGGGCATGACGCCCTTCGAGGAGACGCTGCGTCTCGGCAGCGGCCAGGAGCGCTTCATCACGGCGTCCAGCCTCCTCATGACCTGGGGCGCTCAGCGCGGCGCCGGGTACGAGGTGAGCGAGATCGTGCGCGGCGAGGGCGAACGGTACGCCGGCGTGGTCTTCGACGCCGACGGCCGACCCGAGCCCGCGCCCGAGGCGGAGGACCAGTTCGGCCCCGACGGAGAGCCCTACCTCACGGCGGGGACCACGGCGAAGCTGCGGCACGAGAAGGAGCGGGAGCCGCGGGCCGTCATGGTCGTCTACACGGTGGACGAACCGCGGCGGGTCGGCTTCGCGTGGGGCACCTCGGATGAGGAGGGCGTCGTCGGCGAGGAGCTGCTGACCGTCGAGCACCGCGAGGACGACACCGTCTGGGCCGTCGCGCGAGGCTTCCTGACCGTGCCGAACGGCGGACTGCTCGGGATCAAGGGGCGCTCGCTGCTGAAGACGGCGATCGCCTCGGTGAAGGATCAGCTGCGTTCGCTCGCCCCGGGCGCGGGGCCCGGCGAGAGTCCGCAGGGCGCCGAGACCCACGACGAGCACCTCGCCGAGACCCGCGACGAGCACCTCGCCGAGGCCCGCGATGCGCACCTCGCCGAGATCCGCGACGCGCAGGACGTCGAAGATCCGGGCACCGACGTGCGCGGTGTCGACGACCGCGACGCCGGTGCCGACGTCCATGACGCCGACGCCCACGGCGCCGACGAGCGGGATCGCTGAGCGGTGCCGAGCATCCTGCCGGAGGGCGATCCGGCGCCGGAGGACGGCTCCCTGCCGCCGAGCGTGCGCGAGGGCGCCGAGCGCCGCGCCTTCGGCGTGTACGTGCACGTCCCCTACTGCCGGGTGCGCTGCGGCTACTGCGACTTCAACACCTACACCGCGAGCGAGCTCGGCGGCACGAGCCGGGGCGACTACGCGGACCAGGTCCAGCGCGAGCTGAGTCTCGGCGCCCGCGTGCTGCGTGACGCCGGGCTGCCCGAACGACGCGTGAGCACGGTCTTCTTCGGCGGCGGCACGCCCACGCTGCTGCCGGCCACCGACCTCGCGGTCATGCTCGGCCGCATCCGCGACGAGTGGGGGCTCGCGGAGGGCGCCGAGGTGACGACCGAGGCGAACCCCGACTCGGTCGACCGGGCCTACCTCGAGCGCCTCGCGGACGCCGGATTCACCCGCGTGAGCTTCGGCATGCAGTCGGCGGTGCCGCACGTGCTCGCGACCCTCGATCGCACCCACACCCCCGAGCGCATCCCGCTCGTGACGCGGTGGGCCCGGGAGGCCGGCCTGCAGGTGAGCGTCGACCTGATCTACGGCACGCCCGGGGAGAGCGTCGCCGACTGGGAACGGTCGCTCGACGCCGCGCTCGCGACCGAGCCGGATCACGTGTCGGCCTACGCGCTCATCGTGGAGCGCGGGACGAAGCTCGCGGCGCGGATCAGACGCGGAGAGGTGCCCGCCCCCGACGACGACCTGCACGCCGAGATGTACGAGCTCGCCGATGCCCGCTTCGCGGACGCCGGGTTCGAGTGGTACGAGATCAGCAACTGGGCGCGCAGTCGGCAGAGCGGGGGATCGACGCGCTCTCGCCACAACCTCTCCTACTGGACTGGAGAGGACTGGTGGGCGGCCGGCCCGGGCGCCCACAGCCACGTCGGCGGCACGCGGTGGTGGAACTTGAAGCATCCCGGCGCCTACGCGGAGCGGATCGGTCGCGGGGTCTCGCCGGCGCACGCCCGCGAGGTCCTGAGCTCGGAGGCCAGGCGCAGCGAGCGGATCCTGCTCGAGACGAGGATCGCGGACGGCCTGCCAGCCGAGGTGCTCACGCCCGACGAGCGGCGCGGGATCCCCGGCCTCATCGCCGACGGCCTCATCGACGGCCGGGCGGCGATCGGCGGGCGGATCGTCCCGACGCTCCGCGGACGCCTGCTCGCCGACACGGTGGTGCACCGCCTGCTCGGGTAGCGCGCGCCCGCTCCGGGCGAGATGTCGGCGGGCTGCGATAGACTTGGCACTCAAGTGCGAGGAGTGCCAGTGAGGGAGGGATGATGGTCTCAGGGCGTAGTCTCGAGGTTCTGCACGCCATTGTCAGCGACTTCGTGGCCTCGAACGAGCCCGTCGGCTCGAAGGCGATCGTCGATCGGCACCACTTCGGCGTCTCGGCGGCGACGATCCGCAACGACATGGCCCTCCTCGAGGAGGAGGATCTGATCGTCGCTCCCCACACGTCGTCGGGTCGGGTGCCCACCGACAAGGGGTACCGGCTCTACGTGGACACCCTGGCGAGGATCCGCCCGCTGTCGGCCGCCCAGCGGGCCGCGATCGAGCGCTTCCTCGGCGAGTCGGCGGATCTCGACGACGTCATGGCCCGCACGGTGCGGCTGCTCGCGCAGCTCACCAACCAGGTCGCCGTCGTGCAGTACCCCTCGCTGCGGCGCACCGTCGTGCGCCACGTCGAGCTCGTCGCCGTGGGCGAGGACCGGGTGCTGTGCGTGCTGATCCTCGGCACCGGCGTTGTCGAGCAGCAGGTCGCGCGGCTCCCGGCCGCGCAGGTGACGGAGGCCTGGGTGCACGGGCTCCGCGAGCGCATCGCCGGCGCCGTCGTGGGCAACGACGTCGAGACCGCGGTGACGGAGATCGCGAGGCTCGGCGACACGGTCGAGGACTGGGCGCAGCCGGACGAGACCGAGCTGGTGCGCAGCGTGCTCGCCGTGCTGAACGGTCAGCTGCGGGCGAACCGCAGCGAGCGGATCGCCATCTCGGGCGCCGCGAACCTGAGCCGTCCCGGCGAGTTCGCGGGCAGCCTGCCGGCGGTGCTCGAAGCCATCGAGGAGCAGGTCACCCTGCTGCGTCTGTTCGGCGAGCTCGTGCAGGGCGAGCGCGACGTCGCCGCCTCCATCGGTCGGGAGAACGAGCCCTACGGTCTCGGAGCCGCATCGATCATCGCCTCCAGCTACGAGACGGAGGGCGACTCCGTGTCGCGCCTCGGCGTGCTCGGGCCGCTGCGCATGGACTACGCGGGGAACATCGCCGCGGTGCGGGCGGTCGCGCGGTATCTCAACGGGGCGCTGGGCGAGGGGTAGCCCATCGCCCGGACCGCGCCCGGGACCGCGGTCCCGGGCGGAGCCCGTCCCGACACACATTTCATCGACCATCGATCACTGAGGAGCTGCAGACCGTGGCAGACCACTACCAGGCACTCGGGGTGTCGCGCGAGGCGACCCCCGAGGAGATCAAGAAGGCCTATCGTCGACTCGCGCGAGAGCTGCACCCCGACGTGAATCCGAGCGAGGAGGCGGCCGAGCGCTTCAAGGACGTGACCCACGCCTACGACGTGCTCAGCGACCCGGAGCAGCGCCAGCGCTACGACTCGGGCGGGGATCAGTTCGGCGGGGCCGCGGGCTTCGGCGACATCTTCGAGACCTTCTTCGGCGGCGGCGGCGGCTTCGGCGGCGGTCAGCGCGGGCCCCGCTCCCGCTCCGAGCGCGGCGACGACGCGATGATCCGCGTCGACGTCTCGCTGGAAGAGGTCGTCTTCGGCGCGCAGCGCGACATCACGATCAACACCGCCGTGCTCTGCGGCACCTGCTCGGGCAGCTGCTGCCAGCCTGGAACCGCCCCCGTCACCTGCGACGTCTGCGGCGGTCAGGGGCAGGTGCAGCGCCAGGTGCGCTCGCTCTTCGGCAACGTCGTGACCATGCACCCCTGCGGCAGCTGCTCGGGCTACGGCACCGTCATCGAGCACCCGTGCGTCGAGTGCGGGGGCAAGGGGCGCGTGCGCGAGCGGCGCACGCTGCCGATCGACATCCCCTCGGGCATCGACACCGGCACGCGCATGCAGATGCGCGGCGGCGGCGAGGTCGGCCCCGCGGGCGGGCCCAACGGCGACCTCTTCATCGAGTTCCGGCTCACCCACCACGACACCTTCAGCCGCGACGGCAACGACCTGCTGTGCACCGTCCACGCGAGCATGACCGACGCCATCCTCGGCACCCAGACCACCATCCAGGGGCTCGACGGCGAGGTGAGCCTCGACCTGCCCGCCGGCACGCAGTCGGGCGACATCATCACGGTGCGCGGTCGCGGCATCCAGGGGCTGCAGACGACGACGCGCGGCGACCTGAAGATCGCCGTGCAGGTGGAGACCCCCACGAAGCTCTCGAACCGCGAGAAGGACCTCGTCCGGCAGCTCGCGGCGCTCCGCAAGGACGGCGCCCCCGAGCTCGGCGAGTTCCATCAGAGCTTCTTCGGCAAGATCCGCGACCGCTTCTTCCGTCAGGGCTGATCGCCGTGGCGAACCTCTACTTCGCCGAGGAGCTGCCCCCGGGCTCCCTTGTGCCCGGCGAGGTCGTCGCCGTCGCGGGCGAGGAGGCCCGGCACGCCGTCAGGGTGAGCCGGCTCCGAGTCGGCGAGCGCACGATGGTGGGCGATGGCCGGGGAACGCGAGCCGTCGGCACCGTGGAGGAGGCGGCGCGGGACCGGTTCACCGTGCGCGTCGAGGAGGTGCTGTCGGAGCCCGAGCCGTCGCCGCGCCTCGTGCTCGTGCAGGCGCTCGCGAAGGGCGACCGCGACGAACGGGCCGTGGAGCAGGCGACCGAGTTCGGGGTCGACGCGATCCAGCCGTGGCAGGCCGAGCGCTCGGTGTCGCGCTGGGACGGGCCGGGCGGCTCCGAGAAGGAGGCGAAGGGGGTCGCGAAGTGGCGGCGCATCGCGCGCGAGGCGGCCAAGCAGTCCCTGCGCGCGCGGATCCCCGAGGTGCGGGATCCCGTCACCCTCGACGGCCTGCGCGGTCTCGCGGCGAGCGGAGACGTCCGCGTCGTGGTGCTCCACCCCCGCGGCACCGGGCCGCTGAGCGACTGGGCGCGACTCCGCCTCGAGCCAGGCAGTGCGGGTGATGGCGCGGATGGGGCAGGCCGGAGTGCGGACGACGGCGCGGCGCCCGACGTCTACCTCGTCGTCGGTCCAGAGGGCGGCCTCAGCGACCGTGAGGTCGACGCGCTGCAGGAGGCGGGGGCCCAGGTGCTGCTGCTGGGCGGCACCGTGCTGCGCACCTCCTCGGCGGGCCCCGCGGCGCTCGCGGTGCTCAACGTGGCGCTCGGCCGCTGGTAGCCCGAGCACTCCAGAGAGACGGGGCGCGAGGTCATGTGCGCGGTGTACGGCATCGAGGTGCGGGATGACGCGGCGGATCCAGCGATCGATGGCGGTGGGACGGGGTCGGCCGCGCGCCCGTCGCGGGTGCGGTTCCGGCCGGCCGAGGAGTTCGGAGTCTCCCCGCGCGACGCCCTGAGCGTCGAGCGCATGCTCGGAGCCTGGGTCGCCGAGCACGACGGCGTCGCGCGCATCACGGGGCGCAAGGCCCGCAACCTCAACCCGGTGATCGTGCCGCGAGCGGAGTACGCGTCTCCTGCGCCTGCCGCGCCGCCCGCGACCGGCACCCACCGCGTGCCGCGCGAGCTCGTGCTCGGCTGGTGGTGGCTGCACGTCGGTGGGGAGCCGGCCGCCTACTCCGCCTTCAACTCCCGCGACGACCAGCTGCTGCGCAGCTGGCGACAGGCGTTCCAGCGACGCGCGATCCTGCCCGCCACCTGGTACGTCGAGAAGGGCCGTACGTTCGAGCTGCCGGGCGGTGCGCCGTTCGGGATCGCGGCCATCACCGCCGTCTCGCCGCAGCCCGACGGCTCCGAGCTGCTCAGCTACTCGATGGTCACCCGTGATGCGGTGGGCGAGGCGCGCAGCGCGCACCCGCGCATGCCGCTGGTGCTGCCCCGCGAGTTCCATGACGACTGGCTGGATCCGGCCCGGCCCGGAGACGCGGACCTCGTCGCCGAGGTCGTGCTCGCCTCCGCCGGTCTCGCCCGGGCGATGCGGCCGCGGGTCGGAGGCGGAGGGGCGCGGCGAGCGCCGTCCGCGCAGCCGACCCTGTTCTGACCCCGGCCCGCAGCGCGCCCCGCGGATGCGAGCCGGTAGACTGTGCGCATGGCAGCAGAAACCGTGTTCGGCAAGATCGTGTCGGGCGAGATCCCGACGAGGATCCTCGCGGAGACCGACCGGGTCCTCGCCTTCCCCGACATCAGCCCCCAGGCTCCGGTGCACATCATCGTCATTCCGAAGACCACGGAGTACGCCGATGTGACCGAGCTCGCCGCGGGCTCTCCGGAGACGCTCGCCGAGATGGTGGCCGTCGCGAAGCGGCTCGCCGAGGAGCACGCGAACGGCGAGTTCCGGATGATCTTCAACAACGGCGCGAGCGCCGGGCAGACCGTGTTCCACGTCCACGCCCACGTGCTCGCCGGCGAATTCGAGGAGAGCAGACTCGTTGGATCCTGAACCGACTCCCACCCCTGAGCTGCACCGCACGGTGCTGCTGACGGGGGTCGACCTCGCATCCTTCCTGGGCCACCGCGACCAGCTGATCGCCGACCTCGAGGCGCAGCACCCGAGCATCGAGTTCCACGTGCGCGACCACGTCCTCTCCCTGAGCGGGCCGGCCGACGAGGTGCGGCACGCGGAGCAGGTGGTGGGCGAGGTGCTCGAGGTGGCGCGTCGCAGCGGCGCCGTCTCGCGGCACGACGTGAAGGAGGTGACCCGGATGGTGCAGGCGGGCCAGGGACCGAACGCGGCGCGCACGCTCTCGGAGCCGATCCTGACGGTGCGCGGCAACGCCGTGCGTCCGCAGACGCAGGGGCAGCGCGAGTACGTGAACGCGATCGACGAGAACACCGTGGTGTTCGGCATCGGCCCAGCGGGCACCGGCAAGACCTACCTCGCGATGGCGAAGGCCGTGCAGGCGCTCCAGAGGCGGGAGGTGTCGAAGATCATCCTCACCCGGCCCGCGGTCGAGGCGGGGGAGCGGCTCGGGTACCTGCCCGGCACCCTCGAGGACAAGATCGATCCGTACCTGCGGCCCCTCTTCGACGCGGTGGGGGCGATGATGGACGCCGACGTGGTGCCGAAGCTGCTCGCGAACGGCACCATCGAGGTCGCGCCGCTCGCCTACATGCGCGGACGCACGCTCAACGAGGCCTTCGTGATCCTCGACGAGGCGCAGAACACGACGCCCGAGCAGATGAAGATGTTCCTGACGAGGCTCGGATACGGCTCCAAGATGGTGGTGACCGGCGACATCACGCAGGTCGACCTGCCGCTCCGGGCCAGCGGACTGCGGCAGGTGTCCAGGATCCTGCACGACGTGGAGGACGTGCACTTCAGCGAACTCTCCGCCGACGACATCGTGCGGCACAGCCTGGTCGGCAGGATCGTGGACGCCTACGCCGCCCACGAGGAGCAGCGGTCGGACGAGGACGGCGCTCGGGATCCGGGCGCTCGGGATCGCGCCGCCCGAGAGCGGTCCGCCCGCGGCCGCGGAACTTCCGAGAAGGGGGACGCCCGGTGAGCGTCGAGATCAACAACGAGTCGGGCGTCGAGGTCGACGAGGCCTCCCTGCAGCGCCTCACCGCGTTCGTGCTCGAGTCGATGCACGTGCACCCCGACACCGAGCTGGGGGTGATGCTCGTGGACGAGGCGGCGATCGAGCAGCTGCACGTCCAGTGGATGGACATCCCCGGCCCCACCGATGTGCTGAGCTTCCCGATGGACGAGCTGCAGCCCGGCCGGCCCGACGCGCTGACCCCCGCCGGCCTGCTCGGCGACATCGTCATCTGCCCGCAGGTCGCCCAGGTGCAGGCCGAGGCGGCGGGGCACGACATGGCGCAGGAGATCGGCGTGCTGCTCACCCACGGCATCCTGCACCTGCTCGGCTTCGACCACGCGACCCCCGATGAGGAAGCCGAGATGTTCGGCCTGCAGCGCGATCTGCTGCTCGGCTTCGCGATGCGCGAGAGGTCGAGGTGAGCGGCGGGCTCGTCGCGCTGCTGCTGATCGCCGCGGCCGTGCTGCTCGGCGTCGGCGGCCTGCTCGCCGCGAGCGACGCCGCGCTCGGGGTGCGCTCCCGCGCCGACCTGCTCGACCTGGCCGAGGAGTCGCCCAAGCGGAGCAGCGCGATCCGGGCGATCGCGGACGACGAGACGATGCACCTCAACGCGCTGAGCTTCGCCCGCGTGTTCGCCGAGACGTTCGCGGCCGTGCTGATCACCCTCGTCGTCGCCTACACCTTCGACCAGCTGTGGATCGAGCTGGTGTTCGCGACGCTCGTGATGACGGGCCTCGGATTCGTGCTCGTCGGGTCGAGCCCCCGCACCGTCGGCACCCACCGCCCCGACGCCGTGATCCGCTTCTCGGCGCCGGCGGTGCACGCGATCCGGGTGATCCTCGGGCCGCTCGCGACGGGGCTCATCCGATTCGGCGATCGCGTGACTCCGGGCCGCGGCCCCGGCAGCGCTCGCATCCGAGACGAGCAGCAGCTGCTCTCGATGGTGGATCAGGCCGCCGAGCAGGCCCTGCTCGAGGACGACGACCGCGACTACATCCACTCGCTGGTGGAGTTCGGGGACACCCTCGTCCGAGAGGTCATGGTGCCCCGGATCGACATGATCACCGTCGACGCCGAGCTGAGCGTCCGGGACGCGCTGGAGCAGCTGCTCGCCTCCCGCCACTCCCGGGTGCCGGTGGTCACGGGCGAGGCCGACGACGTGGCGGGCGTCGCCTACCTGCGGGACGCGAGCGGCTTCGTGCTGCGCCGCCCGGAGGAGGCGGAGCACGCACCGGTCACGCGCATCATGAAACCGGCGATCTTCGTCCCGGAGGTGCAGAGCGCCGACGACCTGCTGCGGCAGATGCAGCGCGAGGCGAACCACCTGGCCCTCGTGGTCGACGAGTACGGAGGCATCTCCGGGCTCGTGACCCTCGAGGATCTCATCGAGGAGCTGCTCGGCGACATCAGCGACGAGCACGACCGCGAGGCGCCCGAGGCGATCCCCGAGGCCGACGGCTCGTTCCTCGTGAGCGCCCGCCTGCCGGTCGACCGTCTCGGCGAGATCTTCGACATCGAGCTCGAGGATGACGAGGTCGACAGCGTCGGCGGACTGGTCGCGAAGCACCTCGGCCGGCTCGCCGAGCAGGGCGACAGCGTCCGCATCGAGGGCATCGAGCTCACGGCCGTCGCGACGGAGCGCCGCAGGCAGCGGCTGATCAGCGTGCGAGCGCGCTGGGTCGGCGGGGAGCGCGCGGCGCCCGGCGACGACCGCTTCGCACGCGAGGAGACGGCCGGCGAGATCCCCCGCCCCCGCGGGAGCGGCGCACGAGAGGACAGGGCATGAACGAGGAGCGCTCCGAGAGCACCGACGCGACGGCATTCCGGGCGGGCTTCGTCTCGTTCGTCGGGCGGCCGAACGTCGGCAAGTCGACGCTGACGAACGCGCTCGTGGGCGAGAAGATCGCGATCACGAGCCCGAAGCCCCAGACCACGAGACGGGCGATCCGCGGGATCCTGCATCGCCCGGACGGGCAGCTGATCATCGTCGACACCCCCGGCATCCATCGGCCCCGCACGCTGCTCGGCGAGCGCCTGAACGCTCTCGTCGAGGCGACGCTCGGCGACGTCGACGTGATCGGGTTCTGCGTGCCGGCGAACGAGAAGCTCGGACCGGGCGATCGCTTCATCAACGACCGCCTCGACGACTTTCCGCGTGCGAAGAAGGTCGCGATCCTGACCAAGGTCGACGAGGCGTCGAGGCCCGAGATCATCGACCAGCTGACGAGGCTGGGAACGCTGCGGGAGTGGGACGCGGTCGTGCCGATCTCGTCGGTGACCGGGGAGCAGCTGGACATCGTCGCCGACGTGCTGCTGGATCTCATGCCCGAGTCGCCGCCGCTGTACGAGGCCGAGCAGACCACCGACGAGGGCGAGGACGACCGCATCGCCGAGCTCATCCGGGAGGCCGCGCTCGAGGGCGTGCGCGACGAGCTCCCCCACTCGCTCGCGGCGACGGTGGACGACCGGGAGGAGCGCGATCCGAAGCGCGAGGGTGAGCTCGGCCTGCTCGAGATCTACGCCTCGCTCTACGTCGAGCGCGACAGCCAGAAGGGCATCGTGATCGGCAAGGGCGGCTCGCGGCTGCGCGACGTCGGCGAGCGTGCGCGGCGCGAGATCGAGGAGCTGCTCGGGCGACGGGTCTACCTCTCGCTCCGCGTGAAGGTGCTCAAGGAGTGGCAGCGCGACCCCAAGGCGCTCGGCCGGCTCGGGTTCTAGCGGCCCATCCCTCGCTCAGCGGCCCACCCCGCGCTTCGCTCCGTGGGCTGCTGCAGTGGCAGCACCGGCCGCTGGCTCGAACGCTCCGCGTCCTCGCTCAGCGGCCGCCCGAGAACCCGCCTCCGCCTCCGCCGCCGGAGAACCCGCCGCCGCTCGAGCCTCCGGAGCTGCTCGAGGTGTAGCTCACCGACGAGGTCAGCGAACTCGTGAAGGAGGAGATGGTGGACGTCAGGTCGCCGATGCCGTGGGCCGCGACCCCCGGGTACCAGACCGGGACGTAGCCGGGCTGCTCGCGGTACTTCACCTCGAGCACGCGGCTCCACTCCTTCTCCAGGTTGAAGAGCATCGCGTAGGGCAGCAGCTTCTCGTAGAGCTCGATCACGTCGACCGTGCCGTCCTGCCGCCGCTCGGCGCCCTGGTAGGACTGCAGCATCTGCAGACGGTCGGCCTCGGCCACCTTGATGAAGAGCTCGACGCCCTCCAGGTACTCCCGCCACTCGGCGCCGACCGGCGTGTAGACGCGCTGCTTCGAGATCGCGGCGATGCCGAAGGCGAACGAGAGGAAGCCCGCGATGATGCCGATCACGGGAACCGCCGACTCGCGTCCCGATGCGAATCCGAGCACCGTGAGCACGGCGATGACGACGGCCAGCCCGAGCGCGACGAATCCGAGGACCCGACCGGCCGGGCTGCGCTCCTTGGTGAAGTATCCGCGCTGCAGCGCCTCCTTCCCGCCCATCGAGGCGAGCTCGCTCATCCGCTTCCCGAACGCATCGTCCTTCTGGGGCAGTTCGAACGCGACGCCGGGCTCGAGCGTCGCGAACAGGTGCCGCATGGTCGTCCGGTCCAGCGGATCCTCGGCCCGGGCGGGGTCCAGCACGCGGAGCACCGGCTGCCCCTGCTTCGGGCCGAACAGCCCCCGGGTCTCCTCGCCCTCCTCGATCCGGATCGCGCCCGAGACCGCGAGATGCACGATCTCGGCTGCAGGCGCGCTCGTCGACGTCCCCGCCACCGAGGCGGCGATCAGGGGCGGCAGGCTCCGGGGCACGTCGTACTGTGCGACGACGGTGCCGCGCCCGCTCTTCCGCTTCTTGCGCTTCAGACCGCCGATGGCGAACAGGCCGGCAGCGCCCGCTGCGAGGCCGGCGCCGGACACGACGAGCGGCAGCACGTCGAGCAGCGGAGCGGGAAGCCGCTGCGGAGGCTGCTCGACGCTGCCCGGTTCCAGACCGATGGCCACGGTCACGCCCTCGCCGGGGCCGAGCCCCGGCACCGAGATCCGGAAGCCGCCCTCGCCTCCCGTGACCCCGCACTCGTCGGTCGATTCCGCCGGGCCCGAATAGCATCTCGCGTCGCCGTTCAGCCGCGCCGCGAGCTCGGGCGAGAACTCGATCTCGGCCGAGAACGCGTCGATCCGCTGCCGGTGCTCGAAATCGGTGAGGTCCCAGTAGAACTCGTCGGCCTCGCCGTCGTCGCGCGCGAGGATCACGTCGCTCAGCGTGTACTCGATGACGTAGGTCTGCACGCCGTGCACGTACGAGTCGTCGCCCGTCAGCACGGCCGTGAAGCCGTCGTCGTGCTCGACCTCGAACGGTACGGGAGCGCCCGAGGCGTCGGTGACGGAGAAGTCGCGCGGGTCGGTCGAGGCGCCCTCGTAGTCGTCGGGAAGGCCGCGGACGAGTCCCCGGTTCTGGTCGTAGTCGGGGAAGCGCGCGGTCAACGTCTCGGTGACGCGGGCGACGGCTCGCCCCGCGTCGTCGACGCCGATGCGGTAGTCGACGTCCCACCGGTCGTAGCTGAAATCGGAGACGTCCGCCTGCGCCGGGGGCGGGGGAGCGGCGCCGACGCCGAGCAGCGCCGCCGTTCCGAACATCGCAGCGAGAACCAGGCCGCGGAGCATTCTTCGCGAGTTCTTCATGTCTTCACCCTATGAAGTCCCGCCCGCTCCGCGCATCGGGCGGGCTCGCGAGTCGTGATACGATCAACGCATGCTGTTCGGCTCGCTTCTCCTTAGCCGCCGCGACGAGTCCTAGACTTCCAGGCCTCCCTCGTCGCGGCGTTCGTGTTGGCTGAGCAAGATTCGAAGCGAGAGAAGACGAGACCATGAAGAACATGCAGCAGTCCTCCGGTATGCCGACGCATCGCTACCGGCCGTTCCACGAGATCATCCAGGTCGACCTCCCGGATCGCACCTGGCCCTCGAAGCGGATCACCGAGGCGCCCCGCTGGTGCGCGGTCGATCTCCGCGACGGCAACCAGGCGCTCATCGATCCCATGAGCCCCGAGCGCAAGCGGATCATGTTCGATCTGCTGGTCAAGATGGGCTACAAGGAGATCGAGGTCGGGTTCCCGAGCGCGAGCCAGACCGACTTCGACTTCGTCCGCCACCTCATCGAGGAGGGGGCGATCCCCGACGACGTCACGATCCAGGTGCTGACCCAGGCACGCGAGCACCTCATCAAGCGCACGTACGAGTCGCTGGTCGGGGCCAAGCAGGCCATCGTGCACCTGTACAACTCCACCAGCATCCTGCAGCGCGACGTGGTGTTCCGCTCCGACAGGCAGGGCATCAAGCAGATCGCGCTCGACGGCGCGCGGCTCTGCCGTGCGAGCGAGCCGATCTGCGCGGGCACCGAGATCTTCTACGAGTACTCGCCGGAGTCGTACACCGGCACCGAGCTGGAGTATGCCGTCGAGGTGTGCAACGAGGTGCTCGAGATCCTGGAGCCGACGCCCGAGCGCAAGGTCATCATCAACCTGCCGGCGACCGTCGAGATGGCCACCCCCAACGTCTACGCCGACTCGATCGAGTGGATGAGCCGCCACCTGAACCACCGCGAGAACGTGATCCTCTCGCTGCACCCGCACAACGACCGCGGCACCGCGGTCGCGGCGGCCGAGCTCGGGTACATGGCGGGCGCCGACCGCATCGAGGGCTGCCTGTTCGGCAACGGCGAGCGCACCGGCAACGTCGACCTGGTGGCGCTCGGCATCAACCTCTTCACGCAGGGCATCGACCCGCAGATCGACTTCTCCCGCCTCGACGAGGTGCGCCGCACCGCCGAGTACTGCAACCAGCTGCGCGTGCCCGAGCGGAGCCCCTGGGCCGGCGACCTCGTCTACACCGCCTTCTCCGGATCGCATCAGGACGCCATCAAGAAGGGGTTCGAGCGGATGGCCCGAGACGCCGAGGCGGCGGGCGTCTCGATCGACGACATCGAGTGGGCCGTTCCCTACCTGCCCGTGGACCCGAAGGATCTGGGCCGCTCCTACGAGGCCGTGATCCGCGTCAACTCGCAGTCGGGCAAGGGCGGCGTCGCGTACCTGCTGAAGACGGATCACTCGCTCGACCTGCCGCGTCGGCTGCAGATCGAGTTCAGCTCGGTCGTGCAGGGCGTCACGGACAGCGAGGGCGGCGAGGTCTCCAGCGACGAGATCTGGCGCATCTTCCAGGATGAGTACCTGCCCGTCACCGGCGACTCGACGGCGGCGCGCTGGGGGCGCTACGAGCTGTTCCGGACCGCCTCGACCAGCGCCGGCGACGGCGTCACCGAGCTCACCGTCGACTACCGCGACGGCGAGGGCGAGCACCAGTTCACCTCGCGCGGGAACGGCCCGGTCGACGCCTTCCTCAACGCGCTCAACGAGGCGGGCCACGCCGTCACGCTCTTCGACTACGTCGAGCACGCGATGAGCTCGGGCGGCGACGCGGTGGCCGCCGCCTACGTGGACCTCGAGGTGGACGGCCAGCGCCTGTGGGGCGTCGGCATCGACCCGGACACCACGCGGGCGACCCTCAAGGCGATCGTCAGCTCGGTGAATCGGGCCGTGCGCAGCGGGCGCCGGCAGCAGCAGCCCGTCGGAGCGTAGTCCCTCCGGGCCGCGGCCCGATCGGCGCACGCCGCGACGGCGGGATCCTCCCGGAGCGGGAAGATCCCGCTGTTCGTACTTTTGTTCGAATGGGGCGGTGTGGCGGGCGCGCGACGTCGGACGTCGGCTCTAGGCTGGGGCTCGTGATTGCATCGATTCGTGGTCGGGTGATGTCGGCGGGCGCCGGCTGGGTGGTGGTGGAGGTCGGCGGCGTCGGCATGCGCGTCGAGGTGCCCAGCGGCCGGGTCTCCCAGGCGGCGCCGGGCGAGGACGTCGCCCTGCACACCTCGCTGATCGTGCGGGAGGACTCCCTGACGCTGTTCGGCTTCGCGACGCCCGAGGAGCTGGAGGTGTTCGGGCACCTCATCGCGGTCTCCGGCGTCGGCCCGCGCAGCGCGCTCGGCGTGCTCTCGGCGCTCACCCCCGGCCAGATCGTGCGGGCCGTCGCCGCGGAGGACGAGAAGCCGTTCAAGCAGGTCTCGGGCATCGGGCCGAAGACGGCCAAGCTCATCGCGGTCTCGCTCGCGGGCAAGATCCAGACCCTCTCCTTCGCGGAGGAGGCGGTCGAACCCGAGGCCCCGGCCGATCCCGGCGACGGTGTCGCCGAGAGCGTGCAGATCGGTCTGGTGGGGCTCGGGTGGGCGGAGAGCGAGGCGGCGCAGGCGGTGCGCGATGCCCGCGAGGCCGGGGCGCCCTCCGATCAGGGCGGTCTGCTGCGCGCGGCCCTCGCCCTGCTGCAGAGCGGCCGGCCCGGCGCCCGCGGCGCCGCTGCGGGACGGAGCGCGAAGCGATGACGGGCGAGCTGTCCGCCCAGGTCTCGCCCTCCGAGCTGGGCTACGAGGGAGCTCTTCGACCGGGCTCGCTCGAGGAGTTCGTCGGTCAGGCGAAGGTGCGCCGGCAGATGCGCCTGCTGCTCGACGCCGCGCAGATCCAGCAGCGCACGCCCGACCACATCCTGCTGGCGGGCCCCCCGGGCCTCGGCAAGACCACGCTGTCGATGATCGTCGCGGCGGAGCTCGACAAGCCGCTGCACCAGACCTCCGGCCCGGCGATTCAGCACGCCGGCGATCTCGCAGCCGTGCTCTCCGCGCTGACGCCGGGGGAGGTGCTCTTCATCGACGAGATCCATCGCATGGCCCGCAGCGCCGAGGAGATGCTGTACCTGGCGATGGAGGATTTCAAGATCGACATCATGGTGGGCAAGGGCGCGGGCGCGACCTCGATCCCGCTCGAGCTCTCGCCGTTCACCCTGGTGGGCGCGACGACGCGCGCTGGGCTGCTGCCGAACCCGCTGCGCGACCGCTTCGGCTTCACGGCGCACCTCGAGTTCTACGCCGAGGACGAGCTGGAGAGCGTCGTGCGCCGCGCGGCTCGCCTGCTCCGCTTCGACATCGCCGCGGGCGGCATCGAGGAGATCGCCGGTCGGTCCCGGGGCACCCCCCGCATCGCGAACCGTCTCCTGCGCCGTGTGCGCGACTACAGCCTCGTCCACGAGGTGCCCGGCGACACGGAGAGCGTGCGCGCGGCTCTGGCGCTGTACGACGTCGACGAGCACGGGCTCGATCGCCTCGACCGAGAGGTGCTGCGGGCGGTCGTGGAGCGCTTCGGCGGCGGTCCCGTGGGTCTCTCGACGCTCGCCGTCTCGGTCGGCGAGGAGGCGGAGACGATCGAGTCGGTGGTCGAGCCGTTCCTCGTGCGGGCGGGCCTCATGACGCGCACGCCCCGGGGCCGGGTGGCCACCCGCCTGGGGTGGGAGCACACAGGTATCCCCGTACCGGATGCCCTATAGTCTTAGGGAGTTTGTGCGCTCCGGCGTGCGCACCCCTGCCCCACCAGCGAAAGGACCCTTGTGGATCCCACAATGCTCATCATGCTCGCCCTCATCGGCGTGCTCATCATCTTCATGTTCCGCAACGGCAAGAAGCGGCAGCAGGCGATGCAGGAGCTCCAGAACGGGCTCCGCCCGGGCGCCGAGGTGATGCTGCAGTCGGGCATCTACGGCACGATCGAGAACGTGGACGAGGAGCAGAACCGCGTGACGATCCTCAGCGGCACCAGCACGCTGATCGCGCACCGCAGCGCGGTCGCGCAGATCGTCGCGCCGGTCGAGGGCGAGACCGAGGAGCTCGGCGGCGGGCTGGCTCCCGACGACGACCCGGCGTTCGGCGAGCGCCTGACCGACGAGGATCCCATCGCGGAGCCCAAGATCGACGACCGCCCGACCCAGGGGGACGAGCCGGGCGACACGCAGCCGCCCAAGGCCTGACGAACCCGGACCGGGTCTCCTCCCGACCTTTCGAACTGGCGGTGCGCTCCGTGCACCGCCAGTTCGTCGGCTGTGGACGGCCCGGTTCGCCTCACCCCCACCCTCCAAGAGAAAGCAGTTGATCCGTGGCGTCCACACCCGCCGTGAGGAGAGCTCGACGCTCCCTCACCCTCCTGCTGGTCATCATCGTCGGGCTCGTGGGGCTGATCACGCTGGGCGTGTTCCGCAGCGACGCGACCTGGACGCCGAAGCTCGCGCTCGACCTGCAGGGCGGCACGCAGATCCTGCTCGCACCGCAGCAGACCGGCGGCGAGGCGGTCAGCGGCGAGCAGCTGCAGCAGGCCGTCTCGATCATCCGGCAGCGCGTGAACGCGTCGGGCGTCTCCGAGGCGGAGGTGACGACGCAGGGAAGCCAGAACATCTCGGTGTCGATCCCCGGCAAGGCCGATGAGGCGACGCTGCAGCGCATCGAGGCGTCCGCCCGCCTCGAGTTCCGTCCGGTGCTCATGCAGGACATCGGCACCCCGGTGCCCGAGGGCGCGGAGGGCTCGGACGAGGCCTCCGCGGAGAACGGCGATGGAGCCGACGAGGGCGCGGAAGGCGGGGAGGCCGCCGAGGGGGAGACCGAGGGCGGCGCCGACGCGTCGGACGCCGAGCCGGCCGAGGGCGAGGCGGACACCTCCGCGGTGGATCCCGACCCGCTCCCCGAGGAGGCGGGGGACCTCGCCTGGGTGACGCCCGAGCTGCAGCAGCGCTTCACCGACTTCACGTGCGAGGCGAATGCGGCGCCGACGGCCGACGAGACCCCGGCCGACCGGCCGCTGATCGCGTGCGACAGCAGCGGCACGGTGAAGTACATCCTGGGCCCGGTGGAGCTCGGCGGCGAGGTCATCACCGACGCGACGGCGCAGCCCGAGACCACCTCCACGGGCGCCACCACCGGCGGCTGGGCCGTGCAGATCACCATGGACGACGAGGGCACCGAGGTCTTCGGCAAGATCAGCACGCGGATGTTCGGCGCGCAGCCGCCGCTGAACCAGTTCGCCTTCGTGCTCGACGGGCAGGTGCTCTCGGCGCCCGAGATGAACGCCCAGATCCTCAACGGGCGGCCGTCCATCACCGGCGGTTTCACCCAGGACTCGGCCCAGGCCCTGGCCGATCAGCTCAAGTTCGGCGCGCTGCCCCTCAGCTTCGAGGTGCAGAGCCAGGAGGACATCTCCGCCACGCTCGGTTCGAACCAGCTGCAGGCCGGTCTGCTCGCGGGCCTCATCGGCCTGCTGCTCGTGGTGGTCTACTCGCTCTTCCAGTACCGAACCCTCGGCACGCTCACGATCGCCTCCCTCGCGATCGCCGCGGTGCTCACCTACCTGCTGCTCACCTTCTTCTCCTGGCGGCAGGGGTACCGCCTGAGTCTCGCGGGCGTCGCGGGCATCATCGTCGCGGTCGGATTCACCGCCGACTCGTTCATCGTCTACTTCGAGCGCATCCGCGACGCGCTGCGCGACGGCCACTCCCTCGAGGGGGCGGTGGAGAACGGCTGGAAGAAGGCCATCAGGACGATCCTCGCGTCGGACGGCATCAACGTGCTCGCCGCGGTCGTGCTGTTCATCTTCGCCATCGCCAATGTGCGGGGCTTCGCCTTCACCCTGGGCCTCACCACCCTCGTCGACATCCTCGTCGTGGCGCTGTTCACCCACCCGATGATGGCGCTGCTCGCCCGCACGCGCTTCTACAGCGAGGGTCACCGCTTCTCGGGCCTCGACCCCCGCCAGCTGGGAGCCGTCTACCGGGGCCGTGCGCAGTTCCGGGCTCCCGTGACCGCCGGTCGCGGCGCGGGCAAGAAGACGCAGGCGAGCCGTCGCGAGGCCGAGCGCCGACAGACCATCGCTGAGCGGAAGGCGGCCGAGGCCGCGGGCACCTCAGCCGGAAAGGAGAGCTAAGCATGGCTCGCTCATTCGCCGAGTTCGGCAACGCTCTCTACACCGGCGAGAAGTCCATCGACTTCATCGGGCGCCGGAAGATCTGGTACGCCATCGCGGCCGTGCTGATCGTGCTCTCGATCGTGGGGCCGCTGCTGCGCGGCGGGTTCACCCTCGGGATCGAGTTCACGGGCGGCAGCCAGTTCCAGCTGCACCTCTCCGACGCGCAGGATCGGGATCCGGCCGTGGCCGAGGACGCGGTCGCCGAGGTGCTGCCGTCGAGCGCGCCCCGCGTCAGCCAGGTCGGCGCCACCGATCTCCGCGTGCAGACCGAGGCGCTCGACGACCGCGAGAACCAGGAGGTCATCGCCGCCCTCGCCGACGCCTACGGCGTCGAGGAGACGGACATCACCTACTCGTTCGTCGGACCGGCGTGGGGGCAGGACGTCACCAAGCAGGCGCTGATTGGCCTCATCGTGTTCATCCTGTTCGCCGCGCTCGTCATGGCGATCTACTTCCGCACGTGGAAGATGTCCGTCGCGGCGCTCGCGGCCCTCTTCCACGACCTGATCATTACGGCCGGCGTCTACGGCATCTCCGGCTTCGAGGTCACCCCCGCGGCGATGATCGGCTTCCTCACGATCCTCGGCTACTCGCTCTACGACACGGTCGTGGTCTTCGACAAGATCCGCGAGAACACCTCGCCGGGCGAGCTCAACGACCGGCGGACCTTCGCCGAGTCGGTGAACCTCGCGGTGAACCAGACCCTGGTGCGCTCCATCAACACGTCGGTCGTCGCCGCGCTGCCCGTCGCCGCGATCCTCTTCATCGGCGCCTTCGTGCTCGGCGCGGGCACCCTCCGGGACATCTCGCTCGCGCTGTTCATCGGCATCCTGGTCGGGGCCTACTCGACCATCTTCATCGCCGCGCCCTTCTACGCGCAGCTCCGCCAGCGGGAGCCGGCGGTGCACAAGCGCGACGAGCGCGTGCTGAAGGCGCGGGCCCGCGGCGAGGCCGAAGATGCCCCGGAGGCCGACGCCCTGACGGCCGACTCCTCGGGTTCGGACCGCTAGCGGCGAACATGCGGCGATGCGCGCCTCACCGGTTCGTGAACTCGTGCTCGAGTGGTGTACCGTTCATTCATCTGAGCTGAGGAGGTGACGCGTGGCTGGAAGCGATCTCGCGGGCAACAGCACGACCCCGCTTCGACGCCTCGTCCCGAGGATCTTCTCGCGCGCCGGCACTCCGGGAGCCGTCGACCAGCTGATCCGCACGGTGCGCAGCAACCACCCGAAGAGCGACACCTCCGTCATCGAGCGCGCCTACACCGTCGCGGAACGCGCCCACCGCGGGCAGAAGCGCCGAAGCGGCGAGCCCTACATCACGCACCCCATCGCGGTCGCGCAGATCCTCGCCGACCTCGGCGTCGCACCCGTCGCGGTCGCCGCAGCCCTGCTCCACGACACGGTGGAGGACACCGAGTACGCGCTCGAGCAGCTCACGACCGAGTTCGGCGGCGAGATCGCGATGCTCGTCGACGGCGTCACCAAGCTCGACAAGGTCAAGTACGGTGACTCGGCCCAGGCGGAGACCGTGCGCAAGATGGTCGTCGCGATGTCGAAGGACATCCGCGTGCTCGTCATCAAGCTCGCCGACCGCCTGCACAACGCGCGGACGTGGGGCTTCGTCCCCTCCGAGTCGGCCAAGCGCAAGGCCCAGGAGACGCTCGAGATCTACGCCCCGCTCGCGCACCGTCTCGGCATCCAGTCGATCAAGACCGAGCTCGAGGATCTCTCGTTCGCGGTGCTGAAGCCCAAGCTCTACGCCGAGATCGAGAACCTCGTCACCCAGCGCAACCCGAAGCGCGACGAACTGGTCGGCGTCGTGATCCACTCGATCGAGTCGGACCTGCGCGACGCGAAGATCCGCGGAGAGGTCACGGGACGTCCCAAGGAGCTCTACTCGATCTACCAGAAGATGATCGTGCGCGGGCGGGACTTCGACGACATCTACGATCTGGTCGGCATCCGGGTGCTCGTGAACTCGATCCGGGACTGCTACGCGGTGCTGGGCGCGGTCCACGCCAGGTGGACCCCGATCCCGGGCCGTTTCAAAGACTACATCGCCACCCCGAAGTTCAATCTCTACCAGTCGCTGCACACGACCGTCATCGGGCCCGACGGTCGCGCGGTGGAGATCCAGATCCGCACCTTCGAGATGCACCAGCGGGCCGAGTACGGCGTCGCCGCGCACTGGAAGTACAAGCAGCAGAGCGGTCAGGGCGGGCAGCAGGCTCCGCAGACCGACATGGCCTGGCTCGCGCACATCTCCGACTGGCAGGCCGAGACCGAGGATCCCGGCGAGTTCCTCGACGCCCTGCGCTACGAGATCGGCGCCAAGGAGGTCTACGTCTTCACGCCGAAGGGGCGCGTCATCGGGTTGCCCGCGGGCGGCACCACGGTCGACTTCGCCTATGCCGTGCACACCGAGGTGGGCCACCACACCATGGGCGCGCGGGTGAACGGCAGGCTCGTGCCCCTCGAGACGGAGCTGCACAACGGCGACGTGGTCGAGGTCTTCACCTCCAAGGATCCGGAGGCCGGGCCCAACCAGGACTGGCTGAGCTTCGTGAAGAGCAAGCGGGCTCAGAACAAGATCCGCCAGTGGTTCACGAAGGAGCGGCGCGACGAGTCGATCGAGCACGGCAAGGAGGAGATCACCCGCGCGCTGCGCAAGCAGAACCTGCCGCTGCACCGCATCATGAACTCCGAGTCGCTGCAGCAGGTGGCCCTGCAGCTCCGCTACGTCGACGTCACCGGTCTCTACGCCGCAGTGGGCGAGGGGCACGTGTCGGCGCAGTCGGTCATCGAGAAGGTGACCGCGCTCATCGCGGACGACGAGGCCTCGACCGAACCGGCCGTGGCGACCACGGTGGCCTCGCAGACCTCTCGCCCCGCGCGCTCGGGCAAGTCGGACACGAACAGCGGCGTCACGGTGAAGGGCGCCTCCGACGTGCTGGTCAAGCTGGCGAAGTGCTGCACCCCCGTGCCGGGCGATGAGATCAAGGGGTTCATCACCAAGGGCCAGGGCGTCTCGGTGCACCGCACGGACTGCCACAACTTCCTCGCACTGCAGAGCCAGTCGGATCGGCTCGTCGACGTCGAGTGGGCTCCCACGGCGAAGAGCGTCTTCCTGGTGCAGATCCAGGTGGAGGCGCTCGACCGGTCCGGGCTGCTCTCGGACGTCACCCGCGTTCTCTCCGAGCACCACGTGAACATCCTCTCGGCGTCGGTGCAGACCTCGAGCTCCCGCCTCGCGATCAGTCGCTTCGTGTTCGAGATGGCGAACTCCACTCACCTCGAGCGCGTGCTGGGCGCGGTGCGACGGATCGAAGGCGTCTACGACGTCTACCGCGTCAGCGGGGGGTAGGGGAGGGGCGGCTCGGCCCGGTTGCCGGCCGTCGCTCGAGCCGCGGTGGTTGCTCGGCCGGGTCGGCGGTCTCCCGCGGTGGTCGTCGGTGTCCGCTCGAGCCGCGGTGGTTGTCGGTGTCTGCTCGAGCTGCGGTTCCCGTCGGTGTTCCTTTGAGCCCGCGGTGGTTGTCGGTGTCTGCTCGAGCCGCGGTTCCCGTCGGTGTTCCTTTGAGCCCGCGACGGCTGTCGGTGTCCGCTCAAGCCGCGACGGTCGTCGATATCCGTCCGAGCCGTTCGAGGGCGATGCGGCGGTGTCTCGCCGGGCCGGACCGCAGCAGCTCGGAGACGGCGGCGGCACCGCCGGGGATGTTCCGGAACAGCAGTCGGCAGGCGACGGCGTGCTCGATCGGGAAGCGGCCCGGCAGGCGGAGGAGGTCGGAGACGGTGCGCACGGGTGTCATCACTCCGAACGCCCCGAACCGGGTGACGTCGGCGGGAGTGTGGCTCAGCTGCCGGACCCGCTCGTTCGCCGCGCAGCGGTCCGGTCTGCGCACCCCGGCGGGAGTGCTGAACTGCAGTGGGGAGCCGGGCGACCGCGCAGCTCCCCAGACCCATGCGGCCGTGAGATACGCGGCCACGTACCCCCGGTCGAGCCAGGGCGCGAGCGCCGTCGCGCGCACCCGCGGCGTCTCCGGCCATCCGATGGAGCGGTGGCCCGGTCCGCAGCGCACGAGCGAGCCGCGGAGCGTCTCGGCGGAGCGGAGGGCTGCCGGCCAGAGGTCGAGCCGGGGCGGCGGCGGGCCCCTGTGCGGCGGGGGAAGGAGAGAGTCGTCCATGCCCCTATGATCGGTCACCCGAGACGCGACGGCCAGGCCAGGAGCGGGAATGTGTATGACTCGCCGCTGAGAGATGCGAAACGCCCCCTGTGGACGGATCCACAGAGGACGGATGGCGCCTCGTCCGGCGTCAGTCGGCGATGGCCGCCAGCCAGGACTGCTGAGTGGCCAGCTTCTGCTCCGCCTCGGCCTGAGCGCGGGAGTCGCCCGAGGCCTTCGCCGCATCGATGGTCTCCGTGAGCTCCGCGATGGACGCCTCGAGCTGCCCGCGCAGACCCTCGCTGCGGGCCTTCGTCTCCGGATTGGTCTTGCGCCAGTGCTCGTCCTCGAGCTCCTTCACGTGGTCCTCGATCTTGCGGAGCCTGCCCTCGACCTGCCGCAGGGACTCCCGGGGCACCCGGCCGATCTCGTCCCAGCGCAGCTGGATCGCGGTCAGCTTCTTCCTGGCGGAGACCCGATCCGCGTCCTGCAGGATGGGCTCGGCCTCGTCGAGGAGCGCCTCCTTGGCGGCGAGATTCGCCGAGTACTCCTCGTTCGTCTGCGCCACCTCCTCGGCCTTCGCCTGATAGAGCACGTCACCGGCTGCCTTGAACCGAGCCCAGAGCTGGTCGTCGAGCTTGCGGCTGGCCCGCCCGGCGGCCTTCCACTCGTCGAGCAGGCCGCGATACGCGGGAATGCCCTCGACGCCCTTCGGGGCGAGCGCCTCCGCGGCGGCGATGATGCGCTCCTTGCGCTGCTTCACCTCTTTGTTGTTGGCGTCCATCTGGGCGAAGTGCGCGCGGCGCGCGGAGTCGAAGGTCTGCCTGGCCGAGCGGAAGCGCTTCCAGAGCGCGTCGGCCTGCGACTTCGGCACCTGCGGGCCGGTGCGCTGCGAGGTCTGCCAGTCGGTGAAGAGCTGCTCGAAGGCCTGCCCCGTCTCCTTCCAGCGGATCGAGCTCTCGGGCTGCGCCGCGAGTCGCTCGGCCTCAGCGACGATCGACTCGCGGTGGGCCAGCGCCTCCTTGCGGGCGGCCTCGCGCTCGGCCTGCTGCTTCTCGCTGAGCTCGTTCGCCTTGCCGCCGAGCTTGGCGACGCGCTCGCGGAGCGAGGCGATGTCGCCCACCGCGGCGGGCTCGACGAGCTGCTCCTGCAGGCGCGAGACGGTGTCGGCGACATCGGCGGGCGCGGTGCCGCGCGCGATGCGCTGCTCGAGGATGGAGACCTGGCCCTCGAGATCCGCGAACTTGCGGGTGAAGTAGGCGAGCGCCTCCTCGGGGGTCCCGTCGGGGAACTCGCCCACCGCGCGCTCGGTGTCGCCCTCCCGCACGTACACCGTGCGGTTCTCGTCGACTCGTCCCCAGGGCGTCTCGTTCGTCGCTTCGCTCACCGTGCTACTCACCTGTCGATAGTGGGGTCGGTTCGGAGGCCGACCGGGATAGACTCTTCCCACTATGCCACAGCGCAGTAGCCGTGTGTGTCGGCGGTGCTCGATACCATGGCCGCATGAACTCCTCGGCTTCTCCCGGTCAGACTGCGCCGCTCGCGGTGCGCATGCGGCCGCGTTCGCTCGACGAGGTCGTGGGGCAGCGGCACCTGCTGCGAGCGGGCTCGCCGCTGCGCGTGCTGGCCGCGGCGGAGGACGGCACGAGGGGGGCCGTGTCCGTCATCCTCTGGGGCCCTCCGGGCACGGGCAAGACCACGCTGGCCCAGGCCATCGCCCACTCGAGCGGCCGCCGCTTCGTGGAGCTCTCGGCGGTGACGGCGGGCATCAAGGACGTGCGCACGGTGATGGAGCGCGCGCTGAACGACCGCGATCTCTACGGCGTCGCCACGGTGCTCTTCCTCGACGAGATCCATCGCTTCACGAAGGCCCAGCAAGACGCACTGCTCCCCGGCGTCGAGAACGGGTGGGTCACCCTGGTGGCCGCGACCACCGAGAACCCCTCCTTCTCGGTGATCAGCCCGCTGCTCTCCCGATCCCTGCTGCTGACCCTGGAGCCGCTCGACGACGACGACCTGAGGCAGCTGCTGCTACGCGCGGTCGAGGATCCGAGGGGCCTGGGCGGATCGGTGCGGCTGTCGGAGGAGGGGCTCGAGGCGCTCGTGCAGCTCGCGTCGGGCGACGCGCGGCGCGCGCTCACCGGTCTCGAGGCCGCCGCGGCATCGGCGCTCGCGAGCGCGGGTGACGCAGACACAGACGGCGGAGAGACGGAGGACGGCGGAGAGACGGAGGACGGGGAAGAGGGAGCGGCAGAAGCGGACTCAGGTGAGCACGAGAGCCCCGGCGAGCAGGAGAGCCACGACGGGCACGCGGGCGCAAGTGACGGCGGGCGCCCCGAGGGAGAGGGCGGCCATGCGGGCTCCGTCCCGGTCATCACGGCGGAGATCGTGTCGAAGGCCGTCGATCGGGCGCTGCTGCGCTACGACCGCAACGGTGATCAGCACTACGACGTGATCAGCGCCTTCATCAAATCGCTGCGCGGCTCCGATCCCGACGCCGCGGTGCACTACCTGGCGCGCATGATCGAGGCCGGCGAGGATCCGCGGTTCATCGCGCGGCGGCTGATGGTGCACGCCGCCGAGGACGTGGGTCTCGCCGATCCTCAGGCGCTGCCCATCGCCGTGGCCGCTGCGGAGGCAACGCAGCTCATCGGGCTGCCGGAGGCGCGGATCCCGCTCGCGGAGGCGACGATATACATCGCCACGGCTCCGAAGTCGAACGCGGCGATCGTCGCCATCGACTCGGCGATCGCCGACGTGAAGGCGGGCCGTTTCGGGATGGTGCCGAAGCATCTGCGCGATGCCCACTACCCGGGTGCGAAGCGCATGGGGCACGGCAGGGGGTACGTCTACCCGCACAGCGACCCCCGAGGCGTGTCGCGGCAGCAGTATCTCCCCGACGAGCTGGTCGATCGCGTCTACTACTCGCCGTCCCAGCACGGCAACGAGCGCGAGATCTCGGAGCGCCTCGAGAAGATCCGCCGCATCACACGGGGCTGATGGGCCGCAGCTCTGCCGGTCGTCTGGTAGACTGTTCGCTGGCCAACACCGCCCCGCCGCTGGCTGCAGGCGGGGAGCAGGTGGCAGTCGCCCTGTAGCCGGGTTTCTGCAACTGGTCGTTCCCTCACCGATAGCGGTTCGCTGCGTCGCGTGCATCGGGTGCGAGAGCATACGATGCGGGCGCAGCCTGGCCGAGAGAACACGCGGTTCGACCCTGAACCGCGGCAACGAAGACAGAAACCCGAAAGGACCCACGTGTCGACTACGTCGCGTACCCGCTCGAAGACCCGCCTCTCCCGCTCGCTCGGGATCGCCCTGACCCCGAAGGCCGCGCGCTACCTCGAGAAGCGCCCCTACGGCCCCGGCCAGCACGGCCGCACCAAGCGCAAGAGCGACAGCGACTACGCCGTGCGTCTGCGCGAGAAGCAGCGTCTGCGGGCCCAGTACGGCATCCGCGAGAAGCAGCTCGTCATCGCGTTCAACGAGGCTCGTCGCCAGGACGGCCTGACCGGTGAGAACCTCGTCGAGCTGCTCGAGATGCGCCTCGACGCCCTCGTGCTGCGCGCCGGCTTCGCCCGCACCACGGCGCAGGCCCGTCAGCTCGTCGTGCACCGCCACATCCTCGTCGACGGCAAGATCGTCGACCGTCCCTCCTTCCGCGTGAAGCCGGGTCAGCTCATCCACGTCAAGGAGCGTTCGGAGAGCCTCGAGCCCTTCCAGGTCGCTGCCGCCGGCGGCCACGCCGAGGTCCTGCCCAACGTCCCGGGCTACCTCGAGGTCGAGCTCGACAAGCTGCAGGCGCGCCTGGTGCGTCGTCCGAAGCGCGCCGAGGTTCCCGTGACCTGCGAGGTCCAGCTGGTCGTCGAGTACTACTCGGGCCGCTGATCGCCGAGACGGTGTGAAGAAGGGGGTGTCGTTCGCGGCACCCCCTTCTCGTCGTTCGGGGCCGACCCGCGGCGGGTCCGCTGAGCGGGCGCCCATGCTCTCCGACTAAACTGGAGGGCATCGTTGCCTCGGCTCCCGGGTCGGGAGCGTTCAGGCGGAAGGATGAGGGAATGCGCAAGCTGTTCTGGTTGCTGTTCGGAGTCGTGCTCGGCTTCGTCGCCGCCCACTTCGTCAACCAGTCCCCGGAGGGTCGCCGCTTCTTCGAGCGGGTGAACCGGGGCACGCGGGAGTTCGGCGACGCCCTCGCCGCGGGCTACCGCGCCGCCGAGTCCGCGGGGGAGGAGGCGCTCGACGAGGTCGAGAGCGCCCTCCGCGAACTCAACGAGAAATAGGCGCCGGCCGCCCTTCCCCGCGCAGCGCGCGTCCGCAGCGCGGCGCACCCCCGTTCACGATTGATAAGGATCGACGTTCTCTGATGCAGACCGCTGAAATTCATCGCCGCTGGCTCGACTTCTTCGAGAAGCGCGGTCACACCGTCGTGCCGTCGGCATCGCTCGTCAGCGACGATCCCAGCCTGATGTTCACGGTGGCGGGCATGGTTCCGTTCGTGCCCTACCTCTCCGGGCTCGTCCCCGCCCCCTATCCCTCGGCGACGAGCGTGCAGAAGTGCATCCGCACCAACGACATCGAGGAGGTCGGCAAGACCCCCCGGCACGGCACGTTCTTCCAGATGTGCGGCAACTTCTCCTTCGGCGACTACTTCAAGGAGGGGGCGATCCGCTTCGCCTGGGAGCTGCTGACGGCGAGCGAGGAGGAGGGCGGCCTCGGCTTCGATCCCGAGGACCTGTGGGTCACCGTCTACGAGGAGGACGACGAGGCGCGGGCCCTGTGGCGCGAGATCGCAGGCCTGCCCGACGAGCGGATCCAGGGTCTCGGCAAGGACACGAACTACTGGTCCACGGGTCAGCCGGGGCCGGCGGGCCCCTGCTCGGAGATCTTCTTCGACCGCGGCCCCGAGTACGGGATCGACGGCGGCCCCGCCACCGACGACGACCGCTACGTCGAGATCTGGAACCTCGTGTTCATGCAGTACGCGATCACCGACGTGAAGTCGAAGACCGACTTCACGATCGTGGGCGAGCTGCCGAAGAAGAACATCGACACGGGTCTCGGCCTCGAGCGCGTCGCCTTCATCAAGCAGGGCGTCGAGAACATGTACGAGATCGACCAGGTGCGCCCCGTGCTCGACCGCGCCGCCGAACTGGCGGGCAAGGTCTACGGCGAGAACGAGGCCGACGACGTGCGGCTGCGCGTCATCGCGGATCACGTGCGCAGCGGCCTGATGCTCATCGCCGACGGCGTCACCCCCTCGAACGAGGGGCGCGGCTACATCCTCCGCCGCCTGCTCCGCCGGGTGATCCTGTCGATGCGCCTGCTCGGCGTCGACGGCCCGAGCTTCGCGGAGCTGTTCCCGGTCTCGCGCGATGCGATGAAGGGCGGCTATCCCGAGGTGGAGCGCGACTTCGACTTCATCTCGCGGGCGGCCTACGCCGAGGAGAAGACGTTCCTGCGCACCCTCGCGTCGGGCATCCAGATCCTCGACACCGCGGTGGAGACCGCGAAGGGCGCGAGCGCCGCCGTCGCCGGCGACACCGCCTTCCTGCTGCACGACACGCACGGCTTCCCGATCGAGCTGACCCTCGAGATCGCCGAGGAGGCGGGCGTCGCGGTCGACCGGGGCGTCTTCACGACCCTGATGCAGGAGCAGCGCGATCGGGCGAAGGCCGACGCGAAGGCCAAGAAGGGCCAGCGCGCCGACCTCTCGGTGTACAAGGAGCTGCGCGGGCTCGGCGAGACGGTGTTCACCGGCTACGACGAGCTCGTCCACGAGAGCCGGGTGCTCGGGATCGTCGTCGACGGCGCTCCCGCCACGGAGGCGCGCGAGGGCGACGTCGCCGAGCTGGTGCTCGCGGAGACCTCGCTGTGGGCCGAGTCGGGGGGCCAGGACTCCGATCAGGGCGTCATCGTGGGCGACGGCTTCGAGGCCGAGGTGCTCGACGTGCAGAGGCCGGTCCCCGGCCTCGTCGTGCACACCGTTCGCGTGACCGTCGGCACGGTCGGGCTGGACGCCCGGGCGGAGACCCGCGTCGACGCCGACTACCGTCGCGGCGCCACCCAGGCGCACTCCGGCACGCACATCGTGCACGCGGCGCTGCGGGACGTGCTGGGCCCGAACGCCCACCAGGCCGGCTCCTACAACAAGGCCGGGTACCTGCGCCTCGACTTCACCCACTCCGACGCCCTGAGCGCCGAGACGAAGAGCGAGATCGAGGAGATCTCGAACCTCGCGATCCGCTCCGACTACGAGGTCGTCACCCGCGAGATGGCGCTCGACGAGGCCAAGGCCCTCGGCGCGATGGCCCTCTTCGGCGAGAAGTACGGCGACCGCGTGCGGGTGGTCGACATCGGGGGGCCGTGGTCGCGCGAGCTCTGCGCGGGCACGCACGTCTCGAGCTCGGCCGAGGTCGGCATGATCAATCTCGTGTCGGAGAGCTCCGTCGGCTCCACCAACCGGCGCGTGGAGTCGCTCGTCGGCCTCGAGGCCTTCCGCAACTTCGCGGCGGAGCGCACGATCGTGCAGCAGCTGACGAGCGGGCTCAAGGTGCCGCGCGTCGAGCTGGTCTCGAAGGTGCAGGATCTCAGCGCGCAGCTCCGAGCGGCCGAGAAGAAGATCGCCGCGCTCGAGGCCGAGCGGCTCGCCCAGCGGGTGCCCGAGCTGCTGGCCGGCGCGGAGGAGATCGGCGGTCTGCGGGTGGTGCTCGCGTCGCTCGGCCGCGTGGGATCCGCCGACGACCTGCGCGGGCTCGCGCTGCAGCTGCGCGAGCAGCTCGGCTCCGCCGCCGGCGCGGTCGTGCTGGCCGGCGAGGCCGACGGCAAGCCCGTCGTCATTGCGGCCACCACAGCGGCGGGCCGCGACAGCGGCGTGCGCGCGGGCGATCTCGCGAAGCTCGGTGCGAAGGTGCTCGGCGGCGGCGGGGGCGGCAAACCCGACCTGGCCCAGGGCGGCGGCACCGACCCCTCGAAGATCGGCGAGGCGCTCGCCGAGATCCGACGGAGCCTGGGCGGATAGCGTGCGCAGCGGCGTGCGCCTCGGCGTCGACGTGGGCAAGGCCCGCGTGGGCGTCGCCCGCAGCGACCTGCACGGCATGCTCGCGACCCCGGTCGAGACGGTGCCGAGGGATCGCAGCGGAGATCTCGACCTCGCCCGCATCGAGGAGATCGCGGCCGAGGAGGGCGCGGTGGAGGCCGTCGTCGGGCTGCCCCTGAACCTCCGCGGCGAGCGGACGCCCTCGACCGAGGACGCCGAGCGCTTCGCGCGACGGCTGGCCGCGCGCCTCCGCAGCCGCGGCGTTCCCGTGCGCCTCGTCGACGAGCGGCTCTCGACGGTCTCTGCGCACGGGCAGCTCCGCCAGGCCGGGCGGAAGACGAAGCAGAGCCGGTCGGTGATCGACCAGGCCGCGGCCGTGGTGATCCTGCAGCACGCGCTCGACAGCGAACGCGCGCAGGGCGCGCCCGCCGGCGACGAGATCGAGCTCGGACGGACGGACGAAGGAGACACCGAAGGATGACCGCTCGAAAGAACGGCCGCGGCGGGAACGGGAGGCGGGTCGCGGTGGTGCTGACCGTCACCGCGCTGCTGCTCGGAGGCCTCGCCGCCGCGGGCGGCTACCTCTGGTCGCAGTTCGGCGACCGCGTCTCGCTCGCCCTCGGATGGACGTCGAACGACTACGAGGGCGAGGGCTCCGGCGAGGTGATCGTCAAGATCACCGAGGGCGAGATCGGGGAGGACGTGGCGCGCTCGCTCGCCGAGCACGACGTCGTGAAGACCTCCGACGCATTCTACGAACTGCTGCTGCAGCAGGAGCCCGCGGTCGAGTTCCAGCCGGGCGCGTACCAGCTGCGGCAGCAGATGAGCTCCGCCTCGGCCCTCGCCGCGCTGCAGGATCCCGAGAACCGGGTGCAGCTCTCGGCGATGATCCCGGAGGGCAGCACGCTCGCGCAGACGCTCGAGATCGTCTCGAGCGGCACGGACATCCCGCTCGAGGAGCTGGAGGAGGCCGCCGCCGACCCATCGGCGTACGCGGTGCCCGAGGGCGTGGACTCGCTCGAGGGATGGCTGTTCCCCGCCACCTACGAGTTCGAGTTCGGGGCCACGGCGCACGACGTCATCGCGCGGCTCGTCGACCAGCAGAACGCCGTGCTCGACGAGTTCGGGGTCGCCGAGCAGGATCGCCAGCGCGTGCTGACGATCGCCGCGATGGTGCAGCGCGAGAGCGGCACGGTGGAGGACTTCGGCAAGGTGTCCCGCGTGATCCACAACCGGCTGGACCACGGCATGCTGCTGCAGATGGACTCGACCGCGCAGTACGGCGCCGAGGAGCACGACGACGGCAGCGTCTGGTCCACCGACGAGGCCCTGGCCGACGACAACCCCTGGAACACCTACGTGCACTCGGGGCTGCCGGCCGGGCCGATCGCGAATCCAGGTCGCGACGCGATCGCCGCGACCCTCGAGCCGACGCCCGGCGACTGGCTCTACTTCGTCGTCTCTCCTGGTGGCACGGGGGCGTCGACCTTCAGCTCGGACTCGGAGTCGCACGAGGCCGCGGTGCAGGAGTACCGGGACTGGTGCTCCGCGACGCCGGACAGCGGCTGCTGATGGGGGAGAAGCTGGCCGTCCTCGGCTCGCCGATCGCGCACTCGAAGTCCCCACTCATCCACGCGGCGGCGTACGAGGAGCTCGGCCTGTCGTGGCGCTACACCCGCATCCGGGTCGGCGAGGACGGCCTCGCACCGTTCCTCGACGGCCGAGGCCCCGGGTGGCGCGGGTTCTCGCTCACGATGCCGCTGAAGGAGGAGGCGCACCGCGTCGCTGCGGCCCTCGACCCGGCGGCGATGGAGAGCGGCGTCGTCAACACACTGCTGCGCCTGTCCGGCCCGGGCACCCCGCGCTGGGCCGGGTTCAACACCGATGTGGGCGGGCTCGCCGAGGCGGTCCGCAAGGCCGGACTCGACGCCACCCGCACGGCGGTCATCGGCTCGGGCGCGACGGCGGTGTCGGCCATCCTCGCGGCGCGGAGCCTGGGGGCCGAGCACGTCTCGATCCTGGCAAGGAACATCCGCGCCACGAGCGATCTCGTGGCGCGCTTCGCCGACTCCCACGAGCCGGGATCGCAGCTGAGGCTGCACGTCGAGGGGACGAGCCTGCGACACCCGGAGGCGCTCGATGTCGCTCTGCACCCCGCGCTGGAGGCGACGCTCGTCATCTCGACCCTCCCCGGCCCCGCCGGGCGCGAGCTCGAACTGCCCGCCGCACTGATGCGGATCCCGCTCTTCGACGTCGCCTACGACCCCTGGCCGTCCCCGCTCGCGGAGCGCTGGCGCGCGGCGGGCGGCACCGCCCACGCGGGCATCGACATGCTCGTCGAGCAGGCCCTCCTGCAGATCCGGGTCTTCGCGAACGGGGATCCCGGTCTTCCGCTCGAGGCGGAGGAGCGGGTGCTCGCGGCGATGCATCGCGCGGCCGGCTCCCGCAGCTGAGCGGGACCCTCCGCGAACGACCGGCATCGCGGCTCCTCGACCCGACGAACCGCTGCGCCGGGTCGCGGCGCGGTGTGGGAGGATAGACCCTATGCTGCGTTGGCTTACGGCCGGAGAATCCCACGGCCCCGAACTCATTGCCGTTCTCGAAGGGCTGCCCGCCGGCGTGCCCGTCTCCCTCGATGCGATCCGCGAGGATCTCGCCCGTCGCAAGCTCGGCTACGGCCGCGGCTCGCGCATGAAGTTCGAGCAGGACGAGCTGCACCTCTCCGGCGGCGTGGTGCAGGGCGTGAGCATCGGCGGCCCCGTCGCGATCCGCATCGGCAACACCGAGTGGCCCAAGTGGGTCGAGGTGATGAGCGCTGAGCCCACCGAGTTGTCGGAGCGCTCCCGCGGCCGCGGCGCGCCGCTCACCCGCCCGCGTCCCGGTCATGCCGACCTCGCGGGCATGCAGAAGTACGGCTTCTCGGAGTCCCGACCCGTGCTGGAGCGCGCGAGCGCGCGCGAGACCGCGGCGCGCGTCGCGCTCGGCGCCGTGGCACGGTCCTTCCTCGAGGGGCTCGGCATCCGGCTCGTCAGCCACACGATCTCCATGGGCCCCGTCGAGGTGCCGGCGGGCTCGCCGATCCCGACCCCCGACGACGTCGCGACGCTCGACGCGGATCCGCTGCGCTGCTTCGATCCCGAGACGAGCGCCCGCATGGTCGAGGAGGTCGACGACACGAAGAAGTCCGGGGACACCCTCGGCGGCATCGTCGAGGTGCTCGCCTACGGGCTCCCGCCGGGGCTCGGCTCGTACGTGCACTGGGATCGCCGTCTCGACTCGCGGCTCGCGGGCGCGCTCATGGGCATCCAGGCGATCAAGGGCGTCGAGGTCGGCGACGGCTTCGAGACGACCCGCCGCCGCGGCTCTGCGGCGCACGACGAGCTGCACATCGCGGGCGGTCGGATCGCGCGCGAGACCGCCCGTGCCGGCGGCATCGAGGGCGGTATGACGACCGGGCAGGTGCTCCGCGTGCGCGCCGGCATGAAGCCGATCGCCACCGTGCCCCACGCGCTGCCGACCGTCGACGTCGCGACGGGCGAGGAGGCGAAGGCCCATCACCAGCGCAGCGACGTCACCGCGGTGCCCGCTTCGGGCGTGGTCGCCGAGGCGATGGTGGCGCTCGTGCTGGCCGACGCCGTCGCCGAGAAGTTCGGCGGCGACAGTCTCGCCGAGACCCGGCGCAACCTCGAATCGTATCTGGCGGCGATCCCCGAACGGCTGACAACCGCCATCGAGTCGTGAGCACCTCGAGGCGCGCCGGCCGCGAGGCCGGGCCGCCCGCCGCCCGCCCGGTGCCCGCGCCGCCGAAGCCGGAGTCGGGTCCGATCACACAGGCGATCCCGGTGGTGGGGCCCTCGGGGAACCGTCACGAGGCTGGCGCGGGAGGTGGCGAGGGCGAGCGCTCACAGCCGTCGCGCAAGCGCGGCAGGCGCAGACGGCGCGGCAATCGGCTGCCCGACCGGGCGATCGTGTTCGTCGGCCCGATGGCCGCTGGCAAGACCAGCCTCGGCAAGCGGGTCGCGCGGGAGCTCGGCATCCCCTTCGTCGACTCTGACGCGCTCTTCGTGCAGGCGCACGGCCCCATCGTCGACTTCTTCGCGGCGCACGGCGAGGAGGAGTTCCGGCGGATCGAGGCCGAGGTCATCGCCGAGGAGCTGGCGAAGCCGGGAGCGAGGATCTTCGCGCTCGGCGGCGGCGCCGTGCTGAGCGAGCGCACGCGCGCACTGCTGTCGGAGCACCCCGTCGTGCTGCTGATGACGACCCAGGAGGCGGTGCTGCGCACCGCGAACATCTCCCGTCGCCCGCTGCTGCGCGACGATCCCGAGGCGTGGGGCAGGATCCTGGCGGAGCGGAAGCCGCTCTACGAGGCCGTGGCCGACGTGACGTACCGCACCGACCGTGCGACGAAGGATCAGCTCGCCGTGCGCGTCACCCAGTGGGTGCGCACGCAGGGCCGAGGCGCGGGTTCCGGGACGAGCGGCGGCCGGCAGGGCGGGGGCCGGAGCAATCGGCAGGGGGGCGCGCGGGCCGGCGGCGCCCGCGCCGGCGGTGCACGCCAGGGACGAACCAGTACGAGGAAGACGAAGGAGAACCCGAGCGAATGAGCGAGAAGGCCGACGCCCCGACGGATATCCGGGTGACCGGAGACGCGGACTACACGATCACGGTGGGCCGAGGCCTGCAGGGGCGCGTCGCGGACGCGCTGGGGGACCGGGTGGCCAAGGTGCTCATCGTGCACACGCCGACCGTGGGCCGCCTGGCGGACGAGCTGCGGCAGTCGCTGCAGCAGCGCTTCGGACAGGTGCTGCTCGCGGAGGTGCCCGACGCGGAGGCGGCCAAGCGCGTGGAGGTCGCGGCGTTCTGCTGGCAGATCATGGGGCAGGCCGACTTCACGCGCACGGACGCCGTCGTCGGCCTCGGCGGCGGCGCGGTCACCGACCTGGCCGGCTTCGTCGCCGCCACCTGGCTGCGCGGGGTGCGTCTCGTGCAGGTGCCGACCACGGTGCTCGGCATGGTCGACGCCGCCGTCGGCGGCAAGACCGGGATCAACACCGCGGAGGGCAAGAACCTCGTGGGCGCCTTCTACGCTCCGCACGCCGTGCTCTGCGACCTCGACCTGCTCGAGACGCTGCCGAAGAACGAGATCCTGGCCGGCTTCGCGGAGGTGGTGAAGGCCGGCTTCATCGCGGAGCCGGAGATCCTCGACATCGTCGAGGCCGATCCCGACCGGGCGACCGATCCCGCGACGCCCGAGTTCCGGCGCGCCGTCGAGCTCGCGATCGCGGTGAAGGCGCGCGTCGTCTCCGAGGACTTCCGCGAGGGCGGCCTGCGCGAGATCCTGAACTACGGCCACACCCTCGGCCACGCGATCGAGCACGCCGAGCGCTACCAGTGGCGGCACGGCGTGGCCGTGGCGATCGGCATGATGTATGCCGCCGAGCTCGGCCGCATGGCCGGGTCGCTCTCCGACGAGGCGGTCGAGCGGCACCGCAGGGTGCTCACGCTCCTCGGCCTCCCGCTCTCATACCCGGCCGGTCGCTGGCCCGGCCTGCTGGCGACGATGCAGCGCGACAAGAAGGCGCGGGCCGGCATGCTGCGCTTCATCGTGCTCGACGACATCGCGAAGCCGCGCGTGCTGGCCGGCGTCGACGATTCGGTGCTGCAGTTCGCGTACCAGGAGATCGCGAGCTAGAAGGCCGGGTGCACGCGGTCATTGCCTGTCTGTGCTCGTGTATGTAGTATGAATGCTGCATTCTGGAGTTGAGATCGGATGGAGTGAGACGTGAGTCGACCGCAACCCCCGGGCGCAGCCGTGATTTCCGCATCGGGCCTGCAGATGCGCTACGGCGACACGCAGGTGCTCGACGGCGTGGACCTCACCGTCCACTCCGGAGAAGTCGTCGCGTTGCTCGGCCCCAACGGAGCCGGCAGGAGCACGACGATCGAGATCCTCGAGGGGTTCCGCGTCCCGTCTGCGGGAGAGGTGTCGGTGCTGGGGGTCGATCCCGCGAAGGGCGACGACGGCTGGCGCTCGCAGATCGGCGTGATGCTGCAGACGTCGAGCGACCACGCCAAGTGGCGCCCCCGCCAGCTGCTCGCCCACATCGCCGACTACTACCGGCCCTACGTGGACCCCTGGCCGGCGGACGAGCTCCTCGAGCTCGTCGGCCTCACCGGCCAGGCAGGTCAGAAACTGAGCACGCTCTCGGGCGGTCAGCGCCGACGGCTCGACGTCGCGCTGGGCATCGTCGGGCGACCCTCGCTCCTGTTCCTGGACGAACCGACCACCGGGTTCGACCCGCGCGCCCGTCGAGACTTCCACGAACTCGTGCACCGGCTCAGCGATCTCGAGGGGATCACGATCCTGCTCACGACGCACGATCTGAGCGAGGCGGAGAAGCTCGCGAGCCGCATCGTGATCCTCGCCGGAGGGGGCGTCATCGCCGACGGTTCGCCCTACGAGCTGACCCGCGCCGTCTCGCGGCTCGCCGAGGTGCGGTGGGTATGCGGCGGGCAGCGGCACGTGCACGCGAGCAAGGACGCGACGGAGTTCGCGCGCGAGCTGCTGACCCGCGAGGGCGAGCCGGTCACCGAGCTCGAGATCGAGCGGGGCACGCTCGAGGACGCCTACCTCTCGATCGTCGAGCGGTTCGAAGCGGGGCAGGCCGTCGAGGCGGCGAGTTCGGGGAGATGCAGCTGCAGGAGGAGGCACGATGAGCGACGACGCACGAGCGGAGGGACGCGCGGCGGGGACCGGCAATGCGCGGGCGGCGGGAGCCGACGACGCGCGGGCGGCGGGAGCCGACGACGCGCGGGCGGTGGTGCAGCGACGTGAGCCGCGGACGAACCCGAAGCTCAACGCCTACCGCACAGGGCTGCGCCGCGGCCTGATCTCGGCGCGGCTGATGATGACGACGCCGGGGGAGATCCTCGGCACCGTCGTGCCGATCGCCATCCTCATCGGCGTGCTGATCTGGATGCAGCGCTTCGAGGTCGAGGATCTCGGAGTGGGCGCCGGCACGATGGCGCTGCCCGGCATCCTCGCGATGAGCGCGCTGTTCAGCGCCGTGATGGGCATCGTGAGCCTGCTCGCGCTCGACCGCACGAACGGCACGCTGCTGCGCTCGAAGTCGGTGCCCCGCGGCACCACCGGCTACCTCGTGGGCGAGATCACGGCCAACGCGATGGTGACGCTGCTGTCGACCGTGCTGGTGCTCGCCGTCGGCCTCATGATCTTCGACGATCTGGTCTTCGACACGCCGTGGCGGTGGGCGCTGTTCACCGCAGTGACGCTCCTGGGATTGGTGGC
This sequence comes from Leucobacter chromiisoli, assembly GCF_016522505.1. Classification (GTDB taxonomy): domain Bacteria; phylum Actinomycetota; class Actinomycetes; order Actinomycetales; family Microbacteriaceae; genus Leucobacter; species Leucobacter chromiisoli. The sequence goes on along the minus strand of NZ_JAEHOH010000005.1, from coordinate 35,120 downwards.
GATGCTGGCGATCGGCGCGGTGCTCGGGGCCCTCATGAACAACCCGAAGTACATGGGCCTCGTCATGATGCCGATGATGGGGCTCATCGCGGTGTCGGGCATCTTCTTCCCGCTCGCGGTGATGCCGGCCTGGCTGCAGGCCGTCGCCCAAGCCTTCCCGCTCTACTGGTTCGGGCTCGGCATGCGCGCGTCCCTGCTGCCCGATAGCATGGCTTCGGTCGAGGTCGCGGGCTCGTGGCGGATCGAGTGGGTGTTCATCGTGCTCGCCGCCTGGGCCGTCGCGGGGCTCGTGCTCGCGCCCAAGCTGCTCGGACGAATGGCGCGGCGCGAGTCGGGCTCGACGCTCGCCGCGCGGCGGCAGAGCATGCACGAGGTCATGGGAGTGTAGGGGCGAGTGGCAGAGGTCGTTCACAACCGGATCGCGATGCTGCGCGCGGAGCGCAAAATGTCCCGGCGCGAGCTCGCCGACGCGGTCGGCGTGCACTACCAGACCATCGGGTACCTGGAGCGGGGCGAGTTCAGCCCGAGCCTCTATCTGGCGCTCCGCATCGCCGAGCACTTCGAGGTGCCCGTCGAGGTCGTGTTCTCGACGCGGGAGTTCCCCAGGATCGCGTGACGCCCTCGCGGGTGACGGAGAGTCTCCGCTCGCTCTTGCCGTGGTGTCTCAGCTGTGGATAACCGGTGTTCTCCACAGACGCACATCATCGCCGCCCGACCAAGCAATCTTTCCTCCAAAGAACTGCCGGTAACTTTTTCCGGGGAGACCCGCGGAAACCGCATGATTCCGCGGATTTGCGGATCCTCGATGTCGGTGGTGCCGGTGATACTGATGGACATGAGCACCCCCTTCCGCGCCGGCGCCGAACGATGGCGAACGCTCGGCGCCGCCGTGTCCGAGCTCGTGGAGACCGACCAGCGGATCCGGCGGCTCGAGGCGCGAAGAATGCGGCAGCTCGCTCGGGTGCGTCGCCTCGCCCAGGAGGATGCCGACGCGACCGCCGCGGAGGCGGCCACGGAGGGGCGCCGGCTCGGCACGGCGCACACCGCGCTGACCCACCGTGCCGCGGAGTCAGAGGTGGCCTGCGCGCTCGGCCTCTCGGATCGGGCGGTGGCGAGAGAGATGGATCACGCCGACCGGGTCGTGCGCGAGTATCCCGCCGTGCACGCCTCGCTCGCGGCGGGCAGCATCACGACGGCACACGGTGGGCATCATCGAGGCCGGCCTCGTGGTCGAGGGCGGTCGGATGCGCCGTGCGTACGAGGCCGAGATCCTGCGGTACGCCGAGGGCGAGTCTCCGAATCGCACCCGCCGCATGGCGAAGGTGCTGGCCGAGAAGCACGCGTACCGCACGTTCGAGGAGCGCCATGCCTCGGCCCGGGATCGTCGGGCGGTGTCCGTCACCGACCTCGACGACGGCATGGCCGAGCTTCGCGCGATCATGGACGCCACCAGCGCGCACACGATCTACGATCGTCTCTGCAGGCAGGCCAGGGTCGTGCAGGATGCCGAGCGCGCGACTGCGGCCGAGGCGAGGACCCGCGCCGCTGCGGGGCGCCCGGGCGAGGTGCCGGGGGTGCGTCCGCTGGACGGGATCCGGGCCGACCTCGCCGCCGACATCCTGTTGAACGGAGTCCCGTCGAACGGTGCGGGCGAGATCGATCTGAGCGGCATCCGTGCCCGCGTGCAGGTGACCGTGCCGGTGCTCTCGCTGCTGCGCGACGCGGACACTGCGGAGGACGTGGATAGCGCGGCCGGTGCCGATGCGGCCGGTGCCGATGCGGTCGACGCTGGTGCGGTCGCAGATGCTGCTGCCGCCGGTGCTGCTGCTGCCGGCGGTGCGGATAACCCGGGTGGTGCCCGGCGGTATCTGGGCATCGCGGGTCTGCAGGGTGCGGCCGCTCTGGCGGGGCACGGCCCGATCGACGCCGCGACCGCTCGGCTGCTCGCGGGTCTTCAGGCCGGGTGGGATCGGATCTCATGCGACCCGGTCACCGGCGACGTGCTGAGCGTGGATCGGTACCGGCCGAGCGCCGAGATCGCGCGCTTCATCGCCGCCAGAGACATGCAGTGCAGGTTCATGGGCTGCAACGTGGTCGCGCATCGCGCCGATCGGGATCACACCCTCGACGCCGCACTCGGAGGAGCGACCTCGATCTCGAATCTCGCCATCCTCTGCCGTCGGCACCACGTGATGAAGCACCACACCGGATTCACCGTCGAGCAGAGCGCCAGGGGCATGCTCGAGTGGGTCTCCGCGCTGGGGAGCAGGTGTCGCGACGCCCCCGTGTCGCGGGTGATGTTCAGGCCGATCGGCTCGCCCGAACCGGATCGTCATGAAGAGGAGGGGCGAAGGCCGGCGCCGTCCGCGCGACGAGACGAACCGAGACATCCATCACCGGGTACGGCTCTGCGTCCGCCTGCTTTGCGCTCGCTCGCTCCGCCCTATTGATGCCGCGCTCCCCCCGCGCTGCCGTCGCACGCCGCGCGCAGCACGCCCTCGCATCCCGCGGCGCCTCAGGAGATGCGGAAGCCCTGTCCCTGCAGGATGAGCGTGAGCACTCGCCGGTCCTCGCGGTGCATGACCCCCTCGACGAAGCGGGAGAGCGCGTGATCGAGCGTCACCGCGCCCGCCGAGCCGACCGTCTTGCGCAGGATCGACACGAGGGTACGGGGCGCGAGCACCGACTCCTCGAGTCCCGGGCGCCCGTCGATCTCCCGCTCGGTGCTGACGTAGTCGGCGAAGCCCTCGCCGTGCTCGCCGGCGAAGACCTGCTGGCTGATGAACGCGGCGCGGGCGACCCTGCCGATCTGCTCGGCGCTCACGCCCCGGGGCAGGTCACCGTCGCGGTCGACCACCGCGGCGGCGGCGAGCAGGGCGTTCTCCCGCGGGAACTGGGCGTAGGGCCGTCCCGCGTCGGGATAGCGCACACGGTAGCTGTTCGCTCCGAAGCGGTTGACGAGCTCGGCGCTGAGTCGGTCGAGCCCTCGGTAGCGATGCGGCGTCTGCTCGTTCGCCGTCGCGAGCACGGCGAAGCCTGGGGCCACGCGCACCCGACGCCCCCCGTTCTCCTGAACCGCGTAGACATCCCCGGGCCGCAGCTGCAGGATGCGATTGAGGCGCTTCAGGAACTCCGCGGGCATGGCGTTCACCTCGTCGAGGATCACCGGCGCCCCCGAGGTCATGGCGCGCAGCAGCGGCCCGGGAACGAACTCGCTCATCGTGGCGCCCTCGACCGCGTGCAGCTCGTGCGCGCCGATCACCTGCGAACTGGTGATGTCCCCGTACCCCGAGACGAACTCCGGCTCGCGCCCCAACTCCCGCTCCGACAGGTACTCGGCGAGGGCCGTCTTCGCGCCGCCGGTCTCGCCGACGAGCAGCAGCGGGTCGCCCCGGCGCAGCGCGGGCAGCGCCTCCGAGATGATGCCGCGCATCTGATCGGTGAGCAGCAGGCCGCTCTCGAGCTGAGCGCGGGCCTCGCGCAACCGCACTCGGGCGAGCGCGACGAGCGCGCCGTCGCGGATCGCCTCCGATCTGACCGCGCCCTCCCACTCGTGCCACTCGGGCTCCCGTCGCAACCGTGCGATCCGCCGCTCCTCGGCGGCGGTGAGTGCGCGGCCCGACGCGGAGGCCGATCCTGCGATGGCGTCGATCGCCGCATCCCGCGCCGCCCGCTCCCCGTCCTCCCGGCGCACGCGCGCAGCCGTGCGGAGCACGAGCGCGCGCTCGGCGAGGGCGCGGTCCACCAGCTCGCGGTGAGCGGGCCGGCGGAGCAGCGCGGTCATGCGATCCTGCAGCGCGGTGACGTCTCGCACCCCCGGCGCCAGCTCGTCGGGGAGCCCTGCCACCACCCTCTCGATCTCCGACGCCGACGCCGAGCCGAGCGCCGAGCCGAGCGCCGAGCGGAGCCGGTCCGCCGCCTCCTCGCCCCGGAGACGGCGGCAGTCCTCGAGCACCGCACGGCGCGAATGCCGCAACTCGACGGCGATCGCGCGCGCCTCGATGAGCACCGGGTCCGCGTCGATGGGCAGCATGCCGTCACGCTATCAGGCCCGCAGGCGATCGTCGCGGGGCCGAGCGGCGGGGATAGGGTGTGAGGCATGGAACGCCACGGCACGGGTCACCACGGCACGGGCTACGACGGCACGGGCGACGGTACGGGTCACCGCAGCACGGCTCACCGCGGATCGGAGGATCGCCGCGCCGAGCGCCGCGGCTCGGATCCTGAGCTGCGCGCCCGTCTCACGGCGGCGGGGAGTCTGCTCGGGGTGCGGATCGCGGTCACGGACGACGCCGAGTGGGCCGCGGACGAGACGGGCGTCCGCGTCGGCCTGGGATTCTACGCCGCCCAGGGGCATGGGCCGGACGAGGCGATCGCGCTCGCGCTCCTCGATCTGTGGACGTCCGTGCGCGATCCGAGGGCGGCGCCGCTGCGCCGGCGCCGCCGCATCGCGCTCGCGGCGCGGCGCCCCGAGCTCGAACCGCTGCTCGCCGCCGTCGACCGCCTCCAGGCCGCGGGGGAGCTGCTCGCGACGATGCCCGCGATCCGCGGGCATCTGGCGCTGGCTGCGGTGAGACGCGTGCCCGCCGAGCTCCGCCAGTGGCCCCGCCACCTGCAGTGGATCGGCGCGCTGCTGCGCCGGAGCCTGTCGCCGGGGGCGGAGATCCTGAGCGACGACGCGGTGACGGCCGAGCTGCGCCGCCTCGACGAACTCGGCGGAGACTCCGCCGACGCGCTGAGGCGTGTCACCGCGCCCGACCCGGCCCGCACCCCGCTCCACCGTCTCGAGCGGGCGCTCGCGCTGCTGATGCCGCCGTACCTGCGACTCCTCGCCCTCGACGCCGCCGAGCGCGGCATCGCCGAGGGCGGGGCTGATGCCCCGGAGGCGGACGGAGCCGATCCCGGATCAGAGCTGAGCGCCGACCTCGCCGGAGGCGGCGCAGGGGACGAGAGCGCCGCAGAGGGCGAGGGGGAGGCGGGCCCCGAAGCCGAGAGCGCCCCGCCGGATCCCGACGCGCAGAGCGCCCGCGCCGGCGATCGGCGCGATACCTCCGAAGGGGCCGACCTCTTCGCGGCCGAGCAGGCGGGCTTCGTCAGCGCCGTGCTTCCGACGCCCCTCCCGGCGCAGAGTCTCGTCGACGCGCTCCCCGACCTCCCGGTCGAGAGCGGCGGCTCCGCGGACCTCCGACCCGGAGAGTTCTCGGGGCCGGGCACCGGTGCGGCCTCGGTCGCGATGAGCGCCTACCGGGACCGCGTGTCCCGGCACGCACCCGACATCGAGCGCATGCGGGAGGTGTGGCAGCGCATCATCGCGGAGCGGGTCGCGCCGCGTCCCGTGCTCGCGAGGCGCCCAGAGCCCGAGGGGGAGACCCTCGACACGGAGACGCTCGCCTCCACCGTCGCGCAGGTGGTCTCCGGAGTGCGGAGACCGGACGCCTTCCGTCGGCGTGCGGCACGGCTGAGGCGAACGCGGAGAGCCGGCAGCACCGACTACGTGCTGCTGGTGGATCGCTCCGCGTCGATGCAGGGGCTGCCCGCAGAGGCCGCCGCAGACGCCGCCCTCGTGATGCTCGAGGCGCTCGCCGGCGTGGAGCGCGACATCGCGGAGGCCGAGCTCGCGTCGGGCGTCGAGCTGGATCTCGAGATCCGGACCGCGCTCATCGTCTTCGACGCCTCGGCCGTCGTCGTGAAGCCCCTCGCCGGAGCGCTCGACGACGCCTCGCGCCGGGCCCTCCACGCGGAGGTCAGAAGCCCTCGGGGATCCACGAACGACGGCGCCGCCCTCCGCGCGGCCGCCGAGCAGCTGGGTGTGGTCGCGGGGCCGGGCTCGGACCCGCTCGCGGCTCCCGCAAGGGACGGGGTCGAACGACGCAGAATCGTCGTGCTCGTCAGCGACGGCGGCTCGAACGACCCGGTCGCGACGGCGGCGGAGCTGAGGAGGCTGCGGGCGGCGGGCGTCACGGTGTTCGGGATCGGCGTCGGCGGCGACGAGGTGGTGCACCGCTTCGCCCCGGGCAGCACGCGCGTCGACGACCCGCGGCGCCTGCCGGAGGTGCTGGGCGAGCTGATCGAGCGAGAGCTGCCGGTGTGACAGGATCGACGGGAGTGAGGGGGTCGAGATGACCGATGAGCGATCGCGGACCGCAGCCGGGGAGGGCGGCGTCGACCTCGACCTCGCACGAGCGCTCTTCCCCGAGCTGGCCGCGCGCGTCGACGCCGCGTACGGGCGCAACCGGACCGGGAGGCGCGAGGGAGGGGACGGCGTCGACGGCCGCGAGGACTCCCTCGACGCCTGGCTCGATCGCGAGGCTGCGGGCCTGCGGCGCAGTGGCACGGCCGGGGCGGCGTTCGGCGAGATCGCAGACGACGCGGCGCGATCCCGCTTCGAACGGGCCTTCGCCGCGGCACGGAAGACCGTCGCGCGGGCCGGCCTGCGGCTGCCCGAGCCGGAGCTGTTCGCCGACGCCGGCGTCGACCTCGCCGCGCTCGGCGCCTCGGCGGCGGGCGACGCCGCGCTCGTCCCCGTCCCCGCGCCGCACGGGCTCGGGGCCGAGGGGTGGCTCTCGCTGTTCGACCGGGCGACCGGCGGGGAGGCGGGGCGCGATCCGGTCGCGCTGCTGCTCGCCACCGAGGTACTGAGGGGGTTCCCGGTGCTCGACGAAGTGCACGATGCCGGGGTGCCCCGGGTGCGAGCCGCGGGAGCGGGCGGCGCCGCCCCTGGGCGAGCGACTCCGGGGGAGGAGGTCGTGTGGACGCTGCGCCTCGTACCCGCGGGCGACGCCCCGCCGGTGGCCGGGCTCGGCTTCGCGCACGGCCCGCACGTCTCCCTCCCCGAGATGCTCATGCTGCAGCTGATGCGCCTGGAGGCGGGCGAGGATCCCGTCGACGCGCACACCTTCACCTGGCTTGCCGGCGTGCTCGCCGAGGGCCGGCTCGCGGCACGCCACGTGTACGACGCGGGCGAGAGGGCCGTGCGGATCAGCGTGCGCGAGACCGGGAACCAGGGGCCGCACCTCGGCGCCCGCCCGCCGGTCGGCTGAGAACGCGGCGGTCGCGACCCCCTCCGAGGGCTACCAGGTGCTCGTCGCCTCCCCGCGGGTCGAGGGCAGTCGCGAGGACCGGCCCCACGCCAGCACCTCCTCCGGCACGCGCAGGCGGTCGGGGTCGGCGCCCGTGCGCTCCAGGATCTCCGCGACGGGCACGACGCCGCCGGAGCGCCGGAGGATCCTCGCCCGCACCACCGCCCGGGCGTGGATCTCGGGGCGGCGACGAGCGTCCGGGCGGACGAAGCGCTGCTCCAGATAGACGGCCTGCTCGTCGAAGCCGAGCAGCTTGGACTCGATCCAGAACCGCTGCCAGGGGTTCAGCGACTTCCGATACGAGATGGTCTGCCCGACGACGACGGGGTACCACTTCTCGCGCTCGAGCACCGCCAGGAGCCCGTTGCGCTGGATCAGGTCGAAACGCGCGATGTCCATGATGGAGAGGTACTTCCCGTTGTTCATGTGCCTCAGGACGTCGAGGTCGGTGGGCCAGACGCGGAACCGGGATCGCGATACGTCCTCCAGCCCGAGCCTCGGGCCGCGGCGGCCGACGAACCACAGGTGCCAGAGCGTGCGGAAGATCATGTGCATGCTGGGCAGCCTAGGGGGAGCAGCGTGGGAGAGCCGATCCTTTGTCGGAGGCCTGCAAAATGGGCTGAGCCTCCGCCGCGGGGTGCATGTAAGATGATGGGGCGCAATTTCGCGCCCGAACCGCATAGAACCGGAGAACAGCTGCATGGCAACCTCGAACGACATCAAGAACGGCACCGTCATCAAGGAGAACGGTCAGCTCTGGAGCGTGGTCGAGTTCCAGCACGTCAAGCCGGGCAAGGGCGGTGCGTTCGTGCGCACCAAGCAGAAGAACGTGGTCTCGGGCAAGATCATCGACAAGACCTACAACGCGGGCGCCAAGATCGAGACCGCGCTCGTCGACCGCCGCGACTACCAGTACCTGTACCAGGATGGCGCCGACTTCGTCTTCATGGACCAGTCCGACTACGACCAGCTGACCGTGTCGGGCACCGTCGTTGGGGACGCATCGAAGTTCATGCTCGAGAACCAGCAGGTGCAGATCGCGCTGCACGAGGGCGAGCCGCTCTACGTCGAGATGCCCGCCTCCGTGGTGCTCGAGATCACCTACACCGAGCCCGGCCTGCAGGGCGATCGCTCGACGGGCGGCACCAAGCCCGCGACCGTCGAGACCGGCGCCGAGATCCAGGTGCCCCTCTTCCTCGAGACCGGCACGAAGGTCAAGGTCGACACCCGCACGGGCGACTACCTCGGCCGCGTCAACGACTAGCCGGCGCTTCCTCGATGAGTGCACGCACCAAGGCCCGCAAGCGGGCGCTTGACATGCTCTACCAGGCCGACGTCCGCGACGAGCGTCTCTCCGCGATCGTGAACGCCGAGGCCGACCGGGCCTCCGGAGAACCCGACCGCATGGCCTCCTGGCTGTACGCCCGCGAGATCGTCGACGGGGTGCAGGATCACCGGGAGGAGATCGACGAGCTCATCGCGAGCTACGCCCAGGGGTGGACGCTCGAGCGGATGCCCAACATCGACCGGGCGCTGCTGCGCCTCGCGACGTGGGAGATCCTGCACAACGACGAGGTTCCCGCCGCCGTCGCGATCGACGAGGCGGTGGAGCTCGCGAAGGAGTACTCGACCGACGACTCCGGCCGCTTCGTGAACGGGGTGCTGGGACGCATCGCCGAGTACGCCGGCGCGGCACGGCAGTAGCGGCGGCTCCGCGCCTCTCGCGAGGTGGAAGGCCGCGATGCGAGAGTTCGCGAAGTCCCTCGAAAGGCGGAGAACGCAGGCGATCCCCGGGAACCGCCTGCGTTCTCCGCCTTTCGGCATGTGCAAGTGGTGATCGGGCGGGATGAAAGTGGTGATCGGGCGGGCCAGGGTCCGAGCCGGTCTCACGATCGAGCAGCTTTCGGAGCGCTCCGGTGTGAGCCGGCAAACGATCCTGAACCTGGGCTCCGGCAAGTACCACGGCGATCTGAAGACCTGGTTGAAGCTGTCTCGAGCGCTCGGTGTCGGCCTGGACGAGCTGCTCGCGCCAGTGTGGGAGCCGAGGGAGTAGTTCCATGCGCTAGACTGGAAGGGTTGCAGCTTTTCTTTAATGACCGTCCCGTGAGGCGGAGAAGGGGGGCGAAGCGTTGAATGCGCGGACGGTGCTCGAGAGCGCCGAGATCTCGCGGGCGCTCACCCGCATCTCGCACGAGATCATCGAGTCGAACAAGGGCGTCGACGGACTGGTGATCGTGGGCATCCCCACCCGCGGCGTAGCGCTCGCCAGGCGGATCGCCGAGAACATCTCCCGCATCGAGGGGGCCGAGGTTCCCGTGGGCAGCCTCGACGTCACGATGTACCGGGACGATCTCGCGAAGAACCCGACCCGCGCCCCGCAGCCGACCGAGATGCCGGTGGGCGGCATCGACGGCGCGACGGTGGTGCTCGTCGACGACGTGCTCTACTCGGGGCGCACGGTGCGCGCCGCGCTCGACGCGCTGAACGATCACGGCCGTCCGCGGGCGGTCAGGCTCGCGGCGCTCATCGATCGCGGCCATCGCGAGCTGCCGATCCGCGCCGACTACATCGGCAAGAACCTGCCGAGCGCGCAGAGCGAGCGCATCTCCGTGCTGATGGAGGAGCTCGACGGGGAGGACGCGGTGACGATCTCGTGAGGCACCTGCTCGACACCCGCACGCTCTCGCGCGAAGACGCGATCCTGATCCTCGACACCGCGGAGGACATGGCCGCGACTCAGCAGCGCGAGGTGAAGAAGCTGCCGACGCTGCGCGGCAAGACCGTGGTCAACCTCTTCTACGAGGATTCGACCCGCACCCGCATTTCCTTCGAGGCCGCCGCCAAGCGGCTCTCGGCCGACGTCATCAACTTCAGCGCGAAGGGCTCCTCGGTCTCCAAGGGCGAGTCGCTGAAGGACACCGCGCAGACGCTCCAGGCGATCGGCGCAGACGGCGTCGTGATCCGGCATCCGGCATCGGGTGCGCCCGAGCGCCTGGCCCGCAGCGGCTGGATCGACGCCGGCGTGCTGAACGCGGGCGACGGCACTCACGAGCACCCGACGCAGGCGCTGCTCGACGCGTTCACGATGCGCCGCCGCCTCTTCGGCGAGGCGAGCCGCGGTCGAGACCTCGACGGCGTCTCGGTCGTCATCGTCGGCGACATCGCCCACTCCCGCGTCGCCCGCTCGAACCTGTGGCTGCTGAACGCGCTCGGCGCGCACGTCGCCTTCGTGGCGCCCGAGACGCTGCTGCCCTACGGCACCCGCGAGTGGCCGGTGAGGATCCACCACTCCCTCGACGCCGCGATCCGCGAGGAGCGGCCGGACGTTGTGATGATGCTGCGCATCCAGAGCGAGCGCATGCACGCCGCCTTCTTCCCCAACGAGCGCGAGTACGCCCGCAACTGGGGGCTCGACGACCACCGGCTCGCAGTGCTGCCCGAGCGGGCGATCATCATGCACCCCGGCCCCATGAACCGGGGGCTCGAAATCTCCTCGGGGGCGGCCGACTCGGAGCGCGCCACCGTGCTCGAGCAGGTGGCCAACGGCGTCTCCGTGCGCATGGCCGCCCTCTACCTTCTTCTTTCCGGCGACCGAACGGAGCACGCATGATCACCACGTCCCTGCCCGGCATCCTGATCCTCGGCGCGCGCCTGGCCGCCGACCTCACCGAGCGCGGCGGAGACGTCGCGAGCGCACCCCAGGTCGACCTGCGCATCGCCGACGGCACGATCGTCGAGCGCGCGGCGCGAGCCGAGGGCGGGCTGGAGCCGCGCGAGGGCGAGCGGATCGTGGAAGCCGATGGGCTCATCGCGCTGACCGGGCTCGTCGACCTGCACACCCATCTGCGCGAGCCGGGCTTCGAGCAGTCCGAGACGGTGCTCACCGGCACCCGTGCGGCGGCCGCGGGCGGCTTCACCACCGTCTTCCCGATGGCGAACACGATGCCCGTCTCCGACACCGCCGGCGTGGTGGAGCAGGTGCAGGCCCTCGGCGACGCTGCGGGCTACGCGACCGTGCGCCCCATCGGGGCCGTGACCGAGGATCTCGGCGGGGAGCGGCTCAGCGAGATCGGGGCGATGGCCCAGTCCCGCGCCCGGGTGCGCGTGTTCTCCGACGACGGCAAGTGCGTGCACGACCCGCTGCTGATGCGCCGCGCGCTCGAGTACGTGAAGACCTTCGACGGCGTCGTCGCGCAGCACGCGCAGGATCCTCGGCTCACCGAGGGCGCCCAGATGAACGAGGGCGCCCTGTCGAGCGAGCTCGGCCTCAAGGGCTGGCCGGCCGTCGCCGAGGAGTCCATCATCGCCCGCGACGTGCTGCTCGCCGAGCACATCGGCGCCCGCCTGCACATCTGCCACCTCTCGACCGAGGGCTCGGTCGAGGTCGTGCGCTGGGCGAAGGCCCGCGGCGTGCAGGTCACCGCCGAGGTCACCCCGCACCACCTGATCCTCACCGAGGAGCTCGCCCGCAGCTACGACGCCCGCTACAAGGTGAACCCGCCGCTGCGCCGCGACAGCGACGTGCGCGCCCTGCGCCGCGCGGTCGCCGAGGGCGTCATCGACATCATCGCGACCGACCACGCGCCGCACCCGGTGGAGGCGAAGGAGTGCGAGTGGGACGCCGCGGCCTTCGGCATGGTCGGGCTCGAGTCGGCGCTGCCGATCGCCCAGCTCACGCTGATCGACGAGGGCCACGCGAGCTGGGCCGAGCTCGAGCGGCTGCTCTCGCGGAAGCCCGCGGAGATCGGCAGGCTCGAGGGGCATCCGACGGCGCTCGAGGCGGGGCAGCCGGCCGACGTCGTGCTGGTCGACCCCAGCGGTTCGAGCGTCTTCGACGTCGCCCGCCTGCACGGCAAGAGCGTGAACTCGCCCTTCCTCGGCATGGAGCTGCCCGGCAGGGTGCACACGACGATCCGGCGCGGGTACCACACCCTCGACGACGGTGCGCTCGTCGATCCCGAGACGGTGGCCGGCAACGCGTCCGCCGCCCTGGCGGAAGCCCGATGAGCAAGTACGCGCTCGCGCTGATCTTCGGCGCGCTCGTCATCCCGCTCTTCGCGGCGATGTGGTTCGCGTGGCGGGCCCGGGCGCGCCGCGACGCCGGCGTCGGCACGGCCGGCGAGGCGCCCCGCGGCGAGCTGCTCGCCGAGTTCCCCCGCGTCGGCTACGTCTCGACGACGCCGGTGGGCGAGCCCCTCGTGCGCGTCGCCGTGCGCGGCCTGCGCTATCGCGGGCCGGCCAGCCTCTCGGTGCGCCGCGATGGAGTGAGCATCGCCGTGGCCGGCGAGGAGCCGGTGCATCTCGGCCGTGGCCAGCTGCGGGGCGCGGGATCGGCGCGCGCCCGCGTCGGCAAGGCCGTCGAGCGCGACGGGCTGGCGCTGCTGCGCTGGGAGTCCCTCGCACCGGCGGGACCCGGCACGGCGGCCTCCCGGGGCGCAGCCGCCGGATCCGAGCCCCGATCCCTCGAGTCGAGCTTCCGCTTCGCGGATCCGGCGGAGCACCGCGCCTTCGAGGAGGCGATCGCCGAGATCGTCCCGGGCGACGGCGCGGCCGCCGCCGACCGCACACAGACGAACGAACACACCACCCAGGAGGATGCGTGACCACGAAGACAGCCCAGTTGGCATCGACGGTGCCCCCGGCGCAGGCCCGCCCCACGGGCGCCGCCGTACTCGTACTCGAGGACGGCACCCGCTACGAGGGCCGCGCCTACGGCGCCACGGGCCAGACCCTCGGCGAGGTCGTGTTCGCCACGGGGATGACCGGATACCAGGAGACCCTCACCGACCCCTCCTACGCCGGTCAGATCGTGCTCATGACCGCTCCGCACATCGGCAACACGGGCGCGAACGACGCCGACATGGAGTCCCGCAAGATCTGGGTCGCGGGCTTCGTCGTGCGCGACCCCGCGCGCCGCATCTCGAACTTCCGCGCCGAGCGCTCGCTCGACGAGGACCTCGTGGCCGACGGAGTGGTGGGCATCTCGGGCATCGACACCCGGGCCGTCACCCGTCACATCCGCTCGGCCGGCGCGATGCGCGCCGGCGTCTTCTCGGGCGAGGCGCTGAGCCTCTCCGACGAGGAGCAGCTGCGCCTCGTCGCGGAGCAGGCGTCGATGGCGGGCAAGAACCTCTCCGCGGAGGTGACGACCGAGGAGCGCTACGACGTGCCGGCGGCCGAGGGCGTGGAGCGCATCGGGTCGATCGCCGTGCTCGACCTCGGCGTCAAGCGGGCGACGATCACGTACCTGTCGGAGCACGGCTTCGACGTGATCGTGCTCCCCGCGACGACCACGCTCGCCGAGGTGCGCGAGATCGCCCCCGACGCGCTCTTCTACTCGAACGGGCCGGGGGATCCCGCGGCGAGCGACCTGCAGGTCGAGCTGCTGCGCGAGCTGCTGCGCGACGGGCTGCCCTACTTCGGCATCTGCTTCGGCAACCAGCTGCTCGGCCGAGCGCTCGGCTTCGGCACCTACAAGCTGCCCTTCGGCCACCGCGGCATCAACCAGCCCGTGCTCGACAAGCGCACCGGCCGCGTCGAGATCACCTCCCAGAACCACGGCTTCGCCGTCGACGCCCCCATCGAGGGCGAGCTCGACTCGCCCGCGGGCCTCGGTCGCGTGCAGGTGAGCCACTACAGCCTCAATGACCAGGTCGTCGAGGGGCTCGAGTGCCTCGACATCCCCGCGTTCTCGGTGCAGTACCACCCGGAGGCGGCGGCGGGCCCGCACGACGCCTTCTATCTCTTCGATCGTTTCCGCGCGCTGGTCAAGGACCGCGCGCACTCCACCCCCGGTTCGGAGGCCTAGACCACAATGCCCAAGCGCTCAGACATCAACTCCGTCCTCGTCATCGGCTCCGGCCCGATCGTCATCGGCCAGGCTTGCGAGTTCGACTACTCGGGCACGCAGGCGTGCCGCGTGCTCCGCGAGGAGGGGGTCCGCGTCATCCTGGTGAACTCGAACCCGGCGACCATCATGACCGACCCCGACTTCGCCGACGCGACCTACGTCGAGCCGATCACCCCCGAGGTGATCGAGTCGATCATCGTCAAGGAGCGGCCCGACGCGATCCTGCCCACCCTCGGCGGCCAGACCGCGCTCAACGCCGCCATCGCCCTGCACGAGCAGGGGATCCTCGAGAAGCACGACGTCGAGCTCATCGGCGCCAAGGTCGAGGCGATCCAGCGCGGCGAGGACCGCCAGCTGTTCAAGGACCTCGTGATCGCGGCGGGCGCCGACGTGGCCCGGTCGCATATCGCCCACACGCTCGAGGAGGCGAAGGAGTTCGCGAAGGACCTCGGCTACCCGCTCGTGGTGCGCCCCTCCTTCACGATGGGCGGCCTCGGCTCCGGCTTCGCCTACACCGAGGAGGACCTCGTGCGCATCGCGGGCGACGGTCTGCACTACAGCCCGACGAGCGAGGTGCTGCTCGAGGAGTCGATCCTCGGCTGGAAGGAGTACGAGCTCGAGCTCATGCGCGACACGGCCGACAACACGGTCGTGGTCTGCTCGATCGAGAACGTCGACGCCGTCGGCGTGCACACGGGCGACTCGATCACCGTCGCGCCCGCGCTGACACTGACCGACCGCGAGTTCCAGAAGCTGCGCGACATCGGCATCGACATCATCCGGCGCGTGGGCGTGGACACCGGCGGCTGCAACATCCAGTACGCGATCGACCCGGTCTCGGGCCGCATCATCGTCATCGAGATGAACCCGCGCGTGTCGCGCTCCTCCGCGCTCGCGTCGAAGGCGACCGGCTTCCCGATCGCGAAGATCGCGGCGAAGCTCGCCCTCGGCTACCGCCTCGACGAGATCCCGAACGACATCACGCAGAAGACCCCCGCGAGCTTCGAGCCGACCATCGACTACGTCGTGGTCAAGACGCCGCGCTTCGCGTTCGAGAAGTTCCCGGCCGCCGACGACACCCTCACGACCACCATGAAGTCGGTGGGCGAGGCGATGGCGATCGGCCGCAACTTCACGACGGCGCTGCAGAAGTCGCTGCGCTCGCTCGAGAAGCGCGGCAGCTCCTTCCACTGGGGACCGCAGGATCGCCCCCTCGAGTCGCTGCTCGAGACGATCGGGCGGCCCACCGACGGCCGCATCGTCGACGTCCAGCAGGCGCTGCGCCTCGGCGCGTCGATCGAGCAGGTCTACGCGGCGACCGCGATCGACCCCTGGTTCCTCGACCAGATCGCGCTCATCAACGAGGTCGCCGAGCGCGTCGCCTCCGCTCCTCAGCTCTCGCTCGACGTGCTGCGCGAGGCGAAGGACCATGGATTCTCCGACGCGCAGATCGCCGCGATCCGCGGCATCTCCGAGTCCGAGGTGCGCGGCCTGCGGCACGGGCTCGGCCTCCGCCCCGTGTTCAAGACGGTGGACACCTGCGCGGGGGAGTTCCCGGCGCTCACGCCCTACCACTACTCCTCGTACGACCTCGAGACCGAGGTGCAGCCCTCCGACCGCAAGAAGGTCGTGATCCTCGGCTCCGGGCCCAACCGCATCGGTCAGGGCGTCGAGTTCGACTACTCCTGCGTGCACGCCTCGTTCGCGCTGGCCGACGCCGGGTACGAGACGATCATGATCAACTGCAACCCCGAGACCGTGTCGACCGACTACGACACCTCGGACCGCCTCTACTTCGAGCCGCTCACGCTCGAGGACGTGCTCGAGGTCATCCACGCCGAGCAGGCCTCGGGCGAGCTCGTCGGCGTCGTCGTCCAGCTCGGCGGGCAGACCGCGCTCGGTCTCGCGCAGCCGCTCAAGGACGCCGGCGTGCCGATCCTCGGCACGAGCCCCGAGGCGATCGACCTGGCCGAGGAGCGCGGCGCCTTCGCCGGAATCCTCGAGCGCGCGGGCCTCATGGCGCCCCGCAACGGCACGGCGATCGACGAGGAGGGCGCGATCCGCGTGGCCGAGGAGATCGGGTACCCGGTGCTCGTGCGTCCCTCGTTCGTGCTCGGCGGCCGCGGCATGGAGATCGTCTACGACACCCCCTCGCTGCGCGGCTACTTCGAGCGCATCGAGGGCCACGCCCTCGTCGGCCCCGGCCACCCGCTGCTCGTGGACCGGTTCCTCGACGACGCCATCGAGATCGACGTCGACGCGCTCTACGACGGCGAGCAGCTCTACGTCGGCGGCGTCATGGAGCACATCGAGGAGGCGGGCGTGCACTCGGGCGACTCGAGCTGCACCCTGCCGCCCGTGACGCTCGGCCACGACCAGATCGCCGCGGTGCGCGAGGCGACGCAGGGCATCGCCGAGGGCATCGGCGTGCGCGGCCTGCTCAACGTGCAGTTCGCGATCGGGCAGGGCGTGCTCTACGTGCTCGAGGCGAACCCGCGCGCGTCGCGCACGGTCCCGTTCGTGTCGAAGGCGCTCGGGATCCCGCTCGCGAAGGCGGCCTCCCGCGTCATGGCGGGCGAGACGATCCAGCAGCTCGTCGACGGGGGCTTCCTGCCCGAGCGAGACGGCTCGCGCGCCCCGATCGACGCGCCTATCGCGGTGAAGGAGGCGGTGCTCCCGTTCAAGCGCTTCCGCACCCACGAGGGACTCGTCGTGGACTCGCTGCTCGGCCCCGAGATGCGCTCCACGGGCGAGGTCATGGGCATGGACCGCGACTTCCCGCGGGCCTTCGCCAAGAGCCAGTCGGCCGCGGGCAGCACCCTGCCCTCCTCGGGCACGGTGTTCCTGTCGGTCGCGGACCGCGACAAGCGCTCGATCGTGCTGCCCGCGCTGCGTCTCCAGGAGCTCGGCTACCGTCTCGTCGCGACCCAAGGCACCCAGGTGGTGCTCGCGCGCAACGGGATCCGGACCGAGACCGTGCGCAAGCACTCGCTACAGGCGGAAGGCGAGACGGTGGTGGATCTCATCAACCGCGGCGAGATCGACATGATCGTGAACACGCCCTCGGGCAGCTCGGCCCGCGCCGACGGGTACGAGATCCGCGCGGCGGCCGTCGCGGCCGACAAGCCGATCTTCACGACGGTCTCCGAGCTGTCGGCGGCCGTCGGCGCGCTCTCGGCGCAGGTCGAGACCTTCGACGTGAAGTCGCTGCAGGAGTACCAGGCGGATCGCGAGGTCGCCAGGGAGGCAGCGACTCGATGAGCGCCGCAACCTTCGGGGACCGTCTCGCCGCGGAGTTCGCGGCGGGGCGCCACCTCTGCGCCGGAATCGACCCGCACGCGCCGCTGCTCTCGGACTGGGGCCTCTCGGACGACGCCGCCGGCGCCGAGCGGATGGGGCGCGACGTCGTCGCCGCGGCCGCGGGCGTCGCGGCCTGCGTGAAGCCGCAGGTCGCGTTCTTCGAGCGCTTCGGCGCGGCCGGGTACGCGGCGCTCGAGCGGGTGCTCGCCGACGCGCGCGAGGCGGGGCTGCTCGTGATCGCCGACGTGAAGCGCGGCGACATCGGCTCGAGCTTCGCCGCGTACGCGGACGCCTGGCTCTCGCCCGGTTCGCCCCTCGAGGCCGACGCGATGACGGTCGCGGCGTATCAGGGCTTCGGCACGCTCGAGGGCGCCTTCGCGCACGTCCGCGCCCACGGCAAGGGCCTCTTCGTGCTCGCGGCGACCTCGAACCCCGAGGCCCGACCCGTGCAGACCGCCGTCCGGGCCGACGGTGCGAGCGTCGCGGCCGCCATGGTCGCCGACGCCGAGGCGTGGAACGCCGACGCGCAGCCCGAGTCGGCCGTGGGATCCGTCGGGGTGGTGCTGGGCGCCACGCTCGACCTCGCCGACTTCGGCATCGACACGGGGGAGCGGCAGCCCGGCCCGGCGCTGCCGGTGCTGGCGCCCGGTTTCGGGCACCAGGGCGCCCGCGTGGAGGACGCGGACGCCGTGTTCGGGAGGCTGGGCCGGGCGCTGCTCGCGAACGAGTCGCGGAGCGTGCTCGCGGGCGGATCCGAGGGGCTCGCGGACCGCATCCGCGACCGGGCCTCGGCCATCGCCGAGGCGCTGTAGCCGATGTCAACAGGTGCGCCTGTGAGGAGGGAAGCAATGAGCGAGGAGACCCGGAAGACGCAGCAGCGGGCGACGCAGGGAGCCCCGATGCCCGAGGTGGATCGCGCCGCGGCCAACCGCGCGGCGATCGCGGCGCGACGAGCGCGGGCGGACTTGAAGCACCGCCTGCGCAGCGGCGAGACCTCCCCGCTGAAGGTGCTGGAGCAGGCTCAGACGCCCGGCACCCCGGCGGCGTCGCTGCGCATCACCGACTTCCTGCTCTCCTTCCCCTCCATCGGCCAGGTCAAGAGCGAACGGCTGCTCGAGGAGCTCGCGATCTCGGACCGGAAGCGCCTCGGCGGCCTCGGGCGCCAGCAGCGCACGCGCCTCGAGGGGTTCGTGCGGCGGCGTCTCGGCACCGACGCGGCCGGCGACCGGCCCCCGTTGACCGTGCTCGCCGGACCGACCGCGGTGGGCAAGGGGACGGTGGCGGCCTACATCCGGGAGCACTTCCCCGAGGTGAAGCTCTCCGTCTCCGCGACCACGCGACGGCCGAGGCCCGGGGAGATCGACGGCGTCCACTACTTCTTCGTGGACGACGAGCGCTTCGACCGCATGCTCGCCGCCGACGAGCTGCTGGAGTGGGCCACGGT
The DNA here is from genome assembly GCF_016522505.1 of Leucobacter chromiisoli. Classification (GTDB taxonomy): domain Bacteria; phylum Actinomycetota; class Actinomycetes; order Actinomycetales; family Microbacteriaceae; genus Leucobacter; species Leucobacter chromiisoli. The sequence goes on along the minus strand of NZ_JAEHOH010000005.1, from coordinate 16,447 downwards.
GCACAACAAGTACCGCTACGGCACCCCGCGCGGCCCCGTCGTCCAGGCCGCCGAGCGGGGCGAACTCGTGTTGCTCGAGATCGATCTGCAGGGCGCGCGCCAGGTACGGGCCAGCATGCCCGCCGCACGGCTCGTCTTCCTCGCGCCCCCCAGCTGGGACGAACTGGTGAACCGCCTCGTCGGTCGGGGCACCGAGGACGCCGAGGAGCGCGACCGCCGGCTGGAGACCGCGAAGGTCGAACTCGCCGCCGCGGAGGAGTTCGACGAGGTGATCATCAACGACGAGGTGCCGCGCGCCGCCGCGCGCCTCGTCGAACTGATGCGCGGGGAGCGGTGACGTAGTACCTCGGTACCGATCATCGGCGAGACCCGCATGGCCGGCGGCGACGGCCGGGGATTCGGGGTAACGTATGTCTGTGCTTCTGAGTCAGGTTCTGCTCGCGGGCCCGGTGCTGACCGGGCTGCTCAGCGCCGACGGCGACCTCGCGGAGGTCGCCTCGATGAACGGCAGACAGCTGATCGGCATCCCGATGGCGCTCGTCGGCGCCGTGCTGCTCTCCTTCGGCGCCCAGTACCAGTCGCGGGGGCTGAACAAGGTCGAGAGGATCGTCGGGCAGAGCGCCGGCTCGGGTCTGTCCCTCCGTCATATCCTGAGCATGCTGCGGCGGCCCTCCTGGGTCATCGGCACGCTGCTGCTCGGGCTCGCGGTGGTCTTCCAGATCGGCTCGCTCTCCTTCGCCCCCCTCATCGTCGTGCAGCCCATCGGCGTCGTGGCGCTCGTGGTGACCGCCGTGCTCAACTCCCGCATGAGCGGGGTGCGGCTGGGGCGTCGGGCGCAGCTCTCCGTCGCCCTCGCGGTGGGCGGCATCGTCGCCTTCGTCACCATCGCCGCCTTCAGCGCGGCCGACCGGCCCGTCACCGACGCGAAGCTCATCACGATCCTCATCGCGTTCGGCGTGGTGTTCCTGCTCGCGCTCGTGCTCTTCGTGCTCTTCCGCCACCGCGGCGTCGCCCTGATCTACATCGTGGGATCCGGCGTGCTCTACGGGTTCGTGGCGACGTTCGCGAAGTCGGTGATCGGCCGGCTCCAGCAGGGCGAGTTCGAGTGGCTGACGTGGGCGTGCGTGCTGGCCCTCGTGCTGGGGGCGCTGCTCGGCATGGTCTTCGTGCAGAACGCGTACTCCTCGGGCCCGCCCGACCTCGTCGTCGCGGGGCTCACGGTCATCGACCCGATCGTGGCGGTGCTCATCGGCATCGTCGTCCTCGGCGAGGCCGCAAGCGCCTCGGGGCTCGCGATCGCGGCCTTCGTCGTCTCGGGAGCCGTCGCCGTGGTCGGGGTGCTCGGACTGGCGAAGCATCATCCCCAGGTCGGCAAGTCCCATCTGCCGGCGGTGACGGGCCGGGTCCCGGTGCCCGAGGAGCGGGCCGGCGAGGACGGCTGAGTCCGGTCAGATCCGGGGAGCCCCGCGGCCGGGGCGGAACGCCGAGACCGTCGGGTCGCCGGCGATCCAGAACCGCCACGGGAAGGCGGGGCCGCCGGCCTCGCCCGCCACGCCGACGCGGGGGCCGCTCGCGATCGTCTCGACCGGCACCGGACCCTGCCCCGGCCGGAAGGCGAACGGGGCCGCGAGCAGATCGAGCCCGTCGTGCTCGGGACGGGTGATCCCGAGCGCGGCAGCCAGGTTGCCCGGTCCTCGGGCGAGCATGCGGTCGGGGATCGGCGCCGCGACGGTCCCGCGCTTCGCCTCGCGACGGGCGTGTGCGATGTCCGCGCCCGCGACGACCTCTCCCGACCGGATGAGCACCCCGGAGGCGACGCCCTCGGGGGAGCAGACCATGTTGAGGGCGAAGTGCATGCCGTAGCTGAAGTACACGTAGGCGTGCCCGGGCGGGCCGAACATGGAGGCGTTCCGCTCCGTGCGCCGATCCCGGGAGTGGGATCCGGGGTCGTACGGCCCCGGCGTGCCGACGCCGTGATACGCCTCGACCTCCGTGATGCGCACCGTGACCGGTCCGCCGGCTCCGTCGAGGGTGAGGAGGCCGCCGAGCAGGTTCGGCGCCACGTCGAGCGCGTGCGAGGAGAAGAGTTCGCGAACCACCCGACCAGTATGGCATCGGCGCCCTGTGCGGGAGCCGCCCGTCGCGGATAGGCCGGGCCCCGCTCCTACTCCGCGCCGCGACCCGGGCGCAACCCGATCATGCCGGGGTCGGACGACGAGTACGATGACGACATGGTGCACAGCGACGCGCTGCCCGACGACGGTCGGGCCGAGACTCCGAACGAACGAGCGGATCGCAACTGGAACGAGATCCTGCAGGAGCTCCGCGTCGCCCAGACCGGCACGCAGATCCTCACCGCATTCCTGCTCGCGGTGGCGTTCCAGCCCCGATTCACCGAGCTGGACGCGTACCAGCGGGACCTGTACCTGGTGCTCGTGGGCCTCGCGGGTCTCGCGACCGCACTCGGGCTCGCACCCGTGAGCCTGCACCGCATGTACTTCGGGCGCGGCCAGAAGGAGCGCATCGTGCGCGTGGGCAACCGGCTGCTCGTGGCCGACCTCGCGGCCGTCGCGGCGCTGGCAGTCGGGGTCACGAGCCTCATCTTCGACTTCACGGTCAGCCGCGCGGCGGGGTTCATCGCCCTCGCGTGCGGCGTGCTCGTCGTCGCCGCGCTGTGGACGCTCGTCCCGCGCGTGAGCGCCCGGCACATGGTCGCCGGCGACGCCGGCAACGGTGAGGGTCACATCGCGCGATCCCGCGCGGGCGACCCTCCACGATGACCTCGGTTCGCGGGACGCGATGCCGAGCCCAGGCATCGAGCCTCCGTGGCTGCATCGACACCACCGCGGTTCCGATGCAACTGCGGAGGCCGGGTGCACGGCTGCCGAGGCGCGGCGCCGGGGGTGGGCAGGCGAAGCGGGTCGGTCCGTTCCGATAGGATGGAGCAGTTGCCCAGGGGCGTTAGCTCAGCCGGTTAGAGCAGCGGACTCATAATCCGTCGGTCGCGGGTTCAAGCCCCGCACGCCCCACCGCTCTTCGCCCTCCCCTGAAGCCCGATCGGCACCCCTGACGGTGCGGCATCGGGGCGGATCCGCTGCGATCCCATGCGCCTTCGCGAAGTCAAGCCCCTCCCGCAGAGGAGGGCACGGAGCCTAGCCTCGGCGGCATGAGAAACAACGCACTCGCAGTCACGGCGTCCGGAGCGCTCGCGCTCGCCCTCACCACCGGCGCGGTGGCGTGCACCGCGATCCCGACGGAGGGATCCGGGGAGGTCCAGGAGATGACGGAGGACGGCACGGGCCTCGCGGAGGAGATCGAGATGCAGGTGGAGGATGCCCTGGCCGAGGTTCCCGACTCCAGCCTCCTCCACGCGGTGAGTCGATACGAGGACGTCTCGGCCGACACCATCCGGGTCGTCACGGAGCAGACGCTCACCGCGGAGGAGCGGGACGAGCTCGCCGACGACGTGTTCGAGTACGGGGCCGCCGGGAACGATGCGCTGGGCGCGGTGATGGTGCAGGACGGCTCGGGTGAGGAGTCCACGCACCGGAAGTAGGGGGAGACGCACCCGGATTCCCCCTCGCGACGCTCCTCCTCGTGCTGCGGTTCGGGAGCTCCGTCGGCCCGGAATCCCCGTCGATTCCCATCCGATCCGGGACGGTTCAGGCGGCGACGGGCGCCCGAGCGGAGCGCTGCACGGATCCGGGCGTCGCGGGATCCGGAGTCTCGGACGAACGCGCAGGCACCGGCGCCGACGAGAGGTACTCCTCGATGAAGCGGCCGAGGACCATGTGCGAGGCGCGCACGTCGGCTGCTGAGACTCGCTCGATGATGCGGTCGACCTCGCTCGCGGGGAAGTAGCCGTGGTTCGCGTAGGTGCGCACCCGATCCGAGAACGCCCGCGCGTCGAGCTCGGGGTGGAACTGCGTGGCGTACACGTTGCGGCCCACCCGCAGCGCCTGCACGGGGCAGGTCGCGGAGCTCGCCAGCACCGTCAGGTGCGCGGGCACCTCGCTGATCGCCTCCTTGTGCCCGACGAAGGCGTCGAACTCGTCGGGCAGCTCGGTGAACAGCCGATCCTGCCGACCCGCCTCGTTCAGCGTGATGCGCGCCGCCTGCGAGGTCTCCCCGTAGGTGCGGTCCACGCGCGCGCCCTGGTGCGCACCGATCGTGCCGATGCCGTAGCAGACGCCGAGGAACGGGAAGTCGCGCGCGATCACCTCGTCGAGCAGCGCGGCGAGCTCGCGCTCCACGCGCCGCTCGGTGGCCGACTTCGCCTCCTCCGGCTCGCTCACCGTGAACGGGCTGCCGGCGAGGATGATGCCGGAGTACCGGTCGAAGTCGACGGCGCCGAGCGGCGCCTGATCGACGCGGAGCCACTCGAGATCCTCGGGCAGCAGGCCCGTGAGATGGCAGTACAGGGCGTGCTCCTCGGCGGCGGCGACGTGCTCGCCGCGGGTGGTGATGAGGAGGAACGGTTTCACAGTCTCACCGTAGCGCGGGATCGGGGAACGCGCTCATTCGCGCTTCATCTGGTGTCACAGAAGGATCGCCGCAGGGCCGAGCCGCACGCGGAACGACCTCCGACGCCGCGAGGGCGTCGGAGGCCGCGGCGACGGGGTGGGGCCGGACCGGTCTCCGACGACCTAGACCGAGCGCACGGCGACGACGGCGTTGTGGCCCCCGAAGCCGAACGAGTTCGAGATCGCGAGCTGCGGCCCGTCGCCGAGCGGCATCGGCTCTCCCGAGACGGTGAGCGGGATCTCGGGATCCTGCTCGGTCAGGTTGATCGTCGGCGGGGCGATACGGTGATGCACCGCGAGCACCGAGAACACGGCCTCGAGCGCGCCCGTGCCGCCGAGCAGGTGGCCGGTCGCCGCCTTCGTCGCGGAGACGGGGATCTCCTTCACCCGGTCGCCGAAGACGCGGTGCAGCGCGGTGTACTCCGCGATGTCGCCGACGGGCGTCGAGGTGGCGTGGGCGTTGATGTGGGTCACCTCGTCGACGGTGGCGCCCGCCTGCGCCAGCGCGAGCTCGACGGCGCGAGCAGCGCCTCGGCCCTCGGGGTCGTTCGCGGTGATGTGGTACGAGTCGGCCGTGACGCCGCCGCCCGCCACCTCGGCGTAGATCCTGGCGCCTCGCGCGAGGGCGTGCTCCTCGGTCTCGAGGACGAGGGCCGCTGCGCCCTCGCCCATCACGAAGCCGTCCCGGTCGATGTTGTAGGGGCGGGAGGCCGTCTCGGGGGAGTCGGTCCGCTTCGACAGCGCCTGGGCCGAGTTGAACGACGCGAGCGTCACGGGGTGGATCGCCGCCTCCGCGCCGCCCGCGATCACCACGTCGGCGAGCCCCAACTGCAGGTGCTCGTACGCGTTGGCGATCGACTCGGTGCTGGAGGCGCACGCGGAGGCGACCGTGCGCGCGAAGGCGCGGGCCTCGAGGTGCATCGACACGGCCGCGGCGGGCGCGTTCGGCATCAGCATGGGGACCGTCAGGGGCATCACCCGCCGCGGGCCCTTCTCCTTGAGCGTGTCCCAGGCGTCGAGCAGCGTCCAGAGACCGCCGATGCCGGTCGCCCAGTCGACGCCGAGCCGCTCGCCGGGCACCTCCGGCCGGCCCGCGTCGGCCCACGCCTCGAGCGCGGCGACGAGGGCGAACCTGCTCGAGGGGTCGAGACGCTTGGCGACGGGGCGCTCCAGCACCTCCGCAGGGTCGACCTTCGCGGTGCCGGCGAAGTTCACCGCGAGGCCGTACTGCTCGGCCCAGTCGTTGTCGAGTGTGCGAATACCCGACTCGCCGGCGAGGAGGGCCTGCCAGCTGTCGGCTGCGGTCCCGCCGATGGGCGAGGAGGCGCCGATGCCGGTCACGACGATCTTCTGAGTATTCATTGCCTGCTCCGCGTGGTGTGTGGAAGGTGCGGCCTCGGGCGATCCGGGCCGGGAAAATCTGTGGGCCGGGGGAGGAGGGAGGGGGGTCCGCTCCCTCTCCCCAGCCGCAGGGTGCCTAGGCCTGAGCCTTGACGATGAAGTCGACGGCGTCGCCGACGGTCTTGAGGTTCTTGACCTCCTCATCGGGGATCTTCACGTCGAACTTCTCCTCGGCGTTGACCACGATGGTCATCATCGAGATCGAGTCGATGTCGAGGTCGTCGGTGAACGACTTGTCGAGCGCAACGACGTCGGCCGCGATCCCGGTCTCGTCGTTGATGAGCTCCGCAAGACCTGCGAGGACCTCTTCGTTGCTGAATGCCATCTGTTTCTCCTTGTGTTGGGTTGGGGTGGTGACGTCGATAAAACCTAGAGACTTAGCATGCCACGAAGCCGCGGCTACGGCAGTTCGATGACCTGCGCGCCGTAGACGAGGCCGGCTCCGAAGCCGATCGTCAGCGCGAGCCCGCCCGAGAGCTCCGGTCGATCCTCGAGCAGCTGGTGCATCGCCAGCGGCACGGACGCCGCGGAGGTGTTGCCCTGCATCTCGATGTCGCGGGCGATGGCGACCGACTCCGGCAGCTTCAGCTGCTTCGCGAACTCGTCGACGATGCGCATGTTGGCCTGGTGCGGGATGAACGCGGCCAGATCGCCGGCCTCGACGCCCGAGAGCTCGAGCGTGCGCCGGGCCACCTTCGCCATCTCCCAGACGGCCCAGCGGAAGACGGTCTGCCCGTCCTGGCGCAGCGTCGGCCACGCGACCTGGCCCTCCCCGTGGCGGTACTGCTCGAACGAGGAGGTCATGCCGATCGTCTCCCACTTCTCGCCATCGGATCCCCAGACGGTGGGGCCGATGCCGGTGCGGTCGCTCGGGCCGACCACGACGGCGCCCGCGCCGTCGGCCAGCAGGAACGAGATCGAGCGGTCGGTGGGGGAGACGAGGTCGGAGAGCTTCTCGGCGCCGATCACGAGCACGTTCCTGCAGATCCCCCCGCGCACGAGCGCGTCGGCCTGGGCGACGCCGTAGACGTAACCGGCGCAGGCGGCGGAGATGTCGAACGCGGCCGCAGGGGTCAGGCCGAGGCGGTGAGCCGCGAGGGAGGCCATCGAGGGGGTCACGGCGACGTTCGAGATCGTCGAGATGATCACGCCGTCGACCTCGGAGCGGTCGATGCCGGCGCGACGGAGCGCCTCCTCGCCCGCCCCCACGGCGAGATCCACGGCCAGCACATCGGCGCTCGCGCGACGCCGCTGAATGATCCCGGTGCGCTGTCTGATCCACTCGTCGGACGAGTCGATCGGCCCCACCAGGTCGTCGTTCGGAACGTCGAGGTCGCCGCGGGCGGCGCCCACGGCGAGGATCCTGGTGTGCGCGGGGCCCGTGGGCTGAACAAGCGTCGCCATGTGCTGTTCCTTCTGTCGTGCGTGCGTGGGGACCGGCCCGGATCAGGCGGCCGAGTCGGTGATGAGCTGAACCGCGGCGTCGAGGTCGGCGGGGGACTTCACCGCGACCGCCGGCACGCCCTTGAGCGCCCGCTTCGCGATCCCCGTCAGCGCACCGGCCGGCGTCAGCTCGATGAGCCCGGTGATCCCGGCCTCCCGGAAGCCCTCCATGCACGCGTCCCAGCGCACGGGATTCGCGATCTGCGACACCAGGAGCTCGAGGAATCGCGAGCCGTCGCTCACCCGGGAGCCGTCGGCGTTGGTCCACAGCGGGCGCACCGGATCGGAGACGCTCACCTGCTCGGCGGCCTCGCGCAGCGCGGGGACGGCGCTCGCCATGTACTCGGTATGGAAGGCGCCGGCGACCTGCAGCGGGATGACCCGGGCCCCTCGCGGCGCGTCCTCCGCGAGCGCCGCCAGGCTGTCGATCGCGCCCGCGGCGACGACCTGGCCGCCGCCGTTGCGGTTGGCCGGGGTGAGGCCGTGCGCCTCGATCGTGGAGAGCACGTCGGCCTCCACGCCTCCGACGACCGCCGACATACCGGTGTCGGCGGCCGTCGCTGCCTCCGCCATGGCCCGGCCGCGCACGCCCACGAGCGAGAGGGCGTCGGCGTCGGACAGCACGCCCGCGGCGGCCGCGGCGGCGAACTCGCCCACCGAGTGGCCCGCGACGCCCGCCGCGTCGATCGAGACGCGCTGCTCGAGCGCGCGCCGAGCGAGGATGCTGGCCGCGACGATGAGCGGCTGGGCGATCGCGGTGTCGCGGATCGTCTCGGCGTCGCTCTCGGTGCCGTGCGCGACGAGGTCGACGCCGAGGGTCTCGGAGGCCTGACCGAGGAAGTCTCTGGCCGCGGGATCCTCGAGCCACTCGCTCAGGAATCCGGGGGTCTGGGAGCCCTGTCCAGGGCAGGCGATAACAATCACGCTCTACAGTGTCTCAGATCGGTGCGAAGGATTCGGGATATGGGGGACGTGTTTTGCACGGTTTCGACTGTGTAAGCCGGATTGGCTTGTCGGATCCGGCTATTTTCTGGGCTTGGCGCTCCTCCGCGGGCCGTGCTGGGCGATCGACCCCACGATGAGCGCCGACTGGATGATGAGGGCCTCGCGGGCGCCGGTCGCGTTCCAGCCGATGACCTCGGAGACCTTCTTCAACCGGTAGCGCACGGTGTTGGGGTGCACGAACAGCTCGCGGGCGGTGGCCTCGAGCGAGCGGCCGTTGTCGAGGTAGCACCACAGCGTCTCCATCAGCTCGCTCGAGTGCGCCATGAGCGGCTCGTAGATCTGCTCGATGAGCGTGCGCCTGGCGAGGCCGTCGCCGGCGAGCGCGCGCTCGGGCAGGAGGTCGTCGGCCGGGACCGGACGGGGGGCGTTGCGCCACGACCTCGCGACGGCGATGCCGGCGAGCGCGGCCCGAGCGCTGCGCGAGGCCTCGACCAGGTTCTCGACCGTCGGCCCGAGCACGAGCGGGCCGTCCGAGAAGCCGTCGGCCAGCCGGGTCGCGATCTCCAGGAAGCTGAGCGGCTCGGGCTGCGGCGCCCCCGGATCCCTCGGCTGCTCGTCGGCGCGCCCGAGCACCAGCACCAGGCGAGTGCCCTGCAGGCCGATCAGCACGTCGGCGCCCGAGTGCCTGGCCGTGCGGCGGATGTGATCGACGTCGACGACCCGCTCGGAGGTGCCGACGAGCACCGCGGCCTCGCCGTCGCCGTGCCAGCCGAGCGCGGCGATCCTGCTGGGCAGCTCGTCGTCGGACTCGCCCGTGAGGATCGAGTCGACGACGAGCGCCTCGAGCCGGGCGTCCCACAGGCCCCGCGCCTCGGCGGCGCGGGCGTAGACGTCGGCTGCGGCGAACGCGACGTCACGCGAGTAGTGCAGCACGGCCTCCCGGAGCGCCTCGCTCCTCGGGGCGACGCGCTCCTCGACGACCGAGACCACCACGCGGATCAGCTGCAGGGTCTCCTGGAGGCTGATCGAGCGCAGCAGCTCGCGCGGCGCGGCGCTGAACACGTCGGAGGCGATCCACGGCGTGGAGCTCGGATCCTCGTACCACTGGATGAACGAGCTGATGCCGGTCTGCGCGACCAGCCCGACTGCGGAGCGCCGCCCCGGCGGCATGTCGCCGTACCAGGGCAGCGTCTCGTCGAGGCGGGTGATCGTCTGCGTGGCGAGCTCACCGGTGATGGTGCGCAGCCAGGCGAGCTCCTGCTCCTTCGAACGGTCCATCGAATGCTCGGCGACCCGGGCCCTAGGCCTCGCCGCCCGCACCGCCGGTCGTGCCGGCGTTCACGTCGAGCAGACGGTACTTCTCGGCGGCCCGGCGGGGGATGTCGGCCTCGATCTTGCCCTGCGCCGCGAGGCGCTGCAGCACCTTCACCACGACCGACTCGCGGTCGATCGCGAAGAAGCGGCGGGCGGCGGCCCGCGTGTCGGAGAAGCCGAAGCCGTCGGCCCCGAGCACCGAGTAGTCGCCCGGGACGAACGGGCGGATCTGATCCGGCACCTGGGTCTCCCAGTCGCTCACGGCGACGACGGGGCCCTCGGCGCCCCGCAGCTTGTCGGCGAGATAGGAGGTGCGGGCCTCTTCCTCCGGGTGCAGGAAGTTGTGGCGCTCGGCGCTCTCGCCGTCGCGGCGCAGCTCGGACCAGCTCGTGACGCTCCAGACGTCGGCGGCGATGTCCCAGTCCTGCAGCAGCAGCTCCTGCGCCTCGATGGCCCAGGGCACCGCGACGCCCGACGCGAGGATCTGGGCGCGGTGGTTGCCCATGAGCGCGGGCTTGACGCGGTGGATGCCGCGCACGATGCCCTCGACGTCCACGTTCTCGGGCTCCGCCGGGTGCACGATCGGCTCGTTGTAGACCGTGAGGTAGTACATGACGTTGGGATCGGGGTGCTCGCCGCCGTACATGCGCTCGATGCCCGAGCGCACAATGTGCCCGATCTCGTACCCGTAGGCCGGATCGTAGGCCACCACCGCGGGGTTCGTCGAGGCCAGCGTGAGCGAGTGGCCGTCGGCGTGCTGGAGGCCCTCGCCCGTCAGCGTTGTGCGGCCGGCGGTCGCGCCGATCATGAACCCGCGGGTCATCTGGTCGCCGGCGGCCCAGATCGCGTCGCCGGTGCGCTGGAAGCCGAACATCGAATAGAAGATGTAGATCGGGATCAGCGGCTGGCCCTGCGTCGAGTAGGAGGTGCCGAGCGCCGTGAACGCGGCCGCCGCGCCGGCCTCGTTGATGCCGACGTGCACCAGCACGCCCTGCGGGCTCTCCTTGTAGGCGAGCAGCAGGTCGCGGTCCACCGAGATGTAGTTCTGCCCGTTGGGGTTGTAGATCTTCGACGTGGGGAAGTAGGAGTCCATGCCGAAGGTGCGGGCCTCGTCGGGGATGACGGGCACGAAGCGCGAGCCGAAGCCCTTGTCGCGCATCAGGTCCTTGAGCAGGCGCACGAAGACCATCGTGGTCGCCGCCTCCTGCTGGCCCGAGCCCTTCTTCGCGATCGCGTAGCTCTTCTCCTCCGGCAGCGCGAGATCCACGTGAGTGGTGCGGCGCTCGGGGAGGTACCCGCCGAGGGCGCGGCGGCGCTCGTGGATGTACTGGATCGCCTCGTCCTGCTCCCCGGGGTGGTAGTAGGGGGGCAGGTAGGGATCGGCCTCGAGCTGCGCGTCCGAGATCGGGATGTGCATGGTGTCGCGGAAGAGCTTCAGATCCTCCAGCGTCATCTTCTTCATCTGGTGGGTCGCGTTGCGGCCCTCGAAGTGGGGGCCGAGGCCGTAGCCCTTGATCGTCTTCGCGAGGATCACGGTGGGGCGGCCCGTGTGCTCGGTCGCGGCCTTGAACGCGGCGTAGACCTTGCGGTAGTCGTGGCCGCCGCGGCGCAGGCCCCAGATCTGGTCGTCGGTGTAGTCCTCGACGAGCTTCAGCGCGCGCTCGTCCCGACCGAAGAAGTGCTCTCGCACGAAGGCGCCGTTCTCGGCCTTGTAGGTCTGGTAGTCGCCGTCGGGCGTGGTGTTCATGATGTTCAGCAGCGCGCCGTCGGCGTCGCGGCCCAGCAGGTCGTCCCACTCGCGGCCCCAGATGACCTTGATGACGTTCCAGCCGGCGCCCCGGAAGAAGCTCTCGAGCTCCTGGATGATCTTGCCGTTGCCGCGCACCGGGCCGTCGAGGCGCTGCAGGTTGCAGTTGATCACGAAGGTGAGGTTGTCGAGGCCCTCGTTCGCGGCGACCTGCAGCTGGCCGCGGCTCTCGACCTCGTCCATCTCGCCGTCTCCGAGGAAGGCCCAGACGTGCTGGTCGGAGCAGTCCTTGATGCCCCGGTTGGTGAGGTACTTGTTGGCCTGCGCCTGGTAGATCGCGTTGATCGGACCGAGCCCCATCGAGACCGTGGGGAACTGCCAGAAGTCGGGCAGCAGACGGGGATGGGGGTAGCTGGGGAGGCCGCCGCCGGCGTGCGACTTCTCCTGCCGGAAGCCGTCGAGCTGATCGGCCGAGAGCCGGCCCTCGAGGAATGCGCGGGCGTACATGCCGGGAGAGGCGTGGCCCTGGAAGAAGATCTGGTCGCCGCCGCCCGGGTGGTCCTGGCCGCGGAAGAAGTGGTTGAAGCCGATCTCGTACAGCGAGGCGGCGGAGGCGTAGGTCGAGATGTGGCCGCCCACGCCGATGCCGGGGCGCTGCGCGCGGTGCACGGTCATGGCGGCGTTCCAGCGGATCCAGGAGCGGTAGCGGCGCTCGAGCTCCTCGTTGCCGGGGAAGTCGGGCTCGTTCTCCGAGGCGATGGTGTTGACGTAGTCGGTGGTGGGAACCTGCGGAACGCTCAGGTGCAGCTCGCGCGAACGAGCCAGCAGGCTCGTCATGATCTCGCGGCCGCGGCCGGGTCCTCGCTCGTCGACGACCGCGTCGAGCGACTCCTTCCACTCGGCCGTCTCCTGCGGATCCAGATCGTCCTGATCCGGCGCGTAGGGGTCCTGTGTGTTCACAGCCACGATTGTGCTCCAATCACCATGATCCGTGCTCCGCCCGCGCTCCTCGCCTATGGGCGACGAGCGGGCAACAGCACAAAGCGGGGCCTCGCGGGTCCGCGGGTCCGCGTTCAGACTATCGAAAACCCACGACGAATTCCGGCGATTCATTGTCGGGGGTGTCGTATCGCTCCAGGCCTGCGGCCCTGCCCGCCGGAGATTGTCGCCGCTCCTCACTACTGTGGAGGGGACGGATACTCGACGGAAACGGGCGCGGTCGCGCCGGGAAGGAGCCCTCGTTGGTGCTCGAAGCAGGTAGGCAGGCCCCCGACTTCACGCTCTCCGATCAGTACGGGGAGGAGCTGACGCTGAGCGAGCTGACGGCCGAGGGGCCCGTCGCGCTGGTGTTCTTCCCGCTCGCCTTCTCCGGCATCTGCACGGGGGAGCTCTGCGAACTGCGCGACAATCTGGCGGTCTTCGAGGACCGCCGGGTGCGGCTGCTCGGCATCTCCGTCGACTCGGTGCACGCGCTCAGGGCGTGGGCGGAGCAGGAGGACTACGGATTCTCGATCCTCTCCGACTTCTGGCCGCACGGCGCGGTGGCGCAGGCGTACGGCGCGTTCGTGAAGGAGCGGGGCATCGCGACGCGCGCGACCCTGCTGATCGGCGAGAACCGCAGGGTGCTGGCCTCCTTCGAGACCTCGCCCGGCGAGGCGCGCGACTTCTCCGCCTACCGCGCGGCGATCGACGCCGCCCGCTAGCTTCGTCGAGGAGGCCGGGCGGGGCGGTCTCAGAGGCGGATCGCCTCGGCGACAGGGATGTCGCCGTCGTTGAAGCGGATGGTCCTGCCGATCGTCGAATCGTCGTCGAGCACCGACATGATCGTCAGCGCGACGTTCGCGCGCGACACGCTGTCCGCCTCCGGCGCGTCCGCGTCGATGCGGCCGGTGACGTCGCCGTGGGTGAGCCTGCTCGGCCCGAGCATCGTCCAGTCGAGGGTCGAGGCCCGCAGCCGCTCGTCGGCCTCGGCCTTCGCCTCCGCGTAGGGGAAGAAGGAATTCTCGGGGTCCACTCCGTGGTCGGGTCGAGCCCCGAAGTAGGAGACCATGACGAAGCGCCTCACCCCGGCCCGCTCGGCGGCCTCCATGGTGCGCACCGCCGCATCCCGATCCACCGCGTAGGTGCGCTCCGGATCGCCGCCGCCCGCTCCCGCCGACCAGATGACGGCGTCATGGCCGTCGAGTATCTCGGCGATGGCCGCCGTGTCGAGCCGTTCGACGTCGGCGACGACCGGGGTCGCGCCCGTGCTCTCGATGTCCGACGCGTGATCCGGGTTGCGGATCACCGCGGTGACCCGGTCGCCCCGTTGGACGAGTTCGGGCTCCAGGAGCCGTGCGATCTTCCCGTGCCCGCCGATGATGATGATCCGTGACATGCGGGGATCGTACGTCGGCAAGCTGGGCGTCGGATCAGGAACCGAGCGGTTCGGCGCGGGGCGGCGTCGGGCTCGCGCGCCGGAGGCCTCAGCCCTCGGCCGGGCGGTAGCTCAGCGGTACGTGCGTCACCGCGTCGAGGCCGCTCAGCGTCGCCCATCCCGCGGCGAGGAGGGCGGCATCGCTGCCCTCCTCGGGGTGGTTCGGCAGATCCTCAACGGCGAGGCGCACATGGTCGGCGCCCTGCTCGGTGAGGGTCGTCTGCACGATGCCGAACGGGGCGAGGGACGCCTCGACCACGCCGCGGTTCTCCGGAGCGTTCGGCACGTTGACGTTGACCACGGTGCCGCGCGGCCGCTCGAGCAGGAACGGCAGCAGGCTCACGGCCACGTCGGCGGCTGCGCCCCAGTGGAACTCCGAGGGGTGCATGCCGACGTCGAGCGACACCGCCGCGCCCCACGCGCCGTTGAGGCCGCCCGTGAGCGCGGCGCCCACCGTGCCGGAGTGGAGGACGGCGCGCCCCACGTTCGCGCCGTGGTTGACGCCCGAGAGCACGAGGTCGGCGGGCTCGCCGAACGCGCCGCGCGCAGCGATGAGCGCGATCAGGCCGGGCCCGCCGCGCACCGCGTAGGCGGCGACCCCCTCGAGACCCTCGAGCTCCCGCCGCTCGATCGCGATGCGGCCCCCCTCCTCCGCCGCCATGATCGAGGCGCTCGCGCCGCTCGACTGCCGGATCGGAGCCGCGACCACGACCTCGAGGCCGGCTTCGCGCGCCGCGACGGCGAGCGCGAGGACGCCGGGGGAGTCGATGCCGTCGTCGTTGGTGATGAGTGCGCGGGTCACAGCGGGTCCTCCCGTCGCTCCTGGCCGTCCGTTCGATCCGCCTCCGCCGCGTCAGCCGCCTCGGCCGAAGGATCATCCTCGCGGGTCTCGCCGTCCCGGGGCTCGTCCCCGCCGGCGTCGTCTTCCGGGGGTCGGGCGAGCGCCGCGAGCCCTTCGGGGCTGACCCGGGCGCCCTCGGACGGTTCCGCTCCGGCGGAGTCGTCGTCGAGCGCGCGCACGCTCAGCGTCTCGCGGAGACGCTCGATCGTCTCGGAATTCCCGGTGCCCAGTCCGTGCCGCGTGACGTTGAGCGCCCCGGCCGCGGCGCCCGTGAGAACCGCCTCGCGAGGGGCTTCGCCGCGCGCCATGCCCGCCGCGACGCCGGCGGTGAGGGAGTCGCCCGCGCCACGGGTCTCCACCGCCGCCATCCTCGGGCTCCCGATCTCGAGGAATCCGTCGGCGTCCAGGAGGAGCAGCGGCTCGCTCGCCCGCGAGACGATCACGGTCTCGGCGCCCTCCGAGCGCAGTTCTCGCATCGCGGCCCGTACGCTCTCGGAGGACGCGTCGTCGATGCGGCCGTCGTCGAGCAGCTCCTCGTGGCTCACCTTCAGCACGTCGACACCGGCCGCCAGGGCGGCCTCGAGGCGCTCGCCCGCGAGGTCGACGACCACGACCGCGCCGCCCTCCCGGAGGTCGGAGGCCAGGCGGCGATACGTGTCGGCGGGAAGGGACTCTTCGCCCGAGGGGCCGCTGAGGATGACGAGCCCGGCCTCCAGACCCTCGCGCAGCGTCGCGCCGTACAGCTCGTCGAGATCGTGCCGGCTGAGGGGCTCGCCCTCCGTCTCGGCGATCACGCGCCGCTCGCCGCCGCGGCGGTCGTGCACGTAGGCCGACGCCCGGCCCGGCCGCTCGACGCCGGAGACGGCGAAGCCCTCGTCCTCCAGGAGATGGCGCAGGATGGGACCGGGCTCCCCGGTCAGCGTGCAGCACATCCTGACCCCGATCCCCAGGCGTCGCAGCATCCGCGCCTGCCAGACCCCCTGCCCGCCGGCGTGGAGGTGTATCTCCGCGTCGTCGCCGCGCTCCTCGACGGTGATGGTGAGGGTCGGAGAGGGGGCGAAGATCGTGACCTCGTTCATGGCCGCGAGCATAGGTCACCGCGATCGGGGCGGATATCCCCTTGCCACGGGGCGGCCGAGCAGGGTAAGCGCGACGCGGGGTTCCGCGACTCAGCGCGCGCGTCGGTAGTGCACGGCGATCGCGCCGTTGCGGAGCGGCTCCGCCGACACCAGCTCGAGCCGTCGGGCACCGGGCAGCCCGCTCTCGTAGAGGGTGGGGCCGTGGCCGACGATCCTGGGGTGGACGAGGAATCGGTACTCGTCGATCAGGTCCCACCGCTCCAGTTCGGCTGCGAGTCCCACGCTGCCGAGGAGCACGCCGGCCGGGGTCGCCTCCTTGAGCTCCTGCACGCCGGTGCGCAGATCGCCGGCGACGCGGTGGCTGCCCGTCCAGGGGAAGTCCCGGCGCGTGGAGGACACGACGTACTTCGGCTTGGCCTCCAGCTTCACGGCCCACTCGCGCAACGCCGGCGGCGCCTCCTCGTCGCCGCGGGCGACCGCCGGCCAGTAGCCCTCCATCATCTCGTAGGTGACGCGCCCCCACAGCATCGCCCCGGCCTCGTCCATGAGACGGGTGAAGAAGGCGTGGGTCTCGTCGTCGGCGATCCCCTCCCGATGGTCGACGCAGCCGTCCAGGGCGACATTGATGCCGAAGGTCAAGAGTCCCATGAGGGGAGTGTAGGTCCGCGGCGGGGGGGCCCCCCGGGGCGCCCGGGGGGGGGGGGGCCGCCGGGGGGGCGGGGGGGGGGGGGCCGGCGG
>NZ_JAEHOH010000004.1 GCF_016522505.1 Leucobacter chromiisoli | reverse complement strand
ACATGTTCCCCTTGGGGGTTGTGTAGGTCCGCGGCGCGGCGACCGCCAGGGCCTCCGGCGGTCGCCGCGCCTCCGGTGGGCCCGGCCGGGATCGAACCGACGACATCCACGGTGTAAACGTGGCGCTCTACCAGCTGAGCTACAGGCCCGTCGTCCGCGGAAACGGACCAGATCAGCTTACGGCATCGCGGGGGCGCGACGCGAAACCGGGGCGACCGCGGCGTGCGTCCCCTCGCCGCGCCCGGCGAACTCTACTCCCGGAAGGAACGAGATACAAGCGCAACCCGAGCCGGTTGAAGCCGGCGTGCGCCCGGCATAGTGTGAGGCGAGGAGGCGATGTCGCCCCCGGCAGGGCGACGGAATCATCCCAGTACCAGGCGGCGGTCGAAGACGACACCGCTCAGGATCGAAGAGGGAGTCCAGATGCACACGCAACGCATGTCCCACCACCGCTCATCGGGCCCGCGGCAGCGGCGCAGGGGGCGGCCGTTCTCCATCGCTATCGGAGCCACGGCCGGGCTCGCGCTCGCGCTGAGCGGCTGCGCCTCCGGCGGAGGGGGCGACGGCGCGTCCGAACCGACGATCGAGGGCGACTTCTCGGGGGAGACCCTGAACGTCGCCGCCGCGTGGTCGGGCGCCGAGCAGGAGAACTTCGAGGCCGTGCTCGACGCCTTCGAGGAGGCCACGGGGGCCACCGTCAACTACACCAGCTTCGGAGACAACGGCCCCACCTACATCCAGGCGCAGCTCGAGGGCGGCACCCCGCCGAACGTGGCGGTGATCGGGCAGCCCGCGCTCATGGAGTCCCTCGCGCAGAACGGCGACATCACGCCTCTCGGAGACGGGGCCTCGTCGGCGGTCGAGGAGCACTACTCGCAGTCGTGGGTGGATCTCGGCACCGTCGACGACGAGCTGTACGGCGTCTGGTTCAAGGCCGCGAACAAGTCGACGGTCTGGTACAACGCGGACATCTACGACGAGGCCGGAGCGGAGGAACCCGAGGACTGGGACGACTTCCTCACGCAGCTCGGCCTCGTCAGCGACTCGGGCTATGCGGGGATCTCCGTCGGCGCCGATGTCGGCTGGCCCCTCACCGACTGGTTCGAGAACGTCTACCTGCGCACGGCCGGACCCGACAAGTACGACCAGCTGACGAACCACGAGATCCCCTGGACCGATCCGTCGGTGCAGGAGGCGCTCGAGGTGCTCGCGACGCTCTGGGGCAGCGACCTGGTGCAGGAGGGCGGCGATCAGCGCGACTTCCCGACCAGCGTCACCGAGGTCTTCGGCGCCGATCCGCAGGCCGGCACGGTGTTCGAGGGAGACTTCGTGGCGGGCAACATCGCGGCCGACGGCAACTCGGTGGTGGGCGAGAACGCGCTCTTCTACGACTTCCCCTCGATCAACGGCTCCGATCCCGCGGTGGTGGGCGGCGGCGACGTCGCGGTGCAGTTCGACGACGGCGAGGCCACGGCGGCGCTCATGGAGTTCCTCGCGTCGCCGGAGTCGGCGTCGATCTGGGTGCCCGAGGGCGGACTGACCTCTCCGAACAACTCGGTGGACACCGAGCTCTATCCGGACGACGTCTCCCGGCAGATCGCCGAGGCCGTCGTCGGCGCCGAGGAGCTGCGCTTCGACATGTCCGACCTCACGCCGAGCGCGTTCGGCGGCACGCAGGGGCAGGGCTTCTGGCAGGAGATGATCAAGTTCTACCAGGATCCGAGCGACGTCGACGGCACGATGCAGCGCCTCGAGGCCGCT
The DNA here is from genome assembly GCF_016522505.1 of Leucobacter chromiisoli. GTDB lineage: Bacteria > Actinomycetota > Actinomycetes > Actinomycetales > Microbacteriaceae > Leucobacter > Leucobacter chromiisoli. The sequence goes on along the minus strand of NZ_JAEHOH010000004.1, from coordinate 2,349 downwards.
GCCGCCGCCGCGTACTAGGCCGGGAGGTGCGGACGTGAGTCGCACGCTCACCGTCCCGGTCCACGTCAGGGCCCGCGGGAAGGCACCCCGCGGGCCCAGGCGGACCCGGCGCGGACTCGTCATCGCCTCGTTCCTCGGGCCGGCGCTCGTCGTGCTCGGGGCGCTCGTGGTGTACCCGATCGTCTACACCGTCGTGAGGTCGCTGTTCGACCGAGGCGGCCAGCAGTTCGTCGGGTGGCAGAACTATGTGACGATGTTCACCAACGACACCACGTTCACGGCCATCAGGAACAACCTGATGTGGGTGCTCGTCGCCCCCGCAGCGTGCACGATCCTGGGCCTCATCTTCGCCGTGCTGCTCGAGAAGCTGGGCTGGAAGACGGCGTTCAAGCTGATCGTCTTCATGCCGATGGCGATCTCCATGCTCGCCGCCGGGGTGATCTTCCGGGGGCTCTTCCAGGAGAACCCGCAGCTCGGCGCGGTGAACGCCGCGATCGTCGGGGTGAACAGCGTCTTCAGCGATCAGGCGAGCTATCCGGGCGCGAAACCGCGCGACGGCTTCGGAGTGGTCGCCGATCAGGGCGTCATCGCCTCCGAGGGGGAGGTGGCTCCGGGCTCGGTGCAGGACTTCCCGCTGACGGGCGTGCGCCAGTCGAACGTGCCCGAGGAGGCCCGCGACGCGCAGGCCGTCTCGTCGGTCTCCGGCACCGAGATATCCGGAACCGTCTTCCTCGACGTCATCCGCGGCGGCGGAGGCGTGGACGGGGAGATCGAGGCCGGGAAGAAGGGCCTCCCGGGGATCCGCGTCGACGCGGTCGCCGCCGACGGATCCATCCGGGGCTTCGCGACCACCGGCGCGGGGGGCGAGTACACGATCGAGGGCCTCGACGCGGGGGAGACCTACCGGGTCGCCCTGCCAGCGGCGAACTTCGATGCGGGAGCCCAGGGGGTGTCCTGGTTGAGCTCGGCGTTCATCAACGCCGTGATCATCCTCGCCTACATCTGGATCTGGGCGGGGTTCGCGATGGTGATGATCGCCTCGGGCCTCTCGGCCATGGACCGCTCGCTCCAGGACGCGGCTCGCACGGACGGGGCCAACGAGTGGCAGGTCTTCACGAAGATCACCGCCCCGCTGCTCGCCCCGGTGCTCGTCGTCGTCTTCATCACGCTGCTCATCAACGTGCTGAAGATCTTCGACCTCGTCTACGTGATCCCCCCGGGCGCCTCGAAACCCGCGGCCAACGTGATCGCGGTCGAGATGTGGACGGTCTCGTTCGGCGGGGGCAACGACCACGGCCTGGGCTCGGCGCTCGCGATCCTCCTGCTCATCCTCGTGCTGCCGTCGATGGTCATCAACGTGCGCCGGTTCAGAGAGGAGCGGGGCCGATGACGGAACGGACGCTCGTCAAGCCGCCGCGCACGGTCGCGCAGCGCATCCTCGGCGCGCTCGGCACGGGCATCGTCAACGTCGTGCTGCTCGTCGTGGCGATCTTCTGGCTCGTGCCGACCGTCGGGCTGTTCCTCACGTCGCTGCGCAGCTCGGGGGACAACGCGTCGAGCGGGTGGTGGACGGTGTTCACAACACCCGCCGAGCTCACGATCGAGAACTACGCCAACCTGCTCTCGAATCCGACGATCACCGGATCCTTCTGGAACACGATCGTGATCGCCGTCCCGACGACGCTGCTCGTGGTGATCATCGGCGCGCTCGCGGCGTACGCGTTCGCCTGGATGCGGTTCCCGGGCAGGGACTGGCTGCTCATCGCCGTGATCGTGCTGCTCGCCGTGCCGCTGCAGGTCGCGCTGATCCCGCTCGCCAGGCTCTTCGGGTCGCTCGGGATCTTCGGGAGCGTGCTCGGGGTGATCCTCTTCCACACGGCGTTCGGCCTGCCCTTCGCGATCTTCCTGCTGCGGAACTTCTTCGCGCAGATCCCGGAGGAGCTGCTGGAGGCCGCGCGGATCGACGGCGCGCGCGACTGGCGGATCTTCTTCCAGGTCATGCTGCCGCTCGGGCTCCCCGCGATCGCGTCGCTCGCGATCTTCCAGTTCCTCTGGACGTGGAACGACATGCTCGTCGCGCTGATCTTCACGAACGCGGATTCGCAGCCCCTGACGGTGGCGATCCAGTCGCAGCTGAGGCAGTTCGGATCGAACATCGACGTGCTGTCGGCGGGGGCCTTCCTGTCGATGCTCGTGCCGCTCGTGGTGTTCTTCGCGTTCCAGCGGTACTTCGTGCAGGCGCTGCTCGCGGGGTCGCAGAAGTAGCGGGCCGCTCCGGCGCGAGGCGGAGAGACGGACGTGGCCCCCCGGGATGGGGGCCCCCCCGCCCCCGCCCACAACACCCCCCGC
>NZ_JAEHOH010000003.1 GCF_016522505.1 Leucobacter chromiisoli | reverse complement strand
GGTGGGGTCTCCGGGCGGGGCCGGGGGGTGTGGCCCCCCCCCCGGCCCACGTCCGTCTCGACCGCTCGGCGCGGGCGCGGACTAGAGGCAGCTCATGTAGTCCTCGGAGACCGCGGAGCTCAGCTCCTCGCTCAGGTCGATCATCGCCTGGCCGTTCTCGGGGGTGGGGTTCGCGAGCAGATCGGCGACCTGCTGGTAGAGGGCCTGGTGGTCGCCGCCGGCTGCCGCGAGTTCGCGGTAGGCGTCGACCAGCCCCTGCGGCACCTCGGCCGAGGTCGCGTCGACCGACAGGCTCTCCTCCGTCACCCGGTCCAGCGCATCGCACAGCTCGGGGGCGGCCGCCCCCGCCGAGGGCTCATCCTCGACGGCGGGCTCGTCCGCGGCGGGAGGTTCCTCCTCGATGCTCTGCGACTGCTCCTCGGCCTTGGCGATCTCCTCGGCGACCGCGCCGGCGAACATGCTCGCCGTGACGACCGCGACGATGATCGCGATGATGGTGCCGGCGAGGGCGACGTAGCCGATGATCGTGCCCGCGAGCGCGAAACCGCGGCCGCGCGTGCCGTCGCGCTTGATCTGCTTGAGGGCGATGTGCCCGCAGATGATGCCCACGAGGCTCACGAAGAAGGAGCCGATGAAGGAGACCAGGGCGAGCGGGTTCATCGGCGCCTCGGGGCCGCCCGGCTGCGGCGCGCCGTAGGGCTGACCGGGGGCGCCGACGGGCGGCGCGGGCGGGACGGGGGCGCCGGGCGCCGGCGGAGCCGGCTCGAATCCGCCGGTCGGGAACGGCGTGGTCGGCTGGCCGTTCGGCGCGGGCTGCTGGGAGTCGCCCGGTCCGGGCGGGTTCTGATGAGTCATGTTCGAAGGCCTTCGCTGCAAGCTTCCCGGGGAAGCGTCGGTGGATCGGATGAACAGGGCCCTCGACGACACCGGTGGATTCGCGATGAGCGACTCCGCCGTCCCCCGCGTCGAGCCGCGTCCCGGAGTATCCTACCCGCGTCGCACGCGGAGCGATGCACCGGAGGCTTCGCGCCGCCGTTCGAGCACGCGAGAGGCCGGCCGGATCGCTCTGCTGATCCGGCCGGCCTCTCGTCGAGATCCCGCGCCCGCGGCGGACCGGCGGCTATGCCGCGGCCAGCTCCTGGCGCCGCGCGTGCAGCTCGTCGAAGGTGGCGAACTTCTCGGCGATCGGGTTGCCGGTGAAGTGGCCGATCCAGCCGTCGTCATCGTGGAAGAAGCGGATCGAGACGAACTCCGGGTTGACGCCCATGTCGAACCAGTGGGTGGTGTTCACGGGCACCGAGACGAGGTCGCCGGCCTCGCAGTAGAGGGCGTAGACGCGGTCGTCGACGTGCAGGTAGAAGACGCCGGCGCCCTTCGCGAAGAAGCGGTCCTCGTCATCGTCGTGGCGGTGCTCGGAGAGGAACTTCTCGCGCGACGGCCCGCGCACCTCGTCGTAGTTCTCCTGCTTGGGGCTCAGGCCCATGATGTCGATGTAGGTGTAGCCCTCGCTCTCCTTCACCTTCTCGACCTCGTCATGGTAGAGGGCGAGGATCTCGTCGAGGGTCGCGTCGTCGTCGAAGTCCTTCACCTCCCAGCGGGAGAAGCGGGCGCCGAGCGCGGCGAGGGCCTCGCGGATCTCCGCCTCGTCGGTCGTCTCGAGGACGGGATTCTTCGGGTCGCTGTCGTTCCAGGCCGTGAGCAGAGTCATGGATTCTCCTTTGTCGCTGGCGGAAATCGCGGAGGTCGCGAGAATTCTCTCTCAATTATGGCGTCACGAGGTCGAGAGCGCCCGCACGTTACGGAAATCAGGAGGCTCCCGTAACATTGCGCGACCGAGGCTCGTGCCGGCTGCCGGGCCCGGCTACCGGATGGCGACGGCGAAGCGCAGCAGCCACTCCGCGATCTCGAGGTGGCGCCTCGCCGCCGCGACATCCGCGCCCCAGGCGTGGATCCCGTGGTTCGCGATGATGACCGCGGGGACCTCGGGCACGAGATCGGTGGCGGGCAGGTACTCGGCGTCGAAGCACTCGCCCTCGACGCGCATGTCCTGGTGGTTCGGGATCACGGGGATGCGGATCGTCGTGCCGTGGGCCCGATGCCCCAGCCCCTTCAGCATCTCCATGTCTCGGAACTCCACGCCCTCCGGCCAGCGGTGGCCGGCGACCACGGCGTCGAGCGCGTGCACGTGGAAGACCGCGCCCGCGCCCGTGCGGGCGGCGATGTGCGAGTGGAGGCCGGCCTCGGCGGACGGCGGGCGGGGATCCGCGGGATCCGCCGCCCGACCGGTCTCGTCGATCAGCACGACGTCGTGCTCGGTCAGCTCGGACTTCTCGACGCCGGAGGCGGTCACCGCCAGCAGCAGCGGATCCCGGTTCACCACGACGGAGAGGTTGCCCGATGTGCCGCGCATCCATCCGTACTCCGAGAATCGGCGCGACTCCACGGCGAGCGCGGCTCCCGCCTCCCGCAGGGTCGCGGGATCGAGGAGGCTCACGGGAGCACCTCGATCTGCTCGAAGCTCGGCACCGCCGGAGCACCGAAGTCGGCGCCGGCCCACGGCTCGCCGGCGCGATCCAGGGCGATCACCTGCCAGCCCGCCGCCTGCGCGGCGGCGACCTCGTCGGGGTGATCGGTGAGGAAGAGCAGGCGAGCGGGATCGACGCCGAGCGCCTCGGCGATCCGGTCGTAGGACGCGGACTCCTTCTTGGGCCCGGCGTTGGCGGTGTCGAACCACGCCTCGATGAGGCCGCTCAGGTCGCCCTGCGGTGCATGGCGCAGCCAGGGCCGCTGCGAGGTCACGGAGCCGGAGGAGTAGACGGCGAGGCGCAGGCCCCGTCCGTGCCACTCCCGCAGCCGAGGAGGGACGTCGTCGAAGAAGTGGGAGGTGATCTCGCCGGCGGCGAAGCCCTCCGCCCAGATGATGCCCTGGAGCGTCTTGAGCGGCGTCGATTTCACATCGGAGGCCATGAGCCCGCGGAGGGCCTCGGCGACCTCGGCGTCGGACGCGGTGCCGGGCAGACCGGTCTCGGCGACGGCCTGGGCGCGGGCGGCCTCGACGGCCTCGCCGCCGCGGCCGAGCGCCTCTTCGAGCCGCGGGCGGGCGTAGTCGTAGAGATCGCCGAGGATGAAACCGGCGGCGCTCGTGGTGCCCTCGAGATCGATGACCACGGCGTCGGCGCGTGCGGGGGGCGGGGGAGTCGAGTCAGTCACAGAAGCCACGTCTGCCATCGTACCGGGGCGCCGCGGGCCGTTACGGAAAACCCGAACCGTCCTCTCCGGTTTCCTCGGTGCCGCCGGCCGGCCCCGCGGGCCTAGCGTAGAGGCATGACCACACGACCCGATGCGACCCCCTCGCAGGCGACGGCCCGCCCCGCGAAGCCGCCGCTGCGCCTCGCCCTCACCATCCTCCACCTCGCAGCCCTCGGCCTGCTCTGCTGGGGCGTCGTCGGGGCCCTCGTCGCGATCCTGGGCGCCGGCATCGCGCTGCTCTTCGTGCTCGGCATCGGTCTCGTCGTGCTCGTCGGCCTCGTGTACGCCCTCTTCGGGGTCGCGTGGTTCGAGACGGCGCGCGTCGACGGGCTGTACCGGCTCGGCGCGCCGCCTCTGGTCTTCCGCGCGAGCGACCGACCGGGCTTCAAGGGGTATCTGCTGGCGCTGGGCCGGCAGTCGGTCGACGGGCGCATGTGGGGCTCGCTCGCGAACTTCACGATCGCCGGCGTCTTCGGGCTCGCCGTCCTGGGGCTGACGCAGGGGTTCATCTGGTCGATCGGCCGGATCGTGGCGGGCGCCACCCGCACGGAGTACGTCGCCGGCCCGTTCCTCGCCGACGTCGCGCCGCTCAACGCACTGGTGATCGGCATCGCGGGGGCGCTGGTCTTCCCGGCCCTCATCGTGCTGATCGCGATGCTGCACCGCTCGATCGCCTGCGGGATCATCGGCTCGCGGGCGCGGGAGGCCGCGCTCGCCGAGCGGGCCAGGGCCTCGGCGCAGCAGCGGGAGGGGGCCGTCCGCGCCGCCGACGTCGAGCGCAGCCGCATCGAGCGGGATCTGCACGACGGCGTCCAGCCGCGGCTGGTGTCGGTCGGAATGACCCTCGGGCTCGCCCAGCAGCAGATCGACCGCGACCCCGAAGCCGCGAGATCCCTGATCGAGGAGGCGCACACGTCGACGAAGGCGGCCATCACCGAGCTGAGGCAGCTGGCCAGGGGCATCTACGCCTCGGTGCTGGACGACCGCGGACTCGACGCGGCGCTCTCCGCGCTGGCCGCCCGCTCGCACATCCCGATGCACCTGGACGTGCGCATCGACGGGAGGTGCAGCCGCGACGCCGAGGCCGCCGTCTACTTCGCGATCGCGGAGTCGCTGACCAACGCCGCGAAGCACTCCCGCGCGAGCGAGTGCCGCGTGGTCGTGCGCAGACGCGAGGACGGCACGCTCTGGGCCCGCGTCGAGGACAACGGGATCGGCGGCGCACGGGTCCTGCCGGGAGGCGGCCTGGACGGGATCTCCAACCGCGTGCTCGCCGCCGGCGGCGCGATCCGACTCGACAGTCCGCAGGGCGGACCGACCTCACTGGAGGTGAGCGTGCCATGCGCATCCTGATCTGCGAGGACTCCGTCCTGCTGCGCGAGGGGATCGCGCGACTCCTCGACCACGCCGGCCACGAGACCGTCGCCGCTCTCGCCGACGCGACCGGGCTCGGCGAGGAGGTCGAGCGCACGGATCCCGAGCTGTGCATCCTCGACGTCCGGCTCCCGCCGAGCTACTCCGACGAGGGGATCCGAGCGGCGCTCGCGCTGCGCCGCGAGCGACCGCAGCTGCCGATCCTCGTGCTGTCGCAGTACGTCGAGGAGCGCTACGCGAGCGATCTGATCGCCGCCGCCGGAGGCGCCTTCGGGTACCTGCTGAAGGATCGCGTCGCCGACGTCGCCGAGTTCGTCGACTCGGTCGAGCGCATCGCCCGGGGCGCCACGGTGCTCGACCCCGAGGTCGTCTCCCAGCTGCTCACGCGGCGCAACCAGGACGACCGCATGCGGCGGCTCACCGACCGCGAGCGCACGGTGCTCGCCGCCGTCGCCGAGGGGAAGTCGAACCAGGCGATCGCCGAGCTGCTCTTCCTCTCGGCGGCCAGCGTCGAGAAGCACATCACCTCCATATTCCAGAAACTCGGCCTCGAGCCCGACGAGTCGGGCAACCGGCGCGTCCTCGCGGTGCTCGCGCACCTCGAGAACACGGGCGCGGCTCAGGGGCCGACGCCCGCCGGCGCGGCATCCGCGGCGCCGAGACCGACGACCGACGACCGACCGCAGACAGGATCAGAGCGATGAACACGAACCAGCTTCCCCCCGAGACCCGGACCTCTCCGGATCCCGAGTCGACCCCGGCCGGCCCGGAGCGCGTCGGCTCCGCCGCGCCCCGCCGCTCCGCGGCCACCCCGATCGTGATCGCGACCGCCGTGATCGGCGGGGTCGCGCTGCTCGGTGCGGCGGGATCCTCGGCCCTCGGCGTCGCGGGCGGCCTGGTGCGCGCCTCCGGCGGCTCGGGAGCCGTGCAGACGGTCGACGCCTCGGGTGCGACGGGGCTCGACATCGACGCGAGCGCCACGTCGTTCCGTCTGGAGTTCGGCGATGTCGCGGAGGCCACCCTGGAGCAGGCCGAGGGCGCCGAGCGCGGCCGGTGGAGCCTGGAGCGGCGCGGCGACGAGATCGTCGTGGAGCGCCGCAGCGGCATCTTCGGCGACTGGTGCTTCGGGTTCTGCTTCGAGAGCGAGCGCACGACCGTGCTGACGCTTCCCGAGGAGCTCGACGGCGCGCTCGACGTCGAGATCGGCGTCGGAGCCGGCACGGTCGACGCCTCGGGCGAGTTCGTGGGGCTCGACGTGCACATCGGCGCGGGCGAGGTGATCGTCGCCGGAGCGGCCCGCACGCTGAACGTGGAGGTCGGAGCCGGGACGGCCGACTTCGAGCTCGACGACGTCGTCGAGGCGGACTTCGAGGTGTCCGCGGGGGAGGCGAGAGCCTCGTTCACGGGGGAGGCCCCGGAGCGCGTCGGCATCGACGTCTCGGTCGGCAGCGTCGACCTCGCCCTGCCCGACGTGCCCTACGATCTCCGCTCGCGCTCGTCGCTGGGCGATGTCACGAACCTGCTCGAGACCTCCTCCGCCAGCGACCACCGCATCGACGCCGACGTGTCGGTCGGCGACATCACGCTGCGCGCCCTGCGCTGAGCCGAGGGCCGCGCTGCGCCGCGCGGGTCGGCGGCTCGGCGCGGACCGGTCAGGAGACCCGCGTCGAGCGCCGGGCGAGGCGGGCGTCGACGGCCGCGAGCGCCGCGACGACGACGAAGCCCGCCGCTGCGAGGGCCGCGAGCAGGGGCCAATCCGCTTCGGGCGCGAGGAGCGTCCGGTCCTCCTCCTGCCACGGCCACAGCGTGCGCAGCGCTCCGATCATGATCCCCGTCAGCGTGACCAGGGTGATCCTGCGGCGGTGGTGCAGCAGCCACTGCAGGCCCTTGACCAGCGACACCACGCCGATCACCATGCCGAGCGCGAAGAGCCCGAGGTAGGCCAGGTCGCGGTCCCCGACGGCTCGGAGGGTCGGCTCGTAGAGGCCGAACGTCAGCAGCAGGAACGAGCCGGAGAGCCCGGGGAGCAGCAGGGCGCAGACGGCGACGGCCGCGGCGAGCACGATGACGAGCGGGCTCGGCGAGAGCGTGGTCGGGGGGATCGAGACGAGCCAGAAGGCGAGCGCGGCGGCGGCGACCCCCGCGAGCGCGTGCGGCCAGCGGATGCCCGACACGCCCGCCATGCGCAGGGGGATCGCGATCGAGGCGAGCACCATCCCGAAGAACACGGCCCGGGTGATCTCGGGGTGCGCCTCGACGGCGTTCGCCATCGGACCCGCCGCGGCGAAGACGGCCACGGCCATGCCGACGAGCACCGGCACGACGAGCTTCCAGTCGACCGCGCGCAGCTGGGCGGCGGCTCCGGCGAGCCGGTCGGGGCCGCCGACGAGCCGTCGGGCGGCGGACACGACGTGCGAGGCCGAGTCGATGAGGCGCGTGTAGATGCCCACGACGAGCGCGACGGTGCCGCCGGAGACCCCGGGAACGGTCTCGACGACCCCGATCATGGCGCCGCGGATCAGGTCGCCGACGACCGAGGTGCGGTGCTCCCCGCTCTCGATCGGATCCGGGCCGGGGCTCGCGCTCACTCGGCCTCCGCCCGGGGGTCGAATCCGGCGTCGATGAGGGAGGCGGCGCGCTCGGTCCGCGGGGTGAAGTCGAGGGTGTCGGTGCGCAGGCCGAGATCGCGATCGACGTGCAGCGCCATGGCGTGGGCGGCGTTCCGCACGTCGCGGGCCTCGATCGCCTGCAGCAGGGCGCCGTGGTCGAGGTGCATCGTCTCGTGCGTCGTCCCCAGGAACACGCGCCCGTCGACGCTCGCGCTCTGCAGCACCGACATCACGCCCATGTAGAGGTCGAGCAGCAGCTTGCTGCCGCTCGCCTCGACGATCAGGTGGTGGAACGATCCGGGGGTGGTGCTCTGGTCGCAGGCCTCGGACCGCGCGGCCTCCGAGGCCGGGTCGGAGGCGCGCTCGTGAGCGGCGTGCAGCAGCTGGAGGTGCTCCTCGGTGCGGTTGACCGCGGCGTGCTGCGCCGCCTCGATCTCGAGGGATCGCCGGTAGACGAGCACCTCCTCGAGGTCGTGGTCCGCGAGGAACTCCGTGAGGATGGAGCTCACCGGGGTCCGCGCCCGCACGAAGGTGCCGACGCCGGGGATCGTCTCGAGCATGCCGAGGTTCGCGAGCGAGCGGACGGCCTCCCGCACCGTGGACTTCCCGACGCCGATGAGCTCCATGAGCTCGGGCTCCTTGGGGATCCGCTCGCCGACGGGCCACTCCCCGGCGGAGATGCGGTCGCGCAGATACCCGAGCGTGTCGCGGGCCTTCTGCGAACCGCGGGCGATGTTGGGCATGAGGATCCTTGGGCGAGTCGGACGGACGGCGTTCTCACTATATCGGCCTTCTCGCCCGCGAAACCGCGTGCATCCGCGCCCTCGGCGGCCCACCCCCGCCCCCGTTACATCGGATCTCTCACATCGGATGTTATACATCGGATGTACAGGCGAGGTGGTGCTACGGTGCGAGGCATGACGGAAACCGCTGGCCTCTCCACATCCCCGTACGACGCGCTCCTGCTCTGCTCCTTCGGGGGCCCGAACGGCACCGACGACGTGCTGCCGTTCCTGAAGAACGTGACGCGCGGCAAGGGCATCCCCGAGGAGCGGCTCGCGGCCGTCGGCGAGCACTACCACCACTTCGACGGCAGGAGCCCCATCAACGAGCAGAACCTCGCTCTGCAGGCCGCGCTCCGCGCCGAGCTCGAGCGGCGCGGAGCCCGGCTCCCCGTCGTCTGGGGCAACCGCAACTGGCACCCCTACACCGTCGACACGTTGAGGGACGCGAGCGCCTTCGGCGCGAAGCGCGTCCTCGCGCTCGTGACGAGCGCCTACGCCTCCTACTCCGGCAGCCGGCAGTACCGCGAGCACCTCGCCGCCGCGATCGCGGAGCTCGGGGACGACGCGCCGCGCGTCGACGTGCTGCGCCCCTTCTTCAACGAGCCGGGGTTCGTGCGGGCGAACCTGGACGCGATCCGGGAGGCCGGGAGCACCCTCGAGGGCGGCCTGGCGGGCGCGCACGTCGTCTACGTGACCCACTCGATCCCGGACACCATGCAGGACGCCTCGGCGGCGACCGGGCCCGGGTACCGCGAGCAGCACGAGGACGTGCGGGCGACGATCGACGCCGCGCTCTGCGAGGAGCTCGGCGCCCCCGTCGCCTCATCGCTCGCCTACTGCTCGCGTTCGGGCGACCCGCGGGTGCCGTGGCTCGAGCCCGACGTGAACGACCTGCTCGAGGAGCTCGCGGCGGCGGGCGAGCGGAAGGTCGTGATCGCGCCCATCGGGTTCATCTCGGATCACATGGAGGTCGCCTACGACCTCGACATCGAGGCCGCCGAGACCGCCGCGGGGCTCGGGATCCAGGCGGCCCGCGCGGCGACGGTCGGCGTGCGCGAGACGTTCGTCTCGGGGATCGTCGACATGATCGTCGAGCGGGCCGCGCGGGAGCGAGGCGAGGAGACCGTGCCGGTGACGGTGGGCGAGCTGGGCGCGTTCCCCGACGAGGCGCCGCCCGGGAGCTGCCGCATGCGTCACGGCGAGGTGACCGGCATCCCCGTGATCGCCGGCGCGGAAGACTAGAGAGAGGAATCCGCGTCATGCACGAGAGCCCCCGGCCCCACGTCGACCACTCCCACGTGGCCGAGTCCATCAACGCGGCCACCAACTACACCATGTACGCCGTGTTCCGCGAGGATCACGCCCGCACGAGGCTCGGCGTCTCGGCCGCGCTCGGCGCCACCGTCCACGGGCTGCTGGGGCGCCTCGAGGAGATCGAGGGGCTGACGACCCGCGGCTGGTACGACGTCTCGGGCTACCGGGCCGACGCCGACGTGCTCGTGTGGTGGCACGCACCGAGCCCCGAAGCGCTGCAGCAGGCCTATCGCACCCTGCTCGACTGGACCGACGGGCGCCTGCAGCCCGTCTGGTCGAACATCGGCGTGCACCGGGCGGCCGAGTTCAACCGGGGCCACGTGCCGGCCTTCCTCGCCGGTGACGACCCCAAGGGCTACCTCTGCGTCTACCCGTTCGTGCGCGGACGCGAGTGGTACCTGCTCCCCGATGCGGAGCGTCGCGAGCTCCTGCGCGAGCACGGCGCGGCCGCCCGCGACTACGGCGACGTGCTCGCGAACACGGTGTCGGCGTTCGCGCTGGGCGACTACGAGTGGCTGCTCGCGTTCGAGGCGGACGACCTGACCCGCATCGTCGATCTCATGCGCGAGCTCCGCGCCACGGGGGCGCGGCGGCACGTCATCGAGGAGACGCCGTTCTTCACGGGGCCGAAGCGCGACGCCGACCAGCTGCTGGCGCGCGCACTGGCCTGACCGGGCGGGCGGGACGCCCGCCGGGCGGAACGCCGAGGGGGCGCCGATCGGGCGAGCGCGGTCGTCCTCTGCGAAAGAACCTGGAATACGCCCATGACCGGGGAGAATCTCGACCCGGAGGAGCCGTTCCCCGGTGCCGCGAAGTTGCATCCCGCCGGAGAGCGCGCAAATGTAGACGGGTAAGCCGGCTGTCAACAGAACGGATTTCCGACCATGAGCTCCGACGAGCGAAGCCCCGAGCCCCCCGCCGACGAGACCCCCGAATCGCCGGGCGAGCTCTCGCCGCAGGGCGAGTTCACCGCCGTCTTCGGCGGCGACCCGAACCTCCCCGACACCGTCCACCTGCATCGGGCCGTCCACATCGAGGAGGAGGACTCCGACGAGCGGATCACCGCCAAGCTGCGCAGCCAGGGAGTGCACATCGGTCGCGGCATGATCTCGCCGCGGGTGTTCTGGCCCTCGCTCATCGTCATCCTCGGCGTGGTGGCGTTCGCCTTCTTCTGGCCCGACGCCGCCGATCGCGCGTTCGGCTCGGTCCAGGGGTGGATCGTGGCGAACCTCGGCTGGTACTACATGCTCATCATCGGCGCGTTCATCGCGATCGCCGTCGTGATCGGGCTCTCGCGGCTCGGCCGCATCAGGCTCGGCCTCGACGACGACGAGCCCGAGTTCGGCGTGCTGTCGTGGTTCGCGATGCTCTTCGCCGCGGGCATGGGCATCGGCCTCGTGTTCTACGGCGTCGGCGAGCCGCTGACCTACGCGACGGTCGACCCGAAGCCGGGCTGGCAGGGCGACGAGGCGGAGCTCGCGGGCCTCGCCATGGCGCAGACCTTCGTGCACTGGGGCCTGCACCCCTGGTCGATCTACGCGATCATCGGCCTCTCGATCGCCTACGCGATCCACCGCCGCGGCCGCCCGGTCTCGATCCGGTGGGCCCTCGAGCCGCTCTTCGGCGACCGCGTGAAGGGCTGGACGGGCGACGTGATCGACATCCTCGCCATCTTCGGCACGGTCTTCGGGGTCGCGACCTCGCTGGGACTCGGCGTGCAGCAGATCTCGGCGGGCATGGCGGAGATCGGCGTCGTCGATCGGGTCGACAACACGCTGCTCGTGATCCTCATCCTGGTCATCACCTTCATCGCGATGGCTTCGGTGATCAGCGGTGTGGGCGCGGGCATGAAGTGGCTCTCGAACATCAACCTGTCGCTGGCGGGCGTCCTGCTCATCAGCCTGTTGCTGCTCGGGCCCACGCTGTTCCTCTTCCAGACGTTCACCGAGTCGATCGGCCTCTACCTCGCGAACTTCATGGGGATGACCTTCGACGTCGGCGCCTTCCAGCGCGGCGAGGCGACCAGCTGGTTCGCCAACTGGACCATCTTCTACTGGGGCTGGTGGATCTCGTGGTCGCCGTTCGTGGGCATCTTCATCGCCCGCATCTCCCGCGGCCGCACGGTGCGGCAGTTCATCGCCGGCGTGCTGCTCGTGCCGACGCTCGTGGGCTTCCTCTGGTTCTCGGTGATGGGCGGCTCCGGCCTCTTCCGCCAGCTGTTCGGAGCGGGGGATCTCGTCCAGGACGGCGAGGTGAGCGTCGAGAGCGCGCTCTTCCAGATCCTCGGGGACCTGCCGTGGGGCACCGTGTTCTCGGTGGTCGGGATCCTGCTCGTCGCGATCTTCTTCATCACCTCCTCCGACTCGGGGTCGCTCGTCGTCGACATGCTCGCCTCCGGCGGCCACCCGAACCCGCCGACCTGGTCGCGCGTGGTGTGGGCCGTGCTCGAGGGGCTCGTCGCGATCGCGCTGCTGATCGCCGGAGGCCTGCAGTCGCTCCAGGCCGCGGCGCTCGCCACGGCGCTGCCGTTCAGCGTGATCCTGCTGCTTATGAGCTGGGCGACGATCCGCGCGCTGCGGGTCGACGACAAGGTGCTCGAGCGGGCCGAGCGCATGGAGCGCCTCGACCGGGTCACCGAGCACATCGCGGGGCACGTGACGGGCCGGCTCGCCGGGGACTTCACGCAGAACCTCACCGACAACAGCGAGTTCGAGTCGTACGTCGACACCCGCATCGACTACCGGCTCTCGCGCTCGAAGGGGGCGTTCCCCCGCAGGAAGCCGTAGCGGCGGGCTCAGGGCTTCGCGCCGCAGGGGCGGTTGACCCAGGCGGCGAGACGGGCCCGCTCCGCGCCGATGGTGGTGGCCGCGCCGTGCCCCGGCAGCGCGACCGTGTCCTCCGGAAGGGAGAACAGCTTCGAGCTGATCGAGGAGATGATCTGCGGGAAGCTGCTGTAGCGCCAGCGGGTCGCGCCCGGCCCGCCGTCGAACAGGGTGTCTCCCGTGAGCACCGTGCCCAGCTCGGGCGCGACGAAGCACACGGAGCCGGGCGTGTGACCCGGCGTGTGCACCGTGACGAGCTCGAGGCCGCCGGTCTCGAACCGCGCACCCTCGGTCAGCTCGGCGTCGGGCGGGGTGTCGTGCAGCTCCTCCCACAGGAAGCGGTCGTCGGCGTGCAGGTGCAGGGGCGCGTCGACCAGGCGGGCGGTCTCGATCGCGGCGTTGATGTGATCCTCGTGGCCGTGGGTCAGCAGCACCGCCGCCACGCGCCGGTCGCCGACCGCCTCGGCGATCGCGGCGGCGTCGTGCGCGGCGTCGATCACGATGGCCTCGGAGTCGTCGCCGACGATCCAGACGTTGTTCTCGATCGGGATCCCCGGCCCCTCGCGGACGAGCAGTCCGCGCGTGACCACGCGCTCGACGCGGGCGCCGCTCACGACGCGTCCTTCGCGGTCTGGCGGTTCACCATCTCCGAGATCCAGGTCGGCGCGTAGGGCGAGGTGCACCCGGCGGGCGTCGGATAGTCGCGCAGCACCTGCAGGCGCTCTCCGATCTCGAGGGCCCGAGCGCGCAGGCCGGGGTTGCGGATCCCGATCTCGGCGAGGCAGTGGTTCATCGCCCACTGCAGCCGCTCGGGCGCGTCCCGCATCTCGGCCTCGACGACGTCGAGGCAGCCGGAGAGGTCGAGCCCCTCGGGCCGCTTCACCACGCGCTCGACCGTGAGCGCCCAGCCGGCGCTGGCGACGACGGGGTCGGCATCGGCCTCCCACGCGAGCCGCAGCGCCTCGGCGCTCGGGTGCTTCTTCACGACGTAGTTCACCAGCCAGTCGTGCACCTTCGGGGAGCGGGCATCGCGCAGCATCTCGTCGAGCTGCTGCTGCGTGAACGCCCGCGGTCGGCAGATCAGGATCGCGAGGAGCCGGGCGGCCGTGTCGCCCGTGGCCCAGAGCCGCTCGGCGAGATCCTGGTCCGTCTTGAGGCGCTTCGCGACGGCGCGCAGCCTCGTGAGGTTGACCCCGTGATCGTCGCCGTGCTTCTCGTTCACCGCGCGCATCCTCGGATCCTCGAGCTCGGCGAGCTCCGCCATCACCGTCTCGAGCGCGCGCTCCTCGGACCTCTGCTCGACCATCCTGCCTCCTGCCTCGATGCCGGGGCGCGGCCGGAACCCCGATCGGTCCGTCGCGGCCGCACCCCGGCGCGTCTCACGCGGTCGCGTCGCTAGCGGGTGATCACCGTGGGGCAGGGCAGCGCCTGCAGCACCCCGTGGCTCACGGAGCCCAGGAGCAGACGGGAGATCCCGCCGCGCCCGCGGCTGCCGACGACGAGGAGCTCGGCGCCCTCGGCCGCCTTCACGAGCGCCGCCACCGGGGGAGACTGCACGATCTCGCGGCGGACCTCCAGGTCGGGATAGCGCTGGGCCAGGCCGGCGGTTCCGATCGCGATGGCCTCCTCGGCGGCCGTGCGCTGCGACTCGACCAGCTCCTCGCTCCAGAGGTACTCCAGACCGGGGGTGAGCGGCGGCATCCAGGCGTAGACCGCGACGAGGGGCAGCCCCCTGCGGTCGGCCTCCTCGGCGGCGTAGGCGATCGCCTTCCGGGCCGGCTCGGATCCGTCGACGCCGACCACGATGCCGCGGTTCGGCTTCACCTGCGTCTGCGGGATGACCGCGACGGGGCAGTGCGCGACCGCCGCGACCTTCACCGCGCGGGTGCCGAAGAAGGAGCCCGCGAGGCGGCTGCCGTGGTGGGCGCCGAGGATCAGGAGGTTGGCGCGCTTCGACGCCTCCTCGACCTCGGCGATGGGGTGTCCGACGACGGCGGTGCCGGTGATCTCGCCGGCGAAGCCCAGGCTCTGCGCGTACTCGCGCTCGGCTTCGAGCATCTGCTGCGACGCCTGCTGGGCCTCCGAGAGGAAGGCGACGCTCTCGGAGAGGAACGAGTCGTCGGCCACGTGCAGCAGCTCGACCGAGGCGCCGCGCTCGGTCGCCCGGGCGAGGCCCCAGGCGAGCGCGACCCGGCTCGGTTCCGATCCATCGACGCCGATGATGTACTTCTCGGACATGTGCGGTCCTTTCAGTAGTGGGGTGGCTGTGGTGAACTCAGTGCGGGTCGTGCGGCGTCCTCAGAGGCATCACCCCTCGAGTGCGGGCCGGTGAGCCGGATGGTTGCCCGAGAGCTGCTCGATGATGCGCACCACCTGGCAGCTGTAGCCGTACTCGTTGTCGTACCAGACGTACAGCACGCAGCTGCTGCCGGTGACGATCGTGGCGAGCCCGTCGACGATGCCGGCCCGGTTGGAGCCGACGAAGTCGGTGGAGACGATCTCGGGCGACTCGACGAAGTCGATCTGGGTGCGCAGCGCACCCGTGAGCGACACCTGCCTGAGCAGATCGTTGAGTTCCTCGCGGCTCGTCTCCCGCTCGAGCTGGAGGTTGAGGATCGCCATCGACACGTCGGGCGTGGGCACCCGGATCGCGTTGCCGGTGAGCTTGCCCTCGAGCTCGGGCAGGGCCTTCGCCACCGCCTTCGCCGCGCCCGTCTCGGTGAGCACCATGTTCAGGGCGGCGGAGCGCCCGCGGCGATCCCCCTTGTGGAAGTTGTCGATCAGGTTCTGATCGTTCGTGTAGGAGTGCACGGTCTCGACGTGGCCGAGCTTCACCCCGAAGTGATCGTTCATCACCTTCAGCACGGGCGTGATCGCGTTCGTCGTGCACGAGGCGGCGCTCAGGATCCGGTGCTCGTCGGTGATGCTCCCGTTGTTGACGCCGTAGACGATGTTGAGCATGTCGCCCTTGCCCGGAGCGGTGAGCAGCACCCGGGAGATCCCCCGGTTGCGCAGGTGCTGGCCCAGCCCCTCCGCATCGCGCCAGCGGCCGGTGTTGTCGACGAGGATGGCGTTCTCGATCCCGTACTGCGTGTAGTCGACCGACGCCGGGTCGTCGGAGTAGATCACCTGGATCCGCACGCCGTTCGCGAGGATCGCGTTCTCGTCCTCGAGCACCGTGATCGTGCCGTTGAAGGGGCCGTGCACCGAGTCGCGGCGCAGCAGGTTCGCGCGCTTGACGAGGTCGTTCTCGGAGCCCCTGCGCACGACGATGGCGCGCAGGTTGAGCGTGTTGCCGCTTCCGGAGTGATCGATGATGATGCGGGCGAGCAGACGGCCGATGCGACCGAAGCCGTAGAGCACCACGTCGGTGCCCGTCGTCGGGGCCGCGTGGAGCGCGTCGCCCAGCTGCTCGCGGAGGTAGGCCTCGAGGTCGCTCGCGCCCGAGTCGCGGAAGCCCTTGGCGAGCAGCGCGAGGTCGAGGGACACGGGGCCGGGCTGGATGGCGGCGAGCGCCTCCACGACGCGCAGCGTCTCCTCCAGTGGCAGCTCGACCTCGTCGATCTTGCGCGCGAAGCGGTGCGCCCTGATGATGTCGATGGCCGACTGGCCGACCAGCGTGCGGCCGTGGACCGACATCACGACGTCGTGGTCCCGATACAGCTGACCGATGAGCGGGATCATCCGCTCGGCGAGCTCCTGCTTGGCCTTCCATGCCTCGAGATGAGCATCTGCGCGCTGGATCATGTGAACGGTTGGTCCTTTCCCTGGTGAGGAGTTTCGGCCTGCCCGCCGGCGCCCTGTGGCGTCGCCTCCAGTATCCCACGTCGCGGCGGCGCCGGGGCCCGGCGCCGCGGAGATTCGGGGGCTCCGGCCGTCGCCGCGGGGAGACCGTCACGGAGCGTCACACAGTTTCGGAAAACGCGCGCGCTGCCGCACGCTGGAATGGTTCCCGCCCGGCTGCGCGCCGGGCCCCAGATTCCCCGGCGCGGTCCGCCGGGATCGCGAATGAGGTCACCCATGACTGTGAAGAAGCGCGGCCTTCTCGCCGCATCCGTCACCGCTCTCGCCCTCGCGGCGAGCACCGCACTGGCGGGCTGCTCGTCCGAGGACACCGTCACGATCGGCGTCGTCGGCGCGAGCGACCCCTACTGGCAGACGTTCGTCGACGCCGCCGCGGAGGAGGGCATCGCGGTGGAGCTCCAGGACTTCACCGACTACAACCAGCCCAACCCGGCGGTGTCGGAGGGCGAGCTGGATCTCAACCAGTTCCAGCACATCCAGTACCTCGCCGACTACAACGTCAGCAACGACGACGACCTGGTCGCGATCGGGGCGACCGCGATCTACCCGCTCGGGCTCTTCTCGACGCAGCACGACTCGCTCGAGGACATCCCGGAGGGCGGCACCGTCGCGGTGCCCCAGGACCCGACCAACCGCGCTCGGGCGCTGAACGTGCTGCAGGAGGCCGGGCTGATCGAGCTGACCGACGGCGGCACGCTGTTCTCGACGCCCGCCGAGATCGACGAGGACGCGTCGAGGGTCACCGTGACCGAGATGGACGCGTCGTTCACCGCGACCTCCCTCTCCGACGTCGACGCCGCGGTCGTGAACAACGACTTCGTCACCGACGCGGGCCTCGAATTCGACGAGGCGCTCTTCCAGGACGATCCGGGGGCGGAGTCGGCGCAGCCGTTCATCAACATCTTCGCGACGCGGGCCGAGGACGCCGACGACCCGACCTACCTCAAGCTGGTGGAGATCTACCAGACCAACGAGGAGGTGCAGGCCGGTGTGCTCGAGAACTCGGGCGACAGCGCGATCATGCTCGACACCCCCGCCGAGGAGCTCGAGAGGATCCGCACCGAGGTCGAGGACGAGATCCGCGCGCAGTAGTCGCGCACGGCCGCGGCGGCATAGGATCGGGGCGTTCGGCCGAGCCGGGCGCCCCGATCCGGCACGTCGCCGGAGCGGGGTCGCCGCTCCGGCGACGCCGCCCGTCGGCAACAGGAAGGGAACCGCGCATGACGCGTGTGCAGATGATCGGGGTGGGCAAGCGCTACCCCGGGCGCGGGAAGGGGTCCGCCCCCATCGTGGCCGTGGACGACGTCTCGATCGACGTCGCCTCGGGCGAGATCCATGCCGTCATCGGGTACTCCGGGGCGGGCAAGAGCACGCTGCTGCGCCTCGTCAACGGCCTCGAGCCGGCGACGAGCGGCCGGATCCTCGTGGGCGACGACGAGGTGACCGGGCTCTCGGAGCGCGGGCTGCGCGCCATCAGGGGCCGCATCGGCATGATCTTCCAGCAGTTCAACCTCTTCCACTCGAAGACGGTCTCGAAGAACGTCGAGTACCCGCTCCTCGTCGCGGGGATGCCGGCCGAGGAGCGTCGTCGCCGCGTGGCCGAGCTGCTCGACTTCGTCGGCCTCGGCGACCGGGCCTCCGCCTACACCGATCAGCTCTCCGGCGGGCAGAAGCAGCGCGTCGGCATCGCGCGGGCGCTCGCCACGAACCCCGGCGTGCTGCTGGCCGACGAGGCGACGAGCGCGCTCGACCCGGAGACCTCCCAGGAGGTGCTGGCGCTGCTGAAGCGGATCAACTCCGAGTTCGGGATCACGATCATCCTCATCACCCACGAGATGGACGTCGTGCGCGAGATCGCGCAGCGGGTGACGGTGATGGACGGCGGGCGGGCCGTCGAGCAGGGCGACGTCTTCGACGTCTTCTCCGATCCGCGGACCGAGACCACCAGGCGCTTCGTCTCGACGGCGCTGCCGACCGAGCCCGAGACGGGGCACCTCGAAGAGCTGCGCCGGCGGCATCGCGGCAAGCTCGTCACGATGACCTTCCGTGACGGCGACGTCGACCAGCCCGTCGTCTTCCGGGCGCTGGCCGAGCGCGGGGTGGGGGTCAGCATCGTCCACGGCGGCATCACCGACGTCGGCGGACGCAGCTTCGGCAAGCTCACGCTCGAGCTCATCGGCGACGACGCGCGCATCGACGACGCCATCGTGGCGCTCGCGAAGGAGACCGAGCTGGAGGTGCTCGCCTGATGGACAAGCTCCTCGAACTCATCTCCGACGGCAAGTTCCTCGAGGCGACCGTCCAGACCCTCGTCTACGTCGCGATCGCGATGGGCGTCGGCGGCGTGCTGGGCCTCGTCATCGGCGTCGCGCTCACCGTGACCCGGCAGGGCGGGCTGCTCGCCAACCGCCCCGTGTTCTGGGTGCTCAACTTCCTCGTCAACTTCTTCCGGCCGATCCCCTTCGTGATCCTGATCGCGGCGCTGCAGCCGCTCGCGCGGGTGGTGATGGGCACCGGCATCGGCGATCGCGCGCTGATCTTCACGCTCTCCTTCGCCGCGGCGTTCGGGATCGCGAGGCTCGTGGAGCAGAACCTGCTCACGGTCTCCCCGGGCGTCATCGAGGCGGCGAGGGCGATGGGCGCGGGCCCCCTCCGCACGATCCTGACCGTGCTGATCCCCGAGGGGCTCGGTCCGCTCGTGCTCGGCTACACCTTCGCGTTCATCGCGGTGGTCGACATGACCGCGATGGCGGGGGTGATCGGCAGCGGCGGCCTCGGCAACTTCGCGCTGCAGTACGGCTACCGGCAGTTCAACCCGTGGGTGACGTGGTCCGCGGTGATCATCATCATCGTGATCGTGCAGCTCGTGCAGGTGCTGGGCAACGTGCTCGCCCGCAGGTTGCTGCGCCGGTAGGGTGGCGGGATGACTGCCACACTCGCCGATCTCCGCCGCGTCGCCGAGCGGTTCTGGCCCGCCGAGACCGCCGAGGCGTGGGACCGCGTCGGTCTCGTGACGGGTCGCGACGACGCGCCGCTGCGCCGGGTCCTGCTCGCAGTCGACGCGGTGGGCGCCACCGTCGACGAGGCGATCGAGTGGGGCGCGGGCGCGCTGCTCACCCACCACCCGCTGCTGCTGCGCGGCGTGCACACGGTGGCCGAGGACACCGCGAAGGGCGCGCTGCTCGCGCGGCTGATCCGCGGCGACTGCGCGCTGCTCGCCGCGCACACCAACGCGGACTCTCCCGAGCAGGGCGTCTCCGACGTGCTCGCCGTCCGCCTCGGGCTCTCGGCGTCGGAGCCGATCGTGCCGGGCCTCGAGCCGGCGGCGGGCCTCGGCAGGGTCGGAGAGCTCGACGGGGAGCTCTCCCTCGCGGCCTTCGCCGAACGAGTCGCGGCGGCTCTGCCGGCGACGGCCGGCGGGGTGCGTGTCGCGGGGGATCCCGAGCGGCTCGTGCGCCGCGTCGCGGTGCTCGGCGGGGCCGGGGACAGCCTGCTCGACCACCCGGCGGTGCGCGGCGCCGACGTCTACGTCACGTCGGACCTCAGGCATCATCCGGCGCAGGAGTCGCTGGAGCACGCGCTCGTGGTCGGCGGCCCCGCGCTCGTGGACGTCTCCCACTGGGCCAGCGAGTCGCTCTGGCTCGAGGGTGCCGCGGACCGGTTGGCGGAGGCGCTGCCCGGCGTCGAGTTCCGGGTGAGCACGATCCGCACCGACCCCTGGACGTTCGCCGTGGGCGGGGACCGACCGCTATCGTGGTGACCATGAAGGCCAGTCCTCGCCAGCAGCAGCTGCTCCTCGACCTGCAAGAGCTCGACAATGCCGAGGCGCGCCTGCGCCGGAAGCGGCAGCAGCTGACCGAACGCGCGGAGCTCGAGGCGCTCGGCGGCGAGCACACCTCGGCCAAGGAGCGCTTCATGGCCGCCCAGCGGGAGCTCGACGCGCAGCGCGCGGAGATCGATCGGCTCGAGTCCGACGTCGAGCTCGTGCGCCAGCGCCGCGCCCGTGACAACGAGCTGATCGCGGCGAGCACCTCCAGCAAGGAGGCGCAGGCGCTGCAGAGCGAGCTCGACGCGCTCGCCAGGCGGCAGTCGGAGCTCGAGGATCGGGAGCTCGAGGCGATGGAGGGGTTCGAGGCCACCCAGGCCCGATTCGACGAGGCCGAGGGGGACCTCGCGGGCGTCGAGGAGCGTCGGGCCGCGCTGCGGACGCGGATCGCGGCCGCCGAGCAGGAGCTCGACGCCGACATCGCGCGGCGGGCCGAGGAGCGCTCCCTGCTCGCGGCCGAGCTGCAGCGCGACGTGCTCGACCTCTACGAGGAGACCCGCGCCCGCACCGGCATCGGGGCCGCCCGCCTGCGCGGCAACGTCTCCGAGGGGAGCAACATGGCCCTCGCTCCCGGCGAGCTCGCCGACATCCGGGCGGCGGCCCCCGACGAGATCGTCTTCTGCCCCGGATCCGGCGCCATCCTCGTGCGCGTCGAGGAGTAGACCGGGGTAGACTGGTCGCCGGAATGGGTCGGTGAGACGGTCGCGTCGCGGCGCGCACCCCGTGCGCGTCGCGCCGAGGAACGTCCGGGCTGCACAGAGGAGGACGGTGGGTAACGCCCACCCGGGGTGACCCGCGAGCAAGTGCAACAGAGAGCAGACCGACCGCCCCGGCTCGCCGGGGTGGCACGGGTGAAAGGGTGGTGTAAGAGACCACCGGCGTCCGTGGCGACACGGGCGGCCAGGTAAACCTCGTCCGCAGCAAGGCCGTACAGCAGACGACGACGCTCCTCGCCGAGTCTGCGGGTTGGCCGCTGGAGGGTACTGGCAACAGTGCCCCGAGAGAGATGACCGTCACCGGGCCGCTTCGGCGGCGCGGGACAGAACCCGGCGTATGATCCGGCCCATTCCCCTCGCTCCGCACGCCTCAGCGGTCGTCGGCCTCCCGCTGCAGCAGCTCGGGATCGCGCGCCACGCGCACGAGCGCCGCCGCGAGGCTCGCGAGCCGGTCCCCGCCGACCGTCTTCGCGAGCTCGTCGGCGTCCTGCGGCAGGCCGGCCGCCCGCGCGCCCTCGAGCACGAGCGCGTCGGCGAACGGACGAACGGCCGGCCACACCTGCTGGACCTCGCGGAGGAAGATGCTCGCACCGACCGGGCCGATGCCGTCGAACTCCTGCAAGATCTTCGAGATGCGGGAGGGATCGTCCTCCGCCTCGTCCCTGAGCCGGCGGAGGTCTCCGTTCCAGCGGTCGATCAGCAGTTCGGCGGCTTCGTCCAGGCGGGTCGCGGTGCTCTCGTCGTAGCGCCGGTACCCTCCGCGCCCCAGCGCATCGACCCGCTGCTGCCAGGTGCTCTCGCGCAGGCGGCGAGGGGTCCTCCATCCCGACGAGAAGAGCTCCCGGGCCGTCGCCGTGGCGACGTCGGAACGGATCCGGGCGGACAGCAGCAGACTGAGGACGAGGAGCTGGGTTCTCCATCACGGCTCTCCGGGCAGCCGCGGCTCGGCGCCCGCCTCTCCGTGAAACTCCGACGGAGAGGGGTGATCCGAGTCGCGGCCGATGATGAGATGGAGACATGTCCCTCCCAGAGCCCCCGCCCCTTTCAGAGCCCCCGCACCTCCCGGAGCCCCCGCACCTCCCGGAGCCCTCTCCACCCGTGCTCGCCCTCAGGAACCTCCGCAAGCGGTTCGGCTCCAAGGTCGCCGTCGAGGATCTCACGCTCGACGTGCCGGCGGGCACCATGCTCGGGCTCCTCGGCCCGAACGGCGCGGGGAAGACCACGGCGCTGGCGATGACGACCGGATTGCTGCAGCCCGACGCGGGAACCGCGTGGGTGCTCGGCGCCGACGTGTGGCGGGACCCGGCGGGCGCGAAGGCGCGCCTGGGCGTGCTTCCGGATGGCATCCGCATGTTCGACCGGCTGACCGGCACTGAGCTGCTGCGCTACAGCGGCCTGCTGCGGGGCATGGACGAGACCGACATCGCGGGCCGGTCCGCCGAGCTCATCGGGGCGCTCGGACTCGCGGATGCGGCCGGCACGCTCGTCGTCGACTACTCGGCCGGCATGAAGAAGAAGATCGGCCTCGCCTGCGCGCTGATCCACGCCCCGCGACTGCTGATCCTCGACGAGCCCTTCGAGGCCGTCGACCCCGTATCCGGCGAGACCATCCGCCAGATCCTCCGGGCCTTCGTCGCCGGGGGAGGCACCGTCGTGCTCTCCAGCCACGTGATGGAGCTCGTCGAGTCGCTCTGCGACCGCGTCGCGATCCTCGCCGAGGGGCGGCTGCTGGCGCACGGCTCGCTCGACGAGGTGCGTGCCGGGATGAGCCTGCAGCAGCGATTCCTCGACCTCGTCGGGTCGCACGATCTGGGAGAGGAGACGCTGGCGTGGTTGCGATCCTCGTAGGCCTCCGGTGGCGCCAGCTCGGTCATCAGCTGGGCAGGAACCCCTGGTTCATCGTCGCCCTGGTGGTGAGCGGGCTGGTCGCCCTGGGAATGCTCGGCACGCTCGCGCTGGCCCTCGGCGCGCTGCGCCTGGCGGCCCCGGATCTCGCGGTCACGGCGCTCGTGCTCGTGGGATCCGCCATCACCGCGGGGTGGTGGATCGGGACGATCTTCGTCAGCTCCGACGACTCGCTCGCCCCCGAGCGCTTCGCCCTGCTCCCCGTGCGCGCCCGCTCGCTGCTTCCCGGTCTGACCGTCGCGGGGGCCACGACGATCGGCGGCATCGGCACGACGATCGCGCTGCTGCTGATGCTCGTGGGCTGGTCGGTCAGCCTCGCGGCGGCGCTGGCGGCCACCCTGCTCGCGCCCGTGGCGCTGATGGTCTGCGTGCTGGGCGCCAGGGTGATCGGCGGCCTGCTCGCCCGGTGGCTCGCGCGTCGGCGCACGCGCGATCTGGTGCTGACCCTCGGGGTGCTGCTCGTCGCCTGCTCGGGGCTGCTGCTCAACCTGCTGCTGACCGCCGTCGGCGAGCTCGATGCGCCGTCCGAGAGCCTCGCGGCCGCCGCGGACGTGCTCGCCTGGACGCCGCTCGGCGCGGCGTTCGGCGTGCCCGCGGCCGTCGCCGAGGGCGAATGGCTCGTCGCGGTGCTCAGGCTGGCCGTCGCGCTCGCCACGGTCGTCGTGCTCTGGCTCGCGGCCGAGCGACTGCTGGCCGCGCGACTGGTCGCTCCCATCTCGGGAGGCGGTGGCGGGCGGGTGCGCTCCGGCGGCCTCGTGGACCGCGTCCTCCCGGCCACG
This sequence comes from Leucobacter chromiisoli, assembly GCF_016522505.1. GTDB lineage: Bacteria > Actinomycetota > Actinomycetes > Actinomycetales > Microbacteriaceae > Leucobacter > Leucobacter chromiisoli. The sequence goes on along the minus strand of NZ_JAEHOH010000003.1, from coordinate 173,563 downwards.
CCGGTGGGGGCCGTCGCGGCCCGCACCCTGCGCTATCGCCGCCGGGATCCGCGGCATCTCGTCAACACCGTGATGCTGCTCGTGCTCCCCGCCCTCCTGCTCGGGGTGTTCGCGATGAACGGCCTCCGCGACGGCGGCGTGACCTTCGGACCGGCCCTCGTGCTGCTGCCCTCGATCAACGCGCTCCTGATCTGCACGATCGTGCAGATGGACGTCGCCTACGACAACGACGCCGTCGCGCTCCACATCCTGACCGGCGTCCGCGGGACCGCCGACCGGGTCGGCAGGCTGCTCGGCATCGGGATCCTCGCGATCCCGCTCACCGTGATCCTCTGCGTGCTCGCCTGCCTGCTCGTCGGCTCCTGGGCGCTGCTCCCCGCGAGTCTCGGCGCGGCGCTCGGACTGTCGCTCGCGGCTGCGGGGGCGGCATCGGCCGTCGGGGCGTACCTGCCCGGCCGCGCACCCGCTCCGGGAGCCAACCCCTTCGGTCGCGGCTCCTCGGGCGGGGTGCAGTCGCTGCTCGCGATGATCGTCGTCATGCCGATCACGCTCGTCGTGGGCGGTCCGGCCCTGGGGTTCGCGATCGCGAGCTTCTGGACGCCCTCGCTCGGGTGGGTGAGCCTGGCGTGCGGTCTGCTCCTGGGGGGTGCCGCGACCTGGGCGGGCGCGGTCATCGGGGGCAGGGCGCTGGACCGCCGCTGGCCGCGGGTGCTCGCCGACGTCTCGAGCGAGGCGTAGCGCCGGCGCCGGGCCGCCCTCTCGCGCCGGGCCGCGTCTCGTGCTGGGGCGCCCGCGACCGCGGCGTCGGGTGCGGCTACTCCGAGAGGGTCAGGATCTCGAACCCGCTCTCACGGACGACGATCGTGTGCTCGAACTGCGCCGTCAGGCTCTTGTCGCGCGTCGTGACCGTCCACTCGTCCGCCCACATGTCCCACTCGTGCGTGCCGAGGGTGAGCATCGGCTCGACGGTGAAGACCATGTTCGGCACGATGACGTCGTCGAAGCGCGGCGCCGAGTCGTAGTGCGGGATGATGAGACCGGTGTGGAACGAGGAGCCGACGCCGTGGCCCGTGAAGTCGCGGACGACGCCGTAGCCGAAGCGCTTCGCGTAGGTCTCGATGACGCGGCCGATCACGTTGACCCGGCGGCCGGGCTTCGCCGCCCGGATCCCGCGCATCATCGCCTCGTGGGTGCGCTCGATCAGCAGATCCGCCTCCTCGGCCACCTCTCCGACGCGGAAGGTGCGGTTGGTGTCGCCGTGGAAGCCGTCCCGGTAGGCGGTGATGTCGACGTTGACGATGTCGCCCTCGCGGAGCACCGTGTCGTCGGGGATGCCGTGGCAGACGACCTCGTTCACCGAGGTGCAGCACGACTTCGGGTATCCCCGGTAGCCGAGGGTCGAGGGGTAGGCGCCGTGCGAGACGACGAACTCGTGGGCGATGCGATCCAGCTCCCCGGTGGTCACGCCGGGGCGCACCGCATCGCCGACGGCGTCGAGCGCGCGCGAGGCGATGCGGCCGGACGCCCTGATCAGGGCGATCTCCTCCTCGGTGTAGGTGTTGTCGCCCGAGTAGGCCGGTGGCGCGGCGAGGCCCACGTACGGGGGCTTCGCGATCTCCGCGGGGACCGGCCTGCGGGGGGAGACGGCGCCGGGCACCAGGAATCCGTGATCGTCGAAGGGCATGGGTCTAGTCTAGGAGCGAAGCACGACGATTCTGATACGAGCGGAGGCCCGCCATGGCAAAGCGTGACTGGGGGATCGAGGATCCCGAGGAGACCTTCTGGTACAACACCCGCACGGGCGCCGTGGAGGAGGGGCCGCAGTCGCTCTCCGTCGACCGCGTCGGCCCGTTCTCCACCCGGGCCGAGGCCGAGCGCGCACCGGAGATCGTCGCCGAGCGCGCGCGGCAGTGGGCCGAGGAGGACGCCGCGGAAGACTGACCGGGGATAGGCTGAGACCTGTCCTGACCTGAAGGGAGCCGGCGTGAGCAAACAGCGGGATTTCGTCCTCCGGACGATCGAGGAGCGCGGCGTGCGATTCGTGCGCCTCTGGTTCACCGATGTCGCGGGGACCCTGAAATCCGTCGCGCTCGCGCCGGCCGAGGTGGAGGGCGCCTTCAGCGAGGGGATCGGCTTCGACGGCTCCGCGATCGAGGGGCTGACCAGGGCCTACGAGTCCGATCTGCTCGCGGTGCCGGATCCCGCGACCTTCCAGATCCTGCCGTGGCGCAGCGCGTCCGAGCCGACGGCCCGCATGTTCTGCGACATCCGCACCCCCAACGGCGAGCCGGCCGTCGCCGATCCCCGCAACGTGCTCAAGCGCACGCTCGCGAGGGCGGCGGAGCAGGGCTTCACGTTCTACACGCACCCGGAGATCGAGTTCTACCTCCTGAAGTCGCAGGAGTTCGGAGCCGAGGGCCCCGTGCCCGTCGATCGCGCCGGCTACTTCGACAACGTGCCGGGGGGCACGGCGCACAACTTCCGCCGCGAGAGCGTGAACATGCTCGAGGAGCTCGGCATCTCGGTCGAGTTCAGCCACCACGAGGCGGGACCGGGGCAGAACGAGATCGACCTGCGCTACGCCGACGCGCTCACGATGGCGGACAACATCATGACCTTCCGCACCGTCGTGAAGGAGGTCGCGATCTCGCAGGGGGTGCACGCCACCTTCATGCCGAAGCCGCTCGTCGGCCATCCGGGCTCGGGCATGCACACCCACCTGTCGCTCTTCGAGGGCGACGTCAACGCGTTCTACGACCCCGGCGCGCGGTACCAGCTGTCGCAGACGGGCCGGCGGTTCGTGGCCGGCCTCCTGCGGCACGCCCCGGAGATCACCGCCGTGACGAACCAGTACATCAACTCGTACAAGCGGCTCTGGGGCGGCGATGAGGCGCCGTCCTTCGTGAGCTGGGGCCACAACAACCGCTCCGCCCTCGTGCGGGTGCCGATGTACAAGCCCGGCAAGGGAGGCGCCGCGCGGGTCGAGTACCGCGCGATCGACAGCGCCGCGAATCCGTACCTCGCGTTCTCGGTGCTGCTCGCCGCCGGGCTCAAGGGCATCGAGGAGGAGTACGAGCTTCCCCCCGAGGCCGAGAACAACGTCTGGGAGCTGAGCGACGGGGAGCGCCGGGCCATGGGCTTCGACGCGCTGCCCACGGGCCTCGACCACGCCCTGGCGGTCATGGAGCGATCGGAGCTCGTGGCCGAGACGCTGGGGGAGCAGGTCTTCGCCTATCTGCTCAGGGACAAGCGTCAGGAGGTCGCCGCCTACCGCAACCAGGTGACCCCCTTCGAGCTCTCCTCGATGCTCGGAACCGTCTAGGCCCCGTCGCGGATGGCAGGGGCGGACCGGGCGCACCGGCTCTCGGATCTGGCGCGGGCCGGGTTCCAGGAGCTGTCGGAGTCACGGGAGCGCCTCGGCATGCTCGCCGAGACGCTGGACATCCCGGTCGGCTGGCTGCTGGAGAAGTTCTCGCTCGCGGGGGACCCCGACGCGGCCCTCGGCCGCGTGCTCGACATCGCGGAGCGGCACCCCGACGTGCTCGGCGCCCTCGACCGGGAACAGGGGGAGCGGCTCGCCCTGCTGGTCGGCGCGTCGCCCGCGCTCGGAGACTTCTTCTGCCGGCAGCCGACGCGACTCGACGAGGTGCTCGCGGGCGGCGGGCGGCTGGTCTCCGAGGTCGAGGCGAAGGGCAGGCTCCTCGACGCCGTCGCCGGCCTCGAGTCCGAGCCGGCGTGGAACGCACTGCGCGTGCGCTACCGCGAGCTGCTCGCGGAGGTCATGCTGTTCGACCTGCTCGAGGGGCGCCGCGGCGACCCGCTCGCCCCCTTCGACGAGGTCGCGGCGTCGCTCTCCGCTCTGGCGAGCGGGGCCCTCGAGGCCGGTCTGGCGATCGCGCGCGCCGACCTCGCCGCCGGCGCCGACGGCGGCGCCCCCGTGCCCGCCGAGCGGCTCGCCGCGACGCGCATCGCCGTCGTGGCGATGGGCAAGTGCGGGGCGAACGAGCTCAACGTGGTCTCGGACGTGGACGTCGTGTTCGTCGTCGAGACCGTCGACCCCGAGATCGTGGACGGCGACGCGCTGATCCGCGTCGGCACGCGGCTCGCGAGCGAGATGATGCGCGCCGCGCACGATCCCGCGTTCGAACCGCCGCTCTGGCAGGTCGACCCGAACCTGCGGCCCGAAGGGCGTCACGGCCCGCTCGTGCGCAGCCTCGGATCGATGATGAACTACTACGAGCGCTGGGCGAAGGCCTGGGAGTTCCAGGCGCTGCTCAAGGCGCGCGCGATCGCGGGCGACATCGAGCTCGGCGAGGAGTTCGTCGCCCGGACGCGGGCGATGGTCTGGGCGTCGGGTTCGCGCGAGGACTTCGTCGGCTCGGTGCAGCGCATGCGGCAGCGGGTCACCGAGCACATCGGCGAGGGGGACCTGGAGTACCAGCTGAAGCTCGGGCCCGGCGGTCTGCGCGACATCGAGTTCAGCGTGCAGCTGCTGCAGCTGGTGCACGGCCAGTACGACGACCGGTTGCACCTGCGGGGCACGCTGCCGGCCCTGCACGCCCTCGTCGAGGGCGGCTACGTGGCGCGCGGCGACGGAGAGCGGCTCGCCGCCGACTACCGGAGGCTGCGGGTGCTGGAGCACCGGCTGCAGCTCCGGGATCTGCGTCGCACGGCGCTCATGCCGCGCGACGAGGAGGGGCTGCGCGTGCTCGCCCGGTCGAGCGGGCTCGCGCGCGGCGGCGACGAGCTGCGCCGCCTGTGGGAGGCGACCAAGCGCGAGGTGCGCGAGCTGCATCTCAAGATCTTCTACGCTCCGCTTCTCAGCGCCGTCGCGGCGCTGCCCGAGGAGGAGCTGATCCTCGGCAGCGACGAGGCGCGGGCCCGCCTCGCCAGCATCGGCTTCCGCGATCCGGACGGGGCCATGCGCCACCTGACGGCGCTGACGCGCGGCACCTCGCGGCGTGCGCGGATCCAGCGCAACCTGATGCCCGTGCTGCTGCAGTGGCTCGCCGAGGGCACCGATCCCGACTTCGGCCTGCTGGCCTTCCGCCGGGTGAGCGAGGCGAATCTGGAGACGCCCTGGTACCTCCGTCTGCTCCGCGACGGCGCCGAGGCGGCGGAGCGCTTGACGCAGGTGCTCTCGAACTCGAAGTACGCCGCCGAGCTGCTCGAGTCGATCCCCGAGGCCGTCGCCTGGCTCGAGAAGGACGAGTCGCTGCGGCCGAGCGCGCTGCCGACGCTGCTCGAGGAGATGCGCGCACTCGCTTCCCGCCGGGAGAGCATCGACGACGCTGCGGCGGCGCTGCGCGCCGTCCACCGCCGGGAGGTGCTGCGCCTCGCGATGGGCCGGCTCGTCGACGTGATCGACGACGCCGAGGTGGCGCTCGGGCTGGATGCGGCCCACACCGCGCTGCTCGACGGCCTGCTGCTGGCGCTCGTCGGCGCCGAGTCGCGGGCCGGGCAGGGCGACCGCGGTGCGGGCGAGAGCGGGGCCGCCGCGGTCGAGCTCGCGCTCATCGGCATGGGTCGCTACGGCGGCCGCGAACTCGGCTTCGCCTCCGACATCGACATCATGGCGGTGTACCGCGCCGAGGAGGGAGTGCCGGCGGAGGCGGCCGCCCGCACGGCGCAACGACTGATCTCCGAGCTGCGGCGGCTGGTCTCGGATCCGCGCTTCCCCGTCGATCTCGACTTCGATCTCCGGCCTGAGGGGAAGAGCGGTCCCGTCGCCCGCAGTCTCGCGTCCTACCGCAGCTACTACGAGCGCTGGTCGCTGACCTGGGAGGCCCAGGCGCTGCTCCGCGCCCGCCCGGTGGCGGGCAGCCCGGGGCTCGGGGCCGCCTTCGTCGAGCTGGCCGACGAGATCCGCTTCCCGTCGCGCTTCGGGGAGAACGAGGTGCGCGAGGTGCGCAGGATGAAGGCGCGGGTCGAGGCGGAGCGCCTGCCGCACGGAGCCGATCCGAAGCGGCATCTCAAGCTCGGACCCGGCGGGATCAGCGACGTGGAGTGGCTCGTGCAGCTCCTGCAGCTGCGCCACGGCGCGGAGCACGCGGAGCTGCGCACCGTGTCGACGCTCTCGGCGCTGGCGGGGGCGGACGAGCTCGGGCTGATCGATGCCGAGGGGCGGGAGGCGCTGGAGGAGGCGTGGATCTTCGCGAGCCAGGTGCGTTCTGCGCTCAAGCTGTGGACGGATCGCGCCTCGGACGTGCTGCCCTTCGCGCGCGAGGATCTCGAGGGGATCGCGGGGGTGCTCGGGTTGCCTCGCGGGCGCACCTCGGAACTCGAGGAGCGGTGGCTCGCGCTCTCGCGGAGGGCCCGAGCGGTGTTCGAGCGGGCGTTCTTCGGCTTCGGCGAGGAGGACGAGCGGTTCCCTGCGTACTGAGGAGCTCGCCGGACTGGTAGCGTGAGGCCGGACCGGATGATCGGGACGCGGACCGGATGATCGGGACGCAGAGCGGAGCGAAGGCGGGGGAGGCCAGATGCAGCTGCGGGACAGGGTCGCACTCGTGAGCGGCGGGAGTCGCGGCATTGGCCGCGGAATCGTCGACCGGTTCCTCGCGGAGGGCGCGCGCGTCGCGATCGTGCAGCGACGCGCGGCCGATCCCGAGCTCGAACGAGACCCCAGGGTCGCCTGCATCAGGGCCGATCTCGCCGATCCGGACGCTCCGGCCGTCGCGGTCGAGGAGACGGTGCAGCGCTTCGGCGGGCTGGACGTGCTGGTGAACAACGCCGGCGCCATGTTCGAGCGAGACCTCTCGGAGCTCACCGTCGCCGAGTGGGACCTCATGGCCGCGCTGAACCTCCGTGCGCCGCTCTTCCTCGCGCAGGCGGCGCTGCCGCACCTGCGGGATCGGAGCGGCAGCGTCATCAACATCGGCTCCGTCGAGGGGGAGGCCACGAACCCGGGGCACACCGCCTACGCCGCGACGAAGGCGGGTGTGCACGGGATGACGCGGGCGATGGCGATCGATCTGGGGCGCCACGGAATCCGCTGCAACGCGATCGCGCCGGGTTGGATCGTCTCCGACCTGAGCGAGGAGTACCTGGCGTCGAGGTCCGACCCCCTCGTGGCGCGCGCCGAACTGATCCGGCTGCACCCGGCCGGACGGCTCGGCACACCGGAGGACGTCGGAGATCTCGCCGTCTACCTGGCGGCCGCCACGAGCCGGTTCCTCACGGGCGAGGTGATCACGCTCGACGGCGGCCGCACGGTGCGACTGCCGACGCCGGAGTAGGGCCCAGAGCGCCGGTGCGGAGTGTGCGCCGCCGTGGGGTGCATGGCGGCGCGGGGTGCGTGCGGTGTCTGACCGAGGGGCGGCTCAGGAGACGGCGACGCCGAAGAGCGTGCCGATCAGATAGGTCGCGGCCATCGTGGCGGATCCCATGAGCACGTTCCTCAGGATCGCCCTGATGCGGGGCGCTCCTCCGAGCGCGGCGCTGATCCACCCCGTCAGCAGCAGGCCGATCACCACGGCGAGCGCCGCCACCCACACGCGATGATCGCCGACGGGGAGCAGGATCATGAGCAGGGGGATCAGCGCCCCGATCGCGAAGGACACGAACGAGGACAGCGCCGCCGCCCACGGGCTGGTGTAGTCCTCGGGATCGATCCGGAGCTCGATCTCGGCGTGCGCGGCGAGGGCGTCGTGCGCGGTGAGCTCCTCGGCCACCCGGCGCGCGAGGTCCGCCGAGAGGCCGCGCTGCCGGTAGAGGCCCGTGAGCTCCTCCAACTCCTCCTGCGGCATCTCGCGGAGCTCGCGCCGCTCCTTCTCGATGAGGGCCCGCTCGGTGTCGCGCTGGGTGCTGACGGAGACGTACTCGCCGCCGGCCATGGAGAACGCGCCGGCGACGAGCGCGGCGACTCCCGCGGTCGCGATCGCGATCACGCTGCCGGTCGCCCCCGCGACGCCGATCACCACGCCAGCCGTCGAGACGATGCCGTCGTTGGCCCCGAGCACGCCGGCGCGCAGCCAGTTGAGCCGCTGCCCGACCCGGGCATCGTGCGGTTCGTCCGCGTGCGCGCCCGCGGGCATCTCACCGCGTCCCGGCCGTGGTCGCTCGTTCATGGGTTCATCCTCTCAGGGTTCCGCATCGGCGCGCACGAGGAAAAACGCCTCCGGCGCGTCGGGCGACCTTCGCGTCATTCAGCGGGAGCCGCGGAGATTCGGACACCTGATGTTCACTCCTGGGTCTTCCCTTATTCGTTATGGAAGCGTAACCTTATCGTTATGAACTACCTGCAGAACTTCCTTGAGGCGATGCTGGCGGAGGACGGGGCGGAGCTCGAAGACGAGCTCGAGTCCTAGACTTCCAGCAGCGCGGAGAAGACGAGAGATCGGAACCCACCGCCACCTACGAATCGGCAGAGGCCCCGCTCAGGCGGGGCCTCTGCCGTGCGGCGGGGGTGTTCGCGAGCGGTGGGGGGGTGTTCGCGAGCGGCGGGATGTTCGGCCGCAGGACGGCACCGCGGGGGCTGCGTGATCGCCGATGGGGATGGCCCGTTCGTATCACTCTTGACTTATATAAGTTGCGGCGCAAATATTGGAGCATGCACGCGTTCGACGTCCTCGGAGACCCGGTCCGCCGGAGGATCCTCGAGCTCATCGTCGACGGCGAGGAGCCCGCGGGGCGCATCACGGCCGTCATCGCCGAGGAGTTCGGGATCAGCCAGCCGGCCGTCTCCCAGCACCTGCGGGTGCTGAGAGAGCACGGTTTCGCGACCGTGCGCCCCGACGGTGCGCGAAGGCTCTACGCCGTGGATCCGCGGGGCCTCCGCGAGGCCGTCGAGTGGCTGAGCCCGTTCGAGCGATTCTGGCGGGGGCCGCTCGCCGCGCTCGGCACCGAGCTGGCCCGCGGCAGGCGGGAGCGCAGGATCGCGGCGGAGCGCAGCCGTGCGCAGAGCCGAGACCCCGGTGCCGGCAGCAGCCGCACCGGTTCCACGAGAGCAGGAAACGAGGAATGATCATGGTCGACGTACACTCGCAGATCGGCGCGGTGAGCCGCGCGCTGCGCACCGAGGAAGTGGACGGGGAGCCGTCGCACGTCCAGACGCTCGTGCAGGAGTACCCGTCCGGCATCGACGACGTCTGGGACGCCGTGACCAACGCCGAGCGCATCGAGCGGTGGTTCCTGCCCGTGACCGGTGAGCTGCGGCTCGGCGGCCGGTATCAGCTGCAGGGCAATGCGGGCGGGGAGATCCTCACCTGCCTGCCGCCGGAGGAGGGGGCCGCAGAGTACCTGGTGACCTGGGAGTTCGGCGGCGGTGTCTCCTGGGTCGCGGTGCGGCTCTCTGCGGCGGGGGAGGAGCGCACCCGCTTCGAGCTCGAGCACACCGCGCGCGAGGCGGACCTGCCGCCCGGCATGTGGGACACGTTCGGGCCGGGAGCCACGGGCGTCGGCTGGGATCAGGGGCTGCTGGGGCTCGCCCTGCACCTCGGCGCCCAGAGCGGGAGCGTTCCGCCGGAGGAGGCCGAGGCGTGGATGCTCTCGGACGAGGGGAAGGCGTTCGCACGACAGGCCGCGGACCGGTGGGCGGAGGCGCACGCCGCCGCGGGCGCCGATCGCGAGGCCGCTGAGCGCGCGGCGGACGCCACCTACGGCTTCTACACCGGCGAGACGCCGGAGGGGTGAGGCGGGTCGCGAGCTGGCGATGCGGGGGTGGCGGGACCGCTCCTGCGTGCGGCTATGCGACGACGAGCGCGCCGTCCTCGCGGCGGGGCAGCGACGGGTCGGCGAACACCGCAGGCAGCAGCGACTCCGGCAGGTTCTGATAGGCGACCGGGCGGAGGAAGCGCTCCACCGCGAGCGTGCCGACCGACGTCGTGCGACTGTCGGAGGTCGCGGGGAACGGGCCTCCGTGCACCATCGAGTCGATGACCTCGACTCCGGTCGGCCACTCGTTCACGATGATGCGCCCGGCGAGCCGCTCCAGCTGCGGCAGCAGTCGTCGGGCAAACGCGAGATCGCGCTCGCCTTCCGTCATGCGCAGCGTCGCGGTGAGCTGCCCGCCCAGAGCGGAGAGGGCGCGCGAGAGCTCCTCCTCGTCGCGGTAGACGACCACGAGCGCCGCCGCGCCGAAGACCTCCTCGTGCATCTCGGGCCGCTCCGCGAACGTCGCCGCGTGGGTGAGCAGGGTCCTCGGAGCCGGTGCATTCGGCCCCGCTCCGGCCTCGCCCTCGGCGTGGGTCGTCGCGCCGGCGCCGTGCAGCCGCTCGACGCCGGAGTCGAACGCCGAGCGGATCGAGGCGGTGAGCATCGTCTGGCCGGTGCTCGAGGCCACGGCCTCGCGGATCTCGGCGAGGTACGCGTCGGCCTCGTCCGTGGCCTCGACGAAGACGAGGCCGGGGTTCGTGCAGAACTGGCCGGAGCCGAGCGTGAGCGAGCCGACGAAGCCGGCCGCCTCGCCCGCGGCGTCCGCGCGGATGGCATCGCGGGTCACGAGCACTGGATTGATGCTCGACATCTCGGCGTAGACGGGGATGGGGCGCGGCCGGGCGGCGGCGGTCGCCATCAGCGCGGTGCCCGCCGCCTGCGAGCCGGTGAAGCCGATCGCCGCGATCGCGGGATGCGAGGCGAGCTGCTGACCGACCAGCGAGCCCGAGCCGAACAGCACCGAGAAGACTCCCTCGGGCATCCCCGTCCGCGCCGCGGCGCGAGCGATGGCCTGGCCGGCGAGTTCGGCGGTACCGGCGTGCGCCGAGTGGCCCTTCACCACCACCGGGCAGCCCGCCGCGAGTGCGGAGGCGGTGTCGCCGCCCGCCGTCGAGAACGCGAGAGGGAAGTTGCTGGCGCCGAAGACCGCGACCGGGCCGAGCGGGATGCGCCGCTGCCGGATGTCGGAGCGGGGCGCGGGCTGCCGCTCGGGCAGCGCGGAGTCGTGGCGCAGCCCGTGGAAGGCCCCGAGACGCACCTCGCGAGCGAAAAGCCGGAACTGCCCGCCGGTGCGACCGACCTCGCCCTTGATGCGGCCGACGGGCAGGCCGGTCTCGGCCGTGGCCCGCTCCACGAGCTGCGGACGCATCGCCTCGAGCTCGTCGGCGACGGCATCGAGGAACGCGGCCCGGCGCTCGTCGTCGACGGCGCGATAGGCGTCGAAGCACTCGAGCGCCGCGCGTGCCGCCCGATCGACCTCGGCGGCGCCGACAAACCCGAACTCGGGCCCCAGGGCGGAGCCGTCGACCGGCTGCACGCTGCGGTGGGTGCCCTCGGCGCCGGAGACGGGCCGGCCGGCGATGATCGAGCGGCCGGTGACGGCCGGGGTGTTCGGCAGGGTCGGAATGTTGTTCATGATGCGAGCCATCCTCCATCGACGTTGAGCAGTGTTCCGCTGACGTACTGCGAAGCGGTTGAGAGCAGGTAGACGCAGGCGTTGCCGATATCGCTCGGGTCGCCGAGCCTGCGCATGGGGATGCGACCCATGATCCGGTCGTGATCCGCCCGGTTCGCGAGCAGGCCCTCCGTCATCTCGGTCGCGAAGTATCCCGGACCGATGACGTTCGCGCGGATTCCGTGGCGCGCCCACTCCGTGGAGAAGGCACGGGCCATGCCGACGAGGCCGGTCTTCGAGACGACGTACGGGGAGATGCCCGGCAGTCCGATGCTGGAGTTCAGCGAACCGATGAACACGTGCGATCCGGGCGATTCCGAGTCGATCTGCCGACGTGCGACCGCGGTGCTCAGGAAGTACGGGGCGTGCAGGTTCACGTTCTGGACCCGGAGGAACTCGTCGGGCGCGATCTCGACCGCCGGCTTGCGCAGCTGGATGCCTGCGGCGTGCACGACGCCGTCGATCGGCGCGGCCTCGGAGATCTCACCCACGAGCGCGTCGAGGGCGCCGATCTCGCCGACATCGGCCGCCCGCACGCGAGCGATGCCGCCCGCCTGCTCGATCTCCAGCGCGGCGTCCCGCGCCTGCTCAGCGTTCCGCGCGATGATCGTCACGGCCCCGCCGGCCCGTGCGATCGCGAGCGATACGGCCCTGCCGAGCCCCCGGCTGCCGCCGGTGACGACGATGTGCGCGCCGCCGAGGTCGAACAGGGACGGCTGGGCAAGCGAGGTCATGGGGTTCCCCCGAATCGGATGTGCGGGGTCAGCGCCTCCGCGGCGGCGGTGACCCGGTTGACGTGTTCGATGGCCACGGTCCGCGCGAGCTCCGCGTCGCCCGCCGCGATGGCGTCGGCGATCCGGGCGTGCTCGTCGTGGGTCTTCGAGCGCTCGGGAGCGTAGCCCGGGCTCTGCAGGTAGGTCGCGGTGAGGATCTCGTTGAACGGCAGCGTCATGTGGGAGAAGAAGGGGTTGCCGGTGGCGTGCGCGATGACCGAGTGGAAGCCGAGGTCGCTCTCGATGTGCAGCGCCCGCTCGCTCTCCGTCTCGTCGCCGGTCGCCCGCACGAGCTCCACGAGGCGGTAGAGCTCCTCGACATCGGCGTCGCTGCGCCGCATCGCCGCGTAGGCCGTCATGCCGGGCTCGAGCGAGCGGCGCATCTCCATGAGCTGGGTGAACGTGCCGCCGCCCAGGCGCAGCATGAGCGCCACCTGCCGGGAGAAGTTCTGCTCGTCGAACTCGGCGACCTGCATCCCGCGGCGGGGGCGGATGTTCACGACGCCGCGTGCGACGAGCGTGCGACCGGCCTCCCGCACCACGGTACGGCTCACTCCGAAGCTCTCGATGAGCTCGGGCTCGGTGGGCAGCTGATCGCCCGGCTGCAGGTTCTCGTCGAGGATGCGGGACATGATCGCATCGGCCACCTGCTCGGAGAGTGGGCGGCGGTCGGCGAAGGGTGCGACTCTGGTCATGTCGGGGTTCCTCTGCTCGTGGTGTCAGGCAACTCGGCAGCGGAGCGTCGCCCCGCTGAGCGCCCGGACGGCTTCCTCGCTCGCGAGGCGCTGCAGATTGTCGAGTGACTCCTCATCGTAGAACGCCGCGTGCGGAGTGAAGAGCAGTCGGGCGGCGTCTCTCAACGGCGAGTCCGCGGGCACCGGCTCGGGTCGGGTGACGTCGAGCAGCGCTCCCGCGAGGCGACCCGAGTCGAGGGCGGCGGCGAGCGCCTCCTCGTCGATGAGCCCGCCGCGGGCGGTGTTCACGATGATCGATGCCTCGGGCATCCTCGCGAGGAAGGCCGCGTCCACGACGTTCTCGGTCTCGGGGGTGAGCGGCGCGTGCAGCGAGAGCGCCGTGGCGCGGCGCGCCAGCTCGTCGAGCGTGACGCGCTCGATCCCGGCCTCGGCGAAGGCCTCGTCGGGGCAGAAGGGGTCGTATGCGATGGTCTTCGCCCCGAAGGCGCTCACGCGCTTGTGGACGGAGCGGGCGATGCGTCCGAACCCGAGCAGGCCCACCGTGTGCTGGCGCAGGCTGCGCACGGGCCCGAGCCCCGTCGGCGTGGACCAGCCGTCGTCCCTGATCGCCCGGTCGTAGAAGGGCACGCGGCGGGCGAGGGAGAGCAGCGAGGCCGCAGCGTGGTCGGCGACGGTCTCGATCCCGTAGTCGGGCACGTTGGCGACGCGCACGCCGCGCTCCTCGGCGGCCGGCAGGTCGACGTTGTCGACGCCGATCCCGTAGCGGATCACCGTGCTGCCCGGCTGCATGGTCTGCAGCACGCGGCGCGTCATCGGGGCGAAGTTGACGAACGCGACGTCGGCGCCGGCGACGGCTGCGATCGTCTCGTCCTCGGTCGCCGCCGCGTACTCCGCGAACGCCGCGCCGACGCTGCGCGCGGCCTCCTGCTCGTAACGGGTGGTGGCGAAGGCGTGGTCGGTGACGACGATGCGTGGCGTCATGACCGTCCTTTCTTGGGGGGTGATGCTGCGCGGTGTTCGACGAGGAGTCGGCGGCGGTGGGCATCGTGAGTGGAGATTATTTAGATCGTATCATAGTATGAATGCACTCGCACGGGTCGCACTGCTCCCGCAGGCGGCTCAGAGGGGCACCAGACCACAGATAAGAGAACACCCAATGAAGGGATCGCTCATGAGACACGTCAGTTCGCGGATCATGCCTCGCTCGCTCGCCTCTATCGCACTCCTCGGCGCGGCCTCGCTCGTGCTCGTCGGCTGCGGCGGCAAGGCGCCCACGGCCCAGGGGGAGGAGGACTCGCTCAACATTGGCGTCTTCGTCGACAACGCCTTCGGCGACGGCGACTTCTTCGATCAGGCGAGCCTCGCGGAGGATCCGCTCGCAGAGCAGTTCGACGCGACGGTCAGCACCTACGAGGGCCAGCTCGAGGCACAGAACTTCGCACCGCTGCTGCAGGACGCGGCGGATCGCAACGACCTCGTGTTCGTGCTCGGCTTCGAGGCGATCGACGCCATGAACGAGGCCGCCGCCGCGAATCCCGACACGCAGTTCGTCTTCATAGACGGCGAGGCGGGGAGCGAGGACGTCGTCTCGGCCGTCTTCCGCACTCAGGAGGGGTGCTTCATGGCGGGCGCGCTCGCCGCCACCGTGAACGCGGCGAACGGCTCCTCGACGGCCGGCTTCATCGGCGGCGTCAACGCGCCGGTGGTCGAGAACTGCGAGTCGGGATACACGCAGGGCGTGGCTGAGGTTGACAGCGCGCAGACGGTCGCCTCGCAATACGTGGGCAGCTTCGTCGATCCGGGCAAGGGCTCGGAGATCGCTTCCACCCTCGGCTCCACCCGAGGCGCGTACAGCGTCTTCGCATACGCCGGCCTGTCGGGCTCCGGCGTGTTCGACGCCGCCAAGGCCGGTACGGACATCGCGCCCATCGGCGTCGTGGCCGACAAGTCCGCGCTGGCGCCCAGCAAGGTGCCGGGCAGCCTCACCATGGGCGTTGACACGGTGATGGTCGACCTCACCCGGCAGTTCGTCGACGGGAAGCTCTCGGGCGGCGACGTCCAGGACTACGGATTCGCCGAGGGCGGCTGGGCTATGGTCTACGACGAGGAGCTGCTGAGCGCGGACGACATCGCGAAGCTGGAGGCGCTGCAGGAGTCGATCGTCGCGGGGGACGTGGAGATCGATGAGTGAATCTGCACCCGCCCCGGTGCTGGAGCTGCGGGGCATCTCGAAGCGGTTCGGCGAGGTGGTGGCCAACGACCGCGTGGATCTGACCCTGTATCCGGGAGAGATCCACGCGCTCGTGGGCGAGAACGGGGCCGGCAAGACGACGCTGATGCGGATCCTCTTCGGGATGTATCGCGCGGATGCCGGGACGGTGATGTTCCGGGGGAGCCCCGCCGACTTCCACCGGCCCATGGACGCCATCCGGGCCGGCATCGGCATGGTGCACCAGCACTTCATGCTCGTGCCGTCGTTCACCGTCGCGGAGAACATCGTGCTCGGCGCCGAGCCGCCCCGCGGCGGAGGGTACAGCGCCAAGACCGCGGCTGCCGCGATAGCCCCGGTCGCCGAGCGCCTCGGCATGACGGTCGACCCGCAGGCGATCGTCGGAGACCTCAGCGTCGCCACCCAGCAGAAGCTCGAGATTATGAAGGTGCTCTACCGCGGAGCGCGGGTGATCGTGCTCGACGAGCCGACCGCGGTACTCACCCCAGCGGAGACGCGCGAGCTGTTCGGGCTGCTGCGGCGCCTCGCGACCGAGGAGGACGCCGCGATCGTCTTCATCTCGCACAAACTGCGCGAGGTGTTCGAGATCGCCGACAGGATCACAGTGCTGCGACAGGGCCGCACCGTCGACTCGCTGCTCGCCGCGGAGGCCACGACGGAGGAGGTGGTCGCGGCCATGACGGGCCGCAGCGACGTGAACCTCGGCCGCGTCGAACGCGCCCACCGCATCGCACCGACGGCGGTGCTGGAGGTCGACGGCCTCGAGACCGAGAAGGCGCCGCACGACGCCGCGCTCGGCGGCGTGGGCTTCTCGATCCGCCCCGGAGAGATCGTCGGCATCGCCGGGGTCGAGGGCAACGGCCAGACGGCGCTCGTCGAAGCGCTCGTCGGCCAGACGAGCGCGCAGGGCGGCTCCGTGCGCCTGGCCAGCGAGGAGCTCGCGGGCCTCACCGTCGCCCAGCGCCGCGACCGCGGTGTCTCGTTCGTGCCCGAGGATCGGCAGCGCGAGGGGATCCCCATGAACGGCTCGGTGCTGGAGGGCCTCGCGGCCGGCCGCATCCGCCGGGTGCACCGGAGCTCCTGGCTCGCCCGCGCGCTGCCGAAGCAAACGCGGGAGTGGGCGCGCGACCTCGTCGACCGCCACCGCATCCGCACCGCCTCGATCGACACGAGGTGCGCCTACCTGTCGGGGGGCAACCAGCAGAAGATCGTCATCGCGCGCGAGCTGGAGGAGGATCCGAAGCTCCTCGTGCTCGCGCAGCCCACCCGCGGCGTCGACCTCGGCGCTATCGACTTCATCTACGCGCGCATCGTGGAGGCCGCGGCCGCGGGATGCGCCGTGCTGCTCGTCTCCGCGGATCTCGACGAACTGCTGCGGCTGAGTGATCGCATCCTCGTGATGTACGACGGCCGCATCGTCGCCGAGGAGCCGGCGGCCTCGGCGACGCGCGAGCAGCTCGGCGTCCACATGGTCGGGATCGGCAAGGAGGAATCGTGACGAACACCACCGCCATCATCACGGCGCAGACCAAGCGCGCGACCGCGCAGACGCTGCGCACCATCCGCAACGGCGCATTCGTGTTCGTCGTCGCGGTGATCGCCGCCGTCGTGCTCATCCAGGCGCAGGGGTACGCCGCGTTCCCCACCGTCGCGGCCGGCTTCGACTACTCGCTCGGCACCCCGACCGCGATCGCTCGCACCTTCGCCTGGGGACTGCCGCTCGTCGTCGCCGCGCTCGGCGTCTCGCTCGCCTTCCGCTCCGGCATGTTCAACCTGGGCGCGGAGGGCCAGGTGTACGCCGGTGCGATGGCCGCGGCCCTCACCGGCGCGTACATCGGCCCCCTCTTCCCCGCCCTCCACCTCCTGCTCGTTACCCTCGTCGCCGCGGTCGTGGGCGGCCTCATCGCAGGCGGCCTCGGCTGGCTGCGGGCGAGATGGAACGTGGACGAGGTGGTCTCGACCCTCCTGTCGAACTACATCCTCATCCTCTTCTGCACCTACCTGGTGACCGGGCCGCTGCGGGACCCCTCGCGGCAGAGCGGCACCACCCGGCGCGTGTACGACACGGCGATGTTCCAGGAGGTGATCCCGCGGACCGGCCTCACCTCGGGCGTCGTGCTCGTCGTGATCGTGGCCGTCTTCGTCTGGTGGCTCAGCGAGCGCAGCGTCACGGGCTATCGCTGGCGCATGACGGGCAACGCGCACGGCTTCGCGGCCGCCTCGGGCGTCGACACTGCCCGCTCGCAGATCCGATCCATGGTGGTCAGCGGCGCCTTCGCCGCGACAGCCGGATCCCTGCTCGTCACCGCCTCGCAGGGACGGTACTGGACCGAGATCGGCTCGGGCATCGGCTGGGACGCCGTGCTCATCGCGCTCGTCGCGCGCGCCAAGCCCGTGCCGACGATCATCTGGGTCGCCGTCTACAGCATCATGCGGTCGACCGCTCGCGGGATCGAGCAGGTCTCGACGGTGCCCTCGGAGCTCTCGAGCGTGCTGATCTCCATCATCATCATCGTCGTCGCGGCACGGGCCGGGCTGTTCGCCCGCGCGGCCGGAGCGCTCGCGCGACTCACCTCACGGAAGGGGCGCTAGCGCATGGACATCATCGACGCATTCCTCTCCTCGGGGATCCGGTTCATCACCCCGATCCTGCTGGCAGCACTCGGCTGCCTGCTGACCGAGTGGACGAAGGATCTCAACGTCGGCCTCGAAGGCGCGATGCTCTTCGGCGCGTTCTTCGGCGTGGTGATCGGCCTCGGCACCGGCAACGCCGCGCTCGCCGTGATCCTCACCCTCCTGCTCGGCGCGATCGCCGGCGCGATCTTCGGCATCCTCGTCTCGGTGTTCCGGGTCAATGTCTTCGTCGCGGGCATCGTGCTGAACATCTTCGCCGCCGGGGCGACCGTCTACCTCCTGCGCAGCATGTACGGAGTGAAGGGCACGCTGAGCGACACCGCGATCCCGAAGCTGCCGAAGATCGTGATCCCCGGCCTCGACGACGTCCCGGTGCTCGGGGCGCTGCTCTCCGGGCACACGATCCTCACCTACCTGAGCTGGATCATCGTCATCGGGCTGGCGCTGGCCGCCCGCTACACGGTGGTCGCCCGGCACCTGAAGGCGGCGGGCGAGCACCCCGAGGCGCTCGCGGCGGCGGGCGGCAACGTCACGCTCATGCGCGTGCTCGCCCAGGTGTGGTGCTTCGCGATGTGCGCGCTCGCCGGCGTGCAGCTCAGCATGGGGCAGCTCTCGCTGTTCACCGAGGGCATGACGAGCGGCCTCGGCTTCGTGGCGCTCGCCGCGGTGATCTTCTGTCGGGGCCGGGTCGGGCTGCTCACGCTGATGTGCGTGCTGTTCGGGCTCGCGACGGCCGTCTCGATCCTGGTGGACGCCTCCGTCATGCCGCCGCAGTTCGGCCAGATGCTCCCGTACATCGTGGCGTTCGTCGGCCTCGTCGTGCTCGCGCGCACCTCCAAGTCCGGAGGCATGCGCATCGCGACCCCGAAACTGGAGGAGGCCTAGATGAGACGCGCACCCGATGCTCGGCACATCGAGTTGTTCGAGGCCGCGAGGGATCTGCTCGCAGCCCGCCACCACCCCGAGATCCACCAGGTCGCCGCAGCCGTGCGCGGCAGCGACGGCCGGGTGTACCTCGGCCTGCACATCGGCTCGCGCCGCGTGAACGTCTGCGCGGAGTCCTCGGCCATCGCCAACGCCGAGATGGCGGGCGCCGGCCCGCTCGTCGCGATGGTCGCCGTGTGCAGGAACGACTCCGACGACATCGTCGTCACGAACCCCTGCGGTGTCTGCCGCGAGCTCATGGGCACCTACGCGCAGGACGCGGAGGTCATGATCGACGACCGCGGATCGGTTGTCATGGCGCCAGCCGAGCTGCTTATGCCCAACCGATGGATGTTCCCCTCCGAGAATGATTGGACCCCCGATGACCCTTCAGCCCGATAGCGACCCGTCGACGCGCCGCCGGCCCACCATCACCGATATCTGCCTCATCACCGCCGACGTCGATCGCAGCGTCGAGTTCTACACGCAGAAGCTCGGCTTCACTCTGCGCAGTCGGATGCCCGGCTTCGCCGACTTCCAGGGCCCCGGCGTGATCCTCGCGCTGTGGGAGCGCAATCAGCTCGAGGGGGCCACCGGCATCCCCGGCCACGACGCATCCGCGCCCGGCCGCACCGTCATGCTCGCCTGCGAGCTCGGCTCGCCCGAGGAGATCGACCGCACCTACGACGAGTACCGCGCACGCGGCGTCGAGTTCGCCTCCGAGCCGCGCGACTATCCGTGGAACGCGCGCTGCATCTACTTCGACGGGCCCAACGGCGAGTTCTGGGAGTTCTTCGCCTGGTACGAGGGCGGGGAACCCGGCATGGTCGAGCCCGCTGCGGAGAGCGAGGCGGCACGGTGACCGAGCGGCTGCAGGCGCGGGAGGTGCTGCCCGAGGACGCCGACGCGCTGCTGGTCGGCCGGATCCACGACCCCGTCGCGGGCGGTGCCAGCCTCGTGCTCGTCGACGGTGATCGTCTCATCGACATCACGGACCTCGGCCCGACCGCCTCGGTGCTGTTCTCGCGCGCGGATCTCGCGGGGATGCTGCGCGAGGCGCGCAACGAGACGGACCGCGCCGGCTGGGATCTCGCCGACGCGCTCGACTTCGATCCGCTGGCTCCCGCCGACGACGCGCTGCGGCTGCTCGCTCCGATCGACCTGCAGGTGGTGAAAGCGGCGGGCGTCACCTTCGTCGAGTCCATGCTGGAACGGGTCATCGAGGAGCGCGCCGGAGGCGACTCATCGCGGGCGAAGAGCATCCGCGAGCAGCTCGTCGAGACCATCGGCGGAGCGATCTCGAGCATCGTGCCCGGCTCCCCCGAGGCGGAGGGGGTGAAGGCGGTGCTGCAGGCCGAGGGACTGTGGTCGCAGTACCTCGAAGTCGGCATCGGTCCGGACCCCGAGATCTTCACGAAGGCGCCCGTGCTCTCCGCGGTCGGCACCGGCCAGGCGATCGGCGTGCACGCAGCGTCGAGCTGGAACAACCCCGAGCCCGAGGTCGTGCTCGTCGTGCGCGCCGACGGCATCGCGGTCGGCGCGACCCTCGGCAACGACGTGAACCTGCGCGACTTCGAGGGCCGCAGCGCGCTGCTGCTCACCGAGGCGAAGGACAACAATGCGTCGTGCGCGATCGGTCCGTTCGTGCGGGTCTTCGACGACACCTTCGACATGGACGCGGTGCGGTCGCTCGACGTGCGCCTGAAGGTCGAGGGGCCGGACGGCTTCGTGCTCGACGGATTCAGCTCGATGCGCAACATCAGCCGCGACCCCGAGAGCCTCATCCGCCACGCCTGGGGCGACCACCACCAGTACCCCGACGGCTTCGTGCTCTTCACGGGCACGCTGTTCGCACCCACCCGCGACCGGCGCGCGCCGGGCGCCGGCTTCACCCACGAGCTCGGGGATCGCGTGAGCATCTCGAACCCGCGGCTCGGTGCGCTCGTCAACACGGTCGCCCAATCCCAGACGGCGCCCCGGTGGAGCACCGGGATCTGGGACTTCTTCGCGAACCTGCGCGAGCGGGAGCTGCTGTAGCGGCAGCGCCCACGGCTGCCCCGCCTCCGCCCCGCCCGATGACGGCGCACGGACGCATCCACCGCACGAAACCCACATCCACGAGAAGAAGCAGGAGATTATGTACCGAGTCGTGAACCCCGCCAGCGGCGAGACGCTGAGCGAATACCCCGTCCTGTGCGACGACGAGCTGCAGCACGAGATCGAAGCCGCAGCCGCCGCCTTCCCCGACTGGGCCGCCCGCACGATCGCCGACCGCGCGGCGCTGACGCGTCGCGTCGCCGACGTGTTCGAGGAGCGCATCGACGACTTCCTGCCGATCATGGCTCGCGAGATGGGCAAGCGCCCGGCCGAGGGCCGCGGCGAGATCGAGACGGTCGTCTCCATCTTCCGCTACTACGCCGATCGGGCGGACGAACTCCTCGCCGACGAGCAGCTCGACATCGTCGGCGGCACCGTGACGATCCGCCGCCGCCCGACCGGGGTGATCCTCGGCATCATGCCCTGGAACTACCCGGTGTACCAGGTCGCGAGATTCGTCGCCCCGAACCTCGCGCTCGGGAACACCATGGTGCTCAAGCACGCCTCGAACTGCCCCGAGACGGCGCTCGCGATCGTCGACGCGCTGACCGAGGCAAACGTGCCGGAAGGCGTCTACCGCAACCTCTTCATCTCGACCTCACAGGTCGAGCAGGTGATCGCGCACCCCGCCGTCCAGGGCGTCTCCCTCACCGGCAGCGAGCGCGCCGGTCGGGTCGTCGCCGAGACGGCGGGTCGCTACCTGAAGAAGGTCGTGCTCGAACTCGGGGGCTCGGATCCGCTGATCGTGCTCGACTCCGACGACGTCGCAGGGACGGCCGGGACGATCGTCGCCTCGCGCCTGAGCAACGCCGGCCAAGCGTGCAACGCGCCGAAGCGGGTCATCGTGCTGGACGATCTGTACGACGAGCTGCTCGCCGCGGTGGTCGCCGAGACTGAGCGGTACCGCGCCGGCGATCCGTTCGACGAGACGGCCTCGCTCGCACCGCTGTCGTCGCGCGCCGCCGCCGAGGAGGTCGTGGCGCAGGTGCGGCGCGCGGTGGAACAGGGCGCGACGCTGCACACCGGCGGCGCGCTGCTGGACGACACGAGCGCGCTCATGGAGCCCGCCGTGCTCAGCGACGTGCGGCCCGGCACCGACGCATACCGCGAGGAGATCTTCGGGCCCGTCGTCGTGCTCTACCGCGCCGCCGACGTCGAGGAGGCGCTCGCGCTCGCCAACGACACCGAGTTCGGCCTCGGCTCGAGCGTCTTCAGCAGCGATCGACGGCGGGCCCGCGAGATCGGCGCGCGCATCGAGGCCGGCATGGTGTACGTGAACCAGGCCGGCGGATCGCAGGCCGACATGCCCTTCGGCGGCATCAAGAGGTCGGGCATCGGCCGCGAACTCGGCCCACTCGGCATCGACGAGTTCGCGAACCGGATGACGATCCGGCACTAGACGCCCTGTGGGGGATCGAGCAGCGGCGCCGTCATTGGATCCCCGGGGAATGGAGATTGCCCCTCACGATCGCGCATCGTGAGGGGCAATGCACGGCCTGTCCGTGGACGTGACCGGGGCGTCGCGCGCTACACGCCGTAGTACATCTCGAACTCGTAGGGGTGCGGCCGCAGCGCCAGCGGGGCGATCTCGTTCTCGCGCTTGTACTCGATCCAGGTCTGGATCAGCTCCTCGGTGAACACGCCGCCCTCGAGCAGGAACGCGTGGTCCGCCTCGAGCGCGTCGAGCGCCTCCTCGAGCGAGCCGGGCACCTGGGGGATGTTCTTCGCCTCCTCCGGGGGCAGCTCGTAGAGATCCTTGTCGATCGGCTCCATCGGCTCGATGCGGTTGCGGATGCCGTCGAGGCCCGCCATGAGCTGCGCGGCGAATGCGAGATAGGGGTTGCCGGAGGCGTCGGGCGCGCGGAACTCGATGCGCTTCGCCTTCGGGTTCGAGCCGGTCAGCGGGATGCGCACCGCGGCGGAGCGGTTGCCGGCCGAGTAGGCGAGGTTCACGGGGGCCTCGTAGCCCTTGACCAGGCGACGGTAGCTGTTGATGGTCGGGTTGGTGAACGCGAGCACCGCCGGCGCGTGGTGCAGGATGCCGCCGATGAACCAGCGGGCGACGTCGGAGAGGCCGCCGTAGCCGTTCTCGTCGTAGAACAGCGGCTCGCCGCCCTTCCAGAGCGACATGTGGGTGTGCATGCCCGAGCCGTTGTCGCCGAAGACCGGCTTCGGCATGAAGGTCGCCGTCTTGCCCCACAGCTCGGCGGTGTTCTTCACCACGTACTTGAACTTCAGCACGTCGTCGGCCGCCTTGACCATCGTGTCGAAGCGGTAGTTGATCTCGGCCTGGCCGGGCGCGCCCACCTCGTGGTGCGAACGCTCGAGCTCGAGGCCGGCGTCGATCAGGCGCAGCGAGATGTCATCGCGCAGATCGGCCTGCTTGTCGACGGGGGAGACGGGGAAGTAGCCGCCCTTCTCGCTCGTCGTGTTGCCCAGGTTGCCGCCCTCGTACTTGCGGGCGGAGTTCCAGTGCGCCTCCTCCGAGTCGATCTCGTAGAAGGTGCGGCGAGGAGTGGTCTCGTAGCGCACGGAGTCGAGGATGTAGAACTCGGCCTCCGGCGCGAAGAAGGCCGTGTCCGCGATGCCGGTCGAGGAGAGGTAGCGCTCGGCCTTCTTCGCGACCTGGCGGGGATCCTTCGAGTAGATCTCGCCGGTGCGGGGGTTGAAGATGTCGAACAGCATGATCAGAGTGCGCTCAGCGCGGAACTGATCGAGGTAGGCCGTGGTGACGTCGGGGATGAGCTGCATGTCCGACTCGGCGATGCCGGCGAAGCCGCGGATGGAGGAGCCGTCGAACATCTGCCCGACCTCGAAGAAGTCCAGGTCGACGGTCGATGCGGGGATGTTGAAGTGCTGCTGCACCCCCGGCAGATCGGTGAACCGGACATCAAGGAACTTGACGTCGGTCTCCTTGATATAGTCGAGGACTTCCTGGGGGGTCTTGAACATGCTGCTCCTCATCGCCAGAGCACCGGACTGGTGCCGTTCGGTCTGCACACCACCTTACGCGAGGCGGGTTTCGTTATCGTGTGAGCCGTGTTTCGGCGCTGTTACGGGCGTCCGCCGCAGGCAATAGAATCGGAGTCATGCCCGCACCCCAGCAGCCGCAGCGATTCGGAGATCTCGAACCCAGCAAGTGGCCGGGGGAGCGGCTCGGGCTCCCGGAGACCGGACCGCGCTCCGTCGCGCGCCTCGGCCGTCGCGCCCTCGCCCTCTGCATCGACTGGGCCATCGCCGCCCTCCCGGCCTACCTGCTGATCGGCGGCCCGCAGGCTTCGTGGTGGCAGTACGGCATCTTCCTCGCCATGCAGGTGATCTTCATCCCCACCCTCGGGGGGTCGATCGGCCACCGGATCTGCGGGATGCGCGTCGTGCCGATCGCCGGCGGCTGGGTGGGGCCGTGGCGCCCGGTCCTGCGGACGGTCCTGCTGGCGCTCGTGATCCCGGTCCTCGTCTGGGACTCCGATCAGCGCGGCTTCCACGACAAGATCGCCGGGACCGTGCTGATCCGGATGTGACCCCGAGCCGCACCGAGAACGGGCCTCTCCCGCGCACTCGCGGGAGAGGCCCGTTCTCTCTGAGGGATCGAGCTGGGGCGCTCGATCAGCGGGGACGCTGCGAGCGCACCTTCATCGGGTCGATCCCCTTCGGGATCCCGACCGGCGACGCCTGCGACTGCAGGGACGAGAGCCGGTTGTGCACCGCGACGACCTCCTGCCGGCGCAGCACCGGCTTGATCTTGAGGAGTGTGCGGGAGAGCTTCTCCAGGGGGACGCTGTCGGCGTCGGGACCGACCTGCAGACGCGTGACCTGCACGGTGGGGAGCACCCGCTTGACCTTCCGCTCCTCCGCGGCCAGCAGCGGCTTCGTGCGCTGCGCCGGGCCCTCGCCGATGAGGACGATGCCGCCGCGCCCGACGACCCGGTAGACGGCGTCCTGGTTGCGGGTCACCGCCACCGGGACCTCCGACCCGCGCCAGGAGCGGCGCAGCGCGCCCTGGACGACCGCCCCGACGGCGCCGGGCTGGCCGGCGATGCGCTGGTAGGCCATCTTCTCGGCCCGCCGGCCGAGCACGATCATGACCAGGAGGATGCCGACGAGGACGCCGGTCACCGGCCACAGGATCCAGGAGATCCATCCGCCGCCCAGCAGCCACGCCAGCAGTACCGAAAGTGCGATGGGAGCGAGGAAGCACAGGAGCAGTACGAACGGGAGCGCGCGGTCGTGCTCCTTCGTGGTGCGGTAGATCTGCACCATCTGCTTGATGCGGCCTGGCTCCTTGGCGACGCTCTGGTTCTTGTCCTTGGGCATACCTTCCATGGTATCGCCTCGACGAGGGGAGCGACGCCCGACCCGTGACCGGGCGGATCGCTGTCCCCAGTCGCTCACAGACGCGTTGAGCACCTCATACCCGGGGTGTCGTCCACATCGGGCGGTCTCGCCGTGCGCGTGCGGCGAGCAGCGGGCATGCTGCAGGGACGACCGGGAGAACGACCGCCGGGACGCTGGCGGGGAGGCCCGGGCCGGGAACGCCGCGGAGCGGCTGCGAGGAGAGCGAGGGCGGCGATGCGACCAGGTGGACGGAGCGGAGCGAGCGTGGGCGTCGGCGTCGGACGCGCCGAGGCGGGATCCGCCGGCGAGCTGGCCTGGAGACTCGGCGGCCTGTGCCGCGCGGGGATCGACGCGCGCGCCTCGGGCTGGTGCGTCGGGGAACTGCTGAGCACCGAGATCGCGATCGTGGCGCGCCGCGGCGTCGCGAGGGCGATCCGGGTCGACGCCGGAGGCGAGCGGTACCGCCGCGCTCGGAGACGGGCTCACGAGCAGTGCGGTCACGATGCCGCGTGCGCGGCGCTCGGGGTTCCCCGCGGAACGCTGAGGCGCGTGCTCGCGGCCTGGGACGCGGTGGGGGCGGGGGCCCTGATGGAGGAGGCCCTGGAGGAGGCGATCGAGGGCATCGCCGACGCGGCCGTGACGCAGCGCGTCGGCTGGCGGCGCGAAGACGCGCTCGAGGCCGTCGCGCACGCCGTCGGGCGCAGGATCACGCCGCTGCCCCCGGCCCGCTCCGCCTCCGGGCCCGTCCGCAGCGGCGGCGCGGGCAGGGGGACGGAGCGGGGCCGCGCCGTCCCCGTGGAACGAACGCGGCCCCGACTCCTCGCGGAGATGCTGCGGATCGCGGCTAGAGGCCGAGATCGTCCTCGAACCGACCGGCCTCGAGGCGCTGCTTCACCTGAGTGAGGAAGCGCGCGGCATCCGCGCCGTCGACGACCCGGTGATCGTAGGAGATCGCGAGATTGACGGTGGAGTGGATGGCGATGGCGTCGCCGTCATCGGTCGAGACCACGACGGGCTTCTTCACGACCGCGCCCGTGCCGAGGATGGCGACCTGCGGCAGGAACACGAGCGGCGTGTCGAACAGGGCGCCGCGCGAACCGGTGTTGGTGAGCGTGAAGGTGCCGCCGGCGAGCTCGTCGGGCTTCAGCTTGTTGTCACGGGTGCGCGCCGCCAGATCGGCGATCTCGGAGGAGATCTGGGCGAGGTTCTTCTCGCCCGCGTCTCGCAGCACCGGCGTCAGCAGGCCGCGCTCGGTGTCGACCGCGATGCTGATGTTCTCGGTGCTCGGGTAGACGATGGAGTCGCCGTCGATCGTCGCGTTGATGATCGGGTAGGTGCGGAGGGCCTCCGCGGCCGCCAGCGCGAAGAACGGCAGGAAGGAGAGCTTCGACCCGGTCCGGGAGAGGAACTCGTCCTTCTTCGCCTGGCGGAGCTTCGCGATGCGGGTCACGTCGACCTCGACCACGGTGGTGAGCTGGGCCGTCGTGTTGAGCGACGTGACGGCGCGCTCGGAGATCACCTTGCGCAGGCGGCTCATCTTCTGCGTGGTGCCGCGCAGCGGCGAGACCTCGACGGGCGCGGGTGCGGCGGCCGCGGTCGGCTGAGATGCCCCGGCTCCGTCCTTCGCAGCGGCGAGCACGTCCTCCTTGCGGATGCGTCCGCCGACGCCGGTACCGGAGACCTTCGTGAGGTCGACGCCCGACTCGTTGGCGAGCTTCCGCACGATCGGCGTCACGTAGCCGGCCTGGGAGCCGCCGGCGGGAGCCGCGTGCGCGGGCGCAGCAGCCGGTGCCGCAGCAGCCGGGGCGCCCTGCTCGGGCGCCGGGGCCTCGTCGACCTTCGCGGGGGCCTGCTCGGCCGCGGGGGCGGCCTGTTCCTGAGCGGGGGCCTGCTCCTGGGCGGGCGCCTGTTCCTGAGCGGGGGCCTCATCGGCCTTCGGGGTCTCCTGCTGAGGCGCCTCCTGCGGCGGGGCGGGGGCCTGCTCCTGGGCGGGAGCGGGATCCTGAGCCGTCTGCTCGGGGGCGGGCTCGGCCTGCGCCGGTGCGCCGCTGCCGACGCGTGCGAGCACGGCGCCGACCTCCGCGGTCTCGTCCTCCTGCACCAGGATCTCGTGCACGACGCCGGCGACGGGCGACGGAACCTCGGTGTCGACCTTGTCGGTGGACACCTCGAGCAGGGACTCGTCGACCTCGACCGAGTCGCCGACCTTCTTGAGCCAGCGGGTCACGGTTCCCTCGGTGACGCTCTCGCCGAGCGCGGGGAGCACGATGTCCTGGAGATCGCCGCCCGACTGCTGGAACTCGGCCTGGGCCGGCTGCTGCGGCGCCTCCGCCTGCGACGGAGCCTGCTCCTGGGGCTCGGCCGCCGGCGCCTCCGCGGCCGGCGCGGGCTCGGCCTGGGCGGCCGGCTGCTGCTCGGCCTCTGCAGCGGGCTGCGCCTCCTGCGCGGACTCGGCCTCGGACGCCGACGCACCATCGCCGGATCCGATGCGCGCGAGCGCGGCGCCGACCTCGGCCGTCTCGTCCTCCTGCACCAGGATCTCCTCGAGCACGCCCTCGAAGGGCGAGGGGATCTCGGTGTCGACCTTGTCGGTGGACACCTCGAGCAGCGGCTCATCGACGGCGACGGTTTCTCCGACCTTCTTGAGCCAGCGGGTCACCGTGCCTTCGGTGACGCTCTCGCCCAGTGGGGGGAGCACGAGCGATTCACTCATGGCGTTGTTCTCCGTTCGTATCGTTGTTCGTCTGGTGCGCGGCGATTCAGATCGCGTGCAGGGGCTTGCCGGCGAGCTTCAGCATGGCCTCGCCGATGGTCTCGTTCTGCGTGGGGTGTCCGTGCACGAAGGGGGCGACGTCCTCGGGGTAGGCCTCCCAGTTCACGATGAGCTGGGCCTCGCCCACGAGCTCTCCCACCCGCGCGCCGATCATGTGGACGCCCACCACGGGGCCGTCGTTCACCCGGACGGCCTTCACCGTGCCCGCCGTGCCCAGGATCGAGCTCTTCGCGTTGCCCGCGAGGTTGTACTCGTAGGCGGTGACGCTGCCCTCGCCGTACTGCTCCTTGGCCTTCGCCTCGGTCAGGCCGACGGAGGCGATCTCGGGGTCGCAGTAGGTGACCTTGGGCACGTTCACGTCCTCGACGACGACCGGGTTCAGCCCCGCGATCTCCTCGGCGACGAAGATGCCCTGCTGGTAGCCGCGGTGCGCGAGCTGCAGGCCGGGCACGATGTCGCCGATCGCGTAGACGCCGGGCACGTTGGTCGCGAGCCGCTCGTTCGTGAGCACGAAGCCGCGATCCATCTCGACGCCGACCTCCTCGAAGCCGAGTCCCTGCGTCGAGGGGCCGCGGCCCACGGCGACGAGCAGGTAGTCGGCCGAGAGCGTCGTACCGTCCTCAAGGGTCACCTCGACGCCGTTCTCGTCCTGCGTGGCGCCCTGGAAGCGCACGCCGAGCTTGAAGTCGATGCCGCGCTTGCGGAAGGCGCGCTCGAGCTGCTTCGAGACGGACTCCTCCTCGTTCGGCACGAGGTGGGGCAGGCCCTCGACGATCGTGACCTCGGCGCCGAAGGAGCGCCAGACGCTCGCGAACTCGACGCCGATCACACCGCCGCCGAGGATCACCACGCGGTTCGGGATCTCCTGCAGCTGCAGCGCCTGCTCGCTCGCGATGACGCGTCCGCCGAGCTCGAGGCCGGGCAGCGAGCGGGAGTAGGAGCCCGTCGCGAGCACGATGTGCTTGCCGACGATGTTGTCGTCGCCCACGCGAACGGTATCGGGGGAGGCGAGGCGGCCCTCACCCTCGATGACGGTGATGCCGTTCGCCTTGAGCAGGCCCTGCAGGCCCTTGAACTTCGACGCGACGATCCCGTCCTTGTAGGAGTTGACTCCGACGATGTCGATGCTCTCGACGCCCGAGTTCACGCCGTACTTCGCGCCCTCGCGCGCCACGTCGGCGACCTCGGCCGAGTGGAGCAGGGCCTTCGTCGGAACGCAGCCGCGGTGGAGGCAGGTGCCGCCCAGCTTGCCCTTCTCGATGACGGCGGCGCTGAAGCCCAGCTGCTTCGCGCGGATCGCGGCGGCGTAACCGGCGCTCCCGCCGCCCAGGACGACGATGTCAAACTGCTGATCGGCCAAGTGGGATCTCCCTCGGTTGTGCGCGTTCGCTCTGCGGTGCCCGGCGGCGTGCCGCCTGCACCGCTTCCACCCTACTACCCAGCCGCCGCGTTTCAGTGAGAAGCCCCGAGGAGGGCCCGTCGAGCGCGCTCGGCGCTTCCTCGGGGTTCGCTGACGGCGTGATGCGGAACCCGTCCGAGGGCTGTCCGCTTTCGTAGGATGGAGGTGTGAACGAATCGATCTTCTCGGCGGAGTACGCGGAGCGCCGCGCAGGCGTGCCGCGCGGTCTGCCGCTCGTCGTGGCCCTCATGGGGCTCAGCGACGCCGGCAGCGCCGTCGGCCAGCTCGAGACGTATCTGTGGGACCGCTACCGGCCCGAGGAGATCCTGCGATTCAACGCCGACCTGCTGCTCGACTACCGAGCCCGCAGACCGGTGATCACCTTCGACGAGGATCACCTCACGAACTACGCCCCCGAAGAGCTGACGCTCGCGCTGGCGCACGACGAGCTCGGCAAGCCGTTCTTGATCCTGAGCGGGTACGAGCCGGACTTCAAGTGGGATCAGTTCATCGACACGGTGCTGCTCCTTGTCCACGAGTTCGAGGTGTCGACCACGGTCTGGACGCACGCGATCCCCATGCCCGTCCCGCACACCCGCCCGCTGCGCAGCACGGTGAGCGGCACCCGCGACGACCTCATCGAGGCCCGGTCCGTGTGGCGGCCGACCACGAAGCTGGCCGCGTCGGCGGGGCACGTGCTCGAGTACCGGCTGCACGGGCTCGGCGAGGAGGTCGTCGGCTTCGCGCTGCTCGTGCCGCACTACCTCGGCAACACCGAGTATCCGGAGGCGCTGCTCGCGGCGCTCGACGGCATCATGGCGGCGACGGGCCTGATCCTCGCCACCGACGAGGTGCGCGAGTCCTCACGGGCGTTCCACGCCCAGCTGGACGCCCAGCTCGCCGAGAACGAGGAATCCGCCGAGATGGTGCACGGACTCGAGACCCGTTACGACCAGTACATGGAGGAGCAGTCGCCGAGATCCCCCCTCATCAGCGAGGACGGGTCGATCCCGACGGCCGATCAGCTGGCCACCGAGCTCGAGAACTTCCTCGCGCAGCAGCGCGACGGCGGGGAGTCGGACGGCAGGGAGCGCTGAGCGTCCGGGAGTCCGCCCCGGCGGCCGGGAGCCCGCCCCGTGGTCAGGAAACCCGCTTCCGCCATGCAATAATGGGAGAGTAAGCCCATTCAAACCGGTTGCCGATTCCCGCGCGCGGGAATAAACCGGGCTTGACATGGGTTTTCATGCTGTGAGCAGTGTCGGGCCGACGTCCGACGCGCACACATGGATCCCGACACAGAGAGGCGGCCGCGTGGCAACTGCAACCACGACCAAGACTCGTGCTACTTCCCGGAAGACCGAAGAGGTCCCCGAGGAAGAGGCCGGGAAGAAGGCGGCGGGCACGAAGGCGGCCCCCGCCAAGAAGGCCGCTCCGGCCAAGAAGACCGCGGCGAAGAAGGCTCCGGCGAAGAAGGCCGGCGCCAAGCGGGCGAAGAAGGACGACGATCTCTTCGCCGTCGCCGACGAGCCCGACGAGACCGAGACCCACGAGGAGCCGGAGGGCGCCGAGCAGGCGTCCGGCGCAGCGAAGAAGTCCACCGTCCCGGTGGAGCCGCTCCCCACGGGGGCCATCGTGCTCCGCTCCTCGGAGGACGAGGAGGTCCCGACCGTCACCACCGCGATCCCGGGCGCGACCGCGGATCCCGTGAAGGACTACCTGAAGCAGATCGGCAAGGTGGCGCTGCTGAACGCCGCCGAGGAGGTCGAGCTGGCGATGCGGATCGAGGCGGGGCTCTTCGCAGAGGAGAAGCTCGCCACCGAGAGCGGCCTGCCCAAGAAGCTCGAGCGCGAGCTGAAGTGGGTCGCGCGCGACGGCCAGCGCGCCAAGAGCCACCTGCTCGGCGCGAACCTGCGCCTCGTCGTCTCGCTCGCGAAGCGCTACACGGGCCGCGGCATGCAGTTCCTGGACCTCATCCAGGAGGGCAACCTGGGCCTCATCCGCGCGGTCGAGAAGTTCGACTACACCAAGGGCTTCAAGTTCTCGACCTACGCGACCTGGTGGATCCGGCAGGCGATCACCCGCGCCATGGCCGACCAGGCTCGCACGATCCGCATCCCCGTGCACATGGTCGAGGTCATCAACAAGCTCGCCCGCGTGCAGCGTCAGATGCTGCAGGACCTGGGCCGGGAGCCCACTCCCGAGGAGCTGAGCCGGGAGCTCGACATGACCCCCGAGAAGGTCGTCGAGGTGCAGAAGTACGGTCGCGAGCCGATCTCGCTCCACACGCCGCTGGGCGAGGACGGCGACAGCGAGTTCGGCGACCTCATCGAGGACACGGAGGCGGTCGTGCCCGCCGACGCCGTGGGCTTCACGATGCTGCAGCAGCAGCTCGAGCAGCTGCTCGACTCCCTCTCCGAGCGCGAGGCCGGCGTGATCCGGATGCGCTTCGGCCTGGGCGACGGCATGCCGAAGACCCTCGACCAGATCGGCGACACCTTCGGTGTGACGCGCGAGCGCATCCGCCAGATCGAGTCGAAGACCATGGCGAAGCTGCGCCACCCCTCCCGCTCGCAGCAGCTGCGCGACTACCTCGAGTAGGAGCGGCACGACGACGAAGGCCCCGGGAGTGATCCCGGGGCCTTCGTCGTCGTGCCTGCGGCGCGCTCGCGCCGCAGGGTCACGCCTGCAGCTTGTGCGTCTCGTCGTGCCAGACCTCCGCCATGGGGCGGAGCTTGGCCTCGTGCTTCCGTGCGTGGTGAGCGCAGAACAGCAGCTCGCTGCCGCTCAGCACCGCCCGGACGTAGGCCTGAGCCCCGCAGCTGTCGCAGCGGTCGAGGCCGCTCAGGGGACGGTCCGCGGCATCGGCAACCTCGGCGGTCACAGCGCGATCCTGCTCCAGTGTCGTCATGGCAACATCCCCTTTCTCTTTCGTGGACACCTCCATCCAAGCACGTTCGAGCCCCGTCCGGGCTGCGAACCGGCCCCGGTTCGCTGAGCGCGTAGCAGCGGAGGGCGGTATCCTCACTCGCCGGTCTCATGTGCGTCTCGTGTCGGCGACACCCTCTACAGTTGTTCTGTTCGCCTCGGAAAGGGGATCGCAGTGGCAGTATCCAAGCGGGAAGAGTCGAGTTACTCGGCGCGGCACCTGACGGTGCTCGAAGGCCTCGAGGCCGTGCGCAAGAGGCCCGGCATGTATATCGGCACGACCGACTCCCGCGGCCTGATGCACTGCCTCTGGGAGATCATCGACAACTCCGTCGACGAGTCGCTCGCCGGTCACGGCGACGACATCCGCATCACCCTCCACGACGACGGCAGCGTCACCGTCGCCGACAACGGCCGAGGCGTGCCCGTCGACATCGAACCCCGCAGCGGCCTCTCCGGCGTCGAGCTCGTGTACACGAAGCTGCACGCCGGCGGCAAGTTCGGCGGCGGCGGCTACGCGAGCTCCGGCGGTCTCCACGGCGTCGGCGCCTCGGTCGTCAACGCGCTCTCCTCCCGGCTCGACGTGGAGGTGGATCGCGACGGCAAGACGTGGGCGATGTCGTTCCGGCACGGCGAACCCGGCGTGTTCGACGGCGACACTCCGACGAGCCCGTTCACGCCGTTCGAGAAGTCCTCCGAACTGCGCGTCGTCGGCAAGGTCAAGAAGGGCGTCACGGGCACGCGCGTGCGCTACTGGGCGGATCCTCAGATCTTCCTGCCGACCGCCCGCTTCGAGCCGGAGTCGCTCGTGGCACGCGCCAGGCAGACGGCGTTCCTCGTGCCCGGGCTCGCCATCGAGATCCGCGACGAACGCTCCGAGTCGCGCCACGAGGAGACCGGCGAGCCCGCGGTGCACCGCTTCGCCTTCGACGGCGGGCTCTCCGAGTTCGTCGACTTCCTGGCCGTCGACGCCCCCGTCACCGAGACGTGGCGCATCGCCGACTCCGGGACGTTCACCGAGACCGTGCCCGTCATGGACGAGGCCACGGGGCACCTCGTCTCGCGCGAGGTGGAGCGCACCTGCGAGGTGGACATCGCGCTGCGGTGGGGCACGGGCTACGAGACCGAGGTGCAGAGCTTCGTCAACATCATCGCGACCCCCAAGGGCGGGACCCACCTCAGCGGTTTCGAGCAGGGCCTCGTCAAGTTCTTCCGCAAGCAGATCGAGCAGAACGCCCGCAAGCTCAAGGCCGGCTCGGACAAGCCCGAGAAGGACGACATCCTGACCGGCCTCACGGCCGTCGTGACCGTCCGGGTGCCCGAGCCACAGTTCGAGGGCCAGACCAAGGAGGTGCTCGGCACGGCCGCCGTGCGGCAGATCGTCTCGCGGGCGATCGTCAAGGGACTCGATGAGCGGTTCGAATCGCCGAAGCGCCACGACAAGGCGCAGACGGGCACGCTCCTCGAGAAGATGGTGTCCGAGATGAAGTCCCGGATCGCGCTGCGGGCTCAGCGCGACACCGCCCGACGCAAGAGCTCGCTCGAGAGCTCGTCGCTGCCGGCGAAGCTCATCGACTGCCGCTCCAGGGACGTCGCCAACAGCGAGCTGTTCATCGTCGAGGGCGACAGCGCCCTCGGCACCGCCAAGCCGGCCAGGAACAGCGAGTACCAGGCGCTGCTGCCGATCCGGGGCAAGATCCTGAACGTGCAGAAGGCCTCGATCGCCGAGATGCTCGGCAACGCCGAGTGCGGCGCGATCATCAAGGTCATCGGCGCCGGCTCGGGGCGCGACTTCGACCTCGACGCGGCCCGCTACGGCAAGGTGATCCTGATGAGCGACGCCGACGTGGACGGGGCGCACATCCGCACGCTGCTGCTCACCCTGTTCTTCCGCTACATGCGCCCGATGCTCGAGGCGGGGCGCGTGTACGCGGCCGTGCCGCCGCTGCACCGGGTCGTCGTGCAGAACTCGGGCCGCAAGCCCAACGACGTGATCTACACCTACAGCGAGCGCGAGTTGAATGCGCTGCTGGCGGACCTCCGGCGGCGCGGCAAGAAGTATCAGGAGCCGATCCAGCGGTACAAGGGCCTCGGCGAGATGGACGCCGATCAGCTCGCCGAGACGACGATGGACCGCGAGCACCGCACGCTGCGCCGGGTGCGCTTCGAGGATGCGCACGCCGCGGCGCAGATGTTCGAGCTGCTCATGGGCAACGAGGTCGCGCCGCGCAAGGAGTTCATCATCGACAACGCGGACGACCTCGATCGCGAGCGCATCGACGCGTAGCCGCCGCGCGGTTCCCCTTCCCGTTCCCGGCGAATCGGGGACGCCTCTTCACCTTCCAGATGCTGAATACGGGCTTATGCGTCCCCGATTCGGAGTGACATCTGCGACTCCTGCTCAGCGAGTGGGGCGTCCCCGAGCCCGAGTTGGATTACGACGTGTTCGACGATGCGGGCCGCCTGCTGGGGTGCAGTGAGATCGCGTTCCCCGAGCACCTCGTGGCGCACGAGTACGAGGGCGACCGTCACCGGACCGAACCGGCGCAGTGGAATCGAGACATCCGGAAGTACCGCGACTACGGTAGTGCCGGGTGGGAGGTGATCCGAGTGACGTCCCAGCTGCTCTACGTCAGGGCGAATGAACTTCGAGAGCAGACGTTCGATGCGCTCAGGAGACACGGCTGGACGCCTCCGGGTTACTCGCGAGGAGGTGGCGAGATCGGGGACGCTTCTGTGCGTTTCGCCGTGCTGAAACGAACATGAGCGTCCCCGATTCGAGCACGAGCGGGACGGACCGCGGCGGGCGGGGCGGGGAGGGGAAGGCGGAGGCTGGGCGGGACGGGAGAAGTCAGCCCCTACGGGGCGCGGCCGACGAAGGCCGCGGCGCCGTCGAGCGGGGTGCCCGACCCGTCGCGTTTGCCGAGCTCGACGGGGAGCTTCAGCGCGGACCCCTCCGCATTCAGCGCTCTCGGCTCGCCGCTGCCCACCCAGGCGCAGGCGAGCTGATCCTCCCACTTCAGGAACCGCTGGGCCCGCACGCCGCCGGTGCCCCGGCCCTTCGCCGGGAAATCGGCCCAGTCGGAGACCTTCGCCGTGGCGACGTCGGTGCCCGGCAGGGTGAGGGAGCTGTCGGCGATCGTGACGACGCGGGCCTCGGCCCCGTCCGGGACGGCGCCTGCGAAGACCACCCTCGCCTCCGCGCCGAGGCGGATGCCGGACATGCCGCTCGCGGGGCGACCCTGGGGCCGGACCGACGAGGCCGGGAAGCGCAGCAGCTGAGCGTCGCTCGTGACGACGGCGAACTCCGATCCGTCGGGGGCGGGAAAGGCGCCGATGAGCCGATCGCC
The DNA here is from genome assembly GCF_016522505.1 of Leucobacter chromiisoli. Taxonomy (GTDB): domain Bacteria; phylum Actinomycetota; class Actinomycetes; order Actinomycetales; family Microbacteriaceae; genus Leucobacter; species Leucobacter chromiisoli. The sequence continues at coordinate 138,102 of NZ_JAEHOH010000003.1, read as the reverse complement.
GGGCCTCAGACCGACCACCTCGAACTCGGGCTTCGCCGGCAGATCGCGGAGCACAACCCGCTTCACGACGCCCTGCTCCGTGAAGAGGCCGACGGGCGTCTCGGTGTCGAGCTGCACGAGCCCGACGACGCGGGTCTTCCTGTCGGTGATGCCCAGGTAGGCGGTGAGCGGCACGCCCGCCGAGAACGCGATGCTCGCCGCGGGCACGAGCGGCAGGTCGACCGGGGTGAAGCGATGCAGCGTGCCGTCGGAGAGCACGGCGCCGAGCTCGCCCCGCACCGTGCCGTCGACGCTCGAGACGACGGCACCGTGCTTCGTCGCCCGGCCGGCCCCGCGGGCCGAGGCGGGCGCCTCAGGGTCGCGGTCGAGGCGCAGCGCCCGACCCGTCGCCGAGAGCAGCACCGTGCACGGCGTGTCCGCGACCTGCAGGGCCTCCGCCCCCTTGGCGGCTCGCGCGGGTCGCGCGACGGCGCCGGTGAGCAGGGTGCGCCGCGGCGTGCCGTAGGCCTCGGCAGCGTCGTCCAGCTCCCCGGAGACGACGGCCCTCAGCCGATCCTCGTTGCCGAGGATCTCGAGCAGCTCCTCGATCTCGCTGCGCAGCTGGTCGCGCTCGGCCTCGAGCTCGACGCGGGAGAACTTCGTGAGGCGACGCAGTCGCAGCTCCAGGATGTACTCCGCCTGCGGTTCGGAGAGGTCGAAGACCTGCATGAGACGGGTGCGCGCGGTCTCCGCGTCGTCGCTCGTGCGGATGAGCTGGATGACCTCGTCGATGTCGAGGATCGCGATGAGCAGCCCCTCGACGAGGTGCAGGCGCTCGCGGCGCTTCCGCAGTCGGAACTCGGAGCGTCGGCGCACGACCGAGAGACGGTGGTCGAGGAAGACGCGCAGCATGTCGGGAAGCCCCAGGGTCTGCGGCTGTCCGTCGACGAGCGCCACCGAGTTGATGCTGAACGAGTCCTCGAGGGGTGTGTAGCGGTAGAGCTGCTCGAGCACCGCCTCGGGGGAGAAGCCGGTCTTGAGGGTGATGACGAGACGCAGGCCGTTCTTGCGGTCGGTGAGATCGGCGACGTCGCCGATGCCCGAGAGCTTCTTGTTCTCGACGCCCTGCTTGATCTTCTCGATGACGCGCTCGGGGCCGACGAGATAGGGGAGCTCGGTCACGATGAGGCCCGTGCGGCGGGCCGTGAGCTGCTCGACCGCGACCTTCGCCCTCGTCCGGAATGCGCCTCGGCCGGTGCGGTAGGCGTCCTTCACTCCGTCGAGACCCACGATGATGCCACCGCCCGGCAGGTCCGGCCCGGGGATGAACTCCATGAGCTCGTCGGCGCTCGCGTCGGGATGGTGCAGCAGGTGCTTCGCGCCCTCGACGACCTCGACGAGATTGTGCGGCGCGAGGTTGGTCGCCATGCCGACGGCGATGCCGCTCGCCCCGTTCACGAGCAGATTCGGCACCGCGGTGGGCAGCACGTCGGGCTGCATGATCTGGTTGTCGTAGTTGGGCACGAAGTCGACGACGTCCTCGTCGAGCGACGCGGTCATGCCGAGCGCGGCTCCCGCCAGGCGGGCCTCGGTGTAGCGCGATGCCGCCGGGCCGTCGTCCAGCGAGCCGAAGTTGCCGTGGCCGTCGACGAGCGGCAAGCGCATGGCGAACGGCTGCGCGAGGCGCACGAGGGCGTCGTAGATCGAGGCGTCGCCGTGGGGGTGCAGCTTGCCCATCACCTCGCCGACGACGCGCGCCGACTTCACGTGCCCCTTCTCGGGCCGCAGGCCCATCTCGGTCATCATGAAGAGGATGCGGCGCTGCACCGGCTTCAGGCCGTCGCGGGCGTCGGGGAGGGCCCGGGAGTAGATGACTGAGTAGGCGTACTCGAGGAAGGACCCCTCCATCTCCTGGGAGATGTCGATGTCCTCGATCCGCTCGCCGGGATGGACGAGCTCGTTCGCGGGCGTGTCGCTGTGCGCTTCGGTCACGACGTCTGTCACGTGCCTTTCGGTGTTCCGAGAAGCGCGGCGCCGGCCCGCCACCACGGGCGTGGGGCGCGGGGCGCCGCGCGGATACGATGGTGTTCATGCTACCCACGCCCACCGACAACGGCGCGAGGCTGGCCGCGATTCTGCCAAGCGGGCTCGCCGCCGTCGCCCGGGGACTCGGCTCGGATCCCGACGAGCTGCTCGATCTCGCCTTCGCCTCATCCGCCGGGGCCGTATCCGCCGGGGCCGCGCCATCCGCCGGCGCTCCCGCCGCGCTCCCCGGGCTGCGCTCGTTCGTGGTGGTCGTGGCCGACGGTCTGGGCCAGGCCAACCTGAAGGCGAGGGCCGGTCATGCCCGGACGCTGAGCTCGCTGCCCCAGAAGCGGATCGAGACGGTGGCGCCGTCGACGACCGGTGCGGCGCTGACGACGCTCACGACCGGCCGGCTGCCGGGCGAGCACGGCCTCATCGGGTACCGGATCATGCACCCCGAGCTCGGGCTCGTCACGACGCTGAAGGACTGGGGCGGCATCAGGCGGCCGCGGGAGTGGCAGCGCGCCGAGCCGCTGTTCGCGCTGGCGGAGCGCGCGGGCGCGCGCGCCGTGGCCTTCGGCCGGCCCGCCCACGCGAGCGGGGGGCTGACCGAGGCGATCCTCCGCGGCGCCGAGTACGTCGGAGGGCAGCGGATCGAGGATCGCTTCGCCGACGCCTCCCGGATCCTGCGGGGTCCGGATCCGGTCTTCGCGTATCTCTACGTGGACGAGCTCGACCGGGCCGCGCACGAGCACGGGTGGGAGAGCGAGACCTGGCTGCGACGGCTCGAGCAGCTGGACGCGGCGCTCGAGGGCTTCCTGCGAGGCCTGCCCGGCGACGTCGGCGTCGTGGTGACGGCCGACCACGGCATCGTGGACGTCGGGGCCACTCAGCAGATCATGATGGACGCTCGACCGGAACTGCTGGACAGGGTCGCGGAGATCGGCGGCGAGCCGAGGCTGCGCTCCCTGTACCTGCGGCCCGGCACGGATGCGCGGGCCGTGGCCGCGGCCTGGGAAGAGGCCGAGGGTGCGCGGGCCTGGGTCGGCACGCGCGAGGACGCCATCGCCTCGGGCTGGTTCGGGCCCGTGCACCCGGAGGTGGCGCCGCGGCTCGGCGAGGTGCTCGTCGCGGCGCGCAGGCAGGTGGCCTACTACGTCGGTTCGGACGACCCGAAGTCGCTCGACATGGTCGGCCAGCACGGGGGCTTCACCTCGGAGGAGCGCGGGATCCCGCTGCTGCTCGCCGGGGCGCTCGCGGGCACGGGATTCGCCTCGGCGGTCGCGTCCATCGCTCGCACGCGGGTTCCGGGAGCGCTGCCGGCCCCCTGACGGGCGGCGGGACGGATCGGCACGACGGCGGATCGCGCGGCGCCCTCCGGACAGGGACCCGGCCGCGGGACGCCGTCGCGCCGCGTTCCGGCGCTCAGGCGGGGTCGTCCTCGCTGCGGGTGCCGAAGAGGATGTCGTCCCAGCTCGGGATCGAGGCGCGGCGCCTGCGCCCGGCCTCCGGCTGAGCCTTGCCCGCGCTCGAGGCGTCCTGGGAGGCACCCGGATCCCGTCGGCGGGTCGGATCCTCCCGCTCGGCTCCGTCGGCGGGCGCCCGGTCCGCCTCGCCGAGGGCGCGCCGTCCGAGCGTGGGGAGCGGCACGCTGGTGGCGTCCTCTCCCGCGCGCGTCGCATCGGCCGACCCGGAGGGAGCGGCCGTCTCGGACCCGTGCGACCCGGAGTCGGGGGCCGAACCGCCCTGCTCGCGGTCGAGCTCCTGCTCCCGTTCGCCTCGTCGCCTCCGGAGGGCGTCGAGCAGATCGGCGGTCTGCCCGAGGTCGGCGGAGGACGGCGTCGTGCTGATCGCGCGCTGGTCGATCTCGCGGCGCCGTGCATACTCGGCGACGCGATCGGGCTCGGCGGGATGCTCCTCGATGGGGGCCTCCTCGGCACCACCGGGATCGCTCCCGTCGTGCTCCGCGGTCTCCGAGGAGTCGTCGGGTGCGGCGCCCTCGGCACGGGCCGCGGCGTCCACCGCCCGCAGCTTGGGGATCAGGCGATCGCCCACCTCGCCCTGCTTCGAGAGTGTGACGGCGTCGGGGTTGACGGGGGAGAGCACGCCCTTGCGGTGCTCGAAGGACCACACCGCGCGGTGCTCGATGTCGTGCGAGACGAAATCCAGGCCGATCATCCAGCCGGCCTCCTCGTCGCGCCAGGACGACCAGTCGGAGCGCTCGGCGCTGAGGCCGATGAGGCGCTCCGCGATGACGGCCCCGAACTGCTCCTCCTGCGGATCCCCGTTGCCCGTGCGCACCGGCACGGCGTGGGCGCGCTCCAGGATGTACCTGCGCTCGGCGAGCACGGGCTCCTCGTAGCGCTCGATGTCGACCTCGTCGATGCCCGTCAGCTCCGCGACCTCGGAGCGGCTCTTCCCGCTGCGGATGAGCGCCTGGATCTCGCGCGGACGGATCTTCGAGGTCTCGCGACCCCTCCGACTGAGGTGGCGCAGCTCGCTGAGCACGGAGTCGTCGACGATCAGGCGGAACTCCTCGCCGGACTCGGTTGCGACGACGAGTGATCGATCCTCTCGCCGAACCAAACGCAGTTCATCCATCGCACTTCCTCCCGGTAGTCGCGATCCAGAGTGGCACAGCAACCCCCGTCGAGCGCGGATTGACGCGGCGAGGTTCGAAAAAGGGGTCGCGCGGAATACGCTCACAGCGATCTTGCGGGATGCGGTTTGCGCATGACGGGCATCGTGCGGCAGACTATGGCCGCTCGAAGGTTGAAGTGCCAGCACCGGCACGGGAATGCAGGAGAGAATGGCCACCGACTACGACGCCCCGCGCAAGTCCGAGGAAGAGACCGATTCGATCGAGGCTCTGAAGGAGCGCGTGCCCGCGAAGGGCACTTCCGCGATCGACTCGGAAGACGCCGACAACCCGAGTTTCGACCTGGGCGGATCCGACCTCTCCGACGTCGAGCTCGACGTCGTCGTGCTGCCGCAGCAGGACGACGAGTTCACCTGCGTCAGCTGCTTCCTCGTGCGCCACCGGTCCCAGGTGGACCACGAGACCGACCTCGGCCCCATCTGCCGGGAGTGCGCAGGCTAGTCGACAACGCGCAGCGTTTTCGACCGCCTGCGGTGCCGCACACGGCGGCAGCCCACGGAGCGCAGCGAGGGGCGGCAGGCTAGTCGACAACGCGCAGCGTTCTCGACCGCCTGCGGTGCCGCACACGGCGGCAGCCCACGGGCGTCCCTACCGCGCGCTCCGGATCGCGGAGGCCAGCTCCTGCGGCCGCCGCGAGGTGATGATCCAGTAGGGCGCGGGATCCCGGGGATCGAGATTCGGGATCCTGACGCCCCGATGGATCCAGCCCCTCACGACGAGGTAGCTGCGCGCGTCGATTCCCGGGCCCAGCGCCCTCCGCAGAGCGTCCGCGTCGAGCAGCTCCGGCTCGCCGAGGAGCGACACGGGGATGCGGGCGCGGGCCGCCGAGAGCGTCCCCGCCTCCACCTCGACGCTCGGGCTGAGCAGCAGCAGCGTCGCGGCCACGATCACGTAGACCGCGATGGCGACCGGCACGGCGATGTCGCCGTCGATGGGGGTGAGCACGAGCGCGACCGCGGGGACGACGAGGAGCAGGGCGATGAAGAGTCCCGCTCCGGGCCACAGGCGTTCGCGATAGCGCGTCACCGGGCGATCGCCCGGAGCGGTGGAGGCGTTGTTCATGCCCTCATTATCCCGTCCCTCTTCTGGGAATGCGTCGCGGGCGACGGCCCGCCGATCCTGATCCGATACCCTGTCGGGGTGACTGATGTGGTTGAGGTGCCCATTCGGGCGGAGAACATGCCGAGCTACGCGCATCCCGGCGACGCGGGGGCCGATCTGCGCGCCGCCGAGTCGCTGTCGATCGGGCCGGGAGAGCGGGCGCTCGTGGGAACGGGCGTCTCGTTCGCGCTGCCCGAGGGCTACGCGGCGTTCGTGGTGCCGCGCAGCGGTCTCGCCGCGAAGCACGGGATCACGGTGCTCAACTCCCCGGGCACCGTCGACGCCGGCTATCGCGGCGAGGTCAAGGTGACGCTGCTCAATACGGATCGCAGCGCGACCTTCCGGGTGGAGGCCGGCGACCGGATCGCGCAGGTGATCTTCGCCCCGGTCTCCCGGGCGGTGTTCGTCGGCGTCGACGAGCTGCCGGACAGCGTGCGCGGGACGGGCGGCTTCGGGTCGACGGGTGTGCGGGACGGAGCGCGGCCCTAGCGCCACGAGCACGGACGGCGGGCCAGAGGGACCCGCCGGGGAACACGAACTTCGCCCCGACGGGGCGGCCAGCGAATGGAGAATCAGCATGAGCGACGAGACCCAGGGCGCGGACGAGATCGAGCTCCGCGACGAGGACGCGCAGGACGCGCAGGAGGTGGACGAGTCGAAGTCCGCCCCGGAGGACCGCGCGACGGCGGGTCCCTTCGACGTGAGCGAGGTGCCCGGCATGCGCCCCTACGTGGATCTCGGGGGCATCAAGGTCGCCCCCCGCGAAGGGCTGCAGCTGCGCCTCGACGTCGACGAGAAGGCGAAGCGCGTGGTGGCGGTGTCCCTGAACTACGCCGAGTCGCTGATGCAGGTGCAGGCGTTCTCGGCGCCGAAGAGCACCGGCCTCTGGAACCAGGTGCGCAGCGACATCGCGGCGCAGACCTCGGCCCAGGGTGCGGAGGTCGCGGAGGAGGCGGGTCCGCTCGGGCCCGAGCTCGTGGTGCGCTCCGCGGCGCCCGCCGAGCAGGGCGGGGGCACCCGCGTCGTCCGCTTCATCGGCGTCGACGGCCCGCGCTGGATGCTGCGCGGCGTCGTGATGGGCCGGGCGGCCGTCGAGGAGGAGACCCGTGCGCGGGTGATCGAGCTGTTCCGCGAGCTGGTCGTGGTGCGCGGCGATCAGCCGATGCCGCCGAGCGAGCTCCTCCCGCTGCAGGTGCCGGCCGGCGTGCAGCAATCCGGCCAGGCGCAGGGTCCGGTCCAGGGCCAGGTGCAGGGCGGGGTTCAGGAGGCGTGAGCGACTCCGAGTCGGAGCGCGACGGCGCTCGGGAGCCGGCGGCCGGGGAGGCGGGATCCCCGCTGCCGATCGGGGGAGCCCTCGGGCGGACGGTGCGCGCGGGACTCAGCGGTGAGGACGTCTCGGCGCGGGGCGTGCTCGCGGCCATCGGCGGGTGGCGAGGCGTCGCCGAGTCGCTGCTGCCCGGGCTGCTCTTCCTCGTCGTCTACGTGTTCACGCAGGATCCCTCCGTGTCGGTCATCGCGCCGGCGGTGCTCGCGGTGCTCGCGGTGGTGCTGCGCCTGGCGCTGCGGCAGCCGGCGGCGTCGGCATTCTCCGGCGCGCTGGGGGTCGCCGTGTGCGTCGCGGCCACGCTGCTGACGGGGAGCGGGAGAGACTACTTCCTCCCCGGCTTCTGGATCAACGGTGCGTGGTCGGCCGCCCTGCTCATCTCGCTGCTCGCGGGGTGGCCGCTGCTCGGGGTCGCCCTCGGCGCCCTCCGCGGCGATCTGCGCGCATGGCGCGGCGACCGCGTGCTGCGCCGCGTCGCGACCTGGACCACGCTGCTGTGGCTCGGGATGTTCGCCGCCCGGCTCGCGGTGCAGCTACCGCTGTACCTCGCCGACCGGACGGAGGCGCTCGGCCTGGCGCGTCTCGTCATGGGGGTGCCGCTCTTCGCCCTCGTGGTGCTGTTCACCTGGCTGCTGCTCAGCCGGTTCGCCACTTCGTCTGATGAATCGGATAGCGAATTGAAGCGAAACGCCTGAGCTTTGTAGGCTTCGCCCCTCCTCCGAGGGTGTAGAATTATCTTGACATCGAGACACTTTTGGAGGAGCCTCATGGGAGCGGTCAACAGCTTCGGTGCCCTGAGCACCCTCGCCGTCGGCGAGAAGGAATACGAGATCTACCGGATCGATCAGGTGCCGGGCCACGAGCGCCTGCCGTACAGCCTGAAGGTGCTGCTGGAGAACCTGCTGCGCACCGAGGACGGCGCGAACGTCACCCGTGAGCACATCGAGGCGCTGGGGGGCTGGGACCCCGCGGCCGAACCCGACACCGAGATCCAGTTCACGCCCGCGCGCGTGATCATGCAGGACTTCACCGGCGTCCCCTGCATCGTCGACCTCGCCACGATGCGCGAGGCCGTGACCTCGCTCGGCGGCGATCCCGACAAGATCAACCCGCTCGCCCCCGCAGAGCTCGTGATCGACCACTCCGTCATCTCCGATGTCTACGGAACCCCCGGCGCTGCGGCGAAGAACGTCGAGATCGAGTACCAGCGCAACGGCGAGCGCTACCAGTTCCTCCGCTGGGGCCAGGGCGCCTTCGACGACTTCAAGGTCGTGCCCCCGGGCACCGGCATCGTGCACCAGGTGAACATCGAGTACCTGGCGCGGGTGACCTTCACGCGCGAGGTGGACGGCAAGGTGCTCGCGTACCCCGACACCTGCGTCGGCACCGACTCGCACACGACGATGGAGAACGGCCTCGGCGTGCTCGGCTGGGGCGTCGGCGGCATCGAGGCCGAGGCGGCGATGCTCGGCCAGCCCATCTCGATGCTCATCCCGCGCGTCGTCGGCTTCAAGCTCTCGGGTCAGATCCCGGCCGGCGTCACCGCGACCGACGTCGTGCTCACCATCACCCAGATGCTGCGCAAGCACGGCGTGGTGGGCAAGTTCGTCGAGTTCTACGGCGAGGGCGTCGGATCCGTGCCGCTCGCCAACCGCGCGACGATCGGCAACATGAGCCCGGAGTTCGGCTCCACCGCCGCCATGTTCCCGGTCGACGACGTGACGCTCGACTACATGCGGCTCACGGGCCGCCCCGAGGAGCAGATCGAGCTCGTCAAGGCGTACACCCAGGCGCAGGGCATGTGGCACGATCCCTCGCGCGAGCCCGAGTTCAGCGAGTACCTCGAGCTCGACCTCGGCACCGTCGTCTCCTCGATCGCCGGCCCGAAGCGACCGCAGGATCGCATCGAGCTGTCGAGCGCGAAGTCGCAGTTCGAGCTCGACCTCAAGAACTACGCGCAGGCGTCGAACCCCGCGAAGGTCAAGGATGGGGCGGGCAACGAGTTCGAGCTGGATCACGGCGCGGTCACCCTCGCCTCGATCACCTCGTGCACCAACACCTCGAACCCCTCGGTGATGCTCGCCGCGGGCGTGCTCGCGCGCAACGCCAACCGGGTCGGCCTCAAGGCGAAGCCCTGGGTCAAGACCACGCTGGCCCCCGGCTCCAAGGTCGTCACCGACTACTACGAGAAGTCGGGGCTGCGCTCCGATCTCGAGGATCTCGGCTTCTTCCTCGTCGGCTACGGATGCATGACCTGCATCGGCAACTCGGGGCCGCTCAACGAGGAGATCTCGCAGGCGGTCAACGAGAACGACCTGGCGGTGACCGCGGTGCTCTCGGGCAACCGCAACTTCGAGGGCCGCATCAACCCCGACATCAAGATGAACTACCTGGCGAGCCCGCCGCTCGTGGTGGCCTACTCCCTCGCCGGCTCGATGGACTTCGACTTCGACAGCGAACCGCTCGGTCAGGATCGCGACGGCAACGACGTCTTCCTGCGGGACATCTGGCCCGATCCGGTCGAGGTGCAGCAGATCGCCGACGCGTCGATCGACGCCGACATGTTCACCTCGAAGTACGCGGGCGTGTTCGACGGCGACGAGCGCTGGAAGTCGCTGCCCACCCCGGCGGGCAACATCTTCGAGTGGGACGAGAAGTCGACCTACGTGCGCAAGGCCCCCTACTTCGACGGCATGAAGCTCACCCCGGCGCCCGTCGAGAACATCTCCGGCGCGCGCGTGCTCGCCAAGCTGGGCGACTCGGTCACGACCGACCACATCAGCCCCGCGGGCAGCTTCAAGGCGGAGACCCCGGCCGGTCAGTACCTCGTGGCCAACGGCATCGCACCGCGCGACTTCAACACCTACGGCTCGCGCCGAGGCAACCACGAGGTCATGATCCGCGGCACCTTCGCGAACATCCGCCTCCGCAACCAGCTGCTCGACGGCGTCGAGGGCGGTTTCACCCGCGACTTCACGCAGGACGGCGGCCCGCAGAGCTACATCTACGACGCCTCGCAGAACTACCAGGCCGCGGGCATTCCGCTCGTGGTGCTCGGCGGCAAGGAGTACGGCTCGGGGTCCTCGCGCGACTGGGCGGCGAAGGGCACGCGTCTGCTGGGCGTCAGGGCCGTCATCGCCGAGAGCTTCGAGCGCATCCACCGCTCGAACCTCATCGGCATGGGCGTGCTGCCGCTCCAGTTCCCGGTCGGCGAGAGCGCCGACTCGCTGGGCCTCGACGGCACGGAGGTGTTCGAGATCTCGGGCATCGACCAGCTGAACGAGGGCGTCACGCCGAAGACCGTCGCGGTCACCGCCACGAAGGAGGACGGCACCGAGGTCGCCTTCGACGCGGTCGTGCGCATCGACACGCCGGGCGAGGCCGACTACTACCGCAACGGCGGCATCCTGCAGTACGTGCTGCGGTCGCTCGTCTAGGGCGCAGCCGGGCAGCGTGAACCGGCGGCGGGGGTTGCGGCGGAGGCCGCGACCCCCGCTTCGCTTTTCGCCCGCGTACGAGGGCAGCGGTAGGATGAAGCGGTGCCTCGGGGGAGCATCCCCCGGGAGAAATCGGAGGCAACTGGTGACGATCCTCGAGCGAATCGAGCACCCTCGGGACCTCGACGGCCTCTCGGCCGAGGAGTGCCGCGTGCTCGCAGCCGAGATCCGCGAGTTCCTCATCTCCGCGGTCTCGAAGACGGGCGGTCACCTGGGCCCGAACCTCGGCGTCGTCGAGCTCACGATCGCCCTGCACCGGGTGTTCGAGTCTCCCCACGACCCGATCGTCTTCGACACGGGGCACCAGAGCTACGTGCACAAGCTGCTCACCGGCCGCAAGGACTTCTCGGGGCTGCGCACGCGGGGCGGTCTCGCCGGCTACCCGCAGCGCTCGGAGTCGGAGCACGACATCGTCGAGAGCTCGCACGCCTCGAGCTCGCTCAGCTGGGCGGACGGCATCTCCCGTGCGTTCGCCCGCACCGGGCAGCAGGATCGCCACGTCGTCGCGGTCGTCGGGGACGGCGCGCTGACGGGCGGCATGACGTGGGAGGCGCTCAACAACATCACCGACGACAACTCCCGCAACCTCGTGATCGTCGTCAACGACAACGGCAGGTCCTACGCGCCCACCATCGGCGGCATGGCGCGGTTCCTGAACACGGTGCGCACCAAGGACACCTATCGCGACCTGCAGGAGGGCAGCGAGAAGCTGTTCTCGGCGTTCGGCGCACCCGGCCGCACGGTCTACCAGGCAGCGCGCGGCGCGATGCGGGGCATCGCGAGCCGGGCCTCGGGCAACCAGGATCTCTATTCGAACCTCGACATCAAGTACCTCGGCCCGATCGACGGGCACGACCTCGAGGCCGTCGAGGAGGCGCTGCGCCAGGCGAAGGACTACGGCCGGCCGACGCTGGTGCACGTGATCACGGAGAAGGGCCGGGGCTACGCGCCGGCCGAGAACGACGAGGCCGACCAGTTCCACGCCATCGGGCAGATCGACCCCGGCAGCGGCGAGCCGCTCGAGGCCGCGTCGGGGCGCAGCTGGACGGGGGTGTTCCGGGAGCGCATCGTCGAGCTCGCCCGCGAGGACGAGCGCATCGTCGGCATCACCGCCGCGATGCTCGCGCCGACCGGTCTCGACGCCTTCGCCGAGGTATTCCCCGGGCGGGTCTACGACGTGGGCATCGCCGAGCAGCACGCCGTCACGTCGGCGGCCGGCCTCTCGTACGGCGGCCTGCACCCGGTCGTCGCGCTCTACGCCACCTTCATGAACCGCGCGTTCGACCAGCTGCTCATGGACGTGGCGCTGCACCGCGCCGGCGTGACGTTCGTGCTCGACCGCGCGGGCATCACGGGCACCGACGGCCCGAGCCACAACGGCGTGTGGGATCTGGCGACGCTGCAGGTGGTGCCGGGCATCCGCATCGCGGCGCCCCGCGACGAGGCGACGCTGCGCGAGCTGCTGGGGGAGGCGGTGGCGGTCGAGGACGGGCCGACCGTCGTCCGCTACCCGAAGGGATCCGTGGGCGCTCCCGTGCCCGCTCTGCGGCGGACGGCGGACGGCGCGGACGTGCTGCACGAGGACGCCTCGGTCTCCACCGCCACGGGCACCCTCACTCTCGCCGAGAGCATCGCGGAGGCGCGCGCCGCGGGAGCGGGCGCGGAGGCCGACGCTGCGGAGGGCGCCCCGATGCGCGACGTGCTCTTCGTCACGGTCGGGCCCATGGCGAGGGTGGCGCTCGAGGCGGCCGCGATCCTGGCCGAGCAGGGCATCACCTCGACGGTCGTGGATCCGCGATGGGTGGTGCCCGTGCGGGAGTCGGTCATCGACTTCGCCGGCGACCACCGGCTGCTCATCAGCATCGAGGACGGCATCCGGGTCGGCGGTGTGGGCACGCGCATCCGCCAGGCGCTCCGCGACGCCGGGGTCGACACGGCGGTGAGCGAGCTCGGCACCCCCGACGAGTTCCCGGAGCACGCCTCCCGCGGTGAGCTGCTGGCCGACGCCGGGCTGACCGCCGAGCAGATCGCCTCCAACGTGGCCGAGCAGGTTCGGGGCACCCGGATCCCGGTGGCCCGCCCGGAGTAGTCGCCGCCCGGGCCCCCCCCCCGGGGTGCGGCCGCCGCGCGGGCGGGTCAGCGGGTCGCCGCGACCCTCGGCGTGTGGAAGTCGCCGCCCGCGGCGCGCTCGCTCGCACCGACCCGGTCGAGGTACGGCGTCGCCCCGCCCGCCTGGAAGGGCCAGCCGGCGCCCAGGATGAGGCAGAGGTCGATGTCCTCGGGCGCCGAGACCACGCCCTCGTCGAGCATGATCCGGATCTCGCGGGCCAGCTCGTCCTCCACGCGGCGCAGGATCTCCTCCTCCGAGACGGCGTTCGAGCCGAGCTTCAGCTGCTTCTTCGCGGCCCTCGAGAGATCCTCGACCTTGCCGTGCTTGCTCTTGACGAGCGGCTCATCGAGATCGGCGAGGGCGTGCAGGTTGGGCGACGCGTAGAACCTGTCCGGGAACGCGCCGGCCATCGTGTCCTGCACGTGCGCGGCCACCTTCCAGCCGACGAGGTCGATGAGCTCGAAGGGGCCCATCGGCAGACCGATGGGGGCGAGCGCGCGCTCCACGACGGGCATCGGGGTGCCCTCGTCGAGCGCCCTGGCCGCCTCGCCCATGACCTTGGCGAGCAGGCGGTTGACGACGAAGCCGGGGCGATCCGCCGTGATGACGGCGCTCTTCCCGAGCTGCTTCGCGACGGCCATCGCCGTCGCCAGGGTGGCGTCGTCGGTGCCCGGCGTCCTCACGACCTCGACGAGCGGCATGACCGCGACGGGGTTGAAGAAGTGGAAGCCCACGAGGCGCTCGGGGCGGGTCAGCCGCGCGCCGATCTCCTCGACCGAGAGCGAGGAGGTGTTCGTCGCGATCACGGCCGTCTCGGGAATGATCGGCTCGATCTCGGCGAACACCTGCTGCTTCACGCCGAGCTCCTCGAAGACCGCCTCGATGACCCAGTCGCAATCGGCGTACTCGCCCGTGTCCGTCGTGCCGCGCACGAGCGCGCGCACCTGATTCGCGTCGTCGGCCGTCAGCCGGCCCTTCTCCTGCATCTGGTCGATCTCCCCCGAGATGTGCTCGAGGCCCTTGTCGACGCGGCTCTGATCCAGGTCGGTGATGAGGACGGGGACGCGGAGCTTGCGTGCGAAGAGCAGCGCGAACTGGCTGGCCATGAGACCCGCACCGATGATGCCGACCTTCTTGACCGGCTTCGCGAGCTCCCGGTCGGGTGCGCCCGCCGGACGCTTGGCACGCTTCTGCACGAGGTCGAAGGCGTAGATGGAGGCCCGGAACTGATCGCCGGAGATGAGCTGGGCGAGGGCCTCGTCCTCGCGCTCGAAGCCGCGCACCCGGTCGTTGTCCTTCGCGGCGGCGAGCAGGTCGAGCGCGACGTAGGGCGCCTGCGCGGCGGTGCCGATCCGCGCCTTCAGGGTCTCGCGGGCGATCTTGATCGCCGCCGGCCACTTCGTGAGCCGCTCCAGCTTGCCGGGGAGGTGCGGCCGGTCGACGTCGACGCCGCCGCTCAGCACCCCGTCGGCCCACGCGATCGAGCGCTCGAGGAAGCTGGCCGAGCCGAAGATCGCGTCGAAGAGGCCCAGCTCGTGCGCCTGCTTCGGCTTCAGCATGCGGTTGTTCTTCAGCGGGTTCGAGATGACGATCTCGATGGCCTTCTCGATGCCGATGAGGTTCGGCACGATGGTCGCGCCGCCCCAGCCGGGGATGATGCCGAGGAACACCTCGGGGAATGCGATCGCGGCGGCCGAGGAGTCGACCGTGCGATAGTCGCAGTTCAGCGCGATCTCGACGGCGCCGCCGAGGGCGAGCCCGTTGACGAAGGCGAACGAGGGGACGCCCAGGTCGCCGAGCTTGCCGAGGATGTGGTGGCCGTACTGCGCCATGAGGCGGGCGTTCTGCTCGGTGGCGAGGCTCGACACCTTCGAGAGGTCGGCCCCCGCCGCGAAGATGAACGGCTTCCCGGTGACGGCGACCGCGCGGATCTCGCCGGCGGCCGCGCGAGCGGCCTGCGCGTCGAGCACGCGGCCGAACCCCTCGAGGGTGCGGGGGCCGAGGGTGTTCGGGCGCGTATGATCTCGGCCGTTGTCGAGGGTGATGAGCGCGAGCGCCCCGCCCGAGGGGAGCGCGACGTCGCGGACGAAGGCCTCCGTGACCACCTCGTCGGCCGAGGCCTCGATCAGCGGGGAGAAGTCGATGCTGCTGTAGTCGGTCATGGTCGCGTTACTTCCTCTTCCTCTTGCCGTCGAAGTGCGGGTTCTCCCAGATCATGGAACCGCCCTGACCGAGGCCCACGCACATCGCGGTGAGGCCGTAGCGGACGTCCGGCCGCTGCTCGAACTGCCTCGCCAGCTGGATCATGAGCCGCACGCCGGACGCGGCCAGCGGGTGCCCGAACGCGATGGCGCCGCCCCAGGGGTTGACCCGCGGGTCGTCGTCGGAGATCCCGAAGTGGTCGGTGAAGGAGAGCACCTGCACCGCGAACGCCTCGTTGAGCTCGAAGAGCCCGATGTCGTCGATGGTCAGGCCGGCCCGGCGCAGGGCCTTCTCGGTCGAGGGCACGGGGCCGAGGCCCATGACCTCGGGCTGCACGCCGGCGAACCCGAAGCCCACGAGCCGCATCTTCGCCGTGAGCCCGAGCTCCTTCGCGGTGTCCGCGCCCGCGAGCAGCGAGACGGTGGCCCCGTCGGTGAGGGGCGACGAGGTCCCGGCGGTCACGCGCCCGTGCGGTCGGAACGGGGTCTTGAGACCGGCGAGCCCCTCCATCGTCGTCTCGGGGCGACGGCCCTCGTCCTCGGTCGCGAGCCCCCAGCCCTCCGGTGTGCGGAACGCCACCGGCACGAGGTCGGCCTGGATGTCGCCCCGGTCGTAGGCCGCCTGCACCTTCTGCTGGCTCAGCATGCCGAAGCGGTCCGCGCGCTCCTTGGTCAGCTGCGGGAAGCGGTCGTGCAGCCGTTCGGCCGTGACGCCCATGTTGAGCGCGTCGGCGCTGACCATCTTCTCGGCGACGAAGCGGGGGTTGGGATCGGCGTCGAAGCCGATGGGGTGGCGGCCCATGTGCTCGACGCCGCCGGCGATGGCGACGTCGTACTGGCCGGCCCCGATGGCGGCTCCCATGAACGAGGCCACGGTCATGGCGCCCGCGCACATGCGGTCGAGGGCGAATCCCGGCACGGTCAGCGGGATGCCCGCCAGGATCGAGACCGTGCGGCCGAGGGTGAGCCCCTGGTCGCCCTGCTGCGTCGTGGCGGCGATCCCCACGTCATCGATCCGGTCGAGCGGCAGGTCGGGGTTCCGCTCGATCAGCCCCTGGAGCGCCTTCACCGCGAGATCGTCGGCTCGCGTTCCCCAGTACATTCCCTTTTCACCGGCCCGTCCGAACGGGGTGCGGACCCCGTCCACGAACACGACGTCTCTCATTGCGGCCACTGTGCCTCCATCGGATGTGGGTTCTGGTCTGCCACCATCCTAAGAACTGCGGCGCCGCTTTCGAGCGCGGCGTGCGGAACCGCAGGGAGCGCGGGGCCGCGCGGAGTCGACGTTATGCGACCTCTACAAAAGCCCGGGCGATGATTGGTGCGGTGAGTGCAGTCTGCCACTCGCGCGCGCCCAGCTCCCGGAGGCGCTCGGACACGGCCTCGGAGGTGGCGGGCACCGGCGGCTGCCACGCGAGCCGGCGCAGGAGCTCCGGGGTGAGGAGATTCTCGAGCGGGATCCTGCGGCGCTCGGCCTCGGCCTCGAGGGCCGTCCGGGCGGCGGCGAGGCGGGCTGCGGCCTCGGGATGCCGCTGCGGCCAGCCGCGATGGTGCGGCATGGCCCCCGGCACGCGCGGTCGCGGCCCGGGCAGATCCTCCGTGGTCTTGCCGCGCAGGATCGCCCGCCACCAGCGGTCGAGCTCGGAGCGGCTGGCGCGGCCCTTGAAGGTCTGCAGACGGGCGAGATCGCCGGGCGATCGCGGATTCGCCGTCGCGGCGGCGACGATCGAGGCATCGGGGATCAGCCGCCCGGGGGAGACGTCCTTCATGCGGGCCAGCTCGTCGCGGGCGAGCCAGAGCTCCCGCGCCAGCGCGAGCTCTCTGGCCGAGCGCAGCTTGTGCCCGCCCGACAGCCCGCGCCAGCGCTCCTCCTGCCGAGGCTTCGCCGGCCGCGTGCGGACGGCCTCGAACTCCTGCCTCGCGAACTCCGCCTTGTCCTGGGCGTCGAGCTCGCGCGCGATCGCGTCGCGGAGTTCGGGGAGCAGCGCCACGTCCAGCGCCGCGTACTCGAGCCACGGCTCGGGCAGCGGCCGGGTGGACCAGTCGGCCGCCGAGTGCGCCTTCCGCAGGTGGATCCCGAGCATCTGCTCCACGATGGCGCCGAGCCCCACCCGCTCGAAGCCCAGCAGACGCGCCGCCAGCTCCGTGTCGAAGAGCTGCGGGGGGTGCAGGCCGAGGTCGTCGAGGCACGGGATGTCCTGGCTCGCGGCGTGCAGGATCCACTCCTCGCCAGCGAGCGCCTCGGCCAGCGGCGCGAAGCTGTCGATCCCGATCGGATCGAAGAGGAAGGTGCCGGATCCGCGGCGATGCACCTGCACGAGGTAGGCCTCGGAGCCGTAGCGGAAGCCGGAGGCGCGTTCAGCGTCCACGCCCGCGGGGCCGGTGCCCGACGCGAGTTGCTCGGCGGCGCGCTCGACGCCCGGGCCGTCGACGACCATCGACCAGGCGGCGTTCAGTTCGGACTGCTCGACCACCTCGTCAGGCTCCGGCCTTCTCGGCCCGCTGCCTCGCGCGGCGAGCTCCCAGCGAGTCGACGCCCTCCTGGTGCGGCAGCCCGGCGAGCAGGCAGAGGAGCTCGGACCAGGCCTCGGCGTGCGCCGCGAACCCCGGCCCCTCGGGCGTCCACGACGCCCGCACCTCCAGCTGCGCCCCCTCGCCCTGGGACTCCAGCGTGCCGAAGCCCGACGAGAGCGTCTTCGTGGCGGTGCCCGAGGCGTAGCTGTAGCGAGCCCCCCGCGACTCGAGGGCGTCGATCAGCCACGACCACGCGACGTCGGCGATGAACGGATCGATGCCGATCTCGACCTCGAGCGGGGCCTGCGCGTAGCAGACAATGCGGAACGGGCCGCCCCACTCCTCGGCGGAGTCGGGATCGAACAGCAGCACGAGCCGGCCGGCGCCGTAGGGGGAGTCACCCTCGGCGTCGTCGCCGCGACCGCCGCTCACCCCGGCGGCGAAGGCGACGGAGTGCGGCGCGATCCGCTCGGGAGCGGCGATCTCGCGCACATGGAGTTCGCTGCGGAACCGAGCGCCGCGCAGCTGCTCGGCGGCTTCTCGGAACGCCCTCGGTTCGCCGGAGATCCTTGCCATCACACAGGGAACTGTAGGGTTTGCTGTGAGCCCGGCGCGGATGCCACGCCGGGAACCACCGATCCGGGAGAGGTTGAGGAGGAACATGTCGACACGATCAGCTGCTCGCAGCTTCGGGCTCTGGACGGGCGTCGCAGCGGGATGCGCCGCCCTCGGGGCGATCGTCGTCGGGGGGCTCGGGATCGCCGTGGCCCGCCGGGTCGTCACGCCGGCCGCACGACCGGAGTCCCGCGCGACGATCCACGAGATCGATCGCGCCGGCGGGCGCATCCGCGCCTGGCTGAGCGGTCCCGACGGCGATCTGCCGGGCCGGTACTCCTTCATCTTCGACGACGGCGCGGGGCACGCCCGCCTGGGACCGGTGCTCGCCCGCCGCGGCGGCAGCGTCGCGCGCGAGGTCGTCGGCGTCGACCGCGGCACCCTCCGGGAGGGCGTGCGAGGACGGATCACCGGCTGGTGGTACGTCGATCCCTCCGAGCTCGGGTACCGCGTCGAGCGGGTGGCCTTCCCCGTGGAGGGCGGGGAGGCCGAGGCGTGGCTGGTGCACCCGCGGCGCGCGAAGAAGGGCCGCTGGGCGGTGCACGTGCACGGCCGCGGGGCGCTTCCCGAGGAGGCCATCCGCGGGGTGGCGCCGTTCGCCCGCGCGGGAGTGACGAGCCTCGTGATCTCCTACCGCAACGACCCTGGGGCCCCGCGCGGCACCCACGGCCGGTACGGCCTCGGACTCGCCGAGAGCCGCGACGTCGACGCCGCGATCGCGGAGGCCGAGCGGCGGGGCGCCACGCGCGTGACCCTCTTCGGCTGGTCGATGGGAGGAACCGCCTGCCTGCTCAGCGCGGCGCACGGGGAGCATCGGCGCCTCGTCGACGGTCTCGTCCTCGACTCCCCGGCGCTCGACTGGGAGCCGCTGCTGCGCCACCAGGCGACCCTCTCGCGGGTGCCGCGCCCGGTCGCGAGAGCGGGCGTCGAGATGCTCGGCCGCGGCGTGGTGCGGGCTGGCGAGCCGGGGGGCCTCGACTTCGAGCGCCTGAGCGCGGAGCGGTTCGCCCGGGATCTCCGGGTGCCGGTGCTGGTGCACGCGAGCGAGGGCGACACGTTCGTGCCTCCGGAGGGCGCGGTGCGCTTCGCAGCGGCGCGCCCCCGTTTCGTGCAGCTCCGGCTGCAGAGGCAGGGTGAGCACGTGAGACTCTGGAACGTCGACCCGGAGGGCTGGGAGGACGCCACCGAGACCTTCGTGCGCGCGCTGCCCCGCCAGGGCGCGTGAGCTCGCGGTAAGCTGGCGGGGATGTCAACGGACCCACTCCACAGCTCGCCCCGCCTGGTCGATCGCCGACCCGATATCTCGGGCGCCGAGCTCGTCGCCACACTCGTGCCGCCGCCGCAGTTCGACCACGCCACGTTCGACTCCTACCGGCCGGATCCCCAGCACCCCTCGCAGGCCGAGGCGCGGGATACGCTCCGGGCGTTCGCCGAGCCCGAGCCCCCGGCCTCCCGCGGCGGTTTCTTCGGCTTTGGCCGTAAGAAGACCGCCGAGCCGCGCCCCGACGCTCCGACGAGGCCCGGCGTCTATCTCGACGGCGGCTTCGGCGTCGGCAAGACGCACCTGCTCGCGGCGACCTGGCACGCGACGGCGGGCCGCAAGTACTTCGGCACCTTCATCCAGTACACGGCGCTCGTCGGAGCGCTCGGCTACTCCGGAGCGGTGAGCGTGCTGCAGGGCGCGCGACTGATCTGCATCGACGAGTTCGAGCTCGACGATCCGGGCGACACGATGCTGATGACCCGCCTCATCGGCGATCTCACGAAGACGGGCTCGCGCATCGTCGCGACCTCGAACACCCCGCCGAACGCCCTCGGAGAGGGCCGGTTCGCCGCCGCCGACTTCATGCGGGAGATCCAGGCGATGGCCGATCGCTTCGTCACGATCCGCATCGACGGATCCGACTACCGGCAGCGCGATCTCGCGGGGGAGGCGGTGACGCTCTCCGATGACGCCTACCGCTTCGCCCTGGCCGACGTCGCGGCGGCGGGGGAGCGCATGACCGACGACGACTTCGGCGACCTCGTCGCGCACCTCTCGACGGTGCACCCGTCGAGCTACGTGGGCATTCTGGACGGGGTGCAGACGATCGGGCTGCGCGACGTGTTCGAGCTCACCGACCAGTCGGCCGCGCTGCGCTTCGTCGCCTTCATCGACCGGGTGTACGACGCGCAGATCCCCATCCGGGCCACGGGCGCCCCGCTCACGACGATCTTCGGCGGCGGCATGCTCGACGGCGGGTACCGCAAGAAGTACCTGCGCTGCATGTCCCGGCTGAACGCGCTGACCGCGGGCGAGAGCCCGGCGTGACGCGGGGCGGATCCGGCGGCCGCCGCCCCGCGTCCGGGGCGGGCGGCGAGCTCATCAGAGCTCTGGGCCGCTCGCTGGCGGGCCTGCTCGGCGCGGGCGCCGGCTCGGGATCCCGCTCGCGGAGGCGCGGAACGGGGACGGCCCCCTCGGCGCCGAGACCCTATCTGCGCGGCTCCGCCGACGAACGGACCTCGCCGGGCCGCCTCGGCGCCGACGCCACGCGGGATCTCACCGCCGCCGGGATCCGGCGGCTGCGGTTCGACTACGCGCCGCACCCCGACGGCGATCCCGACCCCGGCGAGGTCGTCTGGACGTGGGTGCCCTACGTCGAGAACGACGGCCGGGGGAAGGATCGCCCCGTGCTCATCGTCGCCCGGATCGACGCGGAGACCGTCGCCGGGTGCTACCTCAGCACGAAGCACCGAGAGGGTTTCGTGAGCGTCGGCACGGGCGGCTGGGACTCCCAGGGCCGCGAGAGCTTCCTCTCGCCGGAGCGCGTGCTGCGCATCTCGCACGCGGGGATGCGCCGGGAGGGGCACGAGATCGATCGGGATCGCTTCGTCTCCGCCGCCCGCGCGATCGCGGGCAGGCACGGGATGCGGGGCTAGGCGAAGGCCGAGAGGCCGGTGATGTCGCGGCCGATGATGAGGGCCTGCACCGTCTCGGTGCCCTCGTAGGTGTGCAGCGCCTCGATGTCGGCGAAGTGGCGGGCCACCCGGTTCTCGAGCAGGATCCCGTTGCCGCCGAGCAGATCGCGGGCGTTCGCGGCCATGCGGCGCGCGGTACGCGTGGCCGTGTACTTGCCGAGGGAGGCCCCGGGCCCGCTCAGCTCGCCGCGCTCCTCGGCCCGGGTGAGCTGCATGAGCAGCGACTGCAGGCCCGTCAGATCGCTCAGCATCTCCGCGAGGCGGTTCTGCACGATCGGCGAGGCGGCGAGCGGGCGGCCGAACTGGACGCGCTGCCGCGCGTAGTGGACCGACGTCTCGTAGACCGCCGTGGCGTGGCCGAGGGCGGACCACGCGACCCCGAGCCGCGTCGCCTGCAGCACGCGGGCGGTGTCCGCGAAGGTGCTGGCGCCGGGCATCCGCGCCGCCTCGGGCACGAAGACGCCGTCGAGCTCGATGCTGGCCTGCCAGATCGCCCGCAGCGACACCTTGCCCTCGATCGTCCGCGCCCGATAGCCGGGGGCGTCCTGCGGCACGAGGAAGCCCTGCACCTGCCCGTCGTCCCCGCGCGCCCACACGACGGAGACCTGGCCCACGCCTCCGCTGCCGATCCACTTCTTGTGCCCGTCGATCAGGTAGCCGCCGTCGACCGCCCGTGCCCGGGTCTCGAGGCTCACCGAGTCCGAGCCGTGCGTCGGCTCGGTGAGCGCGAACGCACCGAGCTCGGCGCCGCTGGCGAGCGGCTCCAACCAGCGATCCCGCTGCTCGGGCGAGCCGCAGAGGGCGATCGAGCGGAGCGCAAGCCCGCCCTGGACTCCGACGATGGTGCCGATCGAGCCGTCGCCGCGGCTCAGCTCCATCGTCACGAGGCTCGCGGCGGTGAGGCTCTGCTCGGGGAAGCCCGGCACGTCGATGCCGTCGCGCAGCAGGTCGAGCTCGCCCAGCCGGCGCGCGAGGTGCAGCGGGTACTCGGCGCGGTCCCAGAAGCCGTCGATCACCGGCCGCAGCTCGTCCTGCACGAAGGCCCTGGCCCGATCGCGGTAGGCGCGGTCGGCGGCCGGGACGTCTCGGAAGACGCCGGCCACATCGGGGTCGAGGGGCTCCCACAGCTCGTACTCCGGTTCGGCCGTCCCGAGCCTCAGGTGCGCTGACGTCATCGCGATTCCTCCCACCAGTCATTCGGAGTGCTCATTGTCGCGCACGCGCCGGGCGGGCGCCACGTCTTCGTAGAGGATGCTGCAGCCGATCGGGGCCGGAGGCATCCCGAGGTGAGCCTTCCTCCAGACGAGGATCCGGGCGGGCCGTGGGACGGGGCCGCTACTCCGCCCGCGGCAGCTCCACGCCGAACATCTGCGCCGCGGCCCGGGCCGAGGGCGCGCCGGCGTCGGGATCGGCTCCGGCGCGCAGCAGGGCCA
The DNA here is from genome assembly GCF_016522505.1 of Leucobacter chromiisoli. Taxonomy (GTDB): domain Bacteria; phylum Actinomycetota; class Actinomycetes; order Actinomycetales; family Microbacteriaceae; genus Leucobacter; species Leucobacter chromiisoli. The sequence continues at coordinate 115,686 of NZ_JAEHOH010000003.1, read as the reverse complement.
GCATCACGGGTGCGTGCCGCTTGAACACGGCTCCCGCGAGCGGAGTCTGCCCGCGGTCGTTCGACCGGTTCACGTCGGCCCCCAGCCGGGCCAGGGCCGCCACCAGCTCCGCGTTGCCGTGATAGGCGGCCAGCATGAGCAGCGTGTTGCCGCTCGCGTCCGCGAGGTCGACGGGCGCGCCCTGCTCCACCGCCCCGACCACGAAGCCGGTGTCGCCCGCGCGAGCGCCGTCGAAGAGCCGGTGCGCGAACTCGACGACGGGATCGGGGGAGTGCTCGTTCGACTGCTCGTCCATGCCACCAGTCAACCACGCGTCGCGGCGGCCATCGCCGCGCCGCGGCCGGAATGCGGCGGAGGGGCGTTCTCGGTAGCCTGGAGACAGCGCGACAGGAGCGGCTCGAGGCGTGCTCGGCCGATGCGCGGATCCATCGAGAAAGGAACCCACATGGCCTATCGAGTTCAGGGTGTCGTCGTCCGCGAGAAGGACGCGCCCGCCACGATCGAGACGATCGTCGTGCCGGATCCGGGGCCCGGCGAGGCGGTCGTCGACATCATCACGAGCGGGGTCTGCCACACCGATCTCCACTACAAGCAGGGCGGCATCACGGACGAGTTCCCCTTCCTCCTCGGGCACGAGGCCACCGGCCGGGTCGCGGCCGTGGGCGAGGGCGTCACCGAGGTGGCCGTCGGGGATCGCGTCATCCTGAACTGGCGCGCCGTCTGCGGCCAGTGCCGGGCCTGCGCGAAGGGTCAGCCGCAGTACTGCTTCGCGACGCACAACGCCACGCAGAAGATGACGCTGGAGGACGGCACCGAGCTGTCGGCTGCGCTCGGCATCGGGGCCTTCGTCGAGAAGACCCTCGTCGCGGCGGGGCAGTGCACCAAGATCGACGAGGAGTCCGACGCCGCGGCCGTGGGCCTGCTCGGCTGCGGGGTGATGGCCGGCATCGGGGCCGCGATCAACACGGGCGAGGTGCGGCGCGGCGAGTCGGTGGCCGTGATCGGATGCGGCGGCGTGGGCACCGCGGCGATCGCCGGCGCGCAGCTGGCGGGGGCCACGACGATCATCGCGGTCGACATCGACGATGCGAAGCTCGAGCAGGCGAAGCGCTTCGGGGCGACGCACGCCGTCAACTCGCGCTCGGAGGACGCCGTGGAGGCGATCCGCGCTCTCACGGGCGGCTTCGGCGCCGACGTGGTGATCGACGCCGTCGGCCGCCCGGAGACGTACCGGCAGGCGTTCTACGCGCGCGATCTCGCCGGTCGCGTGGTGCTCGTCGGCGTGCCGACCCCCGAGATGCAGCTCGAGCTGCCGCTGCTCGACGTGTTCGGGCGCGGCGGATCGCTGAAGTCCTCCTGGTACGGCGACTGCCTGCCGAGCCGCGACTTCTCGATGCTCATCGACCAGTACAAGCTGGGGCGCCTCGACCTCGACGGCTTCGTGACGGAGCGGATCGGGCTGGGCGACGTGGAGGCCGCCTTCGACCGGATGTCCGAGGGCACCGTGCTGCGATCGGTGGTCGAGCTGTGAGCGGCGCGGACGGCGCCGCCGGCGCCCGTATCGAGCACCTCGTGACGAGCGGCACCTTCTCGCTCGACGGAGGCACGTGGGAGGTCGACAACAACGTGTGGATCGTCGGCGACGACTCCGAGGTCATCGTCATCGATCCCGCGCATGACGCCGAGGCCGTCGCGGAGGCGGTCGGCGAGCGCGACGTGCTCGGCATCCTGCTCACGCACGGGCACGACGATCACGTGCGCGCGGCCGTCGACACCGCGAACCGACTCGACTCGCATCTCTACCTGAACCCGGAGGACCACGTGCTCTGGGAGCAGGTCCACGAGACCCTGCCCGACTTCGAGCTCTCGGACGGCGCGACGTTCACCGTGGCCGGTGTCGAGCTGACGGCGATCCACACCCCCGGGCACTCCCCGGGATCGACGAGCTTCTTCGCACCCGCGCTGGGCGCGGTGTTCACGGGGGACACGCTCTTCCAGGGCGGACCCGGCGCGACCGGGCGGTCCTACAGCGACTTCCCGACGATCATCGACTCGATCCGCGAGCGGCTGCTGACGCTGCCTCCGGAGACGGTGGTGCACACCGGGCACGGCGACACCACGACCATCGGCGACGAGGCGCCGCACCTCGAGGAGTGGATCGCGCGCGGGCACTGACCCGGGCCGAGCGACGGCGAACCCGGCGCAGACGAAGGCGCCCGCAGCTCGAGAGCTGCGGGCGCCTTCGTCTGCGGTCCGGCGCGACCCGAGCGGGCGTGCGGGGCGAGCGGCTCAGGCCCGAGCGGCGTAGTCGTCGATCTCCGCGCGCAGCTGCGCCTTGAGCACGGCCGGCGCCCACGAGATGTCGACGGCGTTCCGCGACAGCTGGGCGAGGAACGCCTCGTCGACGCCGCCCTCGTCGGCCACCCGCTGGAAGTTCTCGGCGATGTAGCCGCCGAAGTAGGCGGGGTCGTCCGAGTTCAGTGTGATCTTCACGCCCGCCTCCGCGAGCCGCTTGACCAGCTCGACCTTGGAGCCGTCGGACACCCAGGTGTTCGAGATCGGGCACGAGGTGAGGCCGATACCGCGCTCGACGATGACGCTCAGCAGCTCGGGGTTCTCGACGATGTTGGTGCCGTGATCGATCCTCGCGACGCCGATCTCCTCGATCACCTGGCGGATGTGCTCGATGGAGCCGGGGATGTCGACGTCGCAGTGCATCGTCAGCAGGTAGCCCTCGGCCTTCGCGCGGGCGAACACCTCGGCGAACTTCGCCGGCGGGTTGCCGTTCTCGTCGGAGTCGAGGCCGACGCCGAGGATCCACTCGCGGTAGCGGAGCGACTCCAGCAGCGTCGCCATCGCGTACTCCGCCTGGAAGTCCCGGAGGAAGCACATGATGAGCGCGGAGGTGATGCCGAACTGACGCTCCGCCTCGATCTGCGCGCGGCGCAGGCCGGTGATCACGGCGTCGAAGGAGACGCCGCGCGAGGTGTGCGCCTGCGGGTCGAAGAACATCTCGACGTGGCGCACGTTCTGCTCGGCGACCCTGCGGAAGTAGGCCATCGCGAGGTCGGTGAAGTCCTCGGAGGTCTGCAGCACGTTCATGCCGTCGTAGTAGGCCGTGAGGAAGGAGGGCAGGTCGTCGAAGGCGTACGAGGCCTGCACCTCCTCCGCCGTCGAGTGGGCGAGCTCGATCCCGTTCCGTCTGGCGAGCTCGAACTTGAGCTCGGGCTCGAGCGTGCCCTCGATGTGCAGGTGCAGCTCGACCTTGGGGAGGCCCGCGACGAACGGGGAGATCTGGATATCGGTCATGGTTCGGATCCTTCCTGCGTGCGGGGGCTACCGCGTGGAGAGCACGGGGTCGACGACCGTGAAATCGATGCAGTCGATCAGGCCGAGGTCGGTCATCGCCCAGTCGGGGATCGCCGTGATCGAGAGGAACAGGAGCTGGCCGAAGGGGGAGGGGAGCTCGGAGCCCAGCTGCTCGCGGGCGGCGCCGTCGAGTTCCTCCTCCTTCGCGGCCATCTGCTCGGCCGTGAGATCGGCGACCACGCCGCCGATGGGGAGCGGCAGCGCGGCGAGCACCTCGCCGTCGGCCACGGCGACCTGGCCGCCGCCCATGCGCACGACCTCGTTGATCGCGAAGGCCATGTCCTCGCTCGTCACCCCCGCGACGACGATGTTGTTGTCGTCGGGGGAGGCGGAGGTCGCGATGGCGCCCTTGCGCAGGCCGAAGCCCTGCACGAAGGCGACCGGCAGGTTGTCGGTCTTGCCGAAGCGCTCCGCGACGGCCAGCAGGATCGTGTCCTGCTCGGGATCCGGTTCCACCACGCCGTCGGCGACGGCGAGCTCGACCCGATTGCCGGCGCGCTTGAACGCCACGTCCTTGGACAGCACGATGGTCTGCACCTCGGCGGCGCTCGCGCCCTCGGGCACGCGGACCTTCAGGCGATCCGCGGCGACCTCGCCCAGCTTGAAGGTGCTCAGCAGCGCCTCCGAGCGCTCCGGGGCGACCGGATCCGCCACCGGCCTGCCGTCGCGGGCGACGACGCGGCCGTCGGTGATGACCGTCTGCGGGCGGAAGTCGTCGAGCGAGTCGACGAACAGGATGTCGGCGAAGCGCCCCGGGGCGATCGCTCCGATCTTGTCGTCGAGACGGTACATGCGAGCCGTGTTCACGGTCGCCATCTGGATCGCCTGCATCGGCGTGACGCCGCACTCGACGGCGAGGCGCACCACGTAGTCGAGGTGGCCGCGGCCCAGGATGTCGGTGGCGGTCACGTCGTCGGTGCAGAAGCCGACGCGATCCGACGGCACGCCCATCTCGGTGATCAGCTTGATGTTCTCGCGCAGCATCGGAGCCGCCACCGACTCGCGGATCACGATGTCGATGCCGTTGCGGATCTTCTCGAGCTCCTCCTCGGGCGAGTAGGACTCGTGGCAGAGGGCGACGCCGGAGGCGGCGTAGCCCGCGACGCGGCGGGCGTCGACGAGCGGGGCGCAACCGAAGGCGCGCAGGCGGTTGCGCTCCGCCATGTCCATCGCGGTGAGCACCTCCTCGTCGCCGTACTCGACCATCTCCTGCACGGTCTCCCAGAGCCCCACGCACTCGGGCATGTGCTGCACCTGCTCGTGGTCCTCGACCGCGAACCGGTAGCCGACGTTCGACTCCGGCACCGTGTACGGCGCCTTGGCGGGGGCGCCCCACCAGACGCGCATCGAGCCGCCCTCGGTCTCCGCGAGGAACTCCTTGACGCCCTCGATCCCGTTGGTGACGAGGATCTGGTCGAGGCCGGAGATGGCGGAGGTCGTGCCGTATCGCGAGACGAGGTCGGAGAACATCGTCACCGAGAGCTTCGAGCACTCGATGTGCAGGTGCGCGTCGATCAGCCCGGGGGTGAGGTAGCGGCCCTCCGCGTCGATGATCTCGGTGTCGGGCCCGCGCTGCGCGGAGACGTCGCCGACCGCCGCGATCCTGCCGTCGGCGATCGCCACGGAGGCGGGGTAGATCTCGCCGGTGATGACGTTGACCAGCTGGCCGTTGTCGATGATCGTGTCCGCGTGCGCGCGGCCGTAGGCCACATCCAGAAGGCGGCGGTTAGGCATGGGTGAACTCCTCGTCGTGTGCGGTGCCGGGGTGGGCGTGCTCGGGAGAGGCCTGCAGGGTGGGATCCGTACGGTTCAGGATCGCGTAGAGCAGGCCCGAGACGACCATCCCGACGATGATACTCAGGTCGGGCGCGTAGGCCGGGGCGTCGGGGGAGAAGAGCTGCGTCACGGGGCCGACGAAGGTGCCGGTGTTGGCGCAGAGCGCCGCGGCGACCATGCCGACGACGAGCGAGATGAAGCCGGGCCAGCGCACGCCGCCGGTGCCCCAGTAGACGCCGCCGCGCTCGTTCGCGAGACCCGAGAGGCGGTAACGGCCCCGGCGCATGATCCAGTCGATCAGGTAGATGGTCACCCACGGCGCGAGCCAGATGCTCAGCGACGCGACGAAGGCGTTGAGCAGTTCGTAGAAGGATGACTGCGAGACGGCGATGACGGCGATGACCACGCACGCGACGGTGTCGGTGATGACGATGAGCCAGCGCGGGGCGTGGATCCCCGCGGTCTGCAGATTCAGGCCGGAGGAGTAGATGTTCGTGCTGTTCTGCACCATCAGGCCGACGACGACGAGCAGCAGGAACGGCACGGCGAAGGCCGTCGGCAGCATCGCGGGGATCGCGAGCGGGTTGGTGAGGTCGATCGTGTCGTCGACCGCGACGGTCGCCATGCCGGCGCCCAGCGTCTGCAGCAGCACGTAGGGGAGGAAGCCGCCGAGGCCCGCCCACAGGGCGATGCTCCTCGGGTTCGACTCCGCGGGGAGGTAGCGCGAGAAGTTCGCTCCGGAGGGCGCCCAGGAGAGTCCGCCGGAGACGACGACGAGCGCGATCGCCGAGATCATGCCCATCATGCTGAACGGCACGTCGGCGCTGTCCGGGCGGATCTGCGGGACGATGAGCACCGCGAGCACGACGAAGGCGACGGCGAACACCACGGTCGCGTACTTCTGCGCGGCCATGAGCAGTCGGTGCCCGAAGAGCGGGAGCAGCATCTGGATGACGCCCAGCAGGGCGATCAGCGCGATCTGCAGTGCGCCGTCGACCGCGAGACCCGCGAAGCCGAGCAGGGCGTCGACGGCGTAGTAGACGAGGATGAGGCCGCCGGCCTGGAAGCCGATGAGCATGAGCCAGGAGAAGACGCCGTTGACGCGCGCCGCGTTCGGCCCGAGCGAGGCGCGGGAGATCGTCATCGTGGTGGTGCCCGTCGTGGGGCCCTGCAGCGAGGTGAGGCCGAGCAGCGGGTAGGCGAGGATGTTGCCCGCGACGATCGCGATGACCGCCTGGGGGAATGACAGCCCGAAGACCAGTACGAGCAGCGCGCCGTAGGTGACGGTGTAGATGTTGGTCGTGGTTCCGGCCCAGAGGAAGAAGAGGTCGCGCGGCTTGCCGTAGCGATTCTGGAGTGGGACGAGATCGATTCCGCGTTGCTCGACGGGACCTGACATGGATGTCTCCTGCGTTGTGAGAGGTGCCCAGCCGAACTGGGTTGGGGTCCGCGCACGGCGCACGGTCGCGAAGGACTCGTCGGGCGCCTGGCCAACTCAGTTTAGGGAACGACGGGGGAAAGTCCAAAGACGGCGGGCCCGCCGTCAGCCGCCCACCTCGATGACCGCCGACACGGTGGCCTGTCCCTCCGGACGGACCCCCGCCAGTTGATCATCCAACCCGATGCGGACCAGCACGATCTCGCCCGCGAGTTCGGGGCCGCGGGCAGCGGCGAGCCCGTGCTTCACGGCGCCGAACGTGACCGTGAGCGCCGCGGGGAGGACGACATCGTCCGCCGCGCCGGTATCGGGGTGCAGACCGCTGGGGAGATCCACCGCGATCACCCGCGTCCCCTCGTCGCGCAGGCGGGGGAGCAGCGCCTCGACGGCCGCTCTGGCCCGCCCTCTGAGCGCCGGGTCCGCGGAAGCGCCGAGTCCGATGATCCCGTCGATGACGATCCCGGGAGCGGAGGCTCGCGCCTCCGCGAGGTCGACGACGCGGGCGCCCGCGGACTCGGCCGCGCTGAACGCTTCGGGATGCACGCGGTCGGAGACGCGCAGCACGCTCACCTCCGCCCGCTCCGCGAGGAGCGCCGCCGCGAAGAGGGCGTCGCCCCCGTTGTCGCCGCTGCCCGCGATCACGAGGATGCGCTCGCCATCGCCGAGCCGCTCTCCGACGATCCGCGCCAGCGCGCTCGCGGCGCGGCGCATGAGGGGCGCGCCCGCGTTCAGCAGCGGGGCCTCCGCCGCGCGCACCTGCTCGGCGCGGTAGGTCGGCACGGTCCTGCTCCGGTCCGGGTTCGCGCTCACGGGGCCTCCTGCACGTCGTCGCGGTCCTGAGTCCAGTCTCGCATCGGCCGGGTTGCGCTACAGGTCGGCGTACCTCGCGCGGAACCCGCAGAACACCCCGTAGGCGAGGAAACCCGCCCCGACGGCGGTGACGAGGACGGGCCCGAACGGAAGCTCGCGAATGGACTCGATGGCCGCGTCGAGGCCGCCGGCCGAATTCGGATCGGCGCGGAGCGCCGCGATCACGAAGAGCGCCCCCACGACGAGGAGCGCCGCCCCCTTGGCCACGAAGCCGACGGCGCCGAGCGCCGAGATCGCGTGCCCGCTCGTGCCCGCAGGCAAGGTGACCCTCGCGTGGAAGCTGCGGCGAAATCCCATGACGACCCAGACGACGCCGCCGATGCCGATCGCGATGCCGATCGCCGCCAGCAGCAGAGGTCCGGCCGGAACCGTCAGCAGGCTCCGACTCGCCTCCTGGGCGCTCTGGTCGGGGTCCGGGCGCGCGCCGAGCGCGACCGCGGCCGCGATGACTCCCATCGCGAGGAAGAGGACGGCCTGCCCCCACTCGGCGACCCTGCGTCCCCAGCGCCGCATCCGCCCGTCTATGCGCAGGGCGACTCCGTGGATCCCGTGGTAGACGCCGAGCGCCCAGAGCAGGAGCGCGAGCGCCCAGAGCGCGGCGAAGCCGAGCGGCGCCGAGGCGATCGCGGTGAGCGCGCCGGCCTGGTCGCTCTCGCCGTGCCCGCTCCACGCCACGGCGATCGCGAGCACCCCGACGATGATGTGGATGAGGCCGCTCGCGACGTAGCCCCCGCGGGCGAGGACGCGCAGCGCGGAGGAGCCTTCCGCCGAGCGGGCGGCGGACTTGACGGAGCGGTGCACGGTACGAGCGTACCGGGCTCGCTCCTCATCGGCTCCGAAGACCGGCCGCCCGCAGCGGAAAGGCCTCCTGCCGCTCGGCAGGAGGCCTTTCCGTGTGGTGGGCGATACCAGACTCGAACTGATGACCTCTTCCGTGTGAAGGAAGCGCGCTACCAACTGCGCCAATCGCCCGTGGATCCGCGATCCCTCGCGCACCAACCTGATCGATCATACACGGATCCCGACCCCCGAGTGACACCGCCGGGGTTCTCCGCGTGATCCTGCGGGCCGGCGCCGCTCTACCCCGGGCGTGTCGAGGGTGGGGCCAGGTCGCTGTTCAGGTGCTGATCCAGCTCGTTGCTGGTCTGGTTCAGCTGCTGGAGCTCGGTTCGCAGCGTCTCGTAGCGCGCGATGTCGGCCTGCAGCCCCGCGAGCGTCGCCTCCAGCTGGGCCCGGCGCTGATCGAGGTCGGCGTAGATCCGGTCGAACTCCTCCGGCTCGTCGGAGAACTCGAGCGCCTCATTGCGCCGCTGGAACTCCGCCGCGTCCGCGTTGAACCGCTCGACGGCCGCGTCGTACTCGGCGCTGCGCCGCTCGACATCCTCCCTCAGGGCCGTGAGCTCGGCCTGCAGGGATTCGGCTCGGGTCTGCAGCTCCGAGAACACGCCGTGGTACGCGTCGAAGAAGTCGACGATCAGCTCGCGCGAGCCGAACCACTGCCGGTAGTGCTCCTCGAGTCGAGGCGGCAGCTTCCGCACCTCCGTGCCGAGCACGGAGTGCAGCTCGTTCGCGAACGCCGCGTCGGACAGGTGCTCGTAGACCTCCATCCTCCGGGCCAGCTCCGGGTCCTCCTCCGCCAGCGACTCGTAGGCGTCCAGCAGCTGCCGGGAGAGCGCGTCGCGCTCGCCCGCCCCCAGGCGCTCGTACGCGGCGTGGAGCAGCTCGTGCGCGGCCGTCACCTCCACGATCCCGTCCAGCCGCTCGTCGGTCACCGCGAAGAGGTGGATGGCGGAACCCGAATAGCAGCCCAGCACGTGGCCCTGCTCCGAGTGGTCGACCTTGGCGCACTGCTCGTTGAACCCCTGGCTCGCGTCGAGCGTGGGGTGCGAGGCGAGGAATATCCGTCGACCGGCGTCGGTCAGATCCAGCCGATCGACGAGCGAGGACACCTCCTCCGAGGCTTCGAAGCCCTGCGCCTTGAAGTGGTCGGAGATCGCCTGCCGGTGGGTGAAGGCGAGCCCGCCCACGACGAGGAGCGCGAGGAGCACGGCGCACCCGAGAATTCGATTCGCGACCCTGCGCGCCTTGCCCCCCATGCAGACAAGTATGGTCGGACGGGCTCCCCGAACGCCATCCATACGGCGGAAAAACGGCGCGGATATGCCGAAGGAACGGTCGCCACGCCCGGGGATCCGACCCCAATTTGCGCCGGGGGCCGAACCTCGCCTAAAGTAATACAGGTCGCCAGGGCGCAGCGGAAACGCGGAGCCGGGGTGATCGTGCGGATGTAGCGCAGTTGGTAGCGCATCACCTTGCCAAGGTGAGGGTCGCGAGTTCGAGTCTCGTCATCCGCTCCAGTGGCCGAGTTCTTCTCGGCCGCTTGTGGTGTCAACCACTCCGGTGGCGTGGCCGAGAGGCGAGGCAGCGGCCTGCAAAGCCGTATACACGGGTTCGAATCCCGTCGCCACCTCGTCGCACAACTGAATAGCCTGAACAGGCGCGATTGGCGCAGCGGTAGCGCGCTTCCCTGACACGGAAGAGGTCACTGGTTCGATCCCAGTATCGCGCACAGAGAGAAACCCCCGGTCATGCCGGGGGTTTTTGTTTTCCGCCCGTCTCCACGCGGCGCGGTGCCGCTGAAGATACCCCGAAATCTCCTGCGCGGGCCATGGCGCAGGCCGCCGGGCGTCCGCTCACCCGTCCAGCAGGTGTCTGAGGTACCGCTCCGGCGCCTCGAGGTAGCGACGGTGGTGCTGCACCAGTTCGAGATCCTCCCACGAGGCCTCCCGGATGCCCCACTCGCCGAGTTCGAGGATCGTGGCGCCCGGCAGCGAGGTGAGCACGGGGGAGTGCGTCGCGCAGACGACCTGCGTGCCCCGCTCGCGCATGCGGTCCAGCGCCGTCAGCCGGTTCAGCAGGGACGAGAAGGACAGCCCGGCCTCCGGCTCGTCGAGCAGCGCGAGGCCGGTCACGAACTGCTCGGGGTCGAGCTTCTCCGCGAGGATCTCGTTGAAGGATTCGCCGTGGCTCATCCGGTGGAGCGCCGGCCCAGGACCTCCGAGGTCCTCGAGGTACGAGTAGTACCCGTGCATCGTCTCGGCCCGGAGGAAGAACCCCCACTTCGTGCCCTGCAGCCCCCGCTCGATCCGCAACCACTCGCCGAGCGGCGACTCCGTCCGCCAGGTCGACCGGCCCCCGTTCGTGCTGCCGCCCTCGGGCGGCAGGCCGGCCGCCTCGGCGATGCCCTCGAGGAGGGTGCTCTTGCCGGAGCCGTTCTCTCCGACGAGGAAGGTCACCCCGGGCGAGAACTCCCAGCCATCGCGCTCCGCGATGCCGTCCAGGAACGCGCGCACGGCGGGCACGGTCGCGGGCCAGGCCCGCTCGTCGATGCGGGCGTCCGCGAAGACGTGCACGCGCCTGATCGAGCGGGAATCCGTCTGCCACTCGGCGGCGTCGCGATCCTCGGCGGCGCCCCGATTCGCTCTCCGATCCATGGCCTCAGGCTAGCCCGAGCCGCCGACAGCGGAACGGGAGCGGCATGCCGACTAGACTCGTGGAGTCAGTCATTCCATCCCGAAGGAGTCCACCTGTGGCCGATGGCTTCTCCCTGTTCACCGATCGCTCGATCGTCGCGATGCGCGTCAACGGCGAGCTCACGGATCTCGCGGCGACGGTGACCGACGCCGACACGGTGGAGCCCGTCGCGATCGACTCGGAGGACGGGCTGAACATCCTCCGCCACTCCGCGGCGCACGTGCTCGCGCAGGCGGTGCAGCGCATCAATCCCGAGACCAAGCTCGGGATCGGCCCGCCCATCACCGACGGGTTCTACTACGATTTCGACCCCGCCGAGGCGTTCACCCCCGACGATCTCAAGGCGATCTCCTCCGAGATGCAGAAGATCGTGAAGCAGGGCCAGCGCTTCGTGCGCCGCGTGGTCACCGAGGACGAGGCCCGCGCGGAGCTCTCGGGCGAGCCCTACAAGCTCGAGCTCATCGGGCTCAAGGGCGGCAGTACGGGCGACGACAACGAGAACGTGGAGGTCGGCGGCGCCGAGCTGACGATCTACGACAACGTGGATCCGAAGACCGGCGAGGTCTGCTGGAAGGATCTCTGCCGCGGCCCGCATCTGCCGAGCACGCGCATGATCGGCAACGGGTGGGCGCTCATGCGGAGCGCCGGCGCCTACTGGCGCGGCAGCGAGGCGAACCCCATGCTGCAGCGCATCTACGGCACCGCGTGGCCCGCCAAGGACGAGCTGCGGGCCTACCAGACCCGCATCGAGGAGGCGCTGAAGCGCGACCACCGCAAGCTCGGCGTCGAGCTCGACCTGTTCAGCTTCCCCGACGAGATCGGCTCGGGCCTCGCGGTCTTCCACCCGCGGGGCGGCATCATCCGGCACGAGATCGAGTCGTTCATGCGCGATCAGCTGCTGCAGAACGGCTACGAGCTCGTCAACAGCCCGCACATCACCAAAGGCACGCTCTTCGAGACGAGCCAGCACCTCAACTGGTACCGGGAGGGGATGTTCCCGGCCATGCACCTCGACGAGGTGCGGGATCCCGAGACCGGGCACGTGACGAAGCAGGGCCAGGACTACTACCTGAAGCCCATGAACTGCCCCTTCCACAACCTGATCTTCCGCGCCCGCGCCCGCAGCTACCGCGAGCTGCCGCTGCGCCTCGCCGAGTTCGGCACCGTCTACCGCTACGAGAAGAGCGGCACGCTCTCGGGCCTCACCCGCGTGCGCGGCCTCACCCAGGACGACGCGCACATCTACGTGACCGACGAACAGGTCAAGGATGAGATCAAGCGCCAGCTCGAGTTCGTCTTCGAGACGCTGCGCGGCTACGGTCTCGACGACTTCTACCTCGAGCTCTCCACGCGGGATCCCGAGAAGTCGGTCGGCACGGACGAGCAGTGGGAGGAGGCGACCGAGACGCTCCGCCAGGTGGGCGAGGAGTCCGGGCTCGAGCTGGTCGCGGATCCCGGCGGAGCCGCCTTCTACGGCCCCAAGATCTCGGTGCAGGCCCGCGACGCGATCGGCCGCACCTGGCAGCTCAGCACGGTGCAGCTCGACTTCAACCAGCCCGAGCTGTTCGAGCTCGAGTACGCCGCCGCCGACGGCACGCGCAAGCAGCCGGTGATGATCCACCGCGCCCTGCTCGGCTCGGTCGAGCGCTTCTTCGCGATCCTGCTCGAGCACTACGCCGGCGCGTTCCCCGTCTGGCTGTCGCCCACGCAGGTGGTCGGCATCCCGGTCGCCGAGGAGTACGCTCCGTACCTCGACGACGTCGTCGCGAAGCTTCGCTCCCGCGGCGTGCGCGCCGAGGTCGACCACTCCGACGACCGCATGCCGAAGAAGATCCGCACCCACACGAAGGCCAAGGTGCCGTTCCAGCTCATCGCGGGCGAGGAGGATCGCTCCGCCGGAGCCGTCAGCTTCCGCTTCCGCGACGGGTCGCAGCTCAACGGCGTGCCGGTCGACGAGGCGATCGAGCGGATCGTCCGGTCGATCGAGAACCACGAGCAGGTGTCGACGGCGTGGGCGGAGTAGTCGACGGGGAGGGTGCCGAGGCGGAGCGCATCCCGGAGAGCGGGGCGGTGGGCACCCCGGACGACATGCAGCGGCTGTGGGTTCCGCACCGCATGGTCTACGTCGCCGACGCGCACCAGCCCGACGAGCACGACTGCCCGTTCTGCGCCGCGCCGGGCCGCAGCGACGAGGACGCGCTGATCGTCGCACGCGGCCGGCACGCGTACGTGCTGCTGAACCTGTTCCCGTACAACAACGGGCACATGCTCGTGTGCCCGTACCGGCACTTCTCGAGCTACGACGACGCCACGCCGGAGGAGACCGTCGAGATCGGCGAGCTCACGCAGACCGCCATGCGCGTCGCGCGGCAGGTGATGAACTGCCACGGATTCAACATCGGCATGAACCAGGGGCAGATCGCGGGCGCCGGCGTGGCGGCCCACCTCCACCAGCACGTCGTCCCGCGCTGGGCCTCGGACGCGAACTTCTTCCCGATCATCGCGAAGACGAAGGCGCTGCCGCAGCTGCTGGGCGACGTGCGAGAGGCGATCGCGGCGGCCTGGCCCGTCGACCCCGGACCCGCCTGAGCGGCCGCGATCTACACTTACTCACCGATGCAACGTTAGGAAAAGAGGAGCAACCGTGTCCGGACACTCCAAGTGGGCGACGACCAAGCACAAGAAGGCCGTCATCGACGCGAAGCGCGCCAAGGCCTTCGCCAAGTACATCAAGAACATCGAGGTCGCGGCCCGCATCGGCGGAGCCGACCTGGCCGGCAACCCGACCCTGGCCGACGCCGTGCACAAGGCGAAGAAGAACTCGGTCCCCGGCGACAACATCGATCGCGCGATCAAGCGCGGCGCCGGACTCGACGGCGACGCCGTCGAGTACATGACCATCGTGTACGAGGGCTACGGCCCGAACGGCGTCGCGCTCATGATCGAGTGCCTCACCGACAACAAGAACCGCGCGGCGGCCGAGGTGCGCACCGCGCTCAGCCGCAACGGCGGCACCCTCGCCGACCCCGGCAGCGTCGCCTACAACTTCGCGCGCAAGGGCGTCATCACCGTGCCAGCCGAGGGCACGACCGAGGACGACGTGCTGCTGGCCGTGCTCGAGGCCGGCGCCGAGGAGGTCACCCCGACCCCCAACGGCGAGGCGTTCGAGGTGCTGACCGAGGCCTCCGAGCTGGTCGCCGCCCGCACCGCCCTGGTGGACGCGGGGATCGACTACGACTCGGCCGACGCCGAGTTCGTGCCGAACCTCAAGGTCGAGATCGATGCCGACACCGCCCGCAAGGTGTTCCGCCTGATCGACGCCCTCGAGGACAGCGACGACGTGCAGAACGTCTTCTCGAACTTCGACCTGACGCCCGAGGTGCAGGCCGAGCTCGAGAACGACGAGTAGGCCCGGCCGACGGGAGGCCCGCGTGCGCATCATCGGCATCGACCCCGGCCTGACGAGGTGCGGGATCGGCGTCGTGACCGCGGGCGCGGGCCGCCGCGTCACCTTCGAGCACGTCGAGGTGATGACGAGCGCGGCCGGCGCGAGCCTGCCCGAGCGGCTGCACCGGATCGGCTCCGGGATCGAGCGGCTGCTCGACGGCGAGAAGCCCGATGCGATCGCGCTGGAGCGGGTGTTCGCGCAGGACAACCTGCCGAGCGTCATGGGCGTGGCCCAGATCAGCGGCGTCGTGATGTACCTGGCCGAGCACCGGGGGATCCCGGTCGCCCTCTACACCCCGAACGAGGTGAAAGCGCAGGTCACCGGCTACGGCAGCGCCGACAAGGCGCAGGTGACGACGATGGTGACGCGGCTGCTGCGTCTCGCCGCGCCGCCGAAGCCCGCCGACGCGGCCGACGCGCTCGCCCTCGCGATCACCCACGCCTGGCACCTCGGCCGAGGCGGCACGGCGGACCGCCTCGGCCCGGGTGCCGCGCCGTCCGCGGAGACGCCGGCCCAGCGGGCGTGGCGCGAGGCCGAGCGGAGATCCGGGCTGCGCCGCGGGGCCCGCGGTTAGCTCCGCCCGCGTCCGGGCCTCCCGCCGTCGGGGCCGTCGGGGTCTTCGGGTCCGTCGCGGCCCTCGGGATCATCCGGGAGATCGACCGGCAGCGTGATGGCGCCCGTGTGGAGCGCCTCCTCGATCGCCTCCTCGACCTGGCGCTGCCTGCGCAGGCGGATCCTGCTCAGCGCCCGCTGCTCGGGGAGGCTCCACCCGAAGCGGACCGCGAGCAGCCGCACCACGGCCGTGACGACGACGCAGACGAGACCGGCGACCACGACGGGCGCCCCGAACGCGACCAGCACCGAGAGCACGGCCACGCCCGCGAGGCTCGCGAAGGCGTAGAGCGATCCGACGTGCATGACGGCGATCGGGATGTTCAGCATGACGTCGCGCAGCACGCCGCCGCCGACCGCCGACACCATGCCGATGAACAGCGCGGGGACGACGGGGAGTCCGAAGGCGAGCGCCTTGGTCGTGCCGATCGCGCCGAACATGCCGATGCTGATCGCGTCGAGGAGGGTGACGACGGGGTCGACCCGCTGCAGCAGGCGGGGGAGCAGCATGCCGATGAACGCGGCCCCGGTCGCGACGAGCAGGTACAGGTCGTTCGAGAACGCGGCCGGCGTGACCCCGAGCAGGATGTCGCGGAGGAATCCGCCCCCGACGCCCGACGCGATGCCGATGAAGGCGACGCCCAGCAGATCGAGGCGCTTGAAGCCCGCCGCGAACAGCGCGCCCTGGAGGCTGCCGACGGCTACCGCGGTGAGATCCGCGGCGAGCGGGATGGTGAAGGTCTCGTCGAGCAGCACCCGTCCATTCTCGCGCACGCGAGCTCCCGGTGCGCGATACTTGAGGGGTGCCCCTGTACCGCGAAGAGGGTGTCGTGCTGCGCACCCACAAGCTCGGCGAAGCCGACCGGATCGTCACGATGCTGACCCAGGGGAGGGGGCTGCTGCGCGCCGTCGCCAAGGGCGTGCGGCGCACCTCCTCGAAGTTCGGCGCCCGCCTCGAGCCCTTCATGGTCGCGGACATCCAGTGCTACGAGGGGCGCACCCTCGACTCCATCACCCAGGCCGAGACCCTCGGCGCCTACGGACCCCGCATCAGCGCCGACTACGACCGCTACCGCGCGGGCAGCGTCATGGTCGAGACCGCCGAGCGGCTGAGCGAGGGCGGGCCGACTCCGCATCAGTACCACCTGCTGGTGGGGGCGCTGCGCACGCTCGCCGCGGCGCAGATCCCGGCCGGCCTCGTGCGCGACGGCTACCTGCTGCGCGCGATGGGGCTCGCGGGCTGGACCCCGGGGTTCGAGGAGTGCGTGCGCTGCGGTGCACCCGGGCCGCACACGCTGGTCGTGGTGCAGCTCGGCGGCGTCGTGTGCGAGACCTGCCGAGTTCCCGGCGCCCCTCGGCTCGACACGGGCGCCGTCGCCCTGCTCTCGGCGCTGCTGGCCGGCGACTGGGACGCCGCGCTGGGCGCCGGCGCGCGCGAGCAGGGCCAGGCCGCCGGCATCGTGTCGGCCTACACGCAGTGGCACCTCGAACGCGGCCTGCGCTCCCTGGGGCCGTCGCGACGATAGGCTGATCGCTATGCACCGCGCGCCCGACGAACTGGTGCCCGTCGACTGGACGGGCGAGACGCCCCCCGAATTCGCAGGCCCCGCGCCGAAGCACGTCGCCATCGTGATGGACGGCAACGGCCGGTGGGCGAACCGGCGCGGCCTGCCGCGCGTCGAGGGGCACCGCATGGGCGAGCAGGCGCTGCTCGACGTGGTCGCCGGCGCCATCCAGGCCGGAGTGCAGCACCTCAGCGTCTACGCCTTCTCGACCGAGAACTGGCGCAGGTCCCCCGACGAGGTGCGCTTCCTGATGGGCTTCAACCGCGACGTGCTGCGCCGGCGCCGCGAGCAGCTCCACGCCTGGAACGTGCGGATGCGCTGGGCCGGCAGGCGCCCGAAGCTCTGGGGCTCGGTGATCTCGGAGCTGAAGACCGCCGAGCGCGTCACCGCGCACAACACGGGCCTCACGCTCACGATGTGCGTGAACTACGGCGGCCGCACGGAGATCAGGGACGCGATGCGCAGGATCGCCGAGGAGGTCGAGGTCGGGCGGCTCTCGCCCGGCGGCATCACGGAGCGCACGATCCAGAAGCACCTGTACGTGCCGGAGCTGCCCGACGTCGACCTGTTCCTGCGCAGCTCGGGCGAACAGCGCATCAGCAACTTCATGCTGTGGCAGTCGGCCTACGCCGAGATGGTGTTCCTCGACACGCTGTGGCCCGATTTCGGGCGCCGGGAGCTGTGGCGCGCCATCCGGGTCTACCAGTCGAGGGATCGCCGCTACGGCGGCGCCGTCGACACGCCCTCGGAGGGCTGATCCCGCCGTGAGAGAATGGGAAGGATGACTTCCCAGACCCTCACACGCCCCGACCGGCCGTCCGCCGCGGCCTCGGCGCCGTCCCGCCTGCGGATCGGGCCGATCGAGCTCGACGTGCCCGTCGTCCTCGCGCCCATGGCGGGCATCACGAACACCGCGTTCCGCCGGCTCTGCCGCGAGTACGGCGCGGGCCTGTACGTCAGCGAGATGATCACGAGCCGGGCGCTCGTGGAGCGCACGCCGGCATCGATGCGCCTCATCAAGCACCACGAGAGCGAGACCCCGCGGTCGATCCAGCTCTACGGCGTGGACCCGAGGACCGTCGCGGACGCCGTGCGCTTCATCGTCGACGAGGATCGCGCCGACCACATCGACCTCAACTTCGGGTGCCCCGTGCCGAAGGTGACGCGCCGGGGAGGGGGATCGGCGCTGCCCTGGAAGCGCGACCTCTTCCGCTCGATCGTGGAGCAGGCCGTGCGGGCCGCCGGCGACATCCCGCTGACGGTGAAGATGCGCAAGGGCATCGACGCCGATCACCTCACCTACCTCGACGCGGCGAAGGCCGCCGAGGACGCGGGCGTCGCGGCGATCGCGCTGCACGGCCGCACGGCGAACGAGTTCTACTCCGGGCATGCCGACTGGTCGGCGATCGCCACGCTCAAGGAGGCGATCACGAGCGTGCCGATCCTCGGCAACGGCGACATCTGGTCGGCAGACGACGCGCTCCGCATGGTGCGGGAGACGGGCTGCGACGGCGTCGTGGTCGGACGCGGCTGCCTCGGCCGCCCCTGGCTCTTCGGCGACCTCGCGGCCGCGTTCCGCGCAGAGGCGGGGGAGATCGGCTGGGACGAGGCGCGCGCCGCCACCGCGAGGCCTGCGCTGGGCGCGGTGATGACGGCCCTCCGTCGGCACGCCGAGCTGCTCGTCGACTTCTTCGACGGCGAGGAGGACCGCGCCTGCCGCGACATCCGCAAGCACGTCGCCTGGTACTTCAAGGGCTACGGGGTCGGCGGCGACACCCGTCGCGCCCTGGCGATGGTCGAGTCCCTCGAGCAGATGGACGAGATCTTCGAGACGATGGATCCGGCGATGCCGTATCCGGGCGAGGGCGCCGAGGGCCCGAGGGGTCGCGCGGGCAGCCCGAAGCGGCCGATCCTGCCCATGGGCTGGCTCGACAGCCGCGAGAGCGACAGCGCCGATCGCGCGGCCGTCGCGGAGGGCGAGCGCGTCGACGGGGGCTCCGACGGTGGCTGAGGCTCCGGCGGCGGCGCTGCCCCCCGGGTACTCCGACCGCGACGCCGAGCGCTTCGTGCCCGAGCATCACCGCAGCCGGCGCAGCGACTTCGCCCGGGATCGCGCCCGCGTGCTGCACTCGAGCGGCTGGCGGCGGCTCGCCGCGAAGACGCAGGTGCTCAGCCCGACCGCCGGCATCGACTTCGCCCGCAACCGGCTGACGCACTCGCTCGAGGTCGCCCAGATCGGCCGCGAGCTCGCCGTGGCCCTGGGCCTCGCGCAGGACGTCGTCGACACCGCCTGCCTCGCGCACGATCTCGGCCACCCGCCGTTCGGCCACAACGGCGAGCGCGCGCTGAACGACTGGGCGGCCGACGCCGGCGGGTTCGAGGGCAACGCGCAGACGCTGCGGGTGCTCACCCGGCTGGAGCCGAAGCGCTTCGCGCCCGACGGCGGGAGCGTCGGCCTCAACCTGACCCGGGCCACGCTCGACGCGAGCTGCAAGTACCCCTGGGCGCTCGACGCGGCCGAGCGCGACCCCGGGGAGGGGCGCGCCAAGTTCGGCTACTTCGCCGACGACGCGCCCGTGTTCGAGTGGCTCCGCGCCGGCGCGCCCGATCGCCGGAAGTGCGCCGAGGCGCAGGTGATGGATCTCTCCGACGACGTCGCCTACTCGGTGCACGACTTCGAGGACGCCGTGGTGAGCGAGCACATCGACCCCGAGATCCTCACCTCGCGCTCAGGCCACGACTCGCTGATCCGCGCCGTGTCGGAGTGGGCGGGGGGCTCCTTCTCGGGCGACGAGCTCGGGGCGGCGTTCGACCGCATCGCCGGCGCCTCGACCTGGCTGACGCGGTGGGAGGGCTCGCGGCGCGACCAGGCGCAGCTGAAGAACTTCACGAGCGAGATGATCGGGCGCTTCGCCGGCGCCGCGATCGACGCGACGCTCGCCGAGGCGGACGGGCGCCCGCTCGCGCGCTACGGGGCCGACGTCATCGTGCCGCGGGACGTGCGCGCCGAGATCGCCGTGCTGAAGGGCATCGTCGCCGCCTTCGTGATGGCGAGCGGACGCCGGCAGCCGACCTACCAGCGTCAGCGCGACCTGCTGACGGAGCTGCTCGACACGCTGTGGGAGGCGGGGGAGAGCGAGCTCGAGCCGCCCTTCGCCGCGGACCTGCGGGCGGCCTCGTCGGATGCCGACGCCAAGCGGGCCGTGGTCGATCAGGTCGCCTCGCTGACGGACCAGTCGGCGATCGCCTGGTACCGGCGGCTCTGCGACGTGCCGCTGGTCTAAACTTCCTAGCTATGGCAGGGCGGATCCGGCAGGGCGACATCGAAGAGGTGAAGCGCCGTGTCAATCTCGCCGATCTGGTCGGCGACTACGTCGCGCTGAAGAACGCGGGCATCGACTCGATGAAGGGGCTCTGCCCGTTCCACGACGAGCGCAGCCCCAGCTTCCACGTGCGCCCGGCCCTCGGCTACTACCACTGCTTCGGCTGCGGCGAGTCGGGCGACGCCTTCACCTTCCTGCAGCGCATGGACCACCTCAGCTTCACCGAGTCGGTCGAGCGCCTGGCGGCCCGCATCAACTACGTGCTCACCTACGAGGAGGGCGGCGTCCGCCGCGACGACGGCCCGAACCGGGCCCGGCTGCTCGCCGCGAACCAGGAGGCCGCGGCCTTCTACCGGGAGCAGCTGGCGGGGGACGAGGGATCCTTCGCCCGCGACTTCCTCGCCCGCCGGGGCTTCGACGGCGAGGCGTGCGACCGATTCGGGGTGGGGTACGCCCCGCGCGGCTGGGACTCCCTCACGAAGCACCTGCGGGGTCGGGGCTTCACACCGGTCGAGCTCACCCAGGCGGGGCTCGTGTCCGAGGGGCAGCGGGGGGTGTACGACCGCTTCCGGGGGCGCGTCGTCTGGCCGATCCGGGACACGAGCGGCCAGACGCTCGGCTTCGGCGCCCGCAAGCTCTACGACGACGACCAGGGGCCGAAGTACCTCAACACGCCGGAGACGCCGGTCTACCACAAATCGCAGGTGCTCTACGGCCTCGACCTCGCCAAGCGCGCGGTCTCCCGCGGGCACCGCGCGATCGTCGTCGAGGGGTACACCGACGTGATGGCGTGCCACCTGGCCGGAGTGGAGACCGCGGTCGCGACCTGCGGCACGGCGTTCGGCAAGGACCACATCTCGGTGCTGCGCAGGATCATGGGCGACGACGCCGCCGCCGAGGTGGTGTTCACGTTCGACCCCGACGAGGCCGGCCAGAAGGCCGCGCTGCGCGCGTTCAGCGAGGAGCGCCGCTTCACCGCGCAGACCTACGTCGCGGTGGCCCCCGACGGGCTCGATCCGAGCGACCTGCGGCTGCACCGGGGCGACGAGGCGGTCCGGGAGCTCTTCGACCGCAAGGTGCCGCTCTTCGAGTTCGCGCTGCGCCAGGCGATCTCCCGGTTCGACCTGAACACCGTCGAGGGCCGGGTCGCGGCGCTGCGGCGGGCGGCGCCCATCATCGCCGAGATCAAGGATCCCGCTCTGCGCCCCGGGTACTCGCGGGAGCTGGCCCGGATGCTCGGCAGCGACCTCGGCGAGGTGCAGCGCGCCGTGCGCGCTGCGGAGGCCGGCGCCGTACGGGGGCGGCAGCCGGATCCGCGGTCGCCGCAGGGCGCCGGCGGCGACCGCGGGGCCGGGGTCGACGGGGGCGGCCGGGAACCGGCGCCGGCGCCGCGGATCGGCCTCGCGACGCTCGCCCACGCGCCGAGCACGTGGCTCGAGCGGGACGCGCTGATGGCGATGCTGCAGCAGGGGGAGTCGGTGGGCGCCGACCTGCTCGCCCAGGCCGTGACCGCGCAGGTCTCGGAGCCGAGCCTGCGCGCCGTGCGCGACGCCGTCGGCGCCGCGCTGCCCGCCCTGGGCACGCCCGGATGGCTCGACCGCGTGCTCGCCGAGGCGCCGGAGGCGATCCGCGGGCTCGTCCGAGAGCTCGCGATGGCCCCGATGCCGCAGCGCAACGCGAGCCAGCTCGCCGCGTACTCGCGCGACGTGGTGATCTCGCTGCTCGACCGCGATCTGCTCTCGCTGAAGGGGGAGCTGGTGGCGAGGATGCAGCGCATCGGCGATCCCGCGGACCCGGGATCGAGGCGGATCCAGGAGCAGCTCGTCGCGCTCGAAGCGGCTCGCCGGGGACTGCGCGAAGAGTAGGCGGAGCCGCATGCCCTAGGCTTTTCCCGAGTCCGACGCCGCTCGCGCACCTGTCCCGATGCGAGCGGCACACCGTTCGAAAGGGGACGACGAGTTGGCCGATCCGATACTGACGAGCGACCCCGCGATCCGCGTCTCCGATCTCTCGCTGGCCTACCCCGCCCACGCGGGCGGGCGCGCCTTCCACGCGGTCGAGGGCGTGGGCTTCGAGATCGCACGCGGCGAGGTGCTCGCGCTGCTCGGCGAGAGCGGATCCGGCAAGTCCACCCTCACCCGCTTCCTCGCGGGGCGCGCGAGGGACGCCGGCGAGAAGTCGGCGAGGATCAAGGCGACGGGCGGCGACGCCTCGGTGCTCGGGGTCTCCCTGCGGCGCCTCGGCCGGCGCTCCTACACGAAGCTCACGGCGTACGTGGGGTTCCTCGCGCAGGATTCGGGGGCGACGCTGCCCCCCGAGAAGAACGTCGGGGACATCCTGCTCGAGCCGATCGTCGAGCGCAGCAGGAACTTCGACCGGGAGCAGCTGGGCGAGCGGATCGCCGAGATGATGGACATCGTGGCGCTGCCGCTGAGCAAGCTGCAGAGCTATCCGTACGAGCTCTCCAAGGGGCAGCGCCAGCGGGTGGCCGTCATGCGCTCCCTCATCCTCGATCCGCCCGTGCTGCTCGCCGACGAGCCGACCCTGGGCGTCGACGCCAACAACCGACCCCGCATCGTCGAGCTGCTCCGCTGGTACCGCGAACGCAGCGCCGCGACGATGGTGCTCATCAGTCACGACATCGGCATGCTCGAGGCCCTGGTCCAGGAGGTGCTGGTGCTCCAGGAGGGGCGCCTGATCGGTCAGGGCGACATCAACGAGATCTTCCGCCAGGCCGATCACGGCTACGTGCAGCGCCTCGCCCAGGCGCTGCGGGCGACCGCCTACGACGAGATCGCCGACGAGTGAGCCGGAGACGCGACGGTCGGGCCGGGTCGGCGTGTCTCGATTTGCATCGGCTTTTCGCGGCTTGCTACTATGAATGAGTTGCGCAAGCGATGATCCTCGATAGCTCAATTGGCAGAGCAGCCGGCTGTTAACCGGCAGGTTCTTGGTTCGAGTCCAAGTCGGGGAGCGATCCCGAAGCCCTCGTCGTCTCGACGGGGGCTTCGCCGTATCCCGAGCGATGCCGCTCGCGGACGGGCAGGCGAAGGTGCCGCGGCAGGGCGAAGGAGTCTCGAACATGGGTGGAACGGTCATCGCACTCGACCGGGAGCGCAGTCCCCGCGTCCCGGAGTCCGCCTGGGTGGCGCCGGGAGCCGTGGTCGTCGGGGCGGTGGCGCTGGGGGACGGATGCAGCGTCTGGTACCACGCCGTGCTGCGCGGCGACTCCGACTCGATCAGCGTCGGCGCGCGCAGCAACCTGCAGGACGGCGTCGTGCTGCACGCGGATCGTGGCGCCCCCGCCGTGGTCGGCGACGACGTCTCCGTCGGGCACGGCGCCGTGGTGCACGGGGCGACGGTCGGGAACGGGTGCCTGATCGGGATGAACGCCACCGTCCTGAGCGGCGCGGTGATCGGCGAGGGCACGCTCGTCGCCGCGGGCGCCGTCGTGCCGCAGGGGGCGTCGATCCCGCCGGGATCGCTCGTCGCGGGCGTGCCCGGTCGCGTGGTGCGCGCCCTGAGCGACGAGGAGCGCGCGGGGCTGCTCCGCAACGCGGAGCGCTACCTGGGCTACACCGGCTCCCACCGCGCCGCGACGGAGGAGCGGAGACGCGAAGAGGCCCCGCTCCTCGAAGCGGGGCCTCTCGACACGGAGGGGATGACGGGAATCGAACCCGCGTAATCAGTTTGGAAGACTGAGGCTCTACCATTGAGCTACATCCCCGTGCGAACGCACCTCCCCAAGCATAGTGCATCGAGAGTGCCCTCGGCGCCCGCACGCTGCGCAGGCGTGTCGCCGGCGCACCGCCGCCCTGCGCGACATGGATCGCCGCGCGAACCCGGTGGCGGGGCCGATTCGGCTAGACTTGCTAAGGTTGTCCACGTCTTGGGTGGTTTCGCGTACGCGGAACGCGCACGAGGTGACCGAACCGACAGTGGTTTCGGGGCGTAGCTCAGCTTGGCTAGAGCGCCCGCTTTGGGAGCGGGAGGTCGCAGGTTCGAATCCTGTCGCCCCGACTCGGATCAGTCGTCTGGTCCGTCTCACGCTGCACACCCCGCACGAATCCGAAATCTGAGAGGCCAAATTGCCGAAGACGAACGCTGAGAAGCTCACTCCGACCCGCGTCAAGCTGAACGTGGCTATCACTCTTGACGAGCTGGAGCCGCACCTCAAGCAGGCGTACCAGACGATCTCGGAGCAGGTCTCCGTCCCCGGGTTCCGCAAGGGCAAGGTTCCCGCCCCCATCATCGACCAGCGCATCGGCCGCGAGGCCGTGATCCAGGAGGCCGTGAACTCCTCGCTCGACGAGTTCTACCAGGCCGCCCTCGCCGAGTCCGGGGAGCGCCCGATGGGCCGCCCGACCGCCGACGTCGCCAAGTGGATCGATCCCAAGGACGAGCAGAGCGAGCTCGAGCTGGTCTTCGAGGTCGAGGTCCGCCCCGAGTTCACCCTGCCCGACTACGCGGGCCTCGAGCTGAAGGTCGACAACGCCGTGCTCGGCGACGACGCCGTCGACGCCGAGCTCGACAAGCTCCGCGAGCGCTTCGGCACCCTCGTGACCGTCGACCGCCCCGCCGCGAAGGGCGACTTCGTCGAGCTCGATCTGGTCGCCCGGATCGACGGCAACGAGGTCGACCAGGCCTCGGGCGTCTCCTACGAGGTCGGCGCGGGCAACCTGCTCGAGGGCACCGACGAGGCCGTCGAGACGCTCACCGCCGGCGAGACGACGACCTTCACCTCGCAGCTGCTCGGCGGCGAGTACGAGGGTCAGGACGCCGAGGTCGAGCTCACCGTCACGGCCGTGAAGGAGCGCGAGCTGCCCGAGGCCGACGACGAGTTCGCGCAGCTCGCGAGCGAGTTCGACACGATCGAGGAGCTGCGCGACAGCCTGAAGGATCAGGCCGTCCGCGCCGCGGTCTTCGCGCAGGGCCAGCAGGCGCGCGACCTCTTCACCGAGACCCTGATCGAGCAGGCCGGCATCCCCGTCTCCGAGGAGCTCGTCGAGGAGGAGGTGCACCGCCACCTGGAGGGCGAGGGCCGCCTCGAGGACGACGAGCACCGCGCGGAGGTCCGCGTCTCCTCCGAGAAGCAGCTGCAGCTGCAGCTCCTGCTCGACGCGATCGTCGAGGCCGAGGGCGTCACCCCGACCCAGGCCGAGCTGTCCCAGTACATCTTCCAGTCGGCTCAGCAGTACGGCATGGAGCCCGCGCAGTTCCTGCAGGCGATCAGCCAGGGCGGGCAGATGAACCTGATCCTCGGCGAGGTCACCCGCAACAAGGCCCTCGCCGTGGCGCTCGCGAAGGCCAAGGTCGTGGATCAGGACGGCAACGCCGTCGATCTGAGCGAGTTCACCGCCGTCGACGACAGCGAGGAGGAGGGCGACGAGGAGGGCTCCGAGGCGCCCGCCGAGAGCGCGGAGCCGGCTCCCGCCGAGGAGGCCGCCGCGGAGACCCCCGCGGCGCCGGCGAAGAAGGCCAAGAAGGCCGCGAAGACGGAGGAGGCCGACGAGGACGCGGAGGCTGCGAAGAAGGCCGCCCGCTCCGCGGCTGCGAAGAAGGCCGCCGCCACCCGCGCCGCCAAGAAGGCGGCCGCCGAGGCCGAGAAGACCGCGGAGTAACCCGCCGATTCTCCCGACGATCCCCCGCCCCGCTTCTCCGGGGCGGGGGATCGTCCCGTTTCGGGCCGGCCGGGCGGCCGCCTCGCGCGGATCCCGACGACGGCGCACGGCCCGGGGCACCGGATCGCTCTCCGCATGCGCCCACGGCGAACACGGGCGTACGCAGGGCCGCGAGTGGGTAGCCTCGTAGTAACCGAATCGAATGGAGCGCCGAATGGCAGAACAGGCAGGACAGTCGCCGCAGAACAGCGTGTTCGAGCGGCTGCTGAAAGATCGCATCATCTGGCTGGGGTCCGAGGTTCGCGACGACAACGCGAATGAGATCTGCGCCAAGATCCTCTTGCTGGCGGCCGAGGATCCCGAGGCCGACATCTATCTCTACATCAACTCGCCCGGCGGCTCCATCACCGCGGGCATGGCCATCTACGACACGATGTCGTTCGTTCCCAACGACATCGTCACCGTCGGCATCGGCATGGCGGCCTCGATGGGGCAGTTCCTGCTGACGGCGGGCACCAGGGGCAAGCGCTACATCACCCCGAACGCGCGCGTGCTGCTGCACCAGCCGCACGGCGGCTTCGGCGGCACCGCGAGCGATATCCAGACCCAGGCCGAGCTGATCATCTCGATGAAGAACCGTCTCGCGGAGATCACCGCCGCCCAGACCGGCAAGTCGGTCGAGCAGATCAACGAGGACGGAGACCGCGACCGCTGGTTCACCGCCGATGAAGCGCTCGAGTACGGGTTCGTCGACTTCATCCGCGATTCCGCGAGCGACGTCGTCGGCGGCGGCGGCACGGGCAAGTAGGTCGAGAGAAAGTGAATCATCCACACATGAATGCAGAGATGCCGCAGTCGGGCGGATCCGGCGTGGCGATGCCGCAGTCCCGCTACGTCCTGCCGTCCTTCGAGGAGCGCACCGCGTACGGGTTCAAGCGTCAGGACCCCTACGCGAAGCTCTTCGAGGATCGCATCATCTTCCTCGGGGTGCAGGTGGACGACGCCTCCGCCGACGACGTCATGGCGCAGCTGCTCGTCCTGGAGAGCCAGGATCCCGAGCGCGACATCACCATGTACATCAACTCGCCCGGCGGCTCCTTCACCGCGATGACGGCGATCTACGACACGATGCAGTACATCCGACCGCACGTGCAGACGGTGTGCCTCGGGCAGGCGGCCTCGGCCGCGGCCGTGCTCCTCGCCGGCGGCACGCCGGGCAAGCGCCTGGCGCTCCCGAACGCCCGCGTGCTGATCCATCAGCCCTCGACCGGGCAGGCCGGCCACGGGCAGGCGTCCGACATCGAGATCCAGGCGCGCGAGATCCTGCGCATGCGCGAGTGGCTCGAGGAGACGCTGTCGAAGCACTCGAAGCGCACGCCCGAGCAGGTGAACCGCGACATCGATCGCGACAAGATCCTCGGAGCCCAGGAGGCGCTCGAGTACGGACTCGTCGATCAGGTGCTGACGAGCCGCAAGAACCCGCAGCCGGTGCTGCCTCAGGAGTAGCCGAGGCGGGCCCCGGGGAGCGCCTCGGGGCCCGCGGCGTGCCGTCGTCGAATGTCGGTGGCTGCGGATAGGCTCGTGTGCAGCGAACACGTGATGATGCTGGGAGGAATCGCGGATGGCGAAGATCGAGAGCAGTGATCTGCTGAAGTGCTCCTTCTGCGGGAAGTCGCAGAAGCAGGTGCAGCAGCTGATCGCCGGCCCGCAGATCTACATCTGCGACGAGTGCGTCGCCCTCTGCAACGAGATCATCGAAGAGCGCATGGCCGAGCACGCCGAGCCCGAGTCGACGGAGTTCTCGCTGCACAAGCCGCGCGAGATCGCCGAGTTCCTCGATCAGTACGTGATCGGCCAGGATCGCGCGAAGCGCTCCCTCGCGGTCGCGGTCTACAACCACTACAAGCGCGTGCGCGCCATGCAGAAGCTCACCAGCGCGGAGGCGGCGGCAGAGCAGGTCGAGATCGCGAAGTCGAACATCCTCATGCTCGGGCCGACGGGCTGCGGCAAGACCTATCTGGCGCAGTCGCTCGCCCGCCAGCTCAACGTGCCCTTCGCGGTCGCCGACGCGACGGCCCTCACCGAGGCCGGCTACGTCGGCGAGGACGTCGAGAACATCCTGCTGAAGCTGCTGCAGGCGGCCGACTTCGACGTGCAGCGCGCCGAGACGGGCATCATCTACATCGACGAGATCGACAAGATCACCCGCAAGGCCGAGAATCCGTCGATCACCCGCGACGTCTCGGGGGAGGGCGTGCAGCAGGCGCTGCTCAAGATCCTCGAGGGGACGGTGGCCTCCATCCCGCCGCAGGGCGGGCGCAAGCACCCCAACCAGGAGTTCATCCAGCTCGACACGACGAACGTGCTCTTCATCGTCGCGGGCGCCTTCGCCGGGCTCGAGGAGATCATCGCCGGGCGGCTCGGCAAGGGCGGCATCGGCTTCGGGGCCCCCATGGCGAGCAAGCGCGACGACGCCGACCTCTTCGCCGAGGTGCAGCCCGAAGACCTGCACAAGTTCGGGCTGATCCCCGAGTTCATCGGCCGGCTCCCCGTGGTGGCGACCGTCGACCCCCTCGACGTCGACGCGCTCACCCGCATCCTCGTGGAGCCGCGGAACGCGCTCGTCAAGCAGTATCAGCGCATGTTCGAGCTCGACGGCGTCGGGCTGGAGTTCGAGGACGGCGCGCTCGAGGCGATCGCCGAGATGGCCGTCGCGCGCAAGACCGGCGCCCGCGGCCTGAGGGCGATCCTCGAGAACATCCTCGCGCCGGTCATGTTCGACGTCCCCTCCAACGACGAGGTCGCCAGGGTGATCGTGACCCGCGAGTCGGTGCTCGGCGAGGCGCACCCCCGGGTGCTCCGCGCCCGCGCGGAACGCTCCGCCTGACGGCGGAGGATCCGCCCGCTCCGGCGGAGCCTCGGCCGCTGCGAGCCCGGCTCAGCCGGTTCGAGTCATCCGATGCGGCTCAGGTCGAAGCTCAGCAGCATCGAGTCGTCGCTCTGCGGGATCGTGATGGCCTGCACCGAGAGCGTCGCGCTCTCGAGCGTCGCGATTCGGCCGCCCTCGACGGTCTCCTGCTCGTCGCCCACGGAGAAGCCGCCTGCGGCGACGATCTCGGACCAGAGCGCGTCGGCATCGGCGGGATCCGCCGCTCTGAGCACGACGAACCACTGATCCGCGCTCCGCTCGCCGGTGTCGTCGACGACCGCCCCTTCGGGGATCGGGAAGGCGTCCCGCGGGAAGCTCTGCGGGATCTCCGTCTGCTTCGGCGCGAGGTCCTCCGATCCGGTCTCGCCCCAGCTGCTCTCGCCGTTCGGGGTCTCGCTGCCCTTGTCGGGGGCGCCGGCGACATCGCCCGGCTCGGGTGCGCAGGCGGCGAGGCAGAGTGCCAGGGCGACGCCCGTCGCGGCGGCCGCCAGGCGCGCTCCGCGCCTGCCCGGGGCGGCTGCTCCGCCCCCGCTCGTGCGGTGCATCAGGTCAGCCAATCGTCGTCGGAATCGTCGTCTTCCCACTCCGCGGCGCCCGGTCCGCCGGCGGTCGGTCCCGTCGCGCCCGGTTCGCCCGCGCGCGGCGGGGCGCTCACGACGACCCGGCCGGCCGGGTCGAGCGACACGAGCACCTCGCCGTCGAGCTCGCAGCGCGGCCGACCCTCGAGCCAGGTGAGCGTCCAGGACGCGGCCTCGGGGAACCGGGCCTCCTGCGTCGCGATGGCCTCGTGCAGGGCGGAGGGCACGCTGGGGTGCGGGGGAGTCCCCGCACCCCAGCGCGTACCGAGTCGCACGGCTACGCCTCCTGCGCCTCGAGCCGGATGTCGGCGACGGTCACCTCGGCGACCTCCGCCGGCTCGATGCGCAGCTCGGCGATCCGCCCGACCGCGGCGAGGTCGGTCGAGGCGAGCGCCAGTCGATCCCGATCCGCGGCCGGCGCCTGCACGACCGCGAGGGTCACGGGCGTCTTCTGCGAGGCCTTCGCCGCGGTCTTGGCGCCGCGGATGCCGATGAGCGCGCCGCCGACGAGCGAGAGCAGCGCGGGGTCGGCGTCGTCGCCGGCGAGCCCCGTCAGCTCGGCCGCCTCCGGCCACCGCGCGCGGTGCACGGAGCCCTCGTTGAACCACGACCAGGTCTCCTCGGTCGCGTAGGGGATGAAGGGCGCGAGCAGCCGGATGAACACCGAGAGCGCGGCGCGCAGCGCGGTGACGGCCGAGGCCTGGGTCTGTCCGCTGCCCGCGTGCGCGCGCTCCTTGACGAGCTCCAGATAGTCGTCGCAGAACGTCCAGAAGAACGACTCGGTGAGCTCGAGCGCGCGGGCGTGGTCGTAGGCCTCGAACGCCCGCGTGGCGTCCTCGACCACCTGCGCGAGGCCGGAGAGCATCGAGCGGTCGAGCGCCTCGGTGACGGCGCCGGCCGCGCTCGCGTCGAACGAGAGCGTGAACTTCGCCGCGTTGAGCAGCTTGATCGCGAGACGGCGCCCGATCTTGATCTGCGTCGGGTTCTGCGGGTCGAACGCCGCGTCGGTGCCGAGCCTCGCCGACGCCGCCCAGTAGCGGACCGCATCCGAGCCGTGCTGCTGCAGCAGACCCGCCGGAGTCACGACGTTGCCCTTCGACTTCGACATCTTCTTCCGGTCGGGGTCGAGGATCCAGCCCGAGATGCCCGCGTGCTCCCACGGCAGCCGCCCGGACTCGAGCTCGGCGCGCAGCACGGTGGAGAAGAGCCAGGTGCGGATGATGTCCTGACCCTGGGGGCGGAGGCTGTAGGGGAAGACGAGGTCGAAGAGCTCGGGATCGCGCTCCCAGCCGCCTGCGAGCTGCGGGGTGAGGGAGGAGGTCGCCCAGGTGTCCATGACGTCGACCTCGCCCTGGAAACCGCCGGGCTCGCCGCGCTGATCGGCGGTGTAGCCCGCGGGAACGTCGCTGGAGGGATCGACGGGCAGCTCGTCCTCGGCGGGCAGGATGGGCTCGTCGAAGACCGGGTTGCCCTCGGCGTCGAGCGGGTACCAGACGGGGATCGGCACGCCGAAGAAGCGCTGGCGCGAGATGAGCCAGTCGCCCGAGAGGCCCTCGACCCAGTTCTCGTAGCGGACCCGCATGAACTCGGGGTGCCACTCGAGCTCGCGACCGTGCGCGAGCAGGCGCTCGCGCAGCTCCTCGTCGCGGGCGCCGTTCTTGATGTACCACTGGCGCGTCGAGACGATCTCGAGCGGCTTGTCGCCCTTCTCGAAGAACTTCACGGGGTGGGTGATGGCGCGGATCTCGCCGACCAGCTCCCCGGATGCCTGCAGCAGCTCGACGACGGCCTTCTTCGCGCTGAACACGGTCTTGCCGGCGATCTGCGCGTAGGCGTCGCGGCCGGCCTCGCTCGTGATCGCCTCGGGCGCCTCCGCGAGGACGCGGCCGTCGAAGCCGAGGATCGCGCGGTTGGGCAGATCGAGCTCGCGCCACCACACGACGTCCGTGACGTCGCCGAAGGTGCAGATCATGGCGATGCCGGTGCCCTTGTCCTGCTGCGCGAGGTGGTGGGCCACGATCGGCACCTCCACGTCGAAGAGCGGGGTGCGCACGGTCTGCCCGAAGAGCGGCCGATAGCGCTCGTCGTCGGGATGGGCCACGAGCGCCACGCATGCCGCGAGCAGTTCGGGGCGCGTGGTGTCGACGAGGAGGTCGCCGGAGCCGTCGGTCTTGTGGAAGGCGAGCGTGTGGTAGGCGCTCGGCTGATCCCGATCTTCGAGCTCGGCCTGCGCGACCGCCGTGCGGAACGTCACGTCCCACAGCGTGGGCGCCTGCGACTGGTACGCCTCGCCGCGCTCGACGTTGCGCACGAACGCGAGCTGCGACGCCCGGATCGAGTCGTCGCCGATCGTGCGGTAGCTCTGCGTCCAGTCGACCGAGAGGCCGAGCGTGCGCCAGAGATCCTCGAACTGCTTCTCGTCCTCGACCGTCAGCCGCTCGCAGAGCTCGATGAAGTTGCGACGCGAGACGGGCTGCTGGTCTGCGGCTTTCACGCTCTTGCCCTCGCCGCCGTCGTGCGGCGGCACGAAGCCCTCGACGTAGGGCAGCGAGGGGTCGCACCGCACGCCGTAGTAGTTCTGCACGCGGCGCTCGGTCGGCAGCCCGTTGTCGTCCCAGCCCATCGGGTAGAAGACCCGCTTGCCGCGCATGCGCCGGTAGCGGGCGACGGAGTCGGTGTGCGTGTACGAGAACACGTGGCCGACGTGCAGCGATCCCGACGCCGTCGGCGGGGGAGTGTCGATGCTGAAGACGTCGTCGCGGTCCGCGCCCTCGCGCGGGAAGGCGTAGGTGCCCTCGCGCTCCCAGGTCTCACCCCACTTCGCCTCGAGGCCTTCGAGTTTGGGCTTGTCAGGGATCGCGCTCATGCCGTGGCTCCGGGGGTCGATGTGGGCGGCACCGCGTCGTCGGGCGCGGTGCGGTACCGGGCGCCCTGGTGCCTGATGGTTGACCGCAACAGTCTATCGGGTGCGGGGGTGTCGCGCGGGGAGGGGCGCCATCTGCCGCACGCTCGGCTGCCAGCCCGGCGACATCCTCAGCCGGGGTCCCCGACGAGTCTCCATGACCGGCGAGCAGCCGCCGATCCGGCGCACGCGAGGATCGAGGCCGGCCGCGCCTCCGCCTAGTCCGCGATGGGCACGCCGAGCAGCGTCTCGTTCAGCGCCGGATCGCCGCCGGGCTCCGGTTCCGTGAGGTACTGCTCCCACGAGATGCCCGCCGGGACGAGGCCCTGCTCGGAGATCCATCCGAACAGGCGCTCGTAACCGGCCGAGATCAGCGAGTAGTCTCCCCGCACGAGCATGGTGGCGACGCGGCCGCCGGGGAGGGTCTCCGCCGTCACCTCTCCACCGTCCTCCGCGGCCGTGAACGGCTCGGCGACGGGCACCGCGACCGAGAGGTCGAGCGTCTCGCCCGGCTCGCCGTGCACGACCCCCATGGGGGCGGCGGCGGGTTCGACGCCCGCGCGGCGGAGCGCGTCGAAGACGAGCGGATAGGCCCGATCGTAGAGGCCCGCGATGCCGGAGAACGGGACCTTCTCGCGCACGACGGCGAGATGCCGCTCCTCGTGCTGCTCGATCCGGGGGACTGGGAACTGGTGCTCGGTCATCGTCGACTCCTCCGTACGGGATGCCGCCGAGTCTACCCGCCAGGGCCCGGCCGCGAACGCCCGCTCGACATGCGCGCTCAGGCGGCCGCGGGCCGGCCCGGCCTCCGCCCACGTCCGAGCGGCGGCGACGAGCGTCCCCAGCGCCGCGTAGGACAGCGCGCGCGACGGGAGATCCCGCGCTGCGGCTCCCGAGCGCTCGGCGAGGAACTGCGTGAGCTCCTCCGCCGCCCGGCCCAGTCGAGCGAGCGCCGAGACGCCGACCTCGGCCGGGCTCCCCATCGCCTCGTACTGGGTGAGGATCCAGGGCACCCGGTCCGGCCCGAAGACCGCGGCGAGCCTCACGAGCCCGCTGCTGAGCGCCTCCGCCGGGGGCACCCCCCGCTCGCACTCCCGCAGCGCGCCGGGCAGCTGGGCGAGCGCCTCGTCGATGTCGGCCCAGAACACGTCGGCCTTCGAGGCGAAGTAGTTGAAGAAGGTGCCGCGGCTCACGCCGGCTCGGCGCGCGATCTCGGCCACGGTCGTGCCCTCGAAGCCCTGCTCGAGGAACAGCTCGTAGGCGGCCTCCTCCAGCACCTCGCGGCTCGAGGCGCGGGGTCGCCCCCGGCCGCCCGGAGCAGCGGATCCCGCGGAGGCTCGTGTCGTCACAGCCCCATGCTAGTGAACGTCCCGGCCGCGGTCCGCGCCTCGACGCTCCGTCCGAGGTCGGACGTGTAGAATTTCCGGCAGCGACGTCGATCCACTATCACTGGGGAGTCCCCGGAAGAACGGCGCCGAACGTCTCGCGACGGGCGGCGCTCAGTAGAACCGGGCGGGTACGGCCCGTCACAGCCGAACGGAGAGGCCCGGATCCGGAGCCGCGGAAGCGGCGAGGGGAACGGGCAAGCGGGGTGGTACCGCGGGAGCCGCGTGCAGATGCACGCCGGCGCTCGTCCCGGCGTGACGAAGCCGTTCGCACCAGCGGATCCCGAACCGGGAGGCCTGCGGCGGAGCGGCCGAGAGATTCGGAAGCCGGAGCAGAAGAGGAACCCATGCCGTACCCCCAGCAGTCGACGGGCGCAGACGCAGCCGAGGCGAACGGCGGCGACACCGCGAGCCAGCCCGCGGGCGCCGCCTTCGGCGTCACCCCCTCGCCGAAGTTCCCCGAGATCGAGCGGCGGGTGCTCGACTTCTGGCGCCGGGACGACACGTTCCGGGAGTCGATCCGCCGTCGCGAGGGACACGACGAGTGGGTGTTCAACGACGGACCGCCCTTCGCGAACGGCCTGCCGCACTACGGCCACCTGCTCACGGGCTACGCGAAAGACGTGTTCCCCCGCTTCCAGACGATGCGCGGCAAGAAGGTCGAGCGCCGCTTCGGCTGGGACACCCACGGCCTGCCCGCGGAGCTCGAGGCGATGAAGCAGCTCGGCATCACCGAGAAGAGCGAGATCGAGGAGATGGGCGTCGCGGCCTTCAACGAGAAGGCGCGGGAGTCGGTGCTGCAGTACACGCGCGAGTGGGAGGAGTACGTCACCCGCCAGGCGCGCTGGGTCGACTTCGAGAACGACTACAAGACGCTGAACCTCGACTACATGGAGAGCGTCATTTGGGCGTTCAAGCAGCTGCACGAGAAGGGGCTCGCCTACGAGGGCCACCGCGTGCTGCCGTACTGCTGGCGCGACGAGACGCCGCTCTCGAACCACGAGCTGCGCATGGACGACGACGTCTACCAGATGCGCCAGGATCCCTCGGTCACCGTGACCTTCCCGCTCCTCGGCGAGCGCGCGGCCGAGCTCGGCCTCGAGGGGGTGCGGGCGCTCGCCTGGACGACGACGCCCTGGACCCTGCCGACCAATGCCGCACTCGCGGTCGGGCCCGAGATCGCCTACGCGGTCGTGCCCGAGGGGCCGCTCGGAGCCTCGGCGGGCCCGCGCGACGGCGCGACGGGACCGGACGGCGGCGACCGGTACCTCCTGGCGCTCGACCTCGCCGGCGGCTACGCGAAGGATCTCGGCTACGAGTCCGCCGAGGCGCTGCGCGAGGCCGTGGTCGCCACCCTGCCGGGCGCGGAGCTCGCCGACGTGCGCTACGAGCCGGTCTTCGACTACTTCGCCGACGCGGGCGTGTGGGGCACCGAGAACTGCTGGCGCGTGCTGGTCGACGACTACGTCACCACGACCGACGGCACCGGCATCGTGCACCAGTCGCCCGCGTACGGCGAGGACGACATGCGCATCACGAGCGCCGCGGGCATGCCCACGATCCTGAGCCTCGACGACAGCGGACGCTTCATCGACGCCGTCTCCGACGTCGCCGGAGAGCTCTGGATGGACGCGAACCGCCCGCTCATCCGCCTGCTCAGGCAGCGCGGGCGCCTGCTGCGCGAGCAGAGCTACGAGCACTCGTACCCGCACTGCTGGCGCTGCCGGAACCCGCTCATCTACCGGGCGGTGTCGAGCTGGTTCGTGCGCATCGCGCCGATCAAGGAGCGCATGCTCGAGACGAACGAGCAGATCACCTGGGTGCCCGAGAACGTCAAGCACGGCCAGTTCGGCAGGTGGCTCGAGGGGGCCCGCGACTGGTCGGTGAGCCGCAACCGGTACTGGGGCAGCCCGATCCCGGTCTGGAAGAGCGACGACCCGGAGCACCCCCGCATCGACGTCTACGGGTCGCTCGCCGAGCTCGAGCGCGACTTCGGGGATCTGCCGAGGAACGAGGCCGGCGAGGTCGACCTGCACCGCCCCTACATCGACACGCTCACCCGCCCGAACCCCGACGACCCCTCGGGGCGGTCGACGATGCGCCGCATCGAGGACGTCTTCGACGTCTGGTTCGACTCGGGGTCGATGCCCTTCGCGCAGGTGCACTACCCGTTCGAGAACCAGGAGTGGTTCGACACGCACCAGCCCGCCGACTTCATCGTCGAGTACATCGGGCAGACGCGCGGCTGGTTCTACGTGCAGCACGTGCTCGCGACGGCGCTCTTCGACCGCCCGGCGTTCAAGAACGTGATCAGCCACGGCATCGTGCTCGGCTCCGACGGCAACAAGATGTCGAAGTCGCTGCGCAACTACCCCGACGTCAACGAGGTCTTCGACCGCGACGGGTCGGACGCGATGCGCTGGTTCCTCATGGCCTCTCCCGTGGTGCGCGGGGGCAACCTCATCGTCACCGAGGAGGGCATCCGCGAGGGCGTCCGGCAGTTCATCCTGCCGCTCTGGAGCACCTGGTACTTCTTCAGCCTCTACGCCAACGCCGACGGCGTCGAGGCGCGGTGGCGCACCGACTCCGCCGATCCGCTCGACCGCTACATCCTCGCCAAGACGGGCCGGCTCGTGCAGGACGTCGGGGCGCACCTCGAGGGTCTGGACACCACGTCCGCGGCCGAGGCGCTCCGCTCCTACGCTGAGGTGCTCACCAACTGGTACGTGCGGCGCTCGCGCGATCGGTTCTGGGAGGGCGTGCACGGGGAGAACGGCCGCGAGTCCAACCGGCAGGCCTTCGACACGCTCTACACCGTGCTCGAGACCGTCGCCCGCGTCGCCGCCCCCCTGACGCCGCTCGTCTCCGAGGAGCTGTGGCGCGGCCTGACCGGAGGGCGCTCGGTGCATCTCGAGGACTGGCCCGACGCATCGGCATTCCCCGACGCGTCGGCCTCGCCCGAGACGGCGGAGCTCGTCGCCGCGATGGACGAGGTGCGGCAGATCACCTCCCAGGCCCTGGCGCTGCGCAAGGCCCGCCGGCTCCGCGTGCGACTGCCCCTCGCCGCGCTGACCGTGGTGACCGCCAACCCCGAGGCGCTGCGGCCCTTCGCCGGCATCCTGCGCGAGGAGCTCAACGTCAAGGACGTGCGCCTCGTGCAGCAGACCGAGACGAGCGCCGCCGACCACGGCATCGTGCAGACGCTCACGGTGAACGCGCGGGCGGCCGGCCCGCGCCTCGGCAAGCAGGTGCAGCAGGCGATCGCGGCCGCGAAGTCGGGTGACTGGCGCGAGCAGGACGGCGTGATCGTGGCCGGCGGCATCGCGCTGGAGCCGCAGGAGTACGAGCTGACGCTCCGGGCGGGTTCGACGGACGAGCGAGCCTCGGGCGGCGCGGGGGACGAGGGCCCGGCGCTGACGCTCATCCCCGACGGCGGATTCGTGCTGCTCGAGACCCGCACGACTCCCGAGCTGGAGGCCGAGGGGGTCGCGCGCGACGCGATCCGGGCCGTGCAGGAGGCGCGCAAGAACGCGGGCCTCGACGTGAGCGACCGCATCGGCCTGGCGCTGAACGCCGAGCCAGCGCACGCGGCCGCGCTGGAGGCGCACGCCGGCCTGATCGCCGCGGAGACCCTGGCGGTCGCCATCGCCGTGCAGCCGACGGCCGACATCTCGACGCTCGCCGACACGGAGCCGAAGAGCATCGAGGGCGTCGTCTTCACCAGCGCGGCCGAGGCGCTCGGAACCGACAAGGCGCTGCTCGCCATCACCATCGACGTCTCCGAGACGGTGCGGAGCGCGGGAGGAGAGTCGTGAGCCCCGTCGCGCCCGAGGATCGGGGCGGGGCCGCGGCGGCCCGGCGCGTCTACGAGCAGCTGCTCGAGCGCGTGGGAGAGGCGAGTCCGCGGCCCCGCATCGAGCCGGTGCGGCGCCTGGCCGAGCTGGCCGGATCTCCGCAGCTCTCGTTCCCCGTGATCCAGGTCGCGGGCACCAACGGCAAGACCTCCACCAGCCGGGCGATCGAGTCGCTGATGCGCGCGCACGGCCTGCGCACCGGCCTGTTCACGAGCCCGCACCTCATCGACTTCACCGAGCGCTTCCAGGTCGACGGCGCCCCGATCGACGGCGCCGCCCTGGCCGAGGCCTGGGACGAGCTGCAGCTGCCGCTGCAGGTCGTCGACGGCGAGCTGGCGGCCGCCGGTCACGGCGCCATCACCTTCTTCGAGGCGCTGGCGGTGCTCGCCTTCACCGCCTTCGCCGACGCGCCCGTCGAGGTGGCCGTGATCGAGGTCGGCATGGGGGGCGAGTGGGACGCGACGAACATCGTGGACGCCCGCGTGGCCGTGTTCACGCCGATCGACCTCGACCACACCGCGGTGCTCGGCCGCGACGTCGCCACGATCGCGAGGACGAAGGCGGGGATCATCAAGGACGGCTCCACCGTCGTCACGGCCGCTCAGGTTCCGGAGGCGCTCGACGAGATCGTCGCGACCGCCGAGGAGCACGGGTCGCCGCTGTTCGTCGCCGGCCGCGACTTCAGGCTCGTGGAGGATCGGCTCGCCGTGGGCGGCAGGCAGATCGACGTGATCGGCGCCTCGGGGCAGCCCTACGACCCGGCGTTCGTGCCGCTCTTCGGGCGGCACCAGGCCGAGAACGTCGCGCTCGCGATCGCCGCCGCCGAGGCGTTCTTCGGAGCGGATCGTCCGCTGCCCGAGGAGATCCTGGACGAGGGTCTCGGGCAGCTCACCTCGCCGGGGCGACTGCAGCTCATCGGCACCGACCCGGTCGTCTACGTCGACTCGGCGCACAACCCGCACGGCGCCGCCGCCCTCGCGGAGGCGGTGACCGAGTCGTTCGGGTTCGAGGAGCTCGCGCTCGTGGTCGGCGTGCTGGAGGAGAAGGACGCCGCCGGGCTGCTGACCGCGCTCGCGCCGCTGGCCCACGCCGTCTACGTCACCCCGGTCGCCTCGCCGCGGAGCCTCGACCCCGACGACCTCCGGGCGCTCGCCGAGGAGGCGATCCCCGCGACGCCGATCGAGGTGGCGCAGAGCCTTCCCGAGGCGCTCGAGGTGGCCAGGGGATGGGCCGCGCGCTCCGACGATCGGGCGGTGCTGGTCGTCGGCTCGGTGCTGCTCGCCGGCGAGGCGATCGCCCACTCGCGCGAAGAGGGATGGGGGATCGCATGACCGATCGCGACCGGAACGGCGCCGAGGCGCCGGATCCCGACGAGCTGCAGCTCTCGCCCTCCGAGACGATGGCGCACAACTCGGCGATGCGCGTCTCGGGCGCGGGCCGGGGGGAGCGGTCGACGCAGAAGGCGCTCGCCTCGATCGTGCTCGGCTTCGAGCTCGTCATCGTCGTGCTCATCGGCCTCACCCTGTTCGGGCTCGGCGCGCTCGAACCGCGCGAACTCGGCCTCTACCTCGGGGGCGGCCTCGCACTGGTCATCGTCGTCGGTCTCGGGGTCATGCGCTTCGGAAGGGCCGGCATCGTCATCGGCTGGGCGGTGCACGTCCTCATGCTGCTGACCGGCTTCCTGCTGCCGATGGCGTGGATCGTCGGCCTGCTCTTCACCGCCCTCTGGATCTACTGCATGGTCAAGGGCGCGCAGATCGATCGCGACCGCCGCGCCTGGATGGCCGCGCAGGGCGGCTAAGCTGGTGGACCGGGGGCCCGGCGCCCCCACCCGACTTTCCGTGTGACGAAGGAGCGTGCATGTCTGCAGAAGAGACCCTCATCCTGGTGAAGCCCGACGGTGTTGCCCGTGGACTGACCGGCGAGATCCTGCGCCGCATCGAGGCGAAGGGCTACACGCTGGTCGACCTGCGCCTGGTCGACGCGGATCGCGAGCTGCTCGCGGCGCACTACGCCGAGCACGAGGGCAAGCCCTTCTACGAGCCGCTCATCGAGTTCATGTCGTCGGGCCCGACCGTCGCCATCCGAGCCGCCGGGGAGCGGGTCATCGAGGGCTTCCGCTCGCTCGCGGGCACGACCGATCCGACGACGGCGGCGCCGGGCACCATCCGCGGCGACCTCGGGCGCGACTGGGGGCTCAAGGTGCAGCAGAACCTCGTGCACGGGTCCGACTCGCCCGAGTCGGCGGAGCGCGAGCTCGCCCTCTGGTTCGCCTGACAGCGCTCTCGCGGTCCTCGCCTGGGGCGATGCGTCTCTGCGGGAGGCTCCCGACGCGCTCCTCACCGAACGCTCTACCCTCCACGGTTGCCCTTCCCGTGCCTGAGTGAGATCGCCCGTTGGCGAGATCACCGCAGCTGAGGCAGCACCCGATCGCCGAACGCCTCGATGAATCGCACCTGTTCCTTCCCCACGTGGTGGAGAAACACCGAATCTACGCCAAGCTCGAGAAATTCGCTGATCCAATCCGCGTGACGGTTCAGATCAGCGGAGATATTGACGGCCTCGGCGAGGCGCGCGTGAGCATCGTGCCGGTCGGCTCTCGCTTCGAAGTCGGCGACCGAGGGCAGATCTGCCATCACGGGAGGATCGAAGACGTTGGTGCGCCACTGATCGAACGCGATTGCCTCGGCTTCCCCCTGCGTTTCCGCCCAACTCAGATGCACCTGAAGCATGATGGGTCCCCGGCCGCCGTGCTCCCGGTAGGCAGTGCATATCTCTCGCAGCCCGTCGAGTGGCTGATTCACCGTGATCAATCCATCGGCCGTTCTTGCACATCGTCGGGCGGTCTCCGGCGTGAGTGCGGGGAGAATCAGGGGCGGCTTCACTTCCGGCACCTCCCACACGCGCGCCTCATCCACCACGACAGGACCGAAGCTATCGCTGACGGTTTCGCCGGCATGGAGCCGGCGAAGCAGGTGGAAGCCGCGCTCGAGATGCTGCTGCCGCACTTCCTTCGCCGGCCAGCCGTGCCCCACCACGTGCTCGTTCAGATTCTCTCCGCTTCCCAGGGCCACCCAGAAGCGAGCCGGAAACATCGAGGCAAGCGTAGCCGAGGCCTGAGCCAGCACAGCCGGATGGTAACGGTGCCCCATCGAGGTGACGACGCCGAAGGACAGGTCAGTGGTCGCCAACGCAGCACCGAGCCACGACCAGGCAAACCCCGAATGGCCCTGCCGCACTGACCATGGCGCGATGTGGTCCGAACACATCGCCGCCGCGAACCCGGCCTGTTCGGCGTACTGCACATCGCGCAAGAGCCGGGCCGGAGCAACTTGCTCGTGAGATGCGTGGAATCCAATCGTCGCCATACGGTGTCCTCAGTATTCCTCGACAAGAGTGAGGGCGGCGGCCATGAGCGCCAGATGACTGAGGCCCTGGGGAAGGTTTCCGAGGAACGAGTGGTCTCGACTCGCGATCATCTCCGAGTACAAGCCCACATCGTTTGCGAGTGGCACGAGCCGACCCATCAGCTCTTCAGCTTCTCGCCTGCGCCCGACTTCCACGAGTGCCGCAACCGCCCAGAACGCGCAGGCGACGAACGTGCCCTCCTCCTCGTCCGCACCGCTGTAGCGGTAGATCAGGGGACCGTCGCCGAGCTCTCGGGTCACCGCGTCGATCGTGGAGGACATTCGCGGCCCGCGATCGAATCCGCTCGCCGCATGCAGCAGCACGGACGCGTCGAGCTGGTCGGTTCCCGAATACCAGGTGTAGCTCTGGAGCGTTTCCGACCAGCAGTGCTCGTCGATCCAATCTCGAATGCGATCGCGCTCGTAACGCCATCTCTCGACCGATCCCTCGATATGGCCCTCCTCCGCCAGGGCGACCGCGCACTCCAGAGCATGCCAGCATCCCATTTTGGAACTCGTGTAGTGACGATCGGTTTGCAGTTCCCAGATTCCCGCGTCGGCTCGCTGCCATACATCGCAGGTGCGATCCGCCATCTCCGAGAGCAGTCGCGTGGTGTCCGTGTCGAGCAGGTGCCCGCCCTCGACGTAGAGCCGAACCATCTCGAACAGGTCCCCGTAGATGCCGAGCTGAAGCTGGCCTTTCGCCCGATTGCCGGTGACGACGGGGCCGATCCGCCGCCAGCCCGGAACATCGACTGCGCGTTCCGCATCGGGCTCGCCCCCGTCGAGACGGGTGAAGACGGCGAGATCCGCCCCGCGGTCTCGTGCGACG
The DNA here is from genome assembly GCF_016522505.1 of Leucobacter chromiisoli. Lineage (GTDB taxonomy): Bacteria > Actinomycetota > Actinomycetes > Actinomycetales > Microbacteriaceae > Leucobacter > Leucobacter chromiisoli. Next base: position 74,243 of record NZ_JAEHOH010000003.1, on the reverse strand, counting down.
CGGAGCAGCCAGGAGAGAGCCGCGTGCACTTCCTCTCGCTCGCCAAATCGAATCAGCGTGTGCAGAGTGTAGGCGGCATCACGAACCCAGGCGAAACGGTAGTCCCAGTTCTTGCCGCCGTCGAGGCTCTCAGGCAGAGAGGTGGTCGCCGCGGCAGCGATCGCACCTGACGGACTGTGCAACAGTTTCAAGGCGAGGGCGCTTCGCAGGACCTCGTCCGACCAGGGGCCCTCGTACCGCAGCTCGGCAGACCAGCTCTCCCAGTAGCGTACGGTTCGGTCGATCCCTCGATCGATATCTTCAGGATCGGGCAACTGGAGCGGTTCAGCACTCGTCGTGAGAATCCCCAGCAGGTGGTGGGAAGAACGGCGCGCGGTGAACGTTCCTGAAATGTCTCGCCCCGTGACGACGGAGTCTCCGATTGCGGTGCCTCGCACTCCGACCGTGGTGTCTCCGATCCGCAGCACAGGACCCAGAGGGGAAGAATGGGCCCAGGGGGAAGCCGAGGCCAAGGCCGTACCGGGCGCGACTCGCCACCGCATCGCAACCTCGCCCTCAAGGCCTTCGATACGCCGCGCGAGCTCTCCCCACGGCAACCGTCCCGATAGACCGGTGTTCAGAGAATCGGTGACGCGTGCTGATCCCGTCGCCGTAGTGTAGGTGGTCTGCAGCACGTTGGTTCGGGGGATGTACGCCCGTTCGACGGTGAAGTCTCCGTCCGGCGCGAGCTCGATGCATCCGCCGTTCTCGGCGTCGAGCAGTCTCGCGAACGCGGGAGGGGAGTCGAGGAGAGGCGTTGGATACCAGTCGATCGAGCCGTCGTGAGCGATGAGGGCCACTGTCAAGCCGTCTCCGATAGCGGAGTACGAGCGCAAGTCGACGTACCCGCTGGAACGGGCCGGGATGGCGTCGAGAGGGATCGCTGATTTCTCGCCGTTGTCCACGTGCATCTCCTCGCGGTACCGGTACCCCGTACTCGTCTCGGGTGATTCCTCCGATGGTACAAGGAGCCCCGGGCGTCGCCGGAACACCGTTGCAATCATGACCGGCCGCCGTTAGCCTGAATGACCCGACCTCCTGGCCGCAGCGGCCGTATGCAGAGGAGAGGCGTCGATGGCTGATCGCTTCACGAACTGGTCCGGCAGCCTGAGATTCACCCCGTCGGAGCGGCGTGAGCCCGAAGGCGAGGAAGAGGTGGTGCGGATCGTCCGTGAAGCGCGCGACCGGGGTCGGACCGTCCGTCCCGTCGGGTCGGGGCATTCCTCGACGCCGTTGATGACGACCGAAGACGTGCTGGTGTCTCTGAAGAGAATGGTCGACGTGCGGTCCGCCGATCCTCGCCGGATGCGAGCGGCCGTCTCGCCGGGAATCGAGCTCGCCCGCCTGGGCGCGGAACTCGCAGACGCGGGACTGGGAATGGAGAACCTCGGTGATGTCGATTATCAGTCCCTTGCGGGAGCCATCGCCACAGGCACCCACGGGTCCGGGGTGCGGTTGGGAAACCTGTCGTCGACACTGATCGGCGGTACGCTCGTCACCGGCACCGGCGACACCCTGCCCTTCGGAGTCGATGCGGGCGAGGACGAACATCACGATCTCCTTCGGGCGGCGCAGGTGTCGCTCGGCGCACTCGGAGTTCTCACCTCTCTCACACTGCGGCTCGAGCCCGCGTACGAGCTTCGCCGCACGAACTGGATAACGCACATCGATTGGGTCTTGGAGAACTTCGACGAGTTGGTCGAGACCAATCGCAGCATGGATTTCTACTGGTATCCGAGAAGCGATCTGGCGCAGATCCGCCTGCTGAACGTGCCCGGTGAGGAGCCCGAACTGACACCCCCGGGACGCCTCAAGACCGATGAAACCGGACCCTCCTACGAGATCATCCCCAGCGCACGGGATCTCCGTTTCGATGAGATGGAGTACATGCTCCCGTTCGACAACGGATTAGAGGCATTCGGCGAAGCGCGAACGCGGATCAAGGAGAAACACCGAGCACGGGTGGCGTGGCGTGTTCTGGTTCGCACCATAGCGCCCGATCGGGGCATGATCAGCACCGCCCAGGGCCGATCCACCGTGACCGTCGCGCTGCTCCAGAACGCTTCGCTTCCGCACGAGGAGTATTTCGCCGATATGGAGCCGCTGCTTCGAAGTTTCGGAGGCCGCCCGCACTGGGGCAAGAAGCACAGTCTGTCCGCCGGCGAGCTGCGGGAGCTGTACCCGGAGTGGGACGAGTTTCAGCGGATCAGACGCGCCCTCGACCCGGACGGGGTCTTCCAGAATGACTACCTGCGACAACTCCTGGACGAGGCGTAAGAGGAGGGGGAACGATGGAGCACTCCGTGCTGGGGCACACCCGATGGACGTTTTCGGCGGGCTGGATTCCCGCCCAGAGCACCGGTCGCGAACCGGAATACACGAGTCGCAACGTCTTGTGCGTGCTGAACACGTCGTCAGGAGACGCATGCGTCCGCGTGACGGTGTATCACGAGGATCGGGATCCGATCTCGCCGTATGAGATTCTCGTTCCCGCTTCCCGGGTTCGTCACGTCAGGATCAACGACTTGATCGATCCCGAGGCCGTACCACTCGGCCGGCCCTACGGCCTCGTCCTGATCAGCGATGCACCGATCGTCGCACAGCTCGTGTACGTGGACACTCGCAAGAACAATCTGGCCGTCGCGATGATCTCCGGGGTCCCGGATGTCGGGCGCAGGAGCTCCTGACAGGATCATGACGCTCCTGCATCGGGTACGCCGCCTGGGCGCCCAGATGGGCGGGGGAGTGCGACAGCACGCGTCCGTCCTCCTGCTCGCTGCGCTCGCGGCCGGGATCTCCTATCTGCTGGCGGGTGCGCTCTTCGGCACTCAGCAGGCGGTATTCGCGCCGATCGCCGCCGTGGTCGCTACCGGGCTTTCAGCGGGACAGCGCCGCGGACGCGCCGTCGAGATCTCGGCCGGCGTGGTTCTCGGCATCGCCTCGGCGGACCTCCTTTCGCGCTGGCTCGGCATCGGCGCTTGGCAGCTGGCCCTTGCGGTTCTGGTGGCGATGACGACGGCGGTCGCGTTCCGGCCCAGCAGCCTCATGGCCAATCAAGCCGCGGTGGCCGCCGTGGTCGTGATGACCCTGGCGCAGCATCTCGGTTCAGACCCCTGGGTTCGCTTAGGCGATGCAGTGGTCGGAGCGGCTGTCGCGCTCCTGCTGACCTCCCTGGTCGGCGCCGATCCGTTTCGGGCGGCGGTGGCGGAGGCGGAGGCGATCCTGTCCCGGTACTCCCATATCTTGGAGCGACTCGGCCAGGAGATCGCCGGCCGGTCCCTTCCCGGCGCCGAGGAAGCCCTGGAGGATATGGCGTCCCTGGTGAGCGCTCGTCAAGATATCGCCGATGCGGTCGCGGCCGCTCGAGAACGCATCTCTCTCGCGCGATCGCGGACACGCGCGGTGCAGAGGCGTCGACTTCACGCCGTGGAGCAGCTCGGCGCGCGTATGGACCTCCTGCTGTCGTCGGGGCGCGCGATGTGTCGGGCGGGCGCGAACCTGGTGCGGCATCCGCGCCAGGTCGCCCCCGCCTTGCCACACGCGGTCGACCAGCTCGCCCGAGCCGTGGACGAACTCAGGTCTTGGATCGGCTCCCGGACGAACGCCTCCCAGGTTCGGCAGAAGGCCTTGACCGCAGCTGTGACTGCCTCGGCGGTGTATTCCGATCCGTACTCGCCTACGACGAGTGTGCTGGTCGGACAGATCCGTTCCACGGTGGTCGACCTTCTGCGGATCACCGGACTCAGCCAAGACGAAGCCGTGGCAGCACTTGAAGACGCTGCGGGCCGAGCAGACCGGTCTGGCCCTGGAGGCTCGCAATGAGCACCGGCTAGCGAGGGTCGCGCGCGGCCTCGAGTTCGTCGCGCACGGCTCGGAGCAGCGCCTCGGGGTCGTCGCCCCAGAACCGCAGCCGATCAACCACCTGCGATCCGCCCTTCGGCGCGAGCCCGGGCAGCACCACCTCGGTGGGCCCCTCGAACTCGATCTCGAGGTTCGTCTCGCTGCCGACCCAGATCGCGCAGATCCGCTCGCCCTCGTGGTCGAACACGCGGCCGGGCTTCTCGGTGCTCGTCGGATCGATGCTCTCCGCGCTGACGGTGCGCACCCGCACCGACGCGACGTCGCCCCACTCGGCGAGCACGTCGATCTCGAGCCCCTCGCGCACCCGGATCCCCTCGGGCCCGACGGTGTGCGGGCGGGTGAAGTACGCGCAGAGCAGGCCGATCATCCAGGTGAGCCCCCAGATGCCGAGGATCAGGAAGCCGATCCGCACCGGCGTCCAGCGGTGCACGATGAGGTCGATGATCGGGATCTCCACGGCCGAGAGCACGATGAAGATGATGAGGACCGTCAGCACGGGGCCGTGGTAGCGGAATCCGTGCGCACCGGCGTCGATCTTGGGGCGACGCGACACCGCGCGCCAGAGGCTCTCGTAGACGAGCAGCTCCATGCGGACCGCGCGAGCCGCGAGATCCTTCGTCCGGGCGGCGGGGCCCGGCCGGGCGGGCACCCCGCGGTCCGCCGTCTGCTCCGGCGGCGTCATGGCCGCTCCTCCTCGAGACCGTAGGAGACCGACTCGCTCGCGACGAGCTCGCGCAGCCGACCGAGCACCGCGTCCAGGCCGCGCTCGAACGCATCGCGGTCCTCCGCCGCAACGGCCTCCAGGAGGCGCGTCGCGAGGCTCGTGTGATCCCGCTGCATCCGCGCCATCATGCTCGCCGCTCCCGGCGTGAGCGCGACGAGCACCGCGCGTCGATCCTCGGGGTGCGGGGACCGCGTCACGTACCCGGCGGCCTCGAGCGCGTCCACGAGCGCCGACACGCTGCGGGGCGTGACCCGGAGCGCCTGCGACATGGCCTGCTGCGTGGACGGGCCGAGGTGGTGCAGCACCCACAGGGCGTGCACGCGGCTCTCGGTGAGGTCGGCGGCGAAGGAGTCGCCCATGTCGCGCTGCAGCAGGTCGCTGAGGGCGAGCAGGCGGTCGAGTACGGTCGCTTCCATATTCATTACCTTAACACTTAATTACATTGAGTAACTAAATCCCCTCACCACGGACGCGATACCGGCGCGGAGGCCGCGCCGGGCCGCCCGCGATCCGACTTTCCCGGCTATGGTGGCCGCAAGGGCATCGGTCGCTGGCGAGGAAGCGGGGAATCGGGTGTGGCTGGCACGCGGATACTGGAGCGGGCGAGAGTCGTCGCGATCGCGGTGGGCGCCACCGCCGTCGCCGCCGTCATCCTGTGGTTGGACGTCACCTCGCAGGTCTGGCAGGAGCTCGTCGTGCTCTCGGGGCTCGCCGCGGGGTTCGTGACGTTCCTGCTCACCGTCTTCGTGCTCGACCGGGTGCTGGCGCGCTCGGCCGCGCGCCGGTGGGCGCCGGTGAATCGGCTGGCCTACACCGAGTTCCTCCACGCCCTCGCCGACGAGGAGCGCAGCGAGCTCTCCCGCGGGCACGTGGTGCTGAGGGCGCTGCCGCGGCCGGCCCACACCGGATCCGACGCCGAGTACGAGGGCGAGCTGCAGCGGCTCCGGGAGCTCGTCGTCGCCGAGCACCGCGTGCTGGCCGATCTGCTCAGCCGCTGGGCGCAGTTCCTCGCGTCGAGCGGGGAGAACGAAAGGATCCTCCTGCACGTCGCCGATATCGCGCTGGGGCTCGATCGGATCCGGGACGCCGCCCTGGACGCCGAGGCGGCGCGCGAGGAGACGGCGCGCCGCGCGCTCGACGACGAGATCGGCGCGTGCAACGGCCGGGTGCGCGCCCTCGCCGACGAACTGCGGGCGGGCCTGGGCGCGGAGCGGGTCCCCGCCGGCCGGAGCGGATAGGGTCGAGGCATGCAGAGCGAGAACGAGGGGCGCGCCGCCTACTCCCATCTCTGGGATCGGCTGCGGGCGGAGGACCCCGAGCACTCGGCGCGGTACGCGCAGCGCTGGCGGGATCTCGCGGCCGAGGGGCGCGACCTCGACGGGGAGGCCCGCCTCGTCGCCGCCCTGGCGGCCCCCGGCTCCGCGGTGCTCGATGCCGGGTGCGGGCAGGGGAGGCTCGGCGGCTACCTCTCCGAGCGCGGCTACCGCGTCGCCGGCGTGGACCTCGACGAGCACCTCATCGCCGAGGCCCGACGGGCCTTCCCCCGCGCCGAATGGCGGGTCGGGGACCTCGCGGAGTTCACCTACCCGAGCCTCGACGCCGCGGGCGCCGGATCCCGGGAAGCCCGGGGCTTCGACGCGATCGTCTCGGCGGGCAACGTGCTGACCTTCCTGGACCCCGCTGCCCGGCGCCCCGCTCTGCAGGGGCTCCGCGGCGCGCTCGCCCCGCGCGGTCGCCTCGTGACCGGCTTCGGAGCGGGACGCGGCTACGGCTTCGACGAGTACGCGGAGGATCTCGCCGCCGCCGGGCTCGCGGTGCAGCACCGCTTCTCGACGTGGGACCTGCGCCCCTTCGAGGCGGACTCGGACTTCCTCGTCTGCATCTCGGCCGTTGTGCCGCCCGCGGACGATGCGCGACCATGAGTGCATGGTCAACGCATCGAACACCTCGGCGATCTCCACCGGAACCGGTCGGGCCTGGGAGGAGTGGGTGGAGCTCCTGGAGCGGTCCGGAGCGCGCGATCTGACCCACACCGACATCGCGCGCCTCGCCCTCGAGCTCATGCCGGAGTCGGTCGAGCGACGCGAGTGGTGGGCTCAGGGCACCGCCGTCGCATTCGAGCAGCACGCGGGCCTGCGCGTCCCGGGTCAGACCTGCGACGGCGACTTCCAGCTCTCGACGACGCGTACGGTGCGGCGCGACAAGGACGAGGCCCTGCGCGCGTGGCTGGAGCTCGTGGAGGGTCGCGACGAGTTCGGGGGAGTGCCGCTCGACGGCGGCGCCTCGACCTCGGGCACGGAGAAGTGGCGGTACTGGCGCGCCCCGCTCTCGGACGGCACCCGCGTCTCCGTGAACATCACCGACAAGACCGAGGGCAAGGCGTCCGTCGGCCTCGTCCACTCGAGGCTCGACTCCGCGAGCGCCATCGAGTACTGGCGCCCCGTGTGGAAGGGCCTGCTCGCGCAGATCTGAGCCGCCGCGGGACGGCCCGAGAAGGTCGCGGGCCGCGGCGTCGACCGGGGTCTTGCCAGCCTCGATGTCAGAGGTCCGGAGTACCCTCGAACACATGGAAACCACGCGCAGCGTTCGCCCCTTCGAGGTGGTCAGCGAGTACGAGCCGAGCGGCGACCAGCCGGTCGCCATCGAGGAGCTCGCCCAGCGGATCAACGCCGGCGAGACCGACATCGTGCTGCTCGGCGCGACGGGCACGGGCAAGTCGGCCACGACGGCCTGGCTGATCGAGCAGGTGCAGCGGCCGACGCTCATCCTCGCCCACAACAAGACCCTCGCCGCTCAGCTCGCGAGCGAGTTCCGGCAGCTGCTGCCGAACAACGCGGTCGAGTACTTCGTCAGCTACTACGACTACTACCAGCCCGAGGCCTACGTGCCCCAGACGGACACCTTCATCGAGAAGGACTCGTCGGTCAACGCCGAGGTCGAGCGCCTGCGGCACTCGACGACGAACGCGCTCCTGAGCCGCCGTGACGTGGTCGTCGTCTCGACGGTCTCCTGCATCTACGGTCTCGGCAAGCCCGAGGAGTACTACGAGGCGATGGTGCCCCTCGCCGTGGGCGATCGGCTGGATCGCGACGTGCTGCTGCGCCGCTTCGTCGACATGCAGTACCAGCGCAACGACATCGAGTTCGTGCGCGGCAACTTCCGCGTGCGCGGCGACACAGTCGAGATCATCCCGATGTACGAGGAGCTGGCGATCCGCATCGAGTTCTTCGGGGACGAGATCGAGGCGCTCTACTACCTGCATCCCCTCACGGGCGACGTGATCAAGCGCGTCGAGACGGTCTCGGTGTTCCCCGGCTCGCACTACGTGGCGAGCCGAAACGTCATGAACCGCGCGATGGGCACCATCGCGGAGGAGCTCGACTGGCGCACGAAGGAGCTGAAGCAGCAGAACAAGCTGGTCGAGGAGCAGCGCCTGCGCATGCGCACCACCTTCGACCTCGAGATGATGGAGCAGATCGGGTTCTGCTCGGGCATCGAGAACTACTCCCGCCACATCGACGGCCGCCGACCGGGGGAGGCGCCGCACTGCCTGCTCGACTACTTCCCCGACGACTTCCTCGTGGTCATCGACGAGTCGCACGTGACCGTGCCGCAGATCGGGGCGATGTACGAGGGCGATGCCTCCCGCAAGCGGACGCTGGTCGATCACGGCTTCCGCCTGCCGAGCGCTCTCGACAACCGGCCGCTCAAGTTCCAGGAGTTCACGGAACGGGTGGGGCAGACCGTCTACCTCTCGGCGACGCCCGGCAAGTACGAGATGGATCTCGCGGACGGGGTGGTCGAGCAGATCATCCGCCCCACGGGCCTCATCGACCCCGAGATCGTGGTGAAGCCGTCGGAGGGGCAGATCGACGACCTCCTCGAGGAGGTGCGCGTGCGCGCGGAGCGCGACGAGCGCGTCCTCGTCACCACCCTCACGAAGAAGATGGCGGAGCAGCTCACCACGTTCATGGAGGAGGCCGGCATCCGGGTCCGCTACCTCCACTCCGACGTCGACACGCTCAAGCGGGTCGAGCTGCTCACCGAGCTGCGCTCGGGCGTGTTCGACGTGCTCGTGGGCATCAACCTGCTCCGAGAGGGCCTCGACCTTCCCGAGGTCTCGCTGGTGTCGATCCTCGACGCCGACAAGGAGGGCTTCCTGCGCTCCTCGACCTCGCTGATCCAGACCATCGGCCGCGCCGCGCGCAACGTCTCCGGCCAGGTGCACATGTACGCCGACACCGTCACACGATCGATGCGGGAGGCGATCGACGAGACCAATCGGCGACGCGAGATCCAGATCGCCTACAACACCGAGCACGGCATCGACCCGCAGCCGCTCCGCAAGAAGATCGGCGACATCACCGAGATGCTGGCGCGCGAAGCCGCCGACACCCAGGATGTCCTCGGTTCGCGCGGCGGCAAGCAGGGGTCGCCGCAGCGCGCCAGGGGAAAGGCCGCGGCGCGGGCGGGCGCGATCGCCGGCGAGGGCGCGGCGAAGCTCGAGGAGCTCATCACGGACCTCAACGACCAGATGCTGGCCGCCGCGGAGGAGCTGAAGTTCGAGCTCGCGGCGCGGCTGCGCGACGAGGTCGCCGAGTTGAAACGGGAGCTTCGCAGCATGGACTCGGCGGGGCATCTCTAGAGGGCGACGGGCGGAGACCGCCGTGTACCGCGAGAGTGGGATCCCAGGGCTCGGCACCGTCTGGGCAGTGGCACCCGAACCCGAGAGCCGCGCGAGCGTGATCCGGGCGGACGGCTGCGCCGACATCGTCCTGCGCGACGACGAGCTCCTCATCGCCGGTCCCTCCACCCGCTGGCTGCTGGCCCGGGGCGGTGACGGCACCGACACGGTCGGGCTGCGCTTCCCTCCCGGGCGCGCCGGGGCGGCGCTCGGGGTCGATCCGCAGCAGCTCCGGGATCGACTCGTGCCGGCCCGCGAGTTTCTTCCGCGACCGCTGCGGAACCGCGGCGAAGCCGCTCTGCGAGGGCTCCTGACAGCCTCCGCCGACAGCACGGTCGAGCGGGCGGCCCGCCTCTCGGGAGACGCCGATCCGGCGAGGCGGCGAGAGCGGTTCCGCGCCGCGGCGCTCGAGGTGCCGCGCACGCTCGACCTGGCTCTCGACCTCGCCGACCTGGACTGGACGCGGGAGGCCAGGGCGGCCGCCGCGCGCGGGGAGCCGGCTGACCGGCTCGCCAGGCGACTGGGCTACTCCGAACGGCAGCTGCGCCGGCGCATGCTGCAGGCGTTCGGCTACGGCTACGCAGCCCTGCGGCGGGTGCTGCGGGCCGAGCGCGCCCGCAGACTGATCCTGGCGGGCTCGTCTCCCGCCACCGCGGCCCAGCTCGCCGGGTACGCCGACCAGCCGCACCTCACGCGGGAGTTCCGACGGATGATCGGCGCCAGCCCCGCTCAGCTCGCTGCCGGCGGCTCACCGCTCGAAGGCGCCGGCAGCGGCGCATAGAGGTCGATCGAGTTCCCGTCGGGGTCGAGCACCGTCGCGTAGCGCTGGCCCCAGGGGGCGTCCCAGGGCTTCGTCTGCCCGGCCCGCTCATCCGCGGCGACGATCCGGGCGTAGACGCGGTCCACCTCTTCCGGGCTCTCCGCTCGGAACGCGAAGCCGATGCGATTCTCACCCGCCGGCAGCTCGTACCCGGGGATGAACCCCCGGACGGTCTCGACGGGATCCCAGGCCAGCGTCATGCCGCCGGGGAGTCGCGCCTCCACGTGCGGCGCCCCCTCCTGGCCGTCGGGGACGTCCACTCCGAGGGAGCGGTAGAAGGCCAGCGAGGCGGGAAGGTCGCCGGTGACGATGCCGATGAAGTCGAATGCGAGAGTCATGGACGTCAGCGTACGCCGCGATCGGCGCTCCCGATTGAACGAAACGGACATCGTCGACGAACGCGGTGCGGCTCGCGGCCCCGCGTCACAGCAGCGTGTACCGGTACCGCTCGGCCACGGCGTCGATGACCGGGGTGAGCTCCTCCCGGTCGAGTCGGAGCAGGGAGAGCGGGTGCTCGGGCAGCGCGTCGACGGCCCCGTTCCAGAGCGCGGCGACCCGGGCGGTCGGCACCAGTGAGGACGCGGCGAGCACCCCGTCCAGCTCGGGGTGGGCGCGGGCGATCGCCCGGGCCCACTCCCGGGAACGGGAGCGCTCGCCCGACGCGATGGCGGCGTTGCCGCCCGCGACGGCGATCCAGTCGCTGTCGCTCAGATCGAGCAGCCGGATCGGTCGGGCGAGTTCTAAGGTCACCAGCGTCGGCGCCCCCGCGCTGCGGCGCACGATCCGGAACTGCTGGAACACCTCGAGCACGCACGCGGCGAAGGCGGAATCGTGCGGCACCTCGGCGCCCCCGGAGGGATCGGCCTCGCCCTCCAGCACCGCGTACATGACCCCGCAGCCGGGGTGCTCGCCGATCGGTTCGGGGTGCGGATCGAATCGCGCGTCGAGCGGGCCGAACTCGCGGAACTCGAACCACTCCGCGGGGTGCTCGCCTCCCGCGCGGAAGATGCGGGCGAGCGCGGTGCCCGCGGGCACCTCCCGCACCCAGCTGGGATCGCGGTCGAGTGGCGGGAACCTCCCCGGATCGGGGGCCGGGAGGAACTCGCTCACGGCAGGCGGTTCAGGGCGTCGTCGACGGCGGCCGCCGCGAGCGAGGGGTCGCCGCCCTGGGCGAGCCACTCGAGCGGCGCCAGTTCCTCCTCATCCGTCGCCAGTCGCGGCGACGGGGAGGTGAGGACGCGCTCGACGAGCAGCAGGGGAGTGCCCTGGGGGATCGAGCGCGCGACGCTCGCCCAGCCCCGCACCTCGCGCCCCTCGGGGAACTGGAACAGCGGCAGGTGCCAGCCGTCGGAGCGCCGCTGCGCGAGGAGCGTGCCCTCGGCGCAGCGCTGGCGCACGCGCGCCGGCGTGACTCCGAGCCGCTCGGAGGCCTCGGAGACCGTGATGCTGTCCTCGGCGAACTGCCGCTCCCAGAGACGGCTGCGCACCGTGGCGGGAAGCGCCGTCGACTCGCTCAGATCGGCCTCGTGGACCCCGAGGCGTCGGAGCGCCGAGAGATCGGAGGTCGTGAGGCTCCGGGTGCCCCTGCGCTGCTGCGCCACGATCTCCGCGAGCAGGTCGGCGGCGACGTCCAGCCGGTCGTCCTCGATCTGGGTGACCAGCGCGACCAACCGATCCCGCTCGGAGCGACGTGCACCGACCCGTCGATCCCGACCCGCGGGCCGGGGGAGCTGCGCTATGGACATTCGCCCTATCCTTTCGTTCCCTTGCATCGATAATACCCGCAAATCGGGTCGACGGCCACCCGCGGCGCTTCCGCACGGTCTCGCACATATGTTCGAATTCTCAGACGCGAAGCCGTAGGATGGGGGAGTGACTTCGCAGAGCACCCCTTCCCCCATCCGCTCCTCGGCCGCTCACGCCCGGATCAGCGTGCAGGGAGCCCGAGTACACAATCTGCAGGACGTCGACCTGGCGATCCCGCGGGACTCCATGGTGGTGTTCACCGGGCTCTCCGGAAGCGGCAAGTCGAGCCTGGCGTTCGACACGATCTTCGCCGAGGGCCAGCGTCGATACGTCGAGAGCCTCAGCGCCTACGCGCGCCAGTTCCTCGGCCAGGTGGACCGCCCCGACGTCGACTTCATCGAGGGCCTGAGTCCGGCGGTGAGCATCGATCAGAAGTCGACGAACCGCAATCCGCGCTCCACGGTCGGCACCATCACCGAGATCTACGACTACATGCGTCTGCTCTGGGCGCGCGTCGGCGTGCCCCACTGCCCGGTCTGCGGCGAGCGGATCGCGTCCCAGACCGTGCAGCAGATCGCGGATCAGCTGATGGAACTGCCCGAGCGCACCCGGTACCAGGTGCTCGCCCCCGTCGTCAGCAAGAAGAAGGGGGAGTTCGTCGATCTCCTCCAGGATCTCGCGGCGAGCGGCTACTCCCGCGCCGTGGTCGACGGCGAGATGATCCAGCTCTCGGATCCGCCGAAGCTGAAGAAGCAGGTCAAGCACGACATCTCCGTCGTCGTCGACCGGCTGGTCGCCGACCCCGAGGGCCTCGGCCGACTCACCGATTCGCTCGAGACGGCGCTCAAGCTCGCCGGCGGGCTCGTGGTCATCGATTTCGTCGATCGCGATGCGAAGGCGGGGGATCGCACGCAGGTGTTCTCCGAGCACCTCTCGTGCCCCAACCAGCACCCCGTGCAGCTGACGGAGATCGAGCCGCGCACCTTCTCCTTCAACGCCCCCTTCGGCGCCTGCCCGACCTGCTCGGGCCTCGGCACCAGCATGTCGGTCGACGAGGACCTGGTGCTCGGAGATCCCGAGCTGTCCATCGCCGAGGGCGTCATCATCCCGTGGACCAGCCAGGGCAAGAGCCTCTACCAGTACTACGAGAAGCTGCTCTTCGGCCTGGCCCGGGATCTCGACTTCTCGCTCGACACGCCGTGGGCCGATCTCGACGACGCGGTCAAGGAGGCCGTGCTCTACGGCAACGACTTCAAGGTCAACGTGCGCTGGAAGAACCGATTCGGCCGTGAGGTCAAGTACACCTCCGGGTTCGAGGGGGTCATCCCGTTCATCGAGCGCCAGTACGCCGAGGCCGAGTCCGACAACAAGCGGGATCGCTGGGCCGAGTTCCTGCGCGAGGTGCCCTGCCACGCCTGCCACGGCCAGCGGCTCAAGCCCGAGGTGCTCGCGGTCACCGTGAACGGCGAGTCCATCGCCGGCGTCACCGAGTTCAGCCTCACCGACGCCCAGCGATTCTTCGCGGAGGTCACCCTGACCGAGCGCGAGGCGAGGATCGCCGCCCAGGTGCTGCGCGAGATCCGCCTCCGGTTCGACTTCCTCATCGAGGTCGGCCTCGGCTACCTCACGCTCGCGCGAGCGGCAGGCACGCTCTCCGGCGGGGAGGCGCAGCGCATCAGGCTCGCGACGCAGATCGGCTCGGGGCTGACGGGCGTGCTCTACGTGCTCGACGAGCCCAGCATCGGCCTGCATCAGCGCGACAACCGCCGCCTCATCGAGACGCTGCTCAAGCTGCGGGATCTCGGCAACACCCTCATCGTCGTCGAGCACGACGAGGAGACGATCGAGGCCGCCGACTGGATCGTCGACATCGGCCCCGGCGCGGGCGTAGAGGGCGGCACGGTCGTGCACTCGGGCGACTACGCCGACCTGCTCGGCAACCGCGCGTCGATCACCGGCGAATACCTCGCCGGGCGGCGCAGCATCGAGACCCCCAAGCGCCGCCGCAAGCGCGACAAGAACCGTCAGCTGAAGGTGATCGGGGCGCGCTCGAACAACCTCAAGAACGTCGACGCCGTGTTCCCGCTCGGCGTCATGACGGCGGTCACCGGGGTCTCCGGATCCGGCAAGTCCACGCTGGTCAACGACATCCTGTACAAGGTGCTCGCCAACCAGCTGAACGGCGCGCGTCAGGTACCGGGCAAGCACACCCGCGTCACGGGGCTCGAGCATCTCGACAAGGTCGTGCACGTCGATCAGGCGCCCATCGGCCGGACGCCGCGCTCGAACCCGGCCACCTACACGGGCGTGTTCGACAAGATCCGCACCCTCTTCGCGGACACTCCCGAGGCGAAGACCCGCGGCTACCTCGCCGGCCGTTTCAGCTTCAACGTGAAGGGCGGCCGCTGCGAGGCCTGCTCGGGCGACGGCACCCTGAAGATCGAGATGAACTTCCTCCCCGACGTCTACGTCGCGTGCGAGGCCTGCCACGGCAAGCGCTACAACCGCGAGACGCTGCAGGTGCGGTACAAGGGCAAGAACATCTCCGAGGTGCTCGAGATGCCCATCGCGGAGGCCGAGGAGTTCTTCCGGCCGATCACGAGCATCCACCGCTACATGAAGACGCTCGTCGACGTGGGCCTCGGCTACGTGCGCCTGGGCCAGAGCGCCACGACGCTCTCGGGCGGCGAGGCCCAGCGCGTGAAGCTCGCCACCGAGCTGCAGAAGCGCTCCAACGGGCGCAGCATCTACGTGCTCGACGAGCCCACCACGGGCCTGCACTTCGAGGATGTGCGCAAGCTCCTCCTCGTGCTGAACGGCCTCGTCGACAAGGGCAACACCGTCATCACGATCGAGCACAATCTCGACGTGATCCGCAGCGCCGACTGGGTGATCGATCTCGGCCCCGAGGGCGGATCCGGCGGAGGCACCATCGTCGCGGAGGGCACCCCCGAGCAGGTGGCGAAGCACCCCGAGAGCCACACGGGCCGCTTCCTCGCCGAGGTGCTGAGCGGGTGGGCCGCCAAGTCGGCGCGCGCGGCCGCCGAGAAGTCCGGCCGGGCCGACCGGAAGGGATCCAGCCGGGCCGACGGGAAGGAATCCGGCGGGGCCGACGGGGCCGGTCGTGGCGGGCGCGAACTCCGGAACGAGCAGGGCGACGAGCGGACCGAGCGGGCGGTGAAGGTCTCGGCGTGACCGACCACCGATCCTCGTTCCGCCCGGCCGCGGGGGAGATCCCGACCAGCCCGGGCGTCTACCGGTTCTCGGACAAGTACGGCCGGGTGCTGTACATCGGCAAGGCGAAGAACCTGCGCGCGCGCCTCGCCAACTACTTCCAGCCGATGCACTCGCTCATGCCGCGCACCCGGCACATGCTCTCGCTCGCGGCGAAGCTCGACTGGACCGTGGTCGCGACCGACACCGAATCGCTGATCCTCGAGCACACCTGGATCACGGAGTACAAGCCGCCCTTCAACGTCCAGTTCAAGGACGACAAGACCTATCCCTACCTGGCGGTGACGCTGAGGGAGGAGGCCCCGCGCCTCATCATCACCCGCAACGAGCGGATCCGCGGCGCCAAGTACTTCGGCCCGTACCCGAAGGTGTGGGCGCTGCGCGAGACGGCGGGCCTGCTCCAGCAGGCGTTCCCGATCCGCACCTGCAACGACGGCGACTACCGGCGCGCGATGGAGTCGGGTCGCCCCTGCCTCGCGGGGCAGATCGGGCGCTGCCACGGCCCCTGCTCGCAGCTGATCACGATCGATGAGCACCGCGAGCGGGTGAACCAGCTCGTGTCCTTCCTCGGCGGCAACGACACCTCGCACCTGCGGGCCCTGCAGCGGAGCATGCGCGAGGCGGCCGAGCAGCAGCGCTACGAGGACGCCGCGCGGCTGCGCGACCAGATACAGGCCGTCGAGCACGTGATGGAGAAGAACGCGATCGTGCTCGGCCTCGACGTCAACCTCGACGTGTTCGGCCTGCGGGCCGACGAGCTCTCGGCCGCGGCGCACCAGTTCATCGTGCGCGGCGGCAGGATCCGGGGCGAGCGCAGCTGGGTCGTCGACGTCGAGCTCGACGATTCCCCGGAGACGCTGCTCGAGCAGGTCATCCAGTCGGCCTACGAGCAGAGCGAGCCGCCGCCCCAGGTGCTCGTTCCCGAGCTGCCGGGCGACGCGGAGGCGCTCGAGGAGGCGCTCGGGCGCAAGCGGCCGCGCCGGGGGCGCGTACGCGTGCGCGTGCCGGAGCGCGGGGACAAGGCGCGGCTCATGGAGCGGGCGGTGCTCAACGCGGGGGAGCACCTGATCCGGCACAAGCTCAAGCGCGCGGCGGATCTCACGGCTCGGACCGACGCGCTCGCGGAGCTGCAGAACGCGCTCGGCATGGACGAGCCGCCGCTGCGGATCGAGTGCATCGACGTCTCGCACCTGCAGGGCACGGGCGTCGTCGCCTCCCTCGTCGTGTTCGAGGACGGGCTGCCCGCGAAGGGGGCGTACCGCAAGTACCGGATCGAGCAGACGCGCGACGACACCGACTCCATCCACCAGGTCGTCTCCCGCCGCGCCGCGCAGCTCGACCACGCCCGGAGGGCGGGCGAGCAGCCGAGCGGCGTGTACCGGGACCGGCCGCAGCTGATCATCGTGGACGGCGGCGAGCCGCAGGTGAAGGCCGCGGCCCGCGCGCTGGCGGAGGCCGGCATCGACGACATCGCGCTCTGCGGCGTGGCCAAGCGCCTCGAGGAGATCTGGCTGCCGGCCGATCCGTTCCCCGTGATCCTGCCCCGCACGAGCGACGCGCTCTTCCTCGTCCAGCGCATCCGCGACGAGGCGCACCGCTTCGCCATCACCTTCCAGAGGCAGCGCCGCAGCACGGCGATCGCGAGCCAGCTCGCCGACGTCCCGGGCCTCGGGCCGAAGCGCGTGCAGGGCCTGCTCAAGCACTTCGGCTCGGTGACCCGCCTGCGCGCGGCCACGGCCGAGGAGATCGCCTCGGCCCCCGGCGTGGGCCCCCGCCTCGCGGAGCAGATCCTGCAGCACCTGGCCCGGTCCGGTGCGGCTCGGGAGCCCGCCGGAAGCGCTAAGATTGAAGTTCGGAACGAAGACGCGGCAGTGGACGACGCAGGAGGAGGCGGGGAGTGAACGAGAACGCATCCGAGCAAGAGATCCTCATCGTCACCGGCATGTCGGGAGCGGGCCGCAGCACCGTGGCGAACGTGCTCGAGGATCTGGGCTGGTACGTGGTCGACAACCTGCCGCTGCCCATGCTGAAGACGCTCGCGGACATGGCCGACCGATCCGGCGGCGCGCTGCCCCGCATCGCGGCGGTGGTCGACGTCCGCGGCCGCGACCTCTTCGCCGACATCCAGGAGACGGTCCGGGATCTGCGCGGCTCGGCCACGGTGCGCGTCATCTTCCTCGACGCCACCGATGAGATCCTCGTGCGCCGCTACGAGTCGGTGCGCCGCCCGCATCCACTGCAGGGCGAGGGCAGCCTGCTCGAGGGGATCCGGCTGGAGCGGGAGCGCCTCCAGGAGCTGCGCGCCTCCAGCGACGTCGTCATCGACACCTCGCGATACAACGTGCACGACCTCTCGACGGCCACCCGGGAGCTCTTCTCGGACGACGACACCCCCGGGCTGCAGCTCTCGGTGCAGAGCTTCGGCTTCAAGTACGGCTCCCCGACCGATGTCGATCTGATGGCCGACATGCGGTTCCTCCCGAACCCCTTCTGGGAGCCCGAACTCCGACCCCTCACCGGCGTCGACGCCGAAGTGAAGGACTATGTGATGAGCCGCGAGGGCGCGGCGGAGTTCCTCGACAGCTACGTCGCCGCGCTGGCCCCCGTGCTGGCGGGGTTCCAGCGCGAGAACAAGCGGCACGCCTCCCTTGCGGTAGGCTGCACCGGCGGCAAGCACCGCTCGGTGGCCATGGCCCGCGAGCTGGCCGATCGGCTCGCCGGTCTCCCGGGCGTGAGCGTCAGCCTGCGCCACCGCGACCTCGGTCGCGAGTAGCGCCGCGCGGGGCCGCCCGCGCCACCCCAGTCTTCATCTAGTGAGAGGATCACCCGTGCCTTCGACCCCCGACGTCAAGAGCGAACTCGTTCGAGTACCGGCGCAGCGGACCGGCGAGCGAGTCGCGGAAGTCGCGACGATTCTCAGGCTGTCGGGCGGTCTGCACACCATCTCGGGCCGCATCGCCCTCGAGGCCGAGCTGCACACCCCCCAGATCGTGCAGCGGGTGCGGAAGGACCTCGCGGAGCTCTACGGCGTGCGCTCCGAGGCGAAGCAGCTTCCCCCCACCAGCACCCGGCCGGGAGCGCCGCAGTTCCTCGTGCGCGTGCTCGACGGCGAGACCCTCGCCCGTCAGCTCGGCCTGCTCGACCCGCGCCGCAGGCAGATCCGCGGGCTTCCGAACCGGCTCACGACCGGCGCCCCCGGCGAGCTCACCGCCATCTGGCGCGGCGCCTTCCTGGCGCGCGGTTCGATCACCCCGCCCGGCCGCTCGGCGAGCCTCGAGATCGTGTGCCCCACCAGCGAGGTCGCCATGGCGCTCGTCGGCGCCGCCAGCAGGTTCGGGGTGCAGACGAAGAGCCGCGAGATCAGGGGCCAGCACAAGGTGATCATCCGCGACAGCGAGGCGATCGGCGAGATGCTGGGGGCCATGGGCGCCGAACAGGCGCGCAACGCCTGGGACGAGCTGCGTCGCGCGCGCGAGACGCGAGCGACGGCGAACCGGCTCGTCAACTTCGACGACGCGAACCTCCGCCGCTCGGCGCAGGCCTCCGTCGCGGCGTGCGCGCGCGTCGAGCGGGCGCTCGAGATCCTCGGCGAGGAGGTCCCGGAGCACCTCCGCTATGCGGGGCAGCTGCGGCTCACCCACCGCGAGGCGAGCCTCGACGACCTCGGCGCACGCGCGGAGCCGCCGCTCACGAAGGACGCGATCGCCGGCCGCATCCGCCGGCTGCTCGCGATGGCCGACAAGGAGGCCGAGTCGCGCGGCATCCCGGGCACCGAGGCGAGCCTGCCCGAGGAGCTCGACGCGCTGTGACGCCTGCGCGAATCCCGCGAAGAACGGCCGCCGCCCTCTCCCTCCCGATCCGCGAGGCATAGACTGGGTGTGAACCCGAAGAAGATACAGAAGAAGGAGCACCACATGGCTGCGTACACACTTCCCGAGCTTCCTTACGACTACGCCGCACTCGAGCCGCACATCAGCGGCAAGATCATGCAGCTGCACCACGACAAGCACCACCAGGCCTACGTCACCGGCGCGAACACCGCGCTGGAGCAGCTGGCCGAGGCGCGCGACTCCGAGAACCTCGCCGCCGTGAACAAGCTTGAGAAGGATCTCGCCTTCAACCTGGGCGGTCACGTCAACCACACGATCTTCTGGAACAACCTGTCGCCCGAGGGCGGCGAGCGTCCCGAGGGCGAGCTGGCGTCGGCGATCGACGAGTTCTTCGGCTCCTTCGAGAAGTTCCAGGCGCACTTCACCGCGACGGCGCTCGGCGTGCAGGGCTCCGGTTGGGCCGTGCTCGCGTGGGACGCGCTGGGACAGCGCCCGAACATCGTGCAGCTCTTCGACCAGCAGGGCAACCTCCCCGCCGGCACGATCCCGCTGCTGATGCTCGACGTCTGGGAGCACGCGTACTACCTCGACTACCTCAACGTCCGCGCCGACTACGTCAAGGCGTTCTGGAACATCGCCAACTGGCAGGACGTCGCGAAGCGCTTCGAGGCGGCTCGCACGCAGTCGGCCGGCCTGATCCAGCTCGGCGCGTAATCGTGCGGGCGGGTCGGCCTCACGGCCGGCCCGCCCGTCGTCGTCCGGCTCATCCGCCGGATCGCACGGCGACGCCGTGCAGCGGTGCGGGAACATCCGCACCGGTCATCTCAACAGTTGGAAGGCACGTGAATGGGCACACGTATCGCAATCAACGGTTTCGGTCGCATCGGCCGTAACTACCTCCGCGCAGCGCTGAGCAAGGGCGCGGATCTCGATCTCGTAGCGGTCAACGATCTGACCGACACCGCGACTCTCGCGCACCTCATCAAGTACGACTCGGTCGGAGGCGTCCTCGACGCCGAGGTGTCGCACGACGAGAACTCGATCACCGTGAACGGCGACACCTTCCAGGTGCTCTCCGAGCGCGACCCCGCTGCGCTGCCGTGGGGCGACCTCGGGGTGGACATCGTCATCGAGTCGACCGGCCGCTTCACCTCGGTCCCGGCCGCCGAGGCCCACATCAAGGCCGGCGCCAAGAAGGTCATCGTCTCGGCGCCCGCGGGCAAGGCCCCGACCTTCGTCATGGGTGTGAACCACGAGAGCTACGATCCCGCGAACGATCACGTGATCTCCAACGCGTCGTGCACCACCAACTGCCTCGCCCCGGTCGCGGGCACCTTCAACGAGGCCTTCGGCATCGAGCGCGGCTTCATGATGACCGCCCACGCCTACACCGCCGACCAGGTGCTGCAGGACAGCCCCCACAGCGATCTGCGCCGCGCGCGCGCCGCGGCGATCAACATCGTCCCGAGCTCGACCGGCGCCGCGAAGGCGATCGGCCTCGTGCTGCCCGAGCTCGAGGGCAAGCTCGACGGCTCCTCGTACCGCGTCCCGGTTCCCACCGGCTCGATCGTCGACCTCACCGTCGTCACCCGCGAGGGCCTGACCGTCGACGAGGTCAACGCCGCCTTCCGCGCCGCGGCCGAGGGGCCGCTCGCGGGCTACCTCCAGTACTCGGAGGATCCGCTGGTCTCCACCGACATCGTGCAGAACCCGCACTCGGCCGTCTTCGACTCCGGCCTCACGAACGTGTCGGGCAACCTCGTGAAGGTGTCGGCCTGGTACGACAACGAGTGGGGCTACTCGAACCGCCTCGTCGACCTCACCGCCTACGTCGCGTCGAAGCTCTGAGCTGCGACGTCACCTCCGCCCCCGCGGCCCATCCGAGTAAAGGAGCTCTCACGGCAATGCGCACCATCGACACCCTGGGTCCGTTGCGTTCGAAGACGGTGATCGTCCGCTGCGACCTCAACGTCCCGATCGCCGACGGCGCGATCACCGACGACGGGCGCATTCGCGCTTCGCTGACGACGATCCGCGAGCTCCGCGATGCCGATGCGCGCGTCGTGCTGATCAGCCACCTGGGTCGGCCGAAGGGCGCCCCAGAGGAGCGCTACTCGCTGCGTCCGGTCGCCCGGCGCATGGAGGAGCTGCTCGGGGCGCCGGTCGGCTTCGTCGCCGAGACCGTGGGGGCGGAGGCCTCGGCCGCCGTCGCCGCGCTCGGCGACGGCGACGTCGTGCTGCTCGAGAACCTCCGCTTCAACCCGGGGGAGACGAGCAAGGACGACGCCGAGCGCCGCGCCTTCGCGGAGGAGCTCGCGACGCTCGGCGACGCCTTCGTCTCCGACGGATTCGGGGTCGTGCACCGGCGCCAGGCGAGCGTCACCGACCTCGCCGAGCTGCTGCCGAGCGCGGCCGGGCGCCTCGTCGCCGCAGAGCTCGAGGTGCTGCGCCGGCTGACCGAGGATCCCGAGCGTCCCTACACCGTGGTGCTCGGGGGTTCGAAGGTCTCGGACAAGCTCGGGGTGATCTCGCACCTGCTCGAGCGCGTCGACACCCTGCTGATCGGCGGAGGCATGCTGTTCACGTTCCTCGCCGCGCAGGGGCACGGCGTGGCCTCGAGCCTGCTCGAGGAGGACCAGCTCGACACCGTTCGCGGCTACCTCGCGGAGGCCGAGCAGCGGGGCGTCCGCATCGTGCTGCCGAGCGACGTCGTGGTGGCCGAGGCGTTCGCCGCCGACGCCGCCCACGAGGTCGTCGCGGCCGACGCGATCGAGGAGTCCTCGTTCGGCGGTTCCGCCATCGGCCTCGACATCGGCCCCGAGTCCGCCGCCGCCTTCGCCCGCGTGATCGCGGAGTCCGCGACCGTCTTCTGGAACGGCCCCATGGGCGTGTTCGAGATGGAGGCGTTCGCCGAGGGCACCCGCACCGTGGCGCGGGCGCTCACCCAGACCGAGGGATTCACCGTGGTCGGCGGCGGGGACTCCGCCGCCGCCGTGCGCGCCCTCGGCTTCGCCGACGACGAGTTCGGGCACATCTCGACCGGCGGCGGTGCGAGTCTTGAGTTCTTGGAGGGGAAGACGCTCCCCGGTTTGGAGGTACTGGCATGACCGAGGCAACCGAGGGCCGCAGGCCGCTCATCGCCGGCAACTGGAAGATGAACCTGGATCACCTCCAGGCCATCGCCTTCGTGCAGAAGCTCTCGTGGGGGCTGAAGGACGTCGGCCACGACTACGACGACGTCGAGATCGCGGTCTTCCCGCCGTTCACCGATCTCCGCTCGGTGCAGACCCTGCTCTCCGCCGACAAGCTCTCGCTGAAACTCGGGGCGCAGGACGTGTCTCCGCACGAATCGGGCGCCTACACGGGCGACATCTCGGCGCAGTTCCTCGCGAAGCTCGACGTCGAGTACGTCATCGTCGGCCACTCCGAGCGGCGCGGCGGCCACGGGGAGAGCGACGAGACGGTCGGTGCCAAGGCCCGGGCCGCGCAGGCGGCGGGGCTCGTCCCCGTCATCTGCGTCGGGGAGACCGCCGAGGATCTCGAGGAGCACGGCGCGGCGGCGATCCCGGTCGCCCAGCTCGAGCGCGCGGTGGCCGAGCTGCCGGCGGACGCCGAGTACGTCGTCGCGTACGAGCCGGTCTGGGCGATCGGCAGCGGCCAGGCCGCGACCGCCGAGCAGGCCGAGGAGGTCTGCCGTGCGCTGCGCGAGCAGCTGCGCGAGCAGCGCGGGGAGACCGAGGCGGCCGCGACGCGCATCCTCTACGGCGGCTCCGTCACCAGCCAGAACATCGCATCCTTCCTCCGCCAGCCCGATGTGGACGGCGCCCTGGTCGGCGGAGCGAGCCTGAAGGTGGACGAGTTCACCCGCATCGTGCAGTTCAAGAAGCACGTCACGGGCGCATAGCCCCTCGCCGCCGGTGCGGCGCAGGCGGCTCCCATGAGGGGCACGGTATACTGAAAGCTGGTGTACCGCGTCCCAACCCCGAAAGGTGACCTGCGTGCTTGTTCTTCGGATCGCCCTGATCTCGCTCCTCGTCCTGACGAGCCTGCTGCTCACGCTGTTCATCCTGCTCCACAAGGGTCGCGGCGGCGGCCTCTCCGACATGTTCGGCGGCGGCGTGACCTCGAGCCTCGGCTCGTCGGGCGTCGCTGAGCGCAACCTGAACCGGCTGACCGTGATCGTGTCGCTGATCTGGTTCGCCTCGATCGTCGGGCTGGGCCTCGTGGCGCGGTTCTCGGTCGTCTGAGCTTCACCTCTACAGAAAGGTAAACCTTGGCTGGCAGCAACGCCATTCGCGGTGCCCGCGTCGGATCCGGCCCCATGGGGGAGATGGATCACGGTGCACGCGCCGAGCGCACCCGGGTGTCCTACTGGGACGAACTGGGCAACGAGACCGTCCGCTACTTCGCGGCCGATGTTCCGGAGGAGGAGATCCCCGAGCAGATCGACTCGCCGACGAGCGGGCTCCCCGCCGGACGCGACCGCAGCAACCCTCCCGTGCTCGCGAAGAACGAGCCCTACAAGACGCACCTCGCCTATGTGAAGGAGCGCCGCACCCCCGAGGAGGCCGAAGAGCTGCTCGAGCAGGCCCTGCAGAAGCTGCGCCAGCGCCGCGGTACGGCGCGCAAGGCCTCGTAGCCTCCGCCGGCGGAAACGCAGAACGCCCCCGACATCGCGTCGGGGGCGTTCTGCGTTTCGGCAGCCGCGGGATCAGGCCGGGGCGAGCCCGGCGGCGGCGTCGACCCAGAGCACCGTCTCGTCGCGCCCGTGAACGCGCGCGGCGGGCAGCGGATCGTCGGCGTCCGGACGCACGATGCGCGCGACGGCCTCGGCCTTCTCGGCTCCGGCCGCGAGCAGCCACACCCGATCGGCCCGGCGCACGGCCGGGAGCGTCAGCGTCACGCGCTCGGGCGGGGGCTTGGGCGAGTCCCGCACGACCATCGCCGCGGGAGCGTCGGGACCGTCGACGAGCAGGTCCGCTCGGCCGGGGAACAGCGAGCACAGGTGGCCGTCGGGGCCCACGCCGTTGAGGGCGACGTCGATCCGACCGGCCCGGTCGACGGCGACGGCGTACTGCGCCGCCGCCTCGTCGAGGGTCAGGCCGGAATCCGAGCCCGGCACGCGGTGGATGAACGCGGGATCGACCTCGACGTGGGGGAAGAGCAGCTCGTCGGCGAGCCGGTCGTTGCGCTCCTCATGGCCCGCGGGCACCCAGCGCTCGTCGCCCCACAGCACGCGCACCCGACTCCAGTCCACCGAGTCGCGCTCGGCGTGGGCGGCGATCCCGAGCAGCGAGGCCCGGCCCATGCTGCCCCCCGTGAGCACCACGCAGGGGACCGCTCCGGCCTCCTGGCGGGCGCGGCAGACCGCGATGACGCGCGCCGCGACCCGCTCGGCGAGGGCGTCGACCGTGGCCGCGCGCTCCAGGCGGAGGGCGGCGCCCCCCGGCGCGTCGGACGCGGCGCTCATCGCTGCGCCTCCCGCTCCGCGAGCAGCAGCGGCACGCCCTCGGTGATCACCCTGCCGTAGAGCTCGTCCGGGTTCAGCAGCCGCAGATCCTCGACCAGGCAGTCGGGAAGCGACCGACGGGGGAGCGGCACCTCGAGGCGCGGATGCCCGGGCTGCGTGATCGCCGCGAACGCCCCGTGGGAGCGCTCGATCGCCGTGTCCCCCTCGGCCGAGTGCAGGGCCACCGAGTGGATCCCCCACGCCACGCTGGTGTCGCGCGGGAGGTCGATCTGCGTCACGGGCACGCCGAGCTGCAGGCGCAGCCAGGCGGCCAGCAGCATCGTCGACGAGGAGTCCGGTGTGCCGTTCACGGTGACGCCGGTGATCTCGCGGCCGCTCGCATTGTCGAGCGCGGCCGCCAGCTGGGCACGCCAGAGTGTGAGCCTCGACCAGGCGAGGTCGGTGTCGCCGGGCGTGTACGCGGCCGAGAGGTCGCCGAGGTGACCCGCCGGATCGTCGAAGCCGCCGCTGTCGGTGATGCGCCGCTGCGCGAGCCGCCCGATGGGGGAGCCGTCCGCCCGGCGGGGCCAGAGCCCCGACCACCAGGCCACGACGGGGGCGTCCGCGAGCAGCAGGCCGCTGACGAGGCGGTCCGGCTCGGCGGCGACTCCTCCGCGGGGGCGCAGCACGATGACCTCTCCGGCTCCGGCGTCGCGGCCCACGCGGATCTCGGCGTCGAGGCCGTCCGCCACGGAGGTCTCCTCGGCAGCGTAGACCCGCTGCACCGCTTCGTCGGGCATCGCGAGCACGATGATGCGCATCGGGTGCTCGCGCGAGGCGAAGTTGGCGGCCGAGATGGCCTCCTCCGCGCCGGCGGTCGTGGTGACGACGATCAGCGTGAGCACCCGGCCGAGCGTGGTCGCTCCGCCCTCGGCGCGCAGGCTCACCATGCGCTTGCTGATGCCCTGCACCGTCGTGTCGGGGAGCTGTTCGATCACGGCTGCCTCCAGGTGCGTCCGCTGCGGCTGAGCATGGTCTCGGAACTGGGCGGGCCCCAGCGCCCCGGTGGATACGACTCGGGGGCGCCCTCGGCGCGCCAGGCCTCCTCGATCGGATCGAGGATGCGCCAGGACAGCTCGACCTCGCGCTGGCCGGGGAAGAGGGGCGGCTCTCCGAGCAGCACGTCGAGGATCAGCCGCTCGTAGGCCTCGGGGCTCGCCTCGGTGAAGGCGTGGCTGTAGCCGAAGTCCATGGTGACCTCGCGCAGCTGCTCGCCCGGGCCGGGCACCTTCGAGTTGAAGCGCGTCGTGACGCCCTCGTCGGGCTGCACGCGGATCACGAGCGCGTTCTGGCCGACCTCCTGGCCGGGGGTGATCGTCTGCGGCGGCCGCTTGAAGACCACCGCGATCTCCGTGACGCGGCGCGCGAGGCGCTTGCCCGTGCGCAGATAGAAGGGGACGCCGCGCCAGCGGTCGCTGTCGATCCCGAGCGTGATCGCCGCGAACGTCTCGGTCGTCGAATCCTCGGCCATGCCGTCCTCGTCGAGGAAGCCGCGCACGTGCTCGCCGCCCTGCCAGCCGCCGAGGTATTGGCCGCGGGCCGTAGTGCCGAGGAGGTCGTCGGGCAGGGTGACGGCCTCGAGCACGCGCTCCTTGGCCGATCGGAGATCGTCGGCGGAGAGCGAGTCCGGGCGGTCCATCGCCGTGAGCGCGAGCAGCTGCAGCAGGTGGTTCTGGATCACGTCGCGCGCCGCGCCGATGCCGTCGTAGTACCCGGCCCGGCCCTCGACGCCGATGTCCTCCGCCATCGTGATCTGCACGTGGTCCACGTACTCGGCGTTCCAGATCGGTTCGTAGAGCACGTTGGAGAAGCGCAGCGCGAGCAGGTTCTGCACCGTCTCCTTGCCGAGGTAGTGGTCGATGCGGAAGACGTGCTCGGGCGGGAAGACCGCGTCGATCGCGCGACCCAGCTCCTGCGAGCTCTCGAGGTCGTGCCCGAACGGCTTCTCGATCACGACCCGACGCCAGGACTCGCCGTCGGTGCTCGCCAGACCGGCGTCGCGCAGCTGCGTGCTCACCGTCTGGAACGCGCGCGGCGGGATCGAGAGATAGAACGCCGCGTTGCCGCCCGTTCCGCGATCCTGCTCGAGCTCGCCCAGCACATCGCGGAGCCGCGTGTACGCCTCGGTGTCGTCGAAGGCGCCCGAGACGAAGCGGATCCCCGTGCTGAACTGCTCCCAGACGTCGGCGTCGAACGGCGTGCGGGCGTGCTGCTCGACCGAGCCGCGCACGACCTCGACGAACTCTTCGTCGCTCCACTCGCGACGGCCGAAGCCCACGAGCGCGAAGCCGGGGGGCAGGAGGCCGCGGTTCGCGAGGTCGTACATGGCGGGCAGCAGCTTCTTCCTGGCCAGATCGCCCGTGACGCCGAAGAGCACGACCGCGCAGGGCCCCGCGACTCTGTTCAGCCTGACATCGCCCGCCGAGCGGAGCGGGTTCGGGCGGTGGGACTGCGATTCGGTCATGCCTCGGAGGCTCCCGTCTGGTTCTCGGCCGACACGGCGCCGGCCAGCGCGTCCGCGAGCGCGGCGGCATCGGCGCTGCGCAGCGCGAGCACCGGTCGTCCGTGCTCCGCGAGCACTCCGCGGTCGCCCTCGGCCTGCGCCGAGATGAGCGTGCCGAAGCCGCTGTCGGAATCGGGGATGCCGACATCGGGCTCGGCATCGTCGATCAGCTGGACGAACACCCCCGTCGCGGGGCCCCCCTTGTGCAGCTGGCCCGTCGAATGGAGGAAGCGGGGCCCCCAGCCGAGCGTGACGGGCACGCCGAGCAGTGCGGCGAGCCCGTCGCGCAGTGCGCGGAGCGGGCGCACCGCGGCCCCCTCGCGGTCCAGATAGGCCTGGATCGCGACGTAGCCGTCGGGAGACACCGAGTCGCGCAGCCGCGATACCAGGTCGGCGGCGGACTCCGCCGGCCGGCCCTCCGGCGCGGCGAGCACCTCGGCTCCCGCCGGGTCCTCGAGCACGCCGAGCGCCTCGGGGCGGGTCGCGCCCGAGCTCAGCACCTCGCGGGCCGCGACCTTCGCCGACTCGACGTCGGGCTGGTCGAAGGGATCGATGCCCATGAGCCGTCCGAGGACGGCCGTCGCGGCCTCCCACAGCAGCAGCTGCGCGCCGAGGGGGCCCACGACGCCGATGCCGCCCGCGCCCTCGGAGTCGAACGTCGCGGCCTCCGAGACCGGCTCGTGCGGATCGGCGTCCGCCGCCACGGTCATCAGCAGCGCGGAGTCGGGGAGCGCGCCGCTCAGCTCCGGCGCGCTCGAGGGCAGCACCACCGGCAGCACCCCGCGGCCATCCTTGCCGGTCGACTCGGCGACGAGCTGCTCGATCCAGTCGCCGAGACCCCATCGGGCGTCGGGGGAGGACGCGATGGCGAGTGCGTAGCGGCGGGGCAGGCCGGCGGCGAGGGTCGCCGCCAGCTGCAGTGCCGGGTTGCCCTCGTCGTCGGCGGAGAGCAGCTCCCGCACCGATTCGGCCTCCGAGACCAGGGTGCGCAGGTCGGCTCCCGCGAGGCCCGCCGGCACCAGTCCGAACGCGGTGAGCGCCGAGTACCGGCCCCCCACGTTCGGGTCGGCGCGGAAGACCCGCTGACCGGCCGCCGTCGCCGACTCTTCGAGCGGCGATCCCGGATCGGTGACGATCACGACGCGGGACGCCGGGTCGATGCCGGCGCTCCGGAAGGCCGCCTCGAAGGCGGCGCGGTGACTGCGCGTCTCGATCGTCGACCCCGACTTCGAGCTCACGACCACGACGGTGCGCGAGAGATCGCCCTCGAGGGCGCGGCGCACCTGCTCGGGATGGGTCGAGTCGAGTACGACGAGCGGCACGCTCGCCCACGAGGCGATCACCTCGGGGGCGAGACTCGAACCGCCCATGCCGCACAGCACCACGCGGTCGACGCCGTCGCCGCGGAGCTTCGCCCGCAGATCGTCGATCGCGGGGATCAGCTCGGCTGCGCGGCCCCAGACCTCGGTCCAGCCGAGGCGGATCGACGCCTCGGCCTCGGCATCGGGGCCCCAGAGCGTCGCGTCCTGCGCGAAGAGTCGGCTCGCCACCCGGTCGGCGACGAGAGCGGAGACGATGGAGCTGACCTCGGTGGGGCTCTGGCCCAGCCTCACCTCGACGCTCATCGAGCCGCCTGCAGCGCCTGCTCGACCGACTCGACGAGTTCGCCCCAGGAGGCGTCGAACTTCTGCAGGCCCTCGGCCTCCAGCAGCTCCGTCACCTCGACGTAGTCGATGCCCAGCGCGTCGATCGCGTTCAGCACCTGGTCGGCCTCGCGGTAGGTGCCGGAGACCTCGTCGCCCGTGACCACCCCGTGGTCGGCGAGCGCCTCGAGAGTGGCCTCGGGCATCGTGTTCACCGTGCCCGGCGCCGCGAGCTCCGTCACGTAGAGCGTGTCGGGGAGCGCCGGATCCTTCACGCCGGTCGACGCCCAGAGCGGGCGCTGCGCGTTCGCCCCGGCCTCGAGCAGCAGCTTCGCGCGCTCGGAGGCGAAGGACTGCTCGAACACCTCGTAGGCGAGGCGGGCGTTCGCGATGCCCGCCTTGCCCTTGAGCTCGCGGGCCTCGTCCGTGCCGAGGGCGTCGAGGCGCTTGTCGATCTCGCTGTCCACGCGGGAGACGAAGAACGAGGCGACCGAGTGGATCGTCGACAGGTCGATGCCGGCCTCGCGGGCCCGCTCCAGACCGTCGAGGTAGGCGTTGATGACCTCGCGGTAGCGCTGCAGGCTGAAGATCAGCGTGACGTTCACGCTGATGCCCTCGGCGATCGTGTCGGAGATGGCGACCAGCCCCTCCCGGGTGGCGGGGATCTTGATCATCGCGTTCTTCTTGCCGACGCGCTCCCAGAGCTGCTTCGCCTCGGCGAGGGTGCGGTCGGCGTCGCGGGCCGCGCTGGGCTCGACCTCGATCGACACGCGGCCGTCGCGGCCGCCGGTCGCCTCGAAGACGCCCGAGAGGATGTCGCAGGCGTCGGCGACGTCGCTCGTCGTGAGCTCGAAGATCGCCTCGGTCGCGTTCAGACCGCGACCGGCGCACGCGGAGATGCGATCGGCGTAGCCCTCGCCCTTGGAGAGCGCGTTCGCGAAGATCGTGGGATTGGTGGTGACGCCCACGACGTTGCGGGTCTCGATGAGCTCCGCGAGGTTGCCGCTCTCGATGCGGCCGCGCGAGAGATCGTCGAGCCAGATGCTGACGCCGACCTCGCTGAGGTCGGAGGTGGGGGAGTGTGACATGGCGTTCCTTCCTTTCAGGAAGCGGTGGTCGGTGAGGAGTCTAGGCGGCCAGGGTGGCCTTCGCCGCGGAGACCACGGCGTCGGTCGTGATCCCGAACTCGCGGAACAGGGTCTCGTAGTCCGCGGAGGCGCCGAAGTGCTCGATCGAGACCGAGCGGCCGCGGTCGCCGACGTAGCGCTCCCAGCCGAGCGCCAGACCGGCCTCGACGCTGACGCGCGCCGTGACCGCCGCGGGCAGCACGCTCTCGCGGTACTCGGGCGTCTGCTCGGCGAACCACTCGAGGCAGGGAGCGGAGACGACCCGTGCGCCGACGCCCTCCTCGGCGAGGCGCTCGCGGGCCTCGACGGCGAGCTGCACCTCGGAGCCCGTGGCGATGAGGATCACGTCGGTCGACTCGGTGGGCGACTCGGCCAGCACGTAGGCGCCGCGGCGCAGGCCCTCGGCGCTCGCGAAGGCGTCGCCCGTGGCCTCGCCCTCGCCGCGGGCGAAGACGGGCACGTTCTGGCGGGTCAGCGCCAGGCCCGTGGGGCCCGCGTGGCGCGTCAGGATCTCGTGCCAGGCGACCGACACCTCGTTCGCGTCGGCGGGCCGCACGACCGCGAGATTCGGGATCGCGCGCAGCGAGGCGAGCTGCTCGATCGGCTGGTGCGTGGGGCCGTCCTCGCCGAGGGCGATCGAGTCGTGGGTCCACACGAAGATGCTCGGCACGTTCATCAGCGCCGCCAGGCGCACCGCCGGGCGCATGTAGTCGCTGAAGATGAGGAAGGTGCCGCCGTAGCTGCGGGTCTTCCCGTGCAGCTGGATCCCGTTGAGGATCGCGCCCATCGCGTGCTCGCGGATGCCGAAGTGCAGCACGCGGCCGTAGGGATCGCCCTGCCAGCTCTTCGTCGAACGGCGCGCGGGCACGAAGGACGGCACGCCGGGGATCGTCGTGTTGTTGGAGCCCGCGAGGTCGGCGGAGCCGCCCCACAGTTCGGGCATGACGGGCCCGAGCGCGGCGAGCACCTTGCCGCTCGCCGCGCGGGTCGCGACGCTCGTGCCGGCCTCGAACTCGGGCAGCGCGGCGCGCGCCTCGTCGGGCAGCGCCTGCGCCTCGAGACGGTCGAGCAGCGCCTTGCGCTCGGGGTTCGCGGCGGCCCAGGCGTCGAAGCCCCGCTGCCACTCCGCGCGCTTCGCCTTGCCGCGCTCCACGGCCTCGCGGGTGCGGGCGAGCACGTCGTCGGCGACGACGAAGTGCTGCTCGGGGTCGAAGCCGAGCGCCCGCTTGAGGCCCGCCAGCTCTTCGGCGCCGAGCTTGGAGCCGTGGATCCCGCCCGTGTTCTGCTTGCCGGGGGAGGGCCAGCCGATGATCGTCTTCAGGATGATCATCGAGGGCTTGCTCGTCTCGGCCTGCGCCGCCTCGATCGCCCGGTTCAGCTCGGCGACGTCCTCGACGTACTCGCCGGTCTTCTTCCAGTCGACCTCGATGACCTGCCAGCCGTACGACTCGTACCGCTTCGCTACGTCCTCCGAGAAGGAGATGTCGGTGTCGTCCTCGATCGAGATCTGGTTGGAGTCGTAGATCGCGATGAGGTTGCCGAGCTCCTGGTGCCCCGCGAGCGAGGAGGCCTCGCTCGTCACGCCCTCCTGCAGGTCGCCGTCGCCCGCGACGACGTAGATGAAGTGGTCGAAGGGGCTCGTGCCCGGCGCCGCCTCGGGGTCGAAGAGGCCGCGCTCGTAGCGCGCGGCGAAGGCGAAGCCGACGGCGGACGCGAGGCCCTGCCCCAGCGGGCCGGTGGTGATCTCGACGCCGGGGGTGTGCCCGTACTCGGGGTGCCCGGGGGTCTTCGAACCCCAGGTGCGGAGCGACTCGATGTCCTCGAGCTCGAGGCCGTAGCCCCCCAGGTAGAGCTGCACGTACTGCGTCAGCGAGGAGTGGCCGACGGAGAGGATGAAGCGGTCGCGGCCGATCCACTCGTGATCCGAGGGATCGTGCCGCATCACCTTCTGGTGGAGCAGGTAGGACACTGGGGCCAGGCTGATCGCCGTTCCGGGGTGCCCGTTCCCGACCTTCTCGACGGCGTCGGCCGCGAGCACCCTCGCGGTGTCGACGGCACGATCGTCGAGTTCATCCCACTGCAGTTCGTTTCCCAATTGCCCAGCCTCTCTGAATGGGAGCGCCTCTACTCTGCGCACACTGCTGTCAAGCCTACAGGCGCTCGGGGTACGATAGGTGGTGATGTCCTCCGAGATCCAGACCCCAGCAGCGCCCTCCTCGCTCCCGGCCGCACCGAAGGCGAAGAGCCTCGGGCGCACGGTGAAGGCGTACGTCGCCCTCACGAAGCCTCGTGTCATGGAGCTGCTGCTCGTCGTCACGGTCCCCGCCATGATCCTCGCGCAGCAGGGTTTGCCGAACCTCTGGCTCGTGCTCGCCACGCTGCTCGGCGGAGCGATGAGCGCCGGCTCGGCCGGGGCGTTCAACTGCTACATCGACCGCGACATGGATCGCAAGATGAAGCGCACGAAGAACCGCCCGCTCGTCACGGGAGAGCTCTCCGACCGCAGCGCGCTCGTCTTCTCGTGGGTGCTCGGCGTGCTCTCCGTCGTCTGGCTGTGGGCCACGACCAACTGGCTGGCCGCCGCGCTCTCCGCCGCGGCGATCTTCTTCTACGTCGTGGTCTACACGCTCGTGCTGAAGCGCCACAGCGAGCAGAACATCATCTGGGGCGGCATCGCGGGCTGCTTCCCCGTGCTCATCGGCTGGGCGGCGGTCACGGGCGACCTCGGCTGGCCCGCCTGGGTGTTCTTCCTCGTCATCTTCCTCTGGACCCCGGCCCACTACTGGCCGCTCTCGATGCGGTACCGCGACGATTACGCCGCCGCCGGCGTGCCGATGCTCGGCGTGGTGCGCGGGCGCGCGACGGTCGGCCTGCAGATCATCCTCTACGCGTGGGCGACGGTCGCGTCGAGCCTGCTGCTCCTGCCCGCCCCCGGCATCGGGTGGCTGTACACCTCGGTGGCGCTGCTCTCGGGCGGCTACTTCATCGTGCAGGCGCACCGGCTCTACGGCAGCGCGATCCGCGGTCGCGAGGGCAAGCCGATGCAGGTCTTCCACGGCTCCATCAGCTACCTCTCGATCCTGTCGCTCGCGATCGCCGTCGACCCGCTGCTGCCCTTCTAGCCGGCTCCGGATCGGCGCCTCCGGCGCGGCCGCGGCGCGCGTCCGCGCTCTCGGCGGCGCGCTAGGCTGCACCCATGGCAGACGCGTACACCCACGGACACCACGCGAGCGTGCTGCGCTCGCACACCTGGCGAACGGCCGAGAACTCCGCGGCCTACCTCATCCCGCGGCTCCGCCCCGGGATGCGCGTGCTCGACGTGGGGTCCGGCCCCGGCACCATCACGGCCGATCTCGCCGAGCTCGTCGCCCCGGGCCGGGTCGTGGGGGTCGACGCGTCCGAGGAGGTCGTCGGCACCGCACGTCGGGACGGGGTGGAGCGGGACCTCGCGAACCTCGAGTTCACGACCGGCGACGCCTACGCGCTCGAGTTCGCCGACGCCTCCTTCGACGTCGTGCACGCCCACCAGGTGCTGCAGCACGTCGGCGACCCGGTCGCGATGCTGCGCGAGATGCGCCGGGTGACGGCCGCGGGCGGCGTGGTCGCCGCCCGCGACGTCGACTACGAGGGCGTCATCTGGTCGCCCGGTTCCCCGGAGCTCTCCGAGTGGCTCGACCTCTACCTCCGGGTGCACCGCGGCGTCAGCGGGGAGCCGGCGGCGGGGCGGCATCTCAAGGCGTGGGCGCGGCGGGCGGGCTTCGGCGAGGTGGCCTGCTCGGCCTCGCTCTGGCTGTTCGAGGCCGACGAGGACCGCGCCTGGTGGGGCGGCATGTGGGCCGAGCGCGCCGTCGCCTCGGCGTTCGCCGACAACGCGATCCGGCTCGGCCTCGCCGACCGGGCGAAGCTGGAGCGCATCTCGGCCGGCTGGCAGCGCTGGGCCGAGGATCCGGACGGCTGGCTGCTCATGCCGCACGCGGAGGTCCTCGCGACCGCGGAGTAGGACGGCGGCCGTCGACGGAGGAGTGCGATGATCGATCCGCGCTGGGTCTTCCTGAGCATGGTGTTCAGCCTGATCGGCGCACTGAGGTACGCGTACCTGACGCTGCGCGGCCGCGTGCGCCCCAACCTCGTCTCCTGGTCGCTGTGGGCCGCGGCCCCGCTGATCGGCTTCCTCGCCCAGCTCGACGCCGGGGTCGGGATGCCGGCACTGCAGACGCTCGCGTCGGGCCTCGCACCCCTGCTCGTGCTCGTGTCCGGTCTCGTGTCGCGGCACGGCAGGGTGCGCCTGTCGGCGTTCGACCTCTCCTGCGGCGGCGTCGCCCTGGTCGCGATCGTCGTCTGGCTCGCCCTCGGGAACGCGCCGCTCGCGGTGCTCTTCGCGATCGCCGCCGACGCGATCGCCGCGATCCCGACGCTCATCAAGGCGTGGCGCGATCCGCGCTCGGAGAACGCCTCGTTCTACGCGCTGATCGGGGCCGGATCCATCGTCACGCTGTGCACGGTCGCCTCCTGGCGCCCCGAGGTCTGGGGCTTCTCGGCGTACATCCTCGTGCTCTGCACCACGCTCATCTGCGTGATCCTGGGACGCCGGGCCGCGGCGGTACGCTGAGGGCATGACCGGCCACGCAGACGAGTTCCATCCCAGCACCGCGGTCGTCGCCCTCGGGCGGCCCGATCCCGAGCCCGACGGCGCCCTCAATCCGCCCATCGTGCTGAGCTCGACGTTCCGCGGTTCCGGCGCGCCGGAACCGGGGGAGCGGGTCTACGCGCGCTACGCGAACCCGACGTGGGAGCCGCTCGAGAGCGCGATCGCGGCGCTCGAGGGCACCGAGGTGCCGGGGCTCGCCTTCGCCTCGGGGATGGCGGCCGTCTCGGCGGCGCTGTCGCTGACGCCGATCGGCGGCGTCGCGGTCGTTCCGAGCGCGTCCTACAACGGCACGATCGGACTGGCCCGCGAGCTGGCCGCCGAGGGGGCGCTCGAGCTGCGCGAGGTCGATCCGCTCGACGTCGACGCCACGGCGCGGGCACTCGACGGCGCCGACCTGATCTGGCTCGAGTCGCCGACCAATCCGATGCTCGACGTGGTCGACCTGCCCGCGCTGACCGCCCTCGCACGCGAGCGCGGCGCGACGGTCGTCGTCGACAACACCTTCAGCACGCCGCTCAGGCAGCGGCCCCTCGGGGCGGGCGCCGACGTGGTGGTGCACTCCGCCACCAAGTTCATCGCGGGCCACTCGGACGTGCTGCTGGGGCTGGCGGTGACGAGGGATCAGGATCTCCGCGCACGGCTCGCGAAGCGCCGCACCCTGCAGGGCGGGATCCCGGGCCCCTTCGAGGCCTGGCTCGCGCTGCGCGGCCTGCGCACCATGGCGCTGCGGCTCGACCGCGCGGAGGAGACGACGGGCGAGCTCGCGAGGCGACTCGCCGAGCACCCGGCGATCTCGCGGGTGCGCTATCCCGGGCTCCCGTCGGATCCCGGCCACGATCGAGCGCGCGCTCAGCTCGACGGCTTCGGCGCCGTCGTCTCGGTGGAGCTCGGGGGCGGGGCCGAAGCCGCCGACGCCTTCGTGGGAGCACTGCGCCTGTTCACGCCCGCGACGAGCCTGGGCGGCGTGGAGTCGCTCGTGGAACGCCGTCGCCGACACTCGGCCGAGCCCGTCGAGGTGCCCGAGTCGCTCGTGCGGCTGAGCATCGGCATCGAGCACGTCGAGGATCTCTGGGCCGACCTCGAACGCGCCCTCGCGGCCGTCTCGGAGATCCGCCCCGGGACGGGACACGCCGTCGAGTGAGGACCGCCCCGGTGACCGCTCCGGCGAGAGGCGGAATCTCGCTCTGAGATCCCGAGTTCCCCGGCGTTTTCCGCCTCTCGCCGGACTCCTGAGCATGATTCGCGAGCATGCGCCAGGGAGCGGGCCGGTCGAGCTGCTGCTCGCGACCGAATGTCCTTCGCTCACAGCGCGCGATCCTGCCGGTTTCGCCCACATCCCTGTGGATGCCCCGGGCCGGTGCCCCTCATGAGGCACCCTTGCAGGATGAGCACGCGGTCCCGAACGACGGACGACGACTTCGCCGACCGGCCGTTCCTGGTCCGGGAGGCGGTGGGATTCGGCTACGGTCCGGGAACCTTCGTCCACCCGCGCTGGCACCGACCCTTCCACGGCGTCCGTTCGAAGTCCCCCGTAGCCGAAACCCTGTACGGGCGGGCCCTGCAGTACCTCCCGCGTCTCCGCCCCGGCGAGCGTTTCAGCCACCTGACCGCGCTCGCCCTGCTCGGCTGTCCGATCCGCGTGCCGAAGCAGGCACCGGTCGACATCTCCTCGCCCGAGCGCATGGGACGCGTCACGTGCAGGGGTGCGACGGGGCACCGGCACCGGTCCGACGCCCCGGAGTTCTCATGCGCGATCCCTGAGCACGACTACTGGATCCCGGTCTCGCCACCGCTCATCGCGGTGCTGCAGTCCGCCGCGGCTCTCCCGTTCCGTGAGCTCGTGGTCGCGCTCGACCACCTGCTGCGCCGGGACCCCGCTCGCTACGATCAGCAGGTCCATGTGCTCCCGGAAGAACTCGGACGGTTCGCAGGCTCGGCGATGGGGCGTGGTGTCGTCCGCTTCCGGGAGGCGGCCGCCCTCGCCCGCGTCGGCGCAGAGTCGCGCATGGAGACGCTGATGCGGCTCGCCGGGGTGCGCGTCGGGATGCCCGAACTGCAGGTGCAGTTCGAGGTCTTCGACGAGAACGGCACTTGGATCGGCCGCTTCGACGCGGCCGACGTCGCGACCCGAAGCCTCTTCGAGTACGACGGCGAGCAGCACTTCTCCTCACCACGGCAGAGAAGACGGGATGCGTGCAAGCACCAGGCTGCCCGTGACGCGGGATGGCGGCTGCTGGTCTTCTTCCCCGAGGAGCTGGTGGGTCGGCTGCCGCCCTCGGGACGCAGAATGCTCGAGTTCAGCGGACGCACGCAGGGGCGGATCCGACCCGCGCTCGCCCGCCTGCTCGACGAGGTCTCAGGCGACGACACCGAGTCCGCTCTGCCGCTTCCGTCTCGCGCAGCCCCGTTCTCACCGCCTCGGTGAGTCCGTTCATACCCGCGGCGAAAGCGACAGCGCCGAGAGGCGGATCTTCGATGCGAACGAGAGGATCTGCGGCGATAATCCGCCTCTCGACGGCGTTCAGCCCGGGTTCGGAGCTGCGAGGATTCAGCCCGGGGCTCGGCTCCGGCGACTACGACGGCGCGCCGGGCGCCCGCCGCCGGGCCCTGAGGAGCGCGCGCCCCGCCGTTGCGGCCAGGATCCCGAGCAGCAGGATCCCCGCGATCGCGCTCGAGAGATGGAAAAGCCGCTCGATGGCCCGGGCCGAGTCGGGACGCCAGTCGACGAAGGTGTCGCCGACCGACATCATGTTCGAGAAGCCGGCCGCGAAGAACGCCGGCGAGCCGAGCATCAGGAGCGCGCACCACCCCGCGGAACAGCCCCACCCCGGGATCGCACGGACTGCCCCGGTGACCGCCGCCCACGCGGCGCCCAGGAGAACCCCCGCGACCGCGAACGCGACGCCCGGCGCCGCGCTGTAGGGCTGGCCCTCCGCGGTCATCGCCGCGCGAGCTCTTTCGAGGGGGACGCCGCTCGCGGCGACCACAGCCCAGTCGTTGATCGTGAACGCTCCGAGCACCGCGTAGACGCATACCAGTGCCAGTCCGAGCGAGGCTCCGAGGAACCGCACGGCGGCGACCCCTACTCGGCGCCGCTCCCGGCCACCGGCCGCTTCAGCCGCAGCACCGTGACCGTCATGCTCGCCGCGGTGAGCGAGGCGAGCACCATGTGCACGCCGACAGCGAGCGGCGGCAGACCGCTGCGCGCCTGGTAGATACCGACCCCGATCTGCACGAGCAGCAGCGCGAGCAGGGCGATGGTCCAGCGCAGCGGGCGGAGGCGACGCGCGGCCGCCCAGCCGAGCAGCGCGATCACGAGCACGAGCGTCGCGTAGCCGGGCCAGGCGTGGAGATGGCTGAGCAACGTCGCGTCGAAACCGTCGCGGACGACATCCTCATCGCCCGAGTGCGGCCCCGAGGCGGTGGTCAGCACGCCCATGAGGACGATGATCGCTATGCCGAGGGTCGTGACGTGGGTCAGGATCGCGAAGCCGCGGGGCACCGCCAGCCCGCGCGGCCCCTCCGGTTCGTACATACGCACGAGGAACGCCGCGGTCACGCAGACGAGCACCAGCGATGCGACGTAGTGGAATCCCACGATGAAGGCGTTGAGCTCGGTGAGCACCGTGATGCCCCCGACGAACGCCTGGGCGACGACCCCGACGAGCACGAGCCACGCGAGGGTGACGAGGTCGCGCCGATGGGACGTGATGTTCAGCGATCGCGCGGCGGCGAGGACGACGACGAGCAGCAGCACGGCCGAGAAGCACACGAACGTCGGCAGTCCGACGGCATAGGCGATCACCCCCGCGACGACGCCGGCGACGATTCCGCCTGCCGCGAACCGCAGTGCGCTGCCGAGCGAGCGCCGTCCGCCGGCGCCGTGCAGCAGGATGAGCAGCACGGCGAGGGCGACCGCCAGCAGCACGCCGGTGATCGTACGGTTGCCGAACTCGATGATGCCGTGGATGCCCATCTCGGGAGTGGGGGTGAGGGACTCGGGCGTGCAGAGCGGCCACTCGCTGCAGCCGAGGCCCGATCCCGTCAGGCGCACCGCACCGCCCGTGGCGATGATGACGACGTTGAGCACGAACGAGGCCCAGGCAGCGAGGGGGAGGAGCCGGGGGAGGGACCGTCCGCCGAGCTCTGCGCCGCCGGCGGGGGAGGGAGGAGCTGGTGCGGCTGATGACGTGCTCGCGGGTGACAACGAGGCTCCTCTCGACGGCCAGCTCCGCATCGTCAGATGATTTGCGTGGGCTCTCCCGTTTTGAGCGGGACACCTGTAGAATGGGAAGCTGTGGTTGCGTACGACGACCCGGGCGCGCGGTGCATCAGCATCGAATCGCCCGGATGGTCCGAAGGCCAGAATACTGCACCGCTGCAGGGAGCCAGTTGGGTGCCTCGGAGGCGCCCCGGATCCGGATCCCTCCGGCTTCGCTCTGGTTCCGGCGGCGGAGACGAACGAGGGATGTGAACGATGCCAGAGGTGCTGATTGATCGGCCCGAGCTCGAGGGTTTGGGCCAGTACGAGTTCGGCTGGCACGACGCCGACGAGGCGGGCGCGACAGCCAAGCGCGGCCTCAACGAGCAGGTCGTGCGCGAGATCTCCGAGCTCAAGAACGAACCCGAGTGGATGCTGCAGCGCCGCCTGAAGGCCCTGCAGATCTTCGGCCGCAAGCCGATGCCGTCGTGGGGCGCGGATCTCTCCGAGATCGACTTCGACAACATCAAGTACTTCGTGCGCTCGACGGAGAAGCAGGCGACCTCCTGGGACGACCTTCCCGAGGAGATCAAGGAGACCTACGAGCGGCTCGGCATCCCCGAGGCCGAGCGCCAGCGCCTCGTCGCGGGCGTCGCCGCGCAGTACGAGTCCGAGGTCGTCTACCACCAGATCCGCGAGGACCTCGAGGCCCAGGGCGTGCTCTTCCTCGACACCGACACGGCGCTGCGCGAGCACCCCGAGATCTTCGAGCAGTACTTCGGCACGGTCATCCCCTCGGGCGACAACAAGTTCGCGGCGCTCAACACGGCCGTGTGGTCGGGCGGCTCCTTCGTGTACGTCCCGAAGGGCGTGCACGTCGAGATCCCGCTGCAGGCCTACTTCCGCATCAACACGGAGAACATGGGCCAGTTCGAGCGCACGCTCATCATCGCCGACGAGGACAGCTACGTCCACTACATCGAGGGCTGCACGGCGCCGATCTACAAGTCTGACTCCCTGCACTCGGCCGTCGTCGAGATCATCGTGAAGAAGAACGCCCGCGTGCGCTACACGACGATCCAGAACTGGTCGAACAACGTCTACAACCTGGTGACCAAGCGCGCGGTCGCCGAGGAGGGCGCGACCATGGAGTGGGTCGACGGCAACATCGGCTCCAAGGTGACCATGAAGTACCCGTCGATCTACCTGACCGGCGAGCACGCCAAGGGCGAGACCCTCTCCGTCGCGTTCGCGGGCCCCGGTCAGCACCAGGACGCGGGCGCGAAGATGATCCACCTCGCGCCGCACACCAAGTCGTCGATCCTCTCGAAGTCGATCGCGCGCGGCGGCGGCCGCACCGGCTACCGGGGCGAGGTGCGCGTGGAGGCGAACGCCCACCACGCCGCCAACTCGGTGGTCTGCGACGCGCTGCTGGTCGACACGATCTCGCGCAGCGACACGTACCCGGCGATCGACATCCGCACCGACGACGCCGAGCTCGGCCACGAGGCCACGGTCTCGCGCGTCAGCGAGGACCAGCTCTTCTACCTCATGAGCCGCGGGCTCGCCGAGGAGGAGGCGATGGCCATGATCGTGCGCGGCTTCATCGAGCCCATCGCCCGCGAGCTGCCCATGGAGTACGCCCTCGAACTGAACAAGCTCATCGAGATGGGCATGGAAGGATCCGTCGGATAATGACCGAAGCTGTTGCAACTCAGACGGCACCCGCACCGCAGAACGGCGCTCAGCACGGCCTGCAGGCGCACTCCGACGGGGGTTGGGACTCGAAGATCCCGGTGCAGACCCGGTCGGAGCGGCCCAAGTCGGCCGACGTCGCCGACTTCCCAGAGGTCACGGGACGCGAGGCCGTGTGGAAGTTCACGCCCGTCGCGAAGCTCGACGACCTGCTGAACGGCGAGCTCGACGGCTCGCGTCTCCCGGTCGCCGTGACCGAGGCGACGGGCATCGGCTCCGAGTGGATCGCCCGCGACGACGCCCGCATCGGCCGCGCAGGCCTCCCCGAGGATCGCGCGGCTGCGGCGGCCTGGACCGCCTTCGGCGAGGCCCACCTCGTCACCGTGTCGGGCGACGAGCGGGTCACCGCCGTCGTCACCCGCGACGCCCTCGGCTCGAACCCCCGCGCGGCGCACACCGTCATCGAGGCGGCGCCCCACGCCCACGGCCTCGTGATCCTCGAGAACTCGGGCGACGCCCGGATCACCGAGAACGTCGAGATCGTCGTCGGCGACGGCGCGAAGCTGACCGTGGTCTCGGTGCAGCAGTGGGACGACGCGGCCGTCCACCTCGCGAGCCACTACGCCACCGTGGGGCGCGACGCGTCGCTCACCCACATCGTCGTCTCGCTCGGCGGCGGCATCGTGCGCCTGAACCCCGCCATCCACCTCGACCACGAGGGCGCGAACGGCGAGGCGCTCGGAGCGTACTTCGCCGACGCCGGCCAGCACCTCGAGCACCAGGTCTACATGGATCACGACGCCCCCCACACCCGTAGCCGCGTCACCTACAAGGGCGCGCTGCAGGGCGAGGGCGCGCACACCGTGTGGATCGGCGACGTGCTGATCCGGAACAGCGCCACCGGCACCGACAGCTACGAGCAGAACCGCAACCTCGTGCTCACCGAGGGCACTCGCGCAGACTCGATCCCGAACCTCGAGATCGAGACCGGCGACATCGAGGGCGCGGGCCACGCCTCGGCCACCGGCCGCTTCGACGACGAGCACCTGTTCTACCTGCAGTCCCGCGGCATCTCCGAAGAGGAGGCGCGCAAGCTCGTCGTGCGCGGCTTCCTGCTCGAGGTCATCCAGCAGATCGGCGACGCCGAGACCGAGGAGCGCCTGCAGGCCGCCGTCGAGGCCGAGCTG
This sequence comes from Leucobacter chromiisoli, assembly GCF_016522505.1. Classification (GTDB taxonomy): domain Bacteria; phylum Actinomycetota; class Actinomycetes; order Actinomycetales; family Microbacteriaceae; genus Leucobacter; species Leucobacter chromiisoli. The sequence goes on along the minus strand of NZ_JAEHOH010000003.1, from coordinate 32,792 downwards.
TCTGAGAGCGTCGTGGCCAAGTGACCCGCCACAAAGCCCTCGCACTCAGCGATCTGGTGCAGGATCAGGCGACGCGGGTCGTCCTCGACGACGTGCCGATCGCCGTGGTGCTCGACAGCTCGGGCCAGGTGCACGCCATCGGCGACACCTGCAGCCACGGGCAGATCAGCCTCTCGGAGGGATTCGTCGAGGGCGACACGCTCGAGTGCTGGGCCCACGGCTCGGCCTTCTCGCTGTGCACCGGCATCCCGCAGAATCTTCCGGCCTACGAGCCGGTCCCCGTCTACGTCGTCGAGATCGAAGACGGCGACGTGTACATCGACCCCAACGTTACGAAAGAGATATGAACCATGAGCTCCGTTCTTGAAATCAAGGACCTGCACGTCAGTGTCGAGACCGAGCAGGGCACCAAGCAGATCCTCAAGGGGGTCGACCTGACGATCCGCCAGGGCGAGACCCACGCGATCATGGGCCCCAACGGCTCGGGCAAGTCGACCCTCGCCTACGCGATCGCCGGCCACCCCCGCTACACCGTCGACAGCGGATCCATCCTGCTCGACGGCGAAGAGGTGCTCGACATGGAGATCGACGAGCGCGCCAAGGCGGGCCTGTTCCTCGCCATGCAGTACCCGGTCGAGATCCCCGGTGTGACCAACGCCAACTTCCTCCGCACCGCGAAGACCGCGATCGACGGCGAGGCGCCCGCGATCCGCACCTGGATGAAGGACGTCAAGGGTGCGATGGCCAACCTCCGCATGGACTCCTCCTTCGCCGAGCGCAACGTCAACGAGGGCTTCTCCGGCGGCGAGAAGAAGCGCAACGAGATCCTGCAGCTCGAGCTGCTGAAGCCGCGCTTCGCGGTGCTCGACGAGACCGACTCCGGCCTCGACGTCGACGCGCTCAAGGTCGTCTCCGAGGGGGTCAACCGCGCCAAGGCCGAGTCCGGCCTCGGCGTGCTGCTCATCACCCACTACACGCGGATCCTGCGCTACATCAAGCCCGATTTCGTGCACGTGTTCGTGAACGGCCGCGTGGCCGAAGAGGGCGGCCCGGAGCTCGCCGACCGTCTCGAGGAGGAGGGCTACGACCGTTTCCTCGAGGCCGCGAAGGCGTAGGCTGATCGCATGAGCGATTCCGCCGGCACCCCGACGCCCCCCGCGTCGATCGACCCCGATTTCCGAGAGCAGGCCCTCGAGGCCCTGAAGGACGTCTCGGACCCCGAGCTCGGCGTCAACATCGTCGACCTCGGGCTGATCTACGACCTCGCCTTCGACGAGGAGCACGACGCCCTCGTCGTGAGCATGACGCTCACGAGCGCGGGCTGCCCGCTCACCGACGTCATCGAGAACGACATCGCCGAGGCGCTGGACGGGCTCGTCACGGCCTTCCGCATCAACTGGGTGTGGATGCCGCCGTGGACGCCCGAGCGGATCACCGACGATGGACGGGACATGATGCGGGCTCTGGGCTTCGCCATTTAGTGCTTCCCACGGCTCGGAGGATGATTCTCCGCCGGCGCGCTCTTCCAGCGCGCTGAGCGCGCTCGCCAAACCCAACCAAGCGCGCCTTCTCCGGAGAATCATCCTCCGAGCATTTCGAGTGCCGGTGGTGAAGCCCTCGGTGCATACATGTATGAGGTGCTGGGCTTTCGCCCGGCGCTGAGAGTTGTGAGGACACCGCCATGATCATCGTCGAGGACCTCGCGATCGACGTCGGCGCCCGCCGGCTGATGTCGGAGGTCGCCTTCCGGGTCAACCCGGGCGACAAGATCGGTCTCGTCGGCCGCAACGGCGCCGGCAAGACGACGCTGACGCGCACCCTCTCGGGGGAGCTGCAGCCGGCCGAGGGCAAGGTCACCGTGTCGGGGGAGCTCGGCTTCCTCCCGCAGGATCCCCGCTCCGGCGATCCCGAGCAGCTGGCGAGGCACCGCATCCTCGACGCCCGCGGCCTCGGAACGCTGACGAAGAACTTGGCGAGGGCCTCGGAGGACATGGCCTCCGACGATCCCGCCGTCGCGGAGAAGGCGATGAAGCGCTTCGGCAACCTCACCGACCGGTTCCAGGCGCTCGGCGGATACGCCGCCGAGGCCGAGGCGGCCTCGATCTCGCACAATCTCGGGCTGCCCGACCGCATCCTGGATCAGCCGCTGAAGACCCTTTCGGGCGGTCAGCGCCGCCGCATCGAGCTCGCCCGCATCCTCTTCAGCGATGCCGACACGATGATCCTCGACGAGCCGACCAACCACCTCGACGCCGACTCCATCGTGTGGCTGCGCGAGTTCCTGAAGGGGTACAAGGGCGGCGTCATCGTCATCTCCCACGACATCGACCTCGTCGGCGAGACCGTGAACCGGGTCTTCTACCTCGACGCCAACCGCCAGGTCATCGACGTCTACAACATGGGGTGGAAGCTGTACCAGCGCCAGCGGGCCGCCGACGAGGAGCGCCGCCGCAAGGAGCGCGCCAACGTCGAGAAGAAGGCCTCGGTGCTCAAGGATCAGGCCGCCCGCTTCGGCGCGAAGGCGTCGAAGGCCGCGGCCGCGCACCAGATGGTCGCGCGCGCGGAGAAGATGCTCTCGGGCCTCGAGGAGGTGCGCCAGGTCGACCGCGTGGCGAAGCTCCGCTTCCCCGACCCGGCCCCCTGCGGCAAGACCCCGCTCATGGCGCAGGGGCTCTCGAAGTCCTACGGCTCGCTCGAGATCTTCGCCGGGGTGGACCTCGCGATCGACAAGGGATCGCGCGTCGTGGTGCTGGGGCTGAACGGCGCGGGCAAGACCACGCTGCTGCGCCTGCTCGCCGAGGTCGACGAGCCCGACACGGGCGAGATCATCGAGGGCCACGGGCTCAAGGTCGGGTACTACGCGCAGGAGCACGAGACGCTCGACGTCGCCGCGAGCGTGCTGCAGAACATGGTCTCCGTGTCGCAGCATCTCACGGAGACCGAGGCGCGCAAGGTGCTCGGCTCGTTCCTGTTCACGGGAGACGACGTGCACAAGCCCGCCGGCGTGCTCTCGGGCGGGGAGAAGACGCGCCTCGCCCTGGCGATGCTCGTCGTATCGAGCGCGAACGTGCTGCTGCTCGACGAGCCGACGAACAACCTCGACCCCGCGAGCCGCGAGGAGATCCTCGACGCCCTCGCCCACTTCACGGGCGCCGTCGTGCTCGTCTCGCACGATCAGGGGGCGGTCGAGGCGCTGAACCCCGAGCGCGTGCTGATCATGCCCGAGGCGACCGAGGATCACTGGTCGAAGGAGTACCTGGAGCTCATCGAGCTGGCGTAGCTGGAGCTCATCGAGCCGGCGTAGGTAGACTGCTTGACTTGTGGCGGCCTTCGAACAGCGATTCCTTCCCCCGCGCGACGGCATCTCCGCCGCGCGGCTGCGGGCGCCCGGAGGACGCCGCACGCACGCCGGCGCGCACCTGCCCGTGCCCGCCACCGTCGGCGCCTGGCTCGCCGAGACGGTGATTCCGAGCACCCTCGGCCGCGAGCAGGCCTTCGGCGCGATGAGGCTGACCCCCGAGTACTTCGTCACCGACGGAGCGCTCACGACCGAGGGCGGGGAGCGGGCGGCCCTCGCCGATCCCGTCGAGCCCGGCGGCATCTACTCGTTCCACAAGCCCGTCCCGCACGAGCCCCGCATCCCCTTCGAGGTCGCGATCGTGTACGAGGACGAGGACCTGCTCGTCGTCGACAAGCCCGCCTTCCTCGCGAGCACCCCGAACGGGAAGTTCGTGCGCGAGTGCGTCGTCACCCGACTGCGCGCTGCCAGGGGCGAGGACTCGCTCGTGGCGATCCACCGCCTCGACCGGGTGACGAGCGGCCTGCTGATCCTCTCCCGCCGCGGGGCGACGCGCGGCGCCTACCAGTCGATGTTCCAGCGGCGCGAGGTGCGCAAGACCTACCGCGCGCTCGCCTGGCTGCCGCCCGCGTGGCGACCGGGGGATCCCCTGCCGCTGGGACTGGCGCCCGGAGCCGGTGCGCGGTACAGGATCAGCCGTCTCGAGAAGGAGGGCGGCACCCGCGCCGTGCTCGAGACCCTCGGCGAGCCGAACGCCCGCACCTCGATCGAGCTGCTGCGCGTGCTGCGTCACGCCGGGCGCTGGGCCGGCGAGTTCCTGCTGCGCCCGCACACCGGCAAGACCCACCAGCTGCGCGTGCACATGAACGCGCTCGGCATGCCGCTGCTCGGCGACCCCGTGTACCCGGTCGACCTCGCCCCCGACCCCTACGACTTCTCGAGCACCCTGCAGCTGCTCGCGGAGCGTCTCGCCTTCGCGGACCCGCTGACGGGGGAGGAGCGGGCGTTCGAGAGCGGCCTCCGGCTCGACCCGCGCAGCGCATAACTGGTTCGGGATCCGGGCCGCAGCCGGACACCGCCGAACCCCCTGTCTCAGCCGTCGAGGAGCGCGTCCTCCTCGTCGGCGTCCGACGGCCCGCGTCGCCGCCTGCGCTCGGCGCTGCGACGATCCTGCCGGCGCACGGTGTCGTTGCCGGCGTTCAGGCTGCGGTACTCCTGCCGCGCGGCGTAGGCGACCCCGATGCCCGCGATCAGGATGAAGACGTACCACTGCAGCGCGTACGAGAGGTGCGGCCCCTCGTCCCGCTCCGGCTTCGACGGGAGCTGCCCGTGCTCGAAGGCCTGCTCGGCCGCGGGGGTCTCCGAGATGAGCATCCCGTACGCCCCGGTGTAGGTGGACGAGGGGTCGCCGGCGAGTCTCGCGAGCTCCGGCAGGTCGATGCTCGCCACCGTGCTGCCCGAGGTCGAGCGCCCGCTGATCTCGGGTTCGCCCGCGCGCAGCCGGGCCTCCACCGTCACCTCGCCCATGGGGGCGGGCGGCAGCCCGGCGAACACCTCGTCCGGGTGCTCCAGCGCCGAGCTCTCGACCGGCACCCAGCCCCGATCCACGAAGAAGATGCTGCCCTCGGCGGTGCGCAGCGCCTGGATCATGTCGGCGCCCACGCCTCCGGGGCCCGGGCGGTTCCGCGCGAGGAAGGGATCGCCGACGTACTCGCCGGTCGCCACCACCGGGCGCCACTTCTGCGCGTCCTCGTCGAAGCCGCCGAGGTCGGGGAGCTCCTCGGGGAGGGGCGCGGGCGCGGCCTCGTAGTTCGCGTCGATCCGCTCGATCTCGGCGCGCGCCTCGGCCCGCCGGTCGAACTGCCAGTTGCCGAGGAACACGCAGGCGATGGAGAAGATCACGAACAGCGTGAAGTAGCCGAACCATCGCTTGCTCCGCAGGAAGCTCCAGCCCGGCTGCTCGACCGGCTGCGGCAGATCGCCCGCATCGGCTCGGGCGGGAGCCATCGTCTCCGTCATGCCTCGTCGGCCTTCGTCTCGAGATCCGACACCGGCCGCACCTCGAGCGGGAAGTCCCGCGCCGCGAGGAACTCCCGCAGCGTCTCGAGGTGCTCACCGCACGCCAGCCAGGTCTTCCGCCGCTCGGGGTCGTGGATCTTCGGGTTGCGCCACAGGATGGCCGAGTCCGCGGCCTCTCTGCACCCGGCGCGGGAGCACTCGAACCGCTGAGCGGGAGAGCCTCCGAGCGAGGCCGAGAGCACGCCGCTCATGCCGGCTCCTCCCCGGGATCGGCCGACGCAGGCTCGGCTCGGGCTTCGCCGGGGGAGGCGCCGTCCCGGGATTCGGCTGCGGGCTCCGGCTCCGCCGCGTCCGGGGGCGAGGCCCGGCGGTCGGCGGGAGCATCGACGACGATGAGGGAGCCCTCGCGTCCGGTCTCCTCCGGCTCGGCGCCGGCGCCGGTGAGCTGCAGCGGTTCGGGAGCCTCGGGGTGCTCACCCCCCGTGTGCGCGACGGCGTTCGCGATCATCACCGCGAAGTAGGGGAGCAGCACGGCCCCGGCGCCCGCGAGGAGCACCCACCACCCGCGCACGAAGAACAGGGAGGCGACGCACACGACGCGCAGGCTCATCGTGATGAAGTACACGCGCATACGGTGCGCCCGATCCTCGGCCGGATTCACCCCGGCCGAGGTCACGCTGTAACTCTTCGCCATGCGCTCCTTCTTCGATCCCTCCCAGCCTACGCTCCGCCGCTGGATACACGCCGCAAGATGGAGCGGTCGCCACGTCCGATTCCCCTAGTCTTGAGGCAGCCCCAACGGAAGGATCCTCCATGAGCACCCCCCGCACCGTACTCGTGACCGGCGGCAACCGCGGCATCGGATACGCCATCGCACAGCGCATGATGGCCGACGGGCACCGCGTCGCCGTGACCGCCCGATCCGGGGAGGGCCCCGAGGGATCGCTCACGGTGCGCGCCGAGATGACCGACGCCGCGTCGATCAACGCGGCCTTCACCGAGATCGAGGCGCAGCTCGGCCCCGTCGAGGTGGTCGTCGCGAACGCCGGGATCACCCGCGACACCCTGCTGCTGCGCATGAGCGAGCAGGAGTTCAGCGAGGTCGTCGACACCAACCTCACCGGCACCTTCCGGGTCGTCAAGCGCGCCGCGAAGGGCCTGCTCAAGGGGCGCTTCGGCCGAGTGATCCTGCTCTCGAGCGTCGTCGCCCTCTACGGCTCGCCGGGGCAGATCAACTACTCCTCGTCGAAGGCGGCGCTCGTCGGCTTCGCCCGCTCCCTGACCCGCGAGCTGGGCGGGCGCGGGATCACCGCGAACGTCATCGCCCCCGGGTTCATCGAGACCGACATGACGGCCGCGCTGCCCGAGGAGCAGCAGAAGAAGTACCTCGACTCGATCCCCGCCGGCCGCTTCGGCCAGGTCGAGGAGATCGCCGGCGTCGCCTCCTGGCTCGCGGGGGACGACGCGGGATACGTCTCGGGCGCGGTCATCCCGGTCGACGGCGGCCTGGGGATGGGGCACTAGGCCGGAGCGTCAGCGCGCCCGGGTCGAGCCCGGCCCGGCGAGCCGGAGCGCGAGCGCGGTGCGGTCGTGCACTCCGAACTTGCGCAGCAGCGCCGACACGGTGTTCTTCACCGTGCCGTGGGCGAGGTGCAGGCGCTCGGCGATCATCCGGTTGCTGCACCCCTGCGCGACGAGCGCCGCCACCGCCCGCTCCGTATCGTTCAGCGCGGGCCGCGCTCCGCCGTCGGGATCCGGCTCCGCGCCCCGCACCACCTGTTTCGTCCGTTCTGCCCGTTCCGTCCGTTCCACCTGTTCTGCCCGTTCCGTTCTGCCCGTCCCGTCCGTCGATCCGCCAATGTCAGTGGTCCGTGGTTGCATGGATTCATGACCAGCAGCCGCAACACCGATACCCGCTCCGCGGCTCCCGGAGCGGGCGGCGACGGCGCCGGCTCGGATGCGCATCCGCTCGAAGAGGTGATCGGGTGGCTCGAACGAGCGGAGGCGCAGCGGCGGGCCTCCGATGCCGCGCGGGTCGCCCTCATCGCGGCGGCGATGGATCAGACGGTCGGCGATCCCTCGGGCGCCGCTGCTCGAGCCTCGGGGCCGGGCCCCGCCACGGAACTCGCGTACCGCTCGCTGCGCGCCGAGCTCGCCACCGCGTTCCGCATCAGCGAGTACGAGGCGGAGCGGCAGATGGATCTCGCCCACCGCCTCTCGCATCAGTACGTCGAGACGCTGAGCGCCCTCGACCGCGCGGAGATCTCGTACGCGCACGCCCGCATAGTAGCGTCTGCCGGCATGGTGATCGGTGCGGCGGACACGCCGGAGTTGCGCCGCAGGCGCGCCGGCTACGAACAGGAGGTGCTGGAGATCGCAGTCCGGGAGACCCCCGGTCGGCTGCGCCCGATCGCACGACGGCTCGCCGAGCGATGGGCCGAGCGCACGCTCGATGAACGACACCGCGAGGCGGTCGCCGAACGCCGGGTGTGCATCATCGACGGCGAAGACGGGATGGCCGAGCTGTTCGCGCGGCTGCCGGCGCTCGAGGCACACGCCATCTACGACCGCCTCACTCGGATCGCGCGTGCCGCCGAGCACGGCGAACGGAGGGTTCCCGCGCGGGGCGAGACCCCCGAGGACGAGGTCCGCGCTGCACTGAAGCAGGAGACCTCGGCCGAAGCCCCTGCCGCTCGCACGCGTGATCAGCTGCGCGCTGACGCCCTCGCCGATCTCCTGCTCTCGTCCGACGAGTTCTCACTGTTCGCGGGCAGCACGGGGGAGTCCGTGCGCGCGAGCGTGCAGGTGATCGTGTCAGGGGGGCCGGGGCAGGCAGGGCGGCCGGGGCAGGCGGGGCAGAGGCCTGAGGGCGAGGCTCCCCGTGCCGACGGCGAAGGCACCGATAGCGCTGAAGGTACCGGAAACGCTGAACATGCCGACAGCACTGACTTCGGCGGCGACATCGACCTCGCACGCGATGCCGAGCTCGTGGGGTTCGGCCCGATCGACGGGGCGACCGCCGGCCGCATCGCGTCCGAGACCGGACGGTGGAGCACCGTCGTTCTCGAATCGGCGACCGGACGGGTGCTGTCAGTGGATCGGTACCGCCCGAGCGAGCAGATGCGCCGCATGCTCGGTGCCCGCGATCGGCACTGCCGCTTCCCGGGGTGCCGGGTTCCTGTATCGCGCTGCGATCTCGATCATACGGTCGACGCCGCACTCGGCGGGCCGACTGCCACCGATAATCTTGCCCACCTCTGCCGTGGGCATCACGTGCTGAAGCACCACACCCAGTGGCGAGTGTCACAGGATTCGGGCGGGGCGCTCCGATGGCGCAGTCCGACCGGACGCGAGTACGTCGATCGTCCACCGGGCGCAGTACTCGCCGGTGCACGGAGAACGGTGAGGTTCGTCGGCTCCTCGGAACCGGGGTTCTAGGGTAGCGTCACCCCAGCCGGTCGAGCAGCGGGATCGCGAGGGCGAGGTCGTCCTCGATGGAGACGTCGGCGCGCTCGCGCACGATCGGCTTCGCGTTGAAACCGACGCCGATCGCCGCGATCCCCATCATCTCCAGGTCGTTCGCCCCGTCCCCGATGGCGACCGCGGCGGAGAGCGGGATGCCGGCCTCCTCGGCCCACTCGCGCAGCGCGGCGGCCTTGGCCGCCCCGTCCACGATCGGGCCGAGCACGCGTCCCGTGAGTTCCCCGCCCTCGACCTCGAGCCGGTTGGCCCGCCACCGGTCGAGCCGCAGATCCTCGGCGAGCGGGTCGAGCACCTCGTGGAAGCCGCCCGAGACCACGCCCACCACACCGCCGCGCGCGTGCACCTCGGCCACCAGCTCGTGGATGCCGCGCGTCGGCCGGACCCGCTCGTAGACGCGTCGGAACACCGATGCGGGCGTGCCCGCGAGCGTCGCCACCCGCTCGCGCAGGCTCTCCGCGAAGTCGAGTTCGCCCCGCATGGCCCGCTCGGTCACCTCGGCGACGAGCGCCCTGGTGCCGGCCTCGTCGGCGATGAGCTCGATCACCTCGTCCCGGATGGTGGTGGAGTCGCAGTCGAGCACGACGAGGGGACGCGCGGGGGAGGTCTCGGTCATAGCGACCAGCCTACTGTCCGGCGCGTCCGCGGTCGTCCGCGTGGCGCGGGCGAGCGGGTCGGCCCGCTGCGGTTAGGCTTGAGCGCATGGTCAATGTGCTGCGCTTCACCGATGTGTCCTACGTTCGAGACCGCCGCCCGATCCTCGACGGCGTGAACTGGGCGGTGGACAGCTCGGAGCGCTGGGTGATCCTCGGCCCCAACGGTGCCGGGAAGACCACGCTGTTGAAGCTCGCCACCGCCAACGACTACCCGACCACGGGCGAGGTGCAGATCCTCGACGCGACCCTCGGCCGCGTGGACGTCTTCGAGCTGCGCAATCGGCTCGGCTTCGCCTCCTCGGCGAGTGCGCGACGCATTCCGGCGGGGGAGCGGGTGCGCGACGTCGTGCTCACCGCCGCGTACTCGGTCGAGGGGCGGTGGAACGAGCAGTACGACGACATCGACCTGCGGCAGGCCGACCGCATCCTCGCCGAGTGGGATCTGACGGAGTTCGCCGACCACCGCTTCGGCACGCTCAGCGACGGGGAGCGGAAGCGGGCGATGATCGCCAGGGCCGTGATGACGGATCCCGAGCTGCTGCTGCTCGACGAGCCGAGCGCGAGCCTCGACCTCGGCGCGCGTGAGCGACTGCTGCAGATGCTCTCGGGCTTCGCGCAGTCGCCGGGCTCGCCCGCCATGGTGATGGTCACCCACCACGTCGAGGAGATCCCTCCCGGCTTCACGCACGTGCTCATGATCCGCGACGGCCGCGTGCAGGCATCCGGCGAGATCGCGCAGACGCTGAGCGCCGAGAACCTCGAGGCGACCTTCGGCATGCCCTTCGATCTCAGCGTCTCCGAGGGCCGCTACTCGGCGGTCGCGCGGCCGTAGGCGACGCTCCACGACCCAGGGCCCCGACACGCCCCGGCTCCGCCGCGGGCGATGTCCGGACGAGCGAGGCTGTTTCTGCTAAAATAGAACGCTGTGCGGTCATCCGCCGATCCCAAGACCTCGGAGCGTGCTGTTACACGCTCCATGCAAGGCGACAATCCTAAGGACTACTCATGAAGACCGAAATCCACCCCGAGTACAACGCGATCGTGTTCCGCGACCTGGCGTCGGGCGAGACCTTCCTCACCCGTTCCACGCTGACGAGCGACAAGACCATCGAGCTCGACGGTGCGACCTACCCGGTCATCGACGTCGAGATCTCGAGCGCCTCGCACCCGTTCTACACGGGCAAGCAGCGCATCATGGACTCGGCAGGCCGCGTCGAGAAGTTCAACCAGCGCTTCAAGGGCTTCGGCGCCTGATCGCAGCCCTGGAATACGGAAGAACCCCCGGAGAGATCCGGGGGTTCTTCCGTATTCCGGAACCTACCGCAGCGGCCAGGAGCCGTCTGCGATGAAGGAGGCGTCGCGCACGCGCCGCATGTACTCCTGGAAGCTCGCGGCCTGCGCCGCCGCCCACTCGATCTGCGCCCGGTGCAGGTCGTCGAGCTCGCCGGGGATCACCTCGGCGTACTTGCGCGCCAGCGCCTGCAGCACCCGGCCCGCGGCGATCGCGTCGTCGCCCGCGTCGTGAGCGTTGCCGATCTCGACCCCGTAGTGCTGCGCGACGAGCTCGAGCGTGCGCTTCCCCTTGCGGAACCGGTCGAACTGCTTATCGAGGATCAGCGGATCGATCACGGGGGAGAGGGGCTCCGGCCAGCCCACCGAGTGGCGCGCGGCCTCGGCGCGCAGCAGCGTCAGATCGAAGGGCGCGTTGTAGGCGACGATGGGGAAGCCCCGGTCGATCATCGACGCGAGCATGGAGACGATCTGCTCGATGCCGACCTCTGCGCGCATACCGCTCGACCGCGCGACCTCCGTGCTGATGCCGTGCACGCGCACCGCCGCGGCGGGGATCTCGACCCCGGGATCGAGCAACCAGTCGTAGCGCTCGACCACCTCGCCGCCTCCGCCGAGCAGCGCCACCGCGGCGCTCACGATACGCGCGCCCGAGGTGTCGATGCCGGTCGTCTCGGTGTCGAACACGGCGAGGTTCTCAGCCCAGAGGGGGAGTCGGTCGGTCACATCTGTCCCTTCGTCACCCTCGATGCTATCGACGACCTCGGACATCGGGCGCACCGGTCCTATCAGGGCACGCGGATGGTCCGCGGATACACTCGCTACGTGAGTGACGCATCGCCCGACCTGCTCGTCCCGACGCTCGGGATCCGCACCCGCGCCTGGCAGTACGGGGATCCGGCCGGCGAGCCGCTGATCCTGGTCCACGGCTTCCGCGGCGACCACCACGGGCTCGAGGGCCTCGCCGGACTGCTCGCCGAGACGGCCCCCGAGCTGCGGGTCGTCGTCCCGGATCTGCCCGGATTCGGGCGCACGCCGGCGATCCCGGGTCGCGAGCACGATCTTCGGCTGTACGGCGAGTGGCTGCGGGCCTTCGTCGCCGAGATCGCGCCAGGGGGCTTCGGCATCCTCGGGCACTCCTTCGGCTCGCTGGTCGTCGCGAGGGCGATCGCGGACGGGCTCGACCCGAGCCGGATCATGCTGATCAACCCGATCTCCTCGCCGGCGCTGGAGGGCCCGAACGGCGCCATGACCCGTCTCGCCATCGCCTATTACCGGGCCGCCGCCGTGCTGCCCGAGTCGCGGGCCCGGCGGCTGCTGGGCGACCCGCTCATCGTGCGGGTCATGAGCGAGGTGATGGCGAAGACGCGCGATCCCGAGCTGCGCTCCTGGATCCACCGGCAGCACGCCGAGCACTTCAGCGACTTCTCGGACTCTGCGACGCTGCTCCAGGCCTTCCGGGCCTCGGTGTCCCACACGGTGGGAGAGTTCGCTGCGGCGTTCGCCGCCCCGACGCTGCTGATCGTCGGAGATCGGGACGACATCACGCCGCTGCCCGAGCAGCTCCGGCTGCAGCGCGCCATCCGCGGATCCCGGCTGAGGATCGTACCCGGCGTGGGCCATCTCGTGCACTACGAGGCGGTCGAGGACGCGACGGTGTTCGTCGCCGGCTTCCTGCGCGAGACCGCGGCGGAGCGCGCGGAGCCGGACGCGCGGCGCGGCGCAGCCGTCGACGCGGGGGAGTCCGGACGGTGAGGATCCATCGCATCGCAGACCTCCAGGCGCCCGAGCTCGCCGACTACACGCAGCTCACCGACGTCGCGCTGCGGCGGGTGCGGGAGCCGGCCGAGGGCCTGTACCTCGCAGAATCTCCCAAGGTGATCGAGCGCGCGCTGCGGGCCGGACACCGACCGCGCTCGGCGCTGATCCTGGAGGAGTGGCTGCCGAAGGTGGAGCCGCTGCTCGCCGCCCACCCCGAGGTGCCCGTGTACGTGGGGGAGCCAGACCAGCTCGCGCGGCTCACGGGCTTCCACATGCACCGGGGCGCCCTCGCGTCGATGCACCGCCCGACGGAGCGGGATCCGGTCGAGCTGCTGGCGGCCTCCCGGCGCGTCGTCGTGCTCGAGGACCTCGCCGATCACACGAACGTGGGCGCGATCTTCCGCTCGGCGGCCGCGCTCGGCGCCGACGCGGTCCTGCTGAGCCCCGCCTGCGCCGATCCGCTCTACCGGCGCGCGGTGCGCGTGAGCATGGGAGCGACGCTCCAGGTGCCCTGGGCGCGTCTGCCAGACTGGCGCGAAGCCGGACCGATGTTCCGGGAATCCGGATACGAGCTGACCGCGTTCGCGCTGCAGGACGACGCCGAGGACCTCGCCGACTTCGTCGAGCACGTTCCCGAACGGGTTGCCCTGATGTTCGGCACGGAGGGAGCGGGTCTGACGCGACGGGCGCTCGCCTCGTCGGCCCGCTCGGTCGTCGTCCCCATGGATCACGGGGTCGATTCGCTGAACGTCTCGACGGCTGCCGCGCTCGCGCTGTGGGCGGTGCGCACGGCGGACGCGAAGCGTTCGTCGCGCACCGCCGTGCCGCCACTGCGGCAGCCTACGGAGCGCAGCGAGGGGTAGCGGTGCGCACGGCGGACGCGAAGCGCCACTCACCATCACCCCGCGCACAGCCGGCGGACGGGCGGCATCCAGGAGACCGCTAGCTCGCCCGGTTACTCTGGGCCTATCGTTCGAGCGCTCCCTGCACGGAGAGCGGCTCGCCCGGGGCGCGGAGCGCGCGCGTCGGGCCGGCCGAACCGGCGCGCAGAGCCACCGTTTCCACCAGTACCGTCATCTCCGCAGGACACCAGGGGAGCACCACCATGCTTGCAGGCGCCAGGGGCCGGATCAGGGCCCTCGCGTTCGCGGTCGTCGCCGCGGCCGTGGGGGCGCTCTCGTACGTGCTCGGCGTGCAGAGCGCCCTCGGTCAGCAGGCCGAGGCCAGCGTGCTCGACGCGGCGTCGTTCACCACGACGCCGCCGGCCCCGCTGAACCTCGTGTCGGTGCCCTCGGTGATCCTGGCCCTCGTGCTGCTCGGCTCGTTCGCGCTCGCGGTGCACGGGTTCCGCCGAGCGCTGGGCGTGACCGGAGTCTCCGCGCTCGCGATCGTCGCGTCGCAGCTGCTCAAGCAGCAGTTCCTCCAGCGCCCCGGCCTCTTCGAGCTCGACGCGCCGAACACCTTTCCAAGCGGCCACATGACGGTGTTCGCGGTGCTGACGATGGCCCTCATCTGGGCGGTTCCGGATCGCTCGCGGGCCGTCTTCGCGCTGCTCGGCGCCGCGCTGCTCGGCGTCGTCGCCTGGCAGCTGCTGGCGTACGGCTGGCACCGTCCGAGCGATGTGCTCGGCGCGCTCGCGCTCAGCGTGCTCGCGTTCGCCATCGCCCGGATCTTCGTGCCGGGAGCGAGAGCGGCGCGGCCGGCGCTCGGCGGGTTCGCGCGAGTCGCGCTCACGTTGGGCGGCGGGCTCCTCATCGCCGGCGCGCTCGGCCTAGCCGGCCTGAGCCTCGTCTCCGAGCCCGGCGGCGCGCTCGGACTCGGGAGAAGCGATCTGCTGCTCCTGGCGGGCGAGCTCGGAACCGTCGGGGCGTCCGCGCTGAGCGTCCGGGCCGCGCTGTCGCTGAGCTCCTGATTGCGAGCCCTCAGGTGCGGCGCTCTCGGCGTCACGTTCTTGGCGTCGAGCGCTTGGCGTCGAGCGCTTGGCGTCGAGCGCTTGGCGTCGAGCGCTTGGCGTCGCCCTCGCATGTGCTTATGTCAGCTGCGGTGAGCGCCGCTTCGCGGAGCCCGATCGATCGTCGCATCCCTCCGTCGACGTATTCACACTGCGCGGGTTTCGATGCGACGGCGGAGATCGGATGTCGGGACGGAGCTCCGGGACGGAGCTCTGGGACGGAGCTCTGGGACGGAGCTCTGGGACGGAGCTTCGAAGCGGTACGGCGACAACGATTCGTCGCGGTACGGCTGCCGCTTTCGTCTGTTCGTCGATAATCTATATTATGTCAGATTAGCTCGAGGGCGGTCTCCCTCACCACCCCAATAACCCCCTTCGATCACCGATCGCGGCGGCGAGAGAACATCATGTGAACGACCCCGCTCGGCGAGACGACGGCCTCGATGCGGAAACGCCGTTCCAGGCCCTCCAGCCCGTCCCAGAGCCGCTCGCCTCAACCGAGGACGATCGGCACGACGGCGACGTGCATCTCGTCGACCAGGTCAGCGCGCAGGAACTCGCGGATGATCGTGGCGCCGCCGCCGATCCGGACATCGAGTTCCCCGGCGAGCTCGCGAGCTCGGGTCAGCGCCTCGGCGGGATCGGCGTCGACGAAGTAGAAGGTGGTCCCGCCGTCGAGCTCGAGCGGCGGTCGCGGGTGATGGGTGAGCACGACGACCGGGGTGCGAAAGGGCGGGTCCTCGCCCCACCATCCCCTCCACTCCTCATCCGGCCACCGCCCCGACTCGGGCGCGAACTTGTTGCGCCCCATGATCTCGGCACCGATACCGGTGTTCCAGCGACTCGCGAAGGCCTCGTCGATGCCGACGGTCCCCTCCTGCTCGCCATGGAAGCCCATCTCCGTGAACGTGCGGGTCGGAATGGCCCACTCGAGCAGCCGGGTTCCGGCATGGCCGAACGGCTCCTCCAGGCGCTGCCCCTCGCCGACGCCGAAGCCGTCGAGCGAGACGGAGAAATTGTGAACGCGGACGAGTGAGATGATGACTCCTTGCTCTGCTACCGGCCGGTATCCGAGATCTCGGCGACGTAGGCCGCGAGGCTGCTCAGCGTCTGCCGGCCGCCCTCGATCGCCCGATACCGCTCCACCGCTTCGTCCCGGAGCTCCTTCGTGGGGAACACCGTGCGCATCACGATCCGGGTCCCCTCTCCCAGCCGATGGAAGCTCAGGAACGAGTCGAAGGCGTTCGGGTCGTCGCGGAACTCCCCGTGCAGCATCGCGATCCGCTCGGGCGGGACGATCTCGCGCCAGAGGATCCACTCCGGGTAGTGGGTGCCGTCGGG
This sequence comes from Leucobacter chromiisoli, assembly GCF_016522505.1. Lineage (GTDB taxonomy): Bacteria > Actinomycetota > Actinomycetes > Actinomycetales > Microbacteriaceae > Leucobacter > Leucobacter chromiisoli. Next base: position 16,996 of record NZ_JAEHOH010000003.1, on the reverse strand, counting down.
GCCGTGCATCATGAAGCTCCACTCCCTCCGACCCTGAACTCGAATGATCGGGTCGTCGTGGTGAACCCCTCGGGCCCCCACCATCGCGAGAGGTGCCGAACGTCGGTGAAGGCCTCGAAGACGAGCTCTCGCGGGGCATCGATGACGCGTGAGACCACGATCTCGCGGTCGGCCGTTCCATGCATGGACTACTCCCCCCGCCGAGGTCGATCCAGGCCCTGGACGTACTCGCTCAAGCGGTCGAAGCTCTCGTTCCAGAACCGTTCGAAGCCGCCAAGCCACTCCCGCACCGGCAGGAGCCCGCCGGCATCCAGCTCGTACAGGCGCTGCTTGCCCGCGCCACGCACCTGCACCAGCCCGACCTCGCGAAGAACGCGGAGGTGTTTGGACGCCTGGGGCTGGGTCATCCCGAGCTCCAGGGCCAACTCCCCCACCGCCCGCTCGCCCCCCTGCAATCGGACGAGGATCTCGCGCCGTTGCGGCTCGGCGATCGCGTTGAACGCATCCGACGTCGTAGCTGCTCGTGCCATGACACCGATCATATGCCCATATGGGCAAATGTCAAGGGCGGCGGGTGGCCGGTATACGGCCGAGGCTTGAGCGGAGTGCGCCCGAGGCGCGACCGTGCCCGGGTGCGTGGGATCGACGAGAGTGCGGAGCCGGTACACCTTCGCTAGCGTGGAAGCGCTCCGTCTTCAGCACCGCATCCGCGCACCGACCCGAGGGAGATCGATGCCCGCCTCGACACCCGACGCTCCGACGCCCGTTCCCACATCCGCAACTCCGGCGTCCACCGCCCCGACACCCTCCGCCCCGACATCCACCACTCCGGGAGCTGCCGCCCCGCGGGCCCTCGCGCCCGACCTCGCGCGCGGGCTCATGCTGCTGCTCATCGCCGTGGCCAATGTCTCCGTGTACCTCTGGGGGCACGACACCCCGCTGTACACCAACCACCCCGTCGACGGCGATGGGATCGATCTGGTGCTCTCCGTGATCGGGATCCTCTTCGTCGACGCGCGCATCTATCCCCTGTTCGCCTTCCTCTTCGGCTACGGCATGGTGCAGTTCGCCATGTCTCGGCACGTCCGGGGCGTGCGGCCCGAGGCCGTGCGGAGCATGCTCTGGCGCCGTCACTGGTGGCTGCTCGCCTTCGGCTTCGCGCACGCGGCCCTGCTGTTCGCGGGCGACATCCTCGGAGCGTACGGGCTCGCGGGCCTCGTGCTGACGGCGGCGCTGTTCTGGCGATCCGACCGGGCGGTGAGGATCACGGCCTGGATACTGCTCGGCCTGTTCTCGGTGGCGGTGCTGCTCTCGCTCGCGGCAGCGGCGGCGGTCGGCCTGCTCCTCCCGCCCGAGGCGCAGGCCCTGATCGCTGGCGCGGGCACGGGCGACGGGGCCGGCGGCTTCGGCGACCTGAGCAACGCCGATCTCCTCAACGGCATCCCCGGGTACGGCTGGGCGCTGCTCGTCCGCATCGGCCTGTGGCTCGTCGCGACTCCCGCGACGGTCCTCGCCCTGCTCGTACCGGCCTGCATCCTGCTCGGCTGGCTCGCCGCTCGGCACCGGTGGCTCGAGGTCCCGGGATCACGCATCCGCCTCGGAGCCGTCGCCGCATGGGGTCTCGCCATCGGCACGCTGGGCGCCGCTCCCCCGGCGCTGATCCACCTCGGCGTGCTGCCCGCCCTCGAACCGGTGGCGTGGGGCCTCATGCCGCTCGACCAGCTCGCCGGGGTGGCCGGAGGGGTGGGGTACGCCGCGCTCTTCGGGGCGCTCGGGGTCCGCCTGCGCGGCCGCTCCCCCGCGGGCGTGCGGGCGATCGCCGCCGTCGGGAGGCGATCGCTGAGCTGCTACCTGCTGCAGTCGGTCGTCTTCGCACCCCTGCTCGCCGCCTGGGGCTTCGGCCTCGGATCCCGGATCGGCACGGCCGCCGCCTTCGCGATCGCCCTCGCCGTCTGGCTCCTCTCCGTGGCGCTCGCCGTCATGCTCGAGCGGCGCGGCGCGCGCGGGCCCGCGGAAGCGCTGCTGCGCCGGCTCACCTACTCCCGCTTCGACCGAGCGGCCGGCGAGCCTCCGATCTCGGGGTGAGCGCCTCGGCCGCGTACCGCCGCGGCCGGCGGAACGCATAGGATGAGGGGGTCGCTCTGCGGAACCGCCCGCAGCTGCGGCTGGTGTGCCGGGAAGTCTGGTCGGCGAGACGACGACGCTATCCCCGACCCTGGAGGCCCCGACCCCGTGAACTCACCCCGCACCTTCCCCGCCTACGGCTCCTTCGCCGAGGCTCGACGCATCGGAGAGATCCTCCGCAAGGAGACCGTGGGCGGCCTCCTCCTCGTCGCTGCCGCGCTGGTCGCCCTCGTCTGGGCGAACTCGCCGCTCGCCGACTCCTACTTCGCGCTCCGCGACTTCGAGGTCGGCTACGAGCCCTGGCATCTGCGGCTCAGCCTCGGGGCGTGGGCCGCCGACGGCCTGCTCGCGATCTTCTTCTTCCTCGTCGGCCTGGAGCTCAAGCGCGAGTTCGTCGCGGGCGACCTGAGGAAGTTCAGCACGGCGATCATGCCGATCGCCGCGGCGGCGGGCGGGGTGCTCGTGCCCGCGCTCATCTACACCGGCATCGCCTGGCAGCAGCCCGAGCTGCGCCAGGGGTGGGCGATCCCGACGGCCACCGACATCGCGTTCGCCGTCGCCGTGCTCGCGATCATCGGCTCGCACCTGCCGAGCGCGCTGCGCATCTTCCTCCTCACGCTGGCGGTCGTCGACGACCTGCTCGCGATCAGCATCATCGCGCTCTTCTACACCGACAGCATCGCGGTGGTCCCGCTGCTGCTCTCCTTCGCGACGATCGCGCTCTACGGCCTCATCGCGCAGCGATACCGGGACTTCTTCGGGCTCCGCCCTTTCGCCGCCTGGGCGATTCTGCTGCCGATCGGCGGAGTCGCCTGGGCGCTCATGCACGCCTCCGGCATCCACGCGACGATCGCGGGCGTGCTCCTCGGCTTCACCGTCCCGGTGCTGCACCGCCGGGCCGTGCGCGAAGAGGCACGGCATCGCCCGGGGCTCGCCGAGGAGTTCGAGCACCGCTTCCGGCCGCTCTCCGCGGGTTTCGCGGTGCCGGTCTTCGCCTTCTTCGCGGCGGGCGTCTCGGTCGGCGGCTGGGACGGGATCCGCACGGCGGCCACCCACCCGCTCACCTTCGCCATCGTGGCCGCGCTCGTGCTCGGCAAGCCGATCGGCATCGTCCTCACCACCTGGCTGATGACGAAGCTCACGCGCAGCCGCCTCGACCCCGAGCTGCGCTGGGTCGACATGATCGGGGTCGGCCTGCTCGCCGGCATCGGCTTCACGGTGTCACTGCTCGTGGCCGAGCTGAGCTTCGCCGCGGGATCACCGGAGCACGCCTACGCGAAGGTCGCCGTCCTCACGGCCTCGGTTCTCGCGGCGCTCGGCGCGGCCCTCCTGCTGGGCGCCCGCAATCGCCGGTATCGGCGGATCCGCGAGCGCGACGCCGTCGATGCGGACGGCGACGGGATCCCCGACGTGTTCCAGGGAGACCGCTAGCGCCGGATCGTGCGGAGCGGCCGGCCGGCGTCAGATCCATCCGGGGACGAGCAGGCCGGCGGCCGCTCCGCACGCGGCGCCGGCCGCGACGGCGATCCAGGCGGGGAGCCGCCACACGACGAGCAGCGCGAGGCAACCCGAGGCGATGAGGAGGGAGGCCGGGCCGGTGATCCCCGAGGTGATGACCGGCGTCCACAGCGCCGCCCCGAGTATCCCGACCACCGCGGCGTTCGCGCCGGCCATCGCCGACCGCACGGCGGCGCTCGCGCGCAGGCGGTTCCAGAACGGCAGCGCCCCGAGCAGCAGCAGGATCCCGGGCAGGAACACCGCGACGAGGGACAGGAGGGCGGTCATCGGCGCGGCCCCGCCGGGACCCATCTCGAAGCCCAGGTAGGCGGCGAAGGTGAACAGCGGCCCGGGGACCGCCTGCGCCGCCCCGTATCCCGCGAGGAACTGCTCGCGCCCCACCGCGTCGGCGATCATCGGCTCGGCCTGCAGCAGCGGGAGCACGACGTGACCGCCGCCGAAGACGAGTGCACCGGCCCGGAAGAAGGCGTCGGCGATACCTGCCCAGATCTCGTGCCCGGCACGGGCGAGGATCGGCAGCGCCCCGAGCAGCAGTCCGAACAGGGCCAGCGCCGCGAGCGCGACCCGGCGGGAGACGCGCACGTCCAGCGGTTCCGCGACCTCGGGAACGGCGCGCCGGCACAGGAGGGCGCCGGCCGCGAGGCCCAGGAGGATCGCCGCGATCTGCCCGAGGTTGCCCGGCAGCAGCAGTGCGAGCGCCGCGGCGACCGCCGCGATGACGAGGCGGCGGAGGTCGGGAGTCAGTGTGCGGGCCATCCCCCAGACCGCGTGCGCGACGACCGCCACCGCGACGCACTTGAGCCCCGCGAGCACGCCCTGGCCGACGGGGCCGTCGAGGGAGACCGCGCCGATCGCGAACAGCACCATCAGCAGCGCCGACGGCAGCGTGAACGCGGCCCACGCCGCGAGGGCGCCGAGGCCTCCGGCGCGGATGAGGCCGAGGGCGAAACCCACCTGGCTCGAGGCGGGACCGGGAAGGAACTGGCAGAGCGCCACGAGCTCGGCGTACTGCGGTTCGCTCACCCATCGGCGTCGCGCCACGAGCTCCTCGCGGAAGTAGCCGAGGTGCGCGACGGGCCCTCCGAAGGACGTGACGCCCAGTGCGAGGAAGACGCGGAGGACCTCGAGCGCGCTGCCGCGCGGCGGGGCCGAGGCCGGCCTCATCGGGGCAGCAGCTCGGCGACGAGGGCCTCGACGCGCTTCCGGATCTCGTCCCGGATCGGCCGTATGGCGGCGATGCCCAGCCCCGCCGGATCCTCGAGCGCCCAGTCCTCGTACCGCGTGCCCGGGAAGAACGGACAGGCATCGCCGCACCCCATCGTGACCACGACGTCGGAGGCCTCGACGGCCGCGTCGGTGAGCACCCGGGGCTGCTCGGCCGCGATGTCGATGCCCTCCTCCCGCATCGCCTCGATCGCCACGGGGTTGATCCGGTCTGCGGGGAGCGACCCGGCGGAGCGCACCTCGATGCGGTCTCCCGCGAGACGGCGGAGGTAGCCCGCCGCCATCTGGGAGCGCCCGGCGTTGTGGACGCAGACGAACAGCACGGAGGGCTTCGGCTCGGTCATGGTGCGTTCGCTTCTCTCGGTCGGTCGGCAGCGCTGGCGCAGCCGACCGATTCGGCATGCTTCCAGTCTGGGCATGGTCGCCGCTCGGTGCAAGCGGGAGGGACGGCGTTCACCGGTCGTTCACCCTCGCCGCGTCGGCGACCGCACGTCAGTCCCCGCGACCCTCCCCGAGCGCCCGGAGGATCCCGATCGCCTCCGCGTCCTCGGTCTGGGTGAAGTCCGCGTAGTGCATGCCGACGGACATGAAGCTCCGCGGCGCCGCGAGGCACACCGTCTCGTCGGCCTCGCCCGCCTCCCGCACCGCCGCCAGAGCATCGGGAGCCGCGACCGGGACGGCCAGCACGACGCGCCGGGCCCCCCGAGCGCGGGCGATCCGGCAGGCCGCTCGCGCGGTCGCTCCGGTCGCGACGCCGTCGTCGACGACGATCGCCGCGCGCCCGGTCAGGGGCACCGCGGAGCGCCCCTCGCGGAAGCGGCCGACGCGCTCCCTCACCTCCGCGCGCTCCCGCTCCGCGACGCGCCGGCGCTCCTCATCGGGTACGCCCATCACGGCGATCACGTCGGGGTTCAGCACGGTGGCTTCCTCCTCCCCCACGGCCCCCATCGCGACCTCCTCGCGCCCGGGCACCCCGAGCTTGCGTACGACGAGCACATCGAGCGGCGCTCCCAGCGTCCGCGCCACCTCGTCGGCCACGGGCACGCCGCCGCGGGGCAACCCCAGCACGACCGGGCTCGGGGGCGGATTCTGCGCGAGGCGCTCTCCGAGCATCCGACCCGCCTCCCGCCGGTCCCGAAATCTCTCCACGGTGCCGCTCCTCTCTGCTGTCGCCGGCCGCGTTCGCGACAGGTGCCTCGGATGGTACGGCGGGTACCTTGGAGAGCGCACAGCCGCGGAACGTGAACGCCGCGGCCGCGAGGTGGCCGGCGCGCCCGCTGCCGTCAGCGGTCGTCGCGCGTCCGATCCGGATCGTGCGGCGACCGCTCGCCGGGCTCACCCGTGCCGCCCGCGGCGCCCGGCTTCGGCGACTCGCCCCGACCACTCGGTTCCCGCGGTTCGACGTCGGTGACGATCAGCACCTCGCCCGGCCTGATGCGCCCGGATCCGCCGCCGGGGGTCGGCCCCGCCTCGGCGCCGGGACCCTGCCACGGCCTCGGGAACCCCGCGGCGGCGCCCATGTCGCGGAGCTCGCTCCGCAGCTGGCGGATCGAGAGCCAGAAGAGGCCGAGCGCGGCGAGGATCGCACCGCTCAGCGCGAACGGGAACCAGCGCTCGGAGAAGATTCCGACGAACACCACGAGCACGTGCCACACCGAGAAACCGGCGACGTCGAGCCAGGACACGGCGGCACTCGCGCGCACCGACGGGCGGGCCCTGACGAGGAGGGCGAGCAGGAGCTGTCCGACGAACACCGACGGGATCGCGATGAACAGCACCCACAGGAAGGCCCACCCGCCGGCGCGGAACAGGCCCCATCCCGTCAGCAGCCACAGCGGCAGCACGATCGCGGCCGGGAAGAGCCAACGGTAGAACGCGCGTCGCAACCACATGCCTCGAGCATAGATCGCGCGCATGAGTGCTCGCCGGGAGGGCGGCGCGCTGCTGCACCGCGACCGGAGGGCCGCTCAGCGATCCCCGCTCTCCGTTCCCCTCGCCGCTCCCCGCTACAGCGTGCGGAAGGTGCGATCCTGGTACACGAGCACGGCGCCGGGCTCGCCCGGGATCACTTCGAGCACCTCGGCGAGCACGAGCGATGAGGAGCCGACGGGGATCGCCTGCATCGTGCGGCACCGCAGCGCCACCCTCGCCGCCGGCAGGAAGGGCTCGCCCGTCGGCAGGCGCTCCCACCCCTGGTCGTCGGTGAAGCGCTCGGTGCCGGATCGCGCGAAGGTCTCGGCGATCCCGATGTTGTTCGCCGAGAGCAGGTGCACGACGTAGCCGGGGGCGCTCAGGATGCCACCGGCGCTGCCCGTGGCCCGCGTCACCGAGAACGCGAGGGCGAGCGGGTCGAGCCCCACCGACGCGACGCTCGACGCCGTCAGCCCCACGGGCCCGTCTGCCGTCTCCGCCGTGATGAGCGCGATGCCGGCCGGGTGCTCCCGGAACGCGTCCTTGAACGCCTCCTGCGTGGCGAGATGTCGTTCCGGGAGGTGCTGTGCGTCGCTCATACCTCGACCTTAGAACCCGGCACCCTCCCGGGGTCAAGTCGACGCGGCTTCCGCCGATCTCGATAATAGGTAGACTGATCTACCTAGTATGAATGGAACGGCGCTCCCGAACCGGCGAACCGGTGGGGCGTCGGGAGAGGCGGGAGAACCCGTATGCCGCGCACCAGCGCCCGCGAACGACTGCTCGACGCCGCAGCCAAGCGCTTCTACTCCGACGGGGTCGCGGCGACCGGTATCGACGGGATCATCGCCGACGCCGGGGTCGCCAAGATGAGCCTCTACAACAACTTCTCCTCGAAGGCCGAGCTGGTACTCGCCTACCTCGAGGAGCGGCATCGCGAATGGCTGTACCTCTACCGCGCCCGCGCCGATGCCGCGGCGGGTCCGCGGGACCGCGCCCTCGCGGTGTTCGAGGCGTACATCGATCACGCCTCGGATCCGTACGCAGGCGGTTTCCGCGGCTGCGGCCTGTTGAACGCCGCTGCGGAGTTCCCCGCCGGGGATCCCGCCCGCCTCGCGGTCCGCACTCACAAGGAGGAGGTCGAGGCGATCCTGCGCGAGCACCTCGCCCGCCTCGCGGACGACCGACGCGCCGAGGAGCTCGCCGAGCTGTTCTGCTTCCTGCTCGAGGGGGCGATGGTGCGCGCCGGACTCGAGGGCACGACGGACCGCCTGCTGCGCGCGAGGCAGATCGCGATGAACATGCTGGACCACCTGTGACGGCCGCCGCGGGAGCCGCAGGCGCAGTGGACGGCGGGCCCGCGGCAGCGGGAGCGCCGCGAGCGGCGAGCGCCGGCAGGATCGGCGGCATCGCAGCGGTCCTCGTCGCCGCGATCCTCTGGGGCACCACCGGCACGGCGGCCACCTTCGCTCCGGGCGCGGGGCCGCTCGCGATCGGCGCGGCCGCGCTCGGCATCGGCGGCCTGCTGCAGGGAGCGGTCGCGCTCCCCGCGCTGCGGCGCCAGCGGGTCGCGCTGCGCCGACGTCCGGGCATCGTCCTCGCCGGTGCGCTCGCGGTCGCCGTCTACCCGCTGGCCTTCTACAGCTCCATGCACCTGGCCGGCGTCGCGATCGGCACGGTCGTCTCGCTCGGCTCCGCACCGATCGCGTCGGGTCTGCTGGAGCGCCTGCTCGAGGGCCGGCGGCTCGGAGCCTGGTGGACCTCCGCCGCCGCGCTCGGGATCGCAGGCAGCGCGATCCTCTGCGTGTCGAAGATGAACGATCCGGCGGCTCCCCCGGGCGAGACCGTGCTCGGGATCGGCCTCGGCCTCGTCGCCGGCGCCGCCTACGCGCTCTACTCCTGGTGCGCCTACCGGCTGATCCTCGGAGGCGTCGGCCGTGCCGCCGCGATGGGGTCGGTCTTCGGTCTCGGCGGCGCGCTCCTGATCCCGGTGCTGCTCATCACCGGTGCTCCACTCCTCGAGTCGCCCGGCAACTTCGCCGTCGCCGCGTACATGGCGCTCGTTCCGATGTTCCTCGGCTACCTCCTCTTCGGCTTCGGACTCACGAGGATCGCCCCCAGCGCCGCCACGACGCTCACGCTCTGCGAGCCTGCGGTCGCCGCGGTGCTCGCGGTGGTGATCGTCGGCGAGCGGTTGAACCCCGCGGCCTGGGCGGGCCTCGCGATGATCGCCCTGACGCTCGCGATCCTCGCCCTCGCACCGCACGGGCCGGAGTCGGAGCGGAGGCCGGGCGCCGGCGGAGGGCACGGTCGCGAGCGCCGCGTCCGCGCAGGCGGGGACTAGGCGGGGAGGCGCTCGGCGAGCCTCCGCACCACCTCGGACGCGGGGCGCTCCTCGGCAGCGCGGAACCCGGTTCCCGCCCAGAGGTGCAGACGGTCCGGATCCTGCGCCGTCGCCGCCGCCCGCCGCAGCGGCCGGGTGAGATGGTGCAGCTCGGGGTAGCCCTCCGGTGCAGCGGGGTGGCGCCCGACGAAGCCGTTCCGCAGAGCCCGGGCGTACCGGCCGGTGAAGGCCCGCGTGACGACGGTGTCCGTGAACCGGGGATCCGCGAGCGCCTCGCGGTGCGTCCGGCCCGTGCCCGCCTCCGGCGTGCGCAGCAGCAGCGTGCCGACGGCCACGGCCTCGGCGCCGGCGTCGAGCAGCTCGGCGACGGCCTCCGGCCCGTCCACTCCCCCGGCGGCGATGACCGGCAGGCGCGTGATCGGCGCCACCCGGCGCACGAGTTCCACTGCCGGGGCGTCGGAGGGAGCCGCGCCCGGATCGTGAGTGCCGCGGTGCCCGCCCGCACCCGAGCCCTGAGCCACCAGCCCGTCGGCGCCGGCCTCCTGCGCCCGCAGCGCCTCGGCGCGGCTCGTCACGGTGACGAGCACGCGGGTGCCGGCGCGCTGCAGCGCCGCGATCTCCCCCGGAGCCGGGATGCCGAAGGTGAAAGACACGACCGGAACCGGATCTGCGATCAGCAGCTCCAGCTTCTCGTCCCAGCGGTCGTCGTCGTGCACGGGCCGGTCGGGAAGCTCCACCCCGAGAGCCGAGGCCTCCTCCCGCAGCTCGTCCGCGTATCGCCTGAAGACCTCCGGTTCGATCTCGCGAGCGCTCGGGACGAACAGGTTGACGCCGAAGCCCGGCCCGTCCGACTCGCCTCCGGACGCCCCGCCGCGCCGGGCCTCTCCGAGTCGGCTCCGCAGTTCCCGGATCTCGTCGGCGAGCCCCGCCGACTCCCGGTAGCCTGCGGCGAGGAAGGGGAACCCGCCCGCCTCCGCGACGGCGCCGGCCAGCCGCACGGTGCCGGGCCCGCCGGCCATCGGGGCTCCGACGATGGGAAGGTCGCTCTCGAGTAGTCCGCCCATGGCGACCAGGCTAGTACGGATGGGAGGACGGGAGGTGCGCGGGACCGGGCGGTCGGGGCGAGGGTGGCGCGCTCCGGACGCAACCTGTAACCTGTTCGTTATCTTGCCCGAGGCCGTCGCGCCGCGGCGATAGCACTCACCTCCGGAAGGACCGCATGCGGGATAGCTCTGTGCCTGAGGCGCCTCGGCTCCCCTCGAGGAGGAGCCTCCGCGAGGGGACGACGCGCGACGCCGCACGGGCGGCCGAGCCGGGCACGGCCGATCCGTTCCAGCTCTCGGCGGATGCCGGCGCCTACCTGCGCCTCCCTCTGCGCACCTTCACGCCCGACGCGGACGACGCCGACGCCGAGCCCGCCGTCTCCGCGCCCGCGCCGCGCCGTCGGGCCGGGAGGGCGCGGAGGGCTGCGACCGCCTCGGCCGCGCTCGCGAGCGCGGGCGGCCTGGTCCTGACCCTCGCGCTCCCGGTGACGGCGGGCTTCGAGCTCGAGAGCGCGCCCGCCGCCCTGCACCAGCAGAATCTCGCGCTCGAGGCCGTCGAGGGCTCATCGTTCGAGGCGTTGAACGCGGTCGAGGTCGCGGACAGCGTCACTCCGGGCACCTTCAGCAACATCGCCGGCGCGGAGGTGCAGTATCCCTTCGCGCAGCCCGTGCAGCTCACCGACCCCTTCGGGTACCGCACCGCGCCCGTCGAGGGCTTCCACGACGCCCAGGACTTCGCTGCGGCCGCCGGCACCCCCATCCAGGCCATCGCCGATGGCGTGGTCCTCGAAGCCGGCTACTCCAGCGACGGCTGCGGCTTCGGGCTGAAGCTGCAGCACGAGATCGACGGGATGGACGTCCAGAGCCGCTACTGCCACATGCAGGACGCCTCGAACACGCTGCAGGAGGGGGACGCCGTCGAGGTGGCCGAGACGGTCGGCCGCGTGGGCAATACCGGCATGTCCTTCGGGGCGCACCTGCACCTCGTCATCAAGATCGACGGCGAGGCGGTCGATCCGATGCCGTTCCTGCAGAAGTACAACCGGATCACCCGCTAGCGCCGGGCTCGGGATCCTCCGGGCTCAGCTCCCGCCGGCGCCGAGCTCGGTCGTCGCCCGGGCCCACTCCTCGAGCTTCGCCGCGGCGCGGCCCGAATCCACGGCCTCCTCCGCGGAGCGGAGCCGGGCCGCCAGACGCTCGAGGATCGGCTGCTCGGCCGACTCCGGGTTCTTCACCAGGTCGAACGCGACGAGGCCCGCCGCTGCGTTCAGCAGGGCGATGTCGCGCACCGGGCCGGTCTCCCCCGCGAACACGCGGTGCACGACCGAGGCGTTCTCCTCCGGGGTGCCGCCGATGAGATCCTCGATGCGCGCGCGGGGGATCCCGATGTCCCGGGGATCCAGATCGTGCTCGGTCAGCGCCCCGCGGCTGACCTCCCAGATGCGCGAGTGCCCGGTGGTCGTGAGCTCGTCGAGGCCGTCGTCGCCGCGGAACACGAGGGCCGCCGCGCCCCTGATGCGGAACACGCCCGCGATGAGCGGAGCCCGGTCGGCGTCGGCCACGCCGACCGCAGACGCCTCCGGCCGGACGGGGTTGCAGAGCGGGCCGAGGAAGTTGAACACGGTCGGGATGCCGAGATCCGCCCGCACCGGCCCCACGTGGCGGAAGCCGGGCAGGAACCTCGCGGCGTGCACGAAGGCGATGCCCGTCCGCTCGAAGGCCTCGACCAGCCGATCCGGCTCGAGCGCCAGGTCGACGCCGAGGGCCGACAGCACATCGGACGATCCCGACTTGCTGCTCGCCGCGCGGTTGCCGTGCTTCACGATGGGCGCGCCCGCCGCCGCCGCGATGACCGACGCCATGGTGGAGACGTTGACCGTGCCGTAGCGGTCGCCCCCGGTGCCGACGATGTCGAGGGACATCGCGGGCAGCTCGATCGGACGAGCCTCGGCGAGAATCGCGTCGCGGAACCCGACGATCTCGTCGACCGTCACGCCCTTGGCGCGGAGGGCCACGAGGAACCCGCCCATCTGGGCGCCGCTCGCCGAGCCGGTCATGAACTCCGACATCGCCCACTCGGCCTGCGACACGCTGAGATCTTCGCCCGCGAGGAGCGAGGTGAGCACGGTCGGCCAGGTGCGTTCATCGATCATGCGGACAATCCTATCGACGCGGGAAGCGGGCGTCGGTGCACGCGCCCGGGCCGACAGACGATAGGCTTGCGGGGAAGTTCACAGAAAGTTCGGCGCGCCGCGTCCGGGTGGAATATGCACACCAAACTTTCAGCCATAATGGAGGGGTGACAACGACCACTATGAATACCAAGTCAGCCGTGCCCGCGGTGAAGCGACCCAACTACGTCGCAGTGGGCACGATCGTGTGGCTCGGCAGCGAGGTCATGTTCTTCGCCGGCCTCTTCGCGATCTACTTCACGCTGCGGGCCATGAACCCCGAGCTGTGGGCCGAGAAGACCGAGCTCCACAACTTCCCCTTCGCGCTCGTCAACACCCTGATCCTGGTCGCCTCCTCCTTCACCTGCCAGGCGGGTGTCTTCGCAGCGGAGCGGATGCAGCCCCGGGCCACGGGCGCGAGCCCCGCCAAGTGGGGAGCCGTCGAGTGGTTCTTCCTCACCTACTTCATGGGTGCGATCTTCGTCGCGGGCCAGGTGTGGGAGTACGCGACGTTCGTCTCCGAGGGCATCACCCTGGCCTCCGATCCGTACGGCTCCGCCTTCTACATGACGACCGGCTTCCACGGCATCCACGTCGCGCTCGGCCTCGTCGCGTTCCTCCTCGTGATCGGCCGCGTCTACGCGGTGAAGAACTTCACCCACAAGGAGGAGACCACCGCGGTCGTCGTGTCCTACTACTGGCACTTCGTCGACATCGTGTGGATCATCCTGTTCATCGTCATCTACGTCGTCAAGTAGGGTCTGGAGAAATCGACATCATGGCTCGCGCCAAGAAGAACGTCCGGAAGTCGGGTCGTCGTCACCCCCTCGCCACCGTCGCCCTGGTCGCCGTGGGCCTGCTCGTGACCGGCGCCGCGTACGCGGGATTCAGCCAGACCTCCGCCACCGCCGAGGTCGACCTCAGCTCGCAGAGCGCCATCGACGAGGGGCAGAAGCTGTTCGGCGCGAACTGCGCCACCTGCCACGGCACCGAGGCGCAGGGCACCGACGACGGCCCCTCGCTGATCGGCGCGGGCGCGGCCTCCGTCCACTTCCAGGTCGGCACCGGTCGCATGCCCCTGGCCTTCCAGGGCCCCCAGGGCATGGTCAAGCCCCAGCAGTTCACCGAGGAGCAGACCCTGCAGCTCGCCGCCTACGTGGCGTCGCTCGCCCCCGGGCCCGCGCTCCCCGAGACCCAGTACCTCCAGGGGGACGGCGACGTCGCCAACGGCGCCACGCTCTTCCGCATCAACTGCGCGATGTGCCACAACGTCGCCGCCGCGGGCGGCGCGCTGACCGAGGGCAAGTTCGCACCGAAGCTGACCGGTGTGGCCCCGACCCACGTCTACGAGGCCATGGTCACCGGCCCCCAGAACATGCCCGTCTTCAGCGACGCCAACATCACCCCGCAGGAGAAGGCCGACATCATCTCGTACCTCAAGTACATCGATGAGAAGCCGGCGGTCGGCGGCATCACGCTCGGGGCGATCGGCCCGGTCGCCGAGGGCCTGTTCATCTGGATCATCGGACTGGGCATCATCGTCGCCCTCACCGTCTGGGTCACCGCCAAGTCGAACTAGCGTCGGCAGCGCGCAGAGAATTCATCAGTCAGGAGTCAAGGAGCAACATGGCAGAGGAAGCGAAGAGCAACGGCAGCGATGGCGCCGTTGTCGCCGCCCAGGGCCACGGCATGAGCGAGGTGGCCGCGGGAACCGCGGTGATCTCCTCCGACGCCGTGCAGAACCCGGGCCTTCCCCCGCACCGTAAGCGTGTCACGGATATCGATCCGAAGCGGGAGAAGCGGGCCGAGCGCACCGTCTACACCCTCTTCTACATCTCAATCGCAGGCAGCCTCGGTGCGGTGCTCGCCTACATGTTCTTCCCGATGGAGAGCGGCGAACTGCTGGAGATCCGCCTCCACACCATGTTCGTCGGCCTCGGCATGGCGCTGGCCCTGCTCGCGATCGGCATCGGCGCGGTCCACTGGGGCAAGGCCATCATGGCCGACCACGAGTCCATCGACGTGCGCCACCCCGTCGCCAGCGATGCGGAGACCCGCGAGTCGGCTGCCGAGGTCTTCCGCCTCGCCGACGAGGAGTCGGGCTTCTCGCGCCGCTCGCTCGTCCGCAACAGCCTCATCGGCGCCCTCATCGCCTTCCCCATCCCCGGCATCACCCTCCTCCGCGGCCTGGCCCCCCAGGATCAGGATCCGGTGGAGCTGCTGAGGCACACCATGTGGGACAAGGGCGTGCGCCTCGCTCGGGACCACGGCGGCAGCGCCGTCGGTCCCGCCATCAAGGCCAGCGAGGTCACCATCGGCTCCGCCTTCCACGTGGTCCCCGAGAACCTCGGCGAGGCCGGTCACGTGCTCGACGAGAAGGCCAAGGCGATCGTGCTCCTCATGCGTCTCGACCAGTCGGAGCTCAAGGAGCTGCCCGAGCGCAAGGACTGGTCCTACGACGGCATCGTCGCGTACTCGAAGGTCTGCACGCACGTCGGCTGCCCCGTGGCACTGTACGAGCAGCACACCCACCACCTCCTCTGCCCCTGCCACCAGTCGCAGTTCGACGTGTCGGAGCATGCGAAGGTCATCTTCGGGCCCGCGAAGCGCCCGCTGCCGCAGCTGCCCATCACGGTGGACGACGAGGGCTACCTCGTCGCGCAGAGCGATTTCCATGAACCTGTCGGCCCGAGCTACTGGGAGCGCCTCAAGTGAGCAGCACCGTCACCACCCCCGCGCAGAGCGGTTCCAGCCGCTTCACCGCGGCCGCAGCGAACTACATCGATGAGCGCACCAAGATCGGCGCAGCCGTCAAGGAGTTCGGCCGCAAGGTCTTCCCCGACCACTGGTCGTTCCTGCTCGGCGAGGTCGCCCTCTACAGCTTCGTCGTCATCCTGCTGTCCGGCACGTTCCTGACCCTGTTCTTCCAGGCGTCCATGGCCGAGGTCCACTACAACGGGCCCTACGTCCCCATGAAGGGCGTCGAGATGTCGGTCGCGATGTCGTCGACCCTCGACATCTCGTTCTCGGTGCGCGGCGGCCTGCTCATGCGCCACGTGCACCACTGGGCGGCGCTGCTCTTCGTCGCCTCCATCGGCCTGCACATGCTGCGCATCTTCTTCACCGGAGCCTTCCGCAAGCCCCGCGAGCTCAACTGGGTCATCGGCTTCGTGCTGTTCGTCCTGGCCATGGCCGAGGGCTTCACCGGTTACTCGCTCCCCGACGACGTGCTCTCGGGCAACGGCCTCCGCATCATCGACGGCATCATCAAGGCGATCCCGGTCATCGGAACCTACCTGTCGTACTTCTTCTTCGGCGGCGAGTTCCCGGGCACCGACATCGTCGGCCGCCTCTACATGCTGCACATCATGGTGCTCCCCGCACTCGTGATCCTGTTCGTGGCGCTGCACCTCGCCTTCGTGGTCATCCACAAGCACACGCAGTACCCCGGCCCGGGCAAGACCCAGCAGAACGTCGTGGGATACCCCGTGCTGCCCGTGTACGCGGCCAAGGCCGGCGGCTTCTTCTTCATCGTCTTCGGCGTCATCGTGCTGATCGCCTCCTTCGTGGGGATCAACCCGATCTGGAACTACGGCCCCTACGATCCCTCCCCCGTGTCGGCGGGTACGCAGCCCGACTGGTACATCGGCTTCGCGGACGGCATGCTCCGTCTGATCCCGCCGGGGCTCGAGACCGAGTGGTTCGGCTACACCTGGTCGTGGAACATGCTGATCCCGCTGGCGCTCATCGGAGTGTTCCTGGTGCTGGTCGCGGCATACCCCTTCATCGAGGCCTGGGTGACCGGCGACAAGCGCGAGCACCACATCCTCGACCGTCCCCGCAACGCCCCGACGCGCACCGCGATCGGCGCCGCCGGCGTCATGTTCTACGCGGTGATGTGGGCGGGCGCGAGCTCCGACCTCATGGCCACCCACTTCCAGCTGTCCATGGAGGGCGTGATCCACGCCCTGCAGGCGCTGCTGATCCTGGGGCCGATCTTCGCCTACATCATCACGAAGCGCATCTGCCTGGCTCTGCAGAAGAAGGATCGGACGATCGCACTGCACGGTTACGAGTCCGGTCGGATCGTGCGGATGCCCGGCGGCGAGTACATCGAGGTCCACAAGCCGCTCAGCGAGTACGAGCGCTGGGAGCTCGTGAGCTACCACGACTACGCTCCGCTCATGCTGCGTCCGAACGACGACGGTCGCATCCCCTTCTCGAAGCGTCTGCGCGCCGGCTTCAGCCGCTGGTTCTTCGAGGACCGGATCGTGCCCCCCACGCAGGGCGAGATCGAACAGGGCGGTCACCACTAGGGTTCGCACTGACAAGGATGGCCCCGGGAACTTCGGTTCCCGGGGCCACTTCTGTGTGCGGTCGCCGGGGGTCTACTCCAGGCTCGACAGTACCTGCTCAGAATCGGGGGGCGGTTTCAGGGGGTCAGTGCAACACCGGTGAGTAGAGCTCCTAGCTTCTCACGCGGCGTTGCCCAGTCCAGAGTCTTGCGCGGGCGATCGTTCAGCAGGTCTTGCAACAGTACGATCTCTTCACCAGTCACCTGGTTGAAGTTCGTGCCCTTGGGATAGAAATCCCGGATCAGGCCGTTGAGGTTCTCGTTCGATCCACGTTGCCAGGGCGAGTGCGGATCACAGAAATACATC
>NZ_JAEHOH010000035.1 GCF_016522505.1 Leucobacter chromiisoli | reverse complement strand
CTGCTCGGCGGTCGGGTTAGGTGTGGTCGTCATGGTCTAGTCCCTCTGCAATCGTTCGAGAATCAGTCGTGCGGCCTTGTGCCAGACTCGAGCCGCGGGGTCGCCGAGTTCGCGACTGTTTCCGTTCGCGTTGAAGTCGTCAGCGAGGGCCCGCATATCGCGGATGATGCCCTCGGCGGTGTCGCCCCACATGCGAACGTCTTCCTTGAGCTGTGCGATCGCGTCAACAGCAGGCGTCCCGCATGTGAGGCACGGGGCGAGAATCAAGCGCCCCTCAGGCTCCCGTTCCTCCGGGAAGATGCACTCGTGCTCACTCCCCATCGGTCTCACCACCCAGTGCGACCTCGATAGCGCGGACCGTCGGGCACGGATACTCGGTCACCTTGCCGAAGTAGCGCCCGTTCGGAAGCTGAAACGAGCACTCATGGCAAATAGTGCCGCTCGGCTCGATCTCTACCGGTCGGTGCGTTTCGCTCACCGCTTCCAGTGCGGCCACGAGGCGCGGCACCGACTCACGAGCGGCAGCGATGAACTCGGCGTCGGTAGCGGTCAGGGGCCCCTCGGCGACATAGTTCCCGTCTGGCCCAGAGGTGGCGACAGCCACCCCTCTATCGCCCTCATCGAGAACGCACCACGGCCCCCCGGTCGCGGCCTCCGCGAGGCGCTTCTGCTCGGCCAGATAGGCAGTGATCTTGCTGGTCATGGGGTCTCCTCGTCGTATTTCTGGATCAGTTCGTACGCGACGTCGAGATCAGCGTCGACATGCCACCCGAGTTCCGCGGCGATCTCTGCCAATCTCCTCAACCGTTGTTCCGCCCGCCGCGCCCGCGCCGATAGCTCGGCGATGTCAGCCGGGTTCGACGGGGCGATGCGGGCGACGTTCAGCAGCGCCCCCGAGAGCCAGTCGCACATCACCGCTCTGCTGGGTCTACTCGTCATCGGTCTCACCTCCTACCGGCAGCGCAGCGCGCTGCTTGGCTCTGCGCTCTCGTCGCTTTTCGTTCCGACATGTCGTGCACGACCTCCATCCACGGCTGTCTACCGCATCGAATTCGTGGCCCCGGTTGCAGCGCTTCTTTCTCGCGTTGATCGCGGTGGGGCCAATGCCGCCCAGCACGTTCTCGGCATTGCTCACATCCCGAAGGTGATCCGGATTCACGCAGGCGCGCACTCTGCAAATGTGGTCTACGTGGCGCTCCGGATTCTCGCCGTGGGTGAACTCATATGCCACACGATGCGCGCGCTGCGGCGAGCTCCTTCCGGCCCGTCGCATCATGAACACGCCGTATCCGTCCGAATCGGTCTGACCTGTCCACAGCCAGCATGTGTCAGACTTATGCACCTTGCCCCAGAATCGCTCCTCGTCGGACGGGCGAGACATGATGCGATCACATCGCGATGCGTGCCGAGACCGGTTCTTTGCGAGATACTCGGTTCCGCACTTAGCGCATCGTTCCCGACGGGTACGGCTGGGGCTCTGGTTACTCTGCATCAGGCATCTCCTCCCACGGACCAGCAGGACGCTCGACCTTCGGGCGGCGGCGGCGAACATCTGCCGCGTCTCCATGCCGCAGACGCGCCCGCACTGCTTCGGATCGCGCTTCCGTGTATCTGATGCGGTCGCCGATAACGATCCGGTACTCCCATTCGGTCTCGGGTGCAACAGCACGAGAGAGCGCCGGGACCACGGCCAGGATCGCGTCGGCCTGATCCCCGAGAACGTTCGTCCACAGCGGTTCGTGCAGGCGCGGGGTGATCGTCCGCAGAACTTCGATCAG
>NZ_JAEHOH010000034.1 GCF_016522505.1 Leucobacter chromiisoli | reverse complement strand
ACCTCGGCGATCTCGTGCACGAGCACCACGGCCGCGAGGCCTAGGACGCCGAACAGGGCCAGCGGCAGCAGGACGGTGATGATCAGCAGCGACAGAATGATGTTCTGGTTGATGATGTGCCGTCCCCGGCGGGCGTGGTCGAACGCGCGCGGGAGCAGGCGCAGGTCGTGGCCGGTGAAGGCGACGTCGGCGGACTCGATCGCGGCGTCGGAGCCGGTCGCGCCCATCGCGATGCCGATGTCCGCCGCGGCGAGGGCGGGGGCGTCGTTGATGCCGTCGCCGATCATCGCGACCGACCCCTGCTTCTCGCCGAGCTTGGCGATCGCTGAGGCCTTGTCCTCGGGACGCAGCTCGGCGCGGACGTCCTCGATCCCGGCCTGCATTGCCAGAGCCCGGGCGGTGCGGGCGTTGTCGCCGGTGAGCATGGTCATCCCGACGCCCTGGGCGGCGAGGGTGCGGACCACCTCGGGGACCTCGGGTCGCAGCTCGTCGCGGACGCCGATCGCCGCGACCGGGACGTCGTCGCGGTGCACGATCACGACGGTCATGCCCTGCTCCTCCAGGCCCGCGACCTGGTCCTTGAGCGTCCCGGCGTCCAGCCATCGGGGGCTGCCGACGGTGACCCGGGCCCCGTCGAGGGTGCCCTCGATGCCGTGCCCGGCCTGCTCGGTCACGTCCAGGGCGGCGGGGGCTCCGGGCGAGGCGGCGGTGATCGCGGCGGCCAGCGGGTGGGTGCTGTGCTGCTCCAGGGATGCCGCCCAGGCCAGGGCTTGCGCCTCGGTCACGCTGTCCGTGGTGAGGACGGCGGTGACGGCGGGCTCGTTGCGGGTGAGGGTGCCGGTCTTGTCGACGGCGACGTGGCGGATCACGCCGAACCGTTCGAACACGGCACCGGATTTGATGATCACGCCGAACCTGCTCGCCGAGCCGATCGCGGCGACGACGGTCAGCGGGACGGAGATCGCCAGCGCGCACGGCGACGCGGCGACGAGCACCACGAGGGCGCGGGTGATCCACAGCTCCGGGTCGCCCAGCAGCGAGCCGATGATCGCGACGAGAGCGGCGAGGATCAGCACGCCGGGCACGAGCGGCCGGGCGATGCGGTCGGCCAGGCGGGCACGGTCCCCCTTCTCAGCCTGCGCCTGCTCGACCAGCTCCACGATCGTGGTCAGCGAGTTGTCGGTGCCCGCCGCGGTCGTCTCGACCTCCAGGGCACCGGCGGTGTTGATCGCCCCGGCCGACACCGCGTCGCCGGGCTCGACCTCCACCGGGATCGACTCCCCGGTGATCGCCGAGGTGTCCAGGCTCGACCGGCCCGTCCGGACGATCCCGTCGGTCGCGATCCGCTCACCCGGACGCACGAGCATCAGCTGACCAACGGCCAGATCCTTCGCGGCGACCTCCACGGGCGCGCCATCCCGCCGGATGGTCGCGGTCTCCGGGACCAGCTTGAGCAGCGCCCGCAGCCCGCCGCGGGCGCGGTCCATGGCCTTGTCCTCCAGCGCTTCGGCGATCGAGTACAAGAACGCCAGCGCCGCGGCCTCCTCGACGTAGCCGAGGATGACCGCGCCCACTGCGCTGATCGTCATCAGCAGCCCGATGCCCAGCTTGCCCGTGAACAGCTTGCGGATCGCGCCGGGCGTGAACGTCGACGCACCCAGCAGCAGGCCGATCCAGAACGCCACCAGCGCCGGGATCTCCGCACCCGTCCATTCCAGGACCAGGCCCGTACCGAACGCTACGCCGGAGAGCACCGGGACCATGATCCCGCGGTCACGCCACCACGGACGCTCCCGCTCCTCCTCGGCCTCCTCGCCGACCCGGGTCTCCGGCTCGTCGCAGCCGCACGCCGCGCTCACGCGCCCGCTCCCGTCCCACAGCAACCCGGCACCGTGCACTCGGCGTCCATGCACGGCGCGTGCTCGTCCACGGCCAGCGTCACGTCCACCAGCGCCGTGAGCGCCGCCGCGAGGTGCGGGTCGGCGATCTCGTAGCGCGTCTGCC
>NZ_JAEHOH010000033.1 GCF_016522505.1 Leucobacter chromiisoli | reverse complement strand
GGCCTGGTGCGGTCGGCGAAGCTGACGCAGCACATGATCCCGCTGACCGAGCGCTTCGCCCGCCAGCGCCTCGCCGACCTCACCCGGGATCGGTCTTCGGGGGTGCCGCAGGTGCTGTTCGTGTGCGTGCAGAACGCGGGCCGTTCCCAGCTCGCCGCCGCCATCGTCAACCAGCTCGCCGACGGCCGAGTGATCGCCCGTTCCGCAGGCTCGACCCCGGCGTCGGACCTGCACCCGCACGTGCGCTCCCTGCTCGTCGAGATCGAAGGCGAGCAGGAGGCTCGGGATGCGTTCCCGAAGCCGCTGACCGACGACGCCGTCCGCGCCGCGGACGTTGTGGTGACGATGGGCTGCGGCGACGTGTGCCCGATCATCCCGGGTGTCCGCTACGAGGATTGGGCCGTCGGCGACCCCGCCCTCGCCTCCCCGCAAGGGGTCGACGCGATCCGACACGACATCGAGTCCCGCGTCCGCGCCCTCCTCGCGACCCTCACCGACTGAAAGAAGCCAAAGTTCATGACCGTTCAGCAGCCCTCTGTCCTGTTCGTCTGCGTCCACAACGCCGGCCGCTCCCAGATGGCCGCCGGCTATCTCCGCCACCTCGCCGCAGGCCGCATCGAGGTCCGCTCGGCCGGGTCCATGCCCGCCGAGCAGATCAACCCCGTGGCCGTCGAAGCCATGCGCGAGGAAGGGATTGACATCACCGCCGAGCAGCCGAAGGTGCTCACCACCGAGGCGGTGCAGGCCTCCGACGTGGTGATCACGATGGGCTGCGGCGACGCCTGCCCGTTCTTCCCGGGCAAGCGGTACGAGGACTGGAAGCTCGACGACCCCGCCGGACAGGGCATCGAGGCGGTGCGCCCGATCCGCGACGAGATCAAAGGTCGCGTCGAAACGCTGCTGGCGGAACTGCTCGTCTGAGGGACTGCGAGGGACTGCGAGCACGGGAGGGGCAGCGGCCAATGGCCCTGCCTCTCCGCTGTGTTTCCGGGTTTCCTGGTCCCTGCGGCGAACACCGATGTGCCGTGAGGCGTGCGCCATCGATCGCGCTACAGCCCGTTCTTGCTCTACCGGGACGCGCCTCGCAGCGCTGCTTCGATCTGCTCCTGCGTAGGCGCTCCGGCGAATCCGCTTTCCGTCGAGTAGACGCGGCACGCGAGCGAGCGGACCGGTGCTGTCGGGAACAGGTCGACGCCGTCGACGAGGATCGTGGGCGAGCCTCCGAACCGGGTGCTTACCGCCTCGGCCTCGGTCCGGATCGTGACCAGCTCGACAGGCACGGCCCTGAATCCAAGAGCGTCCAGTGCTGCGCGCGCGTTGGCTTCGGCCACGTCCGTGTTCGGGCAACCGACAATGTGCAGCAGCTCGACCTTCATGCGGCATCCTCGAATCGCGCGTCGTTCGACGCCCGGTCCGGGCCTGGCGGGAGAAGGTTCAGGCAGACCAGGCCGACACCGGCGACGACGAAGACATCGGCGACGTTCCCGACGAACAGGTCGCCGTAGGCGAGGAAGTCCGTGACCTGCCCCTGTCCGAAGGAGGGCGGGTTCAGGAGCCGGTCGACGAGGTTGCCGACCGCGCCGCCGAGGACCAGGCCCAACGCGGCACCCCACCGCGCGCCACGCAGCCGCACAGCGAACACAACTACCGCGATGGCGGCGAGGAGGCCGACGAGGGTGAAGATCCAGGTGGACCCGGAGCCGAGCGAGAACGCGGCTCCGGGGTTGTAGACCAGGGACAGGCCGAACAGGTCGCCGACCAGCGGAACCCGCTCGCCAGAAGTCAACTGCGCCACAGCGAGGGCCTTCGACCCCTGATCGAGGGCCACGGCGAGCACGGCGACCGCGAGGGCGACGCCGAGTGCCCTCCGACCTTTCGGGGAGGGCGGACTCGTCCCCTCGGCGACGACGGTGCCCTGCGCGGTCACGCGATCGACTTCCTGGTGCGCGCGGCGCGCAGCCCGTTGAGGATCACGATCACCTCGGCGATCTCGTGCACGAGCACCACGGCCGCGAGGCCTAGGACGCCGAACAGGGCCAGCGGCAGCAGGACGGTGATGATCAGCAGCGACAGGATGATGTTCTGGTTGATGATGTGCCGTCCCCGGCGGGCGTGGTCGAACGCGCGCGGGAGCAGGCGCAGGTCGTGGCCGGTGAAGGCGACGTCGGCGGACTCGATCGCGGCGTCGGAGCCGGTCGCGCCCATCGCGATGCCGATGTCCGC
>NZ_JAEHOH010000032.1 GCF_016522505.1 Leucobacter chromiisoli | reverse complement strand
CAGGGTGTGTACGGGGGGTGTCTGGTCCTTGAGAACTCAATAGTGTGCACTTGATTGTCAAATGCCAAATTTTATTATCCCCGGCACCTGCCTGTGTGGTGGGTGTGGGAGATTCCTTTTGGACACAGATTGAACGTCAGGAATGATGTTCGTGATGTTGTCAGGTCAAACTCGTGGTCTGGTCGCTTTTTTCCGGTGGCTGGGTCGCACATGTTTTTTACGGAGAGTTTGATCCTGGCTCAGGACGAACGCTGGCGGCGTGCTTAACACATGCAAGTCGAACGCTGAAGCACCAGCTTGCTGGTGTGGATGAGTGGCGAACGGGTGAGTAACACGTGAGTAACCTGCCCCGGACTCTGGGATAAGCGCTGGAAACGGCGTCTAATACTGGATACGAGACGCGATCGCATGGTCAGCGTCTGGAAAGATTTATTGGTTCGGGATGGACTCGCGGCCTATCAGCTTGATGGTGAGGTAATGGCTCACCATGGCGACGACGGGTAGCCGGCCTGAGAGGGTGACCGGCCACACTGGGACTGAGACACGGCCCAGACTCCTACGGGAGGCAGCAGTGGGGAATATTGCACAATGGGCGCAAGCCTGATGCAGCAACGCCGCGTGAGGGATGACGGCCTTCGGGTTGTAAACCTCTTTTAGTAGGGAAGAAGCCTTTCGGGGTGACGGTACCTGCAGAAAAAGCACCGGCTAACTACGTGCCAGCAGCCGCGGTAATACGTAGGGTGCAAGCGTTGTCCGGAATTATTGGGCGTAAAGAGCTCGTAGGCGGCTTGTCGCGTCTGCTGTGAAAACCCGAGGCTCAACCTCGGGCCTGCAGTGGGTACGGGCAGGCTAGAGTGCGGTAGGGGAGATTGGAATTCCTGGTGTAGCGGTGGAATGCGCAGATATCAGGAGGAACACCGATGGCGAAGGCAGATCTCTGGGCCGTAACTGACGCTGAGGAGCGAAAGCATGGGGAGCGAACAGGATTAGATACCCTGGTAGTCCATGCCGTAAACGTTGGGAACTAGATGTAGGGCCTGTTCCACGGGTTCTGTGTCGTAGCTAACGCATTAAGTTCCCCGCCTGGGGAGTACGGCCGCAAGGCTAAAACTCAAAGGAATTGACGGGGGCCCGCACAAGCGGCGGAGCATGCGGATTAATTCGATGCAACGCGAAGAACCTTACCAAGGCTTGACATGTAGAAGAACGGGCCAGAAATGGTCAACTCTTTGGACACTTCTATACAGGTGGTGCATGGTTGTCGTCAGCTCGTGTCGTGAGATGTTCGGTTAAGTCCGGCAACGAGCGCAACCCTCGTCCTATGTTGCCAGCACGTGATGGTGGGAACTCATGGGATACTGCCGTGGTCAACACGGAGGAAGGTGGGGATGACGTCAAATCATCATGCCCCTTATGTCTTGGGCTTCACGCATGCTACAATGGCCGGTACAAAGGGCGGCGATGCCGTAAGGCGGAGCGAATCCCAAAAAGCCGGTCTCAGTTCGGATTGGGGTCTGCAACTCGACCCCATGAAGTCGGAGTCGCTAGTAATCGCAGATCAGCAACGCTGCGGTGAATACGTTCCCGGGCCTTGTACACACCGCCCGTCAAGTCATGAAAGTCGGTAACACCCGAAGCCGGTGGCCTAACCCCTTGTGGGAGGGAGCTGTCGAAGGTGGGACTGGTGATTAGGACTAAGTCGTAACAAGGTAGCCGTACCGGAAGGTGCGGCTGGATCACCTCCTTTCTAAGGAGCAACTCGGCTAGCGCCCACGGGTGCTGGCCGCAGAGAAATGCATGACCGGTACCGAACGTGTACCGCATGCAGCTCAAGGGTGGAACATTGACAAGAAGGGTTTGTGTTCTGATTGATTTGTCGTAGTACGTCGCTCTCGTGAGGGGGTGAGGGGAACGGGCGAGTGAATCGGGCGAAGCCCGCAAGTGCATGCTGTTGGGTCCTGAAGGCCCAGGCCTCTCGCCCGGTTGGGGGACGCGCACTCGTGTTAGGGGTGTGGGTTTTTCGTGATCGGGGTGGGGTGTGTGTCTTCGACTCGGGGTCATCGGACGTGTTGCCGGTGGGTTCGGGATCGATCGTACGTTGAGAACTACACAGTGGACGCGAGCATCTGCAGCATCATTCCCGGTTGGGGGTGGTGGTGCGATACTAAATATTTTTTGGTCATGCACGCATCGGGCTTCCTGTTTGGGGGGTCGGATGGGTGTGTGTTCTGATACTTATGTGATTTCAAGTCTTCAAGAGCAAACGGTGGATGCCTTGGCATCTGGAGCCGAAGAAGGACGTAGTAATCTGCGATAAGCCTCGGGGAGTTGATAAACGAGCTGTGATCCGAGGATTTCCGAATGGGGAAACCCCGCCAGGGCGCGTGCGTACCTGGTGACTCCCGCCTGAATATATAGGGCGGGGTGAGGGAACGTGGGGAAGTGAAACATCTCAGTACCCACAGGAAGAGAAAACAATAGTGATTCCGGTAGTAGTGGCGAGCGAACCCGGATCAGGCTAAACCGGTCATGTGTGATACCCGGCAGGGGTTGCTTGGTCGGGGTTGTGGGACATGCCTGAGCGATCTGCCGGTCGTTCGACGTGAATGTGTTGCTATAGGAGAACCGCTTGGAACGGCGGGCCGGAGTGGGTGAGAGTCCCGTATCCGAAATGGTGGCGCTGCGTGGTGTGGATCCCAAGTAGCACGGGGCCCGAGAAATCCCGTGTGAATCTGTCAGGACCACCTGATAAGCCTAAATACTCCCAGATGACCGATAGCGGACAAGTACCGTGAGGGAAAGGTGAAAAGTACCCCGGGAGGGGAGTGAAAGAGTACCTGAAACCGTTTGCTTACAATCCGTCGGAGCACCCCTGGTTGGTGTGACGGCGTGCCTTTTGAAGAATGAGCCTGCGAGTTAGCGATATGTGGCGAGGTTAACCCGTGTGGGGGAGCCGTAGCGAAAGCGAGTCTGAATAGGGCGATTCAGTCGCGTGTCCTAGACCCGAAGCGAAGTGATCTATCCATGGCCAGGCTGAAGCGTGTGTAAGAGCGCGTGGAGGGCCGAACCCACTTAGGTTGAAAACTGAGGGGATGAGCTGTGGATAGGGGTGAAAGGCCAATCAAACTTCGTGATAGCTGGTTCTCTCCGAAATGCATTTAGGTGCAGCGTTGCGTGTTTCTTGCCGGAGGTAGAGCTACTGGATGGCCGATGGGCCCTACAAGGTTACTGACGTCAGCTAAACTCCGAATGCCGGTAAGTGAGAGCGCAGCAGTGAGACTGTGGGGGATAAGCTTCATAGTCGAGAGGGAAACAACCCAGATCACCAACTAAGGTCCCTAAGCGTGTGCTAAGTGGAAAAGGATGTGGAGTTGCTGTGACAACCAGGAGGTTGGCTTAGAAGCAGCCATCCTTGAAAGAGTGCGTAATAGCTCACTGGTCAAGTGATTCCGCGCCGACAATGTAGCGGGGCTCAAGCACACCACCGAAGTTGTGGCACTCAGCGTATAGGCAAGCCGTGTGTGGTTCAGCCCGTTGGGTGGGTAGGAGAGCGTCGTGTGGCGAGTGAAGCGGCGGAGTGATCCAGTCGTGGATGCCACACGAGTGAGAATGCAGGCATGAGTAGCGAAAGACGGGTGAGAAACCCGTCCTCCGGAAGACCAAGGGTTCCAGGGTCAAGCTAATCTTCCCTGGGTAAGTCGGGACCTAAGGCGAGGCCGACAGGCGTAGTCGATGGACAACGGGTTGATATTCCCGTACCGGTGAAGAACCGTCAAAGACCTAACCAGTAGTGCTAAGCAAACCAATGTTCCATGGATCCTTCGGGTGAAGTGGGGCGGCGGCTGCGAACCCGATGCTGGGGTGGTGAGCGCAGTAACAGGTGTGACGCAGGAAGGTAGCCAGTGCCGGGCGATGGTTGTCCCGGTGTAAATGCGTAGCCCGTTCCCGAGTAATATTTGGGGACTGTGGGTGAGACATGATGCGGACCCGTATGGGGAAGCTGGTGATCCTATGCTGCCAAGAAAAGCATCGGCGTGAGGTTTGAACCGCCCGTACCCCAAACCGACTCAGGTGGTCAGGTAGAGAATACTCAGGAGAT
This sequence comes from Leucobacter chromiisoli, assembly GCF_016522505.1. Classification (GTDB taxonomy): domain Bacteria; phylum Actinomycetota; class Actinomycetes; order Actinomycetales; family Microbacteriaceae; genus Leucobacter; species Leucobacter chromiisoli. The sequence continues at coordinate 1,290 of NZ_JAEHOH010000032.1, read as the reverse complement.
CGAGAGAATCACGGTGAAGGAACTCGGCAAAATGCCCCCGTAACTTCGGGAGAAGGGGGGCCATCCGCTTATACCGCCTTGCGTGGGAAAGGGTGTGGTGGCCGCAGAGACCAGTGGGAAGCGACTGTTTACTAAAAACACAGGTCCGTGCGAACACGCAAGTGGATGTATACGGACTGACGCCTGCCCGGTGCTGGAAGGTTAAGAGGAGAGGTTAGACCCTTGGGTCGAAGCTTTGAATTTAAGCCCCAGTAAACGGCGGTGGTAACTATAACCATCCTAAGGTAGCGAAATTCCTTGTCGGGTAAGTTCCGACCTGCACGAATGGCGTAACGACTTCCCAGCTGTCTCCACCGTGAACTCGGCGAAATTGCAGTACGAGTAAAGATGCTCGTTACGCGCAGAAGGACGGAAAGACCCCGTGACCTTTACTACAGCTTGGTATTGGTGTTCGGTGTGGCTTGTGTAGGATAGGTGGGAGACTGTGAAGCGGTGACGCTAGTTATCGTGGAGTCGTTGTTGAAATACCACTCTGGTCATATTGGATATCTAACTACGGACCCTGATCGGGTTCTGGGACAGTGCCTGGTGGGTAGTTTAACTGGGGCGGTTGCCTCCCAAAATGTAACGGAGGCGCCCAAAGGTTCCCTCAACCTGGTTGGCAATCAGGTGGCGAGTGTAAGTGCACAAGGGAGCTTGACTGTGAGACTGACAGGTCGAGCAGGGACGAAAGTCGGGACTAGTGATCCGGCAGTGGCTTGTGGAAGCGCTGTCGCTCAACGGATAAAAGGTACCTCGGGGATAACAGGCTGATCTTGCCCAAGAGTCCATATCGACGGCATGGTTTGGCACCTCGATGTCGGCTCGTCGCATCCTGGGGCTGGAGTTGGTCCCAAGGGTTGGGCTGTTCGCCCATTAAAGCGGTACGCGAGCTGGGTTTAGAACGTCGTGAGACAGTTCGGTCCCTATCCTCTGCGCGCGTTGGAAATTTGAGAGGATCTGACCCTAGTACGAGAGGACCGGGTTGGACGGACCTCTGGTGTGCCAGTTGTTCTGCCAAGGGCATGGCTGGTTGGCTACGTTCGGGATGGATAACCGCTGAAAGCATCTAAGCGGGAAGCCGGCCTCGAGATGAGATTTCCGTACACCCTTGTGGTGTGTGAGGCTCCCAGGAGATGACTGGGTTGATAGGCCAGATGTGGAAGCGCTGTAAGGTGTGGAGCTGACTGGTACTAATAAGCCGATGACTTGACTTCATCCCGCATATTGGTGTGGGGCATGGGTGTCAGT
>NZ_JAEHOH010000031.1 GCF_016522505.1 Leucobacter chromiisoli | reverse complement strand
ACCGGGCGCGGTCGGGCACGCTGGGCGACGAGGTGGAAGCCGGCGCTGAACGCGTTCGCGATAGCCTTCGAAGGCCGAATCAACTAACGATGCGCTCGGCCAGATCCACCGTTAATCGGACACACCCCACCGCGGTGCTCAGAGTGGGGAACGCCATACGGCGGAGTGGCCGGAGGATCGGATGGCGTCACTGCTCGGAACGCTCAGGACTCGCCATACAAGTGAGCACTGCCTGCAACTCGGCGACGACCTGATCAGGCGCGAACCCGTCTGCGCTATTGATGCTCTCCCAGAACCGGTCGTACGCCTCGGTCGCGAACTTCAGGAAGCTCCAGAGCGCAGGGGCCTCCTGTGCGGCGGTGGTGAGGAACTCCGCCCAGCGATCGCGGTCCTCGAGGAGGTACGCGAACCCTCGCACCGTGTGGAGCCGAGCCTCCTCGTTGTCGAAACGCATGTTGCTTCTCCTTAGATCGTCGGGCGGGTCTTGTTCATGCCCTTCACGACAGGTGCGTGCCGCCATCCCAAAGCTCTGATGGAAGCGGTGAGGGCGCCACGATCCGCCGCTCGGGACGAGTGAGGCTGATGGCTGGCGAGTGGTGCCAGGTAGCGATGGGCGGGCCAGGTTCGCAGTGAGAAGGTCAGGGGTTCGAATCCCCTTAGGCCCACCCCACGCATAAGGCTCGAACCCTTGCCAACGGAAACGCTGGCCGAGGTTCGGGCCTTGTTGGCGTCTGCGGCCCAGGTCAGGGCATTCGCGTTGACTTGCGGATCAAGGAGCATCTCGAAGGGCCGGTTGTGCTCGACCCGCAGCTCGTTGTCCTCGTCGATGAAGACCTTCGTGAAGAATGCCTGGTTGCACAGGCGCCGGTTGGTGTCGTCGCAGCGGGTGTAGATGTCGGCGCAGTTGGCGAGCAGGCCGAGGGCGTCGTCGAGGTGAGCTCTGGCGTCGGCGTAGTGCGCCTGCATGAGCCGGTCCTGCTCGCCTTCGAGCCGATCGCGGTTGGTGCTGAGGCGTTCCAGTTCCTCGGTCTCGGCAGCCATGAGCCGATCGAACTCATGATGGAGCATCCCTGCGAGGGCATCCTGCTGGGCCGGCGTGATCTGGACGCGGGTGTAGTACTCCTCGACGAGCTTCTCGAGGTCTTCGATGAGTATCGCCTGGCGCGTGCAGTCGGTGCGCTTGGAGTGCCGACCGGAGCACACGAAGTAGCAGTACACGTTCCCATGGCGGTTCTTCGCGTTGGAGACGATGAGTCGGGAACCGCACTGCCCGCGATGGATGGTGCCCTGGAGGTAGTGGCCGTGAACTCGGGTCGCCTCGACGGCACACTGATCCGCGGTCAGCACTAGCAACACCAATCTCAGCAGGGCCACGAGCCCCATCACGTCACCGCGACGAAGCGCCCTTCACCACGAACCTTGAAGAGCCGGTAGACAGCCGCATCATCTTGCCTCCCACGGTCGATGAACCTGCTTACCACGAGACCCGCTTGGTACAGTTCCAAAATGGATGACTTCGCCTCAGCGTCCGCGCATGTCCAGCCTGATGTCCGGGTGCGTGGTGCCCGGGAACACAACCTCAAGGACGTCGATCTCACCGTCCCGCGCGATGCGATGGTTGTGTTCACGGGCGTGTCCGGTTCGGGGAAATCCTCGTTGGCTTTCGGTACGTTGTACGCGGAGTCGCAGCGGCGCTACTTGGAGTCAGTTGCCCCGTACGCGCGGCGACTGATCGACCAGGCGGGCGTCCCCGACGTCGACTCCATCACTGGGATGCCGCCCGCCGTCGCGCTGCAGCAGCAGCGCGGAGTGCGCAGCGCGCGCTCCTCTGTAGGCAGCATCACCACGCTGTCGAGTGTGGTTCGGATGCTGTACTCGCGAGCCGGTGAGTACCCAGATGGTCAGCCGATGCTCTACGCCGAGGACTTCTCCGCGAACACCGTGCAGGGCGCCTGCCCCGAGTGCCACGGCATCGGACGAGTCTACGAGGTGACCGAGGCGCGGATGGTCCCCGATCCTTCACTCACCATCCGGGAACGCGCCATCGCATCGTGGCCGACCGCCTGGCACGGACACCAGCTGCGCGATGTGCTGGTCGCGCTCGGCTATGACGTGGATGTGCCGTGGAAAGATCTGCCAAAGAAGGATCGGGACTGGATCCTCTACACCGACGAGACTCCGTTCGTCCCGGTTCACTCGCGACTCACGCTCGCTGAGGCTCGACGGGCGATCCAAGCGGGGATCGAACCGAGCTACTCAGGCACGTTCGTCGGCGCGCGACGATACGTGCTCGACACGTTCGCGAACACGAAGAGCGCGTCGATGAAGCGCCGCGTCGCCCAGTTCATGAGCGCAGCGGTGTGCCCGGTGTGCCAGGGGAAGAAGCTCAAGCCCGAAGCGCTGACGGTCACGTTCGAAGGCCTGGACATCGCCGACTTCTCGGCTTTGCCGCTGCGTGAGTTGGCAGAACTCCTCGTGCCCGTCGTCGCTGAATCCGACCTCGAGGACGAGACCTCCGGCGCAACGATAGACGTCGAGACCAGGCGCGAGGCCGTCGCACAACGCGTCGCTGCAGGCGGGTCTGCGCACTCCGCTGCACCCGATGTCCGTCGCACACCGAATCGGTCCGCCGAGAAGCGCGCCGCGGCAGCGCGCCTCGGTGCCGAGCTGCTGGACCGACTGCGCCCCATCATCGACCTCGGACTCGGCTACCTCTCGCTGAGCCGTACGACGCCGACGCTGTCCGGCGGGGAACTGCAACGACTTCGACTCGCCACGCAACTCACGTCGGAGTTGTTCGGTGTCGTCTACGTCCTCGACGAGCCGTCAGCCGGTCTCCATCCGCACGATGTCACCGGGTTGCTGGGTATCCTCGACGGCCTCAAGCAGCGCGGCAACAGCCTCTTCGTCGTGGAACACTCCGTCGATGTCATGCGGCACGCGGACTGGCTCGTCGACATCGGTCCGGGTGCGGGTGAACGTGGCGGGCGCGTGATCTACAGCGGCCCCACGGACGGGCTCGCGGACGTCGACGATTCTGTGACACGCGGGTACATCTTCGGGGGCAGCGGCCTCCCACCGCACGAGCCCCGTGCCGCCCACGATTGGCTGCAGTTGGAGCACGTCACACGCAACAACCTGCGGGACGTATCTGTGGCTCTGCCGCTCGGGACGCTCACGGCGGTCACCGGCGTGTCCGGGTCGGGGAAGTCCAGCCTTGTCAGTCAGGTCCTGCCAGCCCTCATCGGTGCCAGGCACGGAGACACCCGTCGCATCGAGGAGGACAACGCAGAGGCCGGCGATCTGCTTCTCGCTGACGAGTCCGATGAACTGGGTGGGTCGGTCGAGGGCGACCTCACGACGGTCCGACGTGTCGTGAGCATAGATCAGAAGCCCATCGGCCGCACCCCCCGCTCTAATGTCGCCACCTACACGGGGCTCTTCGATCACGTGCGCCGCCGGTTCGCAGAGACTCTCGAAGCTCGGGCGCGCGAGTACAAGCCCGGTCGGTTCTCCTTCAACGTCGCAGGCGGCCGCTGCCCGACGTGCGAAGGCGAAGGCTCCGTGATGGTCGAGCTGCTGTTCCTGCCTTCGGTCTACACCGTGTGCCCCGACTGTCACGGCACCCGCTATCAGTCGAGCACCCTGGAGATCACCTGGCGAGGCCGCAACATCGCGGAGATCCTCGCGATGAGCGTCGAAGAGGCCCACGACTTCTTCGCCGGCGAGTACGATGTGATGCGCTCGCTCACCTCGCTGGTCGATGTCGGGCTCGGGTACCTGCGCTTGGGGCAGCCCGCTACGGAGTTGTCGGGTGGAGAAGCACAACGCGTGAAGCTCGCCACCGAGCTGCAACGGGCGCAGCGCGGTGACGCTCTTTACGTGCTCGATGAGCCCACCTCCGGTTTGCACTGCGCTGATGCGGACCGGCTCGTCACGCACCTCCAGACTCTCGTGGATGCCGGCAACACGGTCGTGATGGTGGAACTCGACATGCGAGTGGTCGGCGCCGCCGACTTTGTGATCGATCTCGGGCCGGGAGCCGGTGACAACGGAGGCACAGTGGTCGCGTCCGGAACGCCAGCAGAGGTCGCCGCGTCGAGAAACAGCGCTTCAGCACCGTATCTCGCCGCCGCCCTCGCCGAGGCCGCGACGCTGACGTCAGGGGCATAACCGGCTCTTCGCCGTTGAGTGTGGGTATCGGGTGACGCGCCGGTAGCCGGGGCTGCTCGGGAGATGGGTCGAGGTCCCCGAGGATCAGAGGACTTCTACCTCATCTGATCGCGAGGACCTCGACGATGACCGAGCCTACGACCTGCTGGTCGGTCTCGACGGGCTAAGAGCGATCGCGGTCGAGCGCCGCGGGCGCGACGCGCTGACCGTGACGGTCGAGTCGCCGCCGGGCCCGATCGGCTGCCCGGGCTGCGGCGTGCTCGCGATCGGTCACGGCCGCGCGCCGGTGCCGCTGGTGGATGCGCCGGGGATGGGTCGACCGGTCCGGCTGCTCTGGCGCAAGCGCCGCTGGCGCTGCCCCGAACCGGCCTGCGTGGTCGTGACCTTCCTGGAACAGGATGAGACGGTCGCAGCGCCGCGGTCGAAGCTGACGCGGCGGGCGGCATGGTGGGCGATCGAGCAGATCCGCCGGGAGCACGCCTCTGTCAACGGCATCCGGCGGCAGCTGGGCACGGGCCGGCGGACCGTCTGGGACATGATCCGGCCGCTGCTGGAAGCTGCCGAGGCCGACCCGGCAAGGTTCGATGACGTGACCGTGCTGGGCGTGGACGAGCACATCTGGCACCACGTCTCCACGAGGCCGATCGGCTCCGGCGGGCGCGGGGCGAAGGAGCTCACCGGCATGGTCGACCTCACCCGCGACGTCCACGGCCGCACGCGGGCGAGGCTGCTCGATCTCGTCCGTGGCCGGTCCGGCGAGGCGTACCGGTCGTGGCTGCACGATCGCGGCCCGGCGTTCCGCGACCGGGTGGAGATCGCGACGCTCGACCCGTTCCGCGGCTTCAAGAACACCATCGATGAGCAGCTCGAGGACGCCCGCGCGGTCCTCGACGCGTTCCACATCGTGAAGCTTGGCACCAAGGTCGTCGACGACGTGCGACGCCGCGTGCAGCAGCAGATGCACGGGCACCGCGGCCGCAAGGGCGACCCGCTCTACGGGATCCGCAACATGCTGCGCGCAGGCGAGGAACACCTCACCGATCGGCAGCGCGCCAGGCTCAAGCGAGCATGGGTAGCCGAATCTGGCAGCGCGAGTTCCTCGGCTACTTCGACACTGGCGGCGCGAACAACGGCGGTACCGAAGCCATCAACGGCCTCATCGAGCTCCACCGCCGCATCGCCCGCGGCTTCCGCAACCGCGACAACTACCGCCTGCGCATGCTGCTCATCGGCGGCGGGCTATTCGCATGACCCACGCTCGACGGCGAAGAGCCCGAATGGCGCGACCCCCGCAAGCGTGTACAGAGCGTATGCCCTGGGATCGAGCAGCGGACCCGGGCATTATCCCGGCTCGATCGCTACACATCAACCCAAGGCGAGCCCCTTGACACGTGGTTCCTGGGGGCGTTGGCTGTCTAGCGATGGGGCCGGCGTCGGAGGCCTTGCCAGAAAGACATCGAGCAACGCAATCGGATCGGAGCAGACATGAAAGCAGTGGTGTACGAGGGACCCCGTCAGGTCAGCACGAAGGACGTCCCGGACGCGAAGATCGAGCGACCCACCGATGTCCTGGTCAGGGTAACGACGACGAACATCTGCGGCTCGGACCTCCACATGTACGAGGGGCGGACCTCCTTCGAAGTAGGCCGGACGTTCGGTCACGAGAACATGGGGGAGGTCATCGAAGTCGGTAGTGGCGTGGAGAAGGTCAGGGTCGGAGACCGGGTTGTGCTGCCGTTCAACATCTCGTGCGGGTTCTGTAAGAACTGCGAACGCGGTCTCACGAATTACTGCCTGACCACGCAGCCTGACCCGTCCGCCGCCGGTGCGGCATACGGATTTGCGGACATGGGCCCGTACGGCGGAGGCCAAGCGGAGCTGCTCCGGGTTCCCTTCGGCGACCACAACGCACTGCGCCTGGGTGAAGATGCGGAGGAGAAGGAGAACGACTACGTCATGCTCTCTGACATCTTCCCCACCGGCTACCACGCCACCGAGATGGCCGGCGTGATGCCCGGCGACAGCGTTGTGATCGCTGGGGCGGGTCCGGTCGGATTGATGGCCGCCCTGTCCGCGACGATCAAGGGCGCAGCAAAGGTGATGGTGGTCGATCGCCATCCTGACCGGCTCGCGCTGGCCGAGCAGATCGGTGCGATTGCCATCGACGACTCCAAGGTCGACCCCGTGCAGGCTGTGCTGGACGAGACGATGGGGCTCGGAGCTGACCGTGGTTGCGAATGCGTGGGCTACCAGGCCCACGATCCCCAGGGCAACGAGGACACCGCCGCCACGCTGAACATGCTCATCAACGCGGTGCGCTTCACCGGACGAATCGGCACCGTCGGCGTGTTCGTCCCCCAGGACCCCGGAGCCAAGGATGACCTCGCCAAGCAGGGAAAGGCGGCCATCGACTTCGGCACTCACTGGTTCAAGGGGCAGACCATGGGCAACGGTCAAGCCCCGGTCAAGCGGTACAACCGCCAGCTGCGAGACTTGATCGCCGCCGGCAAGGCCACCCCTTCCTGGATCGTCTCCCACGAAATCTCGCTGGACCAAGCCGCCGACGCCTACAGGAACTTCGACGCCAGGTCCAAGGGTTGGACCAAGGTTCTCATCAAGCCCGGCATGTCGACCGAGAAGAAGGCGAACTGATATGGCCGAGACGCTACAGAGCAAGAGAGTCGCCATCCTCGCCGCCGACGGAGTCGAACGCGTCGAGCTCGAGCAACCCCGCGAAGCACTGGAACGGGCCGGCGCTCAGACCGAGGTCCTCTCGATCCACGACGGCGAGATCAAGGCCCGTAAGAACGACCTGGATGAAGCGGGCACGTTCACCGTCGACGGGTTGATCGCCGACGCCTCGGTGGGCGACTACGACGCCCTGCTGCTTCCTGGCGGCACGGTGAACCCCGACCAACTCCGGGTCGACAAGGACGCCGTTTCCTTCGTCCGCGACTTCGTCGAAAGCGGCAAGCCCGTGGCGGCGATCTGTCACGGACCGTGGACGTTGATCGAGGCCGGCGTGGCCACCGGTCGCACCCTGACGTCCTTCCCGAGCATCCGCACGGATCTGCGCAATGCCGGCGCGAACGTCGTCGACCAGGAGGTCGTGGTCGACAAGAATCTCATCACCAGCCGCTCGCCGGAGGACCTGCCGGCGTTCTCCGAAGCGATCGTGTCCCAACTCGCGGGCAGCACAACAAAGGAAGAGGAGACATCATGAGTGTGACCAAGGGATTACTGGTCAGGTTTGACGCGTTGCCCGGCAAGGAGGACGACGTGAAGGAGTTCCTTGACAGCGGCCGTGCGCTTGTTGAGGAAGAGCCGGCGACCACCGCGTGGTTCGCGATCCGTCTCGGCCCGTCCTCATTCGGGATCTTCGACGTGTTCCCCGATGACGCCGGCCGCGACGCGCACCTGTCCGGCGCAGTTGCGACCGCTCTCGGCGAGCAGACCGGCAAACTGTTCAGCGAACCGACGATCGAGAAGCTCGACGTTCTGGGGTCCAAACTCCCCGCCTGACACCACAGACCGGGAGAACTGGCCCAGAAATGAGGGGTCGCTGCGCGCGGTGACTTCGGGCTTACACAGCCCGCTGACGTCGTGGCAGCGGCCCCTTCTCTTGCGGCCTATCGCTAATCACCAACAGATCGGGGAACCGCGATGACAGGAACTGACGACGGCGTTGCCACGACGCGTTCACCCGAGGTAGCAGTGATCGGGGGCGGGATCGTCGGTCTGTCGACGGCGTACGCGCTGCGGGAGCAGGGCGTGCCGGTGCGCTTGTACGAGGCTGGTTTGCCCGGGACGGGTCAGTCCGCAGGCGAGTCGCGGATCTTCCGGCATGCCCACGACGACCCGCGACTCGTCGCTTTCGCGCGCGAAAGCCGCGGCGTATGGGATGAGTGGGCCGAACACTTCGACGTCGAGCTGGTCTCATCAGACGGTGTCCTGGCGATCGGAGACAGCGCCCTGGCGCGGCTGCGGGTGCTCGACCAGATCGGCGGCGTGGAAGCGCACGAGATCGACGCGGCCGAGGTCGCCCAGCGGATGCCGCTGCTCGCTGGGTACTCGGGGCCAGCGGTGCTCGACGAGTCGGGCGGCGCGATCCGCACCCGCGCCGCGATCACGGCACTCACGGGTGCCCTCGCAGATGCGGTCACCACCGGTGAGGTCATCTCCATCGACCCCCGCGCCGACGGGACGGTCGAGGTGCGCAGCGTCACCGACCGGGCTGTCTACTCCAAGGTGGTCGTGTGCGCCGGCCGCGAAACCGCCCGCCTGGCACGCAGCGTCGGCCTGTCGCTGCCGGTTCGCCTTGCCGCACACGTCAGGCTGACCTTCGACGTGAAAGCCGCCGCCCCGGCACGAGTCGCGTGCCTGCAGGACAGCAGCGGCGTCTTCGGCGAAGTCGGCGTCTACGCGACGCCGCTACCGGGCAACAGCAACTATTCGGTCGGACTCAGCGACACCGTCGGCGTCCGCGACGACGGAACTTTCATCGACCCGGCGGCGATTCGATCGTTGGACGAACGCGCACGCGAATACGTGACACGGGCGCTGCCCGGTCTCCACCCAGAGCCGCGCGAATTCCTTCACTGCTGGGTGACCGATCTCCCGTGGAGTGAGGACGGCGTGGCCGTGTGGGAGGCAGGCTCTGTCCTTTTTGTGGCCGGTCACAATTTGTTCAAGCAGGCACCTGCGCTGGGTCGCGCTCTTGCCCGGGCTGCGACCGGCGGCGGTCTCCGCGCCGAGCTCACGCACGAAGCGCGCCTCGGCGAGGCCCAGAGCTAGGGCGTGTCTCCCAATCGCGGGGGGGTGACCCGCAATTCTGGACTCGTCACGATGGGGTCACGTTGGTGGCTGCGTGCAGTGCGGCGGTGAGGTAGCCCGCGGAAGCACCGACACCTTTGTCCGCGACGACGCACCGCGACCTCAAGGACGGTGGGTCGCCACCCCAGCGGCTCGTGCGCGAATCGACGGATGACCGTGTCCCGAGCAGCGCCCTCGGCGCCGCAGCGTCGGCACCACTCATCAGGGGTCAGGACCCGGCAGGCGAGCACCGCTCGCGCGGGCTCGAGGCGTTGACCGGTCACGACGAGGTCGAGCTCATCGAGGCGGCAGAACGTGGTCAGGTCAGGGCGGGCGAACGCGCCAGAGCGCTCGCCGGCGGTAGCGTCGGACAAGTCGAGGTCTCTCGGATGCAGCGTGTGGGAACCTTCATCCTCGGGAGACCTCGACGTCTATCCCGGGACCGCCACGCCGACGCCAACTACACCCTCATCTGGGATGAGCCTGATCAGGTCGTCGGTTCGATTCCGACAGGCGGTTCCGGCGAACAGCCCCTGACCTGCGGAAACGCAGGGCAGGGGCTGTTCGGTTCTGGTGGTCGCGCGATACGCTGGCCTCACGGCTCTGCCCGACACCGACGTCGCTCTCCTCTGCGACGGACCCCTCGCCGGCTGAGCGCTCGCGGCCGGCATCCTGTCCGTGTGCCGGTAGGCCTCGCTCCGCTTGGCAACGCGGCGGGGCGTTGTGTCGTGACCTGGACGTGCGACGTGTCAACGGTGCGTCGGCGCAGTGATCGTTGTGTGCGCAGCGAGATGCTCCACGCCGCACGCGCGGCGCGCACGAACGCAACGGCCCCGGAACGCCAACGACCCGTCATCGCTGCGACGCGCAACGCGTCTCCCGTCACGGCCACGGATCGCAGCCAAGCCCCGCCCACAGCGCCTAGTGGGACGGAGGGCAAGTTGCCACAGTTGCGCTGCCATGGAACCGCTGGCTCTCTCGATGACCACCGGTGAACCAGTGCCGCTCCAGGCTTGCGCCTGGTGTTGCCTGGCCTCCGCGTGATCGGCCCGTCGGGGATCGTCAACGTGGTACGGGTGTCGAGACGGTCGGGTCCTACGGCTCGGCGGGGCGCGATTGTCTCGTGCGTTGGCGGACTACGGGAGCTTGGACGCGAGGACGTCGGCCGCCAGGATCTCGGGTGCTGCGCTGAGGAGGTGCTGGTTGGCCATCAGGGCTGCGACGATGGCGCCGTTGGCGTGGGCGTCGCGAGCGGCCTCGTCGGGGAATGCATCGAAGATCCAGAAGGTGTCGGCGTGGGTCCTGACCGCGAACCAGACAATCGTTCCTACTTCTTCGTTGGCGAGTGCGACAGCGCCGGCGAGCAGATCGGCGAGCGCGTCGTGCTGTCCATCGGCCGCGACGATCTTGGCGACGAAGGCATACGGAAGTGATGCGCGTGTGGACATGAGGGACTCTCCTAGGTGTCGAGGTTTCTTGGTGAAGCGAGTTCAGCATATGACGAGCGAGGGCCGGTGGGGAGTGGCGTATACGGCAGTATTGCTATTGTTTACGTCATGCGTATCGGACTGATCGCGATCGACGGCTGCTTCGGTTCGGCTATCGCGTCGATCATCGACATCGTGCGGGTGGCCGACGGAGCCCGCGGCGATGTCGACCCGCGGATCGACCCGATCGAACTCGCCATCCTCGGACCGAAACGGCGAGTGACCACGACGGCATCGATGACCCTGTCGGTGGACCACCCGCTGTCGGAGTCCGGAGAGTTCGACGTGGTCGTCGTCCCTGCGCTTGGAACCCTTACGGCCGCCGCTACCAACGACGTCCTCCAGAGCCGAGATGCTCGTTCGGTCATCGCCTCGCTCGGGCGCCTCGACGAGGCGACCACCCGGATCGCCGCGGCGTGCACCGGCGTGTTCGCCGTCGCCGAGACCGGACGGATGCATCATCGGCGGGCGACGACCAGCTGGTTCCTGGGGCCGGAGTTCCTGAAGCGCTATCCGACCGTCGCCCTCGATCTCGACACCATGGTCGTGGTCGACGGGAACCTCGTCACCGCCGGCGCCGCCTTCGCCCACATCGACCTCGCGCTCTCACTCGTGCGATCGATCAGCCCCGACCTGGCCCAACATGTCGCCAAGCTCCTCATCATCGACGAGCGCCCGTCGCAGGCGGCCTTCGTCGCCTACGAACATCTCCGGCACGAGGATCCGATCGTCGTCGAGTTCGAACGCTTCGTGCGCGCCCGCCTGGACGAACCGTTCAACGTCGCCTTCGTCGCGCAGTCGCTCGGCACCAGCCGGCGCACCCTCGAACGACGAGTCCGTGCGGCGCTCAACCTCACTCCGCTCGGCTTCGTCCAACGGCTTCGCATCGAACGAGCTCGGCACCTCTCAGCAACCACGGACCTCACCTCCGCCGAGATCGCGCTACGGGTCGGCTACGCGAACGCCGAGACTCTGCGTTCCCTCCTGCGCAGGGAGCGACGCCGTTCCTGACCTATCGCCATGCCTTAGAACCACTTCTCAGCACGTCGCGTCGACGCTCCTGCGTCGCCCCTGGACGACCCACTCGACACGCCCGCAGCACAGGCCATGCGACGTGCCCCGGCTTCCCGGACGGTCGGGGTTGGGTGGCTGTGATGTCGCTGCGTTCTCGTCGAGAGGATCAGCAGACCCGATCAGGGTCGATTGGGATGAGACGCGAAGGCGGTCAGGTCAGGGCGGCCGAAGCCGGCCGGCGGGGTAGCGTCGGACACGTCGAGGTCTTTCGGATGGATGGCGTAGGAACCTCCATCGTCGGGAGACCTCGACGTCTATCTGCGGACCGACGCGCTCGGCCGACCTACACCCTCATCTGGGAAGAGCCGAACAACCGGCTACCGAGCCTTGAGGTCTTGCGCGATGCCGCCAAGGAGGCAGGCGCACACGCGGATCATGCCGCCGAGTGCGTAGAGACATTCCTCGCGAATGCTCGCGAGGTCGGTGTGATCCGCACGATCGCCGGCTCGGAACATCTGCTCCCTATCGAGGCGGTTCTCGAGCAGCTCCCCGACGACAGCGACGATGGGATCGAACATCATCACGAGGCCGAAGCTGGCGAGTTCGCGGGCAAGGAGAACGCGGATGCTGCGACTCCGTTCGCGCCCGAATCGCCGACGATGACCAAGTCGTCCAAGGGACGCACCAAGGGTAGGGCCTCCGGCGCGCTCAGTAGGACCTGTTTTGTCGTGTCGCCCATTGGCTCCGCTGACTCGATCGAGCGCAAGCATGCAGACCTCATGCTCTCGTCGCTGATCGAGCCCGCGCTAGAGGGACTGGAACTCGAAGTCGTTCGGGCGGACCGCATCAGCAAGCCGGGGCTGATCACCGGCCAGGTCATCGAGCACATCGCACAGGCGGCGCTTGTTATCGCGGACCTGAGCTTCGCGAACCCGAATGTGTACTACGAACTCGCGCTTCGGCACGCGGCGCGTAAACCAGTCGTTCAGATAATCCGAACTGGCGACAAGCTGCCGTTTGATGTCGGGCAGTATCGAACAGTAGAGATTGACATGAGCGATATCTACGTGCTCGTCCCAAAGCTAGACCTTCACCGGCAGGAGATCACTCGTCAGGCACGCGCCGCAATGGATGAGGGCGGCAACACGTAGAGTCCTCTCTCGCAGTTTTGTCCCGCGTTCTGGGAACACATCGAGCACGGAGAGTAGGAGCCGTAGGGCCGCATGGTGGTCCATCTTTCCTCGACTGCTCCTCGCGCAGCGACCCGCGCCTCGATGGGATGGTCGCGTGCTGCCTGCAGAAGGATGCAGCCAGGTAACCGGTCGACGAACGTCCTGCCAAACCGATCAAGAATCTCAGAGATTCTTCTGTCAAGCGTGATCTCGTGGCAAGGGAGTCCCATGCCAAATCACGACATCGCGTTGACTATCGACGATAGCTATGGCCTCACCTACGTTTGAAGCGCCCTGGGTCTGATGGAGACTCGCGCTATTTGATTCCGACCAGCAGGTTGTGGTCGTTGGGGACAGCATAGAACGCGTTCTCGAACTCTGCGAGCGGGACGTCGCCGAGGTAGCCGTGGAGGCGCTGCGTGTTGTGCCAGTGCACCCAGCCGAGCGTCGCGAGCTCGAGATCCTCGACCGTCTTCCATGGCCCTGTGCGTGGGGGTCCGCGGACGAGTTCGGCCTTGTAGTAGCCGTTCACCGTCTCGGCCAGGGCGTTGTCGTAGCTGTCCCCGACGGTTCCAATCGACGGCGTGG
>NZ_JAEHOH010000030.1 GCF_016522505.1 Leucobacter chromiisoli | reverse complement strand
GCACCGCGGCGGCCTTCTCCTCGACCGAGTACCGACGCGTCGTCGGCTTCCCATTCGCCAGTTCCTTCGGCATAACTCCATCCTCGTTTCCAAGGTCGGGAGCCTCCAACAAACCCAGGGCGCTTCACTCGGCTTGCATCAGGAGGGCTCGAAAACTCGTTATTACGAACAGGTCAAAACCGCTGCACTTCTCGTCCTGCCGCGGGACGTGAAACGCTATTTCAAAGTTCTTGACATGAAACAGCATTCCACGCAAGTATTCCAAGCATGCGAACAAGCTCGAAGCCTTACCACTCACAAGGGTTGGCCCGCGCTCTGGCTGCACTCCGCGCGCTCGGACAGGCCAGGGATCCGATGTCGCTCGCGGATCTGGCCAAAGAACTCGAGCTTCCGAAACCTACTCTTCTCCGCTTGCTCTCGGTCTTGGAAGAGGAGAGGTTTGTCACAAAGTCTGGGGCTGTGCCCCTGTACTCGATCGGCCCGAGCGTCTTCGAAATCGCAGAGTCCGCCGGCTTCGTCGATTTCGAGGATGTCGTGTCCGTCACGTTGAAGGCTCTCGCCGACGACCTCGGATTCACTGCCAACATCGGAGTATTGCAGGGCCGATCGGTCTTGCATCTCTGCGTCGAAGAGCCAGCCCGAGCACTGCGTATCGCGAACGGCGGGTTCCTCGACCACACCTATTGCACGGGGCTGGGCAAGATGCTGCTTTCGCAGTTGGATCCGGCGAGCATTGATCAGCATCTCCCGCTTGACGAGACCTGGCAGAGCTTCACCCCGCGGACCATCACATCTCGGGAACAGTTGGACCGTGCGCTGGCATCCATCCGCGAACACGGATACAGCGTGGATGACCAAGAGCGCAACCGCGGGGTTCGTTGTCTGGCCGTCCTGATTCCGGTGAAAGCATCCTTCGATCTTTCGCTCAGCGTCTCCGGGCCGCTCGGCGAGATCTCGGAAGCAGAGGTGCCGCGAGTTGTCGACGCGCTGCACCGTACCGCACAAGAGATCGCACAACTGCCTCGCCTCAGCGTGGCACTGGAATCCGTACGAACTCGATGGGGGATCGAATGATTATCGACGTGCATACGCACTGCCACCAGCCTGAGCACTGGGGAAACGAGCACAAAGACCATTGGGCACCCGCATACGGCGGAGAGCCATATCCGGTGGTTACTCCCGAAAGCTTCGACCACGTCATGCGCGAGGGAGGCGTTGACGTTGCGATTACGTTCGGATTGGCAGCTTCGCAAGCCGGGGTAAGAACACCGAGTTCCTTCGTCGCAGAGTTCGTCAGCAAGCTCGAGACGCCGACGATTCCGTTCGCGTCGATGGATCCGTTGGACGCCGACTGGCGAGAACAGCTCGAAGAAGCGATCGCCCTGGGTTTCAAGGGCGTGAAGCTCTATCCTGTGCTGGCGCTCTTCGACCCGCTATCTGAAGACTTCGATGAGTTCTATCGGATTCTCACCGCCAATGGCATGGTGGTGCTGTGGCACATGGGCGCCACTCCCAGTCCGATCGGCCGCCTCTCGGTTACGCAGCCCTTGGTGGTCGATGAGATCGCCCGGCGCCACCCGGATCTTGTGCAGATCATGGCGCACATGGGGCATCCCTGGCAGCGCGATACCAATGTCGTGCTTCGCAAGAACCCCAACGTATTCGCAGATGTCTCCGGCGTGCCTTCGCGGCCGATGGACGCATTCTTCGCACTCGTCGGCTCGCAGGAATGGAACACCGTAGACAAACTGCTGTTCGGTTCGGATTACCCGCTGTGGACTCCGTCCGAAGCCCTGCAGAACTTCAGGAACATCGGCGACTTCAGAGCGGGCAACCTGCCGCACGTCACCGAGGAGACGATCGAAACCGTCATCGAGCAGGACGCACTACGCCTCCTCGGTCTCGAAGATCCCAGAAACTAACTCCAGAAACGAACGGACTGAGAAACAGATGACCAGCACCACGACGACCGCTACCGTGCAGGGCGATTCGATGAAGAGCCGCGCACGAGAACTCGCTGACCGGGCTTCGGCGATCATTCCCGGGGGAGTGAACTCAGCGACGCGAGCGATCGGAGCCCCATGGGCGTTCTCGTCGGCCAAAGGTGCGACGATCACCGACGCGGACGGTCGTAGCTACACCGACTATCACGCGGCCTTTGGCGCGACGCTACTGGGCCACGCCGACGAGCGAGTGAATAAGGCGATCACGGAAGCGATTCGTGATATCGACCTGGTCGGGCTCGGTACCACGGACCTCGAAGTGGAAGCTGCCGAGCTGACCGTCGAGTCGATCCCGTCGGCGGAGATGGTGATCTCGACGTTGAGCGGCTCGGAGTCGGTACTGCAGGCGATACGTCTGGCTCGTGGCGCTACGGGGCGAGAGTTCATCGTGAAGTTCCAGGGATGCTTCCACGGATCCTACGATGGGATCGCCAGAAACGTGATCTCAAGCCCCGAGAAGGCGTGGGGGTTCGACCCGAACTCCAGCGGTATCCTCGACGACGCTCTGAACAACACCCTGATCGCAGAGTTCAACGACTTGGCGAGCGTGGAGGAGCTGTTCGATCGGTACCCGGACAGAATCGCTGCCGTCATCCTCGAACCCGTACCGCACAACGTGGGTGCGCTCATCCCGGAACAGTCCTTCCTCGAGGGGCTCAGGACAATCACGAAGAAGCACGGGTCGCTGCTCATCTTCGACGAGGTGATCACCGGCTTCAGGCACGCACTCGGCGGCTATCAGGAGATCTGCGGCGTCATGCCCGACCTCACCACGTTCGGCAAGGCCATGGGCAACGGCTATCCGGTGGCAGGTCTCGCAGGTTCGGCGGAGGTCATGAAAAACTTCACCCCGATGGGCGGCTCCGTCATGCTCGCCGGCACGTTCAACGGGAACTCGGTATCGATGGCAGCTGCCATCGCGACGATCAAGACGCTTCGAGCCCCCGAGATCGGCTTCTACGATCACGTGTACCGACTCGGTGACAGGATGCGCGACGGCCTCCGCTCGATCACCGCGGAGCACGGGATTCAGGCAGTCGTCTCCGGCGTCGGCTCAGTGTTCGTGACCTACTTCATCGATCGCGAGGTCCGCGGTTACCGCGACCTGCTGCACAACAACGACCTGGCGTACGAGACGTTCCATCGTCGGATGATCGACAAAGGCTCGTTCATGTATCCGATGTCGCTGAAGCGCAATCACATCTCGCTTGCGCATACGAAAGAGGACATCGATCGCACACTGTCGCAGGCGTACGAGGTGCTGGGGCAGATGGCTCGTGAAGGCCTTTTCGCGGACTCCGGGAAACGAGTCTGACATCATGACTACTCGGGCGTTGATCGTTGGTGCTGGTGCCATGGGGCAGCGGCACGCAGCAGCGATCGCAGCGGTCGGCGATGCGGTTTCCGTCGTCGTCGATGCTGACATACGACGAGCAGAGTCTCTCGCGCCTGAAGCCGAAGTGGTCGGGACGCTCGAAGAAGCGCTGCAGTACCGCAGCCTGTTCGACGTGGGAGTCATCGCGACCCCTTCGGTCCTCCACCTGGAGCAGAGCGTGGCACTAGTCGAGATGGATGTTCCGGTACTGGTTGAGAAACCTCATCGGATACCCGGTCAGAACCCCGATGCGCTGCGTCGCGCACTCGGGACGACGCTCGGTACGCTGTTCGTCGGCATGTCGACACGGCACTGGCCCGCGTTCGAAAAGCTGCACGAAGTCATTTCGAACGGATATCTCGGCGAGATACTGACCTATCGGGATCGGCTGGGATTTCGGCTCCCCGAGGCCGGCCTGCCCGATTGGTATTTCGATTCGGCCTCGAGCGGCGGCGGCATCCTCGTTACCAACGGAGTGCATGCGATCGATAGGCTGCGTGCTCTGCTGGGGCCGATGGCTGTTGAGGAAACGGTGCTCACGAGCCTGTTTGCGAAACGTTCGGTGGACACATATGCCTCCGTCTACGGCCGTGCGAATAATGCGACGGCGTCGATCGAGCTGATCTGGTCACCGTTCGCCCCTCAAAGCACAGGGGTTCTCGTCACCGGGACGCGTGGCAACGCTCTCGTTCGTATGGATGGCTCGTGGACAATCAGCGCTCGAGACCTCAGCATGCAGGGCAGCGCCGTCGATCTCGACACGGTCCCTTTCCAACGCCAGTGGAAAGCCTTTCTCGAAAGGCGGCCGGGGTTCGGATTCGACGATCTGGAGCCAACGCTCGAACTCATTGAGCAGATATACGAGGGAGAACGTCATGAGTGAAGTCGGATTGATGCTCTATCCGTGGGATGTCGTTGCAGACGGCCCCGAGCGAGTAGTGGACGAGATCGCGTCTCGCGGTGCTTCCCGCATCGAGATCGCTACCGCGTACCACTCTGCAGAGGTCATCGCGCCGAGACGCGATGCGGGCGTGGTGACCGTCGCCGAGGCGAATACGCTGCACCTGCCCGTCCCAGCGGAGTCGTTCTCCGATCTGCGGATTCCGCAATCGAGGATTGCCGAACAGCACCCTGACCTTTACGAACGGCTCGCGGAAGCAGCAAGCGCAGCGGGACTTTCGCTCGGGGGATGGGCGATCGCCTTCCACAATTCGTCTCTGGCATCGGAGCACCCGGAGGCAGCGATCAAGAGCTGCTTCGGCGATTCGTTCACCCACGGTCTCTGCCCGGCAAATCCGAGAGCTCGAAGCTACGCAGTCGACCTCGTCGAGGCGGTCGCTTCCAGCGGCTACTTCGATCGGTTGCTCGTGGAGAGCCTATCGTATCTCTTGTATTCGCACGGCCACCCGCACGAGTTGTGGGGAGCTCGTCTAGATGCCACGACTCGATATCTGCTGTCGCTTTGCTTCTGCAGATACTGCACGGAAGCCGGTGCTTCACGCGGCATCGATGTCGAAGCGCTGCGTCAGGAAGTGGCGGCGCAACTGTCCCGCTCCTGGAATCAGGATTTCCCCCACGGCCGCGATGGCGACGACGGTACCGAACTCGCGTCCCTCCACTACGCGTGGCCGGAGCTCTACGCCTATATGCAGATGCGAATGGAAAGGGTCACCGCACTCGTGACCGATGTCATCGCTGCGGCGCACAAGCACGGAGTGCTGCTCGACGTAAGCGCAGCGGTGTGGGGACGCCCCGCCCAGATGAACTGGTTGGAGGGCGTCGACGTCGTCGAGACGCTCAGAGTCGCGGACGGCTTCGTGCTCGAAAGCTATTATCCCGGTGCCGGTGAGGTTGCCAGAGAAATAGATCACACGCTCGCGCTTCGTTCGTTGGTCGACGGGAATGCAGCAGACGTCAATGTGGCGCTCACTCTCTGGCAGAGCCTGTCTCGAAGCAGAGGCGATTTCCGAGCAAAGGTCGAGACCGTCGCGGCTTCAGGCACGCAGAAGTTATCACTGTACAACTACGGCACGGCGACGCGAGCGACCCTTGATTGGGTTGACGATGCCGTCGAGATCATGGGGAGCCAAGCATGAACTCCATCGGAACGACCAGCACCCCGTGCCTCGTCGTCGATGTCGACCGAATGGATCGCAATATCCAGCACATGGCCGACGTCCTGAAGAACGCTGGCATAGAGCAGCGACCCCATTTCAAGACGTCGAAAATGATCGAGGTCGCAAAGCGCCAACTCGACGCAGGCGCCACGGGGTTCACCTGCGCGACTCCGGGAGAGGTCGAAGCACTGCTCAGCGCCGGGATCACGGATATCTTCTGGGCGCACGCGCCTGCGACTCCGCAGAAAGCAGCTCTCGCCGCCGAGTTCAACACCAAAGGGAAAGTGGCGGTCGGGATCGACTCGATCGAGTTGGCGCGTATCGTCTCGGGTGCTGCCGACGCGGCCCGACAGACGGTTCCGGTGCGTATCGAAGTGGATACCGGTCTTCGCCGAACCGGAGTTCTTGCCGACGATGCCCTGCGACTCGTCGAAGAAATCCAGGCCCTGCCGTTCCTCAGCTTCGAAGGCCTGTACACGCATGAGGGGCAGCTCGCCTCTATGCAGGGGCCTCACGAAGAACGGCAGCAGCAGGGGTACGCTGCGAGCCGAACGCTCGTCGAAACAGTCGAGAGAATCCGATCCGCTGGCCATACCGTAGACGTCGTTTCGGTCGGTTCCACGCCGGGCTGGGATTCCGCGCCGTTCGAGGCGGGAGTGACCGAAGCTCGAGCCGGAACCTATGTGTTCTACGATGCGAATCAGTGGCGACTCGGTTCAACAGACTCGATGTCTTGCGCTCTCACCGTTCATGCCACCGTCATCAGCACGGTGCGTCCCGGAGAAGTGGCGATCGACGCAGGGATCAAAGCCATGAGTTCCGATGGTTCGAATCGGGGGAATACCTTTGGCGTTGTCATCGACGAGTCGGGAGAACCGATAGAGGGGATCTCCTTTTCTCGGGCATACGAGGAGCACGGGATTCTGGAGGGCGATCACTCGGTCACGTCTCGCTGGCGAGTAGGCGATCGCGTGCGGATCATCCCCAACCACGCGTGCGGAGCGGTGAATATGTGGAGCCGTGTCCTAGCGGTCCAAGGCAACTCCTATGAGATCTGGAACGTCGTAGGACGCTATTGACTTCAGTCCTTTTCGCCCTGCGAGTCACAGCAAACTTGACCGCTCGAACTACGGGCGGCAACCACGAGAAACTGAAAGAATGAGAGGCAAACCGTGAGATCACGAAAAACTATGCGTCGAACGGCGATAGCCGCTTTGGCGCTCGGTGCGCTGGTGGTTACCGGCTGTGCCGGTGATCCAGACAACGGAGGCGATCCGACGAGCGCCGGGCCGATCGTGGTCGCTATTCCCGGAGACATAGACAACTTCGACCCCCACACAAACCAGCAGATCATTTTCGAGTATTCCATTCGCGAGCTCGTGTTCAGCAGCCTGGTGAGCTTTGACGTGGACCTCAACTTGGAGCCTGATCTAGCCACGTATGAAGTCAACGAAGACGCTACTGAATTCACGTTCGAGCTGAACCCCGATGCGGTATTCCACGACGGCACCCCCGTCAACGCGGATGCCGTCATCGAGTCGCTCGAACGCGCCGGCAGCGCGGAGGATTCGATTTGGTCCGGGCGACTCGCCGATGTCGCTTCGTATGAGGCTCCGGACGAGGACACGGTTGTGATCACACTGAACTCGCCGGATGCGTCCTTCCTCTCCGGGCTCGCTTCGATCGCGATCATGGCCCCGAGCAGCTTCGACGATGCGACGAGCACGCCGGTCGGTTCCGGCCCGTTCACGTTCACCAGCTGGGCAGCCAACACCGAGATCGTTCTCGACCGCTTCGCCGACTACTACGGTGACGCGGGAGCTTCAGAGCAGATCGTGCTTCGGCCGACCACTGACGAGCAGGTTGCGCTGAACAACCTCTACAGCGGAGACATCGATATCATCGCGTCGGTGACCTCATCGGCCGCCGAGCAGGTGGATACTGGAAGAGCACAGTTGGTGGAGCCTGCTTCGTCCAACAGGCTTTCTCTGATCGAGTACAACTCGTCAGGTGTGCTGTCCGATCCGCTCGTTCGACAGGCGCTCGCGCACGCTCTCGACAAGGAAGCGATTCGCGACATCGCCTATGGCGGCGGTGGTTCTCCTGCTTGGAGCCCTCTGCCCGAGAACAGCTGGGCATTCTCCGAGCAAGAGGGCTACGAGTATGACCTCGATCGGGCGCGCGAGCTGCTTGACGAGGCAGGAGTTGAAGATCTGAGTTTCACGCTCGACATCCTGTCTGGTTACCCGGAGGCGGAGCAGATCGCACGCGTGTGGCAGTCCTCGCTCGCGGAGATCGGTGTGACGCTCACGCCGAACGTCACGGAGATGTCGGTATGGCTCGATGCGTACGTGTCGCGCGATTACGACGCGATCTGGAATGCCTTCAACGTGTCGGTCGACCCGCACTCCTACTTCGACATCATCATGAACCCTCACCTGAATGACGACTATCAGAACCAAGAGGTTTCCGATCTGGTAGCGGAGAGCATCGCCACCCCGGATGAGGCGGAGCGCGCGGAGATCTACGCCCAGCTGCAGAAGATCCTTGTAGATGAGCTTCCGGTGATGGTCGTCCAGTCGACCCCGATTTACTCGGTCGCGGCGACTGATGTGGAGGACTACTCGGTGAATCCGCTGTCGTGGCCGATTCTGCGCGATGCCGTAGCCACTAACTAGAGTTCGGAGCAAATAGAAAGATGAGAGTCCTTACCCGTGCAGCTGTTGAAGGCGGGAAGCTGCTGGTCGTGCTGTGGCTGGTATCGATCCTCGTATTCCTAGCGCTACGACTCACTCCTGGGGACCCAGCGGTTCTGCTGTTGGGCCCCCAGGCCGGTCGAACCGATGCGGCAGGGACTCTCGCGAGACTGCGGCAAGAGATGGGGCTCGATCGCTCATGGTTCGAGCAGTACGGGATCTGGATCTCGAATGTGATTCGAGGAGACTTCGGTGAGTCGAGCCGCAGCGGCGTAAGCGTCGTGGAACTCGTGGTCGGAGCGCTGCCCTCGACCCTCTGGTTGATCCTGTTGACCGTTCTGGTATCCGTGCCGCTCTCGATCCTGATCGGGATGTGGGCGGCATACCGAGAAGGCAGCTGGCTTGCCAACGTGGTTCGAGGCGGCACAACGGTTGCCATCGCTGTTCCCGCAGTGTGGCTGGGTCTCATCCTCATCATCGTCTTCTCCGTGATGCTGGGGTGGCTGCCCTCAGGAGGCTACGTGAGCCCGCTCGTGGACCCTGTGCGGTTCCTCCGCTATATGGCGCTGCCGATCGTCACCCTTTCCGTCTTCTTAACGGGAATACTCACGAGGTTCGTATACACGGAGGCCTCGGACGTATTTCGGCAGGACTACATGCGAACGGCATTGGCGATGGGAATCTCCACGCGTCGGCGGGTCTTCGCATACGCGACTCGAAACGCGGTGCTGCCGATGATCACTGTGGTGGGCGTGCAGGCGGGTGCCATGATCGGCGGCGCCGTCCTCGTCGAAGCGGTCTTCGGCCTCGGCGGGCTCGGGCAACTCCTGTTGAGCAGTGTCCTGAATCGCGACTATCTGGTCGTGCAGGGAGCGGTGTTGCTGACCACGACGTTCGTTCTCCTCATTGGATATGTAGCCGATATTCTCTATCGTCTCGTCGACCCGAGGATTGGCCGATGAAAATCAAAACCACAGCCATTCAGCTGACCCCACCGGTACGACCCAGGATCGGGTGGTTCCGGGCTCGACAGATTCTGTTGGGGTTGGCCTTCGCAGCGTTGCTTCTGATGGCGCTGTTCCCAGGGCTCTTCACGCCCTACACCCCTGGCCAGATCGATGCCTCCGCAATTCTGCAGTCACCGAGTTGGGCGCATCCTCTAGGGACCGACGAGGCGGGAGCAGACGTCTGGACGCGCGTGGTGTACGCCACCCGGCTCGAAGGGCAGATCGCTGTAGGCAGCGTTCTCATCGCGCTGTGCATTGGTCTGCCGCTGGGTTTGATCGCCGGAAACTCCCGTCGGTTCTTCGACTGGAGCCTCACGAGCGTGGCGAACGCCACGCTCGCGTTCCCGCTCATCCTGTTCGCGATCCTCATGGTCGCGAGCTTCGGCACCACGCCGGGCAGTCTGACCGTGATCATCGGATTCCTCTTCTTCCCGCGCATCTTCCTGTTGATGCGTGCGCAGACCAAAGCGATCAGGGAGCGCGAATTCATCATCGCAACGCGGGTTGTCGGTGCGCATCCCACCAGAATCCTCGGGCTGCACATCCTTCCCAATGCAATCGGCCCACTTGCCACGCTCGTGCCGCAGCTCATGGCTGAAGCGATTCTCATCGAGGCGGGTCTGAGCTACTTGGGTCTCGGCGTCCCGCTCCCGCAGGCGACGTGGGGAACGATCCTCGAAGCATCGAAGGACTTCTACGTGACGGCTCCGTTCTACGCGGTGGTCGCCGGTCTCACGATCACTCTGGTCGCTGCACTGTTCATGTACGTCGGCGACCTGATCGCGGAATCGAGAAACCCGTTGCGGAAGCGGAGGGCTTCATGAGTTCTACATTGATTCGTGACGCCCTGATCATCGACGGCACAGGTGCAGATCCGTATGTCGGAAATGTCTTGATCCGAGAGGATCGCATAGCGGCGATACACCCGTCCGAGCACGTGGAAGCGGACTGCCTCGTCCACGGGGAGGGCCTGGTACTGGCTCCTGGATTCATCGACATCCACACGCACTCGGACCTCACGAGATTCGCGTACCCGAGCGGCGAAACGCGCATTCTGCAGGGGATCACGACCGAGGTCATCGGCAATTGCGGGTTGAGCCCGGTGCCGTTGGCTGCAGATTCCGACGGTTTTCGCCAGTCCATCGGCCCGATCGATGTGGCTCCCGATGTAGGCCTCGTATGGGCAGGGCCGCACGACTATCTTGATGCCTTGGAGAACCTGCCTGCGAGCACCAACGTCGCTGCCCTGATCGGGCACGGGAGCATCCGGCAATTCGTGATGGGGCAGCAGCCGACGGTTCCGGACGACGAGCAGTCGGAAGGGATGCGCGATGCGATTCGCCAGGCTTTGGCAGCCGGATTTTGGGGCGTCAGCCTCGGCCTGATGTATTCACCCGGAGAACACGCGGCGCTCGCGGAGCTCATCGCCGTTGCCGAGGTCGTGAAAGAGTACGATGCGACTCTTTCCGCGCACATGCGAGCCTACGACTACGACGGGTTACCTGCGGCCGTCTCGGAGCTCATCGATGTGACCGAACGGACCGGTGTGTCCATGCAGCTTTCGCATCTTCGTTCGGTGGCGGATCCGCAGGGCGAAGCCCTCGATCGTGCCTTGAGGATGCTCGAAGAAACGGAGGCGAACATCTCGGCAGATGCTTACCCCTATGTCGCGGGCCACACCTCGATCGTGCAGCTGTTTCCGGTAGCGCTTCGCGCACGAGGAGCGGGTGCGGTTCTGGAAATGATCGCCGACAGCAGAAGCGCTCTCGCCGATCAGCTCCGAGTCGAACAGAGGTTCGCGCCCGACGCCATTACCGTTGCACGTGCGGGCGAAGGCAAGGCTTCCGAGGTCGGGTCGACGATTGCCGAGCTGGCGACTGCATCCTCCCGAGACTGGGCCGAGACCATGATCGATCTGGTCGAGCGCTATGACGCATCGATCGATGTCATCGTCGTCGGCACTCGTAATGGCGATGCGGATCGGGTGCTTCGTCTTCCGTATGTGAGCGTGGCATCGGACGGTGTGGCGCTGAGTATGACGCACGATGCGAACATGCCGCATCCGAGATCGGCGGGCACGTTTCCGAAGGCGTTCCGCCAGCTCGTCGACGGCGGCATCGCAGTGCAGGAGGCAATTCGCAAGATGACCTCGATGCCGGCGGAGAAGCTGGGGTTGGAGGGGCGCGGGGTACTGAAAGAGGGCGCCGTGGCCGACCTGGTGCTCTTCGACGCGCAAAGTTTCCGGGATACCGCGACCTATGCCGTCCCGCTCTCGGCTCCTATAGGGGTAGATTCCGTGTGGGTGAACGGTCGGAGAGTAGTCGAGTCAGGCATATCGACCGGGCTGCTCCCGGGCAAGCTGCTCAGGAGGGTGAAATGACGCAGAGTATTCTTTCGGTCTCCGATCTCGTCATCGACTACGGTCAGACGAGCAAGAACGCGGTCGACCATGTGGATCTGGAATTGGCTCCTGGCGAGACCTTGGGGCTCGTCGGAGAATCGGGTTCTGGTAAGTCGTCGGTGGCTCGCGCCGTCATGGGTCTTACTCCGTATCAGGGGTCCATCCGTTTCAACGGTGTCGAACTCGGACAGCTCAGCGCCTCGGCCATGCGCCGCACTCGGGCTGATATGCAGATGATCTTCCAAGACCCGTATTCGACACTCGACCCGCGCATGAAGATCGGCGTACAGGTCAGTGAGCCGTTGGTGGTCCATCGTG
Source organism: Leucobacter chromiisoli (assembly GCF_016522505.1). GTDB lineage: Bacteria > Actinomycetota > Actinomycetes > Actinomycetales > Microbacteriaceae > Leucobacter > Leucobacter chromiisoli. The sequence continues at coordinate 4,357 of NZ_JAEHOH010000030.1, read as the reverse complement.
TCGGAACGCGCTCCGAGCATCCGCGTCGTGTTGGAGAGCTGCTGCAGACGGTCGGGCTCGAGCCGGAAATGGCGAGCAGGTATCCGCATGAGTTCTCCGGAGGCCAGCGGCAACGAATCGCCATCGCTCGCGCGATCGCGATCGAACCGTCGCTGCTGATCTGCGACGAGCCGACAAGTGCGCTGGACGTCTCGGTGCAGGCTCAGGTTTTGGACCTGCTCGAGTCCTTGCAGCAGGAGACCGAGATCGCCTACCTCTTCATCGCCCACAATCTGGGCGTGGTGAACCGGATCGCAGATCGCGTTGCAGTGATGCATCTGGGGAAGATCGTGGAAACGGGTCCGGTAGAGCAGGTGTTCACGAACCCGGAGCACAAATACACGCAAGCGCTCGTGTCGGCGGTGCTGGAGCCGGATCCGTCGACGCGTCAGCGAACGCGCGCGGTGCCGGATGATCTCACCAGCCCGGTCATGCTTGCGGAGGAGGAACGATGACGATTCTTGACATTGTTGGCCTGCGCATCAGCTTCGGCGAGAGTTCGCGCCCCGCTGTGGCAGGCATCAACCTGAAAGTCGGCCCCGGGGAGCGAGTCGGCATCATCGGCGAATCGGGCTCGGGCAAGTCGGTCACGGCGATGAGCGTGCTCCGGCTGAACAACGAACGCATTATGCGCTACGGCGAGAACTCGAAAGTTCTCTACCGCGGCGATGACCTTCTGTCTGCGAACGAGAAAACGCTCCGGGGCATCCGAGGATCGGAGATATCAATGGTGTTCCAGGATCCGATGTCGGTTCTGAACCCCGTGTTCAAAGTCGGCGCCCAGGTACTCGATGTTCTGCGAACGCACGGTGCTCAGTCGAAGACAGAAGCGAAAGCCCAAGTGATCAGCAGCTTCGGCGAAGTCGGCATCCACGATCCCGAGCGAGTGTTCGGCCAATATCCTCATGAACTCAGCGGCGGGATGCGGCAGCGAGTCATGATCGCCATGGCGATCGCCACGGGGCCGAACCTGCTCATTGCTGATGAAGCGACCAGCGCTCTCGATGTGACTGTCCAGGCCGCTGTGCTGAATACGCTCGATCGCCTGGCCGAGTCGAGAGAAATGTCGGTCTTGATGATCACCCACGACATGGGAGTCGTCGCACGATTCTGCGATCGCGTCTACGTCATGCGCGGCGGGGAAGTCGTCGAGTCGGGCGACGTGGAGAAGGTGCTGACATCCCCCTCGCACGAATACACGCGTTCGCTGCTGGCAGCCGTACCGCGGCTTCCGCGCGACTAACCAAACACCGCAAGTAGCCAATAGAAGGAGAAACCCATGGTCACAGCCGTATCCACAGAAGCAGCACCGCCTCCCGCCGGCCCGTACTCGCAGGGCGCCGTGCACGGTGGGCTCGTCTTCCTTGCCGGGCAGGGTCCGTTCGACGCGAACGGCAAGCGCGTCGGCGAGACGTTCGCCGACCAGGTGCGAGCGACCTTCAGCAACCTCGAAATCGTCGCCCAGGCCGCGGGCTCGAGTCTGCACAACGCGGTTCGCTACGGCGTCTACCTGAAGTCGCTCGACGACTTCGCCGAGTTCAACGAGATCGCTAAAGAGTTCCTGAGCGAGCCGCTGCCGGCCCGTACGACCATCCAGGCGAACCTGCGCGGATTCGACATCGAGATCGATGCGATCGTCGCCTTACCCGGAGAATAATGCCTGAGCACCTGCCTGTGAATCGGAAGCGCTCGTCTTCACCGTGAATGGAGTCACCGTTGGCGCGGCGACCTGCTACGACATCCGGTTTCCCGAGATGAGCCGATTCCTCGTTGATCATGGTGCAGAGGTCATCGTCCTGCCGACTTCGTGGGCCAGCGCCGATGAAGGAGGCGCACTGGGAGACGCTGCTGCGCGCTCGTGCGATCGAGAACACGATCTACCTCGCCGGCAGCAGCCAGAGTGGCCCGGACCGAGTCGGCGTGAGCATGATCGTCGACCCCATGGGTGTTGCGGTGGCTTCGCGCGGCGAACAGGACGGGGGAGTGGCTGCCGCCAACGTCAGCACAGAGCGAATCACAACGACTCCACTCTCGAACCCGAGCCTGCAGAACCGAAAGTTCACCGTGCATCCGCCGAAGAGCGCAGCGAACGCAGGCAGTCGCGCATCGAACGACGAGCGTTGAGTGACGAACACCGAACGACAGACACTGAACGACGAACACCGAACGTAGGAGCACCCTTGAAGGTTTATGTGCAGGATGGTCGAGCCGTATTACTCGGCGCCGATGAGGTCATCGATATTCACGAGCGGAGCGGCGGTGCATTCTCGTCGGATATCGCGGGGATCTATCCGCGCTGGGACGAGTTCGTGCAGTGGGCCGAGCCGTTCGGATCAGGCGAGCTCGATATGGAAACGCTGCCCAAGAACGAGCTCGATGCCATCTCGCCTGCGCCGAGGCAGGTGCTGGCGGTCGGCCTGAACTATGTCGACCACGCGGCCGAGTCGGGTTTCTCGGTGCCCGAGTATCCGATCGTGTTCACGAAGTTCCAGTCGTCGATTACGAAGCCCTTCGACGACCTTGAGCTGACGAGCGGATCGGTCGACTGGGAGGTTGAGCTGGTCGTCGTGATCGGTAGCGGCGGCCGCAACATCTCCGCGGAGAACGCCTGGGATCACATTGCGGGTCTCACCATCGGGCAGGACTACTCGGATCGCGATGCGCAGTTCCGTGGGCAGCCGGCGCAGTTCTCGCTCGGCAAATCATTCGAAGGCTTCGCTCCGATCGGGCCGGTGCTGGTCACTCCCGATGAGTTTCTTGCGCAGAGCGACTGCGTTATCGAGTGTGAAGTCGACGGCGAGACCGTGCAGTCCGCACCGATTGCCGACATTGTGTTCGACATCCCCGATCTGATCGCGAAGATGTCGGCGGTCGTGGAGCTGCTGCCAGGCGACGTACTGTTCACCGGCACTCCGCCGGGCGTCGGGTTCGGCCAAGTTCCTCCGCGATATTTGCGCTCGGGCGAACGCGTGCGATCGAGCATCACGGGCCTCGGCTACATGGAGCAGGCCTGTCGGTAGCGATGCGCGGACTGGACAGGATGCATATTGAGGCTTCTCAACGCCGAGCCGCCGCGCTACATCGGTTTTCACGGTCGGTATCGCAGCGTTTCGTCACATCACTCTGTGCCTATATACGGTGTAGTTCAGGCTTGGGAGGAGCCTGCAAGTGAAGATTCAAGGGGCCACACTCGAAGAGATTGGCCGTAGTCGCCGCGGCCTTCCGCAGAGCCGGGGAACAGCAGGATCCGCGCCATCGCTCCCGAGCGCAGTTGGTAAGGACGGCCCTCCGCCACCTCCCTCCACAAGCCCGACGACCAGCCACCTCGGTCCGCGAGTGTTACCGTGAGGCATGACCACGATCCACGCCACCGGCACCAGCGAACTGCACCTCCGCGCGGAGCGCGCGACCGTCAGCGCTCGCGTGTCCGTCACCTCGCGCGCCAGGTCCGAGAGTATTGCAGCTGCGACCAGGCTTCACAACTGGGCGGTGCAGCGTGCCGAGCAGCTCCGCGCGAGCGGTGACGCCACCTGGCACGCTGCGGATCCTATCAGCACCTGGACGAACAAGAGCTACGCCGCGGGAAGCAAGAAGACCGTCGTGATCGAGTACACGACATCGAGCCGGGTACGGATCAAGCTGTCCAATCTCGCCCTGGTCGGCGAGTTCGTCGCCGAGCTCGCTGAGGCGGGGCTCTCCACCGATGTCAGCTGGGCGCTCACCGAAGCCTCCCGCCGGGAGTGCGAGCGACGCGCGCGCAAAGCCGCGGTGGACGAGGCGCGGGCGGTGGCCGAGGACTACGCGGAAGCGTTGGGGGAGCGGATCGGCACCGTCGTCAGCATCTCCGACTCGTCCTCCGGTGGCATCCAGCCGCAGGCGCGGTTCGCCTCGGCCCGCGCTTCCGACGCAGGAGCGGCCGAGGTCACGGTTGCCGAAATCACCGTGAGCGCGTCGGTCGCCGGCAGATACGAGACGGCCTGAGGGACGAGCCTGTCTGAGAACGCACCCGGCTTCGGGTGCGTTCTTACCTTTCGCGTCCTTCGCGCCCCGGAGGAGAAAAGGGGAAGAAAGGCAGAGCAGGGCGAGCGAGGGGGAGGGTGGAGGAAGCGAGGTGCGCCTCCTTGCGCGCCCGGTCCGCCCCCACCTGAGCCGGAAAGGCGAGAGGAGAGCCGGCTCTCCATGACTGTCCTCCCCTTGACTCATTGTCTGACATAGGCCTATTGTAGCCGTAACGGTGTCATTGTCAGACATAGTTGCGGGGATGGTTTCTCGGGTTCCCGGTCCTGGTTCACGATGTGGTGAAGGGCGGAGAGGTGAT
>NZ_JAEHOH010000029.1 GCF_016522505.1 Leucobacter chromiisoli | reverse complement strand
CCCTTGACTCATTGTCTGACATAGGCCTATTGTAGCCGTAACGGTGTCATTGTCAGACATAGTTGCGGGGATGGTTTCTCGGGTTCCCGGTCCTGGTTCACGATGTGGTGAAGGGCGGAGAGGTGATGGTGCGTCTATCTGCGGGGGATATCGATTTCGCGTTGGCGGAGTTGGCAGGGCTCTCGGAGGTGCGGCGGGAGTTGCCATTCCCTGTGGAGGAGTACGAGCGGCGACAGGCGCTCACGCGTGAGCGGATGGTCGAGGCGGGGTTGGACCTGCTGGTGGTGTCTTCTCCGGAGGGGATCGCGTGGTTGTGCGGGCATGCGCTGCGGTGGAACAAGGGGCAGAGCCCGACGGCGTGGCCGGCGTTGCAGTGTCTGGTGCTGCGGGCGGGGCAGGAGCGGTCGATCCTGTTCGAGACGGCGGAGCATGAGCACATGATCCGGGCGTATTCGATGGTGGAGGATTTCCGGTTGTCGGAGGCGGAGGATCTCGACAGGGTGCTGGCGCACATCGTGGGGGAGCTGGCGGGTGAGGGCTGGTTGTCGGGGGTCGTGGGGGTGGAGAAGTGGAGTTACATCCCGAATCGTGCGGTGGGTGAGGCTATGGAGGCGGCGTTGCGTGAGCGCGGGGTCGTGGATGTGGTGGACGCGAGTGTGTTGATGCGGCGGGTGCGGTCGGCGAAGTCTGATCTGGAGTTGGCGTATATCGAGCGGGCTGCGGCGGCTGTGGATGCGGGGTTGTTGGCGTTGGAGGGGGTGATTCGTCCGGGGGTGCGTGAGATCGATTTGTGGGTGGAGTTGATGCGGGGGATGGTGGCTGCGGGTGGGGAGCCTGCGGGGTTGCACGAACTCGTCACCTTCTCGCATCAGGCCGGTCATGCCTTCTCCGGGCAGCGTCGCCTGCGGATCGGTGACTACATTCATGCGGATCCCTGCGGCGTGGTGAACCACTATCACATGAATGTGGCGATGACGTGGTATGTGGGGGAGCTGCCCGAGGAAGCACGGCGTCTCAGCGAAGTGGCGGCGGGCGCTTACGACGTGCTCTGCAATGTCGTGAAGGCGGGTACCACTCACGGCGAGGCTTCCCGGGCCCTTCGCGCCTACTACGAAGATGCGGGCAGCTACGGCACCGGGATCCACAACTGGACCGGCGGTTACGAGCTGGGGTTGAGCTTCCCGCCCGACTGGGTCGGCGAGGCGGTGTTCACCGTCGGGGAGGATGACGACTCCGAGGAAGTTTTCCTGGAGAACCAGGTGTTCAACTACGAGAGCATCGTGCATTACTCGATGATCGACACCTTCGTGGTCGGACGCGAGGGCAGCCGTACCCTCTCGGGGCTTCCGCACGGGATCCGTGAAGTGCAAGTGTAGGAGCCGGGGGCTCGAGAGGAGAACGGGATCATGAAGCGAACGAGTCTTCCGCATCTGCGGGATCTCAGCAGGAGGGGCTTCCTCGCCGGCGGCGCGGGGACCGCGGTCCTCGCACTCGCGGGGTGCTCCTCGGAAGGAGGCGGGGGAGGCCGCGGGCTGGATGACGCCGAGGTCGCCGACCTCGCAGAGATCGACGGTGACCTCAACCTGCTGACATTCGCCGACTACTTCGCGCCCGAGGTGCTCTCCGGCTTCGAAGAGCACTACGACGTGAAGATCAACTACACCTACTTCTCCTCCGCCGACGAGGCGATCGCGAAGCTCAGCGCGGGCCAGCCCGTCGACGTCACGACCATGGGGTCGGAGCGAGTGCTGCAGATCGCAGAGAGCGGGCTGCTGAAGCGCGTGGATCACGATGCGATCGAGCACTACGGCGAGGTGCTGCCGGCGTTCGTCGTGCCACCCTACAACGGGTCCGACGAGGAGGCGAACGAGCTCACAGCACCGTTCGTCGCGGCTCCGTATGCCACGGGATCCGTAGGGCTAGCCTGGCGCACCGACCACGTGCAGGGCCTGACGGGGAGCTTCGAGGATCTCTGGTCGCACCCCGAGGCGAAGGGGCATGTCTACCTCTGGGACGTCATGCAGTTCACGATCTCGATCGTGCTGCACCGGCTCGGTCTGGATCCGAGCGAGGCGGGCGACACTGAGATGCGGCAGGTGCTCGAGGCGACCGAGGAGATCCGGCCGATCATCGGGGGCTTCGCAGGCATGGACACGACGCTGATCCAGAACGGGCAGGCCTGGCTCATGCCCGCCTACGCGGGCGACCTGTTCATCGCGATGCACGAGATGAACGAGGATCAGCGCGCGCTGTGGCAGTTCCAGACCAACAAGGAGAGCGCGCTCTTCAACGCCGACAACTTCATCATCCCCGCGGCCTCCGAGCACAGCGGCACCGCACTCTGCTTCATCGACTGGCTGCTGCAGCCTGAGAACATGCGGGTGAACGCCGAGTACGTGGGCTATCCGATCCCCACGACGACAGGGATGGAGGTCTACGAGGGGCTCGCCGCTGAGTATCCGTGGCTGCACATCGACGAGGAGATTTTCTCCGACACCACCCAGTGGCTGACACCGATCCCCGACGACCGCCTGCGGCTCTGGCAGCAGACCTGGAACACGATGAAGGCGGGCTGAGCGCTCAGGATGTCTCCTCTCCCAACGTTTCGCGCAGCATAGCGTCGATGTGCAGCGGGAGCATCACGCGCTCTCCGTTCTCCTGCTCTGCGAGGTGTTCGGGATCGCCGGGTGCGAGCACCCGGCCGAAGCCCGGGGCCGGCGGTAGTGAGGTCAGCCGTTCGCGAAATCCGGTGGCCCGCCGCTCCGCCTCGTCGTCGCCTCTGAGTACGCGCAGATCGATCGCGATGAGCAGGGCCCCGGTGTCGACGCGGGACCCGGGATCCTGCCAGAGGTCGACGGTTTCATGCGCGAACCTGCCGCCGCCCGCCGCGCCGGCGAGCAACTCGACGAGCACGGCGAGTGCCGAACCTTTGTGCCCGCCGAAGGGTGCCAGCGCGCCCCCCTCGAGTACGGCGCGCGCATCGGTCGTGGGTCGTCCGCTCCCATCGATGGCCCAGCCCTCCGGCAGCTCCGACGCGGAGGCCGCTGCCGAGACCACTCTCCCGTAGGCGCCGGCGCTCGTCGCCAGGTCAGCCGTGATGGGCCGCTCGCTCGCGGGGAAGGAGACCGTGATCGGATTGGTGCCGATCAGCGGGGTACCGCTGCCGTAAGGGGCGACGGAGGCGCCCGTCGTCGACGCGAGGATCGCCGCCGTGCCGGCGCGCGCGAGCTGCTCGGTCCAGTAGGCGCCTGCGCCATAGTGGGTGTTCCGCTGCACGGCCACGGAGGAGACCCCATGGCGACCCGCCAGACGGGATGCGATCCGCACCGCCTCCTGCACCGCGACCTGACCGAAACCGGACCCTGCGTCGACCACGGCGGTCGCGCCCGCTTCGCGCAGCACCGTCGGGCGGGCCGCCGGGTCGATACCGCCCGCTTCAATCGCGGAGAGATAGAGCGGGAGCCGCAGCAGGCCGTGGGAGTGGATCCCCCGCGCATCCGCCGAGACCAGCGAGCGGGCGACGAGCTCTGCGTCCTCGGCTCGTGCGCCCGCGCGACGCAGCGCGGCAGCGGAGCGGGCGGTGAGCTCCTCCCGCGGATGTTCCCTGCGGCTCGGGTTCTCGTCTTCCTGCACGGCACCCCTCCTTCGTGGACTGCGGCTGATCGGGAGGTGCGGACTCGAAGCGCGTCACGGTTCCCCGAGGTCAGTCCCGGTGCCGTTCGATGTGACCGATAAGCAGCATGGTCGCCCGATCCCCGTCACGGGCGACGAGGGCGTCGAGGATCGCCTGGTGGTCGTCGAGCAGTAGTTGCCGGTCCTGGAGGAAGCGGGCGTGGGTGAGCCTCGGCTTCGAGCCGAGGGCTCCGGTCACGAAGGCACCGACGCTGTCGGCGACCGCGTGCATGATGACCTGCACCAGCTCGTTGTGCGAGGCCTGGAGGAGGCCGGAGTGGAACTCCGAATCTCCGACGGCGAACGCCTCCTGATCGTCGATGCTTTCGTGCATGATCTCGAGGCCGCGCCGGGACCGCGCGAAATCGCGCGGCTCGGGCAGTACCGCCACGGCGCGGGCTGCGACGATCTCGAGGGCGAGGCGCAGCGAGTGCAGATCACCGCGCGAGACGCGTTTCAAGCGCAGCAGGTCGTCCACACTGTTGCGCAACGGCGCGGTGGGGCCGTCGATCGAAACGATCCGTGAGAGGGGTCGCCCGACCGATTCGACGAGGCCCTGGGCCTCGAGCACGCGGAGCGCCTCGCGCACCGAGGAGCGGCCTACGGAGAGGCTCTCGCTGAGCGCCTGCTCGGTCGGCAGCGCCTCTCCCTCCTGCAGCTCTCCGCTGAGGATGCGTTCCCGCAGCTGGGCGAGCACACGGTCGCTCGCCGAGGCCGGTCTCCCGGCCGATCCGGCTTGACCCGAGACGGGTGCCGCGGCGGATTCGGACGACGCCTCCGATGACTCGGAAGGTGTGTCGGCGGAGCGCTCGGCGCTTAGCGGGCCGTTCTCAACCCTTGACTCATTGTCTGACATAGGCCTATTGTAGCCGTAACGGTGTCATTGTCAGACATAGTTGCGGGGATGGTTTCTCGGGTTCCCGGTCCTGGTTCACGATGTGGTGAAGGGCGGAGAGGTGATGGTGCGTCTATCTGCGGGGGATATCGATTTCGCGTTGGCGGAGTTGGCAGGGCTCTCGGAGGTGCGGCGGGAGTTGCCATTCCCTGTGGAGGAGTACGAGCGGCGACAGGCGCTCACGCGTGAGCGGATGGTCGAGGCGGGGTTGGACCTGCTGGTGGTGTCTTCTCCGGAGGGGATCGCGTGGTTGTGCGGGCATGCGCTGCGGTGGAACAAGGGGCAGAGCCCGACGGCGTGGCCGGCGTTGCAGTGTCTGGTGCTGCGGGCGGGGCAGGAGCGGTCGATCCTGTTCGAGACGGCGGAGCATGAGCACATGATCCGGGCGTATTCGATGGTGGAGGATTTCCGGTTGTCGGAGGCGGAGGATCTCGACAGGGTGCTGGCGCACATCGTGGGGGAGCTGGCGGGTGAGGGCTGGTTGTCGGGGGTCGTGGGGGTGGAGAAGTGGAGTTACATCCCGAATCGTGCGGTGGGTGAGGCTATGGAGGCGGCGTTGCGTGAGCGCGGGGTCGTGGATGTGGTGGACGCGAGTGTGTTGATGCGGCGGGTGCGGTCGGCGAAGTCTGATCTGGAGTTGGCGTATATCGAGCGGGCTGCGGCGGCTGTGGATGCGGGGTTGTTGGCGTTGGAGGGGGTGATTCGTCCGGGGGTGCGTGAGATCGATTTGTGGGTGGAGTTGATGCGGGGGATGGTGGCTGCGGGTGGGGAGCCTGCGGGGTTGCACGAACTCGTCACCTTCGAGCGGCACACGGGGCATTCCTTCTCGAGCGACCGCAGATTGAGGGCCGGCGACATCGTCGAGGCGGACCCCTCCGGCGTCGTGCAGCACTACCACGCCAACATCGCGATGAGCTGGTACGTCGGCGAGATGCCGGACGAGGTCCGACGGCTCACCGAGGCCGCGGGCGGAGCCTACGAGGTGCTGCGTGCGGAGGCCAGGGCCGGTGTGACGATCGGCCGGCTCGGAGAACGGATGCGCGAGTACTACGAGGGGGTGGGACTCTGGGATCCGAGGATCGACTGCTACGTCGGCGGTTACGAGCTGGGGTTGAGCTTCCCGCCCGACTGGGTCGGCGAGATCGCCTTCACCGTCGGCACCCCCGAGAACGCGGACGTCGTGCTCGAGGAGAACCAGGTGTTCAACTACGAGAGCAACCTCCCGTTCCTGATGATCGACACTTTCGTGGTCGGACGCGAGGGCAGTCGCACGCTCTCGGGCCTGCCGCACCGCATGCGTGAGGTGCACGTATGAGCGCGACCGCATCACAGCACGGCGAGCGGCCTGGCGAGTACGACGGTGTGCGGGCGCGTAGTACCGCCATCGCGGTCGAGGGTGTCTCCAAGCGGTTCCCGACGGGCGAGCGCGACGTGCTCGTGGATGTCGACCTCACCATCGGAGACGGCGAGTTCTTCTCGATCCTCGGCCCCTCCGGATGCGGCAAGAGCACGCTGCTGAGAATCCTCGCAGGCTTCGAACGACCGTCGCGCGGGAGCGTGCGGCTCTTCAACGCCGACGTGACGGACACGCCGCCGAACAAGCGCGACCTGAACCTCGTATTCCAAAGCTATGCCCTGTTCCCGCACCTCTCCGTCTTCGGCAACATCGCCTTCGGGCTCAAGCGCAAGCGGCTCTCCAAGAGTGAGATCGACGCCCGGGTGAGGGAGGCCGTCACCCTCGTCGAGCTCGAGGGCCGTGAGGAGGCGAGGCCCCGCGAGCTCTCGGGCGGGCAGCAACAGCGCGTCGCGCTCGCGCGGGCGCTCGTCAACCGCCCTCGCGCGCTATTGCTCGACGAGCCGCTCGCCGCTCTCGACCTCAAGCTCAGGCAGGCGATGCAGGAGGAGCTGAAGCGCATCCAGCGCGAGGTGGGCATCACCTTCGTCTATGTCACCCACGACCAGGGCGAGGCGCTGGCGCTGTCGGACCGTCTCGCAGTCATGGCCGAGGGGCGGCTGCTGCAGGTGGGCACCCCTGACGAGCTCTACGAACGCCCCAGCGACCCCTTCGTCGCCCGCTTCATCGGCAGCTCGACCCTGCTCGAGGGAGTCGTCATCGACGGCGGATCCGTCGTCCGACTTGACGGCGGGGACGAGATCCCCCTTCCCGCCGGGACCGGCTCCGCAGACGGATCGCGGATCGGCGTCGTCGTGCGCCCCGAGCGCATCCGCGTCTCGCCCGACTCCGCCCAGGCGCGGGAAGCGGGCGGGGAACCGGCCCGGGCACCCGCTCCGGGCCTGCGTGCCGGCCTGCGGGGCACGGTCGAGGAGACGGAGTTCCTCGGCCCCTCCCGCACCTATCGGATCCGCACCGACGGCGGCGCCGTCGTCCGCGCGTCCGCCCCCAACTCCGGCCCCGGCGACGCCGTGTTCGCGATCGGCGATCGCGTGCGCGCGAGCTGGACCGTGAGCTCCGACGCGGTCGTCCCGCTCTGACCCTCCTCACCTCTTCCGAAGGAGCACCTCATGAATCGCACGACGCACAGGCTCGGCCAGGCCCGGCTCAGCCGCCGCGGCTTTCTGCTCGGCGGCGCCGGCGCGGCCGGCCTGCTGCTCGGCGGCTGCGCATCCGGAGACGGGGGCGGCGGATCGCTCGACGACGCGGAGATGGTGTCGAAGGCCGAGATCGACGGTGATCTGAACCTGTTCAGTTACGCCGAGTACTTCTCGCCCGACGTGCTCGCCGGCTTCGAGGAGCACTACGGCGTGAAGATCAACTACACCTATTTCTCGACGACCGACGAGGCGATGGCCAAGCTGTCAGCGGACCAGCCCATCGACCTCACCACGCTGCCCTCCGAGCGGATGCTCCCGCTCGCCGAAAGCGGCCTGCTCAAGCGGATCGATCACGATGCGATCGAGCACTACGGCGAGGTACTGCCGGCGTTCGTGGTGCCGCCCTACAACGGGTCCGACGAGGAGGCGAACGAGCGGACCGCGCCCTTCGTCGCCGCCCCCTACGCTACGGGCTCGGTCGGCATTGCCTGGCGCGACGACCGGGTGCGGGGGATGACAGGCAGCTTCGATGATCTCTGGAATCAACCCGATGCGGCCGGCCGCACCTTCCTCTGGGACGCCATGCAGCCCACGATCTCCATCATCCTGAGGCGCCTCGGCTACGACCCGGCCGAGGCTGCTGAGCAGGAGATGGAGGAGGCGCTCGGCGCCCTCGAAGAGCTCCGCCCCAGCCTCGGCGGCTTCAGCGGAGTCGACACCACCAACATCGAGAACGGGCAGGCCTGGCTGACCCCTGTCTACGCCGGCGACCTCTACAGCGCCCTCAACGCGATGCCCGAGGACCAGCGCGAACTCTGGCAGTTCCAGACCAACGAGGAGAGCGCGCTCTTCAACGCCGACAACTACGCGATCCCGGCCGCCTCCGAACACTCGGGCACGGCGCTCTGCTTCGTCGACTGGATGCTGCAGCCCGAGAACATGCGCACCAACGTCGAGTACGTCGGCTACCCGATCCCCACGACGACCGGCATGGAGGCATATGCCGAGCTGACGGCCGCCTACCCCTGGCTGCAGATCGACGAGGGCGTCTTCGCCGATACCGACCAGTGGCTCACCCCCATCTCTGACGACCGCCTGCGGCTCTGGCAGCGCACCTGGAACACCATGAAGGCGGGGTAGGTATGTCGAGGATCGTTCACGCCAAACCGGCGAAGCACTCGAGCGAGAGTGCGGCGGGCACCGGCTTCTGGCGCCTCATCACCGTTCCGGGCTCAGCATGGCTCCTGCTGCTCTACGTGGTGCCGCTGCTGCTGCTCGTCACGGTCGCCTTCACCACCGCAGACTTGGTGGGGCGGCCGCAGTGGGGATCGTTCTCGCTGGAGAGTTTCGGTGAGCTCTTCACGCCCATCTATTTGCCGGTGATGGGACGCACTTTCGTCTACTCGCTCGTGGTGGCGGCGGTCTGCCTGCTGGCGGGCTACGTGGTGGCCTACACGATCTCGCGTTACGGTGGCCGCTTCAAGCTGCTGCTCATCGTGGCGGTGCTGCTGCCCTGGCTCGTCGACTACCTCATCCGCATCTACGCGTGGCTGCAGATCCTCGGCTCCGACGGTCTGCTCGCCCAGGGGCTTGGCGCCCTCGGAACGGCCGGATCGACCGTGAACCTATTGGGCACTGACGCCGCGGTGGTGATCGGGCTGGTCTACAACGTGTTGCCGTTCATGGTGCTGCCGATCTATGTGGCGATCGAGTCAGTCGACCGGCGTCTGGAGGAGGCGTGCCGCGACCTCAACGGCACGGCCTGGGACGCATTCGTGCATGTGACGCTCCCGGCTTCGGTCCCCGGCATCGCCTCGGGGGTGACGATCACGTTCCTCATCACCTTCGGCGACTTCGCGACGGCGAGGATCCTCGGCGGCCCCGATCAGTACATGCTCGGCAACCTCGTGCAGGACCAGTTCTCGGGTCTCGGCGCGATGCCGTTCGGTGGTGCGGTGACGCTCTGCGTGCTCGTCGTGATCCTCGTCGTACTCGGAGTCTTCACTCGGATCAGTCGTGAGGCGGAACGGAGGTTGTCATGAGCGCGGCGACACCGGGAGCCGGGGGCGTTCGGCGCGTGGGCCGCACGTTGCTCTGGATCGTGACCGCCGGGGTGTTCCTGTTCCAGTTCGCGCCGGTCGTCGTGGTCGTGTTTTTCTCGTTCAACGAGTCCCGCTCGGTGAACTCGTTCACGGGTTTCAGCCTGGGCTGGTATGAGAAGTTCTTCTCCAACGCCGCGGCCCTTGAGGCGACCATGCTCAGCATCGGCATCGCCTTCGCCTGCGGCGTCGTCGCGGTGATCGTCGGCTCGCTGCTGGCACTCGGCATGCAGCGGCTGAGTCGGCGCGAATCCGCCGCGTCGAACCTGCTGATCGGCCTCGTCTTCACGACGCCCGAGGTTGCGATGGGCGCGTCGCTGCTGCTGCTGTTCAGCTCGATCGGCTTCACGCTGTCGCCGGTTACCGTGCTGCTCGGGCACGTCACCTTCTCGCTTTCCTACGTCGTCTTCGTCGTGAGGGCGCGTCTGAACTCGCTCCGCCTGGACGTCGAGGAGGCCGCGGCGGATCTCGGCGCGACACGCATGGAGACGCTGCGGCTCGTGATCCTTCCGCAGCTGTGGCCCGCACTGTTCGTCTCGTTCATGCTGGTGTTCCTGCTCTCGTTCGACGACTTCGTGACGTCGTTCTTCACGAGCGGGCTGGAGGCGCCGACGCTGCCGGTCTACATCTACGGCATGCTGCGGCGCGGCCTGACACCCGAGATCAACGTGATCGGCACGCTCATGGCGGTCATTGCACTGCTGCTGGGGTTGCTGGGCTGCCTGATCGCGGCGCGACGGGATCGGGCGATGATCCGCATACTGCAGTAGACGCTCTACGGAACGACGGACGAGAGGCGAGGAAGCGCATGGGCGCGAAAAGGCTGTTGATCGAGAACGGGCGGGTCTGGTTGCCGAGCGGCTACGTCACCGAGGACACGGTGCTCGTGGAGGGCGACCGGATCCGGGCGCTGGGCGATGAAGCGCAGGAGCTCGCTGCCGGGGCGGAGAGCCTCGACGCACGCGGCGGATCGGTGCTTCCCGGCTTTCAAGACGGACACGTGCACCCCTACCACTGGGCGCTGCGCGCGATGGACTGCAATCTTGAGGAAGCGGCCGACGGGCAGGAGGTGCTCGACACGATTGCGACCTTCGCCGCGGCGAACCCCGATCGGCCGTGGATCACGGGCGGCGGATGGGCGATGTCGGTCTTCGGCGGAAGCATGCCGACGCGGGAGATGCTCGACTCCGTGGTGCCCGACCGCCCCGCCTACTTCCCCTACACCGACGGGCATGGGGCGTGGGTGAACTCGAAGGCGCTCGAGATCGCGGGCATCGACGACGCAACGCCGGACCCGTTCACAGGCAGGATCGAGCGCGACGAACGGGGGCGCGCCACGGGCATGCTGGAGGAACTCGCGATGGACCTCGTCGCGGATCGGATTCCCGAACCGAGCGAGGCCGTGATAGACCGTGCCTTCGAGCGGGCCTACCGGCGTATGATCGCGTGGGGCCTCGTAGGCTGGCAGGACGCGATGGTGGGGCGCACCAAGAACTGGGTCGACAACCACGCCGGGTATCTGCGGGCGGTCGACTCGGGGCTGCTGCGCACGCACGTGGTCGGAGCGCTGTGCTGGGATCCGCTGCGAGGCCTCGAGCAGATCCCGGAGCTGATCGAGCAGCGGGAGCGCGCGTGGGCGACCGCTCCGTTCTTCAGCGCGAGCGCGGTCAAGGTCTTCCAGGACGGGGTGATCGAGAACTTCACGGCGGGCATGTTCGAGCCGTACCTCGACGCCTGCGGGCACACCACGGAGAACACGGGCAACAGCATCGTGGATCCGGAACTGCTCTGCGAGGTGGTGGCCGAACTCAGCCGCAACGGCTTCCAGGTGCACATGCACGCCCTGGGCGACCGCGCCGTGCACGAGGCGCTGAATGCCGTGGAGCACTCGAACCGTGTGAACGGGGATCAGGATCGCCGCCATACGATCGCGCACATCCAGGTGATCGACCCGGTGGACATCCCGCGCTTCGCCGAGCTCGGAGTGGTGGCGAACAGCCAACCGCTGTGGGCCCGGCACGAGGTGGAGATGGACGAGATGACGACGCCGTATCTCGGCGCGCGTCGCGGGCGGATGCAGTACCCCTTCGGCGCGCTCAAGGGGGCCGGTGCGGTGCTCGCGGGCGGCAGCGACTGGCCTGTGACGACGGCCGATCCGATCGAGATCATCCACACAGCCGTGACGCGATCCGGCTCCGGTGCGCAGGGCGAGGAACGGCGTCCCTTCCTCGGAGAGCAGGCGCTCTCCCTTGCCGACGCGGTGCGGGCGCACACCGAGGGCGTCGCCTACCTCAACCACGACGAGGAGCGATCGGGATCGATCGAGCCGGGGAAGGCTGCCGACCTTGTGATCATGGATCGGGACCTCTTCGACGCGCCGGTCTCCGAGATCGGTGACGCCTCCGTGCGGTACACGCTGCTCGCCGGCGACGTCGCATACGAGCACGAGGTGTGATCGCGCCCGCCCGAGCGACCTCTGATTCGGCGAGCACGGCAACTCGGCGCAGCCCGGCGACGCAGCCGTGCGCGTAGGCTGACCGAAACCGCGAAGACCGAAGGAGGCACATCATGCTCAGCGAACTCCTGGACCTCGAGCACCGCGGCTGGAGCTCCCTCTGCGACGGCACGGGAGCGGACTTCTACGGGCGGATCATGACCGAGAGCGGCGTCATGGTGCTGGCGCACGGGGAAGTCTTCGATCGCGGGGCGGTCGAAGACTCGCTTCGCGACGCGCCAGCGTGGCGGAGCTATGAGATCGCCGACGAGCGGCTGATCTCCCTGAGCGACGACCAGGCGATCCTCGTCTACACCGGCCGCGCCTACCGCGACGAGGAGGAGCCGGCGTTCGTCGCGCTCATGTCGAGCGTGTACACCCGCGACGGGGATGAGTGGAGACTCGCTCTCTACCAGCAGACGCCCGTTCCCGATCCGCACGCATCGCGATAACCCGGGATCCGGGAGCGTGGGCTCCACGCCGTGACATCCAGCCCCGCGACACGCCGCCCTGTGCTACCCCGCCCCGTGCCACCCCAGGGGCCCAGAGGTCAAGCCCCTCGTGTTTCTCCCGCTGATCGCGGAGTCTGAGAACGTCACGCGGGCGCATTCCTGAAGTCATGCGACGCCCGCCCAAGGTCAGGAGCATGAAGATGAGCAATCAGCACAGTCTTCCCCATGACGGGGACTCCGCGGCGGTCGCGGCGGAACGCGGCCCCACCCGGCGCGAGGAGGTCGTGGAACGGGAGCGCGATCGGTTCGGGGGGTTCAAGTGGGGCTCCGCGTTCTTCGGTTGGCTCACGGCGACCGGAACGGCGGTGCTGCTGACCGCCGTGCTCAGCGCCATCGGCGCGGGGGTCGGGCTGGGAGCGGCGGACGGAGATGTCCAGAGCGCGGCCGACGATCTGACCTCGAACGCCGACACCGTCAGCGTCATCGGCGCCGTTGCCCTCGCGATCATCCTCTTCGTCGCGTACTACTGCGGAGGATACGTGGCGGGGCGCATGGCCCGGTTCTCGGGGGTGAAGCAGGGCGTAGCCGTGTGGATCTGGGCGATCGTCATCGCGATCGTCGTGGCCATCGTGGTCGCCGTGGCCGGCGCGCAGTTCAACGTTCTGGGCAACCTCAACAGCTTCCCCCGCATCCCGATCGATGAGGGCGCGCTCACCGCGACCGGCATCGTCACCGCGATCGTTGTCGCGCTCATCAGCCTGGGCGGCGCCGTTCTCGGCGGGCTCGCGGGCATGCGCTACCACCGGAGGGTCGACCACGCGGGGCTCGGGCGCTGACCGACGCGCACCGCCGAACGGCAATCGCTAGGAAAGGAAACCAGCACCATGATCGATTCCAGCAACATCAACAGCATCTTCGACGCCCGGGTTCTCGATCGCGACGGCGCGAAGATCGGCACGGTGAAACAGGTGTACGTCGACAGCGAGAGCGGTCGCCCGCTGTTCACGAGCGTGTCGACGGGGCTCTTCGGCACCTCCGAGTCGCTCGTCCCCCTGCAGGGCGCGACGTTCGACGGGGACTGCCTGCGCGTCGGGTACGAGAAGGATACCGTCAAGGATGCACCCCGCATCGACGCCGACGGGGTGCTCTCGGACGAGGAGCAGGATCGCCTCTGGGACTACTACGCGGACGATTCCGCGGACGGCGACGGGAACGGGGAGACCGGCTTCGACGATGACGCCCGCGTTCGCGACACTCGCGACGCCCGGGGAGCGCACGGCGCTGACGGTGAGCCCCTCGTCGGGGGCGGGGCCCGCTCGGAAGAGCGGCGCGACCTCGGCGGAGAGGGCATCCCCACGGGACGCGTGCGCCTGCGGAAGGTCGTGGTGACGGAGCAGCGGAACATCACCGTGCCCGTGCAGCACGAGGAGGTCGTCCTGGAGCGCGACTCCATCGCCGACGAGAACGGGGACGATGCGAGGAGGGGCCGGGATCTTCCCGACGACGAGCTCCAGGCCACCCTGCATGAAGAGCCCGGCGAGGTGGTGGATCCGGAGGCCGACCGGCGGCACTAGCACCTGCGTCGACCGAGCAGCGTTCCGCTGTGCGGCCGCCGCGCCGTCAGAGCGCGGCGGCCGCGTGGCGCGCTCGCCCTATACGGCCGTGCGGTTCGGATCGCCCCAGAGGAGCGCACCGTCCTGCACCGCAATGCGCCCGTCGGTCAAGACCATGTGAATGTTGGCCTCGTCGTAGAAGGCGTCGATATCCTCAAGCGGGTTCGCGCGGAGGACAAGCAGGTCGGCGAGCTTGCCGGGTTCGAGCGTTCCGATGAAATCCGCCATTCCCACGGCTTCGGAGGACACCTTGGTCCCGGCGTGGAGCGCCTGGAACTTCGTCATCCCGTGCTGATTGAGGGCCTTGTACTCCCTGGCGCTGTACTCGCCGTAGCGCGTGAGCGGTTCGAAGACGGTGTCCGAGCCCAGTCCGATCTTGACGCCGGATTCGACCGCCAGTTGGAAGCTGTCCACGGCGCTTTGGCTGTAGCCCCGGCCGAAGTCGTGATCCCGGCACAGATAGAGATCCCGGTACAGGAAGGTGTCGGGTCGAATCTTCGACTGCGGGCCATCCTCGGAGAGCGGGATGAAGTCCCGGTACCAGTTGACGATGAGTTCGAGAGTGGGGATCAAGATCGTCCCCTGTCGCTTCATCTGCTCGACGAGCTCCTCGTCGAGAGACTCTCCGTGCTCGATCGTGTCGACTCCCGCGTCGAGCGCCAGCTTGATCGACTCGCGATTCTCGGCGTGGCACATCACACCGGTGCCCGTCTGGCGGTGGGCCTCCTCCACGATCATCTTCAGCTCTTCAGCCGAGTAGTGCACGTCGCCCATCCGGTCGTGGGGCCAGTTGTCCCCTCCGCTCGCCCAGACCTTGATCTGGTCGGCGCCCTCGCGCAACAGGCGTCGCACGCCCTTGCGCACCTCTTCCGGTCCATCGGCCATCAGGCCCCACACCGCATGGCTCTTCGTGTACTCCTCGGTGAACTGGAACATGTCGCCGTGCCCGCCCGTCCGCGAGAGACCCGGGCCGCAGGCGATGACCTTCGGGCCGGGCATGACGCCCTCGAAGAACATCCGCTTGAGGTAGAGGCCGTTCCACGAGACGTCCCGCGCGGCGGTGAAGCCGCGCTTGAGAACGGCCTGCGCTTCGTAGACCGAACGGATCGCACGCATGAGCATGGGCTCGCTCACGAGTCCGAGCTCCTGCTCCTCCACGCTCGCCCGCCCACCCGAGAGGTGCACGTGGCAATCGATCATGCCCGGCATCACCCAGTGCCCGTCCAGAGGGATCTCTCGATACTCCGGATCCCGGTGATAGTCCTGCATCGGGACGATGCGCTCGATCCGCTGGTTTCGGATGAGAACCGCCTGATTCTCGAAGATCTCCTCATGCAGGCCGTCGAACACACCCGCACCCAGCAGAGCCAAGCTCTCGTGTTTCTGCACCATGGCGTGCATCTCCTTTCATCGCCGCCCCGCACGGGACGGCTCTCAGATCAGCTGGAACGCAGGCCGACGACCTGCGCCACACGGTTCACGACCGATTCCTGATGGGGGGAGAGCTGCTGATCGGGCAGCTCATCGAGGTCGTCGAAGTAGTCGGTGTCGATATCGGAATCGACTCCGAGGAGCGCGGCGAGGATCTCCGCCCCGCAGAAGGGCACGTACAGCGGCGAGTACCCGCCCTCCTGCACGATGCCGAGGCGGCCGTGGCAGACTCGCTCCGCGAGCGCGATGCAGCGGCGGGTGAGGTCCGCAAAGGCCTGGTGCGAGAGCATCATGCGTCCCATCGGGTCCATCGCGCCCGAGTCGAGTCCGCTCGCGATCACGATGAGCTCGGGGGAGAACCGCTCGATCGCCGGCTCCACCACCTGTTCGAAGGCGTACTCGTACGCGCCTCGCCCGGATCCTGCGGGGAGCGGGATGTTGACGTTGCTTCGCTCAGCCGCGACGGATCCGGTCTCGTCGACGAATCCGCTGTCGGAGGGGTAGAGCCGATCCTGATGGATCGAGATGGTCAGGGTGTCGGGGTCATCCCAGTAGATCAGTTGAGCGCCGTTCCCATGGTGGACGTCCCAGTCGAGGATCGCCACTCGGCGGACGAGCCCCTCCGCTCGCAGTTTCTCGATGGCGACGGGCGTGTTCGCGAGGAGGCAGTACCCTCGTGCGCGATCAGGTTCGGCGTGGTGCCCCGGGGGTCGGACGAGCGCATAGGAAACATCGACCTCGCCTCGCAGCACGGCGGCCAATGCGGCGTGGGCCCCGCCTGCCGCAAGCTTCGCGATGTCGTAGGCTCCCGGCCCGAAGCCCGCGAAGTCGCCGAGTTCCCCGCCCCGCCCGGCCGATAGCTCCCGGAAGTCCTCGAGATACATCGCCGAGTGGACGCGGAGCAGATCCTCGTCCTCGAGATCGGTCGGCGGGATTCGTGCGGTGAGGCTCGCCAGACCGCTCCGCTCGATGAGGTTCATCAGCCGCCGCCGCGGGCTCGGCGTCTCGACGGGGGCGCCAGGCTCGGTATCGCCCCCCATGTCGAGGATCGACTGCTGCCAGAAGTAGCGTTCGTCGACCACGTAGCCGCAACTGCGCGGCGCGTTCTTCTCAGATCTCACGGTTCCTCTTTCTCCTTCTCCGCGTGCGTTCGGTCATCGTCCTGCCGTGATCGAGCGGCCTCGGCCCTGAGCTCTCTGACCCGCGCCAGGTCCCACTCCCTCGATGGCACCGATTCCAGCAGCAGGCGCGTGTAGACATGCTGCGGCTGCGTCAGAACGTGCGACGTCGGGCCGGACTCCACGATCCGCCCCTGCCGCATCACGACCAGGCGCTCGGCGAGGTAGGGCACGACGGCGAGATCGTGGGTGATGAAGAGATAGGCGATGCCGAGGGACTCGCGGATCTCGACGAGCAGATTCATGATCTGGGCTTGGATCGAGACATCCAAGGCCGCCACCGCTTCGTCGAGGATGAGCACTTCGGGGTCAAGGCAGAGCGCGCGGGCGATCGCGACGCGTTGCCGTTGCCCGCCCGAGAGGAAACGGGGGATCGTTCTGATCTCGCGTGCTCCGAGCCCGACGCGCTCGAACACCTCTGCACTCCGCCGTCTCCGGAGCTCACGGTCTCCGACCCCGTGCATGCGGAGGATCTCTTCGAGGGATTCCGCCGGCGACTGGCGCGGATCCAGCGCGAGGAGCGGATCCTGGAAGACGATCTGAATCTGTTTCGCCCGCTCGATCCGCCGCTTCCGAGAGCGGCGTCCGCGCTCGACGAGGGGCGTGCCGAAGAGGGCGATCTCACCGCTGTCGGGCTGCTCCAGGCCCATGATGAGTCGCGAGAGCGTCGACTTTCCCGAGCCCGACTCGCCGATGATGCCCAGTGACTCGCCGCGCCCGAGAGCGAATGAGACGTCTCGCACGGCGGTGATCGTGCCGCGTCCCGATCCGTAGGTCTTCGTGACATTCCGGACCTCGATCGCCTGCACCATAGTCAGACCTCCGCCCTGACGCATCGGACCCCGTCGTTCCCGATCGTGTGCATGGCGATGGGGGCGACATCGCAGAGTCCCGCGAGGCGGCGGTCGCAGCGCCCGGCGAAGAGGCACCCGGGCGGATCATCGTCGAGGCCCAAGGGCACCCCGGGAATGGGCCTGAGAGCCTGGGGACGAGGCCCGTCGAAGCTCACCTGAGGCGACGACTCGAGGAGGCCACGGGTGTAGGGATGCAGGGGTGCGGCGAGCAGCTCTTCGGTCTCACGATGCTCCATGACCTCTCCGCCGTACATGACGTAGGTGCGGTCGGCGACTGCGCTTGCGAGTTCGAGGTCGTGGGTGACGAAGAGCATGGAAAGCCCGCGCGATCGCTGCAGATCCTTGAGGATGGCGATGACCTCGGCCTGGCTGGTCACGTCCAGGGCGGTGGTCGGCTCGTCGCAGAGCAACAGCACCGGATCGGTGATGAGCGCTCCGGCGATCACCACGCGCTGCAGCATGCCGCCCGAGAGAGCCGACGGATACTGCTCGAAGATCTCTTCGGGACGCGGCATCTGCGAAGCCCGCAGCAGCTCGATCGCTTTCTGCTTGGCCTTGCTCTGCGAGAGGCCGTGATAGCGAGTGACGATCTCGGTCAGGAAGTCGCCCACACGGTGGAAGGGGTTCACGACATCTCGGGGATCCTGCCAGATCATCGAGACCGTGCGCCGCCGTAGCTCGCGGATGTCCCGTTCCGTCGCCGAGCGCAGGCTCTTTCCCGTCACGCGCACGTCTCCAGACCAGTCGGAGCCCTCTGGAAGCATTCGAAGCGCCGAACGGAGTGTCAGCGACTTGCCGCTGCCGGATTCCCCGACCAGGGCGACGCAGGAACCGGCGGCGACCTCCATCGACACGCGACGAAGCACCGGTCGTCGTACGCGGGCGTCGGCGAGCCTCACCGTGAGGTTCTCGATCTCGAGGACGTTCTCGGTCATGCGAAGCCGCCTCTCTTCTCCAGGATCCGTTCACCCACGTGGTTGAAGGAGACGACCGTGAGGACGATGGCGAGCGAGGGCCAGAGGATCGGCCCGAACGCACCCGAAAGGATGCCTGGCTGCGCTTCGGCCACCATGAGCCCCCAGTCGGCGGCCGGCGCTTGCACCCCGAGCCCCAGGTACGAGATCGCGGCGAGGTCGACCATCGCGTAGCCGAAGGAGAGCAGGCACTGCGAGAGGATCGTCGGGAAGACCACCGGGAGAACATGCTTCATGAGGGTGGAGAACTCGCCGGCGCCGAGCACTCTCAGCGACTGCACGTACAGGCGGTCGCGCTCCTGCATCACGAGGTTGCGTGTGAGTCGGGCGACGAGGGGGGTATAGGCGATCGCGATGCCGATGGACGGCGCGAGGATGCCCTTGCCGAAGAGCGCCACCGTGAAGACCGCGATCAGGAGGGCCGGGAATGCGAAGAGGAAGTCGATGACTCGGGAGACGATCACATCGAGGCTTCCCCGACTCCAGCCGGCGATCGCACCGATCAGGATGCCGCAGACGGACGAGATGGCGACCACCAGGAGCGGGCCGATCATGCTCGTTCGGGTCCCCATGATGAGGCGGCTGAGAATGTCCCTGCCGTTCTGATCCGTGCCGAGCAGATGACCGGGGCTGCCTGCAGGCGCATTGATGCGCGCGAGATCGATCGACTGCGGATCGAGTGGCACGAGCCAGGGCGCCAGCACGGCGGCGAGTATCACGAGCGCGAGGAAGCCGGAGCTCAGCCAGGTGGCCCAGTCGAAACGAAGGTGCTTCTTCCCCAGATACGGTTGGAGCAGCACGCTGGTATTCGCCATCGAAGTCACCTCCTCATCCGGGGGTCGATGAGCGGCAGGAGCAGGTCGATCACCATGTTGGTGAGGATGAAGGCGGCGACGATGATCATCGCGATGGCCTGCACGACCGAGAAGTCGATCGAGCGCACCGATTCCACGAGGAGAGAGCCGAGGCCGTTCAGGCCGAAGGCGACCTCGACGATCTGACTGGTGACGAGCAGGCCGGCTATCAGGCTGCCCGAGAGGGTGAGCACCGGGACAAGACCGTTGCGCACCACATGATGTCTGAGCAGATAGGGGCCGGTGATGCCTCTCGCGCGTGCCGCGTCGAGCCGCGTGCTCGTCGCCTCGCGTCGGAATGAAGAACGGGAGACCCGGGCCACGATACCGGCGTACGACAGGGCGAGCGCGAGTGCCGGCAGTGTGAGGTGGTGGATGCGCTCGAGGAGGGAGCCGCCTCCTGAGCCGAACGCCGGGAACCAGGAGAGCTGGGCGGAGAAGATGTAGATGAGCAGCAGCGCGCCGATGAACACGGGAACCGAGGAGGCGATAGAGGTCGTCGCGACCAGGCTTCGATCCACCCACCCCGGTTTCAGGGCCGAGAGCAGCCCCAGCATCAGGCCGACGATCACGATCAGCAGTGCGGAGAGGCCGATCAGCAGCGCCGTGGTCGGGAGGCGGCTCGCGATCAGCCCGGCCACATCCTGACGGAACTGGAGCGATTGCCCGAAATCCCCGGTCACGAACCCGGTGAGCCAATCCCAGTAGCGGACGAGGAAAGGATCGTCCAGCCGGTACTGATCGCGCACGGCGGCGACCGCCTCGGGCGTCACCTTCCTGCCGCGCAGCAGCGTGGCGACAGGATCTCCGGGCACGAGATAGAGGGCGCCGTAGACCACGAAACTCGTCACGAGAAGGGTGACGAGCGCGCCTCCGACACGCTTCATGAGCGATACCGCCATGCTGGCTCCTCACTTGCTCGACAGCGGCTGAGTGGCGCAGGCGCCGGCACGACCTTCGGTTCTGGTCTGCCGAGCCGCCTGCGACCGCGCGGGCCCGCCGCGCTGACTCGGTTCTCTGCTTAGCCCTCGGCGCCCCCGCCACCGACATCGGCGGCCCACGGCCGGTAGAGGTAGGCGTGCGAGGTGGTCGCGCCGGTGATGTCCGGGCCCTGGTACACGCGGGTGTACTGAGACACCAGGGGGAAGAAGAGGTACTCCTCGTCGAAGATGCCCTGTACCCGCGTGACCATCTCGGCCCGCTCCTCGTCGTCGGTCGTGGCCCGTGCTTCGACGATCATGTCGTCGACCTCGGGATTCGAGTACGCGGCGACGTTGAAGACGCCTTCGCTGCCGAAGAAGTTGTAGTAGGCGACGGGTTCGGGGAAATCGAGGTACCCGTTCCAGATCATGAGGTGGATGCCCTCCCGCGCCGATTCGTCGAAGTAGAGGGGCAGATATTGAGCCCCCGACATGCCCTCGAGCTCGATCTTGAGACCGATCTGCGAACCGGCGTCCTGTACTGCGGCGGCAACCTGGCCGTCCTCGGGCAGCGAAGTGTCGTAGGCGAAGACGATCGGGTCGGCGGGCGCACCCTCTGCCTCGACGATCTTCTTCGCTTCCTCGATATCCTGCTCGCCCGCGAGGAGCTCATCCCAGGCCGTCTGGAAGACGTCCTCCGCGTACCCCCAGCTTCCTCTGGGCGTGAGCGCCTTGTTCGGCTCGGCGGTGCCCTTGAAAATGCCCTCTCGGATGCCCTCGTAATCGATCGCGAGTGCGAGCGCGCGACGGAGCTCCTTGTTCGCGAGGGGGCCCGCATTCACGTCGATCACCGATACGTTGAACATGCCGAGTCCTCGGCCGAAGGTGACCGTCCCCTCTCCGGCGCGCAACTGGTCGATCGAGGAGACCGGGAACGCGATGGCACCGTCGATCTCGCCGTTCTGCATCGCCGTGGTCGCCGAGGCCGTGTCGGTGTTGAACGTGAATCGGATCTCCTCTGCCAGCGGCTCCTCCGACTCGATGTTCCAATAGTCCGGGTTCTTCTTGATCAGAACGTGCTCGCCCTTCGCCCACTCCTCGAGCGTGAAGGGGCCCGAGCACATGATTCCGCCATCGGGGTTGGCGTAGGAGGCACCGGCCGCTTCGGCGAATTTCTTCTGATGCACCGCACCCGGAGGTGCGGACAGCACGTTGTACAGGGTCACATCCGGCTGCGAGAGCCTCATCGTCACCTGCTTGTCGCCCGTCTGCTCGATGCTCTCGACGAAGTCGAAGTGCGCCGACCAGGAGGACGCGAGTTCCGGGTCGTCGAGGCGATCCAGGCTCCAGATCACGTCCTCGGGGGTCACCGGCGAGCCATCCCAGAACGTGGCCGCGGGATCGATGTCGATCACGTAGGTCGTGTCGTCAGGCTGTTCGACGGTCGCCACGTTCGGCTTGATCGTGTAGTCGGGCTCGACCCGGAGCAGGCTCTCGCAGAGGTTGCTGACCACCGGGCTGTTCGATTCCGAGGCCGAGTACGCCGGGTCGAGACTCGAGGGCTCTCCGTAGGGCAGGTTCCACGTGAGCCGGTCGAGCGCCTCGGTGCCGCGAGGGGTGACATCCACGATGGACTCGGCATCGACGCCCTCGCGAGGGCCGGTATCTCCCGCGCCGCCACCCGAGCACGAGGTGAGGGCGAGTGCGCCGATAGCGATAAACGGCAGGGTCAAGGATCGGATTTTCTTACCCATAAGTGCAGTTCCTTCTCTGTCGGCACCGTTGCAGACGGAATGAGTATGTCGCGGAAGGCAGTAGTTTGTCAATCATGACAAACTACTTGCGGCATCATGTTGATGTCGGGCCATGAGCCGCATCTTCTCCGCGACGAAGGCTGCAGCTCCCGACCGTGCAGAAAGGTGACGAAATGCGTCCAGATCTCTCGGAGGTGCGCCGGAAGCAGATCCTCGACGGGGCGACGAGGTGCGTTGCGCTGCACGGGGTCGAAGCGCTGACGCTGGCATCGGTGGCCGACGAGGTCGGCATGTCGAGAAGTCACATCCGTCACTACATGGGCAATCGGGATGAACTCCTGCAGGCACTCGTGAAGCACCTCGGCAGTCGCTACTCTGAACAGCTCAGCATGGCGGTCGAGGCCGCCGACCCGTCACGCCGCGTCGAAGCGGCTCTGGATCATCTCTTCGGGGATTACTGGGACGAGGATCTCCCAGAGGACAGCGCCGCGATCGACGCGTTGATCGCGTTCTCCGCGAACAGCCCTGAGCGCGGGCTGACGCTGCTGCCCTACTACCTCGGCATCGAATCTCTGCTGACGAAGATACTCGGGGCCGGTCAGGTGGAGATCGATCCGCGGACGGGGGATGTCGCGTACTCGATCCTCTGCCTGGCGTACGGAAGCTCGAGCATGCGCACGATGGGCTTTCCGAGGGATCGTCGCGACGCCGCCCGGGCCGTCGCCGATGCGATCACCGGAGAGCTGCTCGGCTGAGCCCGACGGCGCTAGCTGTACCCGGCCATGAGGTTGGTGGTGGTGCGGGCCTTGTGAAAAGGGAGAACCTCCGGGCTTAGTGGAGATATCTGACGTCTTCACGAACTCGGAGGTTCTCATGTCCCACCGTAACGCCCGTCTGA
>NZ_JAEHOH010000028.1 GCF_016522505.1 Leucobacter chromiisoli | reverse complement strand
CCTCATCGACCACCAGTGCTGCGAGACGCTTTCGTCCGAGTGGGGTGAGGGGTGCGTTAGCGTGGGGCATAGAAGACCTCCGGCGGATGGTGAGTGTGGTAACCCACATCCTGTCGGAGGTCTTCGTTTCAATTCAGCCGTTCACAACGTCCCAAGGAACTACATCTAGCCCGCCGGACCCTCACGCCCAGCCGGGCAGCCACAGGTGCAGCTGCCAGAACCAGCTCGCGACGGGCATGCCCGTCCACACCGGGAAGAAGAGCACGGCGAGCACCACCGCGGCGACGGAGAAGATCGCCACCGAGGCCCTGCGCCCCCGCAGGGCCTCCGCCGAGCCGTCGAGCCGCAGCCCCGCACTCGCCCCGTCGGGCGACCGCACCGCGATCCCGCACAGCAGCCCGAGTACCAGGGCGAGCGCCACCGCGGAGAACGGCGTCAGCACGACGGTGTAGAACTGGAACACCGCGGAGCGCGAGAGGGTGAGCACCCACGGCAGCCAGCCCGAGAGATAGCCGGTGAGCACGAACGCCCCCGCGGCGACGAGCGGCGCGTCGACGGCCCGCGATCCCCTGCGCAGGCAGGCCCGCACCACCGCGCAGGCGAGCACCAGCAGTGCGGCTAGACCTCCCCACGTGACGAGGACGTTGGGCAGCGGGGAGATCCCCGAGACGCATCCCTCCGCCCACGGGCAGCTCGGCCCCTGCGGCCAGCGCAGCTTGTACATCGCGGTGGGCTCGAGACCGAGCGGCCATCCGATCGGGTGCGACTGGTACGGGTGGGGAGCGCTCAGCGTGCCGTGCCACTCGAGCATGCTGGCGTGGTACCGCGCGAGCGCGACGGGCCACGGCGTGCCCGGCTCGCGCGCCCACCCGCCGGGGTTCAGGATCCAGCCGGCCCAGCTCGCGAGGTACGCGAGCGCCGCGGCCGGGAGCGCGATGACCCCCGCGACGAGCGCCCGCATCGCCGTCGTCGCGATCGGCCGCCCGGCGCCGATCCAGCGCAGCACGACCAGATCCCGCACCACCGTGAACACGAGGAAGAACGCCAGCGGGTAGAGACCCGACCACTTGACCGCCGCGGCCGCGCCGAAGACGAGCCCCGCGGCGAGCAGCCACGGCCGCCAGAGCGGGAGCGCATGCCGCGCGGGGAGCCGGCCGGCCGGCCGACCGGGCGGCCGTCCGATCGTCCGTCCGATCGTCCGCGCGGGCTCCGGGCGACCGGTTTCCGCGAGGATCCGCAGCCGGGAGGTCGTCGCCTCGTGATCGCGCCACACGAGCAGCGCACCGATCGCGACGAAGAGCGTGAGGAGACCGTCGAGCAGCCCGACCCGGGAGAGCGTGACGTGCACGCCGTCGACCGCGAGCATCAGGCCGGCGAGGCAGGCGATCACCAGGCTGCGGCTCAGCAGCCAGCCCAAGCGCATCGTCACCGCGACGGTCGCGACCCCGGCGAGGGCGACCGCGCTGCGCCACCCCCACCCGCTGTCCGCGCCGAAGACCAGGATCCCGAGCCCGATCGCCCACTTGCCGAGCGGCGGGTGCACCGCGTTCGACGCCGCATCGCCGAACGCCCGGGATCGCGCACCGTCGAACGCCGGATCGTCGTCGGGCCACACGGTGGGGTAGCCGTGGGCGAGCTGGCTGACCGCGTCGCGCACGTAGTAGAGCTCGTCGAAGACCAGCACGTCCGGCCGGCTCAGCGCCCAGAACCGCAGCCCGGCTGCGATCGCGAGCACGGCGACGGGGCCGAGCCAGCGCAGGCGGTGCAGGGCGGTGAGGGGCACGCGACCCAGCCTACGGAGTGCGGGAGGGGCGAACCGGGCGCTGCCGTGCCCGGCGGCGCCCGGCGGGGAGGGTGCGGACCCCGGTGCCCGGCGCCGCCGGGGCGGGCGCTACGATGGTCAGGTGATTACCCGCCTCAGCAATTTCTTCCTGAAGACCCTTCGCGAGGATCCCTCCGACGCCGAGGTCGCCAGCCACAAGCTGCTGGTGCGCGCCGGATACATCCGCCGCCAGGCCCCGGGCGTGTTCGCCTGGCTGCCGCTCGGCCTGCGCGTGAAGGCGAAGCTCGAGCAGATCATCCGCGAGGAGATGCTCGCGGCGGGCGCTCACGAGGTGCACTTCCCGGCCATGCTGCCGCGCGAGCCCTACGAGGCCACCGGGCGGTGGGAGGAGTACGGCGACGCCCTCTTCCGGCTGCAGGACCGTCACGGCGCCGACTATCTGCTCGCCCCGACGCACGAGGAGGCCTTCACCCTGATGGTGAAGGACATCGTCTCGTCGTACAAGGATCTGCCGCTGACGATCTTCCAGATCCAGGACAAGTACCGCGACGAGGCGCGCCCCCGTGCCGGCCTGCTCCGCGGCCGCGAGTTCACGATGAAGGACGCGTACTCCTTCGACGCCTCCGACGAGGGGCTCGCGCAGAGCTACCAGAAGCAGCGCGACGCCTACGAGCGCATCTTCCAGCGGCTCGGTCTCGAGTACGTGATCGTCTCCGCGGACGCCGGCGCGATGGGCGGCTCCCGCAGCGAGGAGTTCCTGCTGCCCACCCAGATCGGCGAGGACACCTTCGTGCGCTCGGCAGGCGGGTACGCGGCGAACGTCGAGGCGTACCAGTCTCCCGTGCCGGCCGCCCGGTCTGCCGAGGAGATCGTCGGCCTGCCGGCGCCGCTCGTGTTCGACTCTCCCGATACGCCGACCATCGACACGCTCGTCGCCCACACCAACGCCGTGCTGCCGCGCGAGGACGGCCGCGCCTGGGAGGCCGCCGACACGCTCAAGTGCCTGGTGTTCGCCGTGACCACCGTCGAGGGCGAGCGGTCGCTCGCGGTCGTCGGCGTGCCGGGCGATCGCGACGCCGACATGAAGCGCGTCGAGGTGGCCTTCCCCGGCTGCGAGGTCGAGCCCGCCACCGCCGAGGACTTCGCCGCGCATCCCGAACTGGTGAAGGGGTACATCGGCCCGGCGCTCGTGGGACCCTCCGGCGAGATCACCCAGGTGCTCGGCGAGGCGGGCACGACGGGGATCCGCTTCCTGCTCGATCCGCGCATCGTCGACGGCACCGCCTGGGTGACCGGCGCCAACGCGCACGAGAAGCACGTCGCCCACCTCGTCGTCGGCCGCGACTTCTCGGCCGACGGCGTGGTCGACGTCGCCACCGTGCGGGATGGCGATCCCGCTCCCGACGGTTCGGGGCCCGTGACCCTCGCGCGCGGCATGGAGATCGGCCACGTCTTCCAGCTCGGCCGCAAGTACGCCGAGGCGCTGGGGCTCAAGGTGCTCGACGAGAACGGCAAGCTCGTGACCGTGACCATGGGGTCGTACGGCATCGGCGTCACCCGCATCATGGCGATCCTCGCCGAGCTGCACCACGACGATCGCGGACTCGTCTGGCCCGAAGCCGTCGCGCCGTTCGACGTGCACCTCGTCGCGACGGGCAAGGATCAGGCCGTCTACGAGATCGCCGCGTCGCTCGCCGCCACGCTCGACGATGTCGGCGCCGAAGTGCTCTACGACGATCGCCCGAAGGTGTCGCCCGGCGTGAAGTTCGGCGACGCGGAGCTGCTGGGCGTGCCGCGGGTCGTGGTGGTCGGTCGCGATGCGGCCGATGGCTTCGCCGAGGTGTGGGATCGCGCCGCCGGCACGAAGGAGAAGGTGGCGATCGCCGAGGTGCCCGGGCTGTTCGGAGCCTGAGCGGCGTCTCTCTCGCCCTCTCTCCTCCTCTTCTTTCGGTTCTCTCGCGGGGCCCCGGAGCACGCTCCGGGGCCCCGCCCGTTCTTGCCTTCGTGACGATGCGGTCCGCCCGCGAGCCCGTCCGGCGATGCGCTCTGGTGGGGTCTTCCGCCGCGTCGGAGCTCCGCGGAACGGCTCACAGGAGGTGTTCGTGCCTCATCACCAGTGAGTTATCCACAATCGGTTCCTCCTGCGCGCCGGGGTCGCAGGCGCGGTGTTACCGTTCGGATGTCGCCCGCAGAAGCGGGCGTCTGAAACGAATATCCGGCGAACTGGGGGCTCTTCGCGATCCTGGAGATGGGAAGAACCTCATGGCGAACATCAACGTCTCGTACTCGGAGATGGAGCAGGCGGCGGCGCAGCTCGGCGCCGGCCGCGACGAGATCGGTCAGAAGCTGCAGACCATGCAGAACCTCATCACGAACCTGGTGTCCTCCGGATTCGTGACCGACCAGGCGTCGGGCAAGTTCAACAGCGCCTACGCCGAGTACACGGCGAGTGCGAGCACCGTGGTCGGCAAACTGTCCGAGATCCAGAACTTCCTGGTGCAGACCGCCGAGGCTCTCCGCGACATGGACGCCCAGATCGCCGCGAGGATCGGCTAGAGCGCGGCGACCGTCCGAAGAGGCGGGAGGTGAGCGGGATGGACGATCGCGTCGTGCTGAAGGACGAGAGCCTCGCGGCCGCCAGTGCTGCGCTGGCCGTGGCGACGCTGACGATGGCGGGAGGAGGAGCGGCGCCCTCGGTCTCCCTGCGGAGTCTCACCGGCATCGGCGAGCAGGTCGCTCGCTTTCTGCAGGGCGTGGAGATCGCGCGGCATTCGCTGGCGGATGCCGCGCGGGCGGCCGACCTCGAGGTCGCCGGGGCTCGGCAGGCCGGCGACGAGCTCGATACGCGGATCGGGCGGTCCCTCTCTCCCGGATTCGGCGCTCTGAGGGGAGCACCGTGAGCGGCGTGCCCGCCTCCGCCGAGTCGGTGCTCCCGGCGGAGACGCCCGTGCTCGGGGGCGCGGAGGAGGCGGGCGCGGCGGCATCCTACGCACGGGGGACGGCACGCGATGCGCAGGTCTACGGGAATGCGATCAGGGCGGCGCAGAACGAACTCGCGATGCTCACCGGAGACGGAGTGTCGACGGTGCGCTCCAAGCTCGCGGATCGGCTGGAACCCGGAGCGGCGGCCCTGCAGCGCTGCGCCGTCGCGGCCGAGACCGCCTTCGAGGGGTACGCCTCGGAGATCGACCGTATCCGCCTCGATGCTGCGCGCATCGAGCGAGACGTCGAGGACCACCTGGACTCGATCCGTGCGAGATCCGCCGAGATCGAGACGGTGGCGGAGGCGATCCGTGCTCCGGGCTCCTATCCGTGGCGCGTGGGACCGCCGACGTCGATGCCCGAGCCTGTGCTCGGGCCGGGCTTCGACGACTTCGACGAGGTGCAGCGACGCGTGGCAGCACAGGATCTGCGCGCGATGTACGAGCAGCAGTGGCGTGTCGCGGTCGCCGACTGGCTCTCCGCTCTCGACGGCATACGCATCGCCGAGATCCGGTGGCGCACGCTGCTCTCGGAGCGTCGCGCGGCCGAGAGACGAGACTGGTGAACAGCCTCGACGAGACGTCCGTCGGGCGGCTCATCGAGGTGAGCGACGGCAGCCGACACGGGATACGCCTCAGCGTGGCGCAGGGCATCGCCGGCGAGCTGCGGGGCGTGAGCAGCGCATGGGCGGGGGCCCGGCACCACCCCTTGCTGCAGCAGCTGCTCGGGAGCGCGTCGGGCGAGTTGGTCTGGACGACCCCTCCTGACGCCGACCTCGTCGCCGCGGCGTGGAGCGGGCTGAGCGATGAGGAGCGAGCGACCCTCATCCGCGAGGTGCCGTGGGTGATCGGAAATCTCCCCGGGCTGCCCTATTCGGTGCGCGACGAGGCGAATCGGCGGACGTTCGAGTTCTACTCCGTCCATCGAGAGGAGCTGAGCGCCGACTGCCAGGTCGCACTCCAGGAACTGCGGAGGATTCTCGATACGGATTCAGGTAAACCGCCGATCCAGCTGGTCGCCCTGCACCTCGACGGCATGGTGCCGCTCGTGGCGGTGGGCTACGGAGACCTCGACGCAGCGGAGCACGTGACCTGGGAGGTGCCCGGCATGAACAACGACGCGCACCAGGCACTCGCCGGCTGGGACACGGCGAGCCGCAACCTCTACGCGCAGCAGGTCGCCCTCCTGAGGGCATCGGCGGACAGCGCGGAGGAAGTCGGCCTCGTCGCCTTCCTGGGCTACGACACCCCGAACGCGGTGACCGTGCTGGGGCCGGGCGCCGCCCGGGCGGGAGCCGAGCGGCTTGCGGCCGAGCTCGACGGGGCGCACGCCGCCCGGAGCTCCGACGGGCCGCTTCCCCATCTCGGGGTGCTCGCCCATTCCTACGGCACGCCGGTCGCGGCGAACGCGCTGCTGCTCGCGACCCACCCCGCGCGGTCGTTCACGATGATCGGCTCGGCGGGGCTCGACGGTGGCCGCCTGAGCGACCTCTCCGAGCTGCGCGTCGGGCGCGACCGTGCGGGAAGACCGAAGATCTACACGGCGATGGCGGAGGGCGACCTGCTCGCACCGCTCGGCTCGCAGCTCTCCGGGCGGCTGCAGCCGAACCCGGAGGCCGCCGGCAGCGCCGCCCTCTCCATCGGGGGAGCCTACGCCTTCTCCGTGGAGGGGACGGGGGCGCTCAAGGCCACGGACGGGCACTCGATCATCGGGCGCGGCGAGCGGGGCGCGGGCGGAACGAACGCGTCGGCGGGGCACGGCTACCTCGACCGGGGGACGCACTCCCTGCACAACGCGGCGGCGATCTCGGTCGACCGGCTCGATCTCGTCGAGGGCGACCTGGTGCAGACCGAGCAGCGGCCGCCGCTGCCGCAGGAGCAGCTCGACCGTTCGTACGGATGGAGGTAGGCGGGGATGCGTTTCTGGACGAGGATCGGAGCGATTGGAGCGGCGATGGTGTGGGTGGCCGGGTGCGGACCGGTGCCCGTGGTGGCGGATGCCGAGGGGTGGGACCACTCGACGCTGGACGAGCAGCGTGCGTGGGTCGAGGCGCGGGCCCGGGATGCGATCCGTGTTCTCGGAGAGGAGGGATGGTGGGAGTTCAGCCCCGAGTTCCCCTGGCCGGCAGAGCAGGACGCGATCATGCGGGACGCGAGAACGGAGACCTGCCGTCCGAGTCAGCGCGGACCCCAGCCCGGGCGCCTCAGGCTCGATCTCAACAATGACACGCTTCAGGAGCCTTTTGACCTGGGTGGGCGGCTGAAAGAGCACTGGCTCTCCGAAGGGTGGGCCGTGTCGACGGTGATCGAACGGGGCAGCACCGAGCGGCCGTTCGAGCACTTCCGAGCGGTTCGAGAGGATGGGGCGGTCCTCGGCCTTCAGGTGGGCGAGAGCTTCGTCTCGCTCTCGATCACCTCCTCCTGCTCCGATCACCCCACGGTGACGGAGCGCTACAGCGCGGCGGGATCCTCAGGAGAGCCGGCCGAGCCGGCCGACCCGAGCGGTTCGAGCGGTTCGGCCGACCTGAGCGACCTGAGCGATCCGAGCGATCCGAGCGGTCCGAGCGAGTCGACCGGGCATCTCGAGACCGAGCAGATGGAAGCCGGGCCGAGCGCGCCCTGAGCGCAACCGGCGGTACCTCGGCAGGGCGAGTCATGAGGATGAAGGTGACCCTGGTCGCGCCGGGCGGGAGCCGGGACATCGCCATCCTCTGCGACGTCACCGCGACCGTCGGGGATGCCGCGCGGGCTCTCATCCGCGCGGGGGCGGTCGACGATCCGCACCTGCAGACCGTCGCGCGGCACCGGCTCGCCCCCGTCACGCTGAGGGGACGAGCCGGAGGAGCAGCCCGGGACGGACACGGGTACGCGCTGCTCGATCCCTGCTCGCCGATCGGAGCCTCCGGGCTCCAATCTGGATGGAGCATCGAGCCCGTGGCCGAGTTCGGCGTCCACCGATCCACCCCGCGGATGATCGAAGCCGCGGGCTGCGTCGAAGTCCTCTCCGGCCCGCAGGCGGGCGCGGTCTACAGCCTCGTGCGCGGCGAGAACACCATCGGTCGCGACCCGAGGGCCCGGATCCACCTCCACGACGGGAGCGTCTCGCGACGCCACGCGGCGATCGTCATCGGAGCGGAGACGGTGCTGCGGGACGCGGGCTCGGCGAACGGCACCCTCGTGGACGGTCGGGCCGTGACCAGGCACGTCGTCGTCGGAGTCTGCACGGCGGAGGTGGGCGACGTCGTGCTGCGCATCACGCCGGGCGCCCCGTCCGCTCCGACGCCCGAGCTCTCGCATCGCGTGCCCCACATGCGGGCTCCCCGCGTCGAGCCCCGCTTCCGCAGCTCGACGAGGGAGCTTCCGGCCCCGCCCGCGCCATCGGCCCCCGCGCGCGTGCCGATGCTCGCGATGCTGGCGCCCATGATGATGGGCGGGGCGATGTACGCGATCACCGGATCGCCGATGAGTCTCATGATGGTCGCCTTCTCGCCGCTCATGATGATCGGAGCCTGGTTCGACGGCAGGCTCCTCGGACGCCGCCGCGACCGCGGGGAAGCGCTCCGCTTCGAACGCGAGCTCGAGATCGAGCGGAAGGAGCTGCGTCGGCTCCGCGCGACGGAGGCCGAGATCCGCGACTCCGAGGCCCCCTCGCTCGCGACGACCGCGACCGCGATCAACGACCGCACGACGAGCCTCTGGACGAGGAGGCCGGAGCACCGCTCCTTCCTCGAGATCCGCTTCGGGGAGGGCGTGCTCCCGAGCCGCACCGGGCTCGCGCTCCCGCCGCGCAGCGAATCGCCGCCCGAGCACTGGAGAGCGCTGCTCGACCTCGAACGGGAGTTCAGGGACGTCGGCTCCGTCCCCGTGCTCGAGCACTTCGAACGATCGGGATCGATCGGGATCGCGGGGGAGCGGGGCCGAGCCGAGGGGCTCACGAGGGCGCTCGTGCTGCAACTGGCGGGCCTGCATTCGCCTGCGGAACTCTCCCTGGTCTGCTTCGCCGGGCCGGACCAGGGGCGGGAGTGGGGCTGGCTGAAGTGGTTGCCGCACGTCGACGGGGCCTCGCATCCCATCCCGAGCCGACAGCTCGTGGATGACGCTCCCGGATCGCTCCGGCTGATCACGGCGCTCGAGGGCCTGCTCGAGACGAGGCGGAGGGATCTCTCGGCGAGCACCGTGCGCTCCCGACTCGATCGCGGGGCCCACGACGACGATCCGCACGGGGAGGGCGTCCGCCGCCTCCCGGTGACGCCCGCCGTGGTCGTGCTGGTGCTCGACGACGGTCAGGTGGAGGCCGCGCGCCTCATCGCGCTCGCGGAGCACGGCCCCGACGTCGGAATCCACCTGCTCTGGCTGGCGCGGGAGAGATCCTCGATCCCCGCGGCCTGCCGCACCTTCGTCGCGCTCGAGCCCTCGGGCTCCCGGGCGGGGTTCGTCCGGGAGGGCCGCGAGGTCGAGCTGCTGCGCCCGGAATACGTCGATGCGCCGGTCGCCCTCGGTCTCTCGCGCAGACTCGCGCCCGTCGAAGACGCGGGAGCCCGCGTGACCGACGAGTCCGACCTGCCGAGGACGGTGGCGCTGAGCGAGCTGCATCACACCGATCTGCTCGGCGGAGGGCGCCCGATCCTGCAGGCCTGGGCCGCAACGGGAACGCTCGTCTCGCGATGGCGGGCGGGAGAGCGCCGGGCGCCGGCGGCACTCGTCGCCACCGTCGGGCAGGGCGCCGACGGACCGGTCTCCATCGATCTCCGGGCGCACGGGCCGCACGCGCTGGTCGGCGGCACCACCGGCTCGGGAAAGTCGGAGTTCCTGCAGAGCTGGATCATGAGCCTCGCCGCGACGATCAGCCCCGAGAGGGTCAACTTCCTGCTCAGGAACTCCCCAAAACCACGACAGGGGAGTTCCATCGTGGCTGCAGCTCGAGTGTGTCGTCAGGCATAATCCTCACGTACTTCACGAGCGATCGCAGCAAGCCTTGCTGCTCCTCCACCGTCAGTGCTGGCCAGGACCGGATCAGGGACTCCTTGCCGTCAAGGTATGCGAGGGCCGTGTTGCGGTCTGCCTTCGCCGCGACCTCGAGCTGCTGTCGAAGGTCGTCGAGTTGTTCGCGCATGGAGTCCCGTGTTGCCTGATGCTCTTCCGGGGTGATCCGTTCGAGAGCGAGGTGCGTGTTCAGAGCAAGGATCCCTCGTTCGACGCTCTCGATCTCCGCGCTCAGGAGCTTCGTATCGACCGGGGCGGGGGCATTGTCACGCAAGCTGGGGACATCGATCGAGGTCACCCATCCCGACACGAGCTCATCGACAGGCTTGCAGATCCTCGTCTTCCTGAGGTGCCGCTCCGCTGAGATACACACATAGGAGCGGTTCCTCCGCCCCGAGACGCCGCCTACTCGCTTCCTACCGCAGTGGCAGACCACGATCGTGGAGAGCAGGTAAGGCGAGAGGCGCGGCTTCTTCACCGTTGCGCGGTCCTGTCGAGCTTCCATGAAGCGATCGTATTCGTGTCGGCTGATGATCGGCGTGTGGGCACCGTCGTACTTCACTCCGTTGTAGACGACGTAGCCTGCGTGGAAGGGGGACTCGAGGCAGGTTCGTATGGAGGCGAAGTGCCAGATCTTTCCCCGCTTCGACCGGTGGCCCTGGTCGTTCATCCAGTTAGCGATGTAGACGAGGCCGCGGCCTTCGGAGTAGAGGTGGTACATGTGGCGGATCGCGTTCGCGTTCTCATCGCTGATCGTGATTCCGTCCGGGGTGTTTTCCCATCCCCAGGGCAATGCGCCCGTGGGTGGGAGGCCGAGTTTCGCGCGTCTCGCGAATACCTCCTGCCACTGTTCTCCGATCTGTTCCGACTGGAAGGCGGCGTACTCGGTCATGACACCGCGCGCGAAGCGTCCACTGGCAGTTGCCGTGTCGATCGGTTCCGTCGCGGACTCGATGCGGCCACCAGCAAGGTCGACACGATCGGCCGCGATCGCCCAGTCCTTGCGGTTACGGGATAGACGACTCCACTTCCAGAGCACGATCACGTCAGCGGCCTTCGATTCGACCATGTCCATGACGCGCTGGACAGCGGGTCGCCGTGACCAGTTCCGCCCCGATAGGCCTTCGTCAACTTCGACGGCTACGACTTCGTATCCGTGCTGTGCGCAGTAGTCCCGTCCCGCTGTCTCCTGAAGCTCGATCGAGATCGAGTCGTCACGGGACACCGACTGGCGCAGGTAAAGGACGGCGCGAGGTGGAGTGTCAGGGACCGGGCGAAGGCTCCGCATTACGCCACCACCTTGATTCGGGCGTCCCACTGTCCGATGCCGTGCCGTGGGTTGATGTAGACGTGATCGCCGATCCGGCAGAGGGTGCGTTCGTAGGCGACCACGAGCTTTTGGAGGACGCATAGCTCCTGCGCGATCCATTGGGTGTTGGTGCCGTACTTCTCTTCGGCGACACGATATTCGTCTGGGTTGATGAGGAAGTGTGCCGCCCACTCGTTTGCGCGATCTTCAGCGCGATTAGAGAGCTTGCCGAACATGTCTGGTTCATCTCCGTAGTATTCGTGGGCGAGTTCGTGGGCGAGCACGCTGCGCTCTTTGCGGTATAGGAGGCCCCTTTGGATGCGTATCGTCTTGGTGGTTGGGTGGCAGTCGCCCGCCCGGTTAAGGTGCCGCAGATCGCAGTACTCGATCCGCACGCCACGCGACGCTGCGTAGTCGTACAGTGCTTGCATCTGATCTTTCCTGCCCTCCGCGTGGGGTGAAGATGTTAGAAGTCCCATTTCTGCTCACGGGCAGCTTGGGGCGTGTCGTCGTTGCTCGGGGCTTGTGGGATGCCTCCGGTCGTTGATGGATCGCTCGTAGCGGTTGTTCGGGACCGGTGTAGGGCGGGAACCGTAACGGGGATCTCAGCAAGCCATGAGTCGGGGACTTCGTGAGCCTTCGCGACGTGGAGTGTGACCTCGATGGCCAGTGCCGAGCCCCTGACGCGAGCCCATGCTGCCGCCTCGTATCCCAAGTCGTGAAGATGCCGGATGGTTGGCAGCACTTTTTCGCTCATGTTGGGTGTCAGCTCGCCGATCTCGTCACCGCTCATGTAGACGGTGACGTATTCGCGCACAGTCCCGTTTTTGAGGGTTCGGGAAGTTTCTCGGAGGGTCGCAATCGCATAGCTATCTGGGCCGTGGAGGTGTTCCGTCAGCTCGGCGAGGTGATCCGCTTCCTTGGTCACTTGAATTGCGTTCCCCCAGGGTAGGAACGAGTAGTCGCCCGCTGGAGGGTCGTTTGTGGGGGTGAGCTGATCGGCGTCGTTGAGAGCGACCCGCGCGTACAGGTGGTGTTTCAAGTTCCCCTGCCAGTCGTGTCTCGAAACACCCCAGATGCGTCCCGTGGTGGTGGGGAGGTAGCCAGCATCGGTGATTCGCTTGATGTAGGGCATGTATTTTGCAGCGTCTTCGCTGGCGAGGTATCCCACGTGGTGCCCGTTCATCCAAACCATGACGGCGTGGCCCTCGCCGTATGGGTTTTCGGGCTCGTGGATCAAGAACGTTATGGCGTCTTCGACGGTCTTCTCAACCTCGGGCGTGAGTCCTCCGAGGGCGGCGATCACGCTCTTCTCCCGGTACGCTTCGCCAACGACTTCAATGTTGGCGTGCTTGGGGCTCAGCAGTGAGTACTTCGGGTAACGCAGTTCTGGTCGGGGCGGCGAGATGAACGTCGTCGAAGCTGTGCGTCTTTGCGGTGCAGGAGAAGCGGCCGGCCTACCGTCTGCATGGGCGACCGCGGCAAGAGCCGACCCTGGACGGTAGCCGGTGTTCTGCTGCATCGCTTTGAGCTGTTTCTTCGTGGGAAGCGCGTTGACGAACGCGTTCCACTCTTCCTTTGTTGTGCAGCCTGCCGCCGCCATCATGGCCTTGCGGGTGCGGCCAGTCTTTACCCACACGATCGGGACGAGGATTGCGCCAACGATCACCCACAGGTAGGGCAGCGTGGGGAGTAGCACGAACGCTGAGAGCACGCCGCCGACTATGACTAGTATTCGCGAGCCTGAGGGCCCGTTGGCGTCGTCCTGTGTGGTCGGCGCTTGAACTAGGTTTTGCATAATGAAGTCTCCGCTTAGTGGATGCTGTCTGGTTAGTCGAGGTCTGCGCCGTCGTCGCCGTCATCCTCGAACGCGGCGCGTGCGAGGTCGGGGATGCCAGCCTCATTGGTACTGCCGACATTCCCGCCGATAGGGGTCACCGGAGCGAGCCGGCGTCTCATACGCGAAGCCTGATCCGCATGATCGACCACTTCTGATAGTTCCAACCCCAACGCGGCGCATACACGGTCTAGCTCCTCAAGCGTGAATACCTTGTGCCCATTCAGGACTCGAGAGAGCTGGGAAGTGGACATACCCGCATCCCTTGCGACGGCCGCCTGCGACAGTCCTCCATGGGAGGCGATTGAGTCAAAGATGATCGTTGCGACGGCCTTGCTAATGGGGCCGGGGAGCTGACTTGTTCCTGAAGGCATGTGCCAATTCTGGCAGACGAGTTGCCAAGTGGCAAGCCTTGTGTTTGAATTGCCATATGGCAACGCAGGCAGTTACCGCTCTCGCGGCACGGAACATCCGAAAGATCCTCGAGGATCGCGGGCTCACTCAGGAGTGGCTCTCCTCGGCTTCGGGGATCTCCATGCGCACCCTTTCGCGGCGCATCCACGCAACTCATCCCAATGGCACGACACTCGAAGAGCTTGGGGCAATTGCACGAGCGCTCAAGATCCCCATGACGGCCCTGATTGCTCGGCCTTCAGCATCGAACATCGAGGCGGTGGCGGCATGAGCGCCGATGTTTCGCGTCTCGATGTCGAGGCAGCGCAGCGTCGTGCTGAGCGGATCCGGTTCCATGCGACGAACGCGAACGAGGCGATGCGGTCTCTGCAGAAGCTCGTGCACCAGGCGCGTGAGCTTGAGGATCACGTCACGCTCGGGTATGCGTCATGGCCGGCTTACATCCAGGATCTGTTTGGGGATGAGCCGCTGCGTCTCGCTCGGGACGTGCGCCGCGAGCTTGTGGCTGAGCTTGCTGAGGCAGGAATGAGCACCAGGGCAATCGCGCCCATCGTCGGGGTCAGCAAGTCTCAGGTAGCTGCTGACATCGAGGTGTCCAGTTCTGGACACCTGCGTGGTGAATCAGATGAGACACCTGAGCCTCCGGCGCATCGTCGCACGTACTCCGACGAGGAGAACGGCTTCTACGTCGTGGATGACTCCGGCGATGCGGATGGCTTCTATGAAGCGGTCATGGAGCACGAGGACATGCTTGCGAACACCAAGACCGGGGAAGTCATCGAAGATGCTCCCGCGCCTGTCGTGACCGAGCACTCCGTCACGGAGAAGGTGAAGACCATCACCGGGCTCGACGGCAAGGAGTACAAGCAGAAGCCGCGCGAGCCGAAGCCAGTCCCGTCTGGTGAGGAAGCGAACCGCCTGAATGCGGTCCAGGCGGCGAAGGGGATCGGGTCCTCGCTCGAGACTCTCCTCGGACTCACCTACGAGTCCTACCGGGACCGAATCATTACTGAATGGTGGCCCCTCGGAAAGCACGATGTGCCCCCATCCCAAACCGAACTGTTCACCCCGTCCCAGCTACGCCACATAGCTCAGGGGCTCACCACTACCGCTGCCGAAATGGAGGCACACCATGTCCAATAGAGAGATTATCACCCGCGTCTACCGAGAAGCCGTCATGTCGTACGGTGACGACGGCGTGGATCGTCCTGAAGCGATCGAGTCCGCGCTCGCGACCCTCATGGTCGAGGTTCGTGCCGGTCGTCTCGAGGTCGATGTTGAGAGGGCACTTCGGTCGGAGCTGCAGAAGGCTGACGAAGCCGACGGGCGATCGGCGGATGCGATCCTCCAGCGTGCGGCCTACGGCGAGGTCCCGCTTCTGGCCGAAGACCTGGATGTGATCGTGACGCTCGGCGGCGGTCGACGGAAGGCGTGGTGCGATGTCACCCCGCTGGACCTGAAGCAGATGAACGATATCCGCTTCGAGAACTACCGGAAGGTAAAGCGCTCGTACCTCGACTTCAATGCGGCCTACATGAAGGTGCGTGACGTCGTGCTCCAGCATCAGACGTTCGGCGCTGCATGGAAGGCCGGCGGTTTTCCTCCCGCTGAGGCGAGTGAGGCAGTGGCGTGATGTTGTCGAAGTCTGAGTGTGTGACCGCGGCCGGGCGCGTGTTCGGTCGGGCGATGGATCGGATCTATGCGTCTGATCCGCGGGAGGCGGCGGAGGCTGCGTACAAGCCGGATGGTCCGTCTGTGGATGAGCTCGAGGTCCTGATTCGGGGATTGCAGGCGGAACGTGCTGCCGTCGACCTTAAGGATGCGGCGTGACGTGGCCTGAAGCGCTCGTGGCGTGCGTGACCGTGGTCGGTCTGGTCCTGATGGTGGTTCTCACGACCCGCGAGTAGCGCGAACAGCGCCCCTGTCTCAGCCCACCGTGTCGCGGTGGGGTCCACCTACTGCACCCAAAAACAGGGTCCGTCGCCGTTGAAAGCGGCGGATTCACGAACATAGCGCTCCCCGGACGATGGCCACCAGGCCCCGGTTACGGAGGGGAGGCAGCACTGAATACATGATCTCTGGCAGCCCCTCGTGGTGGGGGAGCGCTGTCGACCGTTAGGCGGCGAAGAGATCCATTCAATTTCGACCGGTTACGGCGGCCCGCTTCCTCATTGCCCTTCGGGGTGGGTGGAGTCGCTACACGCGCACTGCTGATCCGTTGAGGCGGGGAGTAGTGGCAGGCAAACACGGTCAAGGGGTGGCGCGTCGGACTTGACGGCCCACCGCGGGGTTTGAGCGACCGCGGCCACCACGGAAGTCCAGTAGTCGACTGCTGGCGCGCGATCGGGTGGTCGCGGACGGTGAAGCCCGTATGGGTGAGCGCTAGACAAGCAGCGGCGGGGCGGAACTACCCATCGTCGCACCACCCGCACAAGTTTTGAGGAGGAGAGACGGATGAAGCATGAACTGAATCTGGGTGAGTTTGCCCGCATGATCCGTGATGTTGCGCAGGGTCAGGGCGAGATGTTTATCGCTGGGTGTGCGGCGATGGCGGTCGAGTACGAGGGGATGAGCGAGACGACGGATGAGCAGATCCGCAATACGTTGCGCTCGTTCGGGGTCGCGCTCGGGGTTCTCGATGGTTGAGGAGATCCCGACCGTTCTGTTTCTGCCGCTCGCAATCGTGTTGTGGGCGGCAGTTCTGTATCTGTACCGGAAGCCGTTGAAGCGGTGGCTCGGCATGAAAGGTGGCAGTGATGGTTGACGGGCTGATCTCGTTCACGGGCACGCACGGTGCCGGCCTGTACGGGCGCACACCACGGCGTACGACAACGTGCAGCAACGGGAACAACCCGGCAGGACATAACCCGGCATGCCCTCGGTGCGCACCGACAC
Source organism: Leucobacter chromiisoli (assembly GCF_016522505.1). Lineage (GTDB taxonomy): Bacteria > Actinomycetota > Actinomycetes > Actinomycetales > Microbacteriaceae > Leucobacter > Leucobacter chromiisoli. Next base: position 8,312 of record NZ_JAEHOH010000028.1, on the reverse strand, counting down.
GCCTGGACCAGTGGAAAGCCAAACTCGCGGCGGGGCACCGTCTGGCCCCGCCGCCGATCCCGGAGAAGGAGGCGTGATGTCCCGTACGAATCGTGAGGACACAGGATGGGCACCCGACAACCGTGACCAGCGCTGTAGCTGTGGTGAGTGCGGGGCGCTCTGGGGTCGAGACAATCCGGAATGTGAAGGGTTCTGGGAACGAGTGGACGACGCAAGGGACCGCGCAAAGGAGGAATGGTGACGTACGAAGTTGTTGATGTGGTGCCAGACACTCCCGAGTGGGAGCAGGAGCGCCGCAACAGTGTCGGGGCGTCCGAGGTGGCGGCGGTGATGGGGTTGAGTCCGTACGCGACCGCGCTGGACGTGTACCGCAGTAAGCAGGGAGTGGATCGGGAGTTCGATCCGCTCCTTTCGTTTATCGGGCATGAGTCGGAGCACATCATCCACAAGTGGGTCGAAGAGTTCTCCGGCGTGGACGTGAAGTTGGAGCCTGCGTTCATGGCCCGATCGGCAGCGTACCCGTTCTTGCACGCCTCGTTCGATCGGGTGAGCTCAATCCCCTTCACGACGTGGCAGTTCAAGACCGCGCACCACTACACCGGGCACAAGTGGGACGAGGGTATCCCGACCGATATTCGCATCCAGGTGCAGGCGGAAATGCTCGTCGCCGGGACGCAGCGCGCCGCGGTGGTCGTGTGGATCGGTGGGCGCGAGTTCCGACTGTTCTGGGAGGACCGCGATGACCGATTCATCGATGACCACATGCTGCCCGCACTTACGACGTTCTGGGAGAACCTGCAAGCGGATGTGGCCCCGCCGCCGGCAAACGTGGCGGAAATGGCCGAGGCCTGGCATGACTCGGGTGACGAGATGGAAGCACCCGAGGAGTTGCAGGATCGCATTGAGCAGCGGGCGTTCCTTCTTGCTTCCGCGAAGGAGATGGAAGCGGACGCGAACAAGATTCGTGACGAGCTTGGCGCTTTCATGTTGGAGCACAACGTGGAGAAGTTCACCGTGGGCGGGAAGACACTGCTCACGTATAAGCGCCAGAACGGGCGAGCGTCGTTCGACGGTAAGCGCTTCCGGGAGGAGCACCCCGATCTCGCCGCCGAGTACACACAGCAGGGTGCACCGTACCTCGTGATGCGCACCTACAAACCAAAGGAGACGAAGTAATGCCCGAGTACATGAGCCCTGATGATGTCGCCGAGATGATCCCTGGCATGACCGTGACCAAGCTCGCGCAGCTCCGCTTTAAGGGGCAGGGACCGAAGTACATGAAGCCCAGTCCGAAGGTCTGTGTCTACGACCGAGCCGACGTTATCGAATGGCTCGAATCGACCAAGCGCACTGGTACCAAGCGCGCTGAGGAGGCGTAGATGTCTGATTTGTCTCAGGCCGCTGTTGCGGTGAAGAAGAACCCGACGATGGCTGATCTGATCGAGAAGCAGAAGCCCGAGATCGAGCGGCAACTCGGCGGCGCGATGTCGTCGGATGCGTTCGTGCGTGCAGTGTTGACCGAGGTTCGGAAGTCCCCGAAGCTCGCGCAAGCGGATCCGGCGACCGTGCTCGGCGGGGTGATGCTCGCAGCTCAGCTCCGCCTCGAGATCGGTTCCGGGCTGGGGGAGTTCTACCTGACCCCGAGGAAGGAGAAGGGCCGCGACATCTGCCTGCCAATCATTGGGTATCAGGGCATGATCAAGCTCGCTCTCCGTTCCGAGTTCGTGACCGATATTCAAACGTTCATGGTCCGTGAAGGGGACATGTTCGAGTACGGGGCGAACGCCGAGCGGGGCATGTTCTTTGAGTGGAAGCCTCGCGATTTCGAGGAGGACCGCCACTGGATCGGTGTCGTTGCAGTCGCCCGCATGAAGCAGGGCGGCACCGCGTGGATCTACCTCACGAAGGACGCCGTGTACGACCGTCGCCCGCACTACTGGGACAAGGGCACCCCGTGGCAAACCCACGAGGAAGAGATGGCGCAGAAGACCGCGATCCGTGCACTGTCGAAGCGTCTCCCGAAGTCGACCGACCTCGGGCGTGCGATCGAAGCGGACGAGCAGAAGGTTACGCACGTTCGCGGCCTTGAAGACCTGTCGGTGCAGCCGGTTGAGGACGTGCAGGACGCGGAGGTGGTGCCTGATGGGCCAGTTCAAGCCGATTGATTCGTGTCCGATCTGTCGCGGCTCCGGGGTTGATCCTCGGAGTCGCTCCTGTTGCGTCTGCACGACGAGACCTACGGAGGCGCCGTGAATAAGTCGATGAAGACGGCGACCCTTTTCGGGCACGAGCTATGCGAGGTGCCATGAGCAAGTCAACAAAATCGGCCGACTGGTGCATCGATGACGGCGCAATCGCGATCTGCGGCACCGATATGGAGGAGTACGCGCGCGACTCGATGGGGGAGCGGTGGTGCTTCACCTGCCGAGAGCGGCACGAGTTCTGGTGGGTTTTCATGGCGCCAACTGGAATGTCCTATTACGGGCCTACAGCGCACGTGGAAGGCAAGAGCCGGCACTGCAGTGATTTGTTCCCCGGTTGGTACCGGGAGGCGTCGGATGAGTAAAGGCATCCCGAAGAAGACGGTGGCCGTGGTGATCGAAAGAGACCACGGCCTCTGCGTTCTCAGAATCTCACCAGACTGCACCGGCACGGCAGACGTCGCTGACCATCGTGCGAATCGTGGGCACGGGGGAGCGAAGTCGGGCGTCCTCGACCGGCCGTCGAACCTGATCGCGGCGTGTGGGATATGCAACGGCTACAAGGAATCCAACGCTAACCGTGCCGAGCTCGAACGACGAGGTGTGCGGGTGCGTGGTGATTCTACGCACGCGAAGACCGCGCAACGTGCGCTACTCACGCCAGTGCTGTACCCGGACGGGCACGTGTACTGGCTCGATGACTTCGGCGGGAGGGAACTCGATGAAGGCCAACCCTGGTGACAGCTACACGCCGTGGTATCTGGTGCGTCTCGCTGCACGCGAGTTCTCCTCCCAGGAACTCTGCGAGATGCACGACAGCGCTGCGGGGAAGGGCGAGCACCATAACGCGCGTCTCTACCTCGAGGCCCTCTCGATTCACGCATGCCAGGTCGGGTGGGGTGACCTTATCGAGCAGTCGATGCTCGGCTGGCCGACCGCAGCGCAACGCCTCGCACGGTCCGTGGATCTCAAGATCCTCGAAGAGGAAGCGCTACGGGCCCGTGCGCGCCGAGATCGAGACCGTCAATCGATATTCGAGGAAGCGATCAGGATCAGGAAGGAGGAAGACGTTGGCGCGAGATAGGGCGAACATCCGCACTGACATGTGGGGGAGCGCTGAATGGCGCAAGCTTTCGATCGGCGCTCAGTGGCTCTACATGCACCTCTTGACCACGCCCTCGCTGAGCTATGTGGGGATAGCGGACTGGCGGCCGGGGAGGATCGCTGCGAAGGTCGCGGGCGTCGATGCCGAAGGCATTCGTGCTCAGGCAGTCGAGCTCGCGGACGGGCGATTCGCGTTCACGGACGATGAGACCGAAGAGATTCTGGTGAGATCCTTCCTCCGACACGATGGACTCCTGGTGAATCCGAATCTTTGGCGTTCCATCGGGAACGACTTTGCTGATGCGTCATCGGAGTCGCTGCGGGGGATCATCGCGCATGAGGGGAACCGGCTGCGCCGGGAGAATCCGGAGGGCTTCGCAACCAGCAAGGGCGGCAAGGTCAATCCGTGGGTGTCTAAGCACCTCTCGACACTACTCGACACCCCTCCGCACACCCCTTGGGAGACCCCCTCCCCGGAGGGTGAGGGCACGGGCTACCCCACTACTACAGCTACTACTACAGCTACCCCCCTTCTAAAGAAGGGGGGTGCGCCTTCGGCCCCCTCGCCTTTCTGCAATCGTCATCCAGACGGAACCGACCTACCTTGCCGAGGGTGCAAAGTCGCGTGGACCCACTACGAGAAGTGGGCAGCCGACGAAGGGCCGATAGTGCACGAGCACCGTTGGCTGTCTGACGGAACCTGTATCTCCTGCACCGCACTCGAGGAGGACCAGCTATGACGAGGCCAATCGTCGGTAGGTCCGAGCAGGTGCCGGTGAAGCTTCCGGGTGCTCTGGTCTGGGAGCTCTGGAAACGCTCTGACACTGAGGGGCTGCCGGTCGCGCAGATCATCGAGAACGCGATCGCGAAGAAAGATGCACCGCCACCTCCGGCGAAGACACACGAGACCCACAACATCATCATCGCGTTGGTGAAAGCCGGACTTGATGACGGGCGGATCGCGGTCGAGATCGACCGAACCCGCGGATACGTCGCCGACGTGCGACGCCACTATGGGATGAAACCAAACAAGCGAAAGGAGGCCGCATGATCCTCGGTATTGATTTCAGCCTCACCGCGACAGGAGTGTGCGCCATCACGGACGGTGAAGCCGAAAGCATCACTGTCCGGTCGGTGAAGGAAGAACACTGGTTTGACTTCCCGAAGCGAGTCACTGGTATCGCTTTCGATATCGAGGAATGGGTAGGCGACCGCGACCCCTACGTCATTCTCGAATCGCCGGCGTTCGCGGCGAAGTCTTCATCACTGGATCGCATGTTCGGAGGTTGGTGGCTGCTGCTGGACGTGCTGACTACCGCGTGCAGCTTCGCCCCGCCGCTGCTGGTGACGCCGTCGCAGGTGAAGAAGTTCGCCACAGGAAAGGGCAACGCAGGCAAGGACGAAGTCATGCTCGCCACTGCACGCCGCTACCCCGACGTGGTGATCGGCAACAACAACGAGGCAGACGCACTCACCCTTGCCGCCATCGGGGCGGCAGCGTACGAGGAGCCCTTCATGGGAACGCTCACGAAGTACCAACAAGAAGTCGTGGACGCAGTCCGCGCAGGAAAGGAAACCATCTAATGGCAGGCGAACCGCTCATTACCGTAGTAGGCAACCTCGTCGCGGATCCTGAACCGCGCATCTCGCAGTCGGGGAACTCGTGGTGCACATTCCGAATCGCATCCACCCCGCGCGTGCAGAACAGGCAGACGAAGGACTGGGAAGACGGGGAACCGCTGTGGCTCGGGTGTCGGGTGTTCGGTGAATACGCCGACCACGTGGCGCAGTCGCTCACGAAGGGTATGCGTGTCATCGTGCAGGGCCGGCTGACGCAGCGCAGCTACACCGACAACCAGGGTCAGCAGCGCACCTCTCTCGACCTCGAGGTCGAAGAGGTCGGGCCGACCCTGCGCTGGGCCTCCGCCCAGGTGAGCCGCAGTCAGGAACGCGGCCAGGGCGACTTCGGAAACTCGGGCCCAGGGTCGTACAGCCGGAACCCCGGGTTCGGCTCCCAAAACCAAGACCCCCAAGCATTCGGAGGTGGTTTCGGTGACACCGACCAGCCCTTCTGACCACAACACCAGTCACGGGGCCTGCGGGAAGACGTGGAGACAGCGCGGTAACCGGACCGGGCACTGCGGCGCCTGCCACGAAACCTTCGAAGGCGAAACCGTGTTCGATGCTCACCGCATCACCGACAAGCAGGGTAACCGCGTCTGCCTTCCACCATCCGAGGTGAAGTACGCGGGCGTGCTACTCCGCCTAGAGAACGGCACCTGGCGCGGCCCCAAGATGAGCGCAGAAGCACTCGCACGACGAAAGGCAACAGCATGAACCCCTGGTCCCTCTTCATCGATCTCCTCGGTTGGACCGTGGTCGGTGTCCTCGCGATCGTGATCCTCATCATCCTGATCGCATGCATCGCCGGCCCGATCCAGAACGCCCGACGCAAACGGAAACGGTCGGGCACGACCAGCATCCTCAACTCCCGCGAACCCCGCTAACAGGCGGGGTTTTCTTCATCCCAGAGGGGGCTGCGGTCATATTGCAGCCCCCTCAGCACGTCTGGAAGGAGCCGCAATGGCGCATGTGTGCCCACCATCCCACAAACATCAAGCCACGTCGACGTGTCGCCAGCACCACGGATGCAAATGCCGACCATGCCTGTCCTCTCATGCGGCTGAGTCTGCATACCGGCGGCGCGCGAAAGGCGTCAACCACAAGGTGCCCGCCGCCGGCACCGTCCGTCGCCTGCGGGCACTCTCCGCTATCGGGTGGGGTTGCCATCAGATAGCCGCGGAAGTCGGGTCGGTGGGCACCTACATCGCTGATATTCGCGCCGGGAACCGGGGCCAGGTCATGGCGTCTACAGCCCGACGTGTCGCCGCGTTCTATGAGAAAGCCTCGATGCGGCCGATCACTGGTGCAGGAGCAGCGAGGGCACGAACCCACGCACGCAAGCAGGGGTGGCAACCGCCGCTTGCATGGGAAGACCACGAGCTGGATGCCGCATGAGTGGTGAGCAGGACGAGGAGGCGCGCCGGGATGATCCCCGGCGCGTTTCTTCTTTGCGTGGCCTCACCGTCACGGACATGGAGTCCCTGCGCCGTCTCGGCATCACTGAAGAACACTTGAAAGGAAGATTCAATGACGACCAGTAGACGCGCCCTGTTGGGTGCAGCGTGGGCGGTGCCGGTGATCGCTGCCGCGGTCGCCGTGCCAGCGGTCAGCGCCACAACGGATCCGTCACGCACCTGCGGGGGAACCTCCGGCGACAACGGTACGTACACCGTCACCGGGAACGTACTCACCATCAGCTACACGCGGGCGCCGGACATCTACGAGATCAACGCCCGCGGTGTCGGGTGGTCGAAGTCGTACGGCACGAACTACGGCACCGCACCCGCACGAGGGTCGCTGTCATGGTCGGTAGTGCTGCCCGGTGAGCCGACCTGGGTCCAGGCGCACACCTTTGATACGCACTACCCAGAGGGGTGCTCAGCGTGAATCCCTACCCGCCCACAAGAAAGCGCCTCCCCCGTCCCGAAGGGCGAGAGAGGCGCAACCCGCAAACGGTCCTACCGTGTGCGCCATTCGATGTAAGTGTGGTAGTACCCGTCCTGCTCCTTGCACTTATAGCGCACCTTGACCGAGATCGGCTTCTGCCGCGCAATCGACGCCGCCTTCTTCGCAGTCTGGATCTGACAAGTCGACTTGTTGCCAAAGAGCGGACCCCAGCTATGGGCCGCAGCGTAAGCCGGGGTAGCGGCAAATACCCCGCCGAGCACGAGTGCAGCCGTAGCGCCGGTGGCGGTGAGTTTCCTGCGGATAGACATCTGAGGTTCCTCTCGTTGGATTCGGTCGAAGACTTCCACGCTATGGCAGGCGTCGGCGGAGTGTCCATTCCGCGGTGGGGTGGTGCAAAATGAGCCCGCCTGTGGTATCTGTCGACCACTTCGCCGGCCTCGGCCCGGCTGTCGCGTGCGACTGGCAGGCACCGGATGCAGAAGGCCGTGCCGCATGAGCGCCCCGCTCCTGCTCGACCTGTTCTGCTGCCAGGGCGGAGCATCCCGAGGGTATGCGGACGCCGGATTCGATGTGATCGGTGTCGATATCGACCCGCAGTCGCGTTACCCCTATCCGTTCCTGCAAATGGATGCGATCCGAGCTCTCGATCTCCTGCTGGACGGGCTGCCGTTGGAGTTCTCGTCCGGCCGCACGATCGTGTTCTCCGATATCGCGGCCTACCACGCTTCGCCGCCGTGTCAGTCGTTCTTGAACCTTGGGAAGGTGAACCAGGCTCTCGGCCGAGACTATGACTACCCGAACCTCATCGGCCCGATTCGCGCTCTGCTGAAGGAGACGAACCGGCCCTACGTGATCGAGAACGTGCAGGACGCCGCCGACCATCTCTACTTCCCGGTGAGGGTGTGCGGCACGGGGCTCGGCCGACCGCTTCGCAGACACCGCATGTTCGAGTCAAACATCGCCCTGGAGGGCGTCGCGTGCGCGCACTCCCGCTTCAAAGAGCCGAAGTACTGGACCGGGTGGAGACCCAACGGACAGCACCGCCTCTCAACCGTGGTGCAGGTGTATGGCAACGCCGGCGGGCAGCACGAGTGGCCGGAGGCGATGGGCATCGACTGGATGGACCGCCACGGCTTCGTTGAGGCGATCCCGCCGGCGTACACCGAGCACATCGGCAAGCAGCTCATCACCCATCTCGCGGCGGTTCCAGCATGAACGCGAGCCGCTCTCTCACCCAGACCGAGGTCGATTCTCTCCGTCGTATCGGTGTGACCGAGGCAGACCTGAAAGGACCAACCATGAAGAAGCCAGAGGCGCTCACGGTACCGGACGGAGACGCACGGGAGCGACTGATCGAAGTTCTGCGGACGATCACCCCGCGCCTGCACGAACCGCTGTGGACGAACGTTCTCGGGGATCAGGCCGACGCGATCCTGGCCGTGGTCCCGGCGCTCTCTCGTGCTGTTGCACCCGAGA
>NZ_JAEHOH010000027.1 GCF_016522505.1 Leucobacter chromiisoli | reverse complement strand
CAGCTCGTTGCCGCTCGACGGCCTCGACCTGCGGGAGCGCACCGCGCGGGTGCACGGCAAGGGCGACAAGGAGCGCGTCGTGCCCGTCGGGCGTCCGGCAGCCACGGCCCTCGAGCGGTACCTCTCCGCGGCGCGCCCGCTGCTCGCTGCTCGCGCAGATGATCCGGGCCGAGCCGGCCCCGGCGCTCCCCCGCCCGCGTCGGAGCCGCCCACCGCCGGCTCCGACGCCTCCGTCCTCTTCCTCGGCAACCGGGGCGGTCCTCTCGGCACGCACACGGTGTACCGGCTCGTCGCGCGCGAACTGGAGGCGGAGCCGGGAGGCGGCCCGCGCGGCCCGCACACGCTCCGGCACACCGCGGCCACGCACCTCCTCGACGGCGGAGCCGACCTGCGAGTCGTCCAGGAGATGCTGGGCCACTCCAGCCTCGCGAGCACGCAGGTCTACACGCACGTCTCGACGGAACGGCTCGCCGAGAGCTACCGGCAGGCCCATCCCCGGGCTTGAGTCCGGGCAGGTCCGGCCGGAGCCCGAACGCCAGGCTCGGTGCAGATCTCCGACCCTCGCAGATGCTGGTCACCAGGGCAGGAGCATCGGGCGCCTCAGGAAGTACCTCATGGGATTCACGTACTCGCCGTCCACGCGCACGCCCAGGTGCAGGCACTCGTCCCCGCAGTGACCGCCGGCCGAGACCTCGCCCACCGGCTGCCCGCGCACGACGACGTCTCCCGCCGAGAGCTCGGTCTCCACCGGCTCCATCGAGAGCACCGTGCGGCCATCGACCCTGATCGAGATCACCCCGCGATCCGCCACGGTTCCCGAGAAGGAGACGCTGCCCGTGGCCGGGGCGGCGATGACGGCACCGGCCCGGGCCGGGAGGTCGATGCCTCGATGACCCGACCCGTAGGGGTGCGGAGGCGCGCGGAACGGCGCGGCGAGCACGAGCGGCCGGCCGAGCGGCGGCGCCCAGCGGTCTCCGTTTCCGAGCCGCTCCGCTGCGGGAGCCGGCCCGGGAACGGGAGCCGGCCCGAGAACGGGAGCGAGCCCGGGAACGGGAGCCGGCCCGAGAACGGGAACGAGCCCGGGAACAGGAGCGATCCCGGAATCAGAACCCAACCCGGGAACAAGCCCGGGAACGGCCGCCCCGACGAGGAGGACGAGGAGCAGTGCGCGGCGGGTCGACGTGAGCATGGGCCGACTCTCGCAGACCCCGCGAGCGGCCGCAGCCTGGGTTCCGCTCCTGTGGACGACGCGCCACGCTTCGGGCACGGACGCGGGGTGTGGACGAACGCGGAGGACGCGCATGGGCGCACCAAGGACGCGCAGCGTCCGACTGCGTCCGTGGTGCCGCCACCGCGGCAGCCCAGCGAGCGAAGCGGCGGGTGAGCGTTCGGAGCCTCAGCCACCGCGGCCACCACCGCGGCCCACGGAGCGGAGCGAGGGGCGGGGCGAACGCGGGGCGAGGATCCGTCCCTACTCGTCGAGTGCGAGCTCCTGCGGCAGCTTGAACTCGTGCGCCGACAGCTCCTCGACGTTCACGTCCTTGAAGGTGAGCACGCGCACGGACTTCACGAAGCGGTCGGCGCGGTAGACGTCCCACACCCACACGTCGTTCATCGTGAGTTCGAAGTAGAAGTCGCTGCCGGCGTCCTGGCGCTTCAGATCCACCTCGTTGGCGAGGTAGAAGCGGCGTTCCGTCTCCACGACGTAGCGGAACTGGCTCACGACGTCGCGATACTCGCGGAACAGCGACAGCTCGGCTTCGCGCTCGTAATCGTCCAGGTCGTCTTCATTCATCCTCCCCATCCTACGCGCTGCGCGACGCGCGTGAACCCCCCGACGACGCTCGCGGGACGATTCGCACGAGATTCCTCGCTCCGCAGGAGGCTCCGCAAGGCGCTCAAGAAGGCGCTCGAGAAGACGCTCGTCGACACGCTCGACGACACGCTCGTCGAAGGCCCGCGGATCGCCGTCCGCCCGGCGAGTCGGGCGAGAGTCAGCGCGGATCCACCGTCAGCGGCTGGTTCTCCACGAGCCGCAGCTCGGGCCACTCGTCGCAGGCGAAGACGACGGGCGGATCGTCGGCCCACAGCGGCTCCGCCTCCGCGAAGGGCGTGCCTCGATCCCAGTCGACGTTCCCACGGCTCTCGAGCCAGTACGGCCCGCTCTCGACCCGGAGGGTGATGATCGCGCTTCCCGGCGGGGGAAGGGGTCTGCTGCTGTACCGCGGTTCCTCGGGCAGTCCCGCCGTGAGCATCAGCGAGTAGCCCCGGTCGTTCCGCAGACTGTAGCGCACCCAGTTCACCGAGCCGTCGTCGTCGGTCTCGACCTCGCGCTCCGGGATCGGCCCCCACGTCCCCCCGGCCTCCCCGTGCAGCCGCCAGCCCTCGCCCTCGACGATCGCCAGGACGCGTTCGCCGACCTCGTCGGGCGCTCCCTCCACGATGGAGTCCCACGAGACTGCCACCGTATACCCGTGCGGCTCCGGTCCCGAGTCCTCGACGCGCACGCCACCGAAGGTGCCGGTCAGCCATCCCGCCTCGTCGATCGCGCACCGCGCGGGCTGCAGCGCCTCCTGCGCGGCCTCCCAGTGCCGCTCCTGCCGTGCGGCGCCCTCCCGAGACGACAGGCCGGCGACGTCGACCTCGCGCTCGCCGGCCCAGTCGGCCTCGCCGTGCATGGCGACCCGGTCGACGCCGGCGACCACCAGCACGAGCAGGATCGGGATCGCGAAGAGGCCGATCCCGAGCAGGCCCTCGCCCGAGCGCGCCGGAGGCCCCGTTCCCGCAGCCGGAAGCGCCGCGTCGGGGTCCGCATCCCGGCCGGCCCGGGGACTCGACGCCGCCGAGCCCCCGCCCGCAGAGCGCGGGAGGACGAACGCGCCCACCGCAGCGACGATCCACGAGACGAGCACGACGATCGCCCCGAGCGTCGCGGTGATGTCCTCGACGCGCTGCGGGATCCACGGCAGCAGCTCGCGCATCGGGGAATCGTGGGATCCGCTGTCCCCCGTCGCGCGCAGCGAGGCGAAGACCGCGAGCAGCCCCCAGAAGCACCCCAGCATCGCCAGGCCCACGGAGGTCGGCATCGCACGGTATCCGCGCCGGCGCAGCACGAACCGCGGCAGCAGCGCGAGCAGGGCGCACACGGGCCACCAGAGCGGCGCCGAGAAGAGCAGGATGAGCGTCTCCCAGCCGCCCGAGGGCAGCCGCATGAGCACGAGGGCCACAGGGAGCAGCCACGCGGCCCAGGGCCAGAGGGCCCAGAGGGTCGGCGCCCAGGCGCTTCCACCGCCCGTGTCCCGGGCGTCGCCCCGCTCGTCGCGCCGCCCCTCACCCACAGGTCAATCATATGCAGTTCACGGCTGTCGCCTGCGCTCGCGACGCGCGCAGTCCCGATTGACATATTCGAACACATGTTCGAATATGTCTCCATGACCGCCTCAGCGACCGTGCGCACGCTGCAGCGGCGCATCGCCGAGATGCAGCCGCTGCAGCTCGACGACCGCGCGCTTCCCACGGCCTCGGAGCTCCGCGGCCTCCTGCCGGCGGGCGCGCTGCGCACGGGGGCGAGCTATTCCGTGCAGGGGTCGGCCCTGCTGGCGCTCTCGCTGCTCTCGGAGGCGTCGTCGTCGGGCGCCTGGTGCGGCATCGTCGGGTTCCCCGGCTTCGGAGCCGAGGCCGCGGCCGGGGTCGGCATAGCGCTCGACCGCTGCGTCCTGATCCCGGATCCGGGCCGGCACGCCCTCGCGATCGCGGGGACGCTCAGCGAGACCCTGACGGTGGTGCTGCTGCGAGCGCCGCGCACGGCGGGGCACGGCGAGATCCAGCGCGTCGCCGCCCGGCTTCGGGATCACGGCTCGGCGCTCGTGGTCATGGGCGACTGGCCGCGCCCCGAGAGCGCTCTGCGCGTCACGGGGATCCGCTGGTCGGGCCTCGGGAAGGGGCACGGCCGCCTCGAGGCGCAGGAGCTGACGGTGCAGACGCGGGATCGCCGCGGGGTGCGCCGGCACACTGTGCGCTTCGACTCGGGCAGGCTGTCCCCGTCGCCGCAGAGCGCTCCCGTCCCCTTCCTCCATCCGGTGGCGCGGGCAGCGGGATCGGGGCGGCCCCCGACCGGCTCCGGCGGATCCTCCCCGGCGAGGCGCGCGGATGTCGATACGGCTGCGGGGGCCCTCGGATGACCGGCGGAACGCAGCGGGTGCTCGTGCTCTGGATCCCGGACTGGCCGATCCACGCCCACCGCCTCGAGCAGGAGGAGCGGCGAGAGCAGCCGGAGCAGCCGGAGCGGGCCCGCCAGTCGGCGCAGCCGACGCGGCCGTCGGACGAGCACGGGGGACGGGAAGCGCCGGCCCCCGTCGCGCTCATCGCCCAGCATCGCGTCGTCGCGTGCTCCGCGCCCGCACGCGCCCGGGGAGTGCGCATCGGCATCCGCGAGCGCGAGGCCCAGCTGCGGTGCCCCGAGATCGCACTGCTCCCCCACGACCCCGAGGTCGACGAGCGGCGCTTCGCACCGGTGCTCTCCGCAGTCGAGGGCCTCGTTCCCGGCATCGACCCGATCCGCCCCGGCCTCTGCGCCATGCGGGCCCGCGGGCCGGCCCGCTACTACGGGGGCGAGCCCGCTGCAGCCGAAGCCGTTCTCGGCCTCGCGGCCGACCTCGGCTTCGCCGAGGCCAGGGCGGGCCTCGCCGACGGCCGATTCGCCGCGGAGCAGGCCGCCCGGGCGCAGTCCGCGGATCCCGGCGTGCAGGCTCCGACGGAGTCCGTGCGCATCGTGGCGAGCGAGGACACCGCGAGGTTTCTGAGCGCATTGCCGATCTCCCGGGCGGCTCCGAGGGAGCTCTGCGACGTGCTGACCGGCCTCGGCATCCACACGCTCGGAGCATTCGCCGCGATTCCGGAGGACGCCGTGCGGCAGCGGTTCGGCACGCCCGGTCTCGAGATCCACCGCACCGCCTCGGCCCGGAGCACGGCCGGCGACCCCTCCGCCGCGGTCCGGCCTCGGCCTCCCGCCAGGGAGCTCGCCGCGCACCTCTCCTTCGAGCCGCCGCTCGACGGAGCGGACCAGCTCGCGTTCGCGTGCAGCGCACTCGCCGAGCAGTTCGTGTCGGGGCTCAGGGAGGAGGCGCTCATCTGCACGGAGATCCGCATCGAGCTCACCGACGACATCGGCATCCGCCACGAGCGCAGCTGGGCGCACCCCCAGCACTTCACCGGAGCCGACGTGGTGAACCGGGTGCGCTGGCAGGCCGCGTCGCTTCCGCGGAGCGCGGAGCGCGGCGGAGCCGGCATCGCACGCGTCCTTCTGGCACCCGCCCGCACGGACCGCGCCGCCGCCCATGAGCCCGGCCTGTGGTCGTCCGATGCCGATGAGCGCGTGCACCACCACCTCAGCCGGGTGCAGAGCATGCTCGGGCACGAGGGCGTCGTCGTCGCGGAGCTGAGCGGAGGCAGGCTCGCCGCCGACCGTCAGCGATTCGTCCCGTGGGGCACCACGCCGGCGGGTGGCGCCCGGCACCGACCGCGTCGCTCGGATCGGAGCGGCCCCTGGCCGGGGCACCTCCCCGCGCCATCCCCGAGCACGGTGTTCCCCTCCCCAGTCGGCGCCGCCCTCCTGGACGGCGGCGGCGCCTCCGTGGGGATCGACGATGAGGACCGGCTGACCGCTCCTCCGGCGAGACTGAGCGTCTCCACGACGCCCGCGCTGGCGGCGGTGGTCGGATGGTCCCGCCCGTGGCCGATACGCGAACGCTGGTGGGAGGAGGAGCCGGAACGGTTCCGCCTGCAGGTGCAGCTCGAGGACGGGGATGCCTGGCTGCTGCTGCATCGAAGCGGGAGGTGGTTCGCGGAAGGCAGGTACGCGTGATCCGGGAGGAGGGCGCGAGCATCTCCTCGGGGGCCTGCTCGGCGGCATCGCCGGCGCATCTGAGAAAGGACCGGGCATGAACTGGAGCAACTCCTCGCTCCCCTGGGGAGAGTTCGAGCGCACGCTGTCGGGACGCCAGGAATCGGCGCCCGGCGCGCCCGGGGAGAGCCGAGCGCACGGACGCCGCGGGAAGGCCGAGCCGGACGCGCCTCACTCACCGGTCGATCCGACCGAACCGGACGAGCCGGCCGTCCCCTACGCCGAACTGCACGTCCACTCCCACTACAGCTTCCTCGACGGTGCCTCGTCCCCCGAGGCGCTCGTCGCCGAGGCGGCGCGGCTGCGCCTGACGGGGATCGGGATCACGGATCACGACGGCTTCTACGGCGCCGCGCGCTTCGCGGAGGCCGCCATGGCGCACCCCGAGCTGCTCACCGTGTACGGAGCCGAGCTCTCTCTGGGGCTCGACGTCCCCCAGCTCGGCGTCGCCGACCCCGCGGGCTCCCACCTGCTCGTGCTCGCCCGGGGCCCCTCCGGCTACCACCGGCTCTCCGCCACCATCACCGAGGCCCAGCTGCGGGGAGGAGAGAAGGGGCGCCCCCGCTACGACCTCGAAGAGCTCGCCGCTTCCGCGAGCGGCGAGTGGGCGATCCTCACGGGGTGCCGCAAGGGGACGGTGCGCCGGGCGCTCGACTCCGCATCCAACCGGTCCGACGGCGCGGCAGCGGCGCGGACCGAGCTCGACCGGCTGACCGCGCTGTTCGGCGCGGACCGGGTGTTCGTGGAGCTCACCGACCTCGGCCTCCCGGGCGACGACGACCGCTGCGACCGCCTCGCCGCCCTCGCCGCGGAGGCATCGCTCCCCACGCTGGCCACCGGCGCGGTGCACTACGCGAGGCGGCACGACGCTCCGCTCGCCGAGGCCGTGGCGGCGGTGCGGGCGAGGCGCGGCCTCGACGAGCTCGACCCGTTCCTCCCGGCCACGGGGGCCGCGCACCTGCGATCCGGCCGGGCCATGCAGCGCAGGTTCGATCGCCACACCGCGGCCGTCGCGCGCACCGCGGAGCTCGCACGCGAGCTCGCGTTCCCCCTGCGCTCGGCGACCCCGGGCCTGCCCGATCTCGACGTGCCCGAGGGGCACACGCAGATGAGCTGGCTGCGCCGGCTCGCCTCCGAAGGCGCCGAGCGCCGCTACGGGCCGGGGAGAACGGACGTCGTCGAACGCCTCGAGCGGGAGCTCGCGGTGATCGAGGAGAAGGACTTCCCCGGCTACTTCCTCATCGTCCACGATCTCGTACGGTACGCGAGGGATCGCGGCATCCTCTGCCAGGGTCGGGGATCCGCGGCGAACTCCGCCCTCTGCTACGTGCTCGAGATCACCGCCGTCGACGCCGTCTTCTACAACCTGCCGTTCGAACGCTTCCTCTCCAGCATGCGCGGCGAGGAGCCCGACATCGACGTCGACTTCGACTCCGCGCGCCGGGAGGAGGTCATCCAGTACGTCTACGAGCGCTACGGGCGCCGAGGCGCGGCCCAGGTCGCGAACGTCATCAGCTACCGGCCGAAGGCCGCCGTGCGGGACGCCGCCAAGGCGCTCGGCTACGGGCCCGGGCAGCAGCGGGCCTGGACCCGCGGTCTGGAGCGCCGACGGGACATCGACGAGGATGCGGAGGCCAGCGGGGGCGCGATCCCGAAACCCGTCGTGGCGCTCGCGAAGCAGCTGCTCAAGGCTCCGCGGCACCTGGGGATCCACTCGGGGGGCATGGTCCTCACCAAGCGCCCCGTGGGAGAGGTCTGCCCCATCGAGCACGCCCGAATGGAGAAGCGGACCGTGCTGCAGTGGGACAAGGACGACTGCGCCGCGATGGGGCTCGTGAAGTTCGACCTGCTCGGGCTCGGGATGCTGAGCGCGCTCCGCTACACGATGGATCTCGTGCGGGGCGCGACGGGCGAGGAGTGGAGTCTCGATACCCTCCCCAAGGAGGAGCCCGCCGTCTACGACATGCTCTGCCGGGCCGACGCCGTCGGCGTGTTCCAGCTCGAGAGCCGGGCGCAGCTGAACACCCTGCCGAGGTTGCGGCCCCGCCGCTTCTACGACCTGGTGATCGAGATCGCGCTGATCCGCCCGGGTCCCATGCAGGGCGGCGCCGTGCACCCCTACCTGCGGCGCCGGAACGGCGAGGAGGTCATCACCTACCCGCACCCGCTGCTCGAACCCGTGCTGGAGCGCACCCTCGGGGTACCGCTCTTCCAGGAGCAGCTGATGCAGATGGCCACCGCCATCGGGGACTGCAGCTCCGAGGACGCCGACCTGCTGCGGCGGTCCATGGGCTCGAAGCGCGGCGAGGAGCGGATCGACGGTCTCAAGGAGAAGCTCTTCGCCGGGATGAAGCGGAACGGTCTCGAGGGGGCGGATGCCCAGCGCATCTACGCGCAGATCGAGGCGTTCGCCAATTTCGGCTTCGCCGAGAGCCACTCGATCAGCTTCGCCCTGCTGGTCTACGCGAGCTCCTGGCTGAAGCTCCACTACCCCGCCGCGTTCCTGGCCGGGCTGCTGCAGGCGCAGCCCATGGGGTTCTACTCGCCCAGCTCGCTGACGCAGGATGCGCGCCGGCACGGCGTCGAGGTGCGACCGCCGGACGTGCAGCGCTCC
Organism: Leucobacter chromiisoli; assembly: GCF_016522505.1. GTDB lineage: Bacteria > Actinomycetota > Actinomycetes > Actinomycetales > Microbacteriaceae > Leucobacter > Leucobacter chromiisoli. The sequence continues at coordinate 17,662 of NZ_JAEHOH010000027.1, read as the reverse complement.
GAGGCCCAGGCGACGCTCGAGGCGCTCCGCCCCGCCGGGCACGGCCGGTTCGGCGCAGAACCCACGGGGCTGGACTCCTGCACGAGCGCGGAGCAGCCCGGGCCGGGCCCCTTCGATCCGAGCGCCCCCGACGACGGCGGAAGGCACCGCCGGGACGGGGCCTTCGCCGTGCGGCTCGGGCTCGCGGCGGTGCGCGGAATCGACGCCGAGACCGCCGAGAGGGTCGTCCGGGCCCGCCGGGCGGGGCCGTTCGCGGATCTCGCCGACCTGGCGCGCCGCGCCGATCTGGACCGCTCGCGACTCGAGGCGCTCGCCGCCGCGGGCGCCTGCGCGGGGCTCGGGCTCGGCAGGCGCGAGGCGCTCTGGGCGGCGGAGCGGGCCGCCGACAACCGCGAACGGTTCCTGCCGGGGATCGCCGTGCACGTGCAACCCCCGCTGCTGCCGCTCCTGAGCCCGGCCGAGCAGACGGAGCTCGATCTGTGGACCACCGGCGTGACCTCGGGGATCCACCCCCTCGCGCTGCTGCGCGACGGGCTCGACTCCCGCGGGACCGTCAGGTCCGACGGGGTGGCGCGCGTGGGCGCGGGCCGCATCGTGGAGGTCGCGGGCCTCGTCACCCACCGCCAGCGCCCCCAGACCGCTGGCGGAATCACCTTCGTCACCCTCGAGGACGAGGCCGGCAGCGTCAATGTCGTCACGTGGGCCAAGGTGTGGGAGCGCTACCGCCATGTCGCGCGATCGTCCCCCGCGCTCATCGTGCGCGGCACGCTGGAGCGGTCGCCCGAGGGTGTGGTCAACGTGATCGCGAGCCACTTCGAACCGCTCCACTCCCCCGCCGGGGTCTCCTCGCGCGACTTCCGCTGAGCCGGCCCGGGTGCCTCGCACCGGGCCCGCGCCGCTATGCTGGCGACGTGTCCACCTCCACAGCGCTCCTCACCGACCACTACGAGCTGACCATGGTCGACGCCGCCCTCTCAGCGGGAACCGCCGACCGCGACAGCGTCTTCGAGCTGTTCGCCAGGCGCCTCTCCGGAGCGCGTCGCTACGGCGTGGTCGCGGGCACCGGGCGACTGCTCGACGCCGTGTCCAGGTTCCGCTTCGCCGACGAGGAGCTCGACTGGCTGCGGGAGCGGGGCTTCCTGCGCGCCGAGACGCTCGACTGGCTCGCCGACTTCCGCTTCCGCGGCGACATCTGGGGGTATCCGGAGGGCGAGGTCTTCTTCCCCGGCTCACCGCTCGTCACCGTCGAGTCGAGCTTCGCCGAGGGGGTGCTGCTCGAGACGGTGGCGCTCAGCATCCTGAACGCGGACTCCGCGGTGGCGACGGCCGCCTCGCGGATGTCGCACGCCGCGAACGGCAAGCCCCTCGCCGAGATGGGCTCCCGCCGCACCGGGGAGTACAGCGCCGTCGCCGCCGCCCGGGCGGCCTACATCGCCGGGTTCAGCGCGACGTCGAACCTCGAGGCGGGCCGCAGCTGGGGCATCCCCACCATGGGCACGGCCGCGCACAGCTTCACGCTGCTCCACGACAGCGAGCGCGACGCCTTCGAGGCGCAGGTCGCGGCACTCGGTCCCAGCACGACGCTGCTGGTCGACACCTACGACATCGAGCAGGGCGTGCGCACGGCGGTCGAGGTCGCGGGCCGGGAGCTCGGCGCCGTGCGCATCGACTCGGGGGATCTGCCCATCGTGGTCGCCCAGGTGCGCAGGCTGCTCGACGATCTCGGCGCGACCAGCACGAAGATCACCGTGACCAACGACCTCGACGAGTACACGGTCGCGGCGCTCGCCGCCGCGCCCGTCGACAGCTTCGGCGTGGGCACCTCCGTCGTCGTCGGATCCGGAACCCCCACGATGGGCATGGTCTACAAGCTCGTCGCCCGCACCGACGACGCGGGCAACTGGGTGTCGGTCGCGAAGAAGTCCGCCGACAAGGTCTCCGTCGGGGGGCGCAAGAGCGTGCGCCGGCTCTACGACCGCAGGGGCGTCGCCACCGCCGAGGCGATCTTCCTGGGCGACGGCCCCGGCGGGGCGCCCGAGGGCGAGGAGCTCGGGGCGAGCGCCCGCGACGTGCTCGTCCCGCTCGTGCGCGCGGGCGAGGTGCAGCCCGGTCACACCGGCTCCGAGGGCATCGCCGCCGCCCGCGAGCGGCACCGGCTGCGCGTCGCGGAGCTCCCCCACGTCGCGATGAGTCTCACCCGCGGCGACCCCGCGATTCCCACCGAGTACCGGTGACCGGCTCGCGGGGTGCGGTGGTCGCTCCCGCCCGGGATCCCCGGGGCGGTGGTGCCGCAGCCGGGCACCCGGGCGGGCGCCGCGGGCGGCGCTACTTCTTCATGCGCTCGTAGACCTTCTTGCACTCGGGGCAGACCGGGAACTTCTCGGGGTCCCTCGAGGGGGTCCACTTCTTCCCGCACAGTGCGCGCACGGGCTTGCCCGTGACCGCCGACTCCAGGATCTTGTCCTTGGGGACGTAGTGCGAGAAGCGCTCGTGGTCGCCGTCCTCGATCTGCGCATCCTCGAGGAGCTTCTCGAGTTCGCGATCGAGCACGTCGGTGCCGCCCGCCGGGCCGGAATCCTTATCGCGTGAGAACAGTCCCATACCGCGATTCTACGCCTTCCGGCGCCGACCCGACACCCGCCGCCGCGTGCCGCCGGCGCCGAGGTCTGTCCAGCACCGCACTCGAGCCGGCGTCGCCGCCGCGCGCCCGGATCAGTCGAAGACCTGCGTCACCGCGATGAGCTCGGGCGAGCTGCGGTCGAAGACGCGGCCCCCGATCAGCACGCCGGCCGCGAGCACGATCGCGCCGTAGCCCGCGCCGAAGAGGAGCGCCCAGATGTTCGGCGCGAACTCGATGTCGAGGATCGCCCAGGCCGCGAACCACACGGGCGGCACCGAGAGCGCCAGCGCCAGCAGCATCGAGAGGGTCTGGGCGAGGCCCGATCCGGATCCCGACCACTGGGGCTGCACGAAGGGACTGTCCCCCGGCCGCGTGGCCGGATACGGCATGAGCACCGAGAAGAGGCTCGACACGCCCGCCGAGACCAGCAGGATCGAGAGGTTCATGCCGATCACCGCGGGAAGCACGCGCCAGTCGCCGAGCACCGTGACGGTGAGGCTCGATCCGACGAGGACCAGCGGCAGGCCGACGAGCATGACCGGCGCGAGGCGGCCCCAGCGGTCCTCGCGGCCTCGGATCCCGCTCGCGACGTGCTCCCAGATGGCGGTGGAGTCCATCGCGATGTCGTTGTGCAGGGACCACCCGAGGAGCAGCAGGATCACGGGCAGCGGGATCAGCGTGAGCATCGGCAGATCCGCACCCGCCACCCAGAACGCGATGAGCATCACGATCGGCGCGAAGGGGATCGCGACGAGCGCGACGCGGTAGCGCGGATCGCGGGCCCAGTAGGTCAGCGCTCTGGCCGCGATCACCGGCGCCGGGCGAGCGGGGAACCGCTCGAACCACCCCAGGCCGCGACGGGCGATCGCGGGGTCGGAGGGGCGGTCGACCCGCTCGTTGGACGCCCGCACGAGCGGGAACCACACGGCGAGGAGCACGAGCAGCGCCGCGGCCGCCACGCCGAGGCGGAGCAGCGCCGCGGAGGTGTCGCCCGAGGCGGCGAGCGCGAGCCCGGCGAAGGGGGCGCCGAAGGGGGTCCATCCCATGACCGCCGCGGCCTCGACGGCGGAGCTCTCCGAGGGGCCGAAGGTGGTCGCCACGGCGAACACCGCGACCGGCAGGAACGCGACGAGCAGCAGCACGCCGACCGCGCGCATCACGCCGGCGTGATCGGGCCCGATGACGAGCTGCGAGGCGGCGGATGCCACCCGCGTGAACGCGATCGCCAGCAGCGCCCCCAGCAGGAGCGCGGCGACGGCGAGGATCGGGGTTCCCCGCCACTCGGGGCGGAAGACCAGCAGCCCCGCGAACCAGGCGAGCAGCAGCAGGAAGGGCCAGCTGAGCACCGTGGTGAGGAACAGCGCCCAGGCGACGGCGGCCGGCTTGACCGGGAGCGCGGCGAACTGACGGGGTTCGAGAAGCCTGCGGTTCTCGAAGACGGGCACGATGAGCGCGGCACCGAGGACGATCGTGCCGGCGAGCACGTCGATCGTCGCGCGGTACCCCTCATCGACGACGAGGCGGGCCGGGAGTGCGGCGAGCCCGACCGCCGCGGCGAACAGCAGCACCAGGACGAGCGCGGCTCTCAGGCCGTGGGCGAATGATCCGCGGAACGTCGCCGCGAGCAGGGTCAGTCGGAGTCTGCAGAGCCGTGCAACCACTCCAGTCCCTTCTTCGCGTCTCCGGCACCCGTCAGGTGGGCGAAGCGCTCCTCCAGGCTCATGCCGTCGCGCACCGCGTCGACCGTGCCCTGGGCGATCACGCTGCCGTCGATGATGACGGACACGTGGTCGCAGACGCGCTGGATGAGGTCGAGGCTGTGACTCGACATGATGACGCTGCCGCCGCCCGCCACGAACTTCTCGAGGATCTCGGTCACGTTCGACGCGGAGACCGGGTCGATCGCCTCGAACGGCTCGTCGAGCACGAGCACCTCGGGCGCGTGGATCATCGAGCAGGCGAGCGCGATCTTCTTCTGCATGCCCGCCGAGTAGTCGGAGACGAGGCGGCCGAGCGCCGACTCGAGGCTGAACGCCTCGGCGAGCTCGGCGACGCGCTGCGCCACGGACGCCTCCTCGACCCCGTGCAGCACGCCCGAGTAGTAGAGGAGCTGGGCCCCCGTGAGCCGGTCGAAGAGGCGCAGACGATCGGGCAGCGTTCCGATGAGGCGCTTCGCGGCCGGGCCGTCGGACCAGACGTCCACGTCGTGCACCGTCACCCGGCCCGAGGTCGGGCGGTTCAGGCCGCTGATCATGGAGAGCGTGGTGGTCTTGCCCGCGCCGTTCGGGCCGACGATGCCCGTGAAGGATCCCGCGTGCACCGCGAGGGAGACCTCGTTCGCGGCGACGACGGGGCCGTAGCTCTTCGTCAGCGCCTCGGTGCGCAGCACCACGGGGTTCTGCTCGGCGATCCTGCCGCGCTCGCGCGCGCGCACCACGGAGGGGACGGGCACCTGGATGCGGCCGGTTCGGGGAGCGGTCTGCTCGGGCTGCGGATCGGCCTCGCGGCCCTCCGCGACCTCGGACGCCGTCGCGGCCTCGGACGCGCGCGCCTGGGTGCGGCTGGGGCGCACCCGGGGAGCCCCCGCCTGCGACCCCTGCGGGGGCGGAGCGGTCGCCGCCGCTCCTGCGTCCTCGCCCTCAGCACGCACTTCCGTCACCTCATCAGCCCCGTTCTCTGCCGCACGCGCCGCCGGAGTCCCCTCGCCGTCGCCCGTCTGAGCCTCAGGAGCGGTCTCGGATTCCTGGACCGGCGAAGCGGACGTTTCTCTGGGCGGCACCCACCCAACTTACCAAACCCTGGAGGCTCCGAGCTGTACATGTCCGGGCCCCGGCCGGGCAGGGGGCAGAATAGCTGTGTGACCTTCTCCGCCGAACGACGAACCCGCCGCAGCATCGCGTGGTCATCGCTGCGACTCCTGACGCTGCGGGATCTCAAGGTGCGGTACGCCACCTCGCTGCTCGGCTACCTGTGGTCGATCCTCGACCCGCTGCTCATGAGCCTGATCTACTGGTTCGTGTTCACCCAGGTGTTCGACCGCAGCGTCGGAGAGTCTCCGTACATCGTGTTCCTGCTCACGGCCATGCTGCCGTGGGTGTGGTTCAACGGCGCGGTCTCGGACTCCACGCGCGCGTTCCTCCGCGACGTGAAGCTCGTCCGCTCGATCGCGCTTCCGCGCTGGATCTGGGTGGGCCGGATCGTCTGCTCCAAGGGCATCGAGTTCCTGCTGAGCCTCCCGGTCCTGGCGCTGTTCGCCGTGTTCTCCGGAGCGTCCGTCGGCTGGGGCCTGCTCCTGTTCCCCGTCGCCACCGTGCTGCTCGCCGCGCTCGTCCTCGGCATCGGCCTGCTCGTCGCGCCCCTCGTGGTGTTCTTCCGGGATCTCGAGCGCGCCGCGAAGCTGATCCTGCGCGTGCTGTTCTACGCCTCGCCCGTGATCTACGGCGCCGGGGATCTGCCCGAGTTCGCCCGCCCCCTCGCCTGGATCAACCCCCTCTCGGGGATCTTCGCGCTCTTCCGCGCGGGATTCTTCCCCGATCAGCTCGACTGGGGGCTCGTCGGAGCATCGGCTGGCATCACCGCCGTGATCCTCGTGTGCGGGATCCTCGTCTTCCGCCGCGCCATCGGCGGCGTCCTGAAGGAGCTCTAACGTGACGCAGCAGAACGCGACCGGAGTGTCCGCACCCGCGGGTGCCCCCATCATCGTGGCCAGCGGTCTGGGCGTGCGCTTCCGCCGCAACCGGGGGTCGCGGCGGAGCTTCAAGGATCTGTTCGCGGGTCGCTCCAGGAGATCCCTCCCCGGCGAGTTCTGGGCGCTGCGGAACATCTCGTTCAGCGTCGACCCCGGCGAGGCCATCGGCGTCGTCGGCCGCAACGGCCAGGGCAAGTCGACGCTGTTGAAGCTCGTGGCGGGCGTGCTGCTGCCCGACGAGGGCGAGGTCGCCGTGCACGGCGGCGTCGCCCCGCTGATCGAGATCACGGGCGGCTTCGTGGGGGATCTGACGGTGCGCGACAACGTCAACCTGACAGCCGGACTGCACGGCCTCGACAAGAAGGAGATCGCGCGGCGCTTCGACTCGATCATCGACTTCGCCGGCGCGGACGACGTGCTCGACACCCCGTACAAGCACCTCTCGAGCGGCATGAAGGTGCGCGTCGCCTTCGCGGTGATCTCGCAGCTCGACGAGCCGGTGCTGCTGGTCGACGAGGTGCTCGCGGTCGGCGACAAGGCGTTCCGCAACAAGTGCTACCGCCGCATCGAGGAGCTGCTGGCCGAGGGCAAGACGCTCTTCCTCGTCTCCCACAACGAGCGCGACCTCAAGCGGTTCTGCGCGCGCGGGCTCTACCTCGACCGCGGCGAGCTCAAGCTCGACGGGCCCATCGACGACGTGATCGCGCGCTACAACGAGGATCACCCGGCGTAGCCGGCGGCTGCGCTCCGCGCCTCAGCGGGCGGCCTCCTCGCCCGGCGCAGCCTCCCGATGCGCATCGGCCCTCGCCAGCAGCGTCTCGATCGCCGCGTGGAAGCGCCGCGTCGGCGCTCCCGGCGCCGTGTCGCCGAAGTAGTGCCTCGACCACGTGCCGAGCCGCTCGCGCGCCGCGTCGTCGTCGATCACCCGGTCCAGCACCGCGTCGACCCCGGCCGCGTCGTCGGCGTCGAGCCACTCGCAGACGCTCAGGTATCCGCCCTCGTCGACCTCGGCCTCGGGTGCGACCGGCCGTGTCACCATGAGCGGCTTGCCGGTCGCGAGCCGGTCGTAGACCATCGCCGAGATGTCGCAGATCGCCACATCGGGCCGGCTGAGCTGCCACCCGAGCGCTGGCGACTCGTCGTAGACGTGGTGCGCTGCCGGATCGGCCCTGTTCGCCTCACCCAGCATCTCGATGATCCGCCGGTTCGCCTCGCCGAAGGCGGCGTCCACCACGCCGCTGCGCGGATGCGGCCGGTAGACGACGCGGTGTCGGCCCGTCTCGAGGAGGCGGCGCACGAGCGTCTCGCCGTGGCTCGCGACGGAGCCGTAGCAGGCGGCGGGGCGATCGCCCTCCCACGTCGGCGAGTAGAGCACGACCGTGCGGTCGTCCTCGGGGAACGGCGGCTCGCCCGTGAAGTAGTCGGCCTGCGGCCGGCCGATCGAGAGGGTGCTGGCGTCGACGTCGTAGTCCCACAGGGCCTTCGACAGCCGCGCGCGGGCGGCGTCACCCGCGACGAACGCGTAGTCGTAGGCCTTGTGCTGGTTGCTCGTCATGTACATCTTGTCGCTCTCGCCGTGGTTGACGAAGACGTGCCAGCGCTGGCCGTAGCGCATCATCTGGAAGTTGCGCGTGTTCTGGTTGACGTAGAGGATCACCTCGAGCGGCTGCTCCTCGATGACGCGCTCGATGTCGGTGACCCGCTGCACGAACTCGACGTCCAGGCCGCTCTCGTCCATGAGGGCGCGGGCGCCGGAGGCGTTGCGGGCCAGCACGAGCACCGGCCACCGCTTCGAGAGATCCCGCAGCGGCTCGTACCACTGCCGCATCTGGTACAGGTTGACGTCGCTGTCCGCGAAGTAGACGCCGACCCGGTAGCGCCCGGGCGTCAGCGGCTGCCGCCATTCCATTCTCGAGCGCACGTCGAAGAAGGCCCGGCGCCCCTTGAGCACCCGCCTCGCCAGACGGACCGCACGCTTCGCATCCTTTGCCAATTGCACCCGTTCAGAATATCCCGGCCGAAGATGGGAAGATCATTGGATGATCGACCTTCCGCCGCTGCCCGAACTCCCCGCGGTCTCCTACGTGATGCCGGTGCTCAACGAGGAGGACTACCTCGAGGCCGCGGTGCGGACGATCCTGGACCAGGATTACGCGGGAGAGAAGGAGATCGTGCTGGCGCTCGGCCCCTCGCGCGACCGCAGCGACGAGATCGCCGCGCGCCTCGCCGGGGAGGATCCGCGCGTGCGCCTCGTCGAGAACCCCGAGCGCGACATCCCCGCGGGCCTCAACCGCGCCATCGCCGCGAGCCGGCACCCGGTCATCGTGCGCGTCGACGCGCACTCCGAGCTCACCCCCGACTACACCCGGCTCGGCATCCGCTCCCTGCGCGACCGCGGGGCCGTCAACGTGGGCGGCATCATGCGGGCCGCCGGCAGCACCCCCGTGCAGCGGGCGATCGCCCGGGCCTACAACAGCCCGTTCGGCCTCGGCGGCGGCGCCTACCACGGGGACGGCACTCCCGGCCCCGCGGAATCGGCCTATCTCGGCATCTTCCGCCGCGAGGCGGTCGAGGCGGCGGGCGGCTACGATCCCACGATCCTGCGCGGCGAGGACTGGGAGCTGAACCTCCGCATCCGCAGGGGCGGCGGCCTGATCTGGTTCGATCCCGAGCTGCGGGTGACCTACCGGCCGCGGGCGAGCATCGGCGACCTCGCCCGGCAGTTCTTCGCGACGGGCACGTGGCGCGCCGTGCTGGTGCGGCGCTACCGGGGCGCGAACCCCTGGCGCTTCTTCATGCCGGGCGGTCTCGTCGCCGCGCTCGCCGCGAGCCTCGTGCTCGCGATGCTGCAGTTCCTGGGCGTCGCGCCGTGGGCGTCGTGGTGGTCGCTGCTGCACCTCTCCCCCGCGGCGTACGCGCTCGCCATCGCGTTCGCCGTGACGACCCTGCCGGATCAGCGCGGCCTGCGCGACCGGATCCTGAGCGCGATCGCGCTGGTCACGATGCACCTGAGCTGGGGCACGGGGTTCCTGAAGGGCATCGTGCGCGGCGGGGGCCGCACCGTGGACCGCTCGCGCGCGTAGCGCTCAGGCCGGCAGGATCCGCCGCTCGACGAGGGCGTCGACGACGCGCTCCGCGGCGTGCCCGTCGTCGTGGGGGGCGAAGCGCTCGCGCCACGCGGCGGCCGCCGGCCCCGAGTCCCGCACCCAGGCGGCCCCGGCCCCCTCCTCGGCGAGCGCCCGGGCGCAGGCGACGACCTCTTCCCGGCGCGTGAGCAGCGGGCCCGGGGCCTCGCGCTCGAAGTCGAAGGTGAAGCCCCGCTCCCGATCGCGATAGGCGGGCAGATCCGGCACGAAGAAGGCCTGCGGTACGCGGGCCACCGCCGCGTCGAACATGATCGAGGAGTAGTCGGTCACGAGCAGGTCGGCCGCGAGGATCACATCGTTCACGTCGGGGTGCCGCGAGGCGTCGATCACCCGCGGAGCCGCCGCGCCGTACCTGCCGAAGGAGAGGGTGCGCGAGTGCCCCCGCGCGACCACCGTCCACTGCTCGCCCAGCTCCTCCGCGAGCGCCCGCACGTCGAGCTCGTCCACGAGCGTGACGCCCCCGTCGCGCCAGGTCGGGGCGTACACGAGGACGCGCGCGTCGGAGGGGACGCCGAGCGCCGCGCGGGCGGTCCGCGCCTCGACGGGGTTCAGCTCGTCGCCGAGCGTGGCCCGCGCGAGCCGATCGTCGCGTGGGTATCCGGTCTCCAGGATCTCGCCGCGGTAGGCGTAGCTGCTGCGGAACTGCGCCGTGGAGTGCGGGTTCTGCGAGAGCAGCAGGCTCCAGCGCCGGCTCTCGCGCCTGATCGCGATCCGGGTGCGCAGCCCCACCCCGGGGCGGCCGAGTGCGAGGTGCTTCAGCATCGTGCCGTGCCAGGTCTGCAGCACGGTCTGGCCCCGCCGGCGGCGGAACCCGTAGCGCAGCCAGTCGTTCACCACGAGCAACGAGGCGCCGCGCCGCACGGCGAACCACTCGCGGCCGCCGACGAGCAGCGGGGTGGCGCCCTCGGGGACCTCCTGGCGCTCGCTCGTGACGCTCCAGAAGCGCGGCGCGCCGGGGAAGCGGCGCGCGATCTCGCGGTCGAGCGCGAGCGGATTGCAGGCGACCTGCCTCCCGTAGAAGCTCTCGAAGAAGACGGCCCCCTCGGGGACGAGCTGCTTCTCGGGCGTGCGGAGGCGTCGGATCTCCTCGAGCACCCGACCGGCGGCGCCTCCCTCGGGATGGGCGTGGAAGCGCTGCGCGAGCGCCCTCGTCCTCGCCTCGGCGCTCCTCCTCGCGACGCCGTCGCCGAGCAGCTCGCGCACCCGGCCGAGCACGCCCGCCCAGTCGCGCTCGACCCGCCCCGCGCTCGTCACCTCGAGCGGCTCATAGAGGCCCCGGCTCTCGGCGTAGCGCTCGAGGTCGGGCGCGAACCACACGATCGGGCGCCCGGTCAGCGAGAAGTCGATCGCGACGGAGGAGTAGTCGGTGATCACGGTGTCGAAGGCGCCGAGCAGCGGCGTGATGTCGCGCAGCCGGTCTGAGCCGAGGGCGTGGATCCGCCCCCCGAGCACATGGTCGTAGGCGCCCGCGCCGAGCGGGTGCGAGCGGATGACGAGGTGGGCCCCGAGCGTCTCGAGCGTCTCGCGGATCGCCGCCGCCTCCGCCTCGCTCGGGATGGCGGGGTCCTCCGCCCCGTCGCGCCAGGTCGGCGCGTAGAGGAGGATGGGGCCGCCGAGCGGGGTCTCCCCCGCAGCCGCGTCGGCGGCTTCTTCGGCCTCGGTGTCCGCGTCGGTGCGCGCCTCGGCCGAGGCGCCGGCGTGCGCGCCCGTCAGGATCGAGCGGACCGTCTCGCGCGCCCGCTCCGACGCCGCCTCGTCGCGCGCCTGTTCGGAGAGCTCGTCGTCGCGGGGGTCTCCCAGCACGCGCACCCGTCCGGGTGCGACGCGGAACGCGGACCGCAGCCGGTCGGCGGCGAGCGCCGAGCCGGCGACGAACAGGTCCACCTGCCTCGAGCCCGCGAGGTACATGCGCCGCAGCAGCGCCCGCACCGGCGCCGGTCCGCGCACGGCCGTCGTGACCTGCGAGTCGAGATGCAGGCGCTTCAGCGGGGCGCCGTGCCAGAGCTGCACGACCAGCGCCCCGGAGAGCCCGAAGCGGTTGGCGTCGCCGAGGCCGTGGGTGACGACGACCTGGCCGGCGCGCAGGGTCGCCCAGTATCCCCGACGTCCCCGACGCGGCAGCGCGTCGAAGCCTTCGGCCCGTGCTCGATCCGCCTCGGCCTCATCCGCCACGAGCCAGGTGATGCGGGCCTCGGGCTGCTCGGCGCGGAGCCTCCTGGCGAGCGCGAGCGCACCCTCGCCGACGCCGATGCCGCTGCCGAACACCCAGCGGTCCCGGATTCGCGGAATGAACCATGCGAGCGGGATCGAGAGGAGGTATTTGGGAAGGGCGAGCAGCTTCGCCAGGTTGCCGCTCGCGAACTGGAATCCGCCGGTGCTCACCTGTTCCACTGTAGGGCACCCGGAGGAGGGCCGCCGACGGGTCCGAGCGGACGCGGCGAGCCCCCGTGCGCGGGCAGGGCCTGCGCACAGGGGCTCGGATCGACTACCACTCGAGGGTGCCGAGGGTGGCCGTCGTCTCGGCCGCCTCGCCGCCTCTCGTGTAGCTGATCGTGACCTCGCTGCCGCCGGCGTGGGTGCGGATCAGGGCGGACACCGAGGTGCCGTCGGCCGCGGGCACCCCGTCGACGGCCGTGATGACGTCGCCGGCGCGGAGCCCCGCCTCGTCAGCCGCGCCGCCGCGGCTGACGTCGACGATCAGGCCGCCGGCGTGGTTGGCGTCCTCGTCCGTGTCCTCGCTCGAGTCCTTGACGCTCGCGCCGAGCAGGCCGTGCGAGGGCTGCTCGCCCTCGATGATCGAGTCGGCGACCCGGGTGGCGAGGTTCGCGGGGATCGCGAACCCGAGCCCGACGCTGCCGGCGGTCGCGGCGTCGCCGCCCGTCGAGGCGATCGCGACATTGATGCCGATGAGGCGCCCTTCCCCGTCGAGCAGCGCCCCGCCGGAGTTGCCGGGGTTGATGGAGGCGTCGGTCTGGATGACCGGGAGGGTGACCGAACCGCCGCTCGTGCTCTGCTGTTCGGGCGGGGTCTGCTGCTCGCGGTCGGGATTGTCGAAGCGGAAGTCCCAGGGCAGACCGTTCCCGTTGTCGTCGGGTTGCGACTCGTCGGGGCTCTGCGGCTCCTCGGGGATCAGCGGGCTGCCCACGGAGATGCCCCGGTTGAGGGCGCTGACGACGCCGCTGGTGACCGTGTTCGCCAGGTTCAGCGGGGCGCCGATGGCGACCGTGAGATCGCCGACGTTGAGCTCGTCCGAGTCGGCGACCTCGATCGCGGGCAGATCGTCCGCCTCCACCTTGACGACGGCGACGTCGGCGTAGGGGTCTGTGCCGACGAGGGTGCCGTCCATCACACGGCCGTCGCTCAGCTTCACTCGGATCGTGGGGTCGGATCCGGCCGCGCCGTCCAGGGTGACGACGTGCGCGTTCGTGAGGATGTACCCGTCCTCGCGATAGATCACTCCCGATCCCGAGCCGGCCGCCGAGGCGCCCGAGACGTCGAGCGTCACCACGCTCGGCATCGCGACGGCCGCCACTCCGGTGATGGCCGTGGCCGTCTCGGGGTTGTTCAGCGTGACCGCTCCGCTCTGCGCTCCGCTCACCGAGCTCTGCTGGGGGATGACGTTGGAGGAGACGACCGCCGCGACTCCGCCGCCGACGAGTCCTCCGACGAGGGCGCCGATCGCGAGCCCGGCGACGAGCGTGCCGCCCCGGCTCTTCGGGTGCGCCGTCCCGGCATGGTCGTCCGCGGCGAAGGCGCTTCCCCGAGTCCCCGGGTCGTACGACGACGGCTGGGAGGCGTCCGGTTGTCCGGCGGCGTACCCGGGGACCGCGTACGCCGGCTCCGGCTGCGGGGCCGGGGCCCCGGGGGCGGCCGGCTGCGATTCCGCCGCCCTCGCGGGGGCCGCGCCGTAGGGGGGCGGCGCGTAGCTCCCACCCGGCTGGGGCCGCCCGTCCGAGGCCGGCGGCAGCGGCGCCGTCGCACCGGTCGGCGCGGGATGCCCGTCGAAGGACGGCGACGGTCCGTGCTGCTGCGACGCCTCGTGGTGCTGCGACGCCGATTCCGCCGCTCGCGAGGCTGCGGAATCCTGCGGGGCGCCCTCGGCCCCGGGGGCCGTCCGGTCGGGTTCAGGAGTGTGGCTCATGGGTATCCCTTTCTCGTGCCTCCAGCTTGGCGAGCATTCCTATGAAAACCATTTGCGCGAACTGCATAGGCTCTGCACGTCCGGCCCCTCTTCGCCCCGCCGGCCCCGACGGCGGGCCCGGCCGCGCCCGACGACCACGGCGCCCGCACCCAGCAGCAACAGCGCGGAGGCGGCCGCCCAGGCCGCGACGGGCGTCTCGTCCCCGGTCTCGGCGAGGGCGGTCTTCCCGGGCCCGGGCGTCCCCGACTCGCCGGGCGTCTGCGACCCGGGCTCGGAGATCACCGTCCGCTCGTTCTCCAGCCCGCACGCGCCGCGGTGGAGCTCGGCGGCCTCCCCCGTCGCCGGGTGCGGCATCGTCAGGTCCTCGACCCAGTAGCCCGTCCCGGCGCTGCGCGCCACGATCCGAGGAGAGACGACGCGACCCGGCCCCTCGACGTCGACTCTCGCGGTCCGAGCGACCGGCTGCACGAGACAGCGCTCCTCCTCGGAGAGGGCCTGCAGCTCCTCCTCGGTCCACCGCACCACCGAGCCGTCCTCGTCCCGCACGGGCCGCCACTGCTCGGTGTACTTCGGCTGCCCCGGCTCGGCCTCCAGGTAGAAGTCGAATCCGACCGTCGCGCCCTTCGGCACCGCGCCCGCGACGATCGCGGTATCGGAGATCGTCTCGCCGACGGTCGCGGTCGGCTGCGCCTCGGTGCGGACCTCGGGCAGCACGATCCTCGCCGTCTCCTCGGGGATCCCGTAGTCGTCGCACCACTCCTCGAAGCGGCCCCGCGCGGCCGGATCCTGGTCCTCCTCCACGAGGCAGGTGCGCACGCTCACCCATCCGCGGGTCTCGAAGGCCAACCGGATGGGCTCGACGTCGACCTCCCGGCCGGGCTCCGCGACCGTCGCGAACGCCGAGGCCACCTCTCGCGCGCTCTCCGGCGGCGCGCTCTGCCGCTCGGGCTCGGCGTCGGACTGGTAGACCGTGAGTCGAAGCCTCGCGGGGATGCGGTCGCCGTTCTCATCGCGCAGCCAGGCGCCGTGGCGCAGCTCCGGCGTCACCCGATCGCGCAGCTCCAGATGGTCCGGAGTCAGCTCGTCCTCGACGAGGCGCGTGCTCCAGCGCAGGGCGGTCGGCACGATCTGCCCCTCCTCGCCCAGACCGAACGCGTCGCTGAACCGGTAGCCCTCGGGGAGCAGGTCCGCGTCCCGGATCTCGGCGGACTGATCCTGCTGCCTGATCGTCCACACCCAGGAGTAGTACCCGGACTCGGCGGGGCGCGCGTCGGCCCTCACCCGGTACTCACCCGGGCCGCGATCCGCGACCACCCGCGCGCGACCGGCCACGGGAGCCCCCGCGGGAGGCTCGGCGGCGGGGGTCGGAGGGTGCGTGAAGGGCCCGTACACGACACCCTCGGCGACCACCGGAGCGTGCTCCGCTCCGCCCTCCGCCGCGGAGCGCGACGTCCACGGCTCCGAGCCCTCCGCCACCGAGAAGGTGACCGTGTCGGAGAACCGCCCGGAGTCCCGCTCGACGAAGCCGTCGTCGACGCGCGTCGAGAGCACCGGGCTGAACTGGGCGTCGTAGTCCGCACGCACGGGGTCGAAGTCTCCACTGCGGGTCTCGGAGATCGGCCCGATGCCCGAGGCGAGCCCCTGCTGGGTCGGGATCACCGCCGGGTGCATCACCACTCGATCCGGCCACCCCTGCACCCGGACGCTCCACTCCCCTCCGATCTCGATCTCGTGCCGGCGCTTCCATCCGTCGGGGTGCAGCTCGGCGCTCCAGCCCGCGGTTCCCGCACGGCCGTCGCCGATGGTCAACGTGCGCTCTCCGTTCTCGAAGACGCCGCCCGAGATCCGGAGCTCGGTCGTGCCCGCGGGGTACGAGACGGCGCCCCGGGACGACTGCGCGGCGTCACGGGTCACGACCAGGGGCGCCGGCGCCGTGTCGGGCGCCGGAAGCGCCCTCGCCCGGGCCTCGTCAGTCATCTGCGCGGCCCGCACCACGTACAGCTCGCCGCCGTGGGCGCGCACCCAGTTCAGGTGGTGATCGAGCCAGGCGGCGAGGCCGGGATCGCCGCGCAGCATCCAGATCGCGAGCTGCACGGACGCCGCCGTGTCGAGATCGGTGGTGTTGCCGTAGGTGGAGAGCACGTAGTTGATGTGCCGCAGCGCCTCGCCGGAGGCGGGCCCGCTCGTCACGGCGGCGCTCCAGCCCGTGGCGTCGGCCTGCTGCCCCGTGTACCCCGGGAGCTCGCTCACCTCTACCGGACCCCGCTGCGCCCCCGAGGGCTCGCTGGTCCCCGGTTCGATGCAGTAGACGAAATCTCCCCCGGCGAGGCGGAACGAGCCGGTCGGCCAGCCGCCGAACCACACGAAGTTGCCGTGCTCGGCGGCCGTGGAACTCGGCGGTGCGGGGTGCAGCGCCGTCGTCGCGGATCCCAGGAACAGCGCCGCGAGCAGCAGCCCGGTCAGATGCAGACGTGCCCGGCGTCGGTTCGATACAGCAGTCATCAGTCACTCCCTACGCGGCAGCGCTTCCGCCGCAGGCCCATGCTCGAGGAGACGGGAGCCACGGCGGGCGCGCTGTCCACAGGCCGCGACACGCCCGTAGGGCACGTCTGACACCCACGATTCGCGTGCGGAGAGAACCCGTGCTACAGTTAATTCTTGTGCCGCGGGGTGGAGCAGTTCGGTAGCTCGCCGGGCTCATAACCCGGAGGTCGTGGGTTCAAATCCCGCCCCCGCAACCATGAGGAAGGCCCTCGATCAGGAAACCTGATCGAGGGCCTTCCGCTTTCTCGACGATCCGCCCAGGCTACGCGCCGGCCCCTGGGCTGGATCTCGGTCTCCTCTCGACGGGTGCTCCCGGCAGGACAGGTGCTAGAGGCATCCCGACCAGTCGTTCTTGCCCTGTGCGCTGACACCACCTGTGGACGGAGCACCCGCTGGGTTGAGGAAGGAGCGCGGGTTCTGCGCTGGCGATCTGCGGGTATCAGCGCGGAGTCATGCTCGCGCTCGAGGCCGAGCTCGAGCAGGCCGCCTGGAAGCAGGATCGCTCAGGATGCCGCGAGGCCTCCGGACCTGACCGCTGCAAACGGGGAAGGCGGCGGGACGAACCGCGGCTTATGACCTGGGCGGCGCTTCTCATATCGCACCTGACCCACCACCCCCTGGAACATGAACGCCTGCTGGTACAGGTGACGCGCATACCAGATCTTCCCCTGCTCGTCGGGGAACGCGACGACCGAGAGCCGTAGGGCCCCGATCCGATGGGCCGCACCCGGATCCCAATCCTCTGTGACCGTGCCCGCGGCCAGCGAGATCCCGGAGTGGGGCGGCCGCGGCATCTGGCGATGTCTGGACGGCCAGACGAGAAAGAACACGCTCGCCGCGAGCACCAGCAGCGCCAGGATGATCTGGGCGATGGTGACGAGGAGGTCGGATCCGAACATGAACGCCGATGCCCCGATGCCGATCGACGCGCCGGAGCCGAGCATGGCGACTTGGAAGCGCGAGTAGTGCGCGATGCTTCCTCGGGTCCGAGACCGTCCGAGGGCTGACCTGATCAGCAGTTGCCCCAGCCCGACGGACACCGCCCCGATCATCGCGGCGAGCAGGATGAACAGCGCCGGTTGTCCCTCCGGTTCCGCGGGATCGGAGAGCAGCAGCAGGAGCGGGACGATGAGCCAGCCTGCGAAGAGTGTGCCGGCTTGGGTCATGCCGGCCAGAACGCTGGCGATCTTGCGGCCGGCCCCGATGCTCAGCGGCTCGAGCGACACGGCCCCTCCCTCCGACTCGACGACAGGACCCTGCAATTCTCGCAGAGTGATCCCGGAGGTCGTGAGTTCACGTCCCGCCCCACCCATGAGGAAGGCCCTCGATCAGGAAACCTGCTCGAGGGCCTTCCGCTTTCGACGGAGCGGCTCGACCGTCTGCGCGGCCCGCTAGATGTACCGGGTCAGGGCGTTGGTCGCAGTCGGCTGATCGGGGGCTTTCCTCCGAGGGCTGAGTGGTGTCGTCCAGTGTTGTAGTGCTCGAGCCAGGGGTCAAGGGCTGCGGTGCGCTCGTCGTTTGAG
>NZ_JAEHOH010000026.1 GCF_016522505.1 Leucobacter chromiisoli | reverse complement strand
AACTGCTCCGCGAGCTGCTGCTCATCCAAGATCTCTCCCGTCACAGGATCGATCATCTCGATGACATCGGTCATCGCCCTTCCTTTCGGTCAGGCCCGACCAGATCCACCGTTAATCAGACAGTCCCACCCAGGATACAGAACCAGGTGTCTGCGCCGGGTCCGGGCAGATAGCAATAGCGTTGTGAAGAGAGCGCGAGGGGTGCTGGGCGGCTCCTCGGTCGAAGTGGTCAGCGGTCGGACGAGTGTTCGGCCGCCTCGATCGTGATGACCGGGTTGCCTCCGGTGCGGGTGAGCGGGTTCAGCGGTTCGCGGATGCGTCCGAGGATGACAAGACCGGGAGAGCGTTCGAAGTCGCGGATGAAGATAGCGAGGTTGCCCCACGGGGCGTAGTAGGCGATGTCGCCGGCTTCCGCTGCCGCACTCGCCGGTGAGTCCGAGGTGTCGAGTCTGCTCGGCAGATCCGCGATTTTCTCGATGCCGTGGAAGTCCGACAGTGTGAGCCTCAACGGGAGCAGCGTCGCGAAGTCACGTGCGGCGGCGCTGTCGTTCAGGCGTGCGACCAGCGTCTCCGCGCCGACGGTGATCCGTATGTCCATATGTGCTCCTTACTTTTCGGGGGCGTGGTGCGCGGTCGACACTGTTCCTTCGCCGTCTGCCGCTCGTGGATGGACGCGCTCTCTGCCTGCCGTGGTGAGCACGACGATCGCCGCGAGTGCGGCGAGTGCGGCGTAGCCCAGGGAGATGGTCTCCAGCGACACGCCGGCGGCTGTGAGGCGTCCGGAGACGAGGCTGGGGAGTGCGGCGCCGCCGTAGGAGAACAGGTAGACGGTGGACATGAGTCCAGCCCGATCTGCCGCGCTTGTGCGCTGCAGTAATCCGCGCATGGATCCGGTGAACGCCGCCCCCTGGGCGCAGCCGGCGACGATGCCGCACAGGATCACCGTGAGCACCGCGCCGGTGCGCAGACCGATGACCACGCCGGCGACGGCGAGGGCGAACACCACAATCCCGAGTCGCTGCGCGGCAACCGGACTCAGACGGCCGCTCAGCGGCCCGCCGAGGGCGTAAGGGGCCATGAATGAGGCGAAGACGATGCCGGCGATCAGGGTGTCGTCCGTGCCGAGGCTCTGCGCGGAGATCGTGGGGCTGAAGGCCTGGTAGAAGCCGCCCAGCGCCCAGGTGCCGCAGAACACCGCGATCGCAGCGGGCAGCAGGGGCCGGATCCGGTGCGGGAGGTAGACCTGCGGACGCAGCGACGCCAGGACGCCGGAGCGCCGAGCGACCGGCTCGGGGCTTGTCACGAGCAGCGCTGCGCACACGGCGAGGCACACCGCCACCGCGAGGTATGGGGTCCGCTCGGGCGCGGGGCCGTGCTCGGCCAGCGCTCCGGAACCGACCGCGCCGATCGTGAGACCGATCAGCGGGGAGCCGGCGACGACCGTGGCGGAGAGCCACCGGGGTCGCTCGGGGGCGAGATCGACGACGTACGCGGCGACGGCCGAGGAGCCGAGGCCGCACGCCACGCCCTGCAGGAACCGCCCGGCCATCAGGATCGGCAGCCCGGTGACCTCGAGCAGGATCAGCGACCCCACGGTGGCGAGCGCGACGGCCGCGAGTGCGGCGCTCCGGCGCCCGATGTGGTCGGAGAGTCGCCCGAGGAGGACGAGGGCGAGCATGACTGCGACGAAATACGTTACCGCGGCGACCGATAGATCAGCGGTGGTCAAGCCGTCCTCGGCTCGGTAGCGCTCGTAGAGCGGGATCGGGGCGCCGGACGCGGCGAACACCATCACGAGCGATGCGGTGGCGGCAGCGAAACCCAGACCGCGGCGCGGGAGCCCTGCGGGCGAAGTGGCTATGGAACGTGAGGTGGACGTGGGGATACTCCTTGCGATGATACGAAACACGGACGGTGGAACTGCTGCTCAGGCGTCGTTCTCGATGATGTTCTTCAGCACAGTGGTCGCCCCCATGCCGTTGGGCCAGCCGGCGTAGAACGCGAGCTGCAGCAGGGCCTCCTTGAGCTCCTCGTCGGAGACGCCGTTCCGGCGGGCGAAATCAAGGTGGAACTGCAGCTGATCCATCTTGCCCAGCGCGGTCAGCGCGGAGATGGTGACGAGGCTGCGGTCGCGCTTGGACAGCCCTTCACGTTCCCAGACCTCATCGAAGAGGACCCTGTCGGTGTAGTGGACCATGCCCGGGGCGAAGTCGCCGAACGCGTGCTGTCCGCCGGTCCAACCCTGCTCGTTCTCGCTCATGTCGATTCTTCCTTTCGCGGATGGTGGTCGTGGTCTTTCGGGGTTCGGTCCGGCTGGGACCAGCTGGTGAGGATCGCCAGCCGCTCGTGGGTGGTCTCCTCCGCTGAGGGCAGGTACACCGTGACGGTCACATCGGGGTCGAGCGCCGTGCTCAGCTCCTCCCGAACCAGGCGCAGTTCCCCGACGAACGGGTGCCGGATCCGTTCGCTCGGGGGACGGGCTCTGCACATGCGGCCCGCCGACCACCGCTGCCGGAACCTCGCGCTCCGGGTGGAGAGCTCACCTATGAGGCGGTGCAGCGATCTGTCGTACGGATCGTGGTCGACCGCGCGGCGCAGCAGATGCACGGACTCGTCGGCGAGGCGTTCCCAGTCCGGGAAGAAGGCCTGCGCCGCGTCGTCGAGGAACACGAAACGGGCGAGGTTCGGGTGTTCATACCCGGTCAGGACCGGTTCATACAGTGCGTGCGCCAGCGGGTTCGCCGAGATGAGGTCGAGCTGCCGATTGCGAATCAGCGCGGGAGCGTCGGAGATCACCGACAGCAGGGCGCGCAACGACTGCCGCAGCGGTTCGCGCCCGCGTGCTTTCGGCTTCGTCGTACGCTCGTTCATACTCGAAACGATAGGGGCGCCGCCGCACCTGTGGCAGGCCCTGCCAGTACCCCCTCACCGATGGGACTCCCGCCTTCGCGCACCCGTGGATAATGTCGAAGGCGCGACGGATCCGGGTTTCCGGCCCCGTCCCCGATAGCTGCGAGAACAGGATGATCCGTGAGCCCCAAACCGCAAACGATGACCGTTATAGTCGCGTCCCTCGTGCTGCTCGGCAGCCTCGCCGGATGCCGCAGCGCCTCCGATGCAGAAGCCGGTGCTCCGACCCCGCGCACCTCCGACTCTGGCGGGCCGGTCTCTCCGGAATCGTCGGATGCGAGCAAGGAACCGATCGGTCAACGGCAGGTGACCTTCACCACCGGTGACCGGACCCTTGTGATCGAGATGACCGACAATCCCACCAGTCGCAATTTCATCAGCCGTCTGCCGATGACGCTGGAGTTCGAGGACTACGCGAACACCGAGGTGATCGGCTATCTGCCCGACCCGCTCACCACCGACGGGTCGCCGGGCACGCAACCCTCGGCCGGGGATCTGACTCTCTATGTACCATGGGACAACCTCGCCCTGTTCTATCAGAATTTCGGCAGCCATTCCGACGACCTCATCCCGTTGGGCACCGTCGTCGAAGGCGCCGATCACATCGCCGAGCTCGCCGGCACCGAGGTCACCATCACCGGCGGCCGGTGACGCATTCGCACTTGCCGAGCACGTGGCCGCAGAGCGTCTTGTCACGGTGCGGTCGGCCTGTTTACGCGGTCGGGGTGATACGCAGGAGCCGGTCGGGCACGCCGGAGCCGCCGGTGCGCGGCGAGGCGTTCGTCGTCGTGAGGTAGAGGCTGTCGCCAACGGCCTACACGGCTCGCACGCGCTCGTCGGAGGTGAAGACCATCTCTGCCGTGTCGGCATCGGTCACCACATAGACGCCGGTGCCTCGGAGCGCGGCGAACACGAACTCATCGCCTGCGAACGCGGCCCCCGACGGTGCCCAGGTCTCGATGCCGGAGTGCAGGTACGGCGCCACCAGCCCGTCCTCGTTCTCATCGCCCTCGACGGTCGGCCAGCCGTAGTCGCCACCGGCCTCGATCAGGTTGATCTCGTCGTGCGCGTTCTCCCCGTGCTCGGCCACGAACAATTCGCCCTCGGGGCTCCAGCCCAGGCCCTGCGGGTTGCGGTGCCCGAGCGAGTACACGAGGGAGTCGTCTCGGACGTTCCCCGCGACCGGCTGGCCCTCGGTGTCCATCCCGTTGTCACGTACAGGTGGCCGTCGGGGCCGAAGGAAATCCGCCCGCCGTTGTAAAGCTGATGGCCGGGAATCCCGTCGACCAGGCTGCTCGTCTCCGCCCACGTCTCTCCGTCGAAGACGACTTCGGCGACCCGGTTGGCAAGATCTTCGCCATCGGCGTAGGAGTAGTAGACGTAGGCGACTCCCGACTGATCGAAATCGTCGGTCAGTTCGATACCGAGCAGACCGCTGCCGCCGTCATGGACGACCGGATCGCTGGTCTGCAGTTCGTAGCGTTCGAGTCCCCCATCGCCGATCATCGCGATCGTGCCCGCGATCTCCGTGACGATGAACGCGTCCCCGGCCAGCTGCACCTCCCACGGATACTGCAACTCGTCAGAGAGCACCTCGACCTCGAAGTCCTCACTGCTCAGCCCGGCCAGGGCGGGACCGGTGTATCCGCCATCAGGGGCCGTCGTCGACGGCGGGGGCGCTGAGATGCCCGGCCTCGACTCGGGTTCTCCGGGCTCGATGCTTGTGCAGCCGACCACGGTCAGCAGCGCGGCGGTCGCGAACAGGGTGGCCAGGGGAGATCTGGTCGCCGTCACGGTTGAGTATCCTCTCGTTCCAGGTGGGCTGTACTGACGCGGGGCGAGCGACGGGGTACAGCTTGCAGCGGTCTCCGGAAAATCTAGGGGTCGTATTCACTCTCGTGCCAGGCCCTGTCAGTGCTTCTGACGAAGGGGGAGTGATCGGGCAGACTGGAGGCGAACGACGCGAAGAATGCGAAGAAAGGGAGATGCATGACCCACGTAGATGGCTACACGTTCACGCTCGCCGACGGTGTCACCCGCACACGGGTGCGCTATCACAACCGGTTCGGCATCGAGATCGCCGGAGACCTCTACATTCCGGTGAACGCTACAGGCAAGCTCCCCGCTTTGGTCGTGAGCGGCCCCTTCGGCGCGGTCAAGGAGCAGTCCTCGGGGCTGTACGCGAACGAACTCGCCCGCCGCGGGTTCGTCGCTTTGGCGTTCGATCCGTCGTTCACCGGGGAGAGCGGAGGCCAGGTGCGCGACGTGGCCTCCCCGGAGGTCTTCACCGAGGACTTCAGCGCGACTGTCGATTTCCTCGGACTGCAGGAGAACGTCGACCGCGACCGGATCGGGCTGCAGGCGGTCTGCGGACTCAGCGGCATGGCGATCACCGCTGCCACGTCCGATAGCCGCATCAAGGCGGTCGCGACCGCGTCGATGTACGACATGTCCCGCACCGTAGTTCTCTGTATGGATGTCGGTGATCTTCTTGCAGAGCTCAGCATCACGCAGCGTGCGTTCCGAGGGTGGCCGTCTCTTGGCGGCGTAGTAGCTTGATGGAGCGATCTGGGCGGGGGTGTCCTGCCACGCCTGGATGATCGGTTCGACTCCGAACTCGTGCTTGTGAGCGTCGATGTAGGCGAGCTTCTCGGTCATCGGGATGGGCGTCGAACTCCGCCGCGAAGAAAGCCGCCGATGACTTCAGAATCTGATTCGCTCGTCGCAGTTCGCGCACCTCGCGTTCGAGTTCTTTGAGCCGGGCCGCGTCATCGGAAGTAGTGCCGGGCCGCAGGCCTTCGTCGGTTTCCGCGCGATGTACCCAGGTGCGCAGCGCTTCGGGATGCACGCCGAGTTGCTCGGCGATGCGCCGGTACGCGCCCTGCCGAGTCTCGGGGTCTCTGCGGGCCTCAAGGCAGAGCCTTGTCGCGCGCTCGCGAAGCTCTGCAGGGTACTTCCGCTGTGCTGCCATCGGGGAGAACCTTCCGTGTAGGTTTACCCTCCATCAAACACGACACGATTCAGTCTGCGGGGGTCGATGGGGCGTGTGGGTGCGTGCGGGGATAACGCGGCGATGGAGAGTTTCTTCAGCCTGTTGCAGAAGAACGTGCTCGATCGGAAGTCGTGGGCTACCCGGCAAGAGCTGCGGCTCGCGATCGTGTCGTGGATCGAGGGGAAGTATCACCGGAAACGTCGTCAGCGCCGGCTGGGAAAGCTCACACCGGTCGAGTTCGAGATCATAATGATGGATGCCGTCAGTCTGGCGGTATAAACCCCGGACTCAACTAAACCCTCAGCAGACCGGTCTCGTCTTCGGCCTCCGCTGCGGGAGGGTCCGGAGGGGAACTCGGCGAGCAGCCGGCGAGCGCGAACGCGCCCAGGAGGGCAGCGGCGGACACCCAGACACTGTGGAGGCCCTGCACGGGTGAACAACCAGTCATGCCACCCAACCCTAGAAGCCTCGCGAACGAGCCCGGCAGGGTTGTAACCAAATCGAGAGCGATTGCCCGCGATGCCCTCCGGGCTGGTTCAGGAAAGGAGAGCGACCTCACGACACTCCTCAGTCGACGCAGCTCCGTTCAGACTGTGCGGTGAACCGAGGCGCAGGGCGCGATTCGGCCTCCTCTACGGTGCTCGCGATTCCGTTGGCCCGGATGTCGGCGATCAGCCAAGACATCTCGAGAATCTCCCGACGTTGGGTTTCGCTGATGTTCGCGGCGAGCTGGCAGACGCGGACGTCCTCGATTCCGGCGCGCTCGGAACGAGTGATGGCGAGTGAGTGGTGCGGGATCATGCCGCTCATGAAGTTCACGTCGTCGACCGTCGCTTGACTACGATCAAGTGCGACCCCTCCGCCGAGGAGCAGCACACTCACCACCACGACCGCGATATTGGCCTTCGTGTTGCGATACATGCGCAGCATCCAGGCGAGCATCACTAGTCCCATGGCTCCGCCCATAGTCATCGCCATGAACACCCGGCTCTCGCTGAACCGGACGTCTCCCCACGCCCATGCTCCGGCGAACATCGTCCAGTACATGACGACCATGCCGGTCAGGATCATGGCCCCGAAACGCAGATAGCGTCTCAGCTCGTGCCCCTTACGGGAATCATCGGGATTCTGCTCCCCTTCCTCAATCAAGCCAGCAGACGACATCTTGGGTCTCCTCACGGTCGGTCTCCGGTCTCCTCACGATGGGTTTCCGCAAAACGCTACCGAGGCAAGCCCGTCGAAGGCAGCCGCCTCGACAGCGTGCATTGCGCGTGCTATACGGACGGATTGGATCGGTAATGTTCTGCTCAGCGTGACGCGGTTCGGCTCAGCGACGCCCCGCTCCGAGTTCTGCGCCGGGGTCGGCGGCATTCGCACGCCGAGGGCCGGCGGTGGGGAAGCGCGCCCCGCCCCTAGACTGAGGTTATGACCGCGTGGCGCCCCGACGTGCTCGGCCCCGGCTTCGAATGCCGCGACATCGACCTGGGCAGCGACGACGAGGGACCGGTCGTCGCGACGCTCGTCCGGTCGCTGCCCGTCCGGCGCTCCCTGTGGGATCGGATGCTGCGCAGGGCCCGTCCGCTCGAGGACATCGATGTGCTCTACGTGCACGGCTGGTCCGACTACTTCTTCCAGCGCCGCCTCGCCCGGTTCTACACCGATCGTGGAGCACGCTTCTTCGCACTCGACCTGCGCAAGTACGGCCGCAGCCTGAGAGCGGGCCAGACGCCCGGCTACATCGAGGATCTCGACGACTACGACGAGGAGATCGGCCGCGCGCTGGAGATCATGCAGGAGCCGGATGACGGCATCGCGCCCGCCGGCCCGCCGTCTCCCCGTGGGCTCGTGCTGATGGGGCACTCCACGGGCGGACTGGTGCTCAGCCTGTGGAGCGCCAGGCACCCCGGCCGCGCGCAGGCCGTGGTGCTGAACAGCCCCTGGCTGGAGTTCCAGCTGAGCGGTCGCATCCGGCAGCTCGTCGCCCCGCTGATCGACTTCAGGGCGAGGCTGAACCCCCACGACGCCGCTCCGCAGCTCGACTTCGGCTACTACAGCCGAGCGCAGCGGGAGGTCGCCGACGCGGCGGACCCCGCGGAGATCAACGCCGTGTGGCGGCCGGATCGCACGCACTCGGTCTCCGCCGGCTGGCTGCGGGCGATCCTCGCGGGGCACTCCCGCATCGCGGCCGGCATCGACGTCGGCGCCCCGGTCTGCGTGCTCCTCTCCCAGCGCTTCGCCGTGCCCGTGCGGTGGAGCGAGGATCTCACCCGCGCCGACACCGTGCTCGAGGTGGACGAGATCGCCAGGGCGTCCCTGAGGCTCGGACCGTCGGTGACGGTGGAGCGCATCGACGGAGCGCTGCACGACGTCTTCCTCTCCGCGCACGACGCGCGGGAGGAGGCGTACCGTCGTCTCGACCGCTGGATGCTGGGGTGGGCCGGCGGCCGCCGAGCGGAAGGTCCGGCTCAGCAACATGCCCTAGGCTCTCAGTATGGATTTGAGGGTGGCCGCTTACGCAGTGGTGGAGCGACGGGGCAAGATCCTGCTCACCCACTGGCGCCGCGGTCACATGCACGGCTGGACGCTGCCGGGCGGCGGCCTCGAGAGCGGTGAGGATCCCCGCACGGCGGTCGTGCGCGAGGTGCTCGAGGAGACCGGGCTCGAGGCTCGGGTCGGCAAGCTGCTCGGCGTCGACTCCCGGGTGATGGTGCGCGAGGAGGTGCCGGAGGGCACCGATCCCGAACTGCACACGATCCGGATCGTGTACCGAGCCTCCGTGAAGGACGGGCCGTTGCGTCACGAGGTCGGCGGATCCTCCGACGAGGCGCGCTGGGTGTCGATAAAGGAGATCCGCTCGCTGCGCACCCTCTCGCTCGTGCAGACGGGACTGCGCATGGCGGGGATCAACAACCGCCGCGCCCCGGCGCGTCAGCGTCAGCGCTAGCGATAGCGGCGACAGCAGCGCAGGCGGGATCGGGATCGCCGGCCCCCGGCCGCAAGGAGATGCGAAAAGGGCGGCCCCGGATCACACCGGGGCCGCCCTTTCGCGCTCAGAATCAGGCCGCGCCGTCCTCCGGGGCGATCCAGAGCTCGTCGTCCGTGCGGAAGGCCTGCCACAGCGCGTAGCCGACGCCCACCGCGGCGGCGACGCCGAGGCCGAGGGCGATGAGCCCGCCCCCGCCGCGCTTCTTCTTCAGCAGCCCCCGGCGCTCGCCGAACTTGCGCACCTGCTTGGACGCCTCGCGATTGTCGAGCTTGTCGAGCGTGCGGACCGTGTTGGCGAGGGCGTTCGCCACGAGCGGGGTCGTGACCATCCGCACCTGATCGGCCGCGCGCCGTGCGGAGTCGACGCCCCGGTCGACGTAGGGGCGGACGTTGTCGACGGCTTCGTTCACCTTCGGGGCGACGTACTCGTCGCTCAGGTTCTTCGCGTGACGGGTGGCCTGGTGCAGCACCTCACCCGCGTGGCTCAGGACTACGCGCTGCTCGTCGAGCAGATCCTGTGCGTTCTTGCGCAGGTGGCGCAGTTCGCGGCGGCGCTTACGTGAGAGTGCCATGCTGTCCTCCGTTGGCTTTGCGAGGCCTTCGCCTCTGCGAGGTCGTTTCCTCCACGCTACACCGAAGCACCGGGGTTGCGGGCTCTCGCGGTCGCGATTCCCAGGGCCCTATGGGCGGCGGGCCATCGGCGGATCATAGACTGGGGCCATGAGCATTCACACTGCGGTCGCGACCATTCACACCAACCACGGCGATATCGTACTCAACCTCTTCGGCGATCACGCCCCGAAGACGGTGAAGAACTTCGTCGACCTCGCCCAGAAGGGGTTCTACGACGATGTGATCTTCCACCGCATCATCCCCAACTTCATGATCCAGGGCGGCGACCCCACGGGCACCGGCACCGGGGGCCCGGGCTACACCTTCGACGACGAGATCCACCCCGAGCTCGTCTTCAACCAGCCCTACCAGCTGGCGATGGCCAACGCGGGCAAGCGCCCCGACCTCACCGGCCGCCTCGCCGGCACGAACGGGTCGCAGTTCTTCATCACCACGACGGCTCCCGACTGGCTGAACGGCAAGCACACCATCTTCGGCGAGGTCGCCGACGACGCTTCGAAGGAGGTCGTCGACGCGATCTCGGCCGTGCAGACCGGCGCCATGGATCGCCCGGTCGAGGACGTCGTCATCACCGGCGTCGACGTCGTCGAGGCCTAGGCGCACGGGGTGGCGAACGGATCCGGCCCCGCGTACGGGGAGCGCGTCGAGTACGGGCCGCAGGACGTCTGCTACCGCCACCCCCGGGTGCACAGCTTCACCCTGTGCCAGCGCTGTGGGCGGACGATCTGCCCCGAGTGCCAGGTCGCCTCGCCCGTCGGCGTGCTGTGCCCCTCCTGCGTGCGGGAGGCGCGACCGGGCGCGGCCCAGCGAGCCTCCCGCGCGGCGCGCGTGACCGGCCGGCGCTTCGCGGCCGACGGCACCCCCGTCGTCACCTACGGGATCATCGCGGTCAGCCTCGTCGTGTTCCTCGCCCAGCTGGCGAGCCACTACTTCGGCGCCGACGGTGTGACCGCGGCGCTCTGGTACGCGCCGGTGTACTCGTTGCCGCCCGAGCTGACGGCCGCGGGCATCGGCTTCGAGCCCTGGCGGCTCGTGACGGTGATGTTCACCCACTCGGTGGGGTTCCTGCTGCACATCCTGTTCAACATGCTCGCGCTCTGGATCTTCGGCCGCAATCTCGAGCAGATGATCGGGCGCACCCGCTTCCTGCTGCTCTATCTGTTCTCGGGTGTGGGCGGGGCGCTCGGCGTGATGTTCTGGGTCTACGCCGATCCCTACACGATCGGCACCCCCACCGTCGGCGCATCGGGCGCGATCTTCGGCATCATGGCCGCGACGCTGGTGGCGTTCAGGGCGGCGAGGGTGAACGTGACCTCGCTCGCGGTGCTGATCGCGGTCAACTTCGGCATCGGCCTGCTGCCCGGCACGAACGTGTCGTGGCAGGCCCACCTCGGCGGCATGGTCGTCGGAGCGCTCACGATGTGGCTGCTCGTCGCGACGCGGGGCCCGCGGAGGCGGAGCGTCCAGATCGCGGGCCTGAGCGCGCTCGGGATCCTGCTGGCCCTGCTCACCTGCGCGTATCTCGTGGCGCTGCCGATCTAGCGGCCGCCCCCGAACGACGCCGAAGGCCCCCGGAGATCTCCGGGGGCCTTCGAGTTATCCACAGGGTTATCCCCGCCTGGGGAGGAATTACACCGGTGTGATTCTCGCGAGCCGGGCGAAGGCTGCAGCAGCGTCCGCGGCTACTTCCACCACGGGGTCATGAGGAAGCCGACCAGCACCAGGCCGAAGCCGACGAAGATGTTCGCCTGGCCCAGCTGCGGGATCGGCAGCTGCAGCGACGAGCTGGTGATGTAGTACAGCACGATCCAGACGAGACCGAGCAGCATGAAGCCGAACATCACGGGCTTGAACCACACCGGGTTCGGCGCATCCTTGCGCGTCGCCGCCACCTCGGCCCGGTCCTTCGAGACCTCGGAGGACTTGCGCTTGCTCACGTCTTTTCCAGCTGCTGCCATGGCTATGAGTCTACCGGCAACTCCGTTCGGACTCAGAGAGGCCGCTTAGAATGAGGGAATGCTGGATTCTGCCGCGACACCGGGCCGGCGCGCGCGCAGGCGCCGCAGGGCCAGGCTGAGCCCGCTCACCGTGATCGGCGAGCTGCTCCTGCTCGGCGGCCTCGGAGTCTTCGGCTACATGGTCTGGCAGCCGTGGCACACGGGCGTGGTCGTCACCGGGAAGCAGAAGGAGCTCTCCGCCCTCGATTCGGCGGAGTGGGAGCGGGCCGCCGCGCAGCGCCCCTATACGGGGACGGTGCCGGTGACCCCGGTGCCGGCCGAGCTCGACGTCTTCGCGATCCTGCACGTGCCCTCCTTCGGCACGACCTTCGCGAACCGCATCGCGGAGGGCACCGACTACAACCTCGTGCTGAACGACATGGAGCGCGGGATCGGCCACTACCCGACCACCCAGATGCCGGGCGAGCCGGGCAACTTCGCCATCGCCTCGCACCGGTCGGGCCCCTTCATCAACGGCTTCCGCGAGATCATGAACCTCAGGGTCGGGGATCCGCTGTTCGTCGAGACCGCCGACGGCTGGTACACCTACCGCTTCCGCTCGCTGGAGTACGTGCTGCCCGACCAGAGCGACGTGGTCAACCCCTTCCCCCGGCTCGAGGGCGTGCCCGGCACCGACCAGATCCTCACCCTCACCACCTGCCACCCCAAGTGGGCGGGCAGCGACGAGCGGGCGATCGCCTACTCGGTGTTCGAGGGCTTCCAGCCTCGCGCGGACGGGCCGCCGGCGGAGCTCCTCGAACTGAACCCCGAGCTGAACGGAGCGGCGAGCTAGTGTTCTCACTCATCTGGCGTTTCTTCCCCGGCCCCGCGTGGCTGAGGGTCATCGTGCTGGTCGCGGCGCTCGCGGCGCTCGTGTACGTTGTCATCACCTACGTGTACCCCTGGGTCGCACTGCACCTGCCCGAAGAGGAGTCGACGGTCTCATGACGAACATCCTGGTCATCGACAACTACGACAGCTTCGTCTACACGCTCAACGGCTACCTGCAGCAGCTGGGCGCCGAGACGCGGGTCATCAGGAACGACGAGGTGTCGGTGGGCGAGCTCGAGCACCTGGCGGCGCGCTTCGACGGCGTGCTCGTCTCGCCCGGGCCCGGCGCCCCCGCCGACGCCGGCGTCTCGATCCCGATGGTCGACCTCGCGCTGCGCACCGGGATCCCGCTGCTCGGCGTCTGCCTGGGGCACCAGGCGATCGCCGAGGCCCTCGGAGCGACCGTGACCCACGCCGAGGAGCTGATGCACGGCAAGATCTCGCGCGTCCGCCACGGCGGCGATCCGTTCTTCGAGGGCGTCGCCCCCGAGTTCGACGCGACACGGTACCACTCGCTCGCGGTGGTGCGCTCCACGATCCCGGATCAGCTGATCGTCACCGCCGAGACCGGGAGCGGGATCGTGATGGCGCTCCGCCACCGCGAACGGCCCATCTACGGCGTGCAGTACCACCCGGAGTCGGTGCTCACCGAGGGCGGCTACCAGCAGCTGGGCAACTGGCTGCGGGTCGTCGGGCTGCCCAACGCGGCAGAGATCGCCAGGTCGCTCTCGCCGCTGCTGAAGGCGTAGGCCCCCGGGGGGCGGCTCAGCCCGAGCAGTAGGTGATCTCGAGCGCCGAGCCCTGCGGCTGCTGGCCCACGAGGGTCTGCTCGATGATCGGGAAGTTCGGCTCCTGCGGGCAGGTGTTGCGCGGGGTGACCTTGAGGTCGAGCCCCAGGCCGCTGAGCAGCGACTTCGCCGCGTCCAGGCTCTGCGTCTGCACCTCGGGGATCAGCACCTTGCCGCTCGCGACGGTGAGCGACACGCTTTCGCCCGACTCGAGTCGCGTGCCGGGCTCGGGGCTGACGGCGAGCACGCGCCCCTCGACCTCGACCGGGTCGTCCTGCTGCTCCACGAGACCCACGACGAGGCCGAGATCCTCGACCGCGTTCGTGTACTCCTCGAGGCTCATCCGGTCGATGTCCGGAACCTCCGCCGATTCGGGGCCCGTCGAGATGTAGACGCGGATCGTCTCGTCGACGCCGACCCGGGTTCCGGCCTCGGGGTCGGTGGAGATGACATCGCCGGCGGGCACCTGCTCGTCGACCTGCTCGACGGGCAGCGCGATGAGGTCGAGATCGCGCAGCGCGGTGAGCGCCGCCTCGCCGTCGGTGCCGACGAGGTCGGGCACGGCCCGGGAGTTCTGCGGGGCGAACTGCTGCGGGGCGAGGGTGACGAGCCAGAACACGACGGCGACGATCACGGCGCCGACGGTGAGGATCGCGGCCCAGGTCCACAGCACGGGGGGCCGGCTCTGGGTGCGCGGGCCGCCGCCGCCCTCGGCGAGCTGCCGCAGGGCGAGATCCGACTCCGAGACCTCCTCGCCGCCGGAGAAGAGCACCGTGTCCTGCTGCGCCTGCGTGGCGAGCTTCGGCATCGTGCCCGAGGCGGCGAGGCGCAGGGCCTCGCGGAACTCGGAGGCCGACTGGAAGCGCCGGGCGCGATCCTTCGCCAGCGAGTGCAGCACCACGCGGTCGAGCTCGGCCGTGACCTCGGGCTCGCGTTCGCTCGGCACCTGCGGCCGCTCGCTCACGTGCTGGTAGGCCACCGCGACGGCGGTGTCCCCGCGGAACGGCACGTCCCCGGTGAGCAGCTCGTAGAGCAGCACGCCCGTGGAGTAGAGGTCGGTGCGCGCGTCGACGGTCTCGCCCTTGGCCTGCTCGGGCGAGAAGTAGGCCGCGGTGCCGAGGATCGCGGTGGTCTGCTGCAGGGTCGAGGAGGTCTCGGAGACGGCGCGGGCGATGCCGAAATCCATCACCTTGACCTGGCCCGACGACGTGATCATGATGTTCGCCGGCTTGATGTCGCGGTGCACGATGCCCGCGCGGTGCGAGTACTCGAGCGCGGTGAGCACGGAGTCGACGATGCGGCAGGCCTCGGTCTGCGACAGCTTGCCCTCGGAGGCGAGCTGTCGCAGGTTGGTGCCCTCGATGTACTCCATCACGATGAAGGGGAGCCGCTGGGCGCCGTCGGCGGTCTGGATCAGGTCGTCGCCGGCGTCGAACACCCGCACGATGGTCGGGTGCGCCATGCGGGCGGCCGACTGGGCCTCCTGACGGAAGCGCTCGCGGAACTGGTCGTCACCCGCGAGGTTCGCCTTCATGATCTTGATGGCGACCTGACGCCCGAGCTTGGTGTCGGTCCCGCGGTACACGGTGGCCATTCCGCCCTGGCCGACGAACTCGCCGACGGCGTATCGGCCGGCGAGGATGCGCTGCTCGCCGTCTCCTGCCGACTCGGGCATAGTCACCTCTTCCGTGCTCATGGGACTTCCTCCAGTTTATGGGGTGGGCGGGGCGCCGACGTTCAGCCTGCGCCCCGCCGGCGGTTCAGTTGCCCTCGTCCTCGCCGTTGCCGTTCCCACCGCCGCCGCCGTTGCCGTTGCCGCCGCTGTTGTCCGCGGGCGCCTTGACGGTGATCGTGGCGGGGGCGGAGGACGGTGAGACGCGGGTGACACCGCTGCCCGAGCAGGTGATCGTGTAGGTGACGGTGATGGTGCCGTCCGCTGCGCCGGCCTCAAGCTGGTTCGCGTTGATGTTCGCGGTGGATCCCGAGACGCTGCCGAGGGTGCCGTCGCCGTCGACCACCACGTTGTACCCGCCGAACGTCAGGCCGGCCGGGCAGCTGTTGGCGGCGAGGTTGAGGCCGACCGAGCGACCCGATTCCACGCTGCTGTTGCCGGTGGGCGCGGCGGGCGCCGCCAGCTCGTCGAAGGCGACGTTGTAGGTCAGGATGATGGGCTCGTCGAACGGCACCCTCGGGCCGGTGGGGGAGACGTCGGTGACGAGGTTCACCTGATCGTCGGGCGCGGCGTTGCCGGCCTGGGTGCGCACGTCGGTGAAGCCGAGCCCGATCAGGATCCCCTGCGCCTCGTCGACGCTCTTGCCGACCAGCTCGTCGCGGTTGACGACGCCGGTGGTCTCGGGCTCCTCCGTCGGGGTCGGCGTCTCCGTCGGCGTCGTCGTGCGGGGCCGCTCCTCCTGGTCCTGGCCGCTCATGAGGGCGAAGACGGTGCCGCCCCCGATCACGAGCAGCAGGATGAGCAGCGAGATGAGCGGCCACGTCCACGGGTTCCGCTTCTTCTTTCTCTTCTGCCCGTCCTCGGCCGCGGCGTCGTCAGCGGTCTCCCCGTCCACGGCGTCGAGCTGCGAGGTGCTGGGCAGCGCGGTCGTCTGCGGCAGCGCGGTGGTGGCCGCGTCGTCCGCCTGCGTCTGGGGGAGCATCGTCGTGGCGTCGGCGGCGCCGCCGTCCACGATCTGCGGCACGTAGCTCGCGGCGAGGGCGATGTCGCCGCGGTGCAGCGCGGTCGCGGCTTGCGCGAGCTTCGAGGCCGTCTTCGGGCGCCCGTCGGCGTCCTTCGCGAGGCAGGCCATCACCAGGCGGCGCACGGGGGCCGGCACGTCCTCGGGCAGATCCGGCGGGGTGTCGTTGATCTGCGCCATCGCGATGGCGACCTGCGACTCGCCCGTGAACGGTCGCTTCCCGGCGAGGCACTCGTAGGCGACCACGCCCAGCGAGTAGATGTCGGTGGCCGGGGTCGCGGTGTGGCCGCTCGCCTGCTCGGGGGCGAGGTACTGCACCGTGCCCATGACCTGACCGGTCGCGGTGAGCGGCACCTGGTCGGCGATGCGCGCGATGCCGAAGTCGGTGATCTTGACGCGGCCCTCGGGGGTGATGAGCAGGTTGCCCGGCTTGATGTCGCGGTGCACGAGGCCGGCGTCGTGCGCGGCCTGCAGCGAGGTCGCGGTCTGGGCGACGATCCCCAGCACGCGGTCCGACGGCAGGCGGCCCTCGCGCTCGATGATGGTGGACAGCGGCTCGCCGGGTACGAGCTCCATCACGATGTAGGCGGAGCCCTGCTCCTCGCCGTAGTCGAAGACGTTGGCGATGCCCTCGTGGTTCACGAGCGCCGCGTGCCGGGCCTCGGCGCGGAAGCGCTCGAGGAACCCCGGGTCGCCCATGTACTCGTCCTTCAGGATCTTGATGGCCACGGTGCGGCCGATGATGCTGTCGGTCGCCTTCCACACCTCGCCCATGCCACCGACGGCGATCCTCGAGCTCAGCTCGTAGCGTCCGCCGAACGTGACTCCTGCCGTTGGTCTCATTCGCTCAACACCGCTTCCATTACTTGTTTTCCGACTGCCGTGGGGAGTTCGTACGAACCCCCCTCAAATCCGTAGGCCTCGCCGCCGCCGTCGGCGATCACGACCGCGACCGCGATCTCGGGGTCGTCCGCGGGGGCGAAGCCCGTGAACCAGAGCGTGTAGGGGCGCTCGTTGCCGGCGTCGTCCGTGCCGTTCTCCGCCGTCCCGGTCTTGCCGGCCACGCGCACCCCGGGGATGGCCGCGTTCGCAGCATACGCCCCCGGGTCCGACACGCCGTGCTCCATCATGCCGGTCAGCGCGTCGGCCGTCTCCTGCGAGATCGGCTGGCTGAACGTCTCGGGCGCGTACTCCTTCTCGACCCGCAGATCGGGGGTGATGACGCGGTCCACGAGCTGCGGCGTCATCACCTCGCCGTCGTTCGCGATCCCGGCGGAGACCATGGCCATCTGCAGCGGCGTGACCCTGACGTCGAGCTGGCCGATCGACGACAGCGCGACC
This sequence comes from Leucobacter chromiisoli, assembly GCF_016522505.1. Classification (GTDB taxonomy): domain Bacteria; phylum Actinomycetota; class Actinomycetes; order Actinomycetales; family Microbacteriaceae; genus Leucobacter; species Leucobacter chromiisoli. The sequence goes on along the minus strand of NZ_JAEHOH010000026.1, from coordinate 14,081 downwards.
TGGGCGTCGTCCATGGGCGCCGGCGCCTCGCTCGGGGTGACGGGGTTCGGGATCGTGATGTCCTGGCCGAAGCCGAAGGCGTTCGCCATCTCGGACACCTCGTTGCGATCCATGCCCATCGCCATCTCGGCGATCGGGATGTTGCAGGAGAACACGAGCGCCTGCTGCAGGGTCGCCTTCGCGCCGGTTCCGCAGGCCTGCCGGGTCGAGTTGTGCATCACTGCGGACGACTGGGGGAGGGAGAGCTGCGTCGGGTTGTCGAACTCCGTGCTCGGGGTGGCGGCGCCGCTCTCGATAGCGGCGGCCGCGGTGACGAGCTTGTACACGGATCCCGGGTGGTAGAGGTCGCCCCCCGTGGCGCGGTTCTGGAGCGGCTGCGAGGGATCCTCCTCGAGCTGCCGATAGTTGGTGATGATCTCGGCGTCGCTGTTCGAGGAGAGGGTGTTCGGATCGAAGCTCGGCGTCGAGTAGAGGGCGCGGATCCGGCCCGTCGAGGGGTCGATCGCCACGACGGCCCCCTCGAAGCCCTCCATGGCGGTCGCGGCGGCCTGCTGCGCCGCGGCGTCGATCGTGAGCTCCACGGAGCTGCCCTGGGGCTCCACGCCGGTGAGGGTCTGCATGATCCGCGTGAAGAACTGCGCGTCGCCCGTGCCCGAGAGATCCCGGTTCATCGACGACTCGATGCCCGTCATGCCCTGCGAGTGCGAGAAGTAACCGGTGATCGGGGCGTAGAGCGCCCCGTCGGAGTACTGCCGCACGAAGCGGTACTCGTCGCCGCTCGGCGTCGAGTACGCGATGGGCTCGCCGTCGACGAGGATCGAGCCCCGCTCGATCTTGTAGCCGTTCATGACCGTGCGGGCGTTGAGCTCGTTGGAGCGCAGCTCGTCGGCGGAGACGAACTGGATCATGGTCACCGAGAAGAACAGGATGAGGAACATCCCGAAGACGGTGCGCGAGATGAATTTCAGCTGCTTGTTCATGAGCGGATCACCAGCTTGGGTCGGTTGCGCACCGAGTTCGACAGCCGCATCAGCAGCGCGATGATGATCCAGTTCGACACGAGCGACGAGCCGCCCGACGCGAGGAACGGAGCGGTCAGGCCGGTCAGCGGGATCACGCGGGTCACGCCGCCGACGACCACGAACACCTGCAGGGCGATCGTGAACGAGAGGCCGGCGGCGAGCAGCTTGCCGAAGTCGTCCTGCCCGGCGAAGCCGATGCGCAGGCCGCGGCCCACGAGCAGCAGGTACGCGGCGAGCACCACGAAGAGGCCGATGAGGCCCAGCTCCTCGCCGAGGCTCGGGATGATGTAGTCGCTGTGCGCGAGCGGGGTGAGGTCGGGGAAGCCCTGGCCCAGGCCCGTGCCCGTCATGCCGCCGTTCGCCATGCCGAAGAGCCCGTTGAGCATCTGGTTGCCCGCGTTGTAGGGGTCGGCGAAGGGATCGAGCCAGTTGTCGAAGCGCACCTTGACGTACGAGAGGGTCTGGCTGGCGATGATCCCGCCCGCGAGGAACAGCCCCACGCCGAGGACGATCCAGCCGATCCGCCCCGTCGCGAGGTACAGCATCGACAGGAACAGGCCGAAGTAGAGCAGCGAGGTGCCGAGGTCGCGCTGGAACACCAGCACCGACATCGCGGCGAGCCAGAACACGAGCAGCGGGCCGAGGTCGCGGCCCCGAGGGAAGCGGATGCCGGCGAACTTCTTGCCCACCATCGACAGCGCCTCGCGGTTGCGCACGAGATACCCGGCGAAGAAGGTGGCGAGCAGGATCTTCGCGATCTCACCCGGCTGGAAGGAGAAGGAGTCGCCGAGCCGGATCCACACCCGGGCGCCGTTGATCGTGGCGCCGATCCCGGGCAGCATCGGCAGCAGGAGCAGCAGCAGCGCGCCCAGACCGATGAGGTAGGTGTAGCGGAAGAGCACGAGGTGGTTGCGGATGACGACCAGCACCGCGATCGCCGCGAGGAGCGCGAGCGTCGACCACACGAGCTGACGGATCGAGTCCGCGCCCCAGCCCGTGCTGCCCCCGGCGAGGTCGAGGCGGTAGATCATGGCGATGCCGAGCACGTTCAGGAACACCGCGATGGGCATGATCAGCGGGTCGGCGTCGGGGGCCACACGGCGCACCACGATGTGGAGGGCGAGCACGGCGAGCACGAACGCGGAGCCCGTGGGCACGAGCGCGGCGGTGATGCGGCCCTGCACCGTGAGGTCGACGATGACGACGGCGCCGATGCCGATCGCGAGCGCGAAGATCAGCAGCGCGAGCTCGAGGCCGCGCAGCAGGCGCGGGGCGCGGAGCGCGGTGATGCGCTGCAGCACGGTCTCGCTGGTGCGGGTCTTCGCGAAGGCGCGGGGCTCACTCATCGTCCACCCCCAGGCGCGTCACGATGTCGCGGGCCTCCTCGATCGATCCGGCGCTCAGCGTGCGCTCGACCTGGCGCTGCCCGAGGCCGTCGAGGTCTTCGACGGGGATGCCCGTGTCCTCGGCGACCGAGTGCAGGGAGAAGGGGCCGACGCTCTGCTGCACCCCGCGATAGATGACGACGGTCTCGGTCTCGGTGCCGACGCCGACGAAGTAGCGGGTCTGGGTCCACTGGTAGCCCAGGGCGATGGCGCCCGTGAGCGCGGCGAGGATGCCGACGACGCCGAGCAGCCACAGCAGGCGCCTGCGCCGGTTGCGGCGCTTCGTCTCGGCGATGAGCTCGGCCAGGTACTCGTCGACGCGGGGCTCGAAGTGGCTCTCGGCGACCGGCTGCACGCGGCGGACGACCCGCTTACGGCCGAGCAGCCGGGTGCGCGCCGTGCTGACGGGCTCGCCGCCGGGGATCTCGGAGGCCGCGGATCCGGCGAAGCGGGGCCCGGGCGGCAGCTCCTGCGTGTCCTCGGCGTTCGCCTCCTTCGCCTCCACGAGCACGACGGTGACGTTGTCGGGCGCGCCGTGCGAGAGGGCCTTGTCGATGAGGTCGTCGACGGTGCGCTGCAGCGGCTGGCCGCGGCGCATGATCTTCTCGATGTCCGTCTCCTCCACGTAGCCGCAGAGGCCGTCGGAGCAGAGCAGCCAGACGTCGCCGGGCCGGGTGTCGAGGATCTTGGTGTCGACCTCGGGGGAGGAGTCCACGTCGCCGAGCACGCGCATCAGCACGGAGCGGCGAGGGTGCGTCTTCGCCTCCTCCTCGGTGATGCGGCCGCTGTCGACGAGGCGCTGCACGAAGGTGTGATCCTTCGTGATCTGCTGCAGCTTGTCGTCGCGCAGCAGGTAGAGGCGGGAGTCGCCGATGTGGGCGAGCGCCAGCTGATCCCCGACGGTGAGGAAGCCGCTGAAGGTCGTGCCCATGCCCGAGAGCTCGGGGCGTTCGCCGACGGTCGAGCGGAGCATGCGGTTCGTCTCGATCAGGCGCTTCCGGAGGAGGCGGGCGCTCTCCTCCGGGGTGCCCGTCGACTCGGCGTCGAGCTCGGCCATCGCCTTGGTCGTGAGGGCGGAGGCGACGTCGCCCCCCGCGTGGCCGCCCATGCCGTCGGCGACCAGGAAGAGGCGGTCGCCGGCGAAGCCGGAATCCTGGTTGTTGGACCGCACCATTCCGACGTGGGAGCCGATGGCGCTTGCGTAGGCGACCGTCACGCTCAGGGCCTCAGCTCGAACGTCGTGGTGCCGATCGTGACCGGCGCGAACGTGGGCAGCGGAACGGGCGAGGTCACCTTGGTGCCGTCGACCTTGGTGCCGTTGGTGGAGTCGAGGTCGGTGAGGGTCCAGTTGTCGCCCGACCGGTTGAGGCGGGCGTGGTAGGTCGAGGTGTACTCGTCGACGATGACGAGGGTGGAGTCGGCGCTGCGGCCGATGGTGACGACGTCGTCGTCGAGGGGGATCGAGGTGCCGCTCGCCACGCCCGAGGTGATGACGAGGTGCCTCGCCGGCCCGGAGCCCCCGGCCGACGGGAGGCCGGGGCCGGCCGAGGGCGGGGCCTGCGGCTGCGGGGATCGCGGCGGCGCCGAGGTCTGCTGGGGGGCCGCCTGCACGGCCTGCACCGCCGGGGGCGTCTGCGTGCCGGGGGCGCCGTCGCCCCGCATGCGCCGGACCGGGGCGCCGAACAGATCGCTGCGCAGCGCGTAGACGATCGCGAAGATGAAGAACCAGAGCAGCAGCAGGAAGCCGATGCGCAGGATCATCAGGGTCAGTTCACTCACATGCCCCTCCAGAAATCCTGGTCGATGCTCGGGGCGTCGCCGCGGGCGGCCGGGCGGGAGGGCTGCTGGGCCTGCGACGAGCCCGCCGGTCGGGTCCGATTCGGAACGACCTGGAAACGGAGCGTCGTCTGGCCGATGGTGATCACCGTGCCGGGGCTCAGAGCGGCCTCGCGGAAGCGCTCGCCGTTGATCTTGGAGCCGTTCGTCGACCCCAGGTCGCGGGCGAGGCCGGCCGAGCCGTCCCAGATCAGCTCGAGGTGCTGCCTCGACGCGGCCGAGTCGGAGATCCTGATGCCCGCGTCGCTGCCGCGCCCCACGACGGTCGAGCCGCGGCGGAGTTCGTGGCGCACGCCGTCGACATCGACGACCGGCGTCCACGCGACCGCCCCGTCGACGCGGGAGGCGTCGACCTCGAGCACGCCCGTGGTGAGCGACTCGTCGGATCGGATCTCGACGTCGGCGCCGCCGAGCAGTTGATAGCCCTGCCGGGCGGCGTGCTTGTCGACCACGCCGACGAGCTCGCGCTCGAGAGTGTCGCCCATCGCGTGCAGTCGATCCGCGTCTTTGGGGGAGACGCGGACGACGAAGCGGTTCGGGGCGAGCACGCGGTCGCGGTCGACGATGACCGAGCCGATGTCGAGCTCCCGCTTGAGCGCAGAGGCGATCTCGACGGGCTGCACGCCCGAGCGGAAGGTGCGGGCGAAAGCCCCGTTCACGGCGCGTTCGAGTCCCCGCTCCACGCTGTCGAGAATTCCCACGGCGCCTCACCTCCTTCGCTTCTGCTGCATTCAGTATCGTGCATGTGGCGCATATCCGCCCGCTCCTGCTCATCACGATCCGGCCCCTCTCGGGGGCCGTCGGCCGGGCGATCCCGCCCGTTTCCGGGCAGGATCGACGACGCAGTCGGATACGACATGTCTAACGCATGCTACTCGGAGCGGCCTGGCAGAGCCCGGAACGCACCGCTTTTGGTGCAACACCGCTCGGGGTGATAAGCTCATAGGGTTGTCACGGCGAGGAAGTCGGGCGATATCACGCGCGAGTGGCGGAATTGGCAGACGCGCTGGCTTCAGGTGCCAGTGCCCGCAAGGGCGTGGGGGTTCAAGTCCCCCCTCGCGCACGAATGGAAAATGGCCTCTGACCTGGGGTTTTGATCACCGGGTTGGGGGTCATTTTCGCGCCATGTGCTGACCCCGGGTTATAGGCCAAAAAGAGTGGATGAGGTTGGGCGTGTTCATCCTCGGCCGGCCCAGCCTGACCGAAGCCAGAGCCCTTCCTCGGCGCTGAGTGCGGTGTCGTAGAGCGCTGGCCCGTCAGGTTCTTCCCGCGGTTTCCGCGGTGACTTCTGCGGCTCCGGGGTGGCAGTGCTGAGTGCCTCGTCGAGTGAGAGTTCGTGCAGCGTGAGGAACCATTCCGCGGCCCGCCTGCGATGCTCCTCGCTCATACCGCGGTGACGCTTGAGCAGATCCCGTAGCTGCGCGTTCACCCCGCCCTCCAGCGGGGAGGTCGTGCGCGGGTTCCCGTAGGTGATGTAGGTGAAGACGAGGTCTTTCCGGACGACGTTGCGGACCAGGAGCCAGGCTTTGCGGAGCCGGTCATGGGTGAACCCGAATCGTCCGTTTCTCAGCAGCGTGCGCTCACGGGTGAGATACCCGAATGCGCGCTACCATTCATCGAGTCGGAGCTGCCACAAGATCGCGGCGTCCTCGTCCCACACCTCGCTCAACTGCATGACGAGCTGGCGTAGGGCACGCCCGGCCCTGGTACGCGGGTTCCTCGTGAGATGCCGGGTCACGTTCAGTTGCAAGTGGAACAGACAGCGTTGATGCTGCGTGTGCGGCCATGCCTGCCGGAGCGCGGACGGGAGCCCGCTGCCACCATCCGTGACGAGCACTCCGGGAGACGGGATCTGTTCGAGGAGCGCTTTCCAGCCTGCGGTGGTCTCCCCGCCTGACCACTGCCAGGCGAGCACCCGGCCGGTGTCGGAGAGCGCGATCAGCAGGCACCAGGATCCGATCCAGATCCCGTCGACCATGACCGCGTGGAAGATCCTCTCGCAGGGCGGCAGTGCTGGACGCATACCCCAGCACCAGGTCGTTCTGCGGCGGAATGAGCGCCCGGTCTGGGTGCCGTCGATCTCGGACTGCGAGCGTTTCCCGGTCAGCCAGGACACGAACTCACGCAGTTGCTCACGCTGGGTGAGATCGGGGCGTTTCCGAACGCTCGAGGTGCCGCAGCTCCTGCATCGCCAACGCTGTGTTCCCGAGGGGTGTTTCCCGTTCTTCACGAGTTTGGCCCCGCATAGCATGCAGGAGGTCGAGTTCAGAGCATTCGGCACAGTTAAGGGTGCCGGGGTATGACGATCCTGGTTTTACCGCGTGATCACGCGGCTAGATGAGGTTTCTATCCACTCTTTCTGGCCTATAACCCCTGACCCCGGCCAACCTCGCTGTAGCGCACTATCGTTTACGAACGAGTCGCACTCGGGAGCCACTTTTTATGGGTTCATGGGGTCGAGGGTGATGGGTTATCGGGGTAACCGGGCCTGCTCGATCCGGACCTGAGTCGCCCGTTGGAATGCTACAGACGCGGAGCATGCACGGGGGAGCCCGAAGGTGCTCAGCGCTCTTCCGGCACCAGCGCCGCCGCGATTCGATCGGGCGGCAGCAGTAACGCGGCGACTTCACGACGCTGCTCATCGGTCACCTCGAACTCCCAGAGGTCGGTGAGCAGGTATCGCACCGCACCGACGAAGTCGGGCCATCGCTCCCAGGGCTCCGCATCGTCTTCGGCGCTCCACAGCTCGAACGAGCCATTGCCCGCGGAGAAGACCGTCTCAGTCGCGCTCGACATCCACAGCGGGACCAGATCCTCCCGCCCGGTGAAGGCGATCACGGCCGAGGTCGGATCCTCGCCCGTCAGTTCGATGTGTTCCGCGTGGAGATCGAGTGCGGGATGCACTGCGGCACCCCCGTGCAGCGCAAGAGTCACCACGGCTTCTGGCAGGGCTCGGGTGCGAATGCGCTGCGCCAGCGCCTCCATGACCGAGTTCATGCTCTCCATGGTGTCATGGGGAGCGGAGGAGTGGTTGCGGACCACGCAGGGTATAACCCGAGGCCTGCCCGTCAGCCGGACCGCTCGTTTCGGCATGACCGCCGCCGGGTTGCCCTCACCACGCGATCAGCTCGGCGATCAGTGCTTCGACGCGGATCCTGATGCTGTCGCGGATCGGTCGGACCGCTTCGATGCCTTGCCCGGCGGGGTCGTCGAGCTTCCAGTCCTCGTAGCGCTTTCCGGGGAAGAACGGGCAGGCGTCCCCGCACCCCATCGTCACCACCACATCCGAGACTTCGACCGCTTCGGGGGTGAGGACTTTGGGGTGTTCGGCGGTGATGTCGACGCCGACCTCGCGCATGGCTGCGACGGCGACGGGGTTGATCTGCTCGGCGGGCATCGATCCCGCCGATTGCACCTCGATCCGGCCCGCTGAGAGGTGGCGGAGCCAACCCGCGGCCATCTGGGAGCGGCCGGCGTTGTGCACGCACACGAACAGCACTGACGGCTTCTGCTCGGTCATCATCTGCGTTTCCTTCGGTTCAATCGGTGAGGGAGGGGTCGATGAGCGTTCGGACGCGGACCTCGACGTCGTCGCGGATCATCACGACGACGTCAGTGCATTGACTTCGCCCGCATCAGGGGTTGCGGCGGTTGCGAACGTACTCAGAAGATCCGTCACTGCGTCGCGTCGCGCCGGGGCGATGCGGTAGTAGACCCAGGTGCCGCGCCGCTCCGAGAGCAGCAAGTCGGCCTCCCTGAGGACTTTCAGATGGTGGGAGACGGTCGGTTGAGACACGTCTGCGAGCTCGGCGAGGTCGCAGACGCAGCATTCTCCGCGCGGATCGGCCGCGATCGCCGACAGCATCCGCAGCCGGAGCGGATCGGCCATCGCTTTCAGCGTGCCTGCGACCATCGCTGCGGCATCGGAGCTGATCGCGTGCGCGGTCGTCGGTGCGCACTCTCCGGTTTCCGGGACGACGGTCATGATGCGGCTCCTCGATAAGGGTCGGTGCGGAACCAGGTGCGAGCGGCCCGGAGCGAGACGTAGACGAGACCGACGAGCACCGGTACTTCGATGAGCGGGCCGACGACGCCTGCGAGCGCTTGACCGGAAGCTGCGCCGAAGGTACCGATCGCGACGGCGATGGCGAGTTCGAAGTTGTTGCCCGCTGCGGTGAACGCGAGCGCTGCCGACCGGGCGTACCCGAGTCCGATGCTCTTGCCGAACCAGAGGCCCGCGAACCACATGACCGCGAAGTAGACCAGCAGCGGCAGCGCGATTCGGGCGACATCCAGCGGGTTCGTCGTGATCGCCTCCCCCTGCAGTGCGAACAGCAGCACGATGGTGAACAGCAGTCCGTACAGCGCGAACGGTCCCACTCGCGGGAGGAACGTCTCTTCGTACCATGCGCGCCCCCGGCGCTGCTCTCCGATCCACCGCGAGGCGAACCCGGCGACGAGCGGAACCCCGAGGAACACGAGCACGTTCAGCGCGATCTGCCAGACCGAGACCTCGAGCCCCTGGGCGTCGAGTCCGAGCCAACCCGGCAGCACGGTCAGGTAGAACCAGCCGAGCACGGCGAACATGACGACCTGGAAGATCGAGTTGATCGCGACGAGCACGGCGGTCGCTTCCCGGTCGCCGCACGCCAGGTCGTTCCAGATCACCACCATCGCGATGCACCGGGCCAGCCCGACGATGATGAGGCCGGTCCGGTACTCGGGCAGGTCGGGCAGGAACAGCCAGGCGAGTGCGAACATCAGTGCGGGTCCGATCAGCCAGTTCAGCACGAGCGAGGACACGAGCAGTTTCTTGTCGCCGGTGATGCCCGCGATCCTGTCGTAGCGAACCTTCGCGAGCACCGGGTACATCATCACCAGCAAGCCCAGCGCGATCGGCACCGAGATTCCGCCCACCTCCAGGCGGGCGAGGAGGTCGGAGACCCCGGGGACGAAGCGGCCCAGGAGGAGGCCGGCGATCATCGCGAGGCCGATCCACAGCGGCAGCCTCCGATCCAGCGCGGATATCTTCCGCTTCACCGGAGCCGTCATGACTCCCTGTTGATTCGACATGCATCTATATTGACACTTCTCGAATCAAGGCGCATATATGCGGCAGAGACGGATGCGCGTGTTCATTCTCGACGCCCTGCGCTCCGAAGGAGATGCACGGCCGCTGGAGTCAGGCTACTCCCGTCGACGACGCGAAGCGGGAGGCGCTTTGAACCACTCTTCGCGCCGCTCCTCCCGCTGGTACACGTCGGGGATGCCGTCGCCGTCGACGTCGATGCGTTCTTGTGCGCGGATCCTGCCGTAACCGTGGTTGCGGATCCCGAGCAGGATCGATGCGAGCACCGCCGCCGTCACCGAGGCTGCGAGGATCGCGACCTTGGCGTAGTCGTGCTCGGGCGAGCCGGACGCGAAGCTGAGCTCGGCGACGAGCAGCGACACCGTGAACCCGATGCCCGCGAGCAGGCCGACGCCGACGATATCGATCCACCGCAGCGCGGGATCGAGGCGGATGCGCGCGATCTTCGCGAGCACCCAGGTTGTGAGGGTGATGCCGAGCGGTTTGCCCAGCACCAGGGCGGCGATGATCGCGAGGGTGACGGGATTCGCGAACGCGCGCTGCACGCCGTCCCAGCCCCCCACCGACACCCCGGCGGCGAAGAACGCGAAGACCGGCACGGCCAGCCCCGCCGAGAGTGGGCGGAAGCGGTGCTCGAACTCCTCGGCGAGCCCGCGCTCGCCGGCGAGCGCACCGCTCGCGCCCCGCCGGTGCAGCACCGGGATCGTGAAGCCGAGCAGCACGCCGGCGATGGTCGCGTGCACGCCCGAGGCGTGCATGAAGGCCCAGGCCACGACCCCGATGGGCAGGAGGATCGCCCAGGCCGCGAACGGGCGGCTGCCGAGGAAGGCGCGGTACCGCTGAGCGACGAACCCGTAGACCGCGATCACCGCGAACGCCACCCCGAGCGGGATCAACTCGATGCGGTCGGTGTAGAACACCGCGATGATGCTGATCGCCAGCAGATCGTCGACCACGGCGAGCGTCAGCAGGAAGATGCGCAGCGCGCTCGGCAGATGCGAACCGATGATCGCGAGCACGGCGACCGCGAACGCGATATCGGTCGCGGTCGGGATCGCCCACCCCTGGCTCAGCCCGGGCTCACCGCGCACGATGAGCGCGTAGATCAGGGCGGGGACGGCCACGCCCCCGGCGGCGGCCGCGATCGGGACGACGGCCGTGCTGAACTTGCGCAGGTCGCCGGCGACGAACTCGCGCTTGAGCTCGAGGCCGACGAGGAAGAAGAAGATCGCGAGCAGCCCGTCGGCCGCCCACGCGCCCAGGCTGAGCCGCAGATGCCACGGCTCGTACCCGACCTCGAAGTCGCGGATCGCGAAATAGGCGTCGGCGGCGGGCGTGTTCGCCCACACGATCGCAACCGCGGCCGCGATCACGAGCAGCACGCCGCCGACGGTCTCCCTGCGCAGGATCTCGCCGATACGGCGCGCCTCGGCGAAAGAGCCGTAACGGGGGAACGAGCGCGGAGCGCGCTTGGTGTGGTCGGTCATGGTTCTCCGTGTGGGATCGGGGCGAGAGCGGCCCGGCGCAGAGCTGCGGCCGGGCGGGAACGGGGGCGGGATGTTGCGATCAGAGCGCGTCGATGGTCCACGCCTCGTGGACGTCGCTGTCCCTGACCTGCTCCCAGGTCAGGGTGAGGTCGCTCCAGGCGGCCTTCGTGCAGAGCGCCTCTCGCAGGCGCTCGTGCAGCAGCTCGGGGTCGTCGCAGCCCGTGACGTCGAGCACGAGTGTGTTGACGTAGCGGCCGCGATCGCGTTCGAGGTCGTTGTGCAGCTTGAGCGCGAGCCCCTCGTGGAGGCCGACGAACATCGACTGCGGGAAGCGCTGCGGCCGCGCGCAGGCGATGCAGACGCGGCGGATCTCCGGGTGCGCGTCGAGCTCGGACTTGAGCGCCGCCACCGCGTTGTGCCACGCGCGGCGTGACTGCTTGCGAGTGGTGCACTCCGTGAGGTCGAGACCCCAGAACAGGCCTCGTGGGCAGTCGGTCTGCTGAGGCTCCGGCGGAGCGTCGGCGACCGGGAGTGGATCGCCTCGGGTGAGATACGCAGCATTCAACGCGTCGAGACCTCCGGTTTCTGGTTCGTTCGTCGCTATTCGCCGACCAGACTTCCCGGCACACCCTCCGCCGCCGAGCCGGGCTCGGCAGCGGCTCCCCATCCTAAGGGGCCGCAGCGCGTCTCGCATCTCGCCGACGTTGTCATGGGCGTGGATTCGTCGTCTACGCGTATCGCGGTGAAGGGGGTAGCATCGGTGCGGTGCGCCGGAAGATTTGGTCGATACACCTCCCGAAACCGGGAGACCAGCGACGAAGCGATGGGTCCGCGCGATGAGTCCGGATCCGCGGAGCGGCCCGCTGGGGCGGGTGCACGCATTCGCGCTCCGGCTGCGCGCCCGCGCCCGTTACGCGGCAGGGCACGCCCCGGCACGAATCGCGATCATGGTGTTCGCCGTGGCGACACTGGTGTTCACCGGCCTCCTGATGCTGCCGGCGGCGTCGGCTGACGGTACCCTCACTGAGCTTCCCGACGCCCTGTTCACCGCGGTGTCCGCGGTGACGGTGACCGGATTGACGACCGTCGATACCGGGGGGCACTGGTCGATGTTCGGGCAGGTCGTGATCCTCGCCGCGATCCAGACCGGAGCTCTCGGAGTGGTGACGATCGCGCTGCTGCTGGCGATGATGGTCACCCGCAAGCTCGGCGTCTCGGGCAGGGTGTTCGCGAAGGAGAGCATCGGGGCCGACGGCATCGGGGGCGTTGGACGGCTGCTGCGCGTCGTCGTGACGACGACGTTCCTGATCGAGGCCGCGCTCGCGCTCGTGCTCGTGCCGGCGTTCATCGCTGCGGGCGAGTCGTTCCCGCTCGGGCTCTGGCACGGCATCTTCTACGCGATTTCGGCATTCGGAAACGCCGGGTTCACCCCGCACGTCGGCGGGCTCGCAGCCTTCGCCGGCAATCCGTTCGTACTCACTCCCATCGCGGTCGGGGTGTTCGTGGGGAGTTTCGGGTTCCCGGTGTTCCTCAATCTCATCCGCGCGAGATGGACGCGGCACAAGTGGACGCTGCACACCAAGCTCACCCTCATCACGACGACCGTGCTCTTCGGGCTCGGCGCGCTGGCATGGGCAGTCTTCGAGTGGAGCAACCCCGATACGGTGGGAGGCGCCCCCTGGTGGCAGAAGATCGGGCACGCGCTCTTCGCTTCCACGATGCTGCGGTCGGGCGGGTTCTCCCTCGTCGACATGGAGTCGTCGACGGCGACCACGATGCTGCTCAGCGACGCGCTCATGTTCGTCGGGGGCGGATCCGCCTCCACTGCGGGCGGTATCAAGGTCACCACGCTCGCAGTGCTGTTTCTCGCGATCGTCGCCGAGGCGAAGGGCACCAGGCACACCAACGCGCTCGGTCGACGCCTACCCGACGGCACCCTCAGGCTCGCGATCAGCGTGGTATTTCTCGGGGCGACGCTCGTGTTCGTGGCGGCTGCCCTGCTGACGATCGTGAGCGACGCGAAGCTCGACCGGATCCTGTTCGAGGTGATCTCGGCATTCGCCACCTGCGGCCTGTCGGTGGGGATCTCGTCAGAGGTCGGGGCGTTCGGCAAGTTCGTGCTGTCGGCGCTCATGCTCACCGGCCGAGTGGGCCCGATCGTGCTCGCGTCCGCGCTCGCGGTGCGGCAGCGCCGTGAGCTCTACACTTTCCCCGTCGAGCGCCCCATCATCGGGTGACCCCACTGAGAGAAAGGCTCCTTATGCCGAAGCACTCCCCGCGAACGGGGCCGCTCCGCCGGATCGCCGAGGCCGACTCGGTCGCGGTGATCGGCCTCGGCAGGTTCGGCTCCTCCCTCGCGCTCGAGTTGATGGACACCGGCACCGAGGTGCTCGGCATCGACGTCGACGACACCATCGTGCAGACGATGAGCGCACGGCTCACCCAGGCCGTGCGGGCGGATTCCACCAAACTCGACGTGTTGAAAGAGCTCGGGATCGGTTCGTTCGACCGAGTCGTGCTCGCGGTCGGCTCGGACATCAAGGTCTCGATCCTCACCGCCTCTCTGCTGCTGCAGTTGGGGGTGCCCGTCGTGTGGGCGAAAGCAGACGATGAGCAGCACGCCATCATCCTCGACCAGCTCGGTGTGCACCGCGTTCTCTCTCCTGAGCGCGACATGGGGCGCCGGGTCGCGCACCTCGTGCGCGGGGCTGCGGCGGACTACGTCGAGATCGAACCCGGTTATGCGATGGTGAAGACCGCGGCCCCGGCCGCGCTGCTGGGCGTCACGCTCAGCGAGGCCGGCGTCCGCACCGAGCATCAGGTCACTGTCGCCGCCTTCCGCCCGGCGAACGGTGCCTGGCAGAACGCCGAAGCCTCGACCGTGCTCCGTGGAGGCGAGACGCTTCTCGTCGTGGGGCCGACTGCCCGGGTCGAGGCGTTCGCGCAACTGCTCTGAGAGCGCAGGAACCGATGCCGGCCTGACCGCCCCGCTCAGCGTTCAGCATCGAATGCCCTTGCTGGACGGCGAACCGGCTCATCCGCCGAGAGGTCGCGCTTTTCCGCTCGGCGACCCGGTAGAGAGGGCAGAGCTCGGCGATACTGCGTGGTTGCGCGATGGCGGCTCCAAGCCTTCGATGTAGTTCCCAGTGAGGTTGTGAACGCGATCTGACGGGGTCAGCCCTCCGATCCCGGTATGGGGTCGGTGATGATTGTAGTGATGCAGCCAGGCCTCGTACGTCTCGGCCCTGGCTGCATCACTGTC
>NZ_JAEHOH010000002.1 GCF_016522505.1 Leucobacter chromiisoli | reverse complement strand
TGCGGGTGCAGGTCCGACGCCGGGGTCGAGCCTGCGGAACGGGCGATCACTCGGCCGTCGGCGAGCTGGTTGACGATGGCGGCGGCGAGCTGGGAACGGCCCGCGTTCTGCACGCACACGAACAGCACCTGCGGCACCCCCGAAGACCGATCCCGGGTGAGGTCGGCGAGGCGCTGGCGGGCGAAGCGCTCGGTCAGCGGGATCATGTGCTGCGTCAGCTTCGCCGACCGCACCAGGCCCGCGTAGGACTCGCGCACGATCGCGATCACGACATCACGATGCAGCCCGGTCAGCTCGTCGGCCAGTTCCTCGGCGAGCCGGGTCACGCGGGCGTCCATCTGCCGCAACGCTTCAACTCGCGCCTGAGCGTCCTCCGGCTCGTCGGCGACTGCCGCTGGTGCGAACGCGTCGAGGAGGGCCGCGACGGCGCGCTGCTTGCCCGGCGCGATCCGGTACCAGACCCACGTACTGCGCCGCTCGGACCGCAGCATCCCGGTCTCCTTCAACACCTTCAGATGGTGGGAGACGGTCGGCTGGGACACGTCGGCGAGCTCCGCGAGATCGCACACGCAGGACTCGCCGCGCGGGTCGGTCGCGATCGCGGACAGCATCCGCAGCCGCAGCGGATCCGCCAGCGCCTTGAGCGCCCCGGCCACAGTCGCAGCTGCGTCGGCGCCGATCGCGTGCATCGCGGAGGGCGCGCACGCCTCGGCGTCGGGAAGGACAGCAGCGTCGGTCATGACGTCCTCGATTCGATCATGGATTCGGTGGTGTAGGGGTCGGTGCGGAACCAGGCTTTCGCCGCCCAGAGCGAGACGTAGACCAGCCCCACCAACACGGGCACCTCGATGAGCGGGCCGACGACCCCCGCCAAGGCCTGCCCGGAGGCCGCACCGAAGGTGCCGATGGCGACCGCGATGGCCAGTTCGAAGTTGTTCCCGGCCGCGGTGAACGCGAGCGTCGTCGATCGCGCGTAGCTCAGGCCGATCCTCTTGCCGAGCAGCAGCCCCGCGAACCACATCAGCCCGAAGTACACCAGCAAGGGAAGTGCGATCCGGGCGACGTCCATCGGCCGGGAGGTGACCTGTTCGCCCTGGAGGGCGAACAGCAGCACGATCGTGAACAGCAGCCCGTACAGCGCCCACGGCCCGACCCTCGGAAGGAACGTCTCCTCGTACCAGTCGCGCCCCTTCCGCTTCTCGCCGATCCACCGCGACGCGAACCCCGCGGCGAGGGGGACGCCGAGGAAGACGATCACATTCAGCGCGATCTGCCAGACCGAGATCTCCAGCCCTTGCGTGTCCAACCCCAGCCAGCCCGGCAGGACGGTGAGATAGAACCAGCCCAGCAGGGAGAACGCGACGACCTGGAACACCGAGTTGATCGCCACCAGCACCGCGGTCGCTTCCCGGTCACCGCAGGCCAGATCGTTCCAGATCACGACCATCGCGATGCAGCGGGCGAGCCCGACGATGATCAGCCCGGTGCGGTACTCGGGCAGATCCGGCAGGAAGATCCAGGCCAGGGCGAACATCACCGCCGGCCCCACGAGCCAGTTCATCACGAGCGAAGAGACCAGGAGCTTCTTGTCGCCGGTGACGGCGGCGACCTTGTCGTAGCGGACCTTCGCGAGCACCGGATACATCATCACCAGCAGGCCCAGCCCGATCGGGACCGAGATCCCACCGACCTCCATCGCGGACAGCACGTCGGAGAGCACAGGCACGAACCGGCCGAGGAGGAGACCGGCGACCATGGCGAGGCCGATCCACAGCGGCAGCCACTTGTCGAGGGTGGAGAGCCGTTTCGGTGCGGTGCGGGTCACGGTGTCGGTCATGCGAGCAGCTCCTCGATCTTCGTCGCGTAGACGGGCTTCGGCTGCGCGCCGATCAACACGTCCGCCCGTTCCCCGTTCCGGTAGAACCCGAGGGTCGGGATCGAGGTCACGCCGGCCGCGGTCACGGTCTCGGGGTTCTGATCGGCATCGACCTTCACGATCTTCACCCGGCCCGCGTACTCACCGGCGAGCTGGTCCAGGATCGGGGCGACCGCCTTACACGGCCCGCACCAGGCCGCCCAGATGTCGACCACGACGGGCAGCTCGGACTCGAGCACTTCAGCCCGGAACGTGGCGTCGGTGACGGGGGTGACGGTGCTCATGCGGAAACCTCCAGAACAGGTGCGGAAACGGTGGCGGGAGCAAGGTTCGACAGGTAGTGCTGGGCGTCCTGCGCGGCCGCGCAGCCGGTGCCCGCGGCGGTGATCGCCTGCCGGTACGTGTGATCGACGAGATCCCCGGCCGCGAACACCCCGGCCAGGTTCGTCCGCGTCGACGGGTGCGCGACCCGCACGTACCCGTCCGCGTCGGTGTCGACCTGGCCGGTCACGAGCTCGGAGCGCGGGTCGTGCCCGACCGCGACGAACACCCCCGTCGCGTCGAGTCTCCGCTCGGCCCCGGTGACGGTATCGCGCAGCGTGAGCCGGGTGACCTGCTCGTCGCCGAGGATCGCGGCGACCTCGCTGTTCCAGGCGACCTCGATCTTCGGGTCGTCCAGCACGCGCCGTGCCATGATCTTCGACGCCCGGAACTCGTCCCGGCGGTGCACGACGGTCACTTTCGACGCGAACCGGGTGAGAAACAGCGCCTCCTCCATCGCGGAATCCCCGCCACCGATCACGGCGATCTCCTTGTCGCGGAAGAAGAACCCGTCGCACGTCGCGCACCAGGACACTCCGTGCCCCGACAGGCGCTCTTCCTCGGGGAGGCCGAGCTTGCGGTACGCGGAACCCATCGCCAGGACCACCGCCCGCGCCCGATACGTCATCCCGGCACCCGTCTCGATGATCTTCACGTCGCCCTCGAGGTCGAGGCGAATCGCGTCGTCGTAGACGATCCGAGCGCCGAACCGCTCAGCCTGCGCCCGCATCGACTCCATCAACTCCGGACCCTGCACACCATCGACGAAGCCGGGGAAGTTCTCCACCTCGGTCGTCGTCATCAACGCCCCGCCCGCGGTCACCGAGCCGGCGATCACGACCGGGGCAAGCCCCGCACGAGCGGCGTAGACCGCTGCGGTGTACCCGGCGGGACCGGACCCGACGATGACCAACTCGACCTCTTGATTCGACATACATCTATATTGACTGATATCGAAGCAGGCGGCAAGTCGGCGAGACGCATCTCGGCGGGTGTTTGCCGAAGGTTCATCTTCTGGGGGTCACGCACTGTCGGCCGTGGTGTCAGGCGGGTCTGTGACGGTGCGGGCGTAGTGGAGGGCGGCCTCGATGCCGATGCCGAAGAGGTCGCAGATGCGCCTGACGTCTCCGCCGGTCTGCTCGACTTCGTAGAGAATCCGGTCGGTGCGCAGGGCCTGGGCTGTCACTCCGGCCTTCTTCCAGGGGAAGTTCCGGCCGGGCGGTGAGAGACGGGGCGCGGTCTGGACGGTGTCGAGCAGGTAGGGGTTCTTCGTTTCCGGCCAGCGCTGGGCACGGTGGTCGAGCCACGCGCTCAGGCGGACGCGGACAGGTTTCGCGAGCGGGATGAAGCGGCCGTCGGGCATTCACAGACGTCCGTCGATGATGTCGGTGAGTTGGATGTGCTGGACCTGCTGCGTGGTCAGGGCGTGGAAGGCGACGAGCGAGACGGCCAACGCGATCGCGGGGTCGGGATTGGTGAGCGCGTCGCGGATCGCGGTGGGTTCCATCGGCAGCGGGAGGTTGCGTCTGGGGCCGCGCAGCGGGATCGCATTTGTCGGGTCGATGAAGACCTGCTTGCGGCCGCGCAGGATCGTGAACAGGCTGCGGAAGCCGAGCATCATGGTGTGACGGCGCGAGGGGTCGTCAGGGAGGGCGGCGACGATGTCTTCGGTGCTGATCCCTGCGAGGCTGGTGCGCTCGTCTTCGACCCAGCGAGTGATCGCGGGAAGAATGCCATACATCTGGCCTTTGACGGTCATCGTGTCGCGGGGCTGACGGCGCGGCGGGGTCTTGGAACCGTCGACCATGATGTCGCGCCAGAGCTCGAGCTGGGATCGCATCGGCTCAGGAAGGGCGTGAGTCTTGCGTTCGAAGAGCGTGGTGAACGAGGGCCCCCGATCGTCGATGAGCAGCCCCGCGTCTTCGAGGACTTCGATGGTGGAGCGCATGTTGCTTCCGCCGTCGTAGCTGCGCATCGCGAGGATGTCAGAGGCGCGAAAGCGCAGATTCGCGCCGGGGAACACCAACTGCAGGACCTTCAGGGTGCGCCTGACCTGGTTGGTCTGTCGCTTGCTCCATGCGTACTCGCGGGCGCGGGCGTAGAGGAAGTGGTCGGTGCGGCTGGTGATGTCGCGCAGCCTGATCTCATTGGAGCGCTGACGGAGGCGTTCGGGGTCGGGGTCGATAGGAAACAGCACCGGCTGGTAGCTGGCGGGAACCGGCGGCGGCGTGTTGATGACTTTGAGCGCTTCGCGGATGCTCATCGCCATCGGCAGGCGGAGTTCTGCGGGCCGGCGGGAGTCGTTCATCGAGGCGAGGAAGAGCTGCTGGCCGTACTTGCGGGCCGCGTCGAGGTCGAGCGGTTCGCCGGGCGTCTGGTGGTAGCGGGCGGTTTCCAGGCAGAGGCGGCAGTAGCCCTGCTCACCGATGGTGACCTCGCGGTGGCAGGAGACACACTCGCCCTGCGGGTAGTGCGTGAACCACCAGCGGCACTTCCAGCACCGCCAGTTGCGTTGCCGGTAGACGCCCCAGGCGAGGCAGTCGCGGCAGGAGCCGATGAAGCCGGGGCTGCCGGGGTGACAGTGGGCGCAGAGCCCTTGGCTGTAATACTCGGCCGATCCGCACTTGCTGCACGCCGGCGGTGTGAACGGGCCGCCGGGGATGCAGTCGTAGCAGAAGTCGATTCGGGGCGTGAGCCACGCGGCCGGCTTCACCCCGCACGCAGTCCAGGGCAGCGGCGGACTCAAGGGTCCGTTCGGGCCGCGTGCCGGACTCATAGCGGTGGCGCCGGCCGATCGTTCTTCGGGCCGAACCGGGGCGCGACCATATTCGTGCTCCCACTCGCTTCTACCCGCCGACGGGCGCCGGGCTTGCGGGCTCGGACCTTCTCGGGCTCGGGCACGAGAAGATCAGTCGGCTCGCAACCGAGGACATGGCAGATGACGTCGAGATCGTCCAGCCGGATCGTGGTCGGGGTGCCCGTCCACAGCCCGTCAGGATTCTCGACAAGCGGTAAGTCCGTTACAGCGGGCGGGCGGAGCGCACCTGAGAGACATGAACCTCGGTCAAGAAGATGCGGCTATAGAGACAGCCAAAGATCCGCGGAAACACGCCAATCCCGGCGAGGCGGGAGGGGCGTCATGAGTCTCTCTCGGGAGGAGCTGGTGCGGAACATGATGGCTCTCGATGACGGGCTGCGGGAGATTGGCCGCAGGTTCGGGAAGCACGTGTTCTTGGCGGATGCGGATCCGGTCACGTTCGGGGCCGGGCACTACGTGTTCACCCCGATGGCCGGCTCCTCGCCCCGGCTGGCGATCACCGAGCAGTACACCGGCACCGACTGGTCTGATGATGAGCGCGTCCCCACCTCCTGGACGTGGGAGTCCGAAGCCTGCCTTGCCGAGCCTCGCGGCCGGTATCCGTGGGTGACGTTCGCCGAGGGCGAGATCGCGTCGGCCGGCTACGAGCGCCTGATCGTGATCGCGGAAGGCTGGGCCGGCGCGATCTCCGAGCTCGCCGAACGCGAAGCGACCCTCATCGTCGAAGTGACCGAGCGGCCAGAGCCGGGACGGCCGGGCGCGGGTCGCACCTTCATGGCATGAGCCTTCCACGTCGCCGCCGTACGCAGCCCCAGCCGACCACCCCAGCCGACACGCCACGGACAGTGGTGGTGCCTGCGGTGTTGCCGCAGATTCTGCTCGAGGCGGTGAGCGCGGACACGCTGATCGTGACGGTCAACGGCGACAAGCTCGCCGCGACCCCGATCCGCCGGGACGCGATCGCGCAGACCGTCACCGAGCTCGTCGCCAGGCTCGCGTCCCCGACGCGGGTGGAGGTGCGAGAGCTCGATGGCAGCATCCAGGCCGATGTCCTCACCCCGCCCGCACCGCCTTCCCCGTTCGCCCCACCCGAGAGTCCGTCGCAGGGGATGCCACTGTCGAGCTTGGTGGAGTTCACTGCGGACGGGTTCATCGCCGGGGAGGATGTCGCGGTCGCGGTGATCCTGCGGCACGCCTCCGCCGACCACACCGGAGGTGTGCGGGCGCTCCTGGATCGGGGCGAGGCGCCGAAGCCTGCCGGGGAGGTGCTGCTGTTCGGCCGGATCTCCGGCACCGCCTCCGTGCAACGCATCGACTAACCCAGCAACCCGCTTCGACCAGACCCCGCTGCTGCCGCCGCACCTGCCTCCTGACCCCACCCACCGTTCAACCCCTGGGGTCGGGAGGCAGGTGCCGTATGTCTGGGCCGGTGCAGGCGAGGCCTGCCAACGACGTCTTCATCAATCTCGCACTCGGCGCCCTCGTCGCTGCCGCCGCGTTCACCGGGCTGCTCCGCCTCGCAGGCACCGTGGCCGCGTTCCTCACCGGCCTCCCCGAGCCGTCGGGCGGGTTCACCTCCGGACTCGGCGTGCTCGCCACCCCGCTCGACCCGGGTGCGGCGCTCGGCGCGGACGGGCTGAACCCGATCCTGTACTGGGCGGTCGTCGCCGCCTTCCTCCTCACCCTGGCCGGGGCGATCCTGCTCGTGGTGCGGGCGATCCTCCGCGCAAGGTCGACGGTAGATCCGCACCGGCTCGCGGGAACGGCGACCGCGGCCGAGGTCGTGAAGGTCGCCTCCCGGAAAGCGCTGCTGCGGAAGGCGTCGACGCTGCGCCCGTCACTGAACGGGACGGTGACGCCGGAGCAGGTCGGGTATTTCCTCGGGCACGGCAAGGGCGGGCAGGTGTGGGCGACCGTGGAGGACTCGATCCTCCTCATCGGGCCGCCGCGTGCGGGTAAAGGGTTCTTCGTTGCCGTGAACGCGATCCTCGACGCCCCGGGCGCGGTGATCACGACGTCGACGCGGCCGGACAATCTCACCGCGACGATGCAGGCCCGTGCCCGGAAAGGGAAGGTCGCGGTGTTCGATCCGCAACAGCTCGCGCCGGGGCTTCCGGCGGGGATGCGGTGGTCGCCGGTGCGCGGCTGTCAGGATCCGCTCACGGCGATGATCCGCGCGAAAGGCCTCGCCACAGCGACCGGGTTCGGCGGCGTGCAGGACGCGGGCTTCTGGGAAGGGAAAACGACCGCCGCGATCCAGTGCCTCCTCCACGCCGCCGCCCTCGACGGCCGGGACGCGCGCACCCTGTACCAGTGGGCGCTGAACCCCACGCTCGCCGCCGACGCGGTCAGGATCCTCTCCTCCCACCCCGCAGCGGCCGACGGGTGGGCCGACTCGCTGGACGCGATGGTGCAAGCCGACCCCCGCACCCGCGACTCGATTTGGCAGGGCGTGTCCCTCGCGTTCGCCGCGCTCGCCGACCCGCGCGTACTGGACGCGGTCACCCCGGCGGGTGGGGAGGAGTTCGACCCCGAAGAGTTCCTCACCGGCAACGGCACCCTCTACTTGCTTGCGACCGGGGCGGGGGCGGGGGCGTCGGCGGCGCTCGTGGCCGCGTTCATCGAAGACCTCGTCGAGACTGCGAGGAAGATCGCGGCCCGCTCACCCGGGGCGCGCCTCGACCCGCCCCTGCTGCTCATGCTGGACGAGATCGGAAACTTGAGCCCCTTGCCGTCGCTGCCGACGCTGATGGCCGAAGGCGGGGGTACCGGGATCACTCCGGTGCCGGTGCTGCAGTCGCTCGCGCAGGCGCGGGAGAAGTGGGGTGAGAACCAGGCGTCGGCGATCTGGGATGCGGCGATCGTGAAGATCATCCTCGGCGGCGCCTCCAACTCCCGCGACCTGCAAGACCTCTCCACGTTGATCGGGGAACGGGACGAGACCACCGACGCGATCACGACCGACGCCTACGGCGCGCACTCCAACCAGCGATCCATCCGCAGGGTGCCGATCCTCCCGCCCGACATCCTGCGAACCCTGCCGTTCGGCACCGGGGTCGTGATGCTCCGCACCGCACGCCCGATCATCACCCGGCTGCGCCCCTGGACGGCCCGCCCCGGTGCGAAACAGCTCCGCACCGACCGCGCCGAGATCGAGCAGACCCTCCAGCACGGTTCCACCCCCAGCCCGGAGGCCACGGATGGTGCTGACGGTGACGAGGAGGCGTAAGTCTCTGGTGGGGGTCGTACCTGCCTGGTGACCCCGCACCACGGCTGCGGGGCGCGAGGCAAGGAGTGAAGCTGATGGCCGACGAACCGCAGGATCAAGCCGAGGAGCAGCAGCGGCAGAAGAAGCCGCTGTGGGGGTTCATCGCTTCCGACCCGGAGCTGACGTTCACGAGCAAAGGCGATGCGCGGTTCTATGCCCGGATCGGTGAGCCGCAGTCCCGACGCGAGGAGGACAGCTCGTTCACCGAGCTCGAGCCCGACTTCGGTGATCTGGTGATGTACCGCAAGTCCGCCGAACGCGCGTACGAGAAGTTCCGCAAGGGCGACAACTTCATCGCCGTGGCCGAGAAGCGCGAGTACACCAACAGTGAGGGCCAGGAGCGCGAGCAGTACGTCGCGTCCCGGATCGGGCACGACAACAACACCACGAACTACACCGTCGATCGTCGCCGCCCCGACCGCGACAGCCCGCAGCACGACACCCCCGCCCGGGAGATGCAGCAGGCGCTCGCCGAACGCGAAGCGCAGCTCGACCCCGACACGCCCCAGGCCGCCACGACCCCGGCCGTGCAGCGGGAAGCGGTCGCCCGCTGACCCGGGTGCGGCAGCCCGCCCCGCGACTCGGCCGGCTGCCGCACCCGCCCCTCATTGCAGCGCCACGCGCTGCCCTTCTTTCTCGTTCACGCGTTTGGAGTACCTCTGATGAATACCGACCCCACCCCGCCTGCCGGGGGCGACGCCCCGCCTGCTGGGGGCGACGCCCCGGCTGATGGTGCCGACGAGGGGCTGCCGCCGGATGTCGCGGCGACAGCCCGAGAGGTCGCGAGGCAGGCGTACGCGAACGACATCGCGAAGACTCTCGGCGCTGTCCCCAGGCCGATCAACTGGCGCACGCTGCCGCCCGGCGATGTCGAGCATGAGCTCCTCGAGCTGAACGCCTGGGTCGACTGGCTCCGCCACACCTACGGGCTGCCCGCCCAGGTCGTGCCGCCGATGTGGCACCGGCACCCCGAACTCCTGTGGGAGCTGTCGGCGCTCAGGCAGCACTGGCTGTTCTGCTTCGACCCGCAGGCCAAAGGCAACCAGGCCCTCGCCTGGCACCACGACTTCGCGATCGCGCGCGAGCGCCTCCGCGACTGGGTCACGATCTCCGGCACCCGCCTCGACCGCGACCGCGCCACCCGCATCACCGAGTGGCCCGGCGGTGAAGCCGAAGACTGGGAGGCTCCCGACACGACCGAGCGCACGGTCACGAACCGCACCGAGGACTTCCTCGCGTTCGTGGAAGAGCAAGTACTTGCACGTCGGGCGGAGCAGAACGCCACGATCCGAGAGATCACGAACCTCGAGTGGCGGGAGCAGCCATGAGCGACGAGCCAGCCCTGACCTCGCCGCTCCTCGATAGTCACGAGGTGGCCGTGCTCCTCAAGGTATCGGAGTCAACGCTGTCGCGGTGGCGGGCAGATGAGAAGGGGCCGCCGTTCCTCAAGTTGGGAGGCATCACCCGGTATCGGCTCGACGCAGTCGAAGCCTGGTTGGAGTCGCTGAGCCATGAGCGGCCCTGATAACGGCCTGCCGCCCATTCCACCGATCGGGGTGAAGGTCGCCACCGACCTGGAGTACCGACGATCAGGCATCCGCGCTCGGGCGAGATGGACAGACCCCGAGACGAAGAAGCGGATGGTTCGTGCACTCGTCGTTCCGGACGAAGAAGCGGCCGAGGAGTTCTTCCGAGGCTTGCAGGCCTCGGCAGAGACCGGAATCGACCGGCGTATCTCGCTGTCGGAGTACGTCACCTTTATCGGCGACCGTTGGATGCGGGGCTTGGATCCCACCTCCACCGTGGACGGATACAAAGTCGGCCTTCGCTTGCGCGTCCTGCCGTCCCTGGGCCATCTCCCGATCTCGCAGATTACGGCAGGCATGATCGATCGCACGATCGATGACTGGGAAACGCGCTGCTCCGCGTCGACGATCAAGAACACAATCGCACCGCTCGTGCGCGTGCTCGATGAAGCAGTCCGCGACGATGTCATCCAGAGCAACCCCGCCCGCCAGCGTTCGCGTCGCAGCCTAGGCAAGACCGCCCTCACCGTCGTCGAGAACGACACGTCACCGCGAGTACATGCCCTCAAAGATCTTGCGACGCTCACTACCTTGGCGAATGCCTGCGGCAAGGTTCACCAAAGCTACTCAGACTTCGTCATGCTCTGCGCTCTCCTTGCTTCCCGAGGATCCGAAGTTGCAGGGCTACAGGTCGGCGACGTGGACTGGGATCAGCGGATCGTGACGATCCGGCGCCAGACTTTCCCCGGCTCCGGTGGGCTGGTCACGAAGCAGACCAAAGGGCGCGAGATTCGACACGTCCCGATCCTGCAGCCCCTCGAGCCTGTCCTCCGACGTCTTACCGCTGGTCGCGCGCCGGATGAGCGACTCCTCACCGGGCCGCGCGGAGGCGTCCTCACGACCGCTACCGTTCGCGACGCCACGAAGTGGGATGCGGTGGTCACGGAACTCGGTTTGCCGAACCTCACTCGGCACGGCCTGCGGCACACCGGAGCAACCTGGCTCGCCGATGCGGGCATCCCTCTGCATGTGCTGCAGGGGATCCTCGGGCACAAGTCTTTGGAAACCACGCGAGGGTATCTGCACCCCGACACCCGGCACCTGGCGGACGCCGCCGCACAGGCCAACGCCTTCCTCAGCAGCCAAGGTTCCACGGGTGTTCAACATCCGGTGCGGGACTCCCGTGCGCCCTCGATCAGCTGAAGAAGGGGACGGGATCATGCCCTCTGGTCCCGGTTTGGTCCCGGCTCGTCGTAGACGGCGTTCTCGGGCCGGCCGCTGGACGACCGTCACGGAGCGAGCAGAGGTCTACATAAACCCCTCCAGCGAGACGACGAAGCCCTGGTGAGATTTACCATCTCACCAGGGCTTTTCTGTCGGGATGACAGGATTTGAACCTGCGACCCCCTGACCCCCAGTCAGGTGCGCTACCAAGCTGCGCCACATCCCGTTGTTCACTTTTCAGACCGAAACAGCCCACTAACCCACTTGACCCCCAGTCAGGTGCGCTACCAAGCTGCGCCACATCCCGTTGTTCACTTTTCAGACCGAAACAGCCCACTAACCCACTTGACCCCCAGTCAAGTGCGCTACCAAGCTGCGCCACAGCCCGTCGTCTCTTCCAACGGAATCAGCCGGAGCCGGTCCGCTGCCGAAGCAACCCCTCTATCTTACCCATACTTTCGAGACGCAGATGACCACCCGGCAGTCCGGCCGCAGAATCATCGGTTGCAACCGATCGCAGTCGGACACAACCCTCAGTATGGATGCACGTCGAACACGCCGGGCTCTGGCCCGCGCCTGAATGAGCGCCCTGTCACGGAGTCGGGCGTGATCCTGATGTGGTTGAGCTTCAGCGTCGGCACCATCGGCGCGAGTGGCAGCTGCTCGACGGCGGCGAGCTCCTCCTCGTCGGCGATCCGGTGCGCCTGCCCGCGCACGACGACACTCCAGGCGTCGTCTGCGGTGTACTCGTCGACCTCGAACAGCACCGACGCGTTGATGGTGAGGCCGGCGAGCTTGCCGCCCTCGGCGGTGCGGAACACGATCGACTCGCCGTCGACGACGTAGTTCACGGGGAAGATGTCGACGACATCCCCCACCCGGGTCACGAGGCGCCCGAGCTGGTGCGCGCGCAGGTGCTCCCAGCACTCGTCTTCCCGAAGGGCGGTCACCGGGTCATTGACGTTCTCCATGCCTCGATTCTCCCCCATCGCCGGGTGCTTGGAAAGGCGCACACACCGACCGCAACGCCGGCCGTCGCACCGGTCGTCGCACCGGCCCCTAGGCTGAGAGCATGAGCGACGAATTTCCCCCATGCCCCGAGTGCCAGAGCCCCTACGTCTACGAGATGGGCGCACTGCTGATCTGCCCCGAGTGCGCGCACGAGTGGGCACCGGGCGACGGCGGATCCGACGAGGCGGGCTCGGACGACAACGGTGCGGCCGGCGGCGCGGATGCCCCTCGCGAGGTCCGCGACGCGGCCGGCAACGTGCTCAGCGACGGCGATGCCGTGACGGTCGCGAAGGATCTCAGGGTGAAGGGCGGCGGCACCATCAAGGCCGGCACCAAGGTGAAGAGCATCCGCCTCGTCGACGGGCACGACGGCCACGATATCGACTGCAGGATCGACGGCTTCGGCCCCATGCAGCTGAAGTCGAGCGTGGTCAAGCGGGCGTAGCCCGAGGGCTCCGGCCCGAGGGCTCCGACCCAGGGGCCCCGAGACAGAGGTCTGGCCCTCGACCTCGCGGGCACGACAGAATGGGAAGTCAGGGCGAGAGGCGCAACGGGGGAATATGAGCGACATGAGGGATCCCGGCGACGCCTGGGTCACGGCCGCGGACGGCGGGCGCTACTGGGGTCGCTTCGGCGCCGCCGGGCTGCTCGCCTACGACCGCGCGCGCGACGCCATCCTGCTGCAGCACCGCGTCTCCTGGAGCGACTACGGCAACACCTGGGGCATCCCCGGGGGCGCCCGCCACGAGGGCGAGGCGGCGACCGCGGGTGCGATCCGCGAGTCCCAGGAGGAGGCCGGGATCCCCGACGACGCCGTGCAGCCGCGGTTCACGCACGTGCTGGATCGCGGCGGCTGGACCTACACGACCCTGATCGCCGACGTCGTCACCCCCTTCGAGCCCACCATCACCGACGCCGAGAGCCACGCCCTCGCCTGGGCTCCGCTCGACGACGTCGAGCGCCACGCGCTGCACCCCGGCTTCGCCGCCAGCTGGCCCCTGCTCCGCCCGCTGCTCGACGCGACCCCGACCGTCGTGGTCGACGCGGCGAACGTGGTCGGGTCGGTGCCCGACGGCTGGTGGAGGGATCGCCGCGCCGCCGCCGAGCGACTGCGGGATCGCATCGACCGGCTCGCCGAGACCGGCGTCCGCTCGGGGTTCCTCGACCTGCCCGAGACGAGGGTGCCCGGCCTGCACCTCGCCTTCCCCGACTGGGTGATCGTCACCGAGGGCGTCTCGCGCGGAATCGCCGGAGGCGCGCACGCCGCCGTGGTCGACGCCCCGGGCCTCGGAGACGACACGATCGTGGGCGAGGTGGCGCGTCTCGTCGCGACCGGCAGCCGAGTCACGGTCGTCACGAGCGACGCCGAGCTCAAGGCCCGCTGCATCGCGGCGGGCGCCGCGACCATCCGCGGATCCGGCACCCTCGTGAGGCAGCTGCCCGCGCTCTGATCCCACGCCCGCGTCCGAGGAGATCGCGCGGGCGTCACCCACGGACGGTCCGGTGGAACCCCCGCTCCCGCGCCCGCCCCCGCTCCCGCGCCCGCCCCCGCGCCCGCGACCCTAGTGCTCGGCGAGGATCCCGTCATCGTCGCACCACACGGTGGCGCCCGGCCGGTAGGTGATGCCGCCGAAGGTGACCGGCACATCCGCCTCGCCCTCACCCGTCTTCGTCGACTTCGCGGGGTTCGAGCCGAGCGCCTTCACCCCGATGGGCAGCGTGGAGATCGCCACGCGATCCCGGATCGCCCCGTTCACGATGAGCCCGGCCCACCCGTTGTCGACACCCAGGGTCGCGATGATGTCGCCCACGAGCGCCGTCTCGAGCGAGCCGCCGCCGTCGATCACGAGCACCGCCCCCTCCCCCGGCGTGCCGAGGATCTGCTTGAGCAGGGCGTTGTCCTGGAAGCACCGGACGGTGCGGATGGGACCGCTGAAGGAGCTCACGGCCCCGATGTTCTGGAACTGCAGCGGCGTCGACTGCAGCTCCTCGCCCTGCACGTCGTACAGGTCGGCGGTGCTGATCTGCGTCGTCATCGTTTCCCCTTCTGGTGACCGGGCGCGGTGCCCGGTTTTCGCGGCCCACGCTACCCTGCCGCACCGACAACGGCATCCTCGTCGAAACCGAGCGAAATCTGGGAGAGCCGCGAGCGGGATTGCCACCGCCGCGATCAGTGATGTACAAATGTACATGTACAAGCGTCCAAATTGAGGCGCCGAGAGGAGGGAATCATGCCCGCAACCGCAGAAGCAGCAGCGACCGTCGAAGCAGCAGCACCAGCGACGGCAGCAGCAGCACCGACGGCCAACGCCGACGCCGCAACCGCAGAAGCAGCACCGGCGTCCGCGATCCCCTCCCCGCCCGTCCGGCGTCGGCACGACCCCGAGGGCCGACGCCGGGCGATCCTCACCGCCGCGGCCGAGCTCGTCATCGAGAACGGCGCCGCAGCCCTCACGCATCGCGCCATCGCGAAGCGGGCCGGCGTGGCGCTCGGCTCGACAACGCAGTACTTCTCGTCGATCGACGAGCTGCGCGAGGCCGCCCTCGAGCTGCTGGCCGAGCAGATCGACGAGGAGCTCGCCGAGATGCAGCATCTCATCGACGAGGACGGCGACGACTTCGACCGCCTCGCCGAGGCCATGCACCGCTTCCTGCTCGACTCGCGCCAGGTGCACGCCGACATCGCGCTGATGACGGCCGGCACCACCGACGCCCGCATGCGGGCGCTCGCCCTGCGCTGGTTCGACCGCATGGTCGACATGATCGCCGCCCGCCTCGGCCGAGAGCGCGCGATCGCCATCGCCACCTACCTCGACGGCGCCACGATGCACGCGGCGCTGCACGACGCCCCGATCTCACCCGACCACCTCGCCGACACGCTCCGCGCGCTCGCGGCGATGCCCACCCGACCGGAGAACCGATAACCATGTCCACCCCGTCCGCACCCGCCGGCACCGCCGCGAACCCGGCCCCCGGCACCGCCCCGCGGCTCACCCGCGGCCGCCGCTGGGCCGCCGTCGCCGTGCTCACCGCGAGCCTGCTGGTGATCACGATGGACATGACGATCCTCAACATCGCGCTGCCCGAGATGGCGGCCGAGCTGCACCCCACCTCGGCGCAGCAGCTCTGGATCGTCGACATCTACTCCCTGATCCTCGCCGGCCTGCTGGTCTCGTTCGCCGCGATCGCCGATCGCTGGGGCCGCAAGCGCATGCTGCTGCTCGGCTACACGATCTTCGGCGGGGCCTCCCTGCTCGTGCTCTTCGCCTCGACGGCGGAGTCGGTCATCGCGATCCGCGCCCTGCTCGGCTTCGGCGGCGCGATGATCATGCCGACGACGCTCTCCCTGATCCGGGTCATCTTCACCGACCCCAGGGAGCGCGCCACCGCCCTCAGCATCTGGGCCGCGGTCTCGGGCCTCGGCGCCGCCGTGGGCCCGCTCGTCGGCGGCTTCCTGCTCGAGCACTTCTCGTGGCACGCCGCGTTCCTCATCAACGTGCCGCTCATGCTGATCGGCGTGATCGCGGGCATCTTCCTGCTGCCCGAGTCGCGGGTCGCGAGCCCGGGCCGCTGGGACGTGCTCGCCGCGCTCCTCTCCCTCGTCGGCATGACGCTGCTCATCTGGGCGATCAAGGCCTTCGGCAAGGAGGCCAGCCTGCTGGTGCCCGAGGCGTGGGCCGCCCTCGTCGCGGGCGGCGGGCTGCTCGCGTGGTTCGGGATCCGGAGCTTCCGCCGCACGGACCCCCTGCTCGAGCTTCGCCTCTTCCGCAGCCGTCCGTTCTCGGCGGGCATCATCGCGGCGCTCGGCTCGACCTTCGCGATGGTCGCCGCCCTGCTGCTGCTCGCGCAGTGGATGCAGCTCGTCGATGGCGCCTCGCCCGTCGAGGCCGGGATCCGGCTGTTCCCCGTCGCGATCGCCGGCGCGATCGCCTCGCTCGCGGCTCCCCCGCTGGCGCGCCTCATCGGGGCCCGCGCCGTCCTCGCCGGCGGTGTCGGGTTCGCGGGCGTCGGCATGCTGCTCGTCGGCCTCCAGCCGGGCACGCTGAACGGCGTCACGGTGCTCATCGCGCTCACCCTCGTGGGCGCCGGCACCGGATCCCTCGCCATCGGCTCCGCGATGATCATGCACGGCTCCCCCGAGGAGAAGGCCGGCAACGCCGGTGCGCTCGAGGAGACCTCGTACGAGCTCGGCGCCGTGCTCGGCGTCGCGATCCTCGGCAGCATCTCGGCACTCATGTACCGGGCGGAGTTCACCGCGGGCGGCCTGCTCGACGCGGTCGACCCGAGGCTCGCCGCCCAGGCGGAGGAGTCGCTCGGCGCCGCCGTCGCGATCTCGGGCGAACTCGGGATCCCGGAGCTCGCCCACGAGGCCGGCGTCGCGTTCACGCACTCGATGCAGGCGACCGGGATCGCGGGAGGCGCCATCATGCTCGCCGTCGCCGCGCTCGTGTTCTTCATGACGCCCAAGGGCACCGACGTGTCGGCCGCCTCGCACTGATCCTCCCCGGATGCCGGTCGGGATGCAGCCCGGGCGGCATCCGGGCCCGCGAGGCGACACTGCGGGCCCGGGATCAGACCTCGGCCGGATCGCACCGCGAGCTCGGGATCAGACCGCGGCCGGATCGCACCGCGAACCCGGGATCAGACCGCGGTATCACTCGGACGGCACCGCGGGAGGACGCGCGGCACGGGGGTCGGATCCTACGCTCGAAGTATCGAAGCGCAGCACCCCGCAGCGCCCCGTCCGAGGAGCCGACACCATGAGCACCGCAACCTTCCCCACCACCCCGCTCGCCGACACCGCCGTGCTGGCCGACACCGCGCAGACGACGCCGCTCGCCGACACGTCCCTGCTCGGCGAAGCCGCCGCCGCGCCGGCCGAGGCCGCGAACGGCGCTCAGCCGGGCCGGTCGATGCATCCGGCCGGATCCGCGCAGCCCGTCGGTACCGCACCGGCGGTCGCGAACGACGACACCCGCGGGCTCGGCATCGCGAGCTTCGTGCTGGGCCTCGTCTCGGTCGTGAGCGGCTGGACCTTCTTCGCCCCGCTCGCCGGCCTGATCCTCGGCATCGTCGCGCTGCGCCGCGGCACCTCGGAGCGCACGCTCACCATCTGGGGCATCGCGCTCAACGGGGCGATGCTCGCCCTCGCGGCGCTCGCGCTGATCGTGGTGCTGTCGCTGCTGAGCTTCGGGATCTTCACGCTCCCCTTCCTCTCCTAGTGTGGGCCGCGAGGCCCCGTACTCCGAGTCAGCGTTCTGCGCCGGATCCCCTCACGGATCCGGCGCAGAACGCCGTTCGGGGTCGGGAGCGCGCCCGGGCTCGGGACCCTGCGCCCGCCTCTATCCGGCATCTCGCGCGGGATCCTGGCCGGGCTCGGAATCCGGGCCTGATTCGGGATCCGGCGCCCTCGGAGGGTACACCCAGGTGACCATCACGACCGAGATGATCATCAGCAGGAACCAGGAGATCAGCTTCTGCGGCGACACGAGGTGCCAGCCGTCGAGCTGGTCCGGGTAGAGCCAGGCGCCGCCCCAGGTGGCGATGTTCTCGGCGAGCCAGATGAACAGCGCGACCCCCGCGAAGATCAGCAGCTGCGGCGCCCGCAGCCAGGCCCGCCACACCCGGAAGTGCATGATCGTGCGCCACCACAGCAGCACGACGCCCGCGAGCAGCACCCACCGGAAGTCCCAGACGTAATGGTGGCCGAAGAAGTTCAGGTAGATGAGCGCCGCGAGCACCGTCGTGGCCCACCGCGCCGGGTAGCGGCTGAAGCGCAGCTCGTGCAGCCGGAACACCCGCACCATGTACGAGCCGACGGCCGCGTACATGAAGCCGCTGAAGAGCGGCACCGCGCCGATGCGCAGCACGCCATCCCCGTCGTAGCTCCACGAGCCCATGTCGGTCTTGAAGAGCTCCATGGCCGTGCCCGTGATGTGGAACAGCACGATCACCCACAGCTCGCGGCCGCTCTCGAGCCGAAATGCGAGCATGCCGATCTGGATCAGCACCGCCGCGATCGTGAGGGCGTCGTTCCTGGCGAGCAGGGCGTCGTCGGGGTACCAGAGGCGCGCAGCCACGATCACCGCGAGCAGCAGTGCCCCGAAGACGCAGGCCCACGCCTGCTTCAGCACGAAGACCGCGGCCTCGACGGCGAAGCCGCGCAGCCCGGTGGCGGGCTTCCCGGCGAGTACGCGGTGCGCCGCCCGGTCGATCGCGCGCTCGAGCCGGGTCAGCTCGCGGTTGTGCGCGCTTCCGCGGTCTGGGGTGCTTCCGCGGTCTGGGGTGCTTCCGCGGTTGTGCACGCTTCCGCGGTCTGGGGTGCTTCCGCGGTCGTGCGGATGCTCACGAGGGTGACCGCTCCCGCGGTCGCTCGCGGAACCGCCGTCGTGCGACCCTGAGGAGTTCGGCTCTGCCACGTTTCGAGCCTAGCGATGCCCGAACGTGAGAACCCGGGGAGGCCAGCTCGGCTCGCGGCGACTCTGATTCGCGAGTGGACGCCTGTTCCGCGAGTGGATGGGTAGTTCACCGTACATCATCCGTCCGTTCGCACAACACCCATCCATTCGCGGCGGCGGCAGGGCGGCGGCAGCAGGGCCGCGGCGGCAGGGCGGCGGCAGCAGGGCCGCAGCAGCGGCGGCGGCAGCAGGGCCGCAGCAGCGGCGGCGGGGAGCGCAAGACCGGGCCCGCGCCCCCACCCGCCGCTACCGGCGGGCGCGACGCTCGCGGATGCGCATGTTGAGCACGATCGGGGTCCCCTCGAAGCCGTAACGCTCGCGCAGGCGGCGCTGGATGAAGCGGCGGTACTGCGGCTCGAGGAAGCCCGAGGTGAACAGCACGAACGTCGGCGGCCGGTTCTGCACCTGGGTGCCGAACAGGATGCGGGGCTGCTTGCCGCCGCGCAGCGGGTGCGGGTGCTCCTGCACGAGCTCCGCGACGAACGCGTTGAACTTCGCGGTCGGGATGCGGGTGTCCCACGACTCGAGCGCCGTCTCCAGCGAGGGCACCAGCTTCTCGAGGTGGCGGCCGGTGCGCGCCGAGATGTTGACGCGCGGCGCCCACTCGACGTGCGCGAGATCCTGCTCGATCTCGCGCTCCAGGTAGCGGCGGCGGTCGTCGTCGAGCAGGTCCCACTTGTTGAAGGCGAGCACGAGCGCGCGGCCCGACTCGAGCACGAGGTCGACGATGCGCAGGTCCTGGTCGCTGATCTCCTGCGTCACGTCGATCATCACGACGGCGACCTCGGCCTTCTCGAGGGCGGCCGTCGTGCGCAGCGAGGCGTAGAAGTCGGCGCCCTTCTGCAGGTGCACGCGGCGGCGGATGCCGGCCGTGTCGACGAAGGTCCAGACGCGGCCCGCGATCTCCACCTGCTCGTCGACCGGGTCGCGGGTGGTGCCCGCGAGGTCGTTCACCACGACGCGCTCCTCGCCGGCGGCCTTGTTCAGCAGGCTCGACTTGCCCACGTTCGGGCGGCCGAGGATCGCCACGCGCCGCGGCCCCGCGAGCTTCGGCTGCGCGACGGCGGATTCCTTCGGCAGCGCCGCGATGACCTGGTCGAGCAGGTCGGCGACGCCGCGCCCGTGCAGCGCGGAGACCGGGTGCGGCTCGCCGAGGCCGAGCGACCACAGCTGCGCCGCCTCGGGCTCGAGCACCGCGTCGTCGACCTTGTTCGCCACGAGGAAGACCGGCTTGTCGGTGCGGCGCAGCAGCTGCACGACGCGCTCGTCGGTGGCGGTGGGGCCGACGCGGGTGTCGACCACGAACATCACCGCGTCGCACAGCTCGATGGCCACCTCGGCCTGCTGCGCCACGGAGGCGTCGATGCCCTTCGCGTCGGGCTCCCAGCCGCCCGTGTCGACGAGGGTGAAGCGCTTGCCGACCCACTCCGCCTGGTAGCTGACGCGGTCGCGGGTCACGCCGGGCACGTCCTCGACCACGGCCTCGCGCCGGCCCAGGATGCGGTTCACGAGCGCCGACTTGCCCACGTTCGGGCGGCCCACGATCGCGACCACGGGCAGCGCCTCGGCCTCGGGCTGGGTGAAGCCGAGGAACTCCCCGTCCTCGCCGATGAGCGAGAGGTCGTCGTCCTCGAGCGCGAAGCTCTCGAGGTTCGAGCGCATGGCGCGCAGCCGCTCCTCGTCGGTGACGCTCCCGTCGAACTCGTCGGAGACGATCACCTCGTCGTCGCCGATGGCCGCCGGGTCGAACCCGACCTCCTCGGGCGCCTGGTTCTGCTCAGTCATTGGGTTTCCTCCCCTGCGGCCGCGCCCTGCGCGCCCCGCACGATGTCGATCACAGCCTGCACCGACTGCTCGAAGTCGAAGTCGCTCGTATCCACGAGCGAGACCCCGGGTGCGGGGTTGACGAAGTCGACCACGAGCGCGTCCTTCGCGTCGCGGGCGAGGATGTCGGCCAGCACGTCCTCGCGGCTCGCGCCGGGGAGCTCGC
Organism: Leucobacter chromiisoli; assembly: GCF_016522505.1. Classification (GTDB taxonomy): domain Bacteria; phylum Actinomycetota; class Actinomycetes; order Actinomycetales; family Microbacteriaceae; genus Leucobacter; species Leucobacter chromiisoli. The sequence goes on along the minus strand of NZ_JAEHOH010000002.1, from coordinate 77,096 downwards.
CGGCGCGGCGCTGCGCGCGCACCTCGGGCGAGGCCGTCATCAGGATCCGCACCGGCGCGTCGGGCGCCACGACGGTGGTGATGTCGCGCCCCTCGATGACCACGCCGGGCAGCCCGGACTCGGCGACGATCCGCCGGAACATCGCGTTCAGCGAGACCCGCACCGCCGGGTGCTTGGACACGCGGCTCACCTGGGCGCTGATGCCGGGATCCCGGATCTCGGCCGTGACGTCCACGGTCTCCGAGAGGCGCCCGGCCTCCGGATCCGGCAGGCGCACCGTCACGCGCTGCTCGCCGCGCAGCGTGATCTCGTAGGCCCACGCCGCGAGCAGGTCGGTGATCGCCTGCGAGTCGTCGAGGTCGGTCCCGGTGCGCAGCGCCGCCCACGCGAGCGCGCGATACGCGGCGCCCGTGTCGAGGATCCCGAATCCCAGCCGATCCGCGGCGGCGCGAGAGACGCTCGACTTGCCGCTGCCGGCGGGGCCGTCGATGGCGACTAGTACGGTCACAGCGTTCTCCATCCGCGTTCGACGAGGTCGGCGACCGCGCGTTCGGCGACCTCGGGCAGCACCGCGATCTCCGCGAAGCCGATCTGAGCGCCCGGCGAGTGCTCGAGACGCAAGTCTTCCATATTAATGCCCAGTTCTCCGAGCTCGGTGAGCAGTCGCGCCAGCTCGCCCGGCCGGTCGTCGACGAGCACGGTGATCTTCGCGAACCGCTCCGAGGTGCCGTGCTTGCCCGGGATCCTCGCCACGCCGCGGTTCCCCGCCGAGAGCAGGTCGGCGATCCGCCGCTTCGCCCCCTGCTGCTCGGGATCCCGCAGCGCGTCCGCGAACGCCGCGACATCGCTCTGGAACGCCTCGAGCACCTCGATCACGGGGCGGCGGTTGGCGCCGAGGATCTGCACCCACAGCTCGGGATCGCTCGACGCGATGCGGGTCGTGTCCCGCAGCCCCTGGCCGGCGAGCCCGATGGCCTGGTCGGTGGCGGGCACGAGGCGCGCGGCGAGCAGGCTCGACACCACCTGCGGCAGGTGCGAGACGAGCGAGACTGCGCGGTCGTGCTCCTGCGGCGTCATCTCGAGAGGGGTCGAGCCGAGGTCGAGCGCGACCGCCTCGATGAGCGCGAGGGCCTCGGCCGGGGTCTCGTGGTCGCGGCAGATGATCCAGGGGCGCGCCACGAAGAGGTCGGCGCGCGCCATGATCGCTCCCCCGCGCTCGCGCCCCGCCATCGGGTGCGAGCCGACGTAGTTCGTGAGGTCGAGGCCCCGACGGGTGAGCTCCTCGAAGGGGGCGAGCTTGACGCTCGCCACGTCGGTGACGACCGAGTTCGGGAAGCGGATCAGCGCGCGCTCGATCGCGTCGGCGGTGACGTCGGGCGGCGTCGCGACGACCACGAGGGCGGGCTCGGGATCGCTCTCGGCGCGCGCGCGGCCGGCGCCGTAGTCGGCGGCGAGCGCGACCGAGGTCGGCGAGAGATCCTCGAGGGTGACGTCGACGCCGCGCTCGCGCAGGCCGAGACCGACGCTGGCGCCGAGCAGGCCCGCGCCGATCACGTGCACCGGGCCGCGCACCCGCGAGGCGAGTTCGGAGGTGCTGGCGCTCATCGCGCTCCCTTCCTGCGGTTGTGGGGGCTGCCCTTGGACGCGATCCCGCGCATGCCGCGCGCGCCCTTGCCGTCGCCGGGCCGGCCGGCGGTGACGGGCTTCTGGCGGTTCTGCTGCGACGCCTTCGCACCCTTCGTACCGGAGCCCTTCGTGCCGGAGCCCTTCGTACCGGAGCTCTTCGATCCGATTCCCTTCGGATCGGCGGCCCCGTCCTCGGCGGCGCTCAGCAGCGCGCCGCGCTCGGCCGCCGATAGCTCCCGCAGCTCGCCGAGCCTCAGGGTGCCCAGGTGGAGCGGTCCGAACTGCCGGCGCACCAGCTCGTCGACCGGGTGCCCGACCTCGGCGAGCATGCGCCGCACGATGCGGTTGCGCCCCGAGTGCAGGGTGATCTCGACGAGCGAGTGGGTCTTGCCGCTGCCGCCGGGCAGCAGCTTCGCCGCGTCGGCGCGGATCGGCCCGTCCTTGAGCTCGACGCCCTCCTTCAGGCGCTGGATCACCGCCGGCGTCACCCGGCCGCGCACCTTCGCGATGTAGGTCTTCTGCACCCCGAAGCTCGGGTGCGCGAGCTTGTGCGCCAGCTCGCCGTCGTTCGTGAGCACCAGCAGCCCGCTCGTGTCGGTGTCGAGGCGGCCCACGTTGTAGAGGCGATCCTCCACCTGATCCGCGAACTCCCGCAGATCCGGGCGCCCCTGCTCGTCCGACATCGTCGACACGACGCCGCGCGGCTTGTTGAGCACGAAGTAGCGCTTGGAGACGTCGAGCTGCACGACCACGCCGTCGACGCGCACCTCGTCGGCGTCGACGTCGATCCGGCTGCCGAGCTCGCGCTCGACGCGGCCGTTCACCGTGACCCGGCCGCTCGCGATGAGCGTCTCGCAGGCGCGGCGCGATGCGACGCCGGCGTGCGCGAGCGCCTTCTGCAGGCGGACGCGGCCGTCGTCCTCGGGTGCGGATCCGGATCCCGAACCGCCGTCGGATCCCGCACCGCCGCCTGATCGCGAACCGCCGCCGCGGGCCGATCCCTCGCTCGAACCGGCCGGCTCGTCTCCCGGCCAGCCGAACTCGGCGAGGTCGATCTCGACGGCCTGCCCGTCGACCGAGAAGGAGCCGCCGAGCCCGCCGCCAGATCCGCCGAGCCCGCCGCCGGATCCCGCCCCGCCAGACCCCGAACCGCCAGATCCACCGGATCCCGCACCGCGAGAGCCCGCGCCGCGGGACCCCCCATCACGTGATCCCGTCCCGCGGGCGCGCTTGCTAGAGTCGTTCATTCTCGAAGCCCTCCAGGCCGTCGTCGAGCAGGGGTGCGATCGGTGGCAGCTCCTCGACCCCCGAGATGCCGAGGTGCCCGAGCAGCGCGTCGGTCGTGCCGTAGAGCAGGGCTCCCGTCTCGGGCTCCTGTCCCACCTCGGTGATGAGCCCCCGGGAGGCGAGGGTGCGCACCACGGAGTCCACGTTGACCGCGCGGATCGAGGCGATGGCGCCGCGCGAGATGGGCTGCCGATAGGCGATGACCGCGAGCGTCTCGAGCGCCGCCTGCGACAGCCTCGCGGGAGTCTGCTGCTGCACGAAGTCGGCCACCACGGGGTCGAGGCTCTCGCGTACGTAGAAGCGGTAGCCTCCCGCGACCTCGCGCAGTTCGAAGCCGCGCTGGGGGCCGGATCCGTCGCCGTCGTAGTCGCGCACGAGGGAGGCGAGCGCGGCGCGCACCTCGCGCACCGGCCGGTCGGTCGCCGTGGCGAGCCCGACCGCGCTGATCGGCTCGTCGGCGACGAGCAGCAGCGCCTCCAGCTGCTGCGCGAGGGGGTGCGCCTCGCGGGCGCGGGCCAGTCCGCTCGCGCTCTCGGCGCCCTCGGCATCGTCGGTCTCTCCGGTTCCCCCGGCGTTCCCCGCGCTTCCGGTCCCCTGCTCCGAAATCGGGGACGCTACAGCATCTTTCCCGGGCTCCGAAACGTGCAATTGCGTCCCCGATTCGGCGACGGTCCTCTCGATCTCAGTCATAATCACTGCCTAACGTAGCAAGCTCGTCGTCCGACCAGCTCTCGCCGACCCACCGCACCGTCAGCTCGCCGAGCGGCTCCACCTGCTCGAAGCTCACCGCCGAGCGGCGGTACAGCTCCAGGATCGCGAGAAACCTCGCGACGACGACGCCCCGCTCAGACACCCCCGCGATCACCTGCCTGAACGTGCTCGCCCCCTCGGAGCGCAGCAGCGCGACCACGATGGCGGCCTGCTCCCGGATGGAGACGAGCGGCGCGTGCAGGTGGTCGAGGCCGACGGTCGGGATCTCCCGCGGCGCGAACGCGAGCGTGGCGAGGGCCGCGAAATCCTCGACGGAGAGCGTCCAGACGAGCTCGGGCCCGCGCTGCCGGTACTTCGCCTCGAGCGGCACGAGCCTCGGGTGCCGGGCCCCCTCCGCGTCGAGGCGCTCGCGGAACCACGCGCTCGCCTGCTTGAACGCCCGGTACTGCAGGAGCCGGGCGAAGAGCAGGTCGCGGGCCTCGAGCAGCGCGACGTCCTCGGCATCGACCACCTCGCCCTGTGGCAGCAGGCTCGCGATCTTCAGGTCGAGCAGCGTCGCCGCCACCACGAGGAACTCGGAGGCGCGATCCAGCAGGGCGATCCCCTGCCCCTCGAGCTTCGCGAGGTAGGCGATGAACTCGTCGGTGACGAGGCTCAGCGAGACCTCGGTGATGTCGAGCTCGTGCTTGCCGATGAGGTTCAGCAGCAGGTCGAAGGGGCCGTCGAACACCTCGAGCGAGACGCGGAAGCCGTCGCCGTTGCCGTTGCCGGGAGCCTCCGCGGGCAGCTCGGGATCAGCGGCCGCGCCCCGCGCGTCCGCCTCCCCGTCAGTGCCGCGCGCGATCATGGGTTCACGCGACGAGGCCGCGCTCCACCAGCTCGCGGGCGAGCTTCAGGTACGCCTCCGAAGCCGGGTTCGCGGGCGCGTAGTCGAGGATGGGCTTCGCCGCCACCGACGCGTCGGGCAGCTTCACGGTGCGGCCGATCACGGTGTCGAAGACCTTGTCGCCGAAGGTGTCGACGACGCGCTCGAGCACCTCGCGCGCGTGCAGGGTGCGGGAGTCGTACATGGTCGCGATGATGCCGTCGAGGTCGATCATGGGGTTGAGGCGATCCCGCACCTTCTCGATCGTCTCGATGAGCAGCGCCACGCCGCGCAGCGCGAAGTACTCGCAGGCCAGCGGGATCAGCACGCCGTGGCTCGCCGTGAGCGCGTTGACGGTGAGCAGGCCGAGCGACGGCTGGCAGTCGATCAGGATGACGTCGTAGTCGGAGGCGACCTTGCGCAGCACGCCGGCGAGGATCTGCTCCCGCGCGACCTCGGAGACGAGGTGCACCTCAGCCGCGGAGAGGTCGATGTTCGCGGGGATCACGTCGAGACCCAGCGTCTCGGTCTGCTGGATCGCCGCGCGGGGATCCTTCTCGTGGCCGAGCATCAGGTCGTAGATCGTGGGCACGTCGTGAGCGGCCACGCCGAGGCCGGCCGAGAGCGCGCCCTGCGGATCGAAGTCGACGGCGAGCACCCGGCGGCCGTAGCGCGCGAGCGCGGCGCCCAGGTTGATCGTCGTGGTGGTCTTGCCCACCCCGCCCTTCTGGTTGCACATCGCGATGGTGCGGGCGGGCCCGTGGCTCTCGAGCTCCTGCGGAACCGGGATGAGTCGCTCCGGCCGCCCGGTCGGGGTGGTCTCGGTCGCGTTCGTCACCACTCGGTGCCCCTTTCCTCGCCGTTCGCGCCGCGCTCCGGCACGGCAGCATCCAGTCTACTGCGCCGCCTCCGCGGGGGCTGAGCCGCCGTGCGCGGCCCTGGATCCCGAGCTGCCTAGAGCTCGAGCCCGATCAGGTTCGGCTCGGGCACGAGCAGCACGCCGAACTCCGCCTGCACGCGCTGCACCACGTAACGCGCGAGCTCGGCGACGTCGGCCGCGTTCGCCGCCCCGCGGTTCGTGATCGCGAGGGTGTGCTTCGACGAGATCGCGGCGCCGGATCCGGGGAGTCTGAACCCCTTCTCGATGCCAGCGTTCTCGATCAGCCACGCGGCCGAGAGCTTGATGAGGCGCTCGGGCGCCGGATCCGGAACCCGCAGCGGGAGGCCCGCGGCGAGATCCTCGAGCGGCGTGACCGCCGGCTCGGGCTCGACGCCGGGAACCGGGAAGCGCGGCGCCTCCACGGGCAGGGTGCGGGCGAAGCTCTCCGAGACGATGGGGTTCGTGAAGAAGGACCCGGCGCTCCAGGTGTCGTGATCCTCGGCGTCGAGCACCATGCCCTTCGAGGCGCGCAGCCGCAGCACCGACCTGCGCAGTTCCCGGATCGAGACGCGGTCGCCGATCGTCACGCCGAGGGCGTCGGCGAGCTGCCCGTACGCGATGGGGGCGGAGAGGGGGTTGTCGCGATCCTCGTCCTCGGCGAGCAGCAGGTCGATCGAGAGCACGACGCCCTCGCGGCCCGACTTGATCGCCGAGCTGCGGTAGCCGAGCTCGAGCTCCGAGGCGGGCAGCCGCAGCACCTCGCCGCTCTCGCGGTCGAGGAACGTGATGGAGTGCAGCACGTCCGAGAGCTCCTGGCCGTACGCCCCGATGTTCTGCACCGGAGCCGCGCCCGCGAGCCCGGGGATGCCGGAGAGCGCCTCGATGCCCGACCAGCCGTGCTCCACGCAGACGGCCACCAGCTCGTCCCAGTCGTGGCCCGCCTGCACGCGCAGCCGCACCGTGCCCTCGGGCAGCGCGGTTCCGTCGGCCGCGGCCCGCTCCGGGATCCCGGCGCCCGCCTCGTCCACGCGCTCGATACCCGTGTTGCGCACGAGCAGCACGGTGCCGGGGAACCCGTCGTCGCCGATCACGGTGTTCGAGCCTCCGCCGAGCAGGATCCAGTGCTCGTCCTCGTCCCACAGCTGCTGGGCCATGCGCACCAGGTCGTCGGAGGTCTCGGCGACCAGGATCCGCTCGGCCGGGCCGCCCACGCGCATCGTGGTGAGCTTCGCGAGCGGCGTCTCCTGGTCGATCGCCGCCAGGCCCTCGCCCGCGGCGGTCACGCGAAGGCCACCAGCAGCTGCGACTTGCCGAGCACGGTGGCGCCGTCGAAGACCACCTTGAGGTCGATGCGCGCCGTGCGGGCCTCGGCGTCGAGCGCGCCGACGGCGGCGGTGACCCGCACCGCCGCGCCCTCGCTGCCGTCGACCGGCACGGGGCGGGTGAAGCGCGACTGGTAGTCCTTCACCCAGCCGGCCCCGCCGAGCCACTCGAGCACGGGCGAGGACGCCGCACCCATCGTGAGCATGCCGTGAGCGAGCACGCCCGGCAGGCCGACCGACTGCGCGACGTCGTCGCGGTAGTGGATCGGGTTGAAGTCGCCCGAGGCGCCCGCGTAGCGCACCAGCGCGTCGCGGGTGAAGACGAGGTCGCGCTCGGCGACGACGTCGCCGACGACGAGGTTCTCGAAGATCGGTGCAGTCATGGTCAGTCCTCCGCTCCCCGCACGACGAGCGTCGAGATCGCCGTCACGACGTGCTCGCCCGCGGCGTCGACGATCTCGCTCGACGCGGTCACCATCGAGTGGCCGCCGAGCTGCTTCACGGCCGCGATCGTCAGCGTGGCGGTGAGCTCATCGCCGGCGACGATGGGGCGCGTGTAGCTGAAGCGCTGGTCGCCGTGCACGACGCGCGAGAAGTCGACCCCGGCGTCCGCGTCCGCGAGCAGCTGCTGCAGCGTCGACTCCTGCACGACCACGGCGAAGGTGGGCGGGGCGACCACGTCGGAGAAGCCAGCGGCGCGGGCGGCCTCGGGATCGTGATGGACGGGGGCCTCGCTCAGCACGGCCCTCGCGAACTCGCGCACCTTCTCGCGCCCCACGAGGTAGGGGGCGGTCGGGGCGTAGCTCCGGCCTTGAATCTCTGGGTTCACCACGCCTCCCAGCTTAGGTCATCCCCGGCCGGCCAGGCGTGGGAAGGGGTCAAGGACGGGGGCGGGGTCAGGACGGGGGCGGGCGGGGCGGGTGCGGGGCGCGGGATCCCTACCGCATCGTGTCGAGGATGCCGGTCAGCTGCTCGAAGGTGGTGAGGGGGTTCACGATGGCGAACCGCGCGTTCGGGCGCCCCGCGTGCGAGCTCGGCACGACGAACGCCCGCTGCTCCTCCAGCAGCCTCGCCGACCAGCGGTCGTAGTCCGCCCGCTCCCAGCCCTCGCGCTCGAAGACCACGACGGAGAGCTGCGGCTCCCGCACGAGCGAGAGCTCGGGGCGGGCGGCGATCTCTGCGGCGATGCGCCGCGCGAGCTCGAGCGAGTGGCCGATGGCCTGCCGGTAGGCGCCGGCGCCGTAGGTGGCGAGCGAGAACCAGAGCGGCAGGCCCCGGGGCCGCCTCGTGAGCTGGACGGCGTAGTCGGAGGGGCTCCAGTCGGCCGAGTCGGTCAGGACGTCGAGGTACCCGGCGTGCTGGGTGTGCGCCCGTCGCCCGGTCTCGGGATCCCGGTAGATGAGCGCGCACGCGTCGTAGGGGGCGAACATCCACTTGTGCGGGTCGACGATGACCGAGTCGGCCTCCTCGACGCCGCGGAAGAGATCCCGCGCGAGCGGCGAGAGCATCGCGGTCAGCCCGTAGGCCCCGTCGATGTGCAGCCAGAAGTCGAACTCCCGCTTCAGGGCCGCAATGCCGGCGACGTCGTCGACGATGCCGAAGTTCGTCGACCCGGTCGTGGCCACGACCGCGATGACGCGGTCGCCGTGCTCCTCCAGCGCCCGCCGCACGGCGGGGGCCCGCAGTACGCCGTCCTCGTCGGCCGGCACCGTGACGACGTCGACGTCCATCACGCGCGCGGCGGAGACGATCGACGAGTGCGCCTCCGCACTGCACACGATCACCCATCGCCCTCGCGAGCCCGAGGGGTCGTCGGCGCGGATCCTCGCGTCGTCTCGCGCGGCGACGAGCGCGGACAGGTTGCCGATCGTGCCGCCCTGCACGAAGACGCCGCCGGCGCCCGCCGGCAGCCCGAACTCGCCCGCCAGCCAGCCCAGCACCTCGTTCTCGGCGTGCACCGCGCCGGCTCCCTCGAGCCAGGATCCACCGTAGAGGGCGCTCGCCGAGACGACGAGGTCGAAGGCGATCGCCGCCTTCGACGGCGCGCTCGGGATGAACGAGAGGAACTGGGGATGGTCGGTGGTGATGCAGGCGGGGGCGAGCACGTGCTCGAAGATCGCGAGCGCCCGGCTCGCGCCGATGCCGGCCTCGTCGATGGTGGTTCCGGCGATGCGGCGCAGCTCCGCCTCCGAGGCGGCGTGGTCGAGCGGGGTGCCGTCGGCCAGGATCCGCCGGCGCGAGTACTCGAGCACCTCGTCGACGATGCGTCGGGTCTCGCCGGACACGCTGTGCATCCGGGCATGCAGGTTGTCGTCGGCCATCGTCTCTCTCCTTCTCGGGGCGTCCCGATCGGCTCATGCGTCTCGGATGATTCTGGCGGCTGAGGCTTCCAGCATCGCAGGAAGGGCCGGAAACCACTCGGGTGTCATGCGCGCCCTCTCATGCGCGCCCGTCGAGCACCGGCAGCTCGGGCAGCGGCGAATCGTCGAGACCGAGGGCGTACGCGCGGAGCGCTGCGCGGCCCGCGTCCGAGAGGTGCGGCTCGGTGACCCACTCGAACTTCCGCACGATCTCCTCGAGCGTCAGGGGCAGCGCCTGGCTGCCCCTCGCCTCGACGCGCCGCACCGCGAACTCGCCGCGGTCGGTGCGCACGACGAGGCTCGGCACCCGCGCCTCGGGATCCTCGCGGACCTCGACGGCCTCGCGCAGCGCCGCCACCTCCGGGCGGGCGAAGCGGGAGAACGCCTCGGGGCTGAGCGGCGAGCCGAGCAGCGCGAGCGCGATGCCGGTGGGGAGGCTCATCCGCGCGGCGTCGATGCTCTCGACGGGTGACGGGCAGAGCATCCGCGCCAGGAAGGGGCTCAGTGTGAGCGTCGCCGAGCGGAGGTTGTCGCGCGTGAGCCGCCCGTCGCCGATCAGCTCGAGCACCCCGTCGAGAGTCGCGTGCGCGCTCCGGCAGCAGGCGTAGAGCTTGATCGCCGAGTGGTCGGCGTGCCAGGTGCTCCCCAGGCCGGCCACGAGCTCGGAGGGGCGGCTGTCCGGGTTCCCGTGTGTCGCGAAGAAGCCTCCCCAGCAGTCCTCGAAGATCGGCATCGGCCCGGTCGCGCCGCGAGCCGCCAGCCGGGCGGCCTCGAGCCCCGCGCCCGCGGCGATGGCCGGGTGGAAGCGCTTCACCATCGCGCCGTCGGCGGCGAAGGCCCAGGTGCCGCCGGCCGAGCTCGCGGCGATCGCCAGCGCGTGCGCGACGCGCCGACCGGGGAGGCGGAGCAGCTTCGCGCAGGCGGCCGCGGCGGCGAACACCCCGCAGGTCGCCGTGGAGTGCCAGCCCGACTCGTTGTGCGCCTCATAGCCGCCGAGCGCGTTCTGCATGCGCCGGCCCACCTCGTAGCCCGCGACCATCGCGGTGAGCAGATCGGTGCCGCTGGGCCGCGCCTCCATGCCTTCCGCGAGGGCGAGCACCGCCGGCACGACCACGGCGCCCGTGTGGTCGCAGCCCTCCGTGTCGTCGAGCTCGAGCGCGTGGGCCGCGACGGCGTTGCACTTCGCGGCGTCGGCGAGGCCGCGGCCGTCAGCCGCGCCGCATCCGCCCGCAGCCCCGCGCTCGGTGTCGGCCGCACCCGCCTCGATCACGGTCGCGTCGCCCCTCGAGTCGAACACGGCCCGCGCGATCCTCGCCGGCTCGCTGCCCGAGCCGGCCACCGTGACGCCGAGAGTGTCGAGCAGGTGGCCGCGCATGCGGTCGAGGCGCGCGGGGCCGGCCTCCGCCGGAACGAGTGCTGCGATCCACTCCCCGAGCTCCGCGGCGGCGCCACGACCCGCGTCGCCGCGCCCCGCGTCTTCGTGCCCCACCTTGCGCGCAGCACCTCGCGGTTCCGCCTCCCCGGTCACCGCGCGAGCTCCTCTCCGCGGATGCGCTCGAAGAGCTGGTAGGGGTGCTCGCCCGTCGCGCCGGGGCGCAGGTCGGCGAAGGCGGCGGCCTCGGCGCAGGATCGGAACTCGGCGCGGCCGTCGGCCCGGATGCGGCCGATGAGCCGCTCGAGCATGCGTGCGCGCCCCGGAGTGCCGATGAGCTCGGCGTTGAGCCGCAGCACGAAGAGGGTGCCCCACCGCGCGGCGCCCTCGTACTCGCACCACCAGTTCGCCTCGACCGTCTCGATCGGCGTGATACGCGACTGCCCGGGAGGGAACGGCGGATCCAGGTTGTACGCGAAGTACTGGGCGTCCTCGAGCTCGTACCGCCAGGGCACCTCGGCGAGGCCGGGAGCCGTGCGGAAGGGGTGGTCGTCCGACGGCAGCGACGACGACCACTCGAAGCCGAGCTCGGCTGCGCGCCGGGGCAGCTCGGGGTGCCACTCCCCCGACGGGATCCGGAACCCCCGCGGCCGCTCGCCGGTCACGGCGGCGAGCGCGGCGGCCCCTCCGGCGATCTCGCGCAGCTGCTCGTCGAGGCTCAGCCCGTCGAAGTCGAGGTGCGCGTCGCCGTGCACGCCCACGGAGTGCCCGGCTCGGGTCACCTCGCGCAGCAGCTCGGGATCGTCGGCCGCGAGCCGCCCGGGGATGAACCAGTCGGCCCGCACCCCGCAGCGCTCCAGCACGCCGAGCACGCGCCGCGCCCCGACCTCGGGGCCGTAGCGGCCGACGGACCGCGACTTCGCCCGGTGCTCGTTCTCCGGGTGGGCGGCGAGGAAGGGGAGGTCGCCGTCGACGTCGACGGTGATCACGACGGCGCAGCCGTCTCCGTGCGGCCAGCTCACGCGGCTCCCACCCCCAGATAGTCGGCGACGATCTCGTCGCATCGGGTCACGCGGATCCCGTGCTCATGCCGCAGCTCGCGGAGGAAGCGCTCGAGCAGCACGAGCCGACCGGGCGTGCCGATGATCTTCGGGTGCCAGATCGAGGTGACCGGCACCCCCTCGTCGGCCCCGGCGACGGCCTCCTCCCGCCAGGAGCGGAAGACGGCGCCGTAGTCGGCGATCCGGTCGAGCCCTGCCGGGAAGTTCGGGGAGCGGGTGTAGGCGAAGGCCGCGTAGTCGTCGAAGAGGGACTTCGCCGGCAGCTCGGCGAGGCCGTTCACCTCGTGCCGGAAGGGCAGATCGCCCGAGCGGAAGGAGCTCGAGTAGCGATAGCCGTGCTCGCCGAGCAGGGCGATGGTCGTGGCGTCGAGGTCGCCCGAGGGTGCGCGGAAGCCGTGCGCCTCCGCCCCGAGCACGTCGAGGAACGTCTGCTGGGCGCGCTCGAGGATGCCCCGCTGCTCATCGGCGGGCAGCCCGAAGAGCGCCTCGTGGCGGTCGCCGTGACCCGCGAGCTCGTGCCCCGCGTCGCGAATCGCCAGGCACAGCTCGGGCCACCGCCGCACCACCCACGCCGGAGTGAAGAAGGTGGCCCGGATCCCGAGGCCTGCGAGCAGCTCCAGCAACCGCGGCACGGCCCGGTTCGGCCCGTAGGCGCCGAATGCGAAGTACCCGGGCTTGCGCCAGATGCTGCCGTTGACGAGGGCGTCGCCGCTCGGCCCGTCGAGATCGAAGGCCAGGCCGAAGTAGCGTCGACCGCTCACGGGAGACCGCCCTCGAACGAGGGCGGGATGGCTCGCTGCACGGATCACTCCCCGAGCCGGATCAGCACTTTGCCGCGCTGCGCGCCCGATTCGGCGTGCGCGTGCGCGGCGACCGCCTCGTCGATCGGGAACACCCGATCCACGACGGGCCGCAGGCGCCCCTCCTCGATGAGGGGCCAGAAGTCCTCCCGCACGCCGCGCAGGATCCGCGCCCGCTCGGCGAGCGGTCGATCCCGCAGCGAGGTGACGTGCAGCGACATGCGCTTCTCCATCATCTCGCCGAGATCCACCTCGGCGATCTTGCCGCCCTGCAGCCCGATCATGACGATGCGGGAGTCCATGCCGCAGGCGGCGACGTTGCGCCCGAGGTACAGCGCCGACATGTTGTCGAGGATCAGGTCGACGCCAGCCCCGCCGGTCTCCTCCCGCACGACGTCGACGAAGTCCTCCTCGCGGTAGTTGACCACGACGTCGGCCCCGAGCTCGCGGCAGAGGGCCGCCTTCTCCTCGCTGCCGCAGGTGGTGATCACGCGCGCGCCGAAGGCCTTCGCCACCTGGATCGCGCCCGAGCCGATGCCGCCGCCACCGCCGTGCACGAGCACGGTGCGCGCGCCGCGCAGGCCGCCGATGTCGACGAGGTTCGACCACACCGTCGCGGCCATCTCGGGCAGCGCGGCTGCCCCGACGAGATCCACGCCCCGCGGCTTCGGGAGGACCAGGGAGGCGTCGACCGCCACGCGCTCGGCGTACGCGCCGCCCGCGAGCAGCGCGCACACCTCGTCGCCGACGCGGAGGCCCGGGACCTCGGCCCCCACGTCGACGATCCGGCCGGAGCACTCCAGGCCGAGCCGCTCGATCGCCCCCGGCTTGAGGCCGTAGGTGCCGCGGCGCTGCAGCAGGTCGGCGTAGTTCATACCCGCCGCCGCCACCTCGATCAGCACCTCGCCCGGCCCGCACTGCGGTTCGGGCACCTCGGCGACGTACAGCACCTCGGGCGCCCCGGGGGTGTCGAATTCAACTGCTCGCATCATGCTCCCTGTCGTGATCCGGTCGAGTGGTCGGCGCTACTCGCCGAGGTTGATGGTGACCTCGTCGACGCCGTAGTCCTCGAGGCCGTACTTCGTGAGCAGCTCGTCGTAGGTGCCGTCCTCGCGCAGCTTCTCGATGGCGTCGTGGATCTCGGTCAGCAGCGCCTCGTTGCCCTTCTTCACGCCGATGCCGTAGAGGTCCTCGCTCAGCGGCTCCTCGACGAGCGTGTAGGTGTCGGGGTTCAGCGTCAGCTGGTAGGCGAGGCTGACGGTGCCGAGCATGGCGCCGGCGATGCGATCCTGCTTCAGCTGCAGCAGCACGTCGGTCCCCTCCGCCATGCGGAGCACCTCGATGGCCTGATCGGCGGGGCAGTTCTCCGCCGACCACTCCTCGATCCTCTCGACGTAGGTCGTGCCCGAGACGGTGCCCACCTTGGTGCCGCAGAGATCCGCGCGGGTCTTCACCTCGGCCGCCTGGGTGTTCGAGGTGAAGAACTGCGGGCCGTCCTTGACGTAGTCGACGAAGTCGATCGTCTCCTGCCGCTCGACCGTGTCGGACATGCCCGACATGGTCGCGTCGACACGGCTCGTCTTCAGCGAGTTGATGAGCTGGTCGAACTCCATCTCCTCCCAGACGGCCTCCTTGCCGAGCTCCTCGGCGATGGCGTTGCCGAGATCGACGTCGAACCCGGTGAACTCCTTGGTCTCGGGATCGGTGTACTCCATGGGCGGGTAGCCGTTGGAGACGCCGAAGATCAGCTTGTCGGCCTTCGCGGTCGAGCTGCCGCTCGCCTCGTCCTCCTGCTGCAGCTTGCTGCCGGAGCAGCCCGTGACGGTCAGCATGGCTGCGGCCACGAGGGCCACCGCGGCGAATGTCTTCTTCTTCATGGGATCCACACTCCTGTGTCGTGGTATCGGGTTTCGGGGTTTCGAATGGGTCGGGTCGCCCGCGGCTACTTCACCGCGGAGATGAACGAGCGCGTGCGGTCGTCCACGGGGTCGGAGAGCACCTGCTCCGGGGAGCCGCGCTCGATGATGACGCCGTCGTGCATGTAGGCGACGGTGTCGGCGGCCTCGCGGGCGAAGCCGAACTCGTGGGTGACGACGATCATCGTCATGCCGCTCTCGGCGAGACCGCGCATGACCTCGAGCACCTCGCCGACGAGCTCGGGATCGAGGGCCGAGGTCGGCTCGTCGAAGAGCATGACCTTGGGCTTCATGGCGAGGGCGCGCGCGATCGCGGCGCGCTGCTGCTGCCCGCCGGAGAGCTGCAGCGGGTAGCTGCCGACCTTGTCGCCGAGGCCGACGCGCTCGAGCAGCTCGACGGCGTACTGCTTCGCCTGCCGCGGCGACTGGCCGAGCACGCGGATGGGCGCCTCGGTGACGTTCTCGAGGATCGACAGGTGCGGGAACAGGTTGAACTGCTGGAACACCATGCCGATGTCGCGGCGCTGGGCCGTGACCTGCCGGTCCTTCAGCTCCCGCAGCCTGCCCCGGTGCCACTCGACGCCGAGCAGCTGCCCGTCGACCACGATGGATCCCTCGTCGATCGTCTCCAGCTGGTTGATGCAGCGCAGCAGCGTGCTCTTGCCGGATCCGGAGCGTCCCAGGAGGCACAGCACCTCGCCGGCGTTCACCTCCAGGTCGGCCCCCTTCAGCACGTGGAGGTGCCCGAAGCTCTTGTGGATGTTCCGCAGTTCGATGAACGCGCTCACTTGGCGATTCCCTTCGTCCGCTTCTTGGCGGCGGTGCGGGGCTGGAACCCGCGCCCGAACCGCTGCTCGAGGAAGTGCTGGCCGAAGCTCAGCACGGTGACGAGCACCATGTACCAGAGCGACACGACGAACAGCAGCTCCATCACCATGTTGTTGGCGAGGTAGATGGTCTGAGCGCTGTAGAGCAGCTCGGTGTACTGGATCACGGAGGCCAGCGAGGTCATCTTGACCATGGTGATGAACTCGTTGCCCATCGGCGGGATGATGACCCGCATGGCCTGCGGCAGGATGATGCGCTTCAGCATCAGCGAGCGGGGCATCGCGAGCGCCTGTGCGGCCTCGATCTGCCCGCGGCTGACGCTCATGATGCCGGCGCGGATGATCTCGGACGCGTAGGCCGCCTGGTGGAGGCCGAGGCCGAGCAGCGCCGAGATGAAGGGCGACATGACGTCGACCGTGCGCTCGTCGATGATGCCGGGGATGTAGATGTAGGGAACGATCAGCGCGAGGTTGTACCAGATGAGCAGCTGCACGATCTGGGGGACGCCGCGGAAGACCCAGACGAAGCCGCTGCTCGTCGCCCGGAGCACCGGGTTGGCCGACAGCCGCATGAGCGCGACGACGACGCCGAGCGCGACGCCCACGAGCATCGCGAGGATCGTCATCAGGATCACATTGCGCACGCCCGCGAGCACCGTCGAGTCGAAGAAGTACTCGCCGACGACGGGCCAGTCGATGTCGCCCGTCGCGAACGCGTAGACGATGATCGCGACGATCGCGATCACGACGATGCCGGTCACCCAGCGCGTGGGGTGGCGGCGGCCGATGCGGTGGGCGTGGGCGACGTCGACGCCGCTGCCGGCGGGGTCGGTCCAGTTGGCTACGGCGGTCATGATGCTGCCCTCTCAGTGCCGGCGGTGTTCACGTCGAATCGGGCGACGACCTCTCCGAGCTCGGCCCGCAGCCGGGTCTGCTGCGAGACGAGCACCTCGGGCGCGGTGCCGTTCAGACCGTCGCGTCGTGCGACGGCCGACTCGAGCGTGAGCCGCTCGAGCACGTCGGGGGTCAGCCGCTCGTCGACCTCGGCGAGATCGGCCGGGCCCAGATCCTCGAGCCCGACGCCCCTCGCCTCGCAGAACAGCACGAGGCGGCCGGTGACGTCGTGCGCCTCGCTGAACGGCATGCCGCCCTCCGCCAGCCAGTCGGCGACCTCGGTGGCGAGCGAGAAGCCGTCGATCGCCTGGCGGCGCATCTCCTCGGCGTCGAACTCCAGGGTGCGGATCATGCCGGTGAGGGCCGGGAGCACGAGCTCGAGGGTCTCGACCGAGTCGAAGGTGTAGTGCTTGTCGTCGGCCAGGTCGCGGTTGTAGGCGAAGGCGAGCGACTTGAGCGCCGAGAGCATGCCGATGAGGTTGGCGTGCAGCCGGCCCGTGCGGCCCCGCGACAGCTCGGCGATGTCGGGATTCTTCTTCTGCGGCATGATCGACGAGCCCGTGGAGTAGCCGTCGTGCAGCCGCACCCAGCCGAACTGCTTGGAGGCCCACATGCAGAGCTCCTCGCAGAGCCGCGAGACGTCGGTGCCGAGCATGGCGGCCGCGTAGAGGAAGTCGACCACGTGGTCGCGGCTCGACACCGCGTCGATGGAGTTGGGCACCATGCCCCGGTAGCCGAGGTCGGCGGCCATCGCCTCCTGGTCGGCGTGCAGCGTGGATCCGGCGAGCGCCGCCGACCCGAGCGGCGACAGCCCCGAGGCCTCCCAGGCGTGCACGAGCCTGGTCATGTCGCGGCGCACGGCCCAGGCGTGCGCGAGCAGCTGGTGGCCGAAGAGGATCGGCTGCGCCGTCTGCAGGTGGGTGAAGCCGGGCGCCACGACGCCGGCCGTGTCCTCGGACCGGTCGACGAGCGCCTCGACGAGCTCGCCGACCAGCGCGGTCAGGCGCGGGATCGTGCGGCGCAGGTAGAGGCGCAGGTTGTTGGCGGCCTGGTCGTTGCGGGAGCGTCCGGCGCGGATCGCCCCGGCCTCCGGGCCGAGGCGCTCGACGAGCACGCGCTCGAGGTAGCCGTGGACGTCCTCGTCGGAGGGCAGCGGCTGCAGAGCGCCGGCCTCGTGGTCCGCCACCATCTGCTCGAGCGTCTCGGCGATCCGCCGGCGCAGATCCGCGTCGATCAGGCCGACGCGCTCGAGCTCTCCGAGATGGGCCGTGGACCCGGCGACGTCGTCGCGCACCAGGTCGAAGTACTCCCGCGGCGAGCGCGAGAGCGCCTCGAGCTCGGGGGACGGCCCCGACTCGAATCGCCCGCCCCAGAGCTTTCCGCTCCGCTGTCCGGGATCGTCTTCCACCATGGCCACCGGTCCTTCCCACATCGCAAGGATTGTCGTACAAAATTTATCCAAGCATGCAGGCTCCCAGTGTTCAAGTCAAATTTTTGACCGACAATGTTTGCCCCATAGGATGAGGTCATGAACGACACCGGTCTGGGTCAGCGCCGACTCGAGCCCCTCGGCAGCGCCGCCGACCGCGGGGCGAGGGCGGCCGGATCGAGCGCGGGCGCGCTCGGATCGGGCGACGGGGTGCTCGGGGCCGACGGCGGGGCTCTCGGATCCCGCCAGGGCACGCTGACCTCCAACGAGGGCACGCTCGCCTCGAACGAGGTCGCCGGGAGGATCGTCTACGCGATCCTGGCCGGGCGCATCGCGCTGGGCTCCCCGATCACGGAGCGCTGGATCCTGGAGCAGTACGGCGTCTCGCGCACGACGGCCAGGGAGGTGCTGCAGCGGCTCGTCACGGAGCGCTACCTCGAGCGCCGGCCGTACCGCAGCGCGAGCGTGCGCACCTTCGACGAGAAGGAGATGCGCGACAGCCTCGACGCCCGCCTGCTGATCGAGTGCGAGGCCGCGCGCTCGTGCGATCGGGCCTCGCCGGAGAGCATCCGCCGCCTCCAGCACGCGATCACGAGCTACTGCGCCGCGCTCGACGAGAACGACACCGTGCGGGCGACGACCGCGCACCGCGAGCTGCACACCGCGATCGTCGCGCTCACGGGGAACAGCGCGCTGACGCGCATCGAGAACGAGCTGATGCTCGACTCCTCGCTCTTCATCGACGTCATCAACGCGAAGCGCGCCGACTCCGAGAAGATGCGGATGGAGCACGTGCGTCTCGTCGGCGCGCTGCTGGCGGGCGAGACGGAGCTCGCCGAGCGGCTCGTGCGCGGCCACCTCTCGATGGTGACCCTCGCGGCCGAGGAGCTCGGCTAGGGCGCGATCCCGGCGAGGGTCTTCTTGCCGCGGCGCAGCACCGCGTAGGCGCCGTGCAGCAGATCGTCCTCCTCGAGCGTGCGATCCGGATCCTGCACCGGGGCGTTGTTGAGGTAGACGCCGCCCTGCGCGACGGCGCGGCGGGCCTCGCTCAGGCTCTTCACGAGCCCCGCGGCCACCATGAGCTCGGTCACGAGCGGGCCGGGCAGCGCGCGGCCCGTCAGTTCGGCCTCGCCCTCCGCGTTCGCCCGCCAACCGCCGAGCAGGCGGCCCATCGCCTCACCGGTCTCGCCGGAGGCGCCGGGCAGCTCGCTCACCGCCGCGCCCAGCGTGCGGGCGTCGAGCGCCGCGAGATCGCCCCGCCCGAAGAGGGCCTCCGACGCGTCGATCGCGCCCTGGGTCGCAGCCGGCCCGTGCACGAGAGTCGTCACCTCGAGCGCGAGCCGCTTCTGGGCCGCGCGCTTGAACGGCTCGCGCTCGACCTGATCGGCGTACTCCTCGATCTCGGCGCGGCTCAGGAAGGTGAAGACCTTGAGCCGGTCGATCACGTCGGCGTCGGCCTGGTTCAACCAGAACTGGTAGAAGGTGTACGGCGAGCACATGTCGGGATCGAGCCAGATCGCGTTGCCCTCGCTCTTGCCGAACTTCGTGCCGTCCGCGTTCGTGATCAGCGGCGTGCCGATGGCGTGGGCCGACGCGCCCTCGACCTTGCGGATCAGGTCGGTGCCGCTCGTGAGGTTGCCCCACTGGTCGCTGCCGCCCGTCTGCAGCCTGCAGTCGTACTGGCGGAACAGCTCGAGGTAGTCGAAGCCCTGCAGGATCTGGTAGCTGAACTCGGTGTAGCTGATGCCCTCGTCGGAGTTCAGGCGCGCGGCCACGGCGTCCTTCTTGAGCATCGTGCCGACGCGGAAGTGCTTGCCCACCTCGCGCAGGAAGTCGATCGCCGAGAGCGGTGCGGTCCAGTCGAGGTTGTTGACGAGGCGCACCGCGCTCTCGCCCTCGGTCGAGAGGAAGCGCGTCACCTGCGCCTGCAGGCGGGTGACCCACTCGGCGACGGTCTCCCGCGTGTTCAGGGTGCGCTCGGCGGTGGGGCGCGGGTCGCCGATGAGGCCGGTCGAGCCTCCGACCAGGCCGAGGGGCTTGTGGCCCTTGAGCTGCAGGCGGCGCAGCACGAGCAGCTGCACGAGGTTGCCCAGGTGCAGGCTCGGCGCGGTCGGGTCGAAGCCGCAGTAATAGGTGAACGGCTCGCCCTCGAGCAGCTCGGACAGGGCCCCCTGGTCGGTCGAGACGTGGATCAGCCCGCGCCACTCGAGCTCGTCCCAGAGGGTGTCGAAGCTGTCGTCGTTGCGCTGGGCGGCCAGGATCTCGTCGCGTTCACTCGTTGCAGACACGCCTGCCATCGTACCGCGCCAGCGGCCCCGCCTCACTGCGCCCGGATGAGGGGCGGCCGCGGGCCCTCGAGGCGGGCCACCGCGACCTTCAGATCCCCCGACACCCCACAGTTTCGCACGTCCGAAATACCGGACAACTGTTCTCCTTCCGGCGTCTTTTCGATCGGGAATCGCTTCCGAGCACCATCACCTCACGGCTAGGCTTCCGTCGAAACACACCGGCAGCGCCCCGCCCACCGGTGTCTCGCCCGACAAGAAGGAGTGTCCAGCATGAGCGTCACCCGGTTACTCGCGGACATCGAGCAGCTGGGCCGGGACCGGCGCTCGGGCGGATACTACAGACCGGTGTTCTCCGCGGCCGAGCTGGATCTGCGATCGTGGTTCATCGCGGAGGCCGAACGCCGCGGCCTCGACGTCACCACCGATCGCAACGGCATCATCTGGGCGTGGTGGGGCGAGCCGCAGGCCGGCTCCGTGGTCACCGGCAGCCACCTCGACTCCGTGCCGGGCGGCGGGGCCTTCGACGGCCCGCTCGGCGTCGCGGCGGCGCTCCAAGCGGTCGATGTGCTGCGGGAGCGCGGCGTGCAACCGCGGCGCTCCCTGGCCGTCGCCGTGTTCCCCGAGGAGGAGGGGTCGCGGTTCGGGATCGCCTGTCTCGGATCCCGTCTGCTGACGGGCAAGCTCTCCGCCGATCGCGCACGCAGCCTCACCGACCAGGACGGCAACACCCTCGCCGACGTGTTCGCCGCCGGCGGCCTCGATCCGAACCACCTCGGCCGCGACGACGAGGCGCTCGGCCGCATCGGACGCTTCGTGGAGCTGCACATCGAGCAGGGGCGGGGACTCATCGACCTCGGCCGACCGATCGCCGTCGGCTCCTCGATCCTGGGGCATGGGCGCTGGCGGGTGTCGGTGCAGGGCCAGGGCAACCACGCCGGCACGACGGCGATGAGCGACCGCTCCGACCCGGTCGTCGCAGCAGCCGAGATGGTGGGCGCCGTCGCCGACCTCGCCGAGCAGATCGACGACGCCCGAGCGACCGTCGGCCGGTTCGAGCCGTTCCCCGGCGGCACGAACGTGATCGCTTCGGAGGTGAGCTTCTGGGTCGACGCCCGGCACCCGCACGACGAGACGACTCGCGCGCTGGTGACGCGCATCGAGGAGGCCTGCGCCCGGATCGCCGCCGCCCGCGGCTGCACGGTCGCCGTGACCGAGGAGTCGTGGAGCCCCACGGCCCACTTCGACGCCGGTCTCACCCGCGAGCTCACCGAGCTGCTGCCGGACGCCCCGGTGCTGCGCACGGGCGCGGGGCACGACGCGGGCATCCTCGCCGAGTTCGCGCCAAGCGCGATGCTCTTCACCCGCAACCCGAGCGGCATCTCCCACTCCCCCGAGGAGTACGCGGAGGACGCCGACGCCGATCACTCGGCCGTCGCACTGGCGGACGTGCTGGAGGGGATGCTGCGATGAACTCGTTCTGGGCGCCGAAGGCCTGGGTCGGCGGCGGGATCGTCGAACGGGTGCGCATCGACTGCGACGAAGCGGGCAGGATCGCGGCCGTCGCCACGGGGGTCGCCCCCGTCCCCGCCGATCGACGGCTGCGAGGAGTCGTCTTCCCTGGCGCCGTCAACGCGCACTCCCACGCCTTCCACCGGCTGCTGCGGGGCCGCGCCCACGCCGACGGCGGCAGCTTCTGGACCTGGCGCGAACTGATGTATCGGGAGGCGGCGCGCCTCACCCCCGAGAGCTACGAGCGCATCGCCACCGCGGTGTACGGCGAGATGGTGGCGGCCGGGTGGACGTCGGTCGCCGAGTTCCACTACGTGCACCACGCCCCGGGCGGGGTCCCCTACGCGGAACCGCACGCGATGGAACTGGCGCTCGCGCGGGCGGCCCGGGCGACCGGGATCAGACTGACGCTGCTGGACACCTGCTACCTCTCGAGCGGTTTCGGCGCGCCGCTGACCGACGAGCAGGCGCGTTTCGGCGACGGCACGGCCGAGCGGTGGCTGACCCGGTTCGAGTCGCTGCGCAACCGCGTCGCCGAGGAGTTCTCCGCCGACGAGGTGATCGTCGGCGCTGCGCTGCACTCCGTACGCGCCGTGCCCGTCCCCGCACTCAGCCTGATCTCAGAGCGCCTCGACCCGTCTGTGCCGCTGCACGTCCATCTGTCGGAGCAGCCCGCCGAGAACGAGGCGTGCCTCGCGGAGACGGGTCGCACCCCGACCGAGTTGCTCGCGGATCACGACCTGTTGAGCCCCAGGCTCTCAGCGGTGCACGCGACCCACCTGACGTCGCACGACATTGAACTGCTCGGCGACAGCGGCGCCACGATCGTGATGTGCCCCACCACGGAGGCCGACCTCGGCGACGGCATCGGGCCGGCCCGGGAACTGCACGACGCGGGATCGCCGATCGCGCTCGGCACCGATCAGCACGCGGTCGTCGACCCGCTCGTCGAAGCCCGCGCGCTTGAGCACGGAGAACGCCTCGCATCGGGCGAGCGCGGCCGGTTCTCACCGGCCGAGCTCGTCACCGCGATGACGGCCGGGGGGACGGCGAGCACCGGGCGCGAGGCGGGTGCCGCGGGGAGCGCGGGAGGCCGGAGACCAGGGAGCGCAGAAGCGAGGGAGAGCGGAGAGAGCACGGTCGGCGAGATCCGCGCGGGCGCGGTGTGCGACCTGATCGTCGTGGACCCCGACACGGTGCGCACCGCGGGCAGCGAGCCCGCGCAGCTGGTGATGTCGGCCACCGCGGCGGACATCACCGAGGTCGTCATCGGGGGGCGCCTACGCGCCCGGGGCTTCGGCATCGATGTCGGGGGCGGCGTTCACGCAGGGCCCGAGGTGCTGCTCGACGGAGCATTCACCCCGGTTGCGGAGCTGCTGCACGCCGTGACCTCGCGCTGACCGGTCAAGCGCCTCTGACGAGCAGTTCGGAGAGCTCGGAGGCTGCGGCCTTGAGCGCTTCGCCGTGGGCGGCCACCACGTCGTCGGGCATGCGGAACCGCGGGCCGGTCACCTCGAGCACGGCGACGCAGGCGCCGTCGACCGAATAGACGGGCGCGCCGAGCACGACCGAGTCGGGGTCGGCGACGGCGGCGTTCACGACGAAGCCGGTCTCGGGAATCCTGCCCTCGAGCACTTCTTCGACCACCGACCCCGCCATCGGGACGGTGCGCCCCTCCCAGCCGTCGAAGCGGACGTGCCGGATCGGCAGTGGACTCTGCACTTCGCGCAGGAACGTGCAGGTGTTCGCCGGGCCGGCCACCGCCAGATAACTCGACTCCAACGTGACCTGGGTCAACCGCTGCATCACCGCGGCGGAGAGGTCGATCAGATCCTCGGGTCTGGCGCCGTCGGCCGAGACGCGGGACTGCACGAAGCGGCTGCCGGTATCGTAGCGGCCATCCGCGGACCGGAAGACATAGCCCCAGGTCTCGAGCGCCCGCAGCATGCGCATCGTCGTGCTCGTCGGCAGGCCGCTCGCCCGAGCGATGTCGCTCAGCGTCAGCGGGCCGCTGTCGACCACGAGCGTCAGCACCTCGAGCGCGCGGTGCACCGCCTGCGGCCCGTTCGACGCATCGACCTCCGGCCCGCTCGCGGGCGTCGACTTCGCTGCCATTTCCGAGTTCTCCAACTGTTCGGGTGCCCGCGTCGGCGGAGTCCCCGCACCTAGTCTAACGGCGGCCATGCCGCACGACCGGCCGGAGACTCAGGATGCTGCGGCGACTGCGGTGAACGCTCGGACCTCTGCCGCGACCTCGGCGAAACCGTCGAGCAGGCTCTGCGCGACCTCGACGTCACCGCGCAGGTCGCGGTCGGACAGATCTTCGGGCAGCGCGCTCGCCAGTTCCAACAGCCGGCGCACCGCGGGCGACATCCCCTCATCTGAGACATCGCTGAGCCGCAGCGCGCGCACAGCGACCAGGATCTCGCACGCGAGCAGAGTCTCGAACGCCTCGATCGACCGTTCGAGCTTGCCGAGCGCGGTCGTCGCGAACGTGGCGTCGTCCTCCACGCCGCACGAGAGCACCACGCTCTGCACGGAGACCGGCGCAGCGCCCGCGAGGATATCGCCGAGCGCGCTGGCGGCGACGTACTCCGCGATCATCGTGCCCGAGTCACCGCCGCCCGAGGGAGCGAGGAAGCGCGGCAGCCCGGAGAACGCGTCGTCGTTGATGAAGCGCAGCCGCCCGACGACGAGCGGCGCCGACTGCGCGAGCGCGATCGCCGTCGCATCGAGCTCGTGCGCCAGCCAGTTCTCGAGGAACGCGCCGTGGTGCACGACGGTGCCCCGGTCCGTGAAGAAACGCGGATTCTCCTGAGCGCTGCTGCACAGCGTCTCGGCCGATTCGCTCAGCCGGCGCACCGCGCTGGTCGTCACACTCGCGGCCGGCAGGAAGCCGCGGTACGCGAAGGGGTCCTGGATCCTGGCCGGATCCCACACCGCTTCGCCGAGCAACGCGTTCAGCGTCTCGGCGTTCGCGGCCGAGGTCGGGCTCCCGATCGCGAGCGCGGCCTCGGGCGAGAACGCCTCGGGATTCGCGCGCGCGGCGAGCGCCGAAAGCGCGAACGCGGCGAGTCCGGCGCGGGTGAGCGTCTCCAGGCGGGCTGCGGCGAGCGCGGAACCGGCGAGGGTGAGCGCGCTCGAGCTCATGAACGGGAGTGCGCTGTCGGCGCGGATCGGTCCGATCGGCTCGAACCCGTCGACGCTCGTGGGCCGTTCACCGGTCAGCGCGAGCGCCGTGCCGGCCAAGGCTGGCAGGTCGGCGGTGCCGATGCTCCCGAAGCGTCTCACTTCGGGGAGGTGGTTGCCGGCGAGCATGCGTTCGAGTCCGTCGATCAGGATCGGGTCGATGCCCGAGCCGGGCTGCAGCAGTTGGTTCAGTCGCACGGCGAGCATGGCCCTGGTGGTCTCCGCCCCGAAGGGGGCGCCCGCATCGACGGCGTGGCTGCGCAGCAGGTTCATGCCGTGAGTGGTGGGATCGGCGGCCGCTGTGGTCAGGCGGTTCGCGCCGACACCCGTGGAGCGGCCGTAGACGGGCCGGGTCTCGGCGATCGTGTTCGCGGCCCGGTGATGCTCCGCGATGTCGCGCCGGGCGGATGCGCTCACCCGAATCCCGGCACCTCGGGCGATCGCCGCGATGTCGTGAACGGTGAGCTCGGTGGGGAGGGTGTAGGTCATCGTCGGCGCCTTGTCACAGATCGGAATATATTTCACAGCAATCACTAGATTATTACGATATGAAAAACTACACTTCTAACAAGTGAAAATCTAGTGCGGAATGGGTTAGCGTACAAGCACCACCCTCAACGCTGATCCCTCGCCGCCGATGTCCCTCGAAACACCGGATACGACCAGAGATAGAAAGACAAAGATGTCGCCACATCCATCGAGCACCGCACCCGCATCCCACCAGGCCGCTGCTCGCAGCCGGAGCACGCGCCGCAGCCAGAAAGCACATCGCGCATGATCGAGTTCAAGAACGTCGTCAAGACCTACGACAACGGCACCACGGCCGTGGCGGACCTCTCCTTCACGGCTCCCACCGGCAAGATCACCGTGCTCGTCGGCCCCTCGGGCTGCGGCAAGACCACCACGCTGCGCATGGTGAACCGCCTCATCGAGCAGACCTCGGGCACGATCCTGCTCGGCGACGAGGACAATGCCGCGGTCGACACCATCAAGATGCGTCGCAAGATCGGGTACGTCATCCAGAACGCCGGTCTCTTCCCGCACCAGACCGTGCTCGACAACGTGTGCGCTGTGCCCTACCTGAACGGCACCGACAAGCATGCGGCCCGAACCCGCGCGGCCGACCTGATCGAACTGGTGGGCCTCGACCGGGATTACGGCAGCCGCTACCCCTGGCAGCTGTCGGGCGGCCAGCAACAGCGGGTCGGCGTCGCCCGCGCACTCGCGGCCGATCCTCCGTTCATGCTGATGGACGAGCCGTTCAGCGCAGTCGACCCGATTGTGCGCAAGCAGTTGCAGGCGGAATTCCTGCGCATCCAGGCCGACCTCGCCAAGACCATCATCATGGTCACCCACGACATCGACGAGGCGCTGAGGCTCGGCGATCAGATCGTCGTACTCAAAGAGGGCGGCGTCCTCGCCCAGATCGGCTCCCCCGCCGAGATCCTCGCGAGCCCCGCCGATGCGTTCGTCGCCGACTTCCTCGGCGAGTCGCGGGGCTACCACGCGCTCAGCTTCGAGCGCATCGCCTCGCTCGCGCCCCAGCAGACGCCCTCGGCGCGTGTCGGTGAGCCGGTCGGCGCAACCGAAGGGGCCTGGATCGTGGCCCGCGACGAGTTCGACGCGCCGCTCGGCTGGACGCGGACGACCGCGGGCACAGCCTCCAGCGACCGCCTCGTGCCCGCCGCGACGGTCTCGCACAGTCGCGGCAACTACCGCGAATTGCTCGACGCGGCGCTCGCCAGCCCCAGCGGCCGGGCCATCGTGGTCGACGACCGCGGCTACTACCTCGGCACGCTCGGCTCCGACGCCGTGATCCACGGCGCAGTCGAATCGCTCGCAGAGGAGCGGTCTTCATGAGGCTCGACTGGATCGCCAATAACGCCGAGCAGATCGGCCAGCTCACGCTGTCACACCTCTGGCTGACGCTGCTGCCGACGCTGATCGGCCTGATCCTGTCCATCCCGCTCGGCTACCTGGCGTTCAACTACCGGCGGCTGTACACGTTCATCGTCGGCGGCACGAGCCTGTTCTACACGATCCCGTCCCTCGCGCTGTTCATCCTGATGCCGCAGATCCTGGGCACCAAGATCCTCGATCCGCTGAACATCATCGTCGCCCTCGTGATCTACACGATCGCACTGCTGGTGCGCGTCGTCGCCGACGGCCTCGACTCCGTCTCTCCCGACGTCGTGAAGGCGGCAGAGGGCATCGGCTACACGCGGATGCAGACCTTCTTCAAGATCCAGCTGCCCATCTCGGTGCCGACGATCCTCTCGGGTCTGCGAGTGGTGGTGGTCGCGAACATCTCGATCGTCACCATGGCGGCGGTGATCGGCATCGCCCAGCTCGGCACGCTCTTCACGATGGGGTTCACCCGCCGACTGTTCGTGCCCATCATCGTAGGCCTCGTGGTCTGCCTGCTGCTCGCGCTCCTGCTCGACCGGCTGCTCGTACTGCTCGGCAAGACGCTCACGCCGTGGAGCCAGAAGGGGGCCCTGTAATGGATATCTTCGGCTGGCTCACAGACCCCGCGCACTGGAGCGGAGCCGGGTCGATCCCGTATCAGTCGATGATGCACCTGATCTACTCGCTCGTCTCCCTGCTCGTGGCGGCGATCATCGCGGTACCGCTGGGCATCTTCGTCGGGCACACCGGCAAAGGCGAGAGCCTGATCATGGGATCGGTGAATGCGATGCGCGCGCTGCCCACACTGGGTCTGCTGATCCTGCTCGTGCTCATCATCTCTCCCGCATTCGCCAGCAACCTGGCATTCATCATCCCGTCGCTGATCGTGCTGGTACTGCTCGCAGTGCCGCCGATCCTCAGCGGGGTCGCCAGCGGCATCCGCGCGATCGATCGCTCCGTCATCGACGCCGCCCGCGGCATGGGGTTCTCCACCGTCGAGATCATCTTCAAGATCGAGATCCCGTGCGCACTGCCGTTGACGCTCTCGGGCATCCGCGGAGCCACGTTGCAGATCGTCTCCACCGCCACAGTGGCCGCCTACGTCTCGCTGGACGGCCTCGGACGGTTCATCCTCGACGGCCGCGCCGGCAACAACTACGCGGAGATGGCGGGCGGTGCCATCGTGCTCGCCGTGCTGGCGATCCTGCTCGAGGTCGCGTTCGCCCTGCTGGAGCGCCTGCTCGTATCACCCGGCCTCACCCGCCGCGTACGTCAGCAGAGGACCCCCGCAGCGCTCGATACCGAAACCGCTCTGCTGAACCTGGGCCGCGGATAGCCGCGGAGAATCGGACCCCCTCGAAAGGAAATCTCATGCGCAAGAAATTCATCATGACAGGGATCATCGCCGTCTCGGCGCTCGCCCTCACCGCCTGCGGCGGCGGCGGAGACCCGCTCAGCTCCGGCTCCGGCGACGGGGGCGGAAACGGAGGGTCCGACACGGTCATCGTCGGCTCAGCCGACTTCGCGGAGAGCCAACTGCTCGCCACCATCTATTCGCAAGCACTGCAGAACGCCGACATCGAGGTCGAGGAGCAGCTCAACATCGGCAGCCGCGAGATCTACCTCGAAGCGCTGCGCGACGGCTCGATCAACCTGCTGCCCGAGTACAACGGTTCGCTGCTCGCCGAACTCGGCGGCGAGATCGATCCGAGCGACCCCGAGGGGCTGCGCACGCAGCTCGACGAACTGCTCGCCCCCGATGAGCTGATGGTGCTCGACGAGTCCGAGGCGGAGAACGCGGACACGCTCGTCGTCACGCCCGACGTCGCCGAGGAGCACGACCTGAAGACCATCTCGGACCTCGAGCCCGTCGCGGGCGAGCTCGTGCTCGCCGGACCAGCCGAGTGGAAATCCCGTCACGAGGGCGTGCCCGGCCTGCAAGAGGTCTACGGGCTCGAATTCAAGGAGTTCAAGGTGCTCGACGCGGGCGGTCCGCTCACGCTTACCGCACTGCAGAACGGGCAGGCGCAGGTCGGCGACATGTTCAGCTCCGACCCCGCGATCGAGGCGAACGGCCTCGTCGCTCTCGAAGACGACAAGGGGCTGTTCCCTCCGGCCAACATCCTTCCGGTCATCAACGAGAACGTCGCGAGCGACGAGGTGGTCGAGGTGCTCAACTCCATCTCTGCCGCCCTCACCACAGAGAATCTGATGGCGATGAACGACCGTATCGCGAACGGCGACGACATCAATCAGATCGCCACCGACTGGCTCGAGGAGAACGGCATCTGAGCCGCCCTCGAGGAGCTCGCGAAGCGCAGCGGGGCCGGGCGTGCTGAACGCCGGGCCCCGCTGCGCTTCGCGGAGACGCTCTCCACCGCTTCACGCTCCCGGACACGGAATAGAGTCTCACCATGTCGCAGTCGAAGGTTCCCGCACTGGATCACGCCCTGCGGATCCTCGGGCTCCTCGCGTCTGTGCGCGGCCCGCTGCCCGCGAGCGCCATCGCGCAGCAGCTGGAGCTGCCCCGTTCGACGGTCTACCAGCTCCTCGCCACACTGGCCGAGCACGGCTACGTGATGCACCTGCCCGAGGAGCGGCGTTGGGGGCTCGGCCTCGCCACGGTGGAGTTGAGCAGCGCCTATGCGCGGCAGGAGCCCATCTCCCGACTCGGCCGTCCGCTCGTGCGACAACTCGTCGATCGGCTGGGGTTCAGCGGTCACCTCGCGCTGCTGCACGGTCAGAACGTCGTCTACGTGGTGGAGGAGCGCGCTCCCGGAGCACCGTCGATGATCACCGACATCGACGTCCGCCTCCCGGCGCACTCTACCGCGAGCGGCAGGGCGGTCCTCTCGGCCATGCCGAAGGCCCAGGTGAGAGCGCTGTTCCCCAACTCGTCGGCGTTTGCGGTCGGCATCGCCTCATCTGCCGATCCGATGCTCTCAACCGATCGCGCGCAACCGGTCGCGATCGACCGCTACTCGAGGCTCCGCCAGGTGCTCGATGACACCGCCGCCCGCGGCTACGCCCTCGAACAGGCTGCCGTCTCGCCCGGGCTCGCCTCCATCTCGGTCCCGGTGCTCGACCACCGGGGCTGGCCGGTCGCCGCCATGACCGCCACCTTCCCGCATCCGGCTACCGAGGAGGACACGTATCCGGCGATCGCGCGCGAGGTCAGCCGCGCCGCCGAGACGCTGTCGTCCCGGCTGTACAACAGAGGACCCCGGGAGCACTGAGGGGTGGCTTCAGACGACGCGCTCGCCGGCTCGCCACACCGCGGATACGAGCGGTAGACCCGGACGGTATGCGAGATGCGTCGCCGAGGGCGCTTCGAGCAGCTGCAGGTCGGCGCGCGCGCCCGCGCGGACGGCGCCGACCGCGGGCTGCACCGCACCTGCGGGGTCGGTCCAGCCATCCCGATCCATATCGAGGGCCATCGCACCGCCGAGCGTCGCGGCACGCACCGCCTCCTGGATCGTGAGCCCCATCTGCAGCACGGCCGTCGCGACGCAGAACGCCATGGACGAGGTGTATGACGTGCCCGGATTGCAGTTCGACGCGATCGCTACGACCGCGCCGGCGTCGAGCAGCCGGCGAGCGGGGGCGAGCGGCATCCTCGTCGAGAGGTCGCAGGCGGGCAGCACGGTCGCGACGGTGCCGTGCGCACCGCCCTGCGATCCCCTGCCGCCCCGGGCAGCGCTCCGCGATCCCGCACCACTCCACGACCCGGCGAGCGCTTCGATGTCCGCGTCGGAGAGGAAGCCGAGGTGGTCCACGCTCAGCGAGCCGTACTCGACCGCGAGCCGGGCTCCCGGCCCGTGGCCGAGCTGGTTCCCGTGCAAGCGGGTCGCGAGCCCTGCCGCGCGGGCCGCGTCGAGCACGCGCCGCGTCCCGGCCTCGTCGAAGGCGCCCGTCTCGCAGAACACGTCGACGGCGCTGACATACGGGGCGACCGCCGCGAGCATCGGCCCGGTGACGAGGTCGAGGTATTCCGCAGAGTCGGCACCCGCAGGTACGACGTGCGCGCCCAGGAAGGTGACGGCGTCGACCTGACGGCCGGCGAGGCGCGCGGCCCGCACCTCGTCACCGACCGTGAGCCCGTATCCGGTCTTCGTCTCGATCGTCGTGGTGCCGCCGCGGCGGGCCTCGGCGACCAGCCTGGCGAGATTCGCCTCGAGCTCGGGGTCCGACGCCGCGCGAGTCGCGTTCACGGTGACGTTGATCCCGCCCGCCGCATACGGCTCACCCGCCATACGGGCCTCGAACTCCGCCGTGCGGTCGCCGGCGAATACCATGTGCGTGTGAGAGTCGACCCACCCGGGCAGCACCGCGCGGCCGTCGGCGTCGAACCGTTCGTCGGCCGCTGGGGCCGACGACGACGCACCGACCCAGGCGACCCTGCCGCCCTCGACCACGACGGCGGCCTCGCGGATCCGCCCGCCGATCCCCTCGCCGAGTTCCGGGTCGTTCGTGGTCAGTTCGCCGATGTTCTCGATCAGCATGGCTCGTGCGTCCGACGCGGTTGGCTCGCTCATGGGTTCACTCTCTCATCGTGC
Organism: Leucobacter chromiisoli; assembly: GCF_016522505.1. Lineage (GTDB taxonomy): Bacteria > Actinomycetota > Actinomycetes > Actinomycetales > Microbacteriaceae > Leucobacter > Leucobacter chromiisoli. The sequence continues at coordinate 46,296 of NZ_JAEHOH010000002.1, read as the reverse complement.
GGGTCGGGTCGCTCCGAACGTGCGGCGGCGCGGGAGGAGCGGACCGAGCGGACGACCGACGACCTACCAGGCGCGGTCGGTGTTGCGGGTGGTCGGTGCGACGGGGATCCTGACCCCGCGCTCTTCGGCGACCTCGGCGGCGCGCTCGTAGCCGGCGTCGACGTGACGGATGACCCCCATGCCGGGGTCGTTGGTGAGCAGGCGCGAGAGCTTCTCGGCCGCGAGCTCGGTGCCGTCGGCGACCGAGACCTGGCCGGTGTGGATGGAGCGGCCGATCCCGACACCGCCGCCGTGGTGGATCGACACCCACGTCGCGCCGGACGAGGTCGCGGTGAGGGCGTTGAGCAGCGGCCAGTCGGCGATCGCGTCGGAGCCGTCGGCCATGGCCTCGGTCTCACGGTAGGGTGATGCGACCGATCCCGAATCGAGGTGGTCGCGGCCGATCACGATCGGCGCCTTGACCTTGTCCTCGGCGACGAGGCGGTTGAAGAGGAGGCCGGCCCGGTGGCGCTCGCCGTAGCCGAGCCAGCAGATGCGGGCCGGAAGGCCCTCGTACTCGACGCGCTCAGCAGCCGCGTCGAGCCAGTTGTGGAGGTGCGTGTTCTCCGGGAAGAGCTCCTTGAGCGCCTCGTCGGTGACACGGATGTCATCGGGATCGCCCGAGAGAGCGGCCCAGCGGAACGGGCCGAGGCCCTCGCAGAACAGCGGCCGGATGTAGGCCGGGACGAAGCCGGGGAACTCGAAGGAGCGGTCGTAGCCGCCTTTCCGAGCCTCGTCGCGGATCGAGTTGCCGTAGTCGAAGACCTCGGCCCCCGCGTCCTGGAATTCGACCATGGCCTTGACGTGCACGGCCATCGCGGCCTGCGCGTCCTTCGTGAACTGCTCGGGATCGGCCTCGGCCCGCGCGTGCCACTCCTCGACGGTGTAGCGGATGGGCAGGTACGACAGCGGGTCGTGCGCGGAGGTCTGGTCGGTCACGAGGTCGATGGTGATCTCGCCGGCCCGGTGGCGGCGCAGGATCTCGGGGAACACCTCGGCGGCGTTGCCGACGAGGCCGACCGACCAGCCGCGCTGCTCGTCCTTGGCCTGCTGCACCTTGGCGAGGGCCTCGTCGAGGTCTTCGACGACCTCGTCCAGGTAGCGCTTGCCCGCGCGGCGATCGAGGCGGGTCTTGTCGACGTCGACGATGAGGCAGGCGCCGTCGTTCAGGGTGACGGCGAGGGGTTGGGCGCCGCCCATGCCGCCGCAGCCGCCGGTCAGGGTGATCGTGCCGGCGAGCGAGCCCTTGCCCGCGACGCCCTCGATGCGCTTCTGGCCGATGAGCTTCCGGCCGGCGGCGGCGAAGGTTTCATAGGTGCCCTGGAGGATGCCCTGCGTACCGATGTAGATCCACGATCCAGCGGTCATCTGGCCGTACATCATGAGCCCCTCGGCCTCGAGCTTTCGGAACTCGGGCCAGGTCGCCCAGTCGCCGACGAGGTTCGAGTTGGCGATGAGCACGCGCGGCGCCCACGTGTTGGTGCGGAAGACGCCGACCGGCTTACCCGACTGCACGAGCAGGGTCTCGTCCTCCTCGAGGTCGCGGAGGGTGTCGACGATCGCGTCGTACGCCTCCCAGCTGCGGGCAGCGCGACCGGTGCCCCCGTAGACCACGAGGTCGTCGGGGCGCTCGGCGACCTCGGGGTCGAGGTTGTTCATGAGCATGCGGAGCGGGGCTTCCGTCTGCCAGCTTTTCGCGGAGAGTTCAGTGCCGCGAGGCGAGCGGACGGGGCGAGCACCTGGGAGAGCCATCGTTGGACCTTTCATGAAGTGGTGGCGAAGCCGTGCGCGGTGACGAACGGGGGTGAGCAGAGTGCTCCGAGACCGGCCGTCGATGCGTTGCTCCCATCTCACCCTGCCGAGTGCGCTGCGACAATGCCGTTTCCGGATCGACTGTCCGAGATACCGGACCTCGAGGGCGCGCCAGCGCCCTAACTCGGGATCACGAAGAAGCGCACGGCCGCATCGGGGATCGACCGGTGGGGCTGCGGTGTCAGGGCGGTGATCCCGGGGGTCAGCACCAGCACATCCTCCGCCCGGGGATGCTCCTCGGCGTCCACGGCTCGGGTCGCCTCGCCGCACTCGTCGTCGCCACGCAGAACTGCGAGTGCGGCCACAGCCCCCTCGGGCATGCGCCCGGTCTCACTCGCGGCGACGATCCGACCGGGGCGAGGTCCGCGCCCCATCAAGTTGAGCGCGCGGCATGGCCTCGGCAACCACTCCAACACCGCATCGGCGTCGCCCGAGAACTGCAGCGGTTTCCCCGGTTCGAGCTCGTGGACGTCGCCGTCGACGACGAGTGTGAGCGAACCGTCGAGCGGCATGAAGGTTCGCGCGATCCCGGGAAGCGGGGAGAACGGGCCGGGTGCATCGAGCCGCGCGATGCTGAGCCGCCAGGCCTGGGCGCAGTCGGGACTGAGCTCGCTCGAGGCCTCGAAGGAGACGAGCTCGGTCGTGACGCCGCCCCCGTTCGCCCACGGCACGGTCCGCGCGGTGGCGAGCTCTCGGAGAAGATACATGACCTCAGCCTATGAGCATCGCTGCGGTTCCCCTCAGGAGATCTCGGAGGTCCAGGAGATCGGGCTGCATACCCGGGTCTCGTAGACCGCTACGCGCGGAACTCCGCGATCCGCTCGGCGAGGCGCTCCAGCTGCTCGTCGACCCGCGCCCGGGCGGTGCCCCCGGCGCCGACGCGCGAGTTCACCGAGCCCTCGATGGTCAGCACCTCGCGCACGGCCGGGGTCAGGTGCTCGGAGATCGAGGCGAGCTCCTCGTCCGAGGGCTCATGCAGTTCGAGCCCGCGCTCCTCGCAGAAGCGCACCAGCTCGCCCGAGATCTCGTGCGCGTCGCGGAAGATGACCCCCTGCTTCACGAGCCACTCGGCCACGTCGGTCGCGAGCGAGAAGCCCTGCGGGGCGAGCTCCGCCATGCGCGCCGTGTCGAAGCTCATCGTGGCGACCATGCCGGTGAAGGCGGGCAGCAGCACCTCGAGCTGGGCGACCGAGTCGAAGACCGGCTCCTTGTCCTCCTGCAGGTCGCGGTTGTAGGCGAGCGGCAGCGCCTTGAGCGTCGCGAGCAGGCCGGTGAGATTGCCGATGAGGCGGCCCGACTTGCCCCGCGCCAGCTCGGCGATATCGGGGTTCTTCTTCTGCGGCATGATGCTCGAGCCCGTCGAGAAGCCGTCGTGCAGCTTGACGAAGCCGAACTCCTTGGTGTTCCAGAGGATGATCTCCTCGCTGAGGCGCGAGAGGTCGATGCCGATCTGGGCGCAGACGAACGCGAACTCGGCGACGACGTCGCGGGATGACGTGCCGTCGATGGAGTTCTCGAGCGGATCGCCGAGGCCGAGCTCCGCGGCGACGAGCCGGGGGTCGAGACCGAGCGAGGATCCGGCCAGCGCTCCCCCGCCGTAGGGGGATGCGCTCGCGCGCCCCGCCCAGTCGCGCAGGCGTTCGAGATCCCGGATCACGGGCCAGGCGTGCGCCGCCAGCTGGTGCGCGAGCAGCACGGGCTGGGCGTGCTGCAGGTGCGTGCGGCCCGGCAGGATCGCCTCCGGGTGCGCGAGCGCCTGGTTCAGGATCGCCTCGACCAGGTCGAGCAGCAGCTCCCGGAGCACGGCGGCGCGATCGAGCAGGTAGAGGCGCACGAGGGTCGCGATCTGGTCGTTGCGGCTGCGGCCGGCGCGCAGCTTGCCGCCGAGCTGCACCCCCGCGACCTCGATGAGCCCGCGCTCGAGGGCGGAGTGCACGTCCTCGTCCTCCTCGGCCGCGACGAAGCGGCCGTCCGCGACGCGGGCCGCGAGCTCGTCGAGGGCCGCGCGCATCTCGGCGAGCTCATCGGCGGTGAGGTACCCGCCGGCGGCGAGCGCCGACGCGTGCGCCTTGGATCCCCGGATGTCGTACTGCGCGAGCACCCAGTCGAACTGCGTCGACTTGCTCAGCGCCTGCAGCGCCGGCGACGGCCCGCTCGCGAAGCGCCCGCCCCAGAGCGCACCCGCCTCGGCTGCGCGGTTGCCGGTCTCGTCCTGCGTGTTCTCGTTCGCCTCAGTCACCCGACCAGCCTAGCGGTTCGCGCACTCCTCGATTCGGGGACGCTCGAGTGCGCTTCCGCCCTCTGGAACGCACGTACGCGTCCCCGATTTCGGGGGATGGGACACAAGCGAACGGCCGAGTGCTCCGCCCGCCGCGGCATCGCACGGATCAGGCGCGCTCCAGCAGCCACGCCATGAGCGCCTTCTGCGCGTGCACGCGATTCTCGGCCTCGTCCCAGACCACGCTCTGCGGGCCGTCGATGACCTCGGGCGCGACCTCGTACTCGCGGTAGGCGGGCAGGCAGTGCAGGAAGATCGCGTCGCCCGCCGCGTGCGACATGAGCTCGGGGGTGACCCGGTAGGCGCCGAAGGTCTCGATGCGCGAGGCCTTCTCCTCTTCCTGTCCCATCGACACCCAGGTGTCGGTGATGACGGCGTCGGCTCCGTCGACGGCCGCGACGGGGTCGGTCGTGACCGTCACGCTGCCGCCGGTCTCGGTGGCGATGCGCTCCGCGTCCGCGACGATGTCCGCGCGCGGGTGGAACCCCTCGGGGCCGGCGACGCGGATGTGCATGCCCGCGGTCGCGAAGCCGAGCAGGTAGGAGTGGCCCATGTTGTTCGCGGCGTCGCCGACGTACGCGGCAGTGAGGCCGGCGAGATCTCCTCGGCGTTCGCGGATGGTCTGCAGGTCGGCGAGGATCTGACAGGGGTGGAAGTCGTCGGAGAGGGAGTTGATGACGGGCACCGTCGCGTGTTCGGCCATCTCCTCGAGCCCGGAGTGCGCGAAGGTGCGCCACACGATCAGCGACACCATGCGGGAGAGCACCCGGGCGGTGTCGGCGATGGTCTCCTTGACGCCCAGCTGCGCCTCGCCCGGGTTGACGACGATGGGGGAGCCGCCGAGCTCGGCGATGCCCGCGGCGAAGCTGAATCGGGTGCGCGTCGAGGTCTTGTCGAAGAAGACGGCAGCCGACTGCGGCCCCTCGAGCGGGCGGAGACCGAACCGGTCACGCTTCAGGCGCGCGGCGAGGTCGAGCACCTCGCGCTGCTCGTGCGGGCTGAGGTCGTCGTCGCGGAGGAAGTGCCTAGTCACCCGGCCAGTCTACCGGCGGCGGAGCGGCGCCGCCGCGGGCGGTTTTCGCGAGGGACTTGAGTTCATTAACATGTTCACATTAACATGTGAACGAATCGCCGACCGCGACCGACGAGACCGACCGAGACTGACGAGACGACCGAGACCGATGAGGAGAACAGCATGAGGGAGATCGCCGAGATGCTGCCGCTGCAGTTCCTGCAGGCGCGCGAGGTGATGATGCAGCGCTTCCGCCCGATCCTGCACGCCGCCGGGTTCACCGAGACCCAGTGGCGCGTGCTCCGCGTCGTCCACGCGCACGGATCCGTCACCTTCTCGGAGCTCTCCGAGGAGTCCGTGATCTCGAAGCCGAGCCTGTCGCGCATCCTCGCGAACCTGGAGTCCCGGCGCTTCCTGCAGCGCACCAACGGGGAGGAGGACCAGCGGCAGGTGCACCTGTCGCTGACCGCGGCCGGCTCCGAGCTGGTCGCGTCCCTCGGGCCCGACATCGAGCAGGAGTACGAGCGGATCTCCCAGCAGATCGGCGGCGACCCGCTCGTCGAGCTGTCCGAAGCCCTGTCGACGTTCGTCGATTCACTGCGGTCCGCCCACGACGGCTGACGACTGACCCTCACCACCACACATCCGACAAGGAGAAACTCGATGAAGAGACTCATGACACGACGCGGCATCCGAGCCGGCGCCGGCCTCGCACTCGCGCTCGGACTGGTCGGCTCCCTGGCCGCCTGCGCGGGCTCGGGAGACGACGCGGGCGGCGACGGCTCGATCACCCTGGGCTTCCCCGGCGGTATCGGCCCCACCGACGTCCCGGCGATCCTCGCCCTCGAATCGCTGGCGGAGGAGGGCGTCGAGACCGACTACATCGAGTTCGATTCCCCCGACGTGCAGACCCAGGCGCTCCTGCGGGGCGACGTGAACGTGGCCTCGATGGGCCCGGCGACCGTGATGAGCGCCAACATCGCGAAGGCCGACATCAGGATGGTCGCCAACAACAACATGAACGATCTCCAGATCATCGTCGCCCCCGACGTGGGATCGTGCGAGGATCTCGCCGGGCAACCCGTGGCGATCCACTCGGAGGGGTCGACCAGCACCGCCCACCTCAAGCGCTGGTACGCGGACGAGTGCCCCGACGCCGACGAGCCCGAGTGGCTCGTGATCTCGGGCTCCGAGAACCGCGCGACCGCCCTGCTGGAGGGGCAGATCATGGGCACCGTCGTCCGCCTGGAGGACTGGATCGGCGTGACGGGCGGCGAGTCGGATCAGGGCAAGGTGCTCACCTCGCTGAGCGACACCCAGTCGGACCTGCTCACCCAGACCATCGCGGCCACCCAGAAGACGCTCGACGACGACGCCGAGGCGGTCTCGGCGTTCCTCGACGCGCTGGGCGAGCAGTTCGACGCCGTGAACTCGGATCCGCAGACCTTCGCCGAGGAGGCCGCACGGATCCTCGAGGGCGAGCCCGAGAAGTACGCGTCCATCTACGAGGAGCTCGTCGCGGGCGGCGCCTTCCCCGATGCCGTCGGCCTCGATCCGGCCGCCGTCGAGGCGACCATCGCCTTCTACCAGGAGTCCGGCTCCATCCCCGAGGGCGAGCTCACCGTCGAGGACGTCGCCGACACCGAGTTCGCGCACTAGCGACGATGCCGGTTCCCGGGCTCGTCCCGGGAACCGGCCGGAGGGAACACTGTGACCACCAATACGCTTCCGGCCGCCTCGCGGCCGCAGACGAAGCCGATCGAGATCCTGCATCTCGGCCGGACGGTGCGGCCGACGACGACGGTGCTGCTCCGGCTCGCGGCCATCGCCCTGTTCGCGGGGCTGTGGGAGATCGGGGCCCGGTCGGCCGACTCGATCCTGATCCCCACGTTCTCCGACACCATGGTCGGCCTGTTCGACATGATGTTCGTCACGGGCGAGCTCTGGCCGGCCCTCGGCGTCAGCAACCTGGCGCTCGTCATCGGCTACGCGACCGCGGTCGTCATCGCCGTGCCGCTCGGGCTCGCGATGGCCCGCTGGCAGGCCGTCGACCGGCTCCTCTCCCCCATCACCGCGGCCACGATCGCGCTGCCGATCTCCCCACTCATCCCCATCATCCTCGTCGCCTTCGGCCTCGGAATGCTCCCGAAGGTGCTGGTCATCGTCCTGTTCGCCTGGGTGTACATCCTCACCAACGTGCGCGCCGGCGTCCGCACCGTTCCGCGGACCCTCAGCGAGATGGCGCGGAGCTTCGGGGCCGGCGAGGGGCGGGTCTGGGCGAGGATCCTCATCCCCGGCGCGGTGCCCGCGATCTTCTCGGGGCTGCGCATCGGCCTGAGCCGCGCGTTCGCCGGGATGGTGATCGTCGAGCTCATCATGCTCCCCGTCGGCATCGGCCAGAGCATGCTCGACTACCGCGGCACGTTCCAATCCGACCTGCTCTACGCCACGACGATCGCCGTGGTGCTGGAGGCCGTGCTCCTGGCGACGCTGATGCAGACCTTCGAGCGCCGACTCATGAAGTGGAAGAAATAATGATCGAAGTACGGGATCTCACGCACCGCTACGTCACCGAGGGCCGCGGAGAGACGCTCGCGCTGTCGGACGTCAACCTGACGATCGGGAACAACGAGTTCATCACCCTGCTGGGCCCGTCGGGCTGCGGCAAGACCACGCTGATGCGGGCGATCGGCGGGCTCGAGAACCCCACCGAGGGCACCGTCGAGGTCAACGGATCCCGGGTCAAGGGGCCGAACCTCGACTGCTCGGTGGTGTTCCAGAACTTCGCGCTGCTGCCCTGGGCGACCATTCTCGACAACACCGCCTTCGGCCTCGAGATGCGGGGCCGCTCCAAGCGGGAGGCGCGCGAGATCGCGCGGGAGTTCATCGCCAAGGTGGGTCTGACGGGTTTCGAGGACAAGTATCCGAAGGAGCTCTCTGGCGGCATGCAGCAGCGCGTCGGGCTCGCGCGGGCCCTCGCCGTCGACACCCCCGTCATCCTCATGGACGAGCCCTTCGGCGCCCTCGACCAGCAGACCCGCCGCTACATGCAGGAGGAGCTGCTCAAGATCTGGGAGAACGACAAGAAGACGGTGGTCTTCGTCACGCACGACATGGAGGAGGCGGTGCTGCTCGCCGACCGCGTCGTGCTCATGTCGGCTAGGCCGGGCCGGGTCGAGGAGGTCATCCCGGTCGACATCCCCCGCCCCCGCAACCAGGAGGGCATCGAGCGCACGCCGGAGTTCGTCGACCTCAAGGAGCACCTCTGGCAGCGCCTGCGCGACATGTACCGGATGGGCGCGAAATGACCTCCACGCTCACGCGCCAGTTGGCGATCGCCGATCCGGACGCGCCGCGCCCCTCACGTCGGCCGCTGCCGGTCCGGATCCTGCGCGCCGTCGTGCTCGACTGGGGATCGCTGATCCTCCTCGGCATCGTCTGGGAGATCCTCGGCCACGCACTCCGGCTGACCTGGCTGCCCCCGCTCAGCTCCGTCGTCGTCGAGCTCGTCCGCCTCTTCGCCGGCGAGGACTTCCTCGGCTACCTGCTGTCGAGCCTGTCGATGTTCGCGATCGGCCTGGTCCTCGCCGTCGCGGTCGGCCTCGTCGTCGGCACGCTCATGGGCCTGTCGTCGCGGGTCTACGCGGCGCTCGACATCTACGTCAACGCGCTCATGGTGACGCCGTCGCTGATCTTCGCGCCGATCCTGTTCGCGATCTTCGGACTCTCGGACATCACCAGGATCTCGGTGGTCTTCCTCTACGGGGTGTTCGTGATCATCATCAACACCTCGGCCGGGATCCGCACCGTCGACCAGCCGCTGCTCGACATGGCGGCCTCGTACGGAGCGCGACCGTGGGCGACCGTGCGGCGCGTCGTGATCCCCGCGGCGTTCCCCCTCACGGTCGCCGGGCTCCGGCTCGCCGTCGGGCGGTGCGTCAAGGGCATGATCAACGGCGAGATGTTCATCGCGCTCGTCGGCATCGGCGGTGTCGTCTCGACGGCCAGCAAGTCGCACAACTACAGCGCGGTCTGGGCGATCTCCCTGCTGCTCATGCTGATCGCGATCCTGCTCAACCAGGTCGTCAGCCGGGCCGAGAAGAAGTTCACCAGCTGGGTCGGCTGACGGGGGCGCGCCGCCCGGCGCGCCCCCGCGGACCCCGCGCGCATCACCCACACCCGCGTCCATCGGCGCACCCGCATCAGACACCAGAGACTACGGAGGGCCCGGTGCTCGACCAGACCCAGATCCAATCCATCGCCGGCGAGCTCGTGCAGGCGGATCGCGACCGCAGCGTGATCCCGCACCTCACGAGCCGCTACCCCGGCATGACCGTCGACGACTCGTACGCGATCCAGAAGCTGTGGTCGGATCGCCGCGTCCAGGAGGGCGCGAGACTCGTCGGCCACAAGATCGGCCTCACCTCGAAGGTCATGCAGGCGGCGACCGGCATCTCGGAGCCCGACTACGGCGTCATCCACGACGACATGGTCTACGAGTCGGGCGCCACGCTCGAGTTCGACCGCTTCTCGAACGTGCGCATCGAGGTCGAGCTGGCGTTCAAGCTCGCCGAACCGCTCGCGGGCCCCGACGTCACCATCTTCGACGTGCTGAACGCCACCGACTACGTGATGCCCGCCCTCGAAGTGCTGAACTCGCACATCGAGCTCGAGGGGCGCACGATCGTCGACACCATCAGCGACAACGCAGCCCTCGGGGCGATGGTGCTGGGCGGCCGCCCGGTGCGCGTCGACGATCTCGACCTGCGCTGGGCCTCGGCGCTCCTCTACCGCAACCAGACCGTCGAGGACTCCGGCGTCGCCGGCGCCGTCCTCGGCCACCCCGCGATGGGGGTGGCCTGGCTGGCCAACAAGCTGGCCCAGCACGGTCAGTCGCTCGGCGCGGGGGAGATCGTGCTCGCGGGATCGTTCACGAGGCCGATGTGGGTGGAGCGGGGCGACTCCGTGCACGCCGACTACGGCAGGCTGGGGGCGGTGACGTGCCGATTCGCCTAGAGCTCCCCGCGACGATGCGCGAACGGCTCGCGGCGAGCGAGCGGCCGCTGATCGGCCTCTGGGCCTGCGCCGGCAGTCCGATCACCGCCGAGATCGTCGCCGGCAGCGGCTGCGACTGGGTGCTGCTCGACGCCGAGCACTCCCCCAACGGGCTCGAGTCCGTGCTCGCGCAGCTCCACGCGATGTCGGCCTACCCGGTCGCGCCCCTCGTGCGGCCGCCGTCCGGCGACGTCGTGACGATCAAGCGGTTCCTCGACCTCGGCGCCCAGAACCTGCTCGTCCCGATGGTCGACTCCGTCGAGCAGGCGGCCGGGATCGTGCGGGCCGTCCGCTACCCCGACGGGGCGGGGGGCGGTGTGCGCGGCGTGGGCTCCGCGCTCTCGAGGTCGGCCCGGTGGAACCGGGTGGAGGGATACCTCGGCCGCGCGGACGAGACCCTCAGCCTCACCGTGCAGATCGAGTCCGCCGCGGCCGTCGCCGACGTCGAGCGGATCGCGGCCGTCGACGGCGTCGACGCGCTCTTCGCCGGCCCCTCGGATCTCGCCGCCTCGATGGGGCTGCTCGGCCGGCAGGATCACCCCGACGTCGTGGCGGCCGTGCTGCGCACGATCGCCGCCGGGCGCGCGGCGGGCACACCGGTCGGCGTGAACGCGTTCGTCCCGTCAGCCGCCGAGCGGTACCTGGAGGCCGGAGCGGCCTTCGTGGCCGTGGGCGCCGACGTGGCGATCCTCGCCCGTCAGACCGAGGCGCTCGTCGACCGCTTCGCCGCGCTGGCCGGCGGATCCGGATCGGAGGCCGCCCGCGATGACTACTGACCGAGACGAGGAGCCCATGACCTACGGAATCCCCACGCCCGGCAAGATCATCGCCGTGCACCTGAACTACCCGTCGCGCGCCGCCCAGCGCGGGCGCACCCCGGCCTTCCCGTCGTACTTCTTCAAGCCCGCCTCCTCGCTCGCGCCCTCGGGCGCCGGCATCGAACGGCCTGCGGGCGCCGAGCTGCTCGCGTTCGAGGGCGAGATCGCCCTCGTCATCGGCGAGCCGGCGCGCCGGGTCGCGCCCGAGGAGGGGTGGCGGCACGTGGCCGCCGTGACCGCGGCGAACGACTTCGGCCTCTACGACCTGCGCGCCGCCGACAAGGGCTCGAACGTCCGCAGCAAGGGCGGCGACGGCTTCACGCCGATCGGCCCGGCCGCGGTTCCCGCGGAGGGTCTCGGAGCGGGCGACTGGCGGGTGCGCACCTGGGTGAACGGGGCGCTCGTGCAGGAGGACACGTCCGACACCCTCCTCTTCCCGTTCGGCCAGCTCGTCGCCGACCTCTCGCAGCACATGACGCTCGAGCGCGGCGACGTGATCCTCACCGGCACCCCGGCGGGCTCCTCGGTCGTCGTGCCGGGAGACGTCGTCGAGGTCGAGGTCGACGCACCGGACGTGCCCGGGGCCCCCACGACCGGACGCCTCGTCACGACGGTGACGCAGGGCCTCGAACCGTTCGGGGACTTCGGCCACCGGCCGGCCGCCGACGACCGGCAGCGGGCCGAGGCATGGGGCGATGCGCGGGGCGATGAGCCTCCGCACCCGCTCACGCCGGAGGTCCGCGAGCTGCTCGACGGCGTCGCGGTCGCGACGGTCTCCGCGGCGCTGCGCAGGCGCGGCTACGTCGACGTCTTCATCGACGGCGTGCACCCGAACCACGAGGACGGGCGCGTCCTCGGAACGGCGAAGACGCTCCGCTTCATCCCGTTCCGACCCGACCTCTTCGCGGAGCACGGCGGCGGGTTCAACGCGCAGAAGCGCGCCTTCGACACGGTGCGGGAGGGCGAGGTGCTCGTCATCGAGGCCCGCGGCCTGTCCGAGACCGGCACGGTCGGCGACGTGCTCGCCCTTCGAGCGCAGGTGCGCGGCGCCGCCGGCATCGTCACCGACGGAGGGGTGCGCGACTTCGCCGCGGTGCGGGAGTTCGACATCCCCGTCTTCTCGAAGGGCGCGCACCCGAGCGTGCTCGGCCGCCGCCATGTGCCGTGGGAGGTCGACGTCACGGTCGCCTGCGGTGGCGCAGCGGTGCAGCCCGGCGACGTGATCTTCGGAGACCGCGACGGCGTGATCGTGATCCCGCCGTCGCTCGTCGCCGAGGTCGCGGCCGAGGCCGCCGCCCAGGAGCGCGCCGACACCTGGGTCGCCGAGCAGGTCGCCGCGGGCGCCCCGGTCGACGGCCTCTTCCCCATGAACGCCGAGTGGCGAGCGCGCTACGACCGGGAGACCGGCGTCGACCCGCAGCAGCATCGCCCGTCGGGCTCCGCCTGACCGGCCGTACCCATCCGCAATCAGCATCAGGAGGCTTCAGCCATGACCCAGAACGCACCGGCAGGGCTGCCGGATCGGATCCGCCACTTCATCGACGGCGAGTCCGTCGACTCCGTCGGGGGCGAGGAGTTCGACGTGCTCGACCCGACCTCGAACGAGGTCTACATCCGCGCCGCCGCGGGGCAGGCGGCCGACATCGACCGCGCCGTCGCCGCCGCGCGGCGCGCCTTCGCCGAGGGCCCCTGGCCGAGGATGCTGCCGCGCGAGCGCTCCCGCATCCTGCACCGCGTCGCGGACATCGTGGAGTCGCGCGACGCCCGGCTCGCCGAGCTCGAGAGCTTCGACTCGGGCCTGCCCATCACGCAGGCCCGGGGACAGGCCCGCCGCGCCGCCGAGAACTTCCGCTTCTTCGCCGACCTCATCGTGGCGCAGCACGACGACGCATTCCAGGTGCCCGGGCGGCAGATGAACTACGTGAACCGCAAGCCCATCGGCGTCGCCGGGCTCATCACCCCGTGGAACACGCCGTTCATGCTCGAGTCGTGGAAGCTCGGGCCGGCGCTCGCGACGGGCAACACCGTCGTGCTCAAGCCCGCGGAGTTCACGCCCCTGTCGGCGTCGCTGTGGGCGGAGATCTTCCGCGAGGCCGGCGTGCCCGACGGCGTCTTCAACCTCGTCAACGGGCGCGGAGAGGAGGCGGGCGACGCCCTCGTGAAGCACCCCGACGTGCCCCTCATCTCCTTCACCGGAGAGAGCCGCACCGGCCAGATCATCTTCGCGAACGCCGCGCCCCACCTCAAGGGGCTGTCGATGGAGCTCGGCGGCAAGAGCCCCGCGATCGTCTTCGCCGACGCCGACCTCGATGCGGCGCTCGACGCGACCGTCTTCGGCGTGTTCAGCCTGAACGGCGAGCGGTGCACGGCGGGCAGCCGCATCCTCGTGCAGCGCGGGATCTACGACGAGTTCGTCGAGCGCTACGCCGAGCGCGCGAGGAACGTCGTGGTGGGCCCGCCCTCGGATCCCGCCACCGAGGTCGGCGCGCTCGTGCACCCGGAGCACTACGAGAAGGTGATGGGCTACGTCGAGATCGGCAAGGGCGAGGGCCGCCTCGTCGCCGGAGGCGGCAGGCCTGAGGGCTTCCCGACCGGCAACTACGTCGCGCCGACCGTCTTCGCCGACGTCGCGCCCGGCGCCCGCATCTTCCAGGAGGAGATCTTCGGCCCCGTCGTCGCCATCACGCCCTTCGACACCGACGAGGAGGCGCTGGCGCTCGCGAACGACACCAAGTACGGCCTGGCGGCGTACATCTGGACCTCGGACCTCAAGCGCTCGCACAACTTCGCGCAGCAGGTCGAGGCGGGCATGGTGTGGCTGAACTCGAACAACGTGCGCGATCTGCGCACGCCGTTCGGCGGCGTGAAGGCCTCGGGCCTCGGCCACGAGGGCGGGTACCGCTCGATCGACTTCTACACCGACCAGCAGGCCGTGCACGTCACGCTGAACGAGGCCCACTCCCCGAGGTTCGGCGCCGCCGCGGGGGCGTAGCGGCGTCGAACCTCGGCGGCGGGGCGCGGCGGTCTCGCGCCGTCGTCGCGGCGACGCGGAACCTCGGCCGAGCGGCGCCGCCGCGCGGGAGGCGCCTACTTCTGGTTCTTCAGGCGCGACGCCGCGCGCGCCCGGAGCGAGGCCTCGAGCTCCACCTTGCGGATGCGCACGTGCTCGGGGGTGACCTCGACGCACTCGTCCTCGCGGGCGAACTCGAGGCACTCCTCGAGCGTGAGCTGCCGCGGGGGCGTCATCGACTCGAAGGTGTCGGCCGTCGAGGAGCGCATGTTCGTGAGCTTCTTCTCCTTGGTGATGTTCACGTCCATGTCCTCGGAGCGGGAGTTCTCGCCGATGACCATGCCCTCGTACACCTCCTCGGCGGGCTGCACGAAGAACGACATGCGCTCCTGCAGGTTCATGATCGCGAAGGGCGTCGCGACGCCGGCGCGATCCGCCACGATGGAGCCGTTGTTGCGGGTCGTGATGACCCCGGCCCACTCGTCGTAGCCGTGGGAGATGGCGTTCGCGATGCCGGTGCCGCGCGTGATCGTCATGAACTCGGAGCGGAAGCCGATGAGGCCGCGCGAGGGGACGATGAACTCCATGCGCACCCAGCCGGTGCCGTGGTTCGTCATGTTCTCCATGCGGCCCTTGCGCGCGGCGAGCAGCTGGGTGATCGCGCCGAGGTGCTCCTCGGGGGTGTCGATCGTGAGGTGCTCGAAGGGCTCGTGCGTCTTGCCGTTCACCTCGCGGGTCACGACCTGCGGCTTGCCGACCGTCAGCTCGAAGCCCTCGCGGCGCATGTTCTCGACGAGGATCGCGAGCGCGAGCTCGCCGCGGCCCTGCACCTCCCAGGCGTCGGGGCGGCCGGTGTCGAGCACGCGCAGCGACACGTTGCCGATGAGCTCGCGGTCGAGGCGGTCCTTGATCATGCGGGCGGTGAGCTTGTGTCCCTTCACCTTGCCGACGAGCGGCGAGGTGTTCGCGCCGATCGTCATCGAGATCGCGGGCTCGTCGACCGTGATGGTCGGCAGCGGCCGCACGTCCTCGGCGTCGGCGATGGTCTCGCCGATGGTGATGTCCTCGATGCCCGCGATCGCGACGATGTCGCCGGGGCCCGCCTTCTCGGCCGGGTAGCGGGTGAGAGCCTTCGTCAGCATGAGCTCGGTGATGCGCACGTTCTGCACGCTGCCGTCCTGCTTGACCCACGCGACGGTCTCGCCCTTGCGGATCCAGCCGTTGTGCACGCGCAGCAGCGCGATGCGGCCGAGGAACGGCGACGAGTCGAGGTTGGTGACGTGCGCCTGCAGGGGGTGCTCGTCGTCGTACGACGGCGCCGGGACGCGCTCGAGGATCGTCTGGAACAGCGGCTCGAGGTCGGGGTTGTCGGGCAGCTCGCCGTCGGTCGGGCGGGTGTGCGACGCGGCTCCCGCGCGGCCCGAGAGGTAGACGGTGGGCACGTCGAGCACCGCGTCGACGTCGATCTCGGGGTGATCCTCGGAGAGGTCGGAGGCGAGGCCGAGCAGCAGGTCCTGAGCCTCGCCCTCGACCTCCTCGATGCGCGCGTCGGGGCGGTCGGTCTTGTTGACCGCGAGGATCACGGGCAGCTTCGCCTCGAGCGCCTTGCGCAGCACGAAGCGGGTCTGCGGCAGCGGCCCCTCGGAGGCGTCGACGAGCAGCACCACGCCGTCGACCATCGACAGCGCGCGCTCGACCTCGCCGCCGAAATCGGCGTGTCCGGGGGTGTCGACGACGTTGATGACGATGGGGCCGTTCTGCGCGTGCTCGCCCTCGTAGGTGATGGCCGTGTTCTTGGCCAGGATCGTGATGCCCTTCTCGCGCTCGAGGTCGTTCGAGTCCATCACGCGATCGTCGACATCGGCGTGGGCGTCGAACGAGTTCGTCTGCTTCAGCATGGCGTCGACGAGAGTGGTCTTGCCGTGGTCGACGTGTGCGACGATGGCGACGTTACGGAGGTCTTCGCGGGTGGCGAGAGCCATAGAGGTGGAATCCTTACGAGATCGGCGTGAGTGCCGGCGGCGTGGGATGCGGCCGCCGTGCGCGGGCACGACGACGGAAGCCGACGTACCAGTCTAACCGACGCCGCCTGCGAGTGGGCATAATTCGTCTCCCGGCACCGGATCAGGTGGCGCCGGGATCCCTCCGCCACTCCTGGATGACCGTGCGCGGGCCCTCCCAGACGGAGGCGGGCTCGAGGCCCGCGGCGACGAGGGCCGCGAGATCCGGCGCGCGCTGGCCGTCGTCGAGCGCGGTGGGCGAGACGTACCAGACCCGGTCCGCAGCCGCGAGGGCCGGGCCGAGCGAGCCGACCGGTGCGCGCTCATCGAAGAGCGCCGGCCGCTCCCGGTAGGGCGTGACGAGCGCGACGTCGTCGAGCGCCGCCAGCCGATCCGGGTGCACCACCCGCATCAGGCTCGGCCACGTGCGGTAGTCGACCGGCTCGGAGTAGAGAACGGCGTCGCCGGGCTCCGCGCGCGCCGCCAGCTCGGCCGAGGCCAGCGGCCAGTCGGCCCCCTTCGCGGTGAGCTCTCGGTATCCGAGGAAGCTCGGGATGCCGAGCGCCGCGACGAGCACGGCCCCCGCGAGGCTCGTCCAGGATCGGAAGGCACGGCGCAGCAGCTCGGCGAGCAGCACGCAGAACGCGGGCGCGCAGACGACCAGCGCGCGCGGCTGGTAGATCGTCGGGGAGATCCACGAGAAGACCACGACCGCCGCGGTCGGAAGGATCAGCCACGGCAGCACGAGAGCCAGCACCGGCCGGATCCCCGCCGTTGGCGCGAGCTTTGTCCCGGCCGACGCCCGTCGCGCGGCGAGCCCGATGACGGCGACGAGCAGCAGGGCCCAGGCCGCGATCGCCTGGGGCACGTTCCGGTGGAAGAACTCCGACACGAAGACGTGCAGCCACGTGCGCGCGCCGATCTCGAAGGTGCCGCCGAGCTGGCTCCGCTGCGAGACCACCTCGAGCAGCAGCGGCGCGCTGAGCACGCCCGCGGTCGCCATCGCCGCCCACAGCGCCGCGCGCCCGCGCCGCGCCCCGCCGCTCATGGCGACGGACGCGGCGTGCGCCGCGACGACGAGGGCGGTGAATGCGTAGAGGTGGATGCCGAACAGCGCGAGCAGTCCGTAGGCGATCGGCCAACCGCGCCGCTCCGAGCGGAGCGCGCGCACGAGCAGCAGAGTCAGCACCGTTGCGACCAGCGTCGCCAGGGCGAAGGAGCGCGCCTCGGTCTCCATCCAGGAGGTCCGGGCGAGGCCGAGGAACAGCAGCGCCGCCGCGCACGAGGGCAGGCGGGGGCCGAAGCGGCGGGCGAGCAGGTAGACGGCAGCGACCGTGAGCGCGACCGCCGCGGCGGAGGGCGCCCGCAGCGCGAACGGATCCGGCCCGGCGAGCGCCGCGATCGGGTGGAGCAGCAGGTAGAAGAGACCGTGCACGGCGTCGACCTCGCCCGTCATCCGCCACAGCTCCGCCGGAGAACGGACGGCGCCCGAGTAGGTGGCCGCCTCGTCGTACCAGAACGAGGGGACCGCGATCCCGAGGCAGGCGACGAGGAAGGAGCCGAGCGCGAGGGCCGCGGCGATCGTCGTATCGGCGGCGGCCGACGCGGGGCGGGCCGAACCGCCGAACCGCAGGGCCGCCACCTGGCCGATGAAGCGCGCGCCCTGCCGCAGCGAGGCCTTCGAATCCCCGGCCCGGCGCTCGGCGAACCGGAAGGGCACCTCGGCCACCCGCAGCTGCTGCCGCGCCAGGATCTCGAGCAGGATCTTGAAGCCGCGCGGCCGCAGGGCGGCGGCGTCGAAGCGTCGACGGTCCACGAGGAAGAAGCCGGTCATGGGGTCGGAGCAGTCCCGCAGGCGGCCGGGGAACAGCGCCCGGGCGAGGAGCGTCGCCAGGCGCGAGACGCCGACGCGGAGGCGCCCGGCGAGGCCGGCCGCGGCGCCGTCTCCGACGTAGCGGGAGGCCACCACCACGTCGACGTCGCCGCGTCTGAACCGCTCGTGGATGCGCGGCACGTCCTCGGGCGGGTGCTGCAGGTCGCCGTCCATGACGAGGCAGGCGTCGGAGCGCGCCGCGCGGATCCCGTGGAGCACCGCGCCGCCGAGGCCGCCCTCGGGTCGTTCCCGGTGGATGAGGCGCACCGGAAGCGCGGCCTCCGCCGCCGCGGCCTCGATCGCCTGCGGCGTATCGTCCGTCGAGTCGTCGACGAAGACCACCTCGCAGTCGATGCCGCGGCACGCCTCGCCCAGGCGCGCGACGAGCTCGGCCACGTTGGGCGACTCGTTGCAGGTCGGGACGACGATCGTCAGATCCATGTGCGTCAGCTTCTCACGTACGCACCCGTCCCCGTGTGCACCCGTCCCTGCCCGTACGAGGGGCGGCTAGAGACCCAGCTCGATGTGCGCGCCCGGGATCGCCGCGAGCAGGTTCTTCGTGTACTCCTGCTGCGGGTTCTCGAAGACCTCCGAGGTGGTCGCCTGCTCCACGATCCTGCCGCGCTGCATCACGCACACGCGGTCCGCGATGAGGCGCACCACCGCGAGGTCGTGCGTGATGAACAGGTACGTCAGCCCGAGATCGCGCTGCAGCTCGGCGAGCAGCTCGAGGATCTGCGCCTGCACCAGCACATCGAGCGCCGACACGGCCTCGTCGAGCACGAGGATGTCGGGCTTCAGCGCGAGCCCGCGCGCCACGGCGACCCGCTGGCGCTGACCGCCCGAGAGCTCGTTCGGGTAGCGCGATGCGAGCTCCCTCGGCAGCGAGACCTGGTCGAGCAGCTCGTACACGCGGGCCTTCCGGCTCGCCGCATCGCCCACCTTGTGCACGTTCAGGGGCTCCATGATGGTGTTGCCGATGTTGTGCAACGGGTCGAGCGAGCCGTAGGGATCCTGGAACACCGGCTGCAGCGTGCGCCGCAGGTCGAAGAGCTGCCTGGCCCCCAGCTTGGAGGTGTCCTGGCCCTCGATCGTGATCGAGCCCGAGGTCGGCTCCTCGAGGTGGAGCACCATCTTCGCGATGGTCGACTTGCCCGAGCCCGACTCGCCGACGAGCGCCATGGTCTCGCCGCGGTTGATCGTGAACGTGGCGTTCGAGACCGCCGCGAAGTCCTCGTGCCCGAAGTTGCCCTTGCGCAGCTTGTAGACCTTCGTCAGGTCCTTGACCTCGATGAGGGGCTCGCCTCGCCGCTGAGCCTGCGGCTCGGCCTCCGCGATGGCGGCGACGTCGAAGCTCTCGACCGGGGCCTCCGGCAGCACGGCGTCCGAGCCGATGCGACGGGAGGCGAGGCTCGGCGCCGCCGAGACAAGGCGCTTCGTGTAGGGGTGCCGCGGCCGCTGCAGGATCTCGCGGCTCGGCCCCGACTCCACGATGTTGCCCTTGTACATGACGATGAGCTTCTCGGCGCGCTCGGCCGCGAGCCCGAGGTCGTGGGTGATGAACACGACCGCCGTGCCCATCTCGCTCGTGAGCTTCGCGAGATGGTCGAGCACCACCCGCTGCACGGTGACGTCGAGCGCCGAGGTCGGCTCGTCCGCGATGAGCAGGTCGGGGCTCGCCGCGAGGCCGATGCCGATGAGGGCCCGCTGCTTCATGCCGCCCGAGAACTGGTGCGGATACTGCTTCATCCGCTTCTCGGCGTCGCTCAGGCCGGCCTGCTCGAGCACCTCGATCGCGCGCTCCCTGACGGCCTTCCGGCCCTTGGCGAGCCCGTTCGCGCGGACGGCCTCCTCCACCTGGAAGCCGACCGACCACACCGGGTTGAGGTTCGACATCGGATCCTGCGGCACGAGACCGATCTCGCGCCCGCGCACCGCCTCCATGTCGCGGCGGCCGATGCCGACGAGCTCGCGCCCCTTCCACTTCACCGAGCCGCCCGTGATCCGGCCGGTACCGGGCAGAAGGTCGATGACGGCGTGCATGGTGGTCGATTTGCCCGACCCCGACTCGCCGACGATGGCGACCGTCTCTCCCGGGTACACGTCGAAGTCGAGCCCGTGCACGACCTCGTTCATCTCCTTCTTGGCCTTGAACGCGACCTTCAGGTCGCGCACGCTCAGGATCGGCTCGGCGTGAGCGGGAGCCCCCTGGCCGGTGGCCGCCTGGACAGGCGCCGCGTGGTTCGGCGATTCGTGGTTCGGCACTGCACCGGTCTCCTGTGTCTGGTCGTTCATCGGCGCGCCCTCGCCTTCGGGTCGAGCGCGTCGCGCACGACCTCGCCGAGCAGGATGAACCCGAGCACGGTGGCCGTCAGCGCGAGCGACGGATAGATGAGCGGCATGGGGTCGGTGCGCAGCGACAGCTGGGCCGCGCTGATGTCGTTGCCCCAGCTGATGTAGTCGCCCGGGGGCAGGCCCACGCCGAGGAACGAGAGCGTGGCCTCCGCGACGATCGCCGAGGCGAGCGACAGGGTGGTCACCACGATCGCCGGCGCGAGCGCGTTCGGCAGCACGTGGCGCACCAGCGTCGCGAGGCGCGAGAGGCCGAGCGACTCGGCGGCCATGACGAAGTCGGCGTTCTTCACCCTGAGGATCTCGCTGCGGACGATGCGAGCGGTGATGGGCCACTGGAAGCCGCCGATCGCGAAGGCGATCACGAGCGGATTGCGGTAGTCCTGCATCACGCTCATCACGACGACCGCCGCGAGGATGTAGGGGATCGAGAAGAAGATGTCGCCGATGCGCGAGAGCACGGTGTCGACGCTGCCGCCGAAGAACCCGGCGAGCGCCCCCATCACGGTGCCGAGCACGAAGGTGATGACGATCACGATGAGGCCGACCGACACCGAGGTGGACGCACCGTAGACGATGCGGGCGTAGACGTCGTACCCCTGCTTGCTGAAGCCGAGCGGGTGGCCGGGGGCCGGCGCGCCGTTCGAGTTGGCCAGCGAGCTCGCGCGCGGATCCACCTGGGTGAAGAGTCCCGGGAAGAGCGCGACGAGCGCGACGACCAGGATGATGGCGACCGAGATCCAGAACATGGGCCGACGGCGCATGTCGCGCCAGGCGTCGAGCCACAGGTTGGATTTCTGCTCCTTGACGCGCACCGCGTCGACGGCGGCGACCGGCGTCTCGTCGAACGGGGCGACGAAGTGCTCGGCCCGGGGCCGCGGTGCGGGGGTCGGGGCGTGGGAGGGTGTGCGTGAATCAGGCATAGCGGATCCTCGGGTCGAGCACGGCGTACAGCAGATCGACGACCAGGTTGACGCCGAGATAGATGAGCACCATCAGCGTGACGAACGACACCACGGTCGAGTTCTCGCCCTTCAGGATCGCCTGGAAGAGCACGTTGCCGACGCCCGGCACGTTGAAGATGCCCTCCGTGACGGTCGCGCCGACCATGAGCACGCCGAAGTCGGTGGCCGTGTTGGTGATGGTCGGGATGAGCGAGTTGCGCAGCACGTGCACCGGGATCACGCGGCTGCGGCTGAGGCCCTTGGCGTAGGCCGTGCGCACGAAGTCCTGGTTCAGGGTGTCGATCACCGAGGATCGGGTGAGGCGCATGCTGGTCGCGTACAGGCTGACGCCGAGCACGATCGCCGGCAGCAGCAGATCCTGGACCGGGGCGCCCGCGCCCACCGTCGGCTTGAACCAGCCGAGCTTCAGCCCGAGGCCGAACTGCGCGAGGAACGCGATCACGAAGATCGGGATGCTCAGGAAGAGCAGGCCGATGATGAGGTTGACGTTGTCGAACAGCTTGCCCTTGCGGAGCCCCGAGAACAGGCCGATGATCACCGCGAGCACGAGCTCGATGGCGATCGCCATGGCGGCGAGCTTGATTGTGACCGGGAAGGTGCGGCCCAGGATCTGCGAGACCGGCTCGCCCGAGAAGCTGATGCCGAAGTCGCCGACGAAGATGCCCTTGAGGTAGAGCAGGTACTGCACGAAGAAGGGCTTGTCGAGGTTGTACTGCTCGCGCACCCGCTCGAGCACGGCCGGGCTCGGCTGCTTGTCGCCGAACATCGCGGCGACCGGATCGCCCGGCATGGCGAAGACCATGAAGTAGATGAGGAACGTGGTGCCCAGCAGGACGGGCACCACCTGGAGGATGCGGAAGAGGACGTATCTCAGCATGCGCCGCTCCTCCCCCGCACGATGTAGGTAGACATGTTGCGTATTCTCTCGCAGTTGTGGCGCGAAGCGAACCCGGCGGACGGCGTCGTCCGCGGTTCGGAGGTCGGGACCGCCCGGCGACGGTGGGCGCCGAGACGGGAGCGAGGCCCCGGATGATGATCCGGGGCCTCGCCGAGGGGGCTTACTTCTCGGTGATCTCGTTGAAGATCGGCACCGAGTTCCAGCCGAACGCGACGTTGTCGACGCTCTCGCTGAATCCGCCGGTGGTGCCCTGGTACCAGAGCGGGATCGACGGCATGTCCTCGAGCAGGATCTCCTGCGCCTCGTTCAGCTTCTCGTTCCGGGCGTCGTGATCGCTCTCCGTGACGGCGTCGTCGAGCAGCGCGTCGAACTCGGGGTTCGAGTAGAAGCCGTGGTTGGAACTGGCGTTCGTGTAGTAGAGCGGCTGCATGTAGTTGTACGCGCCCGGGTAGTCGCCCTGCCAGCCCGCGCGGAACGGACCGCCGACGACGTCGGCCTCGCGGTCGTCGAGGAACGCCGCGAAGGTCGGGTACAGCTTCGGCGCGGCCGTGATGCCGAGGTTCTCGGCCCACTGGTTCGCCACGGCCTCGACCCACACCTGGTGCGGGCCGTCCGAGTTGGTCGCGACCTCGAGCGTGCCCTCGAACGGGCTGATCGCGTCGGCCTCGGCCCACAGCTTCTGGGCCTCCTCGAGGTTGAAGTCGAGCTTCTCGGAGCCCTCGAGACCCTCGGCGTAGCCGTCGACGACGGGCGAGGTGAAGTCCTCGGCCGGCACGTTGGTGCCCTCGAAGATCACGTCGATGATCTCCTCGCGGTCGACCGCCATGGAGAGCGCGGCGCGGCGCAGCTTGCCCTCCTCGTCCATGCCGAAGTGCTCGAGGTTCACCGAGATGGCGAGCGTGGTGGTCAGGGCGCCGGCCTGGTTGATGGCGCGGTCGCCCAGCTCGTCCTGGAACACCGCGAACGAGGTGTCCGGGATCTGGTCGAGCACGTCGAGGTTGCCCGCGAGCAGGTCGGTGTAGGCGGCGTCGAGCGAGGCGTAGACCTTGAACTCGATGCCCTCGTTGTGCACCTCGCGGGGGCCGACGTAGGTGTCGTTCTTCACGAGGCTGATCGACTCGTCGTGCTTCCAGGCGCCCTCGCCGTCGAACTTGTAGAGTCCGTTGCCGATCGGGCTCTGGCCGAAGGCCTCCATGTCCTCGAAGGCGACATCGGGCAGCGGGTAGAACGCGGCGTAGCCGAGGCGATCCGGGAAGTCGGGCGAGGCCTCGACCGTGAAGGTGTGGTCGTCGACGACCTGCAGGCCCTCCATGGCCTCGACGGGATCGGTCTCGCTGAAGCCCTTGATCGAGCTGAAGAAGTACTGGTTGTCCAGCGCGTTCTCGACGTTCGCCGAGTAGTTCCAGGCATCGACGAAGTTATGCGCGAGCACGGGCGTGCCGTCGGAGAACACCGCGTCGTCGCGGAGCTTGATCTCCCAGCTCGTCTGCTCGGCGTTGGTCGGCTCGATCGACTCGGCGACGCCCATCTGCGTCACGCCGTCGACGTCGTAGTACACGAGGCCCTCCCAGAGCGCGTCGACGACCTTGCCGCCGCCGACCTCCGAGGTGCCCGCGGGGATGAGGGCCTTCTGCGGCTCGGTGTTGTTCACCGTGATGATGCCGTCCCCGTCGCCGCCACCGCCGCCGTTGTCGCCGCCGCCCGAAGCGCAGCCGGCGAGTGCGAGTGATCCCGAGGCCGCCAGGGCGATGAGCCCGAGGCCGATCCTTGATCGCTTCACTGTTCCTCCTTATGAGAGTCGAACCGCGGCGGGCCCTTCTGCACGCCGAAAGATCCCCCGCGGTGAGTAATCCCCAGAATCCTACCCACGCGGATCGGCCGGTCCCGCCAAACGGCGACATCGCGGCGGAGTCGTGATATTTCTCCGTGATTCCCTACGGGTTTCCCCCTGCTCGATCGAATTTTCTTGTGGGGTTCCGCCAGTCCGTCGAGCGGCGCAGCGCTACGCTACCCCTGTGACCGATCCCCGCTCCGCCGCCCGTCTCCGCTGGGAGCTCGGCATCGTCCTCGCCCTCTCCTTCGGCGCATCGGCCGTGTACGCGATCGTCGCGATCGTCGAGCTGGTGACCCGCGAGGCGGCGCTGTCGTCGCAGACCGCGACGATCAACCGCTCCCTCGCGGACCGCCCGGCCTTCGACCTCGTCTACCAGCTGCTCGGCTTCGCGTTCGGGCTCGCCCCCGTCGCCCTCGTCGTGTTCCTGCTGTGGCGCGAGCGGCCCCCGCACCTCGGGGCGCTCGGGCTCGGGCGTCCCTCGGCGAACCCGGCGGCGACGAACCCCGCCATGCCGGGCCCCGCGGCCCCGATCCGCTCGGGGGCCGGTTCGCGGCTGTGGTGGCTCCGGGAATCCGGCTGGGGCGTCCTGCTCGCCGCGGCGATAGGGATCCCGGGCCTCGGCTTCTACCTGCTGGCGAAGGCGATCGGGATCAACGCGACCGTCGTCCCCGCGGCCCTCGACGCGTTCTGGTGGACGGTGCCCGTGCTCGTCCTGCAGGCCCTGCGCGCCGCGCTCGGGGAGGAGCTGATCGTCGTCGCCTACCTGTTCGAGCGCCTGCGCAGACTCGGTGTCGGCCCGGCGGCGACGATCGTCTCGAGCGCTCTGCTGCGCGGGAGC
Organism: Leucobacter chromiisoli; assembly: GCF_016522505.1. Classification (GTDB taxonomy): domain Bacteria; phylum Actinomycetota; class Actinomycetes; order Actinomycetales; family Microbacteriaceae; genus Leucobacter; species Leucobacter chromiisoli. The sequence continues at coordinate 21,512 of NZ_JAEHOH010000002.1, read as the reverse complement.
TACCACCTCTACCAGGGCTTCGGCGGCTTCATCGGCAACGTCATCATGGGCCTCGTCTTCGGCTGGTGCTACCACCGCTTCGGCCGGTCGCTCCCCCTCGTCGTGGCCCACTGGATCCTCGACATCGTCAGCTTCGCCGGCTACGCGCTGGCGCTCGCGTGGTGGCCCGGCCTCTTCGGCGCCCCCGCGGAATAGCGCGGAACAGCCCGGGCGCGCTCCGGCCCGTGGCCGGCCGGCCTCAGCGGATGCTCTCGGCCATCGCCGCGGTCAGTCCCCAGAGCTCGTCGTACACCTCGGGCGCGGCCTCGCAGCGCTCGGCGGGCTTGAGCACCTCGTACTCGCCCGCCGGGGTGCGGGTGATGCCCCACTGCGAGCGCATCTCGGCGCACGAGTCGGGCAGCGAGTCGATGAGCGGGGAGCTCAGCACCAGATTCTCCCCCTGCAGGTCGTACCAGATCGAGCCGAACTTCTGCGAGGCCTGCGCGGTCACGCCCCAGGCGCCGATGGGCACGTCGAAGGTGTCTCCGACGTCGACGCTCGGCACGCTCTCCTCGTCGGGGGCGTCCGTCTCCTCGGGCTCCTCGGTGGCGGGGGCCTCCGTCTGCGTCGGGGTCCTGCCCCCGTCGGACGCGGCGCCCTCGCCGCTGCGGGCCACCGTCACGATGACGATCGAGATGATCAGCGCGACGACCGCGATGATGCCGACGACGATCCAGGGCACCATGTGGGGGCTGCGCTGACGCGGCGCCTTCTCGAAGAAGCTGTCCTCATTCACGGTGCACAGCCTAGCGAGTCGAGGTGGATGCCCCGTCCGAGGTCGGAGCGCCGGCCTCGCGGAGCCCGTGACGGATGCCCGCGATGCGCGACTCGAATCCGCGCAGCTGCGCCGCGTGCCGCTCGGGGATCCCCGCGGCCTGGATGGCGAGGGTGCCGGGATCGCCGCGCTCGATGCCGACGCGCCACCGCTCGGCGGTCAGGCGCATCCGCGCGTCGACGGCGTCGAGCAGCGCCTCCGGGGAGACGTCGCCGTAGGCGTCGGCGGCGACCCGGAGCCGGCCAGCCGCGCGCGGGGTCGGGATCTCGCGCATCAGCGGCACGCCGCTCCAGCAGAGGAACGCCAGGTCGTCGAGCGGCCGGCCCGGCCCGGCCCGATCCCAGTCGATCATCCCGACGAAGGATCCGCGCTCGTCGACGACCCAGTTGTACAAGCCCGTGTCGTTGTGGCAGATCACCTCGCCGGGTCCGAGCGCGAAGACGCCCTGCCGCCACTCCACCGGACCCGGATCGAAATCCGCCACCGCGGTGTGGAAGCTCCGCAGCCAGGCCGCGGCCGTCGCGAGGGCCTCGTCGTCCACGGTCTCGCGGCTCGGGTCCGGCGTGCGCCCCGGGAGGTAGCTGAGCACCTCGCGCCCCTCGGCGTCGATGCCCTCGACGTGCGGGATCCCGCCCAGTCCGGCCGCCTCGAGGTGCGCGAGCAGGGCGTGCACGGCGGGTGTCCAGGGTCCCGTCGGGCGATGCACCCGGATCGCGCCGTCCTCGCCGCGCACCCGCCACACGCCGCCGGATCCTCCCGGGAGATGCTCGCCGTCCACCTCTCGACCGTACCGCCCCCGGCCGGGCTCCCGTGCTCCCACCTCAGGCGCGGGATCGCTCGGCGATCGCGGCGATGTGGGGAACGTCGGTTCCGCAGCAGCCGCCGAGGGTCGTGACGGCGGGAAGCCGCTCCAGCAGTTCGAGCACCGCCGCGGCGAAGGCCTCCGGGGCGTCGCCGGTCTCCTCGCCGTGGCGGGCGGCGTTCAGCCTGAGCCCCGCGATCCGCGACAGCTCCGGTTCTCCGCCGAGCCCGCGGCGCAGCTCCTCCGGATGCGCGCAGTTGACGAGGAAGGCGTCGGCCGATGCGCCGGTCGCCGCGTCGACGGCGGCGATCGCCTCCGCGAGGGCGCTGCCGTCGGCGAGGCGCCCGTCCGATCCGACCGCGAACGACACCGCGGCGGGGATCCTGGCGGCCTCGGCGGCGCGGACGACGCCGACGGCCTCCGCCGCGTCGAGGGCGGTGACCGCGGTGATCCGGTCGGCTCCCGCCTCGGCGAGGGCGCGCACCTGCGGGGCGTGGTAGCGCTCGGCCTCGTCGGCGGTCATCCGGTCCGCCGCGACGTAGTCGTCGGACCGGGGGCCGACGCAACCGTTCACCGTCGCCTCGGCTCCGGGCGCCACGGCCTCGACCAGCGTGCGGACGAGGGCGACCGCGTCGGCGTTCGCGCGTGCCAGGGCCTCCTCGTCGTAGCCGAGCCGAGCGCCCCAGTCGGCGCTCGCACGCCACGTCGGGGTGTCGAGCACGATCCGCATCCCCCGGCTCGCGGCCAGCTCGACGAACGGGCGGTAGTAGTCGCGCAGCGCGTCGCGCCCTCGCGCCGTGTCGAGCAGCACGAACGCCGCGAACTCCGGCAGCTCCTGCCCGAGCCGTTCGATGAGCGCGGTCTCGATGCCGCCGTCGGCGAGCGCGATCGCTCCGGTACCCTCTGCCATCCGGCGCCTCCCTCCGGTTCTGCGGCGAGCGCCGCGTTCCCAGTCTGGCACGGCGTCTCTGCTCAGCTCGGATCTCAGGAGCTCGGGCGGGCCGTGTGCAGGTAGAGGTCGCGCAGCAGGCAGACCTCGGCCAGGTGGTGGATCAGCTCGCGGTTGATGTGCAGCACCAGCGCCGCCATCGGCAGCTCGGCGTAGTGCCCCTCCGCCTCGCCGCAGGGGCGCGCGAGACCCTCCTCGCCGAGCGAGGAGACCCCGTCGCGCCAGCGCGCGTACTCGTCGTCGAGTCTGCGGAGCGCCTCCGCGGCGGTCTCCGGGTAGTCGTAGGAGAAGTAGTCGGTCGGTTCGCGGCCGAAGTGCGAGGCGTTGCGCATCCCGAGCACCCCGACGAGCACGTGCCCGAGCCTCCACGCGATCGTGGTGAGGGGAGCGGGATCGGGCTCGGGCATCGCGAAGTCGATCCTCAGAGCCCCGGATCCTCCCTGCACCGGCGCCGCGCCCGTGCCCCGGGGGCGCAGGCTCCAGCACTCCGGCGCCGGCTCCCAGAAGTACTCGTCATCGGTCAGCCCCTCGAGGCGGGCGCGGAGCTGGTGGTTCCAGTGCCAGTCGATCTGATCGAGCAGCAGCGCGTTCCAGCCCTGCGGTGCATCGCGGTCCTTCATGGTCGCTCCTCTCGACGGCGTTGTCGGCACCTCCATGATGACCCCATCGCCCGGGATCCGCATCCTGTTCCGCGCTTCCGCGCTTCCGTGCGTCCGCATCTCCGGCTTCCGTGCGTCCCGCGCGAGCCGACCCCGGCTCTGCCGCCGCCGAGCCCTGTACAGGGGCGGAGCCGCGGCCTACACTGCAGGGCATGACCACTTCGATCCGGGCGAAGAAGCACGTCTTCGTACTCGACTGCCCCGACGCCGGCGCACTCGCCGCGTTCTACGCCCGACTGCTCGGCTGGAGCGCGCAGGCCTCGTCCGACTCCGCCGACTGGGTCGACGTGGTGCCGCCCGAGGGCGAGGCCGGCGGGCTCGCCCTGGCGTGCCAGCAGGTCGACGACTACCGCGCGCCCGAGTGGCCCGACGGCCCGATCCCCCAGCAGGCCCACCTCGACTTCACCGTGTCGTCGATCGAGCGCACGGCCCCGATCGCGGAGTCCGCCGGGGCGACGAGGCACCCGCACCAGCCGAGCGAGGACGGCACGTTCACGGTGTTCCTCGACCCCGCCGGTCACCCCTTCTGCCTCTGCGAGGAGTGAGCTCGCCGAGCCCGGGCCCGGGGCCGGACCCCGCGGAGACGCGTCCGTCCGCCGGCTTCCGGCCGCGCGCGCTCAGCCTTCCCGGTCGACAAGCAGGAAGGTGCGCAGTGCGGCGATGACGGCGTCGGGCTTCTCGGAGTGCACCCAGTGACCCGCGCCGCGCACCGTCATGCGCACGGTGCGCGGGAAGAGCGATCGCATCGTCTGCTCGTCGTCGTCCGTGATGTACCCGGAGCGGTCCCCGCCCATCCACAGCACCGGCCCCGTGAACCGGGAGCCGCTCAGGTCGGGAAAGCCCATGATCGTCTCCAGGCCGGCGCGGAGCAGTCCGAGGTTCGGCTCCCAGCGGAATCCGCTGTCATCCCGCGCCAGGTTCTGCAGCAGGAATCCGCGCACCCCGTCCTCCGGTATCTCCTCGCGCAGCGCGGCATCGGCGTCGGACCGACGCCGCAGGGCGCCGAGGTCGACGCCCGCGAGCGCGTCGAGCAGGTGCTGGAACTCGCCGCGCCCCGCCCCGGAGGCGACGGGGGCGATGTCGATGACGACCAGGCGCCGCACCAGGTCGGGGTGCCGCAGCGCCAGCACCATCGCGACCTTGCCCCCCATGGAGTGGCCGACGACGTCGACGGGCCCCTCCTGCGCGAAGTCCCGACGCAGATGGTCCGCCACGATGTCGGCGAGCTGCGCGTACCCGAGCTCCTCGGTCCAGCCCGACCTGCCGTGGTTCGGCAGGTCGACGAGCAGGCTCTCGGCCTCGGGCTCGAGGCCGGAGGCGATGCGCGTGAAGTTCTTGCCCCGGCCGAAGAGACCGTGCAGGAACACGACGCGCCGGTCGGTCTCGTCGCCGTCGGGCCCGCCGACGACGACGGAGTGCAGGGGGGCGGAGAGCTGTGCGGTCACCCTTCCAACCTACCCGGCGGGGCGTCGGTGCCTACGCCCCGCCGTGCTCGGCGCGGAAGACATGGACGAGCGCGTTCGCGTGACCGTGCCCCATGCCCTGCTCCTTGAGGTAGGCCACCTGCTCCATGTGCTTGGCTCCCGCGAGCGGCCGCAGCTCCGAGATCCACGCGTCGATGGTCTTGCCGTACTTCGCCTCGATGCTCGGGAAGTAGGATTTCGGTCCTTTGACCTGCTCGTTCATGGCGCCGATCCCGCGCCCTCAGTCGTTCTCGCAGGAGAAGGCCCACATCACGCCGAAACGGTCGAAGACCTGACCGTACCAGTCGCCCCAGGGCGCCTTCTCGAACGGCATGCCGACGGTGCCGCCGCCGTCGAGCATCTTCTGGATGTAGCCCCGCGCCTCGTCGGCAGTATCGGTGGTGTACAGCAGGGAGTAGGCGGTGCCCTGCACCGGGTAGTCGTTCTCGCTGTCCATGGCGTCGCCGCCGGCGATGATGCCGGCGGGGGTGGTGAGCGTGGCGTGCGCGACCGCCTGCGGATCGGGTTCGAACGGCATGCCCTCCATGGGTGGCGCGTCGCCGTAGCGCATGATGTTCAGGTCTCCCCCGAACACCTCGTGCCAGTGCTCCATGGCCTCCGCGGTGGTTCCGGGAAGCGCGATGTAGGTTGCGATCGAGTGGACCATGAGAGGGACTCCTTCGACGTTGAGGTTCCGACGGTCTCAGTATGACTCTCCGGCGCCCCGTCCGCCAGCGATTCGCGCCCTCGGGGACGATGGCGGCGCGCCACCGCTCACGGCACGAGGGCGACGAAGTAGTCACCGAGCCTGCGGGGCGCCGCACCGGTTGCGAAGCTCGCCGCGAACTTCTCGTCGTTCTCGTCGGGGTGGCTGTCCGAGGAACAGCTCGAGGGCCGGGCTGAGATCGAGGTCGTCGAAGCTCCGCGTGCGGTCCGCGTGCAGCGCGATGACATCGGCCCAGGACCAGCGCGGATCGATGCCGGGCACCGGGTTGTCAGGCGTCACTCACCCGTCGTGCTCTGCGGCGAGCGCCTCCCGGCAGCGCCAGCGATCGGAGGTTGGAGAGCAGCAGGAACCCGCAGCGCCTGGCGTCGGAGCGTCAGACGTTGAAGCGCCACTCGCAGACGTCACCGCGGAAGCCCTGAACTCTCACGTGCGAAACATCTTGGACGTCAATGCATCTTCAGGCCGCCCGCAGCGGAGCGATCTCGGCGATCTGATCGGCAACGCGATCCTCGGCCAGGTCGAGGTCGTAGCGCACCTGGAGGTTCAGCCAGAACTGCGCGGACACGCCGAAGAACTTTCCCAGACGAAGGGCCGTATCTGCCGTGATCGCGCGCTTGCCGTGCACGATCTCGTTGATGCGCCGCGGCGGCACGCCGATCGACACCGCGAGCTTGTGCTGCGTGATCCCGAACCCTTCGATGAAGTCTTCCATCAGCACTTCTCCCGGGTGAATCGGGGGAATCTGGTCAGTGATAGTCAACGATCTCCACCTCCTCTGGACCAGAGTCGGTCCACACGAAGCAGATCCGCCACTGGTCGTTGATCCTGATGCTGTGCTGGCCGACTCGATCGCCTTTCAGCGATTCAAGTCAATTACCGGGCGGAACACGGAGATCTTCAATCGTATCTGCGGCTCCCACCTGACGAAGCTTGCGCAATGCGGTCGAATGGATCCGAGGATCGATCGAGCGGACACGTTCACGACGCCACAATCGCTCGGTGTCCTTGTTTCCGAACGATCTGATCACAGGATCATTCTATAACGTGACGCGTTAATAACGCTAAGCGTTAATCATTCTCCAGCGGGTTCGGGTTCAGACACACTGCGCATCCCGAACTCGTCAGGGTCACCGGCCGGTTCGCCGGTGACGACGGCTCAGACGTCAGCCCCCACAGGGCAAGCTCTCAACGGCGATGTCCTCTGCGATCTCGACGTCCCGACGGTCAATGAACCAGACATCGCGTTCAGCGCGCATGCCGGTACCTCGCCGCTAGACGTTGAATCGCCACTCGCAGACGTCGCCATCCTGCATCACGTAGTCCTTGCCCTCCATGCGGGCCTTGCCCTTGGCGCGTGCCTCGGCGACCGAGCCGCACTCGACGAGGTCGTCGAACGAGATGATCTCGCCCTTGATGAAGCCCTTCTCGAAGTCGGTGTGGATCGCACCCGCGGCCTGCGGAGCCGTCGCGCCCTTCGGGATCGTCCAGGCCCGCGCCTCCTTGGGGCCCGCCGTGAGGTACGTCTGCAGGCCGAGGGTGTCGAAGCCGACGCGGGCCAGCTGATCCAGCCCGCTCTCCTCCTGGCCGGTCGAGGCCAGCAGCTCGGCGGCGTCCTCGGGATCGAGGTCGATGAGCTCGCTCTCGATCTTCGCGTCGAGGAAGATCGCCTTCGCGGGCGCCACGAGCGCGGCCAGCTCGTCGAGCTTCGCGCGATCCTGCAGCACCTCCTCGTCGACGTTGAAGACGTAGAGGAACGGCTTGGCGGTGAGCAGACCCAGCTCTCGGATCGGCTCGAGATCGATGTCGGTGAGCGAGAGCAGTTTGCCGTCGTTCAGCGCCTGCTGCGCGGCCTTCGCGGTCTCGACGACGCTCGCGTCGATCTTCTTCGACTTGAGCTCCTTCTCGTAGCGCACCAGCGCCTTCTCGACGGTCTGGAGGTCGGCGATGATCAGCTCGGTGTTGATCGTCTCCATGTCGCTCGACGGGTTCACCGCCCCCTCGACGTGCACCACATCGGGATCCGAGAAGCCCCGCACCACCTGGGCGATCGCGTCGGCCTCCCGGATGTTCGCGAGGAACTGGTTGCCGAGCCCCTCCCCCTCGCTGGCGCCGCGCACGATGCCGGCGATGTCGACGAAGCTGACGGGTGCGGGCAGGATCCGCTCGGAGCCGAAGATCTCGGCGAGCTTGTCGAGCCGGGGGTCCGGCAGGTTCACGACGCCGATGTTCGGCTCGATGGTCGCGAACGGGTAGTTCGCGGCGAGCGCGTCATTTCGGGTGAGCGCGTTGAAGAGGGTCGACTTGCCCACGTTGGGGAGACCGACGATGCCGATAGTAAGAGCCACGGGGGTCGAGTCTACCGTCCGCGGGCGCCAGGGGCGTCACGGGCCGGCCCGGGCCTCGGCGACCGGCCGATCCGGCGCAGAGCGACTGCAGCCACGCGGTGACTCGGAAGGCGGCTCAGTCCGTCAGGTCCACCACTTCGAACTCGAGCAGATCGGCGCCCATGGCGACGGGCCTGCGCGGTTGCTCGCCCCCTTCTCTCGCGTGCGCGTCGGCGTTGCCGCGCGAGTCGCGCCACGCGACGAAGTGCTCCTCGGTCTCCCACTGAGTGACGACGAAGTACCGATCCTCGCCCTGCACGGGGCGCAGCAGTTGGAAGCCCTGGAATCCGGGCGACGCGTCGACCGCGTGCTTGCGGGCCGCGAACCGCGCCTCCAGCTCGGGCCCCTGGCCCTCCGGCACGGAGATGGCGTTGATCTTGACGACGGACATGGGACCACCGGCCTTTCGCTCTACGCCTCGACTCGCGTGAGGGGTCCCGTCCACCGTATCGCGCGGCGGCGCCCCGCGCATCGGTCGCCGGCGCCCCCGGCCCCGAGCACCGCCGCCGGCTGACAGCGCGGCCACGGCCTGCTACCCTGGCGCGCATGGGTACTCTGTGCAGCGCGCTCGGTCAGCGCGCCTTCGTCCGGGATCGTCGCGCCTGACGGCGCGATTCCGAGCCGCTCCCCCGATGTGATCCGCGGGCGTGATCCGATGGATCGCGCTCGTCGCGGAACGGGGAGCTCGACGCGCCGACCTCCGAGCCCACCGCGCTCGGAGCGCCGTTGCTCGCGCACGCCTCCGGGCGCTTCACCCTTCCTCGGATGGAGCGCATCATGCATGCCCGCCCTCACTCAGGCCACCGCCCTCATTCAGACCACCGCCCTCATTCAGCCCACCGCCCTCACTCGGACCACCGCTCTCGACCCGATCGCTTCGGCGAGGGTCGATCCCGCTCCGACGACGGCCGATCCCGCTTCGGCGGCCGGCATGAGCTCGGCCAGAACTTCCTGCACCACCGCCCGACGATCGAGCGGATCGTCGACCTCGCTCGCGCGACGGAGGGTCCGATCCTCGAGATCGGCCCCGGCGACGGCGCACTGACCACGGGCCTCGCGCGACTCGGGCGGCGGCTGACGCTCGTGGAGCTCGACGAGCACCGCGTGGGCGGCCTTCGGCAGCGCTTCCCCCGCACGACGGTCGTGCACGCGGATGCCCTGCACACGGACTTCGACGCACCGGTCGTCGTCGGCAACCTCCCCTTCCATCTCACGACGCCGCTGCTGCGCAAGCTCCTGCGATCCAGCGACTGGGAGCGCGCGATCCTCGTCACTCAGTGGGAGGTGGCGAGGAAGCGAGCGGGGGTGGGCGGCGGCACCCTCCTCACCGGCCAGTCGGCGCCGTGGTTCGACTTCCAGCTGCGAGGCCGGGTGCCGGCCCGGGCCTTCCGGCCGGTGCCGGGGGCGGACGGCGGACTGCTCGACATCTCGCGTCGGTGCTCGCCGCTGGTGCCGCCGTCGGAGCGGGCGGCGTACGAGCGGTTCGTGCGACGGGTCTTCACCGCGCGCGGTCGGGGGATCGGGCAGATCCTGCAGCGGGGGCTCGGGCTCACCCGTTCGGCGAGCACCGCGGCGCTGCGGCGGGCCGCCCTCTCCCCCGCGGCGCTGCCTCGCGATCTCGCCCCGCAGCAGTGGGCGAGCCTGTGGCGGAGCACTGGATCGGGGCGCGGGTAGTAGGGAGGAGGGCCGAGCGGCACCGGCCGGCCATGAAGGTCAGACGCGTGTGACACTCTAGATGCGTGCCCGTCGACTTCACCGCGATAGATTTCGAGACCGCCAACAGCCACCCCTCCTCGGCCTGCTCCGTCGGCCTGGTCCGGGTGCGCGACGGCGCCGTCGTCGAGCGCGCCAACTGGCTCATCCGCCCTCCGGCGAGCCACGCCGAGTTCCAGCCGTTCAACGTGCGGATCCACGGGATCACCCCCGCGATGGTGGAGAACGAGCGCGAGTGGGGCGAGCAGCTGCAGGAGCTCGGCGCGTTCATCGGCGGCGACATCGCCGTGGCGCACAACGCGGGCTTCGACATGGGGGTCATCCGGGGCGCCTGCGCCGAGACCGTCACGCCGATCCCGCGTCTGCGCTACCTCTGCAGCGTGCAGGTCTCGCGGAAGACCTACGAGCTCCCCTCGCACCGGCTCCCGCTCGCGGCGGAGGCGGCGGGCTTCGGCGAGTTCTCGCACCACGACGCGCTCGCCGACGCCGAGGCCTGCGCGGCCATCGTGATCGACGCCTCCCGACGGCACGGCGCGAGCGACGTGCCGGCCCTGGCGAAGCTGATCGGGCTCCGCATCCAGCAGCTCAAGGCGATCCCGCTCAAGCTCTGAGAGGACCCGGCGCCGATCCCGTCGCCCATCGCCTCGGGAGGCCGCGGACGAGCCTCCGCCACGATGTCGGAGGTCGGTGCCACCATGGCTGCATGACACCGATCACCGTCCTCCTCCTCGCACTCGCCGTCGCCGCCCTCTCGGGCACCGCGGGCTTCGCGCTGGGTCACCAGGTCGCGGATCGCGCGGGCCGCCGGCGCGCCGATGAACTCGCGGCGAACCTGCAGCGCGAGCAGGCGCTCGCGGTGCAGCAGGCGAGACTCGACGCCGAATCGGGGGCGCGGTTGCTGCGCGAGGAGCTGGCGGCCGCGGAGACGCGAGCCCAGGGGCTCGAAGAGCGGCTGCACGACGCCCAGATCGCGCAGCAGCGGCGGGCCGAGGCCGAGCGCGAGGAGCAGCGGGTGCTGCAGCAGCTCGCCCCGCTCCGCGACAGCCTCGGCAAGCTCGAGCGCACGGTGTCGGGCATCGAGCAACAGCGAGCCGAGCAGCACGGAGAGCTCGCGGAGCAGCTGCGGCAGGCCGCTCGCGCGGAGGAGAAGCTGCGCGGCACCGCCGAGACGCTGGCGTCGGCCCTGCGCTCGAACAACACCCGCGGGCTGTGGGGCGAGACCCAGCTGCGACGCATCATCGAGGCGGCCGGTATGCTCGAGCACGTCGACTTCTCCGTGCAGCAGCGACTCAGCACCGAGCACGGCGGTGCGCGCCCCGACATGGTGGTCCACCTCCCCGGCGGCAAGTCCATCGCCATCGATGCCAAGGTGCCCTTCGACGCGCACCTCGAGGCGCAGCACCTGGGCGAGGCGGATCCGCAGCGCGCAGCCCTCCTCGCCAAGCACGCCAAGGCGCTGCGGGATCACATCGTGGCGCTGAGCGCCCGCGACTACTGGACGGCCCTTCCCGACTCCCCCGAGCTCGTGGTCGCGTTCGTACCGAGCGAGTCGCTCCTGTCGAGCGCGCTCGACACCGACCCGCTGCTGCTCGAGTACGCCTTCGAGCGCCGGGTGGCGCTCGCGTCGCCGGTGAGCCTGTGGTCCATCCTCAAATCGATCGCGCACAGCTGGCGGCAGGATTCACTCACCGCCGAGGCCCGCACCCTCTTCGACCTCAGCCGCGAGCTGCACACGAGGCTCGGGCGCACCGCCTCGCACCTCGACAAACTCGGCCGCACGCTCGCGCGCGGGGTGCAGGACTACAACGCCTATGTCGGCTCGCTCGAGCGTCAGGTGCTCCCCACCGCGCGCAAGATCGGTGCGCTCAACGGCGAGAAGATCGGATCCGAACCCGCGCAGCTCGAGGACGCCGTACGTCCTCTCGTGGCGCCCGAGCTGCGCACCGCGGATCCGGAACCCCGACCCGGCTCCGAGGGGCGCACCGCGGAGACCGGGGAGGGAGCCGCCCGGGGCTGACGTCCCGCCCGGAGGCCTGGGAAGGCCAGAGGCTCCGAGCGTGGAAGCGCCTCCGGTCCCCGCCGCGACCTACGCCCAGCGGTCGGCGCGCATATCGCTGACGACGTGGCGGATCGTGCCCGAGTGCGAGCGCATCACGATGCTCTCGGCTCGGACGATGCCGTTCTGCCGCTGCACGCCGTCGACGAAGTCCGAGTCGGTGATGCCGGTCGCCACGAAGTAGCAGTTGTCGCTCGCCACGAGGTCATTCGACTCGAGCACGCGATCCAGGTCGTGCCCGGCGTCGATCGCCTTCTGGCGCTCCTCGTCGTCCTTCGGCCACAGCCTGCCCTGGATCATGCCGCCGAGCGCCTTCACCGCGCATGCCGTGATGATGCCCTCGGGCGTGCCGCCCACCCCGACGCACAGGTCGATGCGCGAGTCCCAGCGGGCCGCGTTCACACCGCCGGCGACGTCGCCGTCCATCAGCAGCCGCGTACCGGCGCCCGCCTCGCGGATCTCGGCGATGAGCTGCTCGTGGCGGGGCCGGTCGAGCACCGCGACGCGGATGTCGGACACGTCGACGTCCTTCGCCTTCGCGAGCGCGCGGATGTTCTCCCCGATCGGCTTGCGGATGTCGACGACGCCGACCCCGTCGGGTCCGCAGACGAGCTTGTCCATGTAGAACACCGCCGAAGGATCGTACATGCTGCCGCGATCCGCCACCGCGATGACCGAGATCGCACCCGGGCGGCCCTCGGCCGTGAGGCGCGTGCCGTCGATCGGGTCGACCGCAACATCGCACTCGGCGCCCATGCCGTTGCCCACCCGCTCGCCGTTGTAGAGCCAGGGGGCGTCATCCTTCTCGCCCTCGCCGATCACGACCGTGCCGCTCATCGAGACGGTGGAGAGGAAGCGGCGCATCGCGTCCACGGCGGCTCCGTCGGCGGCGTTCTTGTCGCCGCGACCGATGAACGGGGTCGCTCGGATCGCGGCGGCCTCGGTGGCGCGGACGAGCTCCATCGCCAGGTTGCGATCGGGCTGCCAGGTGCGAAGCGAGTGGGGTTCGGTCATGGTGGATCTCCGTATCCGTCAGACATTCCGTAGACGTTGCGTTTCGCGAGCGAACTGCCCTGTAGCGCGCGTCACGCCCCTGAATTCAAGCCCAGCCTAGCGCCCCGCGGACGACACGGGGATCTCCCCATGTCACAGCCTCTCGCCCTAGACTTGTGCGTGCACAGTTCGGCCGAGACCGAGACGTCTACAGCAAGGAGCACCGATGCCCGTCGCCACCCCGGAACAGTACGCACACATGCTCGACACCGCGAAGCAGGGCGGCTTCGCCTTCCCGGCGGTCAACGTCTCCAGCTCGCAGACGCTCAACGCGGCGCTCCAGGGCTTCGCGGAGGCCGGGTCCGACGGCATCATCCAGGTGACCACCGGCGGCGCCGACTACTTCGCCGGCCACACCGTGAAGAACCGCGCGGGCGGCGCGATCGCCTTCGCCGCCTACGCCGAGGAGGTCGCGAAGGCCTACGACGTGACCGTCGCGCTGCACACCGACCACTGCCCGAAGACCGCGCTCGACGACTTCCTGCTCCCGCTGATCGCGGCGAGCGAGGAGCGCGTCAAGAACGGCGGGCTCCCCTACTTCCAGTCGCACATGTGGGACGGCTCGGCGGTTCCGCTCGACGAGAACCTGCGCATCGGTCAGGAGATCCTGCCCCGACTGCACGCCATCGACGTGGTGCTCGAGGTCGAGATCGGCGTCGTCGGCGGCGAGGAGGACGGTGTGAGCCACGAGATCAACGACCAGCTCTACACCACGCTCGAGGACGCGGTCGCGACCGTCGAGGCGCTCGGTCTCGGCGAGCAGGGCCGCTACATGACCGCGCTCACCTTCGGCAACGTCCACGGCGTGTACAAGCCCGGCAACGTGAAGCTGCGCCCGGCGCTGCTCGGCGAGATCCAGCAGGGGCTCGCGGCGAAGTACGGCACCGGCGAGAAGCCGCTCGACCTCGTCTTCCACGGCGGCTCGGGCTCGACTCCCGAGGAGATCGCCGAGGCCGTCGCCAACGGCGTCATCAAGATGAACATCGACACCGACACGCAGTACGCGTTCACCCGCTCGATCGCCGGCTCGATGTTCCGCAACTACGACGGCGTGCTCAAGGTCGACGGCGAGGTCGGCAACAAGAAGCAGTACGACCCCCGCGCCTGGGGCAAGGTCGCGGAGACGGCGATGGCGGCCCGCCTGGTCGAGGCGGCCGAGCAGCTCGGCTCCGCCGGGAAGTCGGTGAGCGCCTAAATGGCGGACGCGCGGAACGGCGAGGGGCCCGAGCTGGATCCCACGGGGACGACGGGCCAGGAGCCGCCCGCGTCGGCTCCGCGGCCGGAGCGGCCGCGGCCGGCGTACGGCGAGTACGCGCCCGAGGGGTGGACCTGGTCGCCGGAGGGCGCGGAGCCCGGTTCCTCCGGATCGGGAGCCTCGGGTTCGGGTGCGGCGGATGCCGCGGCCCGCCCGGCCTCCTCCTCGGCGCAGCCGGCCGGAGCCGGCGTTCCCGAATCGTCCGCGGGGCCGTCCGCGGGGCCGGTGCCCGGGGTGCCGCACAACCTCGGGGCGGGCGCCGCGGGTGCGTCCGCACCGGCGGCGGGGCCCCGGAGCCGGCCGGCGCCGGGTGCCGATCGCGCGCCCGGCGCACCCACCGGTGGCACCCGGCAGGACTCCCGGGATCCCGAACCGTACCGCGCAGCCGCGCCGGAGCCGGCGCCGAACCCGCAGAAGCCCCTCTCGGGCGGGCGTCTCGCGGATCGCATCGTGACGATCGCCCTGCTCCTGCTCGGGGCCTACGGCACCCTCCAGTTCGCGGCCGCGCTCTTCCAGATGCAGAGCTTCGTCGCGCTCTACGCGGAGCTGTTCGAGGTCGACGACTTCTCGGTGCCGTCCTGGGTGCCCACGCTGGGAACCGTGAGCGCCCTCGTCATGCTGACGCTCTTCGCGGTGACGCTGATCTTCTCGATCCAGCGCCTCCGAGCCAGGAAGATCACGTTCTACATCCCCCTCATCGCCGGGGCGATCGCGTTCATCCTCTTCTTCGTCGTGCTCATGATCACGGTCTTCTCGGTGCCCGAGCTGGTGCAGCAGATGTCCGATCCGGGTGCGCTGAACAGGCTCATGGAGAACAGCTCAGAGCTGCGCTGACCGCTCGCCGGCCCCCGCCCTGACAGGCGAGGTCGATGCGGACGGTTCGGCGACCGTCTCCTCCAGGCGTTCGCCGTCCGAGCTCTCCGCCGCCGTCTCCGAGGCGACGGGCTCGAGCACCTTCATGACCATCTCGCGCTGCTCGGCCGCGAGCAGCGCGTCGGCCGAGCGGCGCACCGTGGTGTCGCGGTCGCCTCCGCGGATCGCGATGTGCAGCCACTCCATGCTCGCGTCGAGCTGCCCCGCCTGCTCGGCCGCGTCGCGCAGCCCCTCGAGCAGGCGGGCCGGCACCTCGCGGTCGTACTTGTAGTAGATCTTGTGCTCGAGGCTCGCCCAGAAATCCATGGCGATCGTGCGGATCTGCACCTCGACGAGGGTGTCGACGGGACCGTTCGAGAGGAAGACGGGCAGCTCGAGGATGACGTGCAGGCTGCGGTAGCCGTTCTTCTTCGGCTTGGCGATGTAGTCCTTCACCGTGTGCACGCGCACGTCCCGCTGGGCCGTCAGCAGTTCGAAGACGCGGTACACGTCGGAGATGAAGCTGCACACGATCCTCACGCCGGCGATGTCGGTGATCGTCTCGCGCACGCTCGCGAGATCGTGGAGCTGCACGCCGCGGCGGCGCGTCTTCTCGACGATGCTCTCGGGATCCTTGAGCCGGCCCGAGAAGTGCTCGATGGGGTTGTACTCCCCCGTGTGGGTGAACTCCTCCTGCAGGATCTGCAGCTTCGTCATGATCTCGTCGATCGCGAACTTGTAGGGCATGAGGAAGCGCTTGAGTTCGTCGCGCAGCTGCAGCTGCTCCCCGACCAGGGTCAGATCGGGCTGGGAAGCCCCGTTCTGCGGCCCCTCTCCCGTCGCGTCGATCCAGGCGTGGAGCAACGGGTCGGGCAGTGCACGGGGCTCGGAGTCGCGGTCTTCGTCGGTCACCCTCCGACGCTATCCGACCAAGGTGTACGTTCCGTGTGCGGGTCGCGACACGGGGACGTCCGCGCTCGGAACGCTCGGAGCGCTCAGCGCACCCGCCCGCCGAGCGCGCGCTCGTCGCGCTTGCCGTTCGCGTCCTGGCGCAGCTCCTTGGGCAGCGAGAACACGAGGTCCTCCTCGGCCGTGACGGTCGCCTCGACGTCGGAGTAGCCGGCATCGGCGAGGTCGTCGAGCAGCTCCTGCACGAGCACCTCGGGCACCGAGGCGCCGCTCGTCACGCCGACGGTGCGCACCCCCTCGAGCCACTCCTGCCGCACCTCGCTCGCGAAGTCGACCCGGAACGCGGCCTTCGCGCCGTACTCGAGCGCCACCTCCTTGAGCCGCACCGAGTTCGAGGAGTTCGACGACCCGACCACGATCACGAGATCGGCCTGCGGCGCGATCTTCTTGATCGCGACCTGCCGGTTCTGGGTCGCGTAGCAGATGTCGTCGCTCGGCGGATCCTGCAGCTTCGGGAAGCGCTCGCGCAACCTGCGCACCGTCTCCATCGTCTCGTCGACCGAGAGCGTGGTCTGGGACAGCCACACGAGCCGCTCGGGATCCCGGACCTCGAGCGTGTCGACGTCGTCGGGGGAGTTCACGATCGTGATGTGATCGGGCGCCTCGCCGCTCGTGCCCTCGACCTCCTCGTGGCCGGTGTGACCGATGAGCAGGATCTCCATGTCCTGCTTCGCGAAGCGCACGGCCTCGCGGTGCACCTTGGTGACGAGGGGGCAGGTCGCGTCGATGGCGTGCAGCCCGCGCTCCTCGGCGGCGCCCACGACCGCCGGGGAGACCCCGTGCGCCGAGAAGACGACGTTGGCGCCCTCCGGCACCTCGTCGACCTCGTCGACGAAGATCGCGCCCATCTTCTCGAGCGTCTTCACGACGTGGACGTTGTGCACGATCTGCTTGCGCACGTAGACGGGAGCGCCGTAGCGATCCAGCGCCTTCTCGACGGCGACGACCGCCCGATCCACTCCCGCGCAGTAGCCGCGGGGAGCCGCGAGCAGCACCTTCTTCGCCCCGTCGACGGGACGATCCTTCAGCCGCCCGGTCTCCCGCCGCAGGCGCGGCATCGCGAGGCTCACCACGGGCGCGCCGATCGTGCGCTGGTTCGGAATCTGCTGCGCGGTGCCCGTCTGCTGCGCTGTGTCACTCATGGCCCCGATTCTACCCGCCGCACCTGGGGGATCCCGGGGCTCGGCGGGAGCGGGCGGGATAGGGTCGAGGCATGTCAGATGCAGGATCCGGCGCATCCGCGAGCAGCCCCGCGAACACGCCGGCGACCCGGGAGTCGCCGTGGCCCGTCGGCCTGATGAGCGAGAAGATCGCCGCGTGGATCGACCGGCTCGGCACCGTCTGGATCGAGGGCGAGATCACCCAGTGGCAGCTGCGCGGCGGCCATGTCTACGGCAAGCTGCGCGACCTGACGCAGGACGCGACGGTGAGCTTCACGGTGTGGCGATCCGTCGCGCAGCGGCTGACGGGCGAGTTCTCGCAGGGCGACCGGGTGGTGGCGCTCGTGAAGCCGAACTTTTGGGTCAAGGGCGGCTCGCTCACGGTGCAGGTGCTCGAGATCTCGCACGTCGGCCTCGGCGAGCTGCTGCAGCGGCTGGAGCGGCTGCGGAGGCAGCTCCAGACCGAGGGCCTGTTCGACACGAGCCGCAAGCGCGCGCTCCCGTTCCTGCCGTCGCTCATCGGCCTCGTGACCGGGCGCGACTCCGACGCCGAGAAGGACGTGATCCGCAACGCCACGCTGCGCTGGCCGGGCGTGCGGTTCCAGGTGCACTACGCGGCGGTGCAGGGGGATCGCGCCGCGGCCGAGGTGGCCGCGGGCATCGAGGCGCTGGATCGGCACCCCGACGTCGACGTGATCGTCGTCGCCCGCGGCGGCGGCGACTTCCAGAACCTGCTGCCCTTCAGCGACGAGCGCGTGGTGCGGGCCGCGGCGGCGGCGACCACCCCCGTGGTGAGCGCGGTCGGCCACGAGGCGGATCGCCCGCTGCTCGACGAGGTCGCGGATCTGCGGGCCTCGACGCCGACCGACGCGGCGAAGCGCGTGGTGCCCGACGTGGGCGAGGAGCTGGCGGGACTGGATCAGGCGCGCAGCCGTATGAGCGCGCGGATCGGCCAGGTGCTCGCCTCCGAGACGGAGCGGATCGCGCAACTCCGATCCCGCCCCGTGCTCGCGATGCCGGAGCGCATCGTCGACGAGCGGGCCGAGGAGCTGGTGCGCTGGATCGCGCGCGGCACCGAGCTGGCGGAGCGCACGGTGGAGGATCGGACGCGCGAGCTGGACCGGACCCGCGCTCGCCTCACCGCGCTCTCGCCGCGCGCGACGCTCGAGCGCGGGTACGCGATCGCGCAGCTCGTCGCGCCTGGCGGCGTGCCCGGTGCGGTGCTGCGCGATCCGGCGGATGCGCCAGCGGGCGCCGCGATCCGGATCTCCCTCGCGGGCGGCGGCCTCGACGCCACCTCGAACGGCGCGTAGCGGCAGCACGGCCGCCCACCGGCAGCACGGGCACCCAGCGGCAGAAGGTAAGGTAAGGGTCATGTCTCTCCCTGCCATTCAGGATCCGGCTGCGCTCAGCTATGAGGAGGCGCGCGACGAACTCATCGCCGTGGTGAACCGGCTCGAGCAGGGCGGCACCACCCTCGAGGAGTCGCTCCAGCTGTGGGAGCGCGGCGAGGCGCTCGCCGCGCGCTGCGAGGAGTGGCTGCTCGGGGCCCGGCAGCGGCTCGAGGCGGCCAGACAGGGCGACGGCTCTCCCGCCGATGGCGCCTCCGTCGACGGCTCCTCCGGCGGCGCCGACACGACCGTCGGAGGCGACGCCTGAGCATGGCCCGCAAGCAGAAGCAGCCGGCCGTCGTGGCGGAGCTCGGCCGCCCAGAGACGCCCGCCGAGACGGCCGCCCGCAAAGCCAACGACAGCCGCCTCTACCGGCAGCGCAAGACCGTCAACAACCTCGTCTTCTCGCTGCTCGTCAGCCTCGGGCTCGTGCTCGTCATGGTGCTCGTGGTGCCCCGCGGCACGGGAGGGTTCGAGGACCGGTCGGTGGACGTCGCCGAGCTCGCGGAGCAGTACGCGCCGACGGCCGGCCGCGCGCTGCTGACGCCCGACGTGCCCGAGGGGTGGAAGGCTCGGCAGGCCGAGGTGCGCGGCTCCGACGGCGTCACCTACTGGCAGATCAACTACACGACCGCCGACGAGCAGTACGCGGCCGTCGTGCAGGCGTTCACCGCGGACGGCTCGCCGGTGAACGAGACGTGGATCGCCGAGCAGCTCGAGCGCCGCGACGCGACCGGCGCCGAGGGCCTCGGCGGCCTCGAGTGGACGGTCTACGATCACTCGGACCGCAACCCCGACGAGACGAACGTGCTGTTCGGCATGCAGGGCGTCTCGGGAGAGAACACCCTGCTCGTCTACGGCACCGACGCGCCGGGCACGCTGCGCGCCCTCGCCGCCGAGGTGGCCGCGCAGGCGGAGGCTCTGCCCCGTGCCGCAGCCGATCCCACCGACCCGACCCCGACGGAGGAGACACCATGACCGCACCCCGTGTGACCCCGCAGCAGGCGTGGGACGCCTTCATCGCGGGCAACGAGCGCTTCGTGGGAGGCATCTCGCGGCACCCGAACCAGGATGTCGAGCGCCGCACCGAGCTCGTGAACCAGCAGGCGCCCGACGTGGCGCTCTTCGGCTGCTCGGACTCGCGTCTCGCGGCGGAGATCATCTTCGACTGCGGCCTCGGCGATCTCTTCATCGCCCGGAACATGGGGCACGTCGTCGCCGAGTCGATCACGGCCTCGATGGAGTACGCGGTCACGGCACTCGGCTCCGCGCTCATCGTCGTGCTCGCCCATGACTCCTGCGGCGCCGTCGCCGCGGCCATCGACCAGTCGAGCCGCGAGCCCTCCCGCGTCACCGACTCGGTGCGGAACACGCTGGCGCCGATCCAGCCCTCCGTGCAGCAGCTGTGGCACCGGGATCACCACGAGACCCCCTACGCCGAGGCGGACGGGATCGACCCGAACGCCGTCGGGCGCATCCACCTCGCCGCGACCGTCAACGAGCTGCTCCGCAACTCCCGCGCCATCAGCGACGCGGTGGATCGCGGCGAGCTCGCCGTCGTCGGCTGCCAGTACCGGCTCACCGAGGGCCGCGCCGTGCCGTACACGGCGGTGGGCCCGCTGTCGATCGAGCTCGCCCCGCTCGGCTGAGCCGCCCCGGCCCGAGCCGGCCATCGACCCGCGGGCCCGTCGAGGCGCCCGCCGCGAATCCGACCCGGCCCCCTTCGACCGGCGCAGGGGGCGCCACCAGCACCAACAGCAAAGGACGACCGTGACCGAAGAGATCGAGTACCGCATCGAGCACGACACGATGGGCGAGGTCCGCGTTCCCCAGAACGCGCTCTACGCCGCGCAGACCCAGCGCGCCGTCGAGAACTTCCCCATCTCCGGCCACGGGCTGGAGCCGGCGCAGATCGTCGCCCTGGCCCGCATCAAGCGCGCTGCCGCGATCGCCAACAAGGACCTGGGGATCCTCGACGCCCCGGTCGCCGACGCCATCGTCGCCGCCGCCGACGAGATCATCGGCGGCGATCACCACGACCAGTTCCCCGTCGACACCTATCAGACGGGATCCGGCACCTCCTCGAACATGAACATGAACGAGGTGCTGGCGACGCTCGCGACGAAGCACCTCGGCTCCCCCGTGCACCCCAACGATCACGTCAACGCCTCGCAGTCGTCGAACGACGTCTTCCCCACCTCCGTGCACATCGCCGTGACCGGCGCGCTCATCGAGCAGCTGAAGCCCGCCCTCGCGCACCTCGCGGAGTCGCTCGAGAAGAAGGCCTCGGAGTGGGCCGAGGCCGTGAAGCCCGGCCGCACCCACCTCATGGACGCCACGCCCGTCACGCTCGGCCAGGAGTTCGGCGGCTATGCCGCGCAGATCCGGTACGGCATCGAGCGCGTCGAGGCGGCCCTCCCCCGCGTCGCCGAGGTGCCGCAGGGCGGCACCGCGGTCGGCACCGGCATCAACACCCCGCTCGGCTTCCCCGAGAAGGTCATCGCCGAGATCGCGCAGTCGAGCGGTCTGCCGATCACCGAGGCGCGCAACCACTTCGAGGCTCAGGCGAACCGCGACGGCCTCGTCGAGGCATCGGGCGCGCTGCGCACGATCGCCGTCTCGCTGACGAAGATCAACAACGACCTGCGCTGGATGGGATCGGGCCCGAACACGGGCCTCGGGGAGCTGCACATCCCCGACCTGCAGCCGGGCTCCTCGATCATGCCGGGCAAGGTGAACCCCGTCGTGCCGGAGGCCGTGCTCATGGTCTGCGCGCGGGTCATCGGCAACGACGCGACGATCGCGTGGGCCGGGGCCTCCGGCTCGTTCGAGCTCAACGTGCAGATCCCCGTCATGGGCACCGCGCTGCTCGAGTCGATCCGCCTGCTCTCCAACGCCTCCCGCGTGCTCGCCGACAAGACCGTCGCGGGCCTGGAGGCGAACATCGACCGGGCGGCGGCGCTCGCCGGCATGAGCCCCTCGACCGTCACCCCGCTCAACCGTCTCATCGGATACGAGGCGGCCGCGAAGATCGCGAAGCACTCGGTCGCCAAGGGCATCACGGTGCGCGAGGCCGTCGTCGACCTCGGCTACGTCGAGCGGGGCGAGGTGAGCGAGGCCGACCTCGACCAGGCGCTCGATCTGCTCTCGATGACGCACCCCGGCGTAGCGAAGTAGCGCGTCCCAGAGAAGGGGGGGGGGGGGGGGGGGGGGGCGGGCCCGCCGAGCACCGGGTGGGAAAGGGAGATCTCTCAGGCAGTGCACT
>NZ_JAEHOH010000001.1 GCF_016522505.1 Leucobacter chromiisoli | reverse complement strand
ACCTGGCGCTCGTTCTTCTCTCGATGACGCACCCCGGCGTAGCGAAGTAGCGCGTCCCAGAGAAGGGGGCCGGGATCCGTGCGGATCCCGGCCCCCTTCCGCGCGTTATGAAGACATTAAGAGCGCGTTCTGTCAAGTTCATAGGGGGTGGTTGAAGGGGTGGTAGTGTTGCCTCGTTCCAGAATCGTTACATCGGCTTCCCAGCCCCTCATCGATAGGTCCTCCCGATCCCATGACTGAACCGTCCGCATCGCGAACCGCTCTCCCCTCCCTCGACCGCCGCACCGTGCTCAAGGGAGCCGCGTGGGCGGCTCCGGTGATCGCGGTCGCCACCGCCGTCCCCGCCGTCTCGGCCACCACCGCCGGTTTCGATATCGAGATCCAGGGCCTCCAACGGGGCTGGGGCTTCTCATTCTTCAACGACGCCCTCACGGAACGGATCTCCGTCTCCACCGGCGACGGCTTCGCCATCGGCAACCCGGGCGCCTCCGACGCTCCCGCCGGCACGACGGTCACGGTCTCGGTCGACAACCGCGTGTTCGATCTCGGCACCGCCGCCCAGGTCGGGCCTGAGGGCGCGTCCTCCCCGGTGCCCCTGTCCCCCAGCGTCTCGGGCAACGTCACCACGTACACCCTCGTCGTCAACCACCCGGTTCCGGCTGGCGCCGACTACATGACGCCGGGTACCGGCGCCGTCGTCGTGACCTTCCCCGATATGAACACCGGCGTCGAGTACCCGAACGACCACCTCGACGGCTACACGCCGAGCGTGTGGGCCCTCGGCCTGTCCGGTGACGCCGACACGTCGAACAACTCCTGGCCTGGCACGCCGCCGGAGATCGAGCCCGCCACCCCGTGGGGCGTCCACTTCGAGTCGCACACGGCCGGCACCGTTCCCACTCAGGACGGGGAGGTTCGCACCATCGAGACCGCTCGAGCCGTCTCGGTCGGCCCGAACCCGACTCCCGCCAACGCCACCTTCCTGCTGTCGTTCGACTCGGGCGCGATCGCAGGAGTGGCCGCCGAGGTGACGCTCAACGGGTCGCCCTTCACCGGTGCGTCCCTCACCGAGCAGCCTCTCGTATCATCGGCTCGGCAGTGGATCCTCGATCTGGGGCAGCCCCTCGTCGAGGGCGACACGGTCGAGTTCGCCTTCGCCTACACCCTCATGGAGGAGCCGCTGCAGCGCCTCCAGGACAACGGCGCGGGTGCTGTGAACGTCTGGCTCGAGAGTCACCTCAACGACCCGAACCAGCGCTCCACGGTCTCCGTGGTTCGCGAGTACGCCTCCGACTGGAGCGAGTCGCCCGCGGAGTAGACGCGAACAGGTTCTTCGAACGCGGGCGGGGCCCGGGATCCGCGCGGGTCCCGGGCCCCGCTACGCTTATGGGCGTGATGCCTGGCCAGTCCCCCGTCGCGGGCGCCCGCGCGCTCGCCCTCTCCCTCACCGCCATGTTCGCCCGCCGCTTGGGCTGGAACGGGCTCTACGCCCGGGCGAACCGCCCGCTCATGGAGCTCGCCGAGATGCAACCCGTCACGGCCGCATGGTGGCGCGAGCGCCGCAAGCAGAAGGGCGAGTTCTTCTACCTCGCGATCGGCGACTCGACCGCCCAGGGGATCGGGGCGTCGACGCCGGGGCGCAGCTACGTCGGGCAGCTCGCCGACCGCATCGAGGCCTACACGGGCGCACCGGCGCGAGTGGTCAACCTCGGCGTCTCGGGCTCCACGACCTTCCTCTGCGCGCGCGACCAGCTGCCCCGCGCCGAGAAGCCGCTCGCGCAGCACCCGAACCTCGTCACCGTCTCCATCGGGGCGAACGACATCGCGATGTGGGACCCCGTGGCCTTCCACCGGAACCTCGGCCGCATCCTCGACGCCGTCCCGCGGCACACGATCGTGGGCGAGCTCCCGTGCTTCTTTTTCCCGAGGAACGAGCGGAAGGTCGCCGAGGCGAACGGGATCCTGCACCAGCTCGCCGAGGCGCGGGGGCTGAGGGTGGTGCCGATCCACGCGGCGACCCGGCGCCGCGGGCTGCTCGGGATCCTCACCGAATTCGCGGGCGACGCCTTCCACCCCAACGATCGCGGCTACGAGGTATGGGCCGACACCTTCTGGCCCGATGTGCGGGATCGCGTGGACGCCGTGATGCGCGAGCGCCGGGCATCGAGGCAGGCTCGCTGAGCGGCCCAGGAGTCCGGCGGCCGGCCTGCGGGCCGTCGGTGAGCCCTACAGCCCCGAATCCTCCAGCACCTCGGTGACGAGGGCCGCGATCTCGCTGCGCTCCGAGCGGGTGAGCGTCACGTGCCCGAAGAGCGGGTGGCCCTTCAGCTTCTCGATGACCGCGGCGACGCCGTCGTGGCGGCCGACCCGCAGATTGTCGCGCTGGGCGACGTCGTGCGTCAGCACCACCCGCGAGTTCTGCCCGATCCGGCTGAGCATCGTCAGCAGCACCCCGCGCTCGAGGGACTGCGCCTCGTCGACGATCACGAAGGCGTCGTGCAGCGAGCGGCCGCGGATGTGCGTGAGCGGCAGCACCTCGACGAGATCGCGCGCCACCACCTCGTCGAGCACGTTCTGCGAGACGATCGACCCGAGCGTGTCGAACACCGCCTGACCCCAAGGGTTCATCTTCTCCTGCTGGTCGCCCGGCAGGTACCCCAGCTCCTGGCCGCCCACCGCGTAGAGCGGCCGGAACACCATGATCCGGCGGTGCTGCTGGCGCTCGAGCACCGCTTCGAGACCCGCGGCGAGCGCGAGCGCCGATTTACCCGTCCCCGCCCGGCCCCCGAGCGAGACGATGCCGACCCGGGTGTCGAGCAGCAGGTCGATGGCGAGCCGCTGCTCGGCGCTGCGTCCGGAGACGCCGAAGACCTCCCGATCGCCGCGCACCAGCCGCACCGATGCCTCCCCGTCGACGCGCCCGAGGGCGTGCCCGCGCGGCGAGTTCAGGATCAGGCCCGTGCCGTGGGGCAGCCCGTGCACCTCGGGCACGTCGGTCAGGCGCTCGTCGTCCCAGAGCTCGCCCATCCGCTCCTCGTCGAGCTCCAGGGTGGCGACGCCCGTATAGACGTCGTCGCCGACCTGCTCGGCGAGGTACTCCTCCGCGCCGAGGCCGATCGCGGCCGCCTTCACGCGCATCGGCAGGTCCTTCGACACGATCGTGACGTCGAGCCCCTCCGCGGCGAGGTTCTGCGCCACGGCGAGGATACGCGTGTCGTTGTCGCCCAGTCTGAGCCCGTTCGGCAGCACCTCGTCGCTGCCGTGATTGAGCTCGACCCGCAGGGTGCCGCCCTGGTCCCCCACGGGAACGGGGAAGTCGAGCCGGAGGTGCTGCTCCCGCAGCTCGTCGAGGAGACGCAGCGCGCGCCTCGCGAAGTAGCCGATCTCCGGATCGTGCCGCTTCTTCTCGAGTTCGCTGATCACCACCACGGGCAGCACCACGGCGTGCTCGGCGAATCGAAACAGGGCCCGCGGGTCGCTCAGCAGCACCGAGGTGTCGAGCACGTAGGTGCGCTCACCCCGTTCCGAGCCCCGTACTTCTGCTGGTTCCATACCCCCACGCTACGCCCATCGGGCGATTCTCGCGGCAGCACATGCGAGGGGCCGGGTAAACACCTGGGGTTCGCTGGGTGAACACCCAGTTCCCCTCCCGACCTGGGGATTCGTGAAAAATCTCCCAGCACGCCGTGCAGCGGTCCGGTAACGTTGTGACGTTAGACGACGGATCCGGGCCCCGCCTCGACGGGATGGTCGACGGGAACGGGTTCCCCGCCCTCGGGCGGACCGCGGAGAGCGACCGGCCCTCCGCGGCAGGAAGTTCTTCAAGGGAAACGAGACATGACCGACGCAAGGGTACTGCGCACGCGCGCGTCTCTGCACCGGGCCATCGCGGCGCTCGCCGCGAAGGCCCCGGTGACCGAGATCACCGTTTCGCAGCTCGCCGAGGACGCGGGCATCAACCGCGCCACCTTCTACAAGCACTTCGATTCCCCCTCCGAGACGCTCGCATCCTTCCTGCAGGCCGAGCTGGGGCCGGTCCGCGACCGCTTCTCGGCCGACTTCTCGTCGCCCGACGTCGACCCGGTCGACGCGTACCGCAACTGCGTGCAGGGGGTGCTCGATCACGTGGAGCGCTTCCGCGACGTGTACGCGATGGCGATCGCCACGCCTCACGACGGCGTCGCCCAGAACCTGCTGTGCGACTTCTTCACGGACACGGTGCACCCGTTCCTCGAGAGCCGCTCGAAGGTCGACCCGCGCGTGCTCGAGCTGGAGCCGAACACCGCGGCGCGCTTCTTCGCCCACGGCATCGTCGGGGCGATCAAGTCGTGGGTGCTGAACGGAGATCCCGACCGGGAGTACTTCGTCCGTACGCTGGTCGGCTGCGCCCCCGACTGGTGGCTCCGACCGCGCACGACGTGACGGCGGAGGCGGACTGCGACCGAACCGGGAGCCCCGAAGCCCGGGAGTTCAGAGAGTTCAGAGAGTAAGGCGGACATCGCATGACCGACGCACGAGTGGTGCGCACGCGCGCGGCGCTGGATCGCGCCATCGCCGAGCTGGCCTCCGAGGCCTCGGTGTCCGAGATCACGGTCTCGCAGCTCACCGAGACGGCCGGCATCAACCGCGCCACCTTCTACAAGCACTTCACCTCGCCCGCCGAGGCCCTCGAGGCGCTGCTCGCGCAGGAGCTGGATCCGGTGCGGGAGCGGCTGCAGGGCTACGCGACGCCCGGCAGCGATCCCCGCGCGGTGTTCCAGTCGACGATGACCGAGGTGCTCGACCACATCGAGCGGTTCCGCGACATCTACGAGACGGCCTTCGCGAGCCCTCACGACAGCACGGCGGGCCACGTGCTGGCCGCCCACTTCGCCGAGTCGGCGCGGGCGTTCCTCGGCGAGCCGGAGGGCGGCGGACCGCTCGATCCGACCATCGACCGGGATGTCGTCGCGAGCTTCATCGCCTCCGGCCTGGTCGGGGCGATCGGGGTGTGGCTGCGGCGCGAGGACTGCAGTCGCGAGATGCTGCGCGAGGCGATGCTCGCCGTACTACCGGGCTTCTGGTTCCCCGGGCGGTAGCCCCGAGCCGCTCTCAGCGGCCCGGGGATCGTCCGGAGCACCGGGGGTCGCGGACGGCGCCGAGGGGCGTCGGCCTGCGACGCGCTTCGGAGCGAGCTCGGGCTCGGGCCCGAACTGCCGGGTGAGCAGGAGGATCAGCACGACGGCCGCCACCACGATCCACCCCGAGACGCCGAGCGGGTTCACGAGCGCCATCTCCATCGGCTCGCCGGCGGCCGGCAGCCAGATGAGCAATCCCGCCGAGGCGTTGAGCGCGGCGTGACCGAGCACCGCGGGCCAGACGGACCCGCTCCGCAGACGCACCCAGCCGAACAGCACGCCCCAGACGACGGCGCCGACGGTCATGAGCGCGACGCCGCTCCAGTCGGTGCGATTGAAGTTGTATCCGAGCAGGATCACCGGCGTGTGCCACAGCCCCCAGATCGCTCCGCTCAGCAGCAGCGCGGGCCACGCTCCGAGCGGCCGCAGCGCCGGGAGCAGCCAGCCGCGCCAGCCGATCTCCTCGCCGAATGCGGCGATCGACCCGACGAGCGCGTTGAGGGGGATCGCGGCGATCTGCAGGGCGACCAGCAGCCCGAGGGGCGGCATGGCGGCGGCGGCCAGCGTGCTGGGCGCACGCATCGTCCTGAGCGCACGCCCCGCGCACGCCCCTCCTGCACATTAGAACGCGGCGATCCCCGTGAGTTCGCGCCCGATGACCAGCTGGTGCACCTCGTCGGTGCCCTCGTAGGTGCGCACCGACTCGAGGTTCGCCATGTGCCGCATCACGGGGAAGTCGTCGGTGATGCCGTCGCCGCCGAGGATCGCGCGACTCGTGCCCGCGATCTTGATCGCCTCGCGCACGTTGTTGAGCTTGCCCACCGAGATCTGGCCATGGGTGAGTCTGCCCGCGTCCTTGAGGCGGCCGAGGTGCAGCGCGAGCAGCAGCCCTTTCTCGTACTCGACGAACATGTCGGCGAGCTTGGCCTGGATGATCTGCTTCCCGCCGATGGGCGCCCCGAACACCTCGCGGGTCTGGGCCCGTCGCACGGCGACCTCGAGGCAGGATCGCGCCGCGCCCATGACGCCCCAGGCGATGCCGTAACGAGCCTCGTTGAGGCACTTGAACGGCGAGGAGAGCCCCCGCGAACCCGGCAGGATCGCGTCGGCGGGCAGGCGCACGTCGTTCAGCTCGATCTCGGTCTGCAGCGAGGCTCGCATCGACAGCTTGTTCTCGATCGCGGTCGCGCGGAAGCCCGGCGTATCCGTCGGCACGACGAAGCCGCGCACGACGCCCTCGTCATCCTTCGCCCAGATCACGCCCACCTGCGCGATCGTGGCGAGGCCGATCCAGCGCTTGCGGCCGTTCAGCACCCACTCGCCGCCGTCGCGACGGGCCGTCGTGACCATCGTGTTCGGGTCGGATCCGCCCTGCGGCTCCGTCAGCCCGAAGAAGCCGATCGCCTCGCCCCGGCCCATCGCGGGCAGCCAGCGCTCCTTCTGCTCATCGGAGCCGAACTTGTAGATCGCCCCCATGGCGAGGGATCCCTGCACCGAGAGCGCTGTGCGGAACCCCGAGTCGACCGCCTCGAACTCCATCGCCACCAGGCCGTACGCCACGGAGGAGGCGCCTCGGAGGCCGTAGCCCTCCATGTACATGCCGAAGGCGCCGAATGCGCCCACCTCGGGCAGCAGCTCCGCCGGCAGGCGCCGCTCCTCGAACGCCCGGTCGATGATCGGCCGGATGCGGGTCTGCGCGAACTCGCGCGCCCGCAGCTGCCACTCGCGCTCCTCGGCGGAGACGAGATCCGCGACGTCGAACAGCTGGTCGATGGTGGTGGTCATTCCTGCTCCTTCTGGGCGGTTCGGGATGGGGACGGCTCGGGGCGCGGCAGCCAGTCCGCGTCGTCGTGGGCGCCGAGCGCCGGCGGGGGCAGCCGCGTGCCGACCGGCGTCTCGGAGAGCGAGATGGGGGTCGCGACCGAGCGCAGGGTGCGCCGTTCGCCGTCCGGCCCCACGGCGGCGGTCTCGGCGACCGCACCGAGACCGAGCGAATCGGCGAGCTCGAACGCCTGCCCGATCGTGTTCACCCGCCCGGCAGGGATGCTCCGCGCGGTGAACTCGCCGATCCACTCGTCCGCGGGCCGTTCCCCCAGGCGCTCCTCGAGCAGGGCGCGGAGCTCGGCGCGATGCGCCACGCGCGAGGGGTTGTCGGCGAACCGCGGATCCTCGGCGAGGTCGGGGATCCCGAGCGCCTCGCACAGCCGCGAGAACTGACCGTCCGTGCCCACGGCCAGCGCGATCGCCTGGTCGCGGGCGGCGAGCGTCTCGTACGGCGCGATCGACGGGTGCGCGTTGCCCATCCGCCCCGGGGACGTCCCCGTCTCGAGCGTCGAGGACGCCTGGTTCGCGAGCGCGGAGAGCAGCGAGCCGAGCAGCGTCACCTTGACGTGCTGACCCCGGCCCCTCGCCTCGCTCCCGCGCGGCTCGGTGGGGGTCGCCCCGGCCTCGCCGCTCCCGCGCGGCTCGGCAGGCGGCAGATCCCGCGCACGCAACGCGGCCTGGATCCCGATCACCGCGTTCAGCCCCGTGAGCACGTCGACGAGCGCGACGCCCACCTTGGTCGGCTCCCCGCCGTCGTCGTCGCTCGCCCCCGTGATGCTCATGAGCCCTCCGACCGCCTGCACGAGCAGGTCGTAGCCGGGAAGCTCGGCCCCCGCCGCGTCGCCGAAGCCCGAGATCGAGCAGTACACGACGCCCGGATTGACCGCCGACACCTCGGCGTACCCGAGGCCGAAGCGATCCATCGTGCCGGGTTTGAAGTTCTCGACGACCACGTCGGCGGAGCGGGCGAGCCGCCGCGCGCGAGCCAGTCCGTCCTCGGATCGCAGGTCGCACACCACCGAGCGCTTCCCGCGGTTGACACCCGCGAAGTAGGTGCTCTGCCCCACCGCGTTCACCGGCGGGCGCCACTGCCGGGTGCCGTCGCCCTCGGGGCTCTCGATCTTGATGACGTCGGCTCCGAGATCGGCGAGGATCATCGTCGCGTGCGGGCCGGCGAGCACGCGCGAGAAGTCGGCGACGCGGATCCCGGCGAGCGGGCCGGTGGCAGCGTCGGGCGCTGCTGCGCTCTCGGGCACTGCTGCGCTCGCGTGCGCCCCCTCACCCCGGCCGGAATCACCCTGCGAGGGGTTCTCACCCATGCTGCTCCCATCACGGTCCACGACGACTGCGGCGGCTCACGCCCGAGTTCCCCGGTACGCCGGCTCGACGCGGCAGGACGGGGCCCTCCCACCATGTTAGGGGGTGAGCCGCAGCGGCGAGCAGCGCGCGCCCGCGCGGCCTCGACCTCCCCTGTCGGATCCTACGCGGCGATCCGCTCCGCGTCCTGCTCGGAGATCATGATGAGCCCGCGCGGCGTGTTGGCGAGGCGGTTCATCACGTCGATCCACGCGGGATTGAGCTCGGGAGGCCGGCTGCCGGAGAACCGGAACACGAGCGGGATGTGCGGGGAGACCCACACCGATATCCGGCCGCTTCCCCTCTCGACGGGGTTCGCCCAGCTGATGAAGAAGCACTCCTGCCGCCGGAGCTTGATCCCCACCGCCGCCTTCAGGTGGGCGAGCATGCGGTCCTCGATCTCGTACTCGGCTGCGCCGTCGTATACCAAGTGGCCCATGGGCACATGGTGGCACTCTTTCCTCTCCCGTGGGGCCGGGTTAAGTGGCTTTGCGCCGGCGGGCCGCGCCGCGCCGTCGTGCGGACCGTTCGATCAGTACAGCAGGAACTGCGCCGTTCCCGCGCCCTGTACCTCGCCGACGGCGACCCGCAGATGGTAGGAGGCGCCGCCCGCAGTGACGGGCTCACGCGTAATCCCGCAGGTATCGGGGCTGCTGCGCTCTCGGTTCCAGGTGAGGGGCTCGGTCTCGAGCGGCTGGCCCGGTTCCAGGATCACGTTGCGATGGTCGGGCTCCTCCATGCAGTCGCTCGCGCGCCACACCTCGTCGTCGCCGCTCGAGATCGCGAACTGCATGCCGGCTGTGCCGAGGTCGGTCGAGCAGGCGGCGTCGCCCGTGTTCTCGACGCTCAGCGAGAGCTGCGGCTGCACGCCCTCGGCGTAGCTCTGCGCGTCCGTCATCGGGGTCACGGCGAGCTGACCCGCGGAGCAGGCGGGCGGCTCGTCGGCGTCCTCCTCCTCGTCCGGCTGCTCCTCCGAGGCGGCGATGTCGCCGGGCACGGAGACCTCGCCCGCGCCTCGCGCCCCGCCGCTGGAGCCCGGCTTCACCACGATGAGCACGACCACCGCGATCAGCGCGAGCAGACCGAGCAGCACGAACAGGCGCCGCCGGATGTACACCTTCCGATCCTTCGGCCCCACCGGGTTACGCAGCGTCGACATGGCGACAGCGTAACGCTCGCCGCCGACGATCGGCGGCAGACTCGCGCACCCGCGCGAAGCTAGAGGCGCTTCAGCATGCGGGTGTTGCCGAGGGTGTTGGGCTTCACCCGCGCCAGGTCGAGGAACTCGGCCACGCCCTCGTCGGTCGAGCGCAGCAGCTCGGCGTAGACGTCCGCCGCGACGAGCTCGGCGTTCTCGCTCACGGCGTCGAAGCCGTGCCGGCCGAAGAAGTCGACCTCGAAGGTCAGGCAGAACAGCTGGGTCAGGCCGAGCTCGCGCGCCCGATCCTCGAGCGCGGCGAGCAGGCGGTGGCCCACCCCGCGTCCGAGCCACTCCTCGGCCACGCCCAGCGTGCGCACCTCGCCCAACTGCTCCCACATCACGTGCACCGCTCCGTACCCGACGACGCGATCCTCGGCGTCGACGGCGACGAGGAACTCCGGGACCGAGCCGTAGAGCACCACCAGATCCTTGCCCAGCAGGATCCGGCGCTCGACGAGCGGTGCCATCAGCTCGACGATGCGCGGCACGTCGGCCGTGCGAGCGGGTCTGATCCCGATCTCTTCAGCCATGGGATCTAGGCCGCGTAGTCGCCGACGAGACGCACCGCGCCGCCGTCGACCCCCTTGGCGCCCTGCTCGAACCCCGCGAGATCGCGTGCGCCGGTGGAGACGGCGCCGACCTGCCACGTCTCGAGACCCTCGGCGCGCAGCTTCTCGGCGACGCGGTCCGCGCGTCGCTCCTCGACCACCGCGAACATGCCGACGCCGAGGTTCCAGGCGTCCTCGAGGCTGCCGAGGCTGTGCCCGCCGAGCTCCGCGAGGTGGCGGAAGACGGGCAGCGGCGACCAGGTGGAGCGGTCGATCTCGGTCCACGCGCCGACGGGCAGCACGCGGGCGAGGTTCGCGGCGATCCCGCCGCCGGTCACGTGGCTGAGGGAGTGCACCGCGCCGTCGAGCTCGGCGTCCTCGAGCACGCGGAGCAGCGGAGCGGTGTACAGCGCGGTCGGTTCGAGCAGCGCCTCGCCGTAGCTCGTGCCGAGCTCGGCAGTGCGATCGGAGTAGCCGACGCCCCGCTCGGCGAGGATGTGGCGCACCAGCGAGAACCCGTTGGAGTGCAGGCCGGAGGCCGCCATCGCCAGCACGACGTCGCCGTGCTGCACGCGCTGCGGGCCGAGCATCCTCTCCGCCTCGACCACGCCCGTCGCCGCGCCGGCCACATCGTACTCATCGGGGCCGAGCAGACCCGGGTGCTCGGCGGTCTCGCCGCCGACGAGCGCCGTGCCCGTGGCCTCGCACGCCCCGGCGATCCCGCGCACGATGTCGGCGATGCGCTCGGGCACCAGCTTGCCGCAGGCGATGTAGTCGGTCATGAAGAGCGGCTTCGCGCCGACCACCACGATGTCGTCCACCACCATGGCGACGAGATCCTGCCCGATCGTGTCGTGCTTGTCGATCGCCTGCGCGATCGCGACCTTCGTGCCGACGCCGTCGGTCGAGGAGGCCAGCAGCGGCCGTCGGTAGCCCAGCAGCGCGGAGGCGTCGAAGAGCCCGGCGAAGCCGCCCACCCCGCCGAGCACCTCGGGCCCCTGAGTGCGCGCCACAGCCGACTTCATCAGCTCGACGGCAACGTCGCCGGCGGCGGTGTCCACCCCGGCCTGGGCATAGATCGACGAGTTCTCGCTCACTCCGACAGTCTACAGGGCCGCCACACGGCGACCCGCGGCTGCCTCCCGAGCGCCCTGCCTGAGTGCGGGCTGCGGAGCGACCATCGCAGGCCCCTGCACGTGCGCGAAGCGGCCGGGGGTGTGGGAGACTTGGAGAGGCCCGTTTCCCCGGGCACACCCGACTTCTCAGGGAGCAAACACACAGCATGTGCGGCATCGTCGGCATCGTCTCGTCCGAGCCCGTCAACCAGCAGGTCTACGACAGCCTGCTCCTGCTTCAGCACCGAGGCCAGGACTCCACCGGCATCGCCACCGTCGACGGCGACCGCTTCCACATGGTGAAGGCGAACGGCCAGGTGCGCGAGGCCTACCGCACCCGCGACATGCGCCAGCTGCTCGGCAACGTCGGCCTCGGGCACGTCCGCTACGCCACCCGCGGCTCGGCCGCCCGCGAGGAGGAGGCGCAGCCCTTCTACGTCGGCGCCCCCTACGGCATCATTCTGGTGCACAACGGCAACCTCACGAACACGCGCGAGCTCACCGCCGAGCTGTTCAACGTGGATCGCCGCCACCTGAACACCCACTCCGACACGGAGCTCCTGCTGAACGTGCTCGCGAACGAGCTGCAGGCGGGCATCACCGGGCTGCAGCTCGACGACGAGCAGGTCTTCGACGCGGTCGCCAGGGTCCACGAGCGGGTCGAGGGTTCCTACGCGGCGATCGCGATGATCGCCGGCTACGGTCTGCTCGCGTTCCGCGATCCGTTCGGGATCAGGCCGCTCGTGCTGGGGCGCCGCAAGGCCGAGAACGGCCAGGACGAGTGGGTCGTCGCCTCGGAGTCGCTCGTGCTCGAATCGGGCGGCTACGAGATCGTGCGCGACGTCGAGCCCGGCGAGGCGATCATGATCTCCCCCGACGGCTCGATGAAGTCGCGCCAGTGCGCCGCGGCCCGGAAACTCGTGCCCTGCGCCTTCGAGTACATCTACCTCGCGCGCCCCGACTCGGTGCTCGACGGCATCTCGGTGTACGACGCCCGGCTGCGCCTCGGCGACGTGCTCGCCGAGGAGATCGCCGAGCAGCTGCAGGGCGTCGACGTCGACGTCGTGATGCCGATCCCCGATTCAGCGCGGCCCAGCGCCATGCAGGTCGCGCAGAAGCTCGGCATCGAGTACCGCGAGGGCTTCTTCAAGAACCGCTACGTCGGCCGCACCTTCATCATGCCCGGCCAGGCCGTGCGCAAGAAGAGCGTGCGCCAGAAGCTCAATGCCATGAGCACCGAATTCGCGGGCAAGAACGTGCTGATCGTCGACGACTCGATCGTGCGCGGCACGACCTCGCGCGAGATCGTCGAGATGGCCCGTACCGCCGGCGCGAAGTCCGTGATCTTCGCCTCCGCCGCCCCGCCGGTGATCTACCCGCACGTCTACGGCATCAACATGCCGACCCGCTCCGAGCTGATCGCGCACGGCCGCACCCCGGCCGAGATCGCCGAGGGCCTGGGCGCCGATCACCTGATCTACCTGAGCGTCGAGGGCATGAACCGCGCCATTCTCGAGGGGCAGGATCACGTCACGGAGCTCGAGCAGAGCTGCTTCACCGGTGAGTACATCGCCGGCAACGTCGACGAGGAGTACCTCTCCTGGGTCGAGGCGACGCAGGAGAGCTAGGGTCCGCGCCGGAGGCGCCGGCGAGGCGGGGATCGGGGTCGGGATCGGGATCGGGAGAAGCCTCGGGACTCCCTCCCGGGCGCGCGAAGAAGGCCCCCGACCGAGGTCGGGGGCCTTCTTCGCGGCTATCGGAGCGCTACGGCCTGTCGGAGTTGCCCTGATCGTTCCGGGGCGGGTTGCCGGTGGCGGTGCCGCCGGGAGCGGTGCCGCCGGGAGTGGCATCGCCGGAACCGTCCGAGGAGTTCGCGACACCCTCGCCGCCCTGATCGCCCTTCGCATCGGCGTCGCTGCCGCCGACCTCCTTCTTCAGGATCTTCATCGACTGCCCCAGGCTCTTCGCGAGCCCCGGCAGCTTCGGCGCGCCGAACAGCAGCAGCACGATGAAGACGATGACAATGAGGGTTGGCCCCGTCATATTTCCGAACATAGCTAGAACGCTCCCATCATTGATGTCCGGCCATTATCGCACGTCACCCGGGCGGCCGGTCGTCGGAAGGTCCGCATCCGCGGCAGCGGCGCTCGCGGCGGCGGGAGCGGCCGTGCCGGCCGAGGTCGCGGGGGCGGTGGTCGCGGAGGCCGGGGCGGCGGCCGCGGGAGCCGCCGGGGTCTCGCCCGACTCGTCTCCGCCGACCTCCTTCTTGAGGATCTTCAGCGACTGGCCGAGACTCTTCGCAAGCGCGGGGAGCTTCGGGGCACCGAACAGCAGGACGATGATGAAAACGATGACGATGAGGTGCGCACCGCTCAGTCCCTGGATCATGGGAGCAGACTCCGTTCGATAGATTCGGCGAGCTTCTCGCTCACCGCATGTCGGCCTGGATCGCGACGCCCGTGCCGCGTTGCCGCTTCGCGATCATACCCAGGATCAGCGAGAAAACACCCCCCACCGCGAGACCGAGAGCGGCCCCGATGAGGAGCATGAAGCCGACGACCTGCCCCATCGTGTACTCGGCTCCCTCTTCGATGGGGAACAAAAGGCTGATCAGCGCGGCGATCAGGGCTCCGACGACGGCCCCGCCGAGAATCACCCGTGAATACCTGACGGACCGCTGCAGCCCGACCTGGAGCTCGGTCTCCTCGATCACGGGATCGGGATCCCCGACCTCGGCCGCGAGTGGCGCCTGCTCGGGAACCTCGGCTTCGGGCGCGGTTGCCGGTTCGTGACGACCGGCGGGATCGGAGATGCTCATGCCCCCTATTCTCGCAGGCCCACGCTGAGGTTCCGCCCGACCGCCGTGCGACGTCAGCGTCGCGACGTCACCGCGGTGCGGCACCACCGCGGTTCGGCGCCAGCGCGGTCCGATGTCACCGCGCCGGGCCGCGGTCATCGCCGTCGGGACCGGCGAATCCGAGATCCACCGTTCCGTCCGCAGTTCCCGCGCTCGGGGTTCCCGCGCTCGGGCGAGATCGCACCAGCGGGAGCAGGCCGTCGAGATCGGCCCGTGATCCCGAGGCGATCACCCGGCCGTCGCGCAGCGCCCGTTCCCAGTCGAGATCGCCCGAGGCGAGCGCGATCCAGGTCGCCGGATCGGTCTCGATCACGTTCGGCGGCGTGCCGCGCGTGTGACGCGGACCGGTCACGCACTGGGTGGCCCCGAACGGCGGCACGCGCACCTCGACGGAGTTGCCGGGCGCCCGCTCCGCGAGCTCCTCGAGCAGGTAGCGCACGGCGGCGGCCATCACGGGGCGGCCGGTGTCTCCCCCCAGCGCGGCGGCGAGCGCCGCTCTGCCGTCCTCCTCGGAGATCCTGCGCTTCGCCATGCCACCACCCTACCGCCGGGCTCGGCGCCGCCTGCCGCCTGCCGCCCGCCCGTCGCCGTCGCCGTCGCCGTCCGTCGAGAAAGCATGCTTGCTCCGCGGTCGCATCACAACTGCGGGGGTTTCGATGCGACCGTGGAGGTTCGATGCACCTGGAGGACGCGGAGGGACGCGGCGAACGCCGGAAAGGTAGGCTGGGAATCGTGAAGATCCTCGTGCTGGGCCCGGGAGCCCGTGAACATGCCATCGTCCGCGCGCTCCTCGCCGAGGAGGCGGGGCACGAGATCGTCTGCGCGCCGGGAAACGCAGGTGTCGCCGCGGAGGGCGTGGAGACGCCCGAGCTGGCGTTCACCGATCCCGTGGCCGTCGCGAACTTCGTGCAGCAGCGGGGCTTCGACCTCGTGGTCATCGGCCCCGAGGCCCCGCTGGTCGCGGGTGTCGCCGATCCCCTCCGCGAGCGCGGAGTGCCGGTGTTCGGCCCGGGGAAGGCGGCGGCCGAACTCGAGGGGTCGAAGGCGTTCGCCAAACGCATCATGGCGGAGGCGGACGTTCCCACCGGCCGCGCGGTGCGCGTCGAGACGGTTGAGGCCGCCGGCGACGTGCTCGACGAGTTCGGCGCCCCGTACGTGGTGAAGGCCGACGGGCTCGCCGCCGGCAAGGGGGTGCTCGTCACCGAGGACCGCGACGCCGCCCTCGAGCACGTCGCCACGTGGGCTCCGCACGGCGACGTGCTCGTCGAGGAGTTCCTCGACGGCCAGGAGGTCTCCCTCTTCTTCTTCGCGGACGGTCACGACGTCGTCGCCCTCAGCCCCGCGCAGGACTACAAGCGCATCTTCGACGGTGACGAAGGCCCCAACACCGGCGGCATGGGCGCCTACTCGCCGCTGCCCTGGGTCGCCGACGACTTCGTGGAGCAGATCACCGACACCGTGGCGCTGCCGACCGTGCGCCAGCTCGAGTCGGAGGGCACTCCCTTCATCGGGCTGCTCTACTGCGGCCTCATCGTGACCTCGAAGGGCGTGCGCGTCATCGAGTTCAACGCCCGCTTCGGCGATCCCGAGACGCAGGTCGTGCTGCCGCGCCTCGAATCCCCGCTCAGCAGCTACCTCTTCGCGGCGGCCTCGGGCACGCTGCAGGCGCAGCCGGCGCCCAGGTTCTCCGACGACGCGGCCGTGATCGTGGTGGTCGCGAGCGAGGGGTATCCGGGCGAGGTGGTGACCGGACGCGAGATCACCGGGCTCGACGCCGCCGCCGAGGTGCCGGGTGTGCACCTGGTCCACGCCGCGACCCAGCGCGACGCCGAGGGGCGCTGGATCGCGACGGGCGGGCGCGTGCTGGGCGTCGTCGCGCGGGGAACGGACTTCGCGGAGGCCCGGGAGCGCGCCTATCGGGCCGTCGATCTCATCGGGCTCGAGGGCGGGCAACACCGCACCGATATCGCCGCGCGCGTCGCCTGAGCGGCCGATCACCTCGTTCGAGCGGCTGAGCGCGTCGCTCGAACGGATGAGCGCAACGAGCCCCCGAGTGCGGTCGGCGACTACCGCCCTCGATCGTCCCCGCTCCCGCGGATGAGATCGTCGAATCCCAGTTCGTCCCAGGCGTCGCCGTCCAAGCCGTCACCGGCGTCCGTCGCGGACCCCGCCGAGCCACCGGCGTCCGACGCGGAACCCGCCGAGCCACCGCTGTCCGATGCGGACCCCTCGGAGCCGGCCTCGACCGTGGGCCGGGCCTCCTCGGGGTCGACGGCATCGGCGGGCGTCGGGGGCGTCCCGTCGCTCACGGTTCCGGATTCCGTCGATTCCCCCGGTTCCACGGCGGGCTCCGTCGATTCCCCGGCGGCAGGGGCTTCCGTGGAGGATTCCATGGCGTCGGGAACGTCGGCGCTCCGCTCTTCGGCTTCGGGCACCTCGGTGCCCGGGCCCTCAGGAGCGAGTTCCTCGGCGCCCGGCCCTTCAGGAGCGAGTTCCTCGGCGCCCGGTCCTTCGGCGGGATCCTCGACAGAGGGCTCCTCGGCGGCGGGCTCCTCGACGGAGGGCCCCACGCCAGCGGACTCCTCCGCCACCGCCTCCGAGCCTCGATCCTCTCGGGGTTCCGGATCCTCCTGCTGCCCGGAGGCGGCCTCGGCGGCGGTCTCCAGATCCTGCATCAGCACCTGCCACCCCTCAGCGGAGGCGGCGGCCCGCGCCGAGGCTCCCGGCAGCGCGTCGAACCCGGTCTCGGTCACGACGACGGCCGTGCCCTCCTCGAGCGAGCGGAGCGTGATCAGCACGGCGGTGGGGCGCTCGTCGCCGGCTTCCGACCACCGGAAACCGATGGCGTGCCCGTCGACGAACACGTCGACCTCGCCCGAGGCGTCGCGGGCGACGCGATCGGGGCCCTCGCCCTCCGACCAGCGCTCGGCCACGGATCCGCCGAGGCGCGGCTCGAGCTCCAACTCGGGCCACCATGCCTCGCGTCGTTCCGCGTCGACGATCAGCGACCACACAGAGGAGCGCGTTGCGGCCATCCGCTTCCGCGCTACCACCGGTCCCAGCGGGATCATAGCCCTCCCATGATTCTCGCTTTCAGCTTAGTGCTCGGCACTGACAACCAGCCTCAGGACACGGACTCGTCAGCATCCTTTCACCCGCGATCCCACCCTTCCCTCCCCGGATGCGAGAATGGTCCGGTGACGAACTCGACGACGCCCCCGCAGCTCGACGGCTGGCTGCACCGCTACTCCGGCAAGGTGCGCGATCTGTACGTGCCTGCCGACGGATCGGACGCCCACCTGCTCGTGGTCGCGAGCAACCGGGTGAGTGCGTTCGACCACGTGCTCGAACCGCCGATCCCGGGCAAGGGCGCGCTGCTCACCGCGCTGTCGAACTGGTGGTTCGAGCGCATCGACCTGCCGAACCACCTCGCGGGTGAGGGATCCGGGGCGCCCGCCGTGCCGGAGGAGGTGGCCGACCGCGCGATGGTCACCCGCCGCCTCGACATGCACCCCATCGAGTGCGTGGTGCGCGGAGCGCTGACCGGCTCGGGCTTCGCCGAGTACCAGCGCACGGGCGCGGTGTGCGGCATCGAGCTCCCCTCCGGCATCGAGGACGGCGACCTGCTGGAGACGCCGATCTACACTCCGGCGTACAAGGCTCCGCTGGGCGAGCACGACGAGAACATCACCTTCGAGCGGAGCGTCGAGCTCGTCGGCGTCGAGGTCGCCACCGCTCTGCGCGACGCTTCGCTGCGCATCTTCACCGCGGCTCGGGATCTCGCGGCCGAGCGCGGCGTGATCCTGGCCGACACGAAGTTCGAGTTCGGCCGGGATCCCGAGACGGGCGCACTGGTGCTCGCCGACGAGGTGCTGACCAGCGATTCCAGCCGCTACTGGGACGCGGAGGCGTACGCCGACACGAGCAGGGACCGCGCCGAGCGTCTCGCGAGCTTCGACAAGCAGATCGTGCGGAACTGGCTGCGGGCGCACTGGGACGGGACCGGCGAGCCGCCCGCTCTGCCCGACGAGATCGTCGAGCGCACCTACGCGCGCTACCGCGAGCTCTACACGCGCCTCACCGGCCTCGAGCGCTGAGCGCCGGATTCCCCGCGTCACCCCCCGCCACCCGCGCCCGCAGGCGCCCCAGGAGCTCCATGATCCTCTCCCCCATCGACGAGCAGGCCGCTTCGGCGATGCTCGGCGATCCCGCCACCTCGGCGGCGTGGCTCGCCGAGATCGCTCAGCAGCACCCCGCGCTCTGGGACCGCATCGCCGAGCATCCGAGCGCCTATCCCCATCTGATCGCCTGGATGACGGAGCACGCGGCGATCGCCCGGCGCCAGGATCCCGGCCTGGAGATCGCCCTCGGGCCGGATACCGAGCCCGTGCCCGCCCCTCCGTCGGCGCCGTCGCGGCGCGGGCCGGCGGCCCGAGTGCTCCTCTTCACCGCTGCGGCGATCGCGGTGGCCGCGGTCATCGCGATCGCCGCGGGGGCGCTGCTCGCCCGGCTCGACTGAGAGAGCGGCGAGGGATCTCGCGGCCCTCCTGCCCGCGCGGTTCCGTGTGCGAGAATTGGAGAGATCCTCACACGAGAAACGGAGATCCCGGGTGCCCACGATTGTTGTTGATGTCATGCCCAAGGCCGAGCTGCTGGACCCGCAGGGGAAGGCCACCTCGGGCGCACTGGACCGTCTCGGGCACGGCAAGTTCCACGACGTCCGCATCGGCAAGCGCTTCGAACTGAGCGTCGACGGCCCCGTCACCGACGAGGTGCTCGCCGAGGCCCGTCAGGTCGCCGACGAGATCCTCTCGAACTCGGTCATCGAGGACGTCGTCGCCATCACCGTCGACGGCGAGGCCGAGTGATGTCGCCCCGTATCGGCGTCGTCACCTTCCCGGGTTCCCTGGACGACCGCGACGCGCAGCGCGCCATCCGCATGGCGGGCGCCGAGCCCGTCGCGCTCTGGCACGCCGAGCACGACCTGCAGGGCGTCGACGCGGTCGTGCTGCCCGGCGGCTTCAGCTACGGCGACTACCTGCGCCCCGGGGCCATCGCCGCGGTCTCGCCGATCATGACGGAGGTCGTGGACGCTGCGAGCACGGGCATGCCCGTGCTCGGCATCTGCAACGGCTTCCAGGTGCTCGTGGAGTCGCACCTGCTCCCCGGCGGGCTGATCCGCAACGCGCACCAGCAGTTCATCCGCCGCGACCAGCGTCTGGTCGTCGAGAACGCCGACACCGCATGGACGCGCGAGTTCGAGCAGGGCGAGGAGATCATCATCCCCCTCAAGAACGGCGACGGGGGCTACATCGCCGACGACGAGACGCTGAAGCGCATCGAGGGCGACGGGCTGGTCGCGTTCCGATACGCGGGAGTCAACCCCAACGGATCGCTGAACGACATCGCCGGCCTCACGAACGAGGCGGGCAACGTCGTCGGTCTCATGCCCCACCCGGAGCACGCAGTCGAGGCCGGCTTCGGGCCCGACACCGCCGATGCGATGCGCTCGGGCCTCGACGGCCTGCGGTTCTTCACCTCCGCGGTGAACGCGCTGGTGGCGCGGGTGTAAGAGGGGGAACGCGCCGCGTTCTCGGGGACGCGGGGCACGATCCTCGACCGCGCCCCGCTATGCCGCGGGGCGCGACGTCCCCGGAATGCCGCAGCGCCGCCGCTAGACCGTCGCCGCGGCGCGGGCGGCCGCCGGCAGAGCCTCGACCACCCGCGCGATCGCGGCGTCGTCGTGCGCCGCCGTCGCGAACCAGGCCTCGAAGGCGCTCGGCGGCAGGTTGACGCCGCCGTCCAGCATCGCGTGGAAGAACGCCCGGTGCGCGGCCGTGTTCTGCCGCTGCACGTCGGCGTAGGTGCGCGGCACCTCGGCGAACTCGCCGAAGAGCACGCTGAACAGGGTTCCGGCGCGCTGCACGCGGTGCGGCACGCCCGCCGCGCTCAGCTCGGAGGCGACCGCTCCCGCGATCGCGTCAGCGGCGTGCCCGAGGCTCCGGTAGGCCGCGGCGTCGGCGTGCCGCAGGGTCGTGAGGCCAGCGGTCACCGCGAGCGGGTTCCCCGAGAGGGTTCCGGCCTGGTACACCGGCCCCAGGGGGGCGAGCATCTCCATCAGCTCGGCGCGTCCGCCGAGCGCGGCGAGCGGCAGCCCGCCTCCGACGACCTTGCCGAAGGTCAGGAGATCGGGAGCGGCGCCCCCGTGACCGACATCCCCATCCCCGGCGCCCCCCGAGACGATACCGCCGGACGCGTCGCGGCCGGCAGACGCTGCAGCGGACTCGATGCCCCAATAGCCGGAAGGCCCGGCGCGGAAGCCCGTGAGCACCTCGTCGAGGATCACCAGCGCGCCGTGACGGTGCGCGAGCTCGATCATGGCCCGGGTGAACCCGGGCGCGGGCGGCAGCACGCCCATGTTGGCGGCCGCGGCCTCGGCGATGACGGCGGCGATCCGGTCGC
The DNA here is from genome assembly GCF_016522505.1 of Leucobacter chromiisoli. GTDB lineage: Bacteria > Actinomycetota > Actinomycetes > Actinomycetales > Microbacteriaceae > Leucobacter > Leucobacter chromiisoli. Next base: position 481,453 of record NZ_JAEHOH010000001.1, on the reverse strand, counting down.
CGTGCTCCGCGAAGGCAGCCTCGAGCGCCGGCAGATCGTTGTAGGGCAGCACGAGGGTCTGCGCGGCGGTCTCGGCGGTGACGCCCGCGGAACCGGGCATCGCGAGCGTGGCGAGGCCCGAGCCCGCCTCCGCGAGCAGTCCGTCCGAGTGGCCGTGGTAGTGCCCGGCGAACTTGATGAGCAGCGGGCGCCCGGTAGCGCCGCGGGCGAGCCGGATCGCCGTCATCGTGGCCTCGGTGCCGGTGGAGACGAGACGGAGGCGCTCGACGACCGGGACGCGCGCGATGATCTCCTCGGCGAGCTCGGCCTCCTCCGGCACCGAGGCGCCGAAGCCGAGCCCCCGGCCCGCGGCGGCCTGCACGGCGTCGACGACCGCCGGGTGGGCGTGCCCGAGCAGGGCGGGGCCCCAGGAGGCGACGAGGTCGACGTACTCGTTGCCGTCGACGTCGGTGACGAGGGGGCCGCGACCGGACACGAGGAAGCGCGGCGTGCCGCCCACCGAGCCGTAGGCGCGAACGGGCGAGTTCACCCCGCCGGGGATGACGCGGCCCGCGCGCTCGGCGAGCCGGGCGCTGCGGGCGGTGGACACGGCCGCGCTCATCGGATCCACCCCGCGATCTCCGTCGCGAAGTAGCTCAGGACGGCATCGGCCCCCGCCCGCTTGATGCCGAGCACGGACTCCTCGATCGCGCGCCGGCGGTCGATCCACCCGTTCGCGGCGGCCGCCTCGATCATCGCCGCCTCACCCGACACCTGGTAGGCCCACACCGGCACCGGGCTCGTCGCGGCGACGTCGGCGAGCACGTCGAGGTAGCTCATCGCCGGCTTCACCATGAGCACGTCCGCGCCCTCCGCGAGGTCGAGCTCGGCCTCCCGGAGCCCCTCCCTGCGGTTCGCGGGATCCTGCTGGTAGCCGCGGCGGTCTCCGCTCAGCTGCGAGTCGACGGCTTCTCGGAAGGGGCCGTAAAACGCCGACGCGTACTTCGCCGCGTACGCGAGGAGCGCGGTCTCGCGGTGGCCGGCCTCGTCGAGGGCGTCGCGCACCGCCGCGACCTGGCCGTCCATCATGCCCGAGAGCCCGAGCATCGCCGAACCGGCGCGCGCCTGGGCCAGCGCCATGGAGCGGTAGCGCACAAGCGTCGCGTCGTTGTCGACCTCGCCCGAACCGCCGAGCACGCCGCAGTGGCCGTGGTCGGTGAACTCGTCCAGGCAGAGGTCGGTCTGCACGACGAGCGCGTCACCGACCTCGTCGACGACCGCGCGGGTCGCGGCGTTCAGGATCCCGTCGGGGTCGTCGGCGGCGCTGCCGCTGGCGTCGCGCCGCTCGGGCACGCCGAAGAGCATCACCCCGCCGAGGCCGGCCTCGGCGGCCTCCGCCGCTGCGCGACGCAGCGAGTCGAGGGTGTGCTGATGCACACCGGGCATGGAGGAGATGGGCCGCGGCTCGGCGATCCCCTCGCGCACGAACAGGGGCAGGATCAGCTCGGCCGGGTGCAGCCTGGTCTCCGCGACCAGGCGGCGCATGGCGGGCGTGGCGCGCAGACGGCGCGGGCGGACGGTCGGGGTGTGGATCATGGGTCGTTCCCTTCTGCGGGTTCGGAGGTCTGAGGAGCGGAGTGCCGGCCTGCGGGGCCGGGGGCGTCGCGGGCGGTCGCCGCGGGATCCGTGCTCGCGGGCTTCAGCGCCGCCGCGAGCGCGGCGAGCAGGCCCGGGACGGTGTGCTCGTCGGCGACGACGTGGGCGGGGATCCCGCAGCGCTCGAGCGCTCGGGCCGTCGGCTCGCCGATCGCCGCGAGCACGACGGCGGCCGGGAGCGCGGGGAAGCGTCGGGCGACCTCGCGCGCGACGGAGCCGCTGGTGACCAGGATCGCGTCGACGACGCCGTCGGCCACGGCGGCCTCCGCCTCGGTCGCGGGCGGCGCGGGGATCGTGCGGTAGGCGGTGACGCGCTCGGGGCAGTGCCCGGCGTCGCGCAGCGCGCGCTCGAGGGTGTCGTCGGCGATCTCGGACAGCGGCAGCAGGATCCGGGAGGGACGCCCGGAGGCGGGACCGATCACGTCGAGCAGGGCGGCGGCGAGGCCGGAGCCCGAGTAGTCCCGTTCGGGCGCCGCGGCGACCTCGAAGCTCCGAGCCCGCAGCGCCTCGGCCGTCGCCGGGCCGACCGCGGCGACGCGTCGATCCGGCCGCGGACGAGCGCCGGCGTCGGCCGCGGCCGCGGCGCCGTTGGCGCTCGTGACGGCGAGCCAGTCGTACTCGCCGAGGTTCCACCGCTCGGCGGCGGCGATCAGGGGCCCCGGCTCCGAGGGCGGGACGATCTCGATCAGGGGCGCCTCCAGGGGGACGCCGCCGAGCGCGCGGATCGACGCCGAGGCGCGCGCTCCGGCGCCCCCACCGCGGGGGACGAGGATCCGGACCCCCCGGAGGGGCCCGGGATCCTCCGCGGCGTCGGCGAGCGCGCCCATCAGGCGCCCCCGAGCGGCGCGAGCCGGGCGGCGCCCCGTTCGAGCAGCTCGGCGGCGACGGCGCGGCCGAGCGCGAGGGGCTCGGATCCCGCTCCGCCGGCGCTCCCGTCGGTCTCCGCGTCCGATCCGGGGCCCCAGAGGGTCTCGCCCTCCGCGGTGAGCCGCCCGGAACCGTCCAGGCGGTACACCGCTCCCCGCAGCCGCAGCACGTCGCCGGACACCTCGGCGCAGGCGCCCACGGGAGCCGCGCAGCCCGCCTCGAGCGCGGCGAGCAGTGCGCGCTCCGCGAGCGCGCACGCGCGGGCCTCCGGATCGTCGAGCGCGGCGAGCGCCTCGGCGTAGGGCGGCAGCGCGGCGTCCTCCTCGCGCACCTCGATCGCGAGCGCGCCCTGGCCCGGGGCAGCGGGGGCGTCGGCGAGCGAGAAGCGCTCGGTGATCGCGTGCTCCCGGCCGATCCGGTCGAGGCCGGCGGCGGCGAGGACGACGGCATCGAGGTCGGCTCCCACGCGCCCGAGGCGCGTGTCGACGTTGCCCCGCAGATCCTGCACGTCGAGGTCGGGCCGGCGGGCGAGGAGCTGCGCCGCGCGCCTCGGCGAGCCCGTGCCGACGCGGGCGCCCTCGGGCAGCTCCGCGAGCGTCAGTCCGTCCCGCGCGCAGAGCGCGTCGCGGGCGTCCGCGCGCACGGGGACGGCGCCGAGCGCGATGCCGGGACAGGGCGTCGTCGGCAGATCCTTGAGCGAGTGCACGGCGACGTCGCACTCCCCCGCGAGCAGGGCGTCGCGCAGCGCGCTGACGAACACGCCGGTGCCGCCGAGCTGCGAGAGCGGCGCACGCGACGTGTCGCCCTGCGTCGTCACGATGACGAGGGCCACCTCGGCACCGGTCGCGGCGGCGATCGCCTCCCCGACGGTCGTCGTCTGCGCGACCGCGAGAGCACTGCCGCGCGTGCCGATCCGGATGAGACCCGGCCTGGCGGGGGTCGGTCCCGTGGCCCGGAACACCCGTCCGGCGGTGTCTGCAGAGCGTTCGTGGTGGGTCATGTCCGTGATGTTCCTTCGTCGTTCGGGGCGTGGAGCAGCTGTCTGGCGGCGGCGCGGGCGGCGGGGATCACCGACGCGAGGCCGGTGCCGCTCACCCAGTCGCCGATGAGCACGGTGCCCGGAGGGGCGGCGAGCGGCGGGTCGACCGAACCCTCGCGCCCGCGCGCTCCCGGCGGCGCGTTCGTGCGCCACTCCCTCCGCACCATGCCGCGCAGCGACTCCGCGCGCAGCTCCACGCCGAGGATCCGGGAGGCGTCGTTCAGCGCGATGCGCTGCACGGCGGCGTCGCCGAGGCCCGCGGTCTCCGGGGGGCTCCCGGCGCGTCCGTAGGAGACTCTGAGCAGGTGCAGGCCGCTTCCCGCGCGGCGCGCCCGCTCCGGCCACTTCGCGGTCACGTGGGTGAGCGCCTTGGCGGCGATCCCGCGCCGGACGCCGTCGCCGGTGCCCGCGACGAGGGCTCCCGTGCCGCGGGGAGCGCTGTCGAGCAGCGGCTCCTCGAGCGCGAGCGCCACGACCTCGACCCGGGAGGAGGCCTCCTCCGCGGCCGGGGCTCCGAGCACGGTCCGAGCGGCCTCCTCGGGCACCGCGAGGACGACCCCCTCGGCGCGGTCGAGCTCCCGCCCCTCGGCGTCCAGCAGCGCCCAGGCTCCGGCGCGGCGCTCGATCCGCTCGACGGCGACGCCCGTGCGCGCCTTCACCCCGAGGCGCCCGAGCTCGGCGGCGAGGGCGTCGGTGAGCGTCGTCATCCCGTCGCGCAGGCCCGCGACCGCGCCTCCGGCAGCGGATGCGCCGTCGCGCAGCTCGCGGGCCGCGACCACGAGCGAGCCCCGTCGGGCGTAAGCCTGGGCGAGGCCGGGGATCGATGAGAGCGTGAGCCGGGACGGGTCGGTGGAGTGCACGCCGAGCACCACGGGTCCCACCAGCCGCTCGAGCACGCGGCGGCCGAGGCGGACGCGGACCAGTTCGGCGAGGCTCTCGCTCCTCGCTCCGACGCGCCGCGGCAGCAGGCGCTCGGCGGCGGCCCGCACGGAGCCCGGGAGGCCGAGCGCGCGACGCGATTCCCGGGAGAGCGGCTCGGCCGGGATCCCCGCCGTGCCGGCCGCGGGAAGCCGCACGGCCCGTGCGCCGGCGATCACCCATGAGCCGAGCTTCGCCGGCGGCACGATCTCCGCCTCGATCCCGAGCTCGGCGAGGAGCTCGGCCACACCGCCGCCGCGGGTCGCGAACGCCTCGGCCCCGATGTCGATCGGCACGCCCGCGAGGGTCTCGCGCCGGATCCGGCCGCCCAGACGATCCGCCGCCTCGAGCAGCGAGACCTCGGTCCCGGATCCCCCGATCAGCGCGGCCTCTCGGGCCGCGGTGAGCCCGGAGACCCCTCCGCCGATCACGGCGATACGACGAGACCGTTCAGCGCTCATGCGCGAGCTCGACGATGCGCGTCAGCACCGCCGGATCGGTCTCGGGCGGCACGCCGTGCCCGAGGTTCAGCACGTGGGCCGGCGCACGGGAACCGCGCTGGAGCACGTCCTCGAGGTGCGCCTTCAGGGTGTCCTCGGGCGCGCCCAGATAGGCGGGGTCGAGGTTGCCCTGCAGCGGCACCGCGTCGCCGAGCCGGCGGCTCGCCTCGTCGAGCGGCGTGCGCCAATCGACGCCCACGGCGCTCGTGCCCACCGCCGCGAGCTCTTCGAGCAGGTGACCGGAGCCGACCGCGAAGTGGATCGAGGGCACGGTGCCGATCCGCTGCACCGGCTCCAGGGCGCGGCGCGAGGCCGGCGCCACGCGCTCGCGGTAGTCGGCGACGCTCAGCGAGCCGGCCCACGAGTCGAAGAGCTGCACAGCGCTCGCCCCCGCCTGCACCTGCGCTTCCAGGAAGGCGCCGCTGAGTTCGGCCGCCCAGTCGAGCAGTTCCCGCCAGGTCTCGGGGTCGGCGTGCATCAGCGTGCGGGCGCGCAGGTGATCACGCGACGGACCGCCCTCCACGAGGTAGGCGGCGAGCGTAAACGGGGCGCCCGCGAATCCGATCAGGGGCGTCGCCCCCAGCTCGGCCACCGTGAGCCGCACCGCCTCGCGCACCGGTTCCAGCGCCTCGCTCAGCCGATCCGCGCCGAACTCCGCGCGGCAGCGGGCGACGTCCGCCGCAGTGCGCACCGGGTGCGGGAAGACCGGCCCGCGGCCGGCCACCAGGTCGACCTCCACGCCCGCGAGCAGCAGGGGCACGACGATGTCGCTGAAGAAGACGGCGGCGTCGACGCCGTGGCGGCGGACGGGCTGCAGCGTGATCTCGCTCGCGAGCGCGGGGTCGAGGCAGGCGTCGAGCATGCGGGTGTCCGCACGGATCGCCCGGTACTCGGGGAGCGACCGTCCGGCCTGGCGCATGAACCAGACCGGCATCCGCTCGGGACGATCGCCCCGAAGTGCACGGACGAGCGGAGCGGCGCTCGTGCGCCCGTCGACGAGGGGGTGGGAAGCTGTGAGCGTGTTCATCGCTCGAAATGCTAACTTATACATCTGATGAAACACATCTGATGTGGCCCCCAGGGGCCCCTCCGGCCTCGATCCTCCCACATGATCCCCCGATCACACACATAATCGAGAATTTCCGCATGCTGATCTGCCTTTCCATCGACCACCGCGGGGCCCCGCTCCCGCTGCTCGAGCGCATCGAGCGCAACGGCCGAGCGGTCACCCGCGCGTTCGCGGACCCCGCGGCCGCTGACGGCTCGGTGGTGCTGGCGACGTGCAACCGCTTCGAGGTGTACCTCGACTCCCCCGCCGAATCGCACGACGCGATCCTCGATCGCCTCGCCGCCGCGAGCGCGGTGCCGAGGGACCAGATCGTCGCCGCCACCGAGGTGCTCGCCGACGACCGGGCGGCCGAGCACCTCTTCGCCGTGGCCGGCGGGCTCGAGTCGGCCGTCCTGGGCGAGGGCGAGATCGCGGGGCAGGTGCGCCGCGCCCACACCCGCGCCCGCGAGTCGGGCACCCTCACGCACCGGCTCGAACGGCTCTTCCAGACCGCGGCCCGCACCTCGCGCGCGATCAAGCACCGCACCGGCATCCAGTCGACGGGCCGCTCGCTGGTGCGGCTCGCACTCGTCCTGGCCGAGAGCCGCGTCGCGTCGTGGGCCGACGCGCGCGTGCTGCTCATCGGCACCGGGGCCTACGCGGGCGCCACCGTCGCCGCCCTGCGCGCACGCGGGGCGGCACCCGCCAGGGGCGGGTCGGACGGGCGCAGGGGCGCTGGGAGCATCCGCGTGCACTCACCGTCGGGGCGCGCCGCGGAGTTCGCGGCGAGCCGCGGCCTCGAAGCCGTCGCGCCGGGAGAGCTGGACGCCGCGCTGGCCGATGCCGAGCTCGTGATCGCCTGCAGTTCGGTGGAGGATCCGCTGCTCTCCGTCGAGGATCTCCGAGCCGCCCCCTCCGCCGACGGCGGCCCGCGGCTGCTGATCGACCTCGGCATGCCGCGCAACATCGACCCGGCGGTCGCGGGGCTGCCGGGCGTCGAGCTGCTCGACCTCGAGACGATCGCGAAGCACGCCCCCGTGCCCGAGCTCCGCGCCGAGGCGGAGGCTCTCGACATCGTCCGCGAGGCCGCCGCCGAGTTCGCGGCGTCCCAGGCCGAGCGCGAGGCCGTGCCCGCACTCGTGGCGCTGCGCAGCCGCGTGCTCGGGATCCTCGAGGAGGAGCTGTGCCGGGCGCGGCCCGGGCGCGGGGCCGGGGACGCGCCGGGCGCGGGCGCGGAGTCGGGTGCCGCCACGGAGCCGGGTGCCGGCACGGATGCCGGGGCCCGGGCCGGCGCCGGGGGGCCCGCCGGTCGCGGGCCTCATGGCGGTGACGACTCGACCTCTCCCGAGCGCGGCTCGCACGACCTCGAGGCGGCGCTGCGCCGCTTCGCGGGGCGGCTGCTGCACGAGCCGACGACGCGGATCCGCGCGCTCGGCCGCGAGGGGCGCGCGTCCGAGGCCGAGCGCGCGGTCGACGCGCTCTTCGGAATCGGGCACTGAGCCGGCCGGCCCGCGTCCGGGCCGCGCCTCCGTTCGATCCCGCCGCCCAGAGCCTCTCCGGCGGCGCGATCCATCGCGATCAGACCCGCGGCCGATCCGGCCGCAGCCACACGGCGCCCGTCGCGAGCGCCAGGCCGGCGAGCACGACGCAGGTCAGCCTCCCGCTCGGGTCGGCGGCGAAGAGCCAGCCGACGCAGATGGGGCCGAGGGCTGCGATCGCGAAGGCGAGGCCCTGCACGCGCCCCGCGATGCCGGCCGCCCCCTCGCCGCGTTCGGCGGCGGCCAGCTGCAGCAGCACGGCCGGGTAGATGAACTGTCCGAGCCCCACGAGCAGCACCCCGGGAACCGCGAGCGTCGCCGACCCAGCCAGCAGGCACCCGAACCCGAGCGCGATCGACGCGAGCGCGACGAGGGTCAGGGTGCGGTAGGAGCGCGGCGTGCGCGTGAGCGCCGCGACGATCGGGGCGGCGGGGATCGCGCAGACCGCGTACAGCGTGAGCAGCAGGGCGCCCGCCGAGGCGTCGAGGCCGACCCTGGCCGAGACCAGCTCGGGCAGCCACGCGAACATGGCGAAGGCGAAGAAGGAGTTCGCGGCGATGAGCGCCGTCGAGCGCGCGGCGAAGTCCCGCCGGGACGCATCGGGGCGCGTTCCGCAGGCAGGGGCGGGGCGACGCTTCCGAACGCGACCCCGTGCGTGCGGCGCGCGCGGGGGCATCGGCGCGCGGGGCGCGAGCGGGCGCAGCGCCGAGTGGGTGAGCGGCACGAAGAGCACGACGCCCGCGGCCGCGACGACGCCCCAGGCACCGGTCGCGACCTGCCACGAGACGAGGTCGGTGCCCCAGCGCGAGGCGAGGGGCGCGGCCGCGGTGCCGATCGTGATCATCGTCGCGTAGACGGCGGTGACCCCGCGCAGCTCGCTCGCGGGGAACCTCCTGCCGATGAAGAGCGGGATCGCGGTGTTGAGCACGCCGATCGCGAGATACGCGAGCAGCGCGAACGCCACGAGGCTCGGGGTGCTCCAGGCGAGGCTCCGCGCGAAGAGCGACAGCACCAGCGTCAGGCAGGCGACGTGCGACAGCCAGCGGATCGAGGCCGTGCGCGCCCGGAGTCCCGTGCCGAGCGTCACCGCCGCCATGAGGAACGGCCCGAGGCTTCCAATGAGCCCGATGTCCGCGATGGTCGCGCCGGTGCTCTCGCCGATCTCGCGGGCGATCGGCGAGAGCGCGCCGAGCGGTGCGCGCAGGGTGAGGGCGCAGAGCAGGATCGCGGTCAGCGCCAGGAGGAGGGAGCCGGGCCGGCGGGTCACCGCCGCGAGTCGGGCAGCGCGGCGAGGGTGCCGAGCAGTGAGTCGGGAACGAGCGAGGCGTCGGCCTCGCCGCTGCGCACCAGCTCGGCGATCCGCGTACCCACCTCGGCCGTCGTCGCGCCCATCTCGGCGCCGGCGAGCGCCGGCAGCCCGCCGAGCACCTCGACGGTGGCCGCCTCGACGGCGCGCGCGGCCTCCCCCTCGCCGAGGTGTCCGAGCATCAGCGCGAGCGACAGGACCGCGCCCGAGGGGTTCGCCCATCCCTTGCCGGCGATATCGGGCGCGGAGCCGTGGATCGCCTCGAACATGCTCGGCGCGGAGCCGTCGAGGTTCAGATTCGCACTGGTGGCGACTCCGAGGCCGCCCTGGATCACGGCGCCGAGGTCGGTGATGATGTCTCCGAACAGGTTGTCGGTGACGACGACGTCGAAGCGCTCGGGCGCGAGCGGCAGGTGGAAGCACATCGCATCGACGTGCACGTAGTCGACCTCCACCTCGGGGTAGAGCGAGGCGAGGTCCTCCACCACCTCCTGCCACAGCTGCCCGGCGGCGACCAGGATGTTCGTCTTGTGGCAGAGCGTGAGGCGGCGGCGGCGGCCGAGCGCGAGCCTGAACGAGAAGTCGACGACCCGCTCGATCCCGGCCCGCGTGTTGAGCGACTCCTGCATGGCGACGGCGTTCGGGGTGCCCGCGTGCACCGTGGAGCCGCGTCCCACGTAGGCGCCCTCGGTGTTCTCGCGCACGATCACCATCTCGCAGCGCTCGGGGGTGAGGCCCGCGATCGGCGTCGGCACGCCGGGGTAGAGGCGCACGGGGCGCACGTTCGCCGCCTGCTGGAAGCGCTGGCGCATCTCGAGGATGAAGCCGCGCTCCAGGATCCCGGGCGCGACCCGCGGATCCCCCATCGAGCCGAACAGGATCGCGTCCTTGTCGCGCAGGCGCGCGTCGACGGCGTCGAACAGCTCGCCCGTCTCCAGGTAGCGGTTCGCGCCGGCCGCGACCTCGCTGCGCTCGGTGCGGAACCCGTAGCGGGCCTCCGCCGCGTCGAGCACCTCGAGGGCGCAGCCCACGACCTCCGGTCCGATGCCGTCGCCGGGCAGCACTGCAATCGAGTAGGGCTGGGTCATGGTGGTCCTTCCATCGGCTCGGCGTCCGCGCCGGATCGCGCACGAATCGGCACATCCCGTTGGAGAACCGATCTTGGTGATCTATATTAAGTGGTAAGACCACTCAGCGCGACCGGATGTTCGCGACCCGATCCCGCTGCAGAGGCGGTTCTGACGGGCACCGACGCCGGGCCCACGCCCGCCCCACCGCCCAGCCGCCCCAGCCGCAAGGAGACCTCGTGACCGACACCCGCCCGCTCGCCCAGCCGCTGCTCGCTCCCGCCGGCGCTCTGCCCATCGGCGACGGCTGGCGGCCCGCGGCCGAGACGTCCCCCGTCGTCTTCCCCTTCGACGGCGGCGTAGTGGCGCAGGCGCCCGTCGGTACCGCCGCCGATTCCGCGGACGCCCTCGACGCGGCCGAGGCCGCACGAGCCGAGGTCGCCGCGCTGACCACCGCTCAGCGCAAGTCCATCCTCACCGCCGTCCACGACCGGCTCCGGGCCGAGGCGGAGCGTATCGAGGATCTGCTGATCCTCGAGACCGGCAAGCCTCGCGTCGACTGCCGCACCGAGGTGAGCCGCACGATCGTCACCCTGCAGGCCACCGCGGAGGAGGCCTCGCGAATCCACGGCGAGACCGTGCCCCTCGACCTGCAGGAGCTCGGCCGCGGCATGATCGGCTACTACACGCGCAAACCGGCCGGCGTCGTCGTCGCGATCGCGGGTTTCAACTACCCGCTGCTGCTCGCGACCCACAAGCTCGCGCCCGCCATCGCGGCCGGCTGCCCCGTGATCGTCAAGCCCGCGCCGAACACCCCGCTCGCCACGCTCGAGCTCATCGCGATCGTGCGCGAGGTGCTCGCCGATCACGACGTCACCCCCGCCGCCGTGCAGCTCGTGAACGGCGGCCCGAGCGTCGGAGAGACGCTGGTGCGGGATCCGCGCGCGCAGGTCGTCTCCTTCACCGGCTCCGCGAAGATCGGCCACCTGATCGCGCAGCAGGCCGCCCCCCGCAAGACCCTGCTCGAGCTCGGGTCGAACACCGGGTTCATCGTCGCGGCGGATGCCGACGTCGAGGCCGCGGTCGACGCCGTGGTGGCGGGCGGCTTCTACGCGAACGGGCAGGCGTGCATCTCGGTGCAGCGGATCCTGCTCGAGCGCCCCGTCGCGGATCGCTTCGCGGCGCACCTCGCCGAACGCGTCGCCGAGCTGGTCGTCGGCGATCCCCGAGACGCCGCGACGAACGTCGCCCCGGTCATCAACGCCGCATCGGGCGAGCGGATCCGGGCCATGATCGACCGCGCCGTCTCCGCAGGCGCGCGGGTCCTCGTCGGACCGGGAGAGTCGCGGGAGGCGGACCCCGGTTCCGCAGGCGCCGCGGGCCCCGCGATGATCCGGCCCACGGTGCTCGGCGACGTGCCGGCCGACGTCGACGTCTGGGCCGAGGAGATCTTCGGCCCCGTCGTATGCCTCACGACGGTCGACTCGGTCGACGAGGCCATCGACCTGGTCAACGATTCCCGCTACGGCCTCCAGGCGGCGATCTTCACCTCCTCGCTCGAGAGCGCCTTCGCGGCCGTCGAGCGGCTCGAGGTCGGCGGAGTCGTGGTCAACGAGATCCCCGGCTTCCGCTCCGACATCATGCCCTACGGCGGCGTGAAGGACTCGGGTGTCGGGCGCGAAGGCCCCCGCTACGCCATCGAGGAGTACACCGTCACCCGCATGGCGATGATCCGCCCCCGAGCACGGTAGCCCGGCACCGTCCGCACCCGGCTCCTCTGCAGCCGGACCTCGCCTCGCTCGCCGCAGCCCGCCCCGGCGCATCCGTCTCACCGCACCAGACCCTCTCCGCCCTCGACCTCGCCGCATCAGAAGGAAGCCCCATGACCGACGCCCTCCCCTCCCCCGACTACTCCCGTCTCTTCCGCCTCGACGACCGCACCGTCGTCGTGGTCGGCGCGGGAGGCGGCATCGGCCGCGAGGCGGCGCAAGCGCTCGCCGCACAGGGCGCGCACGTGGTGGCGGCCGATCGCGCATCGGAGCAGGCTGCGGCGACGACCGAGCTGATCCGCGAGCGCGGCGGCTCGGCCGAGGCCTTCGAGATCGACGTCCTCGACGACGGCGCCGTCGAGGACGCGGCCGAGCGCTTCGGCGATGCCGCCGCCCTGGTCTTCACCGCGGCGACGAACGTGCGCAAGCGCATGGAGGACTACTCGCTCGAGGAGTTCGACCGCGTCGTCAACCTGAACCTGCGATCCTCGTTCCAGCTGATCCGCACCTTCGGCGCGCGCTTCGCCGCGAACGGCGGCGGCTCGATCGTCGGCTTCGCCTCGATCCGCGCCCAGGTCGTCGAGCCCGGCCAGGGCGTCTACGCCGCCACCAAGGCCGGTCTCGTGCAGCTCGCCAAGACCGCCGCCGCCGAGTACGGAGCGCAGGGCGTGCGCGTCAACGTCGTCGCTCCGGGTGTCGTCGAGACGCCGCTCACCGCCCAGATCAAGGCGAACGACGCCTGGTACGACGCCTACTCGCAGAAGGCCGCGCTCGGCCGCTGGGCGCGCCCCGACGAGCTCGCCGGAGCGGTCGTCTACCTCGCCTCCGACGCCTCCTCGTTCGTCACGGGATCGACGCTCACGGTCGACGGCGGCTGGACCGCGATCGACGGGCGCTTCACCCCGCCCGCGTCATAGGGCGCCGTCGCGCCACCCGACGTCACTCCCCTCTCCCCGGCGCGTCGAGCACGCGGCGCACCGTCGGGGCGGTCGCGGCGACGCCGATCCGGATCATCGCGAAGCCGAGCACCAGCAGCAGCGCCGAGCCCGCTACGAAGAGCGGCGCCGTCACCGCGGCCACCGCGACGAGCATGCCGGCGAGCGCCGTCGCCGCGAGCGCGGAGCCCGCGATCGCGACGACCGCTGGCATGCCGACCCTCAGCCTGCGCGCGCGGTCCAGAGCCGCGCGCGGCATCCCCAGCCGGTCGAGCGCGACGTACAGCTCGCGGCGCTCCAGCACGGCCGCCGTCTGCGTGATCCCGATCTGGCACGCGACCACGACGAAGGCGATCGCGACGAGCGCGACGAGCATCGTGCGGGCATCGACGAAGAGCAGCAGCTGGTCCGGCGTCATGATCGTCCGGCTGGCGCTGGCGCTGATCGCCTCCAGGTACCCGAGCAGACTGCCGGCCGGCAGCAGGATGAAGCTCGTCAGCGCCACCGCCGAGACCTGCCGCCACGCCGCCTTCGGGTCGTCGAGGACCCCTCTCGCCGCGACCAGCCTCGCGGGGTCGTCCGTGCGCGCGATCCGCGCCCGCGCCACCGCCGCGATGACGAACGGCCCCACGACGCCGAGCACGCCCATGACGGCGAGCACCGCGAGCGAGAATGCGATCACGAGCGCCGCGACGCCCCAGCCGGGAGACGCCAGCTGGGTGACGAGGACCGCTCCGCCGACGACGAGCAGGCCGGCGATGAGGCGCATCCGACCCATCCGCGGGGCGTCCTGACGGGTGCGGACGCCGAGCGGCGACAGCACGACCCGCCGCAGGCCGAGCAGCGCGCTGAGGGCGGCGATCGCGACGAGGGCGGGCGGGATCGCCGCAGCGCCCCACCACGGCAGCCACACCTGCTGGGCGCCGAGCCGCTCGCCGTGCACCGAGAGGGCGCCGAGCGCGACCGGAAGGACGAGCAGCGCCGCGGCCGTGCCGAGCAGCACACCGCCGCCCGCGAGCAGGGCGGCCTCGGCGACCGCGATCCCGCGCACCCGTCTCGCGCTCGCCCCCAGCAGCCGCAGGGTCGCCAGCCGGTCGTCGCGGCTGCGGGCCGCGAGGCGCGCCGTGGCGGCACCGAGGGTGACGAGCGGCACGAGGAGCACGCTCACGAGCCCGATCGCGAGCACGCGATAGCCGGCCTCCTCCGTCGGAACGCGCCAGAACGCGGCCGCGAGCAGCGTCGCCGCGAACGCGAGCAGCGTCGCGACCGCCGACGCCGACAGCTGCAGCCACGCGAGGACCGAGGATCCCCGCCTCGGGAGCACGAGGAGGCGCAGTGCGCTCACCGTGCGCCCCCGGGGCGGACGGCTTCCCCGGACCCCGCGCGACCGGCCCCGGGTCCCTCGATCCGGCCGTCGCGCAGGCGGACGGTGCGATCGCAGCGAGCGGCGACCCGCTCGTCGTGCGTGACCACCACGAGGGCCCGCGCTCCCGGCTCGCGGCCCGTCTGAAGCAGCGCGTCGAGCACCTCGTTGGCGGTGCGCGAGTCGAGCGCGCCGGTCGGCTCGTCGGCGAAGATCAGCTGAGGATCGGCGATGAGCGCCCTCGCGATGGCGATGCGCTGCGCCTGCCCGCCCGAGAGCCGGCCGATCCGCCTGCCGCCGAGCGAGCCGATGCCCAGGGCGCTCATCGTCTCGGCCGAGCGCTGCCGGGCCTCGGAGCGCGCGAAGCCCGCCAGCAGCAGCGGCAGCTCCACGTTCTCGGAGGCGGTGAGCTCGGGCAGCAGCATCCCCTGCTGGAACACGAAGCCGAACCGGCGCAGGCGCAGCGCTGAGCGCTCGTCGTCGGAGAGCGCGGCGAGGTCGACGCTGCGGGCTCCGGCGGTGCCCGTCGCGACGCCGGCTCCCGCGTCGTCCGCGCCGACCGCTCCCCCTCCGTCCGTGCCCGCCCTCGTCCGCAGCAGCACGCGCCCCTCGTCCGGGGCGATGATCCCGGCGATCGCGTGCAGCAGCGTCGACTTGCCCGATCCGCTCGGCCCCATGATCGCCACGGCCTCCCCCTGGCCGATCTCGAGATGCGCGTCCGCGAGCGCCGTGACGGATGCGTCCGTCGAGCCGTACCGCTTGCCCAGCCCCTCGGCGCGCAGCACCCAGGGCGCCTCCGTTCCGACCGCTTCGCGCGGTCCGCTCCGCATCGCCGTGCGCATGTCGCTCCCGTCCCGTTCGCCTCCCTCCCCGGCGGTCACCGGGGCGATGCATCCACGCTAGGAATCGCAGCCCCCGGTCGGACACCACCCGGGGGTGGAACCCTGGACGGGCGGATCCACCCGTGGGTGGTGGTCGGCTCCGCGCCGAGTCCGTAGCCTGGGCTCATGACGAGCGCGGCAGGGGCACCGGAGGAGGCGTCCGCCGCCGTCCCGCTGCTGCCTCGATCCCGCGCCGGGGCCTGGCTCGCCGGGCGGCCCCGCATCGCCGATGTCGCGGTGATCCTCGCCTGCACGGCGCCCACCGTCGCGGCCCTGATCCTCTCGCCGCCGGCGCACGCGTGGCTCGGATACCTGTGCGCGGCGGCGGTCGCGATCGTGTTCTGGTGGCGACGGTCGCATCCGCTCGCGGTGCTGCTGATCGCGGTCGGCATCGCCTCGGTGAACCCGATCTACGAGCACACCGTCGGGGGCGTCTTCTTCGAGAGCGTGTTCGGCGCCTTCGCCCTGGCCGCCCGGACTTCCCTGCGGGTCGCGCTGCTCGGCTACGCCGCGAGCGAGGTCGTGATCCTCGTCGTCTCCGGCGCCGGGATCCTGCTCGGCGCGCGCGAGGAGCTTCCGCCCGTGATGCTCGACCCGGCCGCCCTCATCGCGCTCGCGCTCGGCGTGGCGGTGCGCGCGAACTCCGCCCGCAGGGCCGCCCTCGAGGAGCTCGTCGCGGTGCGGGAGGCGCAGGCCGCGCGCGCCGAGCGGGCGAGGATCACCGCCGAGATGCACGACGTGGTCGCCCACTCCGTGACCGTGATGATCGCGCTCGCGGGCGGCGCTCGGGCCGGGTGGGAGAAGCACCCCGAGCGGGCCCGGCGGGCGCTCGAGCAGCTGGGAGCGGTCGGGGCGGAGGCGCTCGGCGAGATGCAGCGGATCCTGCGCGTGCTGCGCACGGACGGCGAGGGGCCGGATCGCGGGATCACCGCCTCGGGGCACGACCTGCCGCCCCTCGAGGAGCTCGTCGAGGTGTTCCGGGCGGCCGGGCTGCCGGTCTCGCTCGTGCGCCGCGGTGAGGCCCCGACCGACCCCGCCCTGCTGACCACGGTGTACCGGATCGTGCAGGAGTCGCTCACGAACGCCCTGCGCCACGCGGCGGGCGCGAGCCGAGTGGAGGTCGAGGTGGTCCACCGCGAGGACGAGCTCGTCATCTCCGTCTCCGACGACGGCGCGGCGAGCGGACGCGGCGCCGTCGCCGGGGCCGGCATCGCAGGCAGGGTCGGGGCCGGGGTCGGGGCCGGCGTCGGTCTCGCGGCGATGCGCGAGCGCGTCGCGGTGTTCGGCGGCAGCCTCGAGGCGGGGCGCCTCGACAGGGGTCCGGGGTGGCGCACGCGGGCGACGCTGCGTCTGGAGGCGCCGTCGGTTGCCGAGGCGGGGGCCGGCGCGTGAGCGCGGGCGGCGGCGCGGGAACGGCGGGCGGGGCGATCCGCGTCGTCGTGGTCGACGACCAGCCACTGGCGAGGGCCGGCCACGCGCTGATCCTCGACTCCGCCGACGGCATCGAGGTGGTCGGCGAGGCCGGCACCGGCGAGGACGCCGTCGAACTGGTGCTGCGCGAGCAGCCCGACGTCGTGCTGATGGACGTGCGCATGCCGGGCTTCGGGGGCATCGAGGCGACGCGGCGGATCGTCGCCGGGCGGTCCGCCGCCAGGGTGATCGTGCTCACCACCTTCGACCTCGACGAGTACGCCTTCGGCAGCCTGCGGGCCGGAGCGAGCGGCTTCCTCCTGAAGAGCGCCCGCCCCGAGGCGCTCGTGGAGGCCGTGCGGACGGTGCACTCGGGAGAGGCGGTCGTGGCGCCGCGCCTCACCTCCCGCCTGATCGACCGCTTCCTCCACGCCGACGACGACCGCGCCGACGACGACCGCGCCGGTCGCACCGGCCGTATCCTCCGCGCCGACGACGAGAGGCCGGTGCGCGGCGCGGGAGCCCCCGCGGCCGCCTCGCCCCTCGACCGTCTGAGCCCGCGCGAGCGCGACGTCTTCGCCGCCATCGTCCGGGGTCTCACGAACGGCGAGATCGGCGCCGAGCTGCACCTCGCCCCGTCCACGGTGAAGTCGCACGTCAACGCCATCTTTGCGAAGCTGCACCTGCGCGATCGGGTGCACGCCGTCATCCTCGGCCACGAGCTCGGACGCCCGCGGCGAGACTGAGCGTTCCCGACGAAGGAGGGCGCCGGAATCGCCCGTCCGGACCGCCCAGCCCCGGTGCGCTACAGTTGAGAGGCACTTCGAACGGCCGCGCATGCGGACCCCAGCCCCTCCCTCGCAGCAGAAACCACGGTAGAGATGTCGCACAGGTTCGAGCCGGTCACCCCGGTCCACACCTACCAGCGCATCGTCGAGCAGATCGAGCGGGCGATCGTCTCGGGCGAGGTTCCCGTCGGATCGCAGCTCGCCAGCGAGCGGGATCTGATGGCCCAGTTCGGGGTCAGCCGACCGACCGTGCGCGAGGCCCTGCGCATCCTGCAGAGCATGGGGCTCATCGAATCCCGCCCGGGCATGCGCGGCGGCCCCCTGGTGCTCGCACCGTCGCCGAGCGCGCTGCGGCGCTCCTTCCGGGCGATGCTCGGCACCAGCGCGATGGACGTCTCCGAGCTCGTGCAGTTCCGCGTGGTGCTCGAGGGCTCGACGAGCAAGCTCGCCGCCCTCAGGCGCACGGACGCCGACCTCGACCGGATGCGGGCCGCGGTGGAGCGGATGCGCGCCGCAGCGGAGACGAACGACCCCGACTTCGCCGACGCCGACCTGGAGTTCCACGAGGCGATCTGGGCGGCCAGCCGAAACGGGATCCTCGAGATGAGCGGTCAGGCCGTGTCGGGCGTGCTCCGCCTGCTGATGCGGCAGGAGGAGGCGGACGATCAGAACGACAACCGCGTGAAGCTCTCCTCGACCACGACCGACGAGGGGCTCTTCGAGGCGATCGCCGCGCAGGACGCGCAGCTGGCGGGCGGGATCGCGAGGCGATCGGTCGCCGAGCGCTACGCGCCCCTGCTCGAGGACGAGGGCGACCGACTCGCGCTCAGGCTCCTGGCCGAGTGAGCGCGGCGGCCTCGTCGAGCACGCTGCCGAACGACGCCGGATCGTGCGCGAAGCGCCCGAGGAAGAGGCCGTCGACGCTGTCGCCGATCGCCTCCAGCAGGCCCGGTCCCGCGCTGCCGCCGTAGATCACCCGCGCCGAGGGCGAGACACGGGCCCGGGCGTGTTCGCGCAGCGGGCCGCAGACCCCTCGGATGTGATCGGGGCCGGCCGGCCGGGCGGCCCCGATCGCCCAGACGGGCTCGTAGGCGATCACGATGTCCCCGCCCCTGCCCGCCGAGCGCGCGACGCCGAGGGCCGAGTCGAGCTGCCGGACGCACTCCGCGACCGCCGCCGCGGGTTCGCCGCGTTCGAGCTCGCCGAGGCACAGCAGCGGGGTGAGTCCGTTCCGCAGCGCCGCGTCCACCTTCGCGGCGACGATCTCCTCGGTCTCGCCGAACAGCCTGCGCCGCTCGGCGTGCCCGACCTCCGCGTAGCGGCAGCCGAGTTCGGCGAGCACGGCTGCGCTCACCTCTCCCGTGAACGCCCCGGCGTCCTCCGCGGCCACGTCCTGCGCGCCCACCCGCAGCCCGGCGGGGCCGCCGATCTCGACGGCGGCCGGGATCGACGGGAACTGGGGGATGACGAAGGGCACGACGCGCCCGTCCGCGACGGCGGGGTGCCGACCCGCGAGGCGTGCGGCCTCCGTCACCCACTCCACCGTGCGAGCGTGCGAGAAGTACATCTTCAAGCTGGTGCCGATGAGCATGCCCGGGCCCGCGGCGTCCGCCCCTCCGACCGCGGTCACGCCGCGCCCTCCCCGCGCTCCGCCAGCACCTCGAGCGCGGTCCGCGCCGCGAGCGAGAAGGAGACGGCTCCGGGATCCGGCGTGCCGAGGCTCTTGTCGCCGTGCGAGCGCGCCCTCCCGAGCCGAGCGACCATGTCGGCGGTCTCCTCGGCTCCGCGACGGGCGGCCTCGACCGCGCTCGTCCAGGCCTCGAGCAGCCCGTCCCCGGCCGCGATCCTCGCGGAGAGCTCGTCGGCGAACGGCACGACCGCGTCGATCATCGTCTTGTCGCCCGGCTGCGCCTTGCCGAACGACATGATCGCCTCCTTCATCCGGGTGACGCCCGCGCCCACCGCGGCGGTATCGACCGGGTGCTCGTCGCCGAGCTCGCCCCCGAGCGCGTCGAGCATCCGCCCCCAGATGGCGCCCGAGGTTCCGCCGCCCTCGTCGCTCCAGGCGTCGCCCGCGCAGCGCAGCAGCGTGCCCGCCCCGGCGCCGGCCTCCGCGGCGGCGGCCGCAGCGGCCGAGGCCGCGGCGCTGCCCCGCTGCATGCCGATGCCGTGATCCCCGTCGCCCGCGATCCGGTCGATGCGGCCGAGCTCCTCGGCCTGCTCGTCGAGCATCCGCGCGAGGGCGTCGAGCACCGCCGCGGCCGTGGCCGCGGCGTCGCGGGACTCCTCCGTCGACGGGCCGATCTCCCGGGAAGGTCCGGCGGCGACGAGGTCCTCCTCGCGCACCGCCACGCGCCCGGCGACCGCGCCGCGCCGGAAGGCCGGCGTGTCGCACGGCTCCAGCCAGAGCCGCTCGAGCTCCTCGTCGAGCCAGAGCAGGGTGAGCGACGCCCCCGCCATGTCGAAGCTCGTGCAGAACTCCCCCACCTCCGGCGAGACGAGCACGAGACCGGCCTCCTCGAGTCGCCGGGCGACCGAGGCGTAGACGACGTAGAGCTCCTCGTACTTGACGCTGCCGAGCCCGTTGAGGATCGGGACCACCCGAGCGCCGTCGCGAGAGACGCCCTCGGGGACCTCGTCGAGCAGCTTCGTCACGAACAGCTCGGCGAGTCCGTCGGCGGTCGGCACGTCGACCTCGTCGATCCCGGGCTCCCCGTGGATGCCGAGCCCCACGGCCATGCGCCCCTCCGGCACGTCGAACAGCGGCTCGTCAGCCCCGGGCAGGGTGCACCCCCCGAAGGCGACGCCGAACGACCGGGTGCGGGAGTTCGCCCGGTTCGCGACGCGCTCCACGCCGTCGAGGTCGTACCCCGCCTCGGCGGCGGCCCCCGCGATCTTGAACACCGTGAGGTCGCCGGCGATGCCGCGGCGCTTCTCGATCTCCTCGGCGGGCGCGCTCGAGACGTCGTCGGTGACGCGGACGGTGCGGCAGTCGACCCCCTCGGCGCGGAGCCGCTCCTGGGCCTGGTCGAAGTGCAGCACGTCGCCGGCGTAGTTGCCGTAGCTCAGCAGCACGCCCCGCCCCTCGTCGGCCGCGGCGGCGACCGAGTGCACGCGCTGCGCCGAGGGCGAGGCGAAGAGGTTGCCCATCGCGGCGCCGTGGGCGAGGCCGGGCCCCACGAGCCCGCCGAATGCCGGGTAGTGCCCGCTTCCGCCCCCGATCACCAGGGCCACTGTGGGCTCAGCGCCCCGGGTCGATCGCACGACGCCGCCGGGCACGGCGCGCACCCAGCGCGCCGATGCGGCGGCGAAGCCCTCGATCATCTCGGCGGCGAACTCGTCGGGGTCGTTGAACAGTCGCGTCATCGCGTCCTCCTGATCTTTCGTTGTCTCGCGGGCGGATCGGTCCGCCCCGTCGTGGGCTGTGCGGGGGGCCGGGCGGGGGCCGGCCGGCCGATCGGCGCCGGTGAACCCGCGTCGGTCGACCGGTCTGCACCGGTCAATCGGCCGGCGCGTCGTCGCGCTCGTCCTCCTCAAGGTAGACGAGCGCCCTCGTCTGGCGGTCCTCCTCCGGCGTCAGGTCCTCGGCGTAGAAGCGGTAGATGTTGCGGCGCACGATCGACGCGGCGCGCGCCGAGTCCCGGTTCCGGATCGCCTCGACCAGCTCCCCCGCGGCGCGCGCCTGCCGCAGCATCCGGGAGTCCCGGTCGGGGTCCTGGGCGAGGCGCGCGTAGACGAGCTCCCTCATGACGTCGGCCACCGCGTTGCCGCAGACCCGGATGATCTGGTTGTGCGAGGCCACCTTCAGCGTGTCGTCGAAGCGGTTCGTGGCCTCGGGGAACTTCACGGCCTCCTCACGCGCGGCGGCCTCCATGAGCTTCTGGGCCTCGACGATGCGCTCGAGATCTGCGTCGTCGTGGAGCTGCGCGGCGAGGCGGCAGGCGGTGCTCTCGAGCGAGAGCCGGAACTGCAGCAGCTCGGCGCGCGAGACCGACTCGAGCCTGGCGAAGCGCTGGATCGAGTTCTCGAGGAGACGGGGTGAGTAGTTCGTGATGATCGGGCCCCGGGGGTCGCCGGGCTTGGTGATGATGCTTCCCGTGGCCTGCAGCACCTTCAGCGCCTCGCGCACGGTGGATCGGCTGACGCCGAACTCCGCCATGAGCTGCCGCTCCCCCGGCAGCCGGTCGCCGGCCTTCAGCCGGCCCGCCGCGACGGCGCTCTCCACCTGTTCGACGATCGACTCGTACGCGACCTTGCGCCCCGCCTCGGTGAACAAGGGTTCCGACATGTTGACAACGCCTCCTCGGTGAGTGTGCTCGAAACGCTCGCAGCGGCTCGCATTGACCGTTCGCATCTCATAGGCTAATTTAAAGCAAGTCTACTGGTCGAACCAGTAGACCGTGCATGAGAACACAAGGGAGTATCACAATGCCAAAACTTCGCCGCACCGTCGCTGCGGCCGCCGCACTGGCGGCAGCGATGGTCCTCAGCGCCTGCAGCGCGGGCAGCTCCGGCAACTCGGGCGGATCCTCCGCCGGTGCCGACCAGGACTCGCTCACCGTCGCTCTGACCGCGGAGCCCCAGAACTTCGACTTCACCACCACGGGCGGTGCGCCGATCCCGCAGCTGCTGATGACCAACGTCTACGAGGGCCTCGTCGTCATCGACCAGGAGGGCACGCCCCAGCCGCAGCTCGCCGAGTCGTGGGAGCTCAGCGACGATCGCAAGTCCTACACCTTCACGCTGCAGGAGGACGTGACCTTCTCGAACGGCGAGCCGTTCACCGCCGATGACGTGAAGGCCAGCATCGAGCGAGTGCAGAACGACTGGGTGCTCGACCTCAAGAACAAGATGGATGTCGTCGAGTCGGTCGAGGTCGTCTCCCCGACCGAGGTCACCGTCACCCTGAGCCGCCCCAGCAACGCGTGGCTGTTCGACATGGGCACCTCCGTCGGCGCCATGATGCCCAAGGAGGTCGGCGACCTCGCGAACGAGCCGATCGGCACCGGCCCCTACGTCATCACCGACGTCAAGCGCGGCGACAGCATCAGCCTCGAGGCCCGCGACGACTACTGGGGCGAGGAGCCGGCCATCAAGGACGTGACGATGCGCTACT
Source organism: Leucobacter chromiisoli (assembly GCF_016522505.1). Lineage (GTDB taxonomy): Bacteria > Actinomycetota > Actinomycetes > Actinomycetales > Microbacteriaceae > Leucobacter > Leucobacter chromiisoli. The sequence goes on along the minus strand of NZ_JAEHOH010000001.1, from coordinate 459,273 downwards.
TCGCCGACGCGGTGGCCACCACGAACGCGCTGCGCGCGGGCGACGTCGACCTCGTCTACAACCTCGGCGCCCCCGACCTCATCGACGGGTTCAAGAGCGATGACGCGTTCAGCGTCGTCGAGGGCTCGACCAACCGCGAGATCATGCTCGCCATGAACAACAAGCGCGCTCCGTTCGACGACATCCGCGTGCGCCAGGCCGTCCGCTACGCGATCGACGAGCAGGCCGTCATCGACACCGCGTGGGCCGGCTACGGCACCGAGATCGGCGGCATGGTCCCGCCGCACGACCCGTACTACGAGGATCTGACGGATCTCTACCCCTACGATCCCGACAAGGCCCGCGACCTGCTCAAGGAGGCGGGAGCCGAGAACATCGACGTGACCTGGAAGGTCCCGACGCTCCCCTACGCGACCGCCGTCTCCGACATCGTGGTCTCGCAGCTCGCCGACGTGGGCATCAACGTGACCATCGAGTCGACCGAGTTCCCCGCCGTCTGGCTCGACACGGTCTGGACCCAGGCCGACTACGAGATGACCGTCATCGGCACCGCCGAGGCCCGCGACATGCTCATCACCTTCAACGACCCCGAGTTCTACACGGGCTACGACAACTCCAAGATCAAGGACCTCGCCGCGGCAGCGGACCAGGGCACCGAGGAGGAGTACGTCGAGGGGATGAAGGAGGTCGCACGCATCATCTCCGAGGACGCCGCCGCCGAGTTCCTCTTCCTCTACCCGCTCGTCTCGGTCTCCAAGGCCGGTCTCGAGGGCGTGCAGGAGAACGAGGTCACCGAGGCGCTCACGCTCTCGACCATGCACTGGAGCGAGTAGCGCCCGACCGCGCTGCTCACCACCGAGGATAAAGGAGCCCGCCCATGCCGCTTCGGCTTCTCAGCAGTCTGGGACAGCTGATCATCACCCTGTTCATCGCCACGGTCATCCTGTTCGCGCTGCTGCGCGTCATGCCGGGAGACCCCGCGGTCGTCGCACTCGGAGTCAACGCGACTCCGGAGGCGCTCGACCAGTGGCGCGAGCGATACGGGATCGATCAGCCGCTCGTCCTCCAGTACTTCGACTGGGCGGGCGGGCTCCTCCGCGGTGACTTCGGCGACTCGTACGTGCTGCAGGAGAACATCTCCGCCCTGGTCATCGACCGGACGCAGGTGACGCTCCTCCTGGTGATCACGGCGATGGTGCTCGCCCTCGTCATCGCCATCCCCGTCGGCACCCTCGCCGCGATCCGCCACCGCAACGCCTCCGGGGCCATCATCTCCGGCGTCTCCCAGGTGGGCGTCGCGGTGCCGAACTTCCTCGTCGGCGTGCTGCTCATCGCGCTCTTCGCCGTCAACCTCGGGTGGTTCCCGTCCGGGGGCTGGGTGGCGCCCGCCGACGACTTCGGCGAGTTCGTGCGCAGGATCTTCCTCCCGGCGCTCGCGCTCGGCTCCGTGCAGGCGTCGGTGATGACCCGCTACGTCCGCTCGGCCGTGCTCGAGATCATGCGCGAGGACTTCCTCCGCACCGCGCGGGCGAAGGGCCTCACCAGCAACGCGGCGCTCGTGCGGCACGGCCTGCGCAACGCCGGCATCCCGGTGCTGACGGTGGTGGGCGTGCAGCTCGCCACGATGCTGGTCGGCGCCGTCGTCATCGAGCGGGTGTTCGTCATCCCCGGCCTCGGCAGCCTGCTCGTCGACTCCGTCAGCAACCGCGACCTCATCGCCGTCCAGGGCGTCGGCGTGATGCTCGTGCTGCTGGTGGTCCTCATCAACTTCCTGGTGGAGATCACGTACTCGCTGTTCGATCCTCGTCTGCGGAAGGCGGCCTGACCATGACCGAATCGCATCCCCCCACGGGCGTCGTCGCGCAGCCTCCGGCCACGCTGGCGCTGGCCGTCCCGCGGCGCCGCGAGCGCCTCAACGCCCAGCTGATCGCCGGCGGGATCCTCGTCGGCATCGTCGTCGTCACGGCCCTGATCTCGTTCTTCTGGACCCCCTACAACCCCGTGCAGAGCGTGCCGGCGGATCGCCTGCAGCCGCCGGGGGCCGAGCACTGGATGGGCACCGACCGCTACGGCCGCGACGTCTTCTCGGCCATCATGGTCGGGTCGCAGATCACGCTGCTCGTCGGCATCGTCGCCGTCGGCATCGCGGTCGTGTTCGGCGTGCCGCTCGGCATCGTGGCCGGCATGCGTGGCGGCCGTCTCGACGGCTTCCTCATGCGGGTCACCGACGTGATGATGGCGTTCCCCAACCTGCTCCTCGCCATCATCTTCGGCGCGGTGTTCGGCGGCAGCACGGTCACCGCGATGTCGGCCATCGGCATCGCCGCGATCCCCGCCTTCGCCCGCGTCGCGAGGGCCGGGACCCTGCAGGTCATGAAGACCGACTACATCTTCGCCGCCCGCGCGGCGAACCGCCCGATGTTCATGATCGCCCTGCGGCACGTGCTCCCCAACATCTCGGGCATGCTCGTCGTGCAGGCCTCCGTGAACTTCGCGATCGCGGTGCTCGCCGAGGCGGGGCTCTCCTTCCTCGGTCTGGGCACTCCCCCTCCGACGCCCTCGTGGGGACGCATGCTGCAGGAGTCGCAGCAGTTCCTCGCCACCGACGTCTATCTCGCGATCTTCCCCGGCGTCGCGATCGCCATCGCGGTCCTGGGATTCAACCTGCTCGGCGACGGTCTGCGCGATCGTTTCGATCCGAAACTCCGGGAGAACCGATGAACACCCCAGTGAACTCGCAGCTCGCGCTCGACGTCTCGAACCTCACGGTCAGGACGCCGCACGCCTCTCTCGTGAGCGGCATCTCCTTCCACATCGCCCAGGGCGAGCGGGTCGGACTGATCGGCGAGTCGGGATCGGGCAAGTCGCTCACCTCGCTCGCCGTGATGGGCCTGCTCCCCGAGCCGCTGACCGCGAGCGGGACGGTGCACGCCGGCGACGACTCGGTCAACCTGCTGCAGCTCTCCGAGCGGGAGCTCGCGCAGCGGCGCGGCAAGTCGATGTCGATGGTGTTCCAGGAGCCGATGACCGCGCTCAACCCGCTCATGCGGGTGGGTCGCCAGGTCGCGGAGATCATGCAGATCCACGGCACCCAGCCCTCGCGGGCGGCGGCCGAGAAGCGCGCCGTCTCGCTCCTCGACGACGTGGGCCTGCCCAATCCGGCGGAGGCCGCGCAGGCCTTCCCGCACCAGCTCTCGGGCGGGCAGCGCCAGCGCGTGATGCTGGCGATGGCGCTCGCCAACGATCCGTCCCTGCTCATCTGCGACGAACCGACCACCGCGCTCGACGTCACGGTGCAGCGGCAGGTGCTGGATCTCGTGGTCGAGCTCGTCAGGAAGCGCGACACGGGCATGCTCTTCATCACCCACGACCTCGCCGTCGTGGCGAGCGTCTGCGACCGCGCGGTGGTGCTCAACAAGGGCGACATCGTCGAGGAGGGACCCATCGAGCAGGTCTTCCAGAACCCGCAGCACCCCTACACCCGAGGGCTGCTGGCGGCCTCCGACCTCGACGCCCGCGACGAGCACGGGCGCCTGTTCACCGTGGCGACCGCGGCGGCGTACCGGCCGGCCGAGGTCGCGGAGCAAGTGGCGGCGGAACCGGCGCCGGAGCCCGTGGGCGAGTCGCCGGCCGAGCACGGCGGCGAGCCGATCATCCGGGCCCGGGATCTCACGAAGACCTACGTGCGCACTCGCGCCTCGATGTTCGGCAAGGCCGCCGAGGTGCGGGCCCTGCGCGGAATCGACTTCACCGTCCACGCCGGCCAGCGTTTCGGCATCGTCGGCGAGTCGGGATCGGGCAAGTCGACGCTGCTCAAGATCCTGTCGGGCCTCGAGCGGCCCACCGGCGGGCAGGCCGACGTGCTCGACATCGACCTCATGCGCGCCCGCGACCGCGACTTCGGCACCCTGCGCAGCCAGCTGCAGATCGTGTTCCAGGATCCGATGGCGTCCCTCGATCCGCGCATGCGGGTGCTCGACATCGTCGAGGAGCCGCTGCTCAACCCCGCCAACCTGCAGGACGGCAAGCCGATGCGCGCGAGCGACCGCAGGGACGCCGTGGCCGAGATGCTCGAGGCCGTGGGGCTCAGCCCCGATGCCATGGAGCGCTTCCCCCACCAGTTCTCCGGCGGTCAGCGGCAGCGCATCTCGATCGCCCGCGCGCTCGTGTGCAAGCCCCGGATCCTGGTCGCCGACGAGCCGGTCAGCGCCCTCGACGTCTCGGTGCGCGCCCAGGTGCTCAACCTGCTCGCCGACCTCGTCGACGAGTACGCGCTCACGCTGCTGTTCGTGTCGCACGATCTCAGCGTGGTCAAGCACCTGTGCGACACGGTCGCCGTGATGCGGGCGGGCAACGTCGTCGAGACCGGCACGACCGCCGAGATCTACGAGAACCCGCAGGACGACTACACCCGCCAGCTCATCGAGGCGACGCCGACGCTGCACCACGCGATCGGCTCCGCGTAGGCCGCCGACGCGGCCCGCACCGGCGGCAGCGCCGAATTCACGAACGTTCCGACCAGCACACCGACAGGGGAGAGAGCATGTCCACCGCATCCAGCCGATCCGAACTCCGAGCGATGACGGGCAGGGAGCTGAGCGCCGGCTTCACGGCCGGCGACTTCGATCCCGTCGACGTCGCCGAAGCGGTCATCGAGACCGTGGAGGAGCGCAACCCGGAGCTCAACGCCTTCACCGAGTTCACCCCCGAGAACGTGCGCAGCAGCGCCGAGCGGAGCGCCGAGCGCTGGCGGCGCGGCGAGCAGCTGAGCGACTTCGACGGCGTGCCGTGGACGATCAAGGAGAACCTGCGCCGCGAGGGCGTCGACTACCGCTCGGGCACGGCGGCGACCGACCCGAGCCTCTCCACCGCGAACGCGCCCGTCGTCGACCGCGCGCTCGAGTCGGGCGCCGTGATCGTCGGATCCACCACGATGCCCGACTGGGGCATGCTCTCCTCCGGCGTCTCCAGCATCAACGGCATCTCGCGCAGCCCGTGGGATCCCTCCTTGACCACCGGCGGCTCGAGCGCCGGTGCGGGCGCCGCCGCCGCGGCGGGCTTCGCGGTCGCCAACATCGGCACCGACATCGGCGGCTCGATCCGGCTGCCCGGCACCTGGCTCGGCCTCGCCACGCTGAAGCCCAGCGACGGGCGCGTGCCGCTCGACAACCCCTATCTCGGTCGCGCGGCGGGCCCGATGTCCCGCACCGTCGAGGATCTGGCCTGGACCATGGAGATCGTGTCGCGCCCCGACGCCCGCGACTACACGGCCCTCCCCGGCGCGGAGATCGACTGGACGCAGCTGGGAACCGACGTGTCGAAGCTCAGGGTCGGCCTCCACCTCGACGCCGGAGCGGGCCTGGAGCTCGATCCCGAGGTGCGCGACGCCGTCGCCGCGGCCGGCCGGCTGTTCGCCGCCGCGGGCGCGGAGGTCGTCGAGGTGGATCCCTTCATCACCGACGACATGCTGACCGACCTCGACCAGTTCTGGCGCGTGCGCTCGTGGGCGACCTACCGGGCCCTGCCCGCCGAGAAGCAGATGCGGGTGCTGCCCTTCATCGCCGACTGGTGCATGGGCGGATCCGACGTTCCCGGGTCGCGCGTGCTCGAGTGCTACGAGACCATCCAGGAGCTGCGCGCCGCCACGACCGCTGCGACGCAGCCCTACGACATCGTGCTGTCGCCGGTCGCGACCCGCGCCGCCTTCCCCGCGGAGTGGCCGATGCCCTTCGGCTTCGAGAACGGCGGCATGAGCCACATCGGGTTCACCCTCCCCTACAACATGTCGGGCCAGCCCGCCGCCACCGTGAATTGCGGCCTCACCTCGGACGGCCGCACGATCGGCCTCCAGCTCTCGGGGCGCCGCTTCGACGATCTCGGCGTGCTGCAGGCGGCGTCCTGGTACGAGGCCGCGCGCCCCGCGGAGGCGGCGCCGCAGTTCCCCGTCCGCTGAGGCGCAGTGGAATGATCGGTCTCAGCACCTACGCCTTCTTCTGGCAGCACTCGGACCGGGTTCCCGCCCCGCTCTCCCTCGTGGGGGCGTTCGAAGCCACCCGGGAGCAGGACGTGCGGCTGTTCCAGATCTGCGATTTCGCGCCTCTGGAGCGGATGAGCGATGAGCAGCTGCGGGAGGCCGCGCGGGCGGCGCGGGATCTGGGCCTCACGATCGAGCTCGGCACCAAGGGCATCGAAGCGCCCCGACTCGAGCGCTTCCTCCGTCTGGCCGAGATCTTCGACGCACGGCTCGTCCGCAGTATGGTGTTCGGCCCCGACAGCCGGCCGAACCCGCAGCAGGCCGAGGAGTGGCTGCGCGACGCCGCGCCCGCCTTCGAGCGGGCCGGCGTCGACCTCGCGCTCGAGACCTACGAGCAGATCGCGACGGCCGACCTCGTGCGCCTGGTCGAGCGGGTCGGTTCGCCGAGGCTCGGCGTCTGCCTCGACCCAGCGAACGTGGTCGCGAGGCTCGAGCACCCTCGCGACTGCGTGGAGCTCGCGGCCCCCGTCCTGAAGAACGTCCACGTCAAGGACTTCGCCTTCGACCGGCAGGACGGCTGGGTCGGCTTCACGTACAGCGGAGCCCCGATGGGCCGCGGCCTGCACGACTACCGCCACCTGCTCGACACGGCCCGTCCCCGCGAGCGCGGGATCAACGAGGTCGTCGAGCACTGGCTCCCCTGGCAGGGGGATCCCACGAGCACCGTTGACCTCGAACGGGCCTGGACACGAACCACACTCGAATATCTAAGGAGCACACTGTGAACAACTACGCGATCGCGGTCATCGGCGCCGGCGGCAAGATGGGCACCCGGGTCTCGAACAACCTCGTGAAGACCGACCATCGCGTCTCCTACGTCGAGACCTCGCCCGCGGGCCGGGAGCGGGTCGTCGCGGCCGGTCGCGAGCTGACCGACGCCGCGACCGCCGTGGCGGGCGCCGACATCGTCGTCCTCGCGGTGCCCGACCTCGCGCTCGCGAGCGTCTCGGCGGAGCTCGTGCCGCAGATGAAGAGCGGCGCGATCCTGCTCACCCTCGATCCCGCGGCAGCCTACGCCGGTCTGCTGACGACCCGCGACGACGTGATCCAGGCGGTCGCCCACCCGTGCCACCCGTCGGTGTTCCTCGAGCGCACGACCCCCGAGGAGTGGGCGGACACCTTCGGCGGCATCGCCGCCCCGCAAGACGCGATCGCCGCGGTCGAGTCCGACGATCCCGAGAAGCGGGAGATCGTGGAGGCCACCGTCCGTGCGATCTACGCCCCCGTCATCGACGTGCACTGGGTCACCGTCAAGCAGCTCGCGCAGCTCGAGCCGACGCTCGTGGAGACGGTCGCCTGCATGATCGGCGAGCTGCTGAACGAGGCGCTGCAGGAGGCGATCGACACCATGGGGGTGCCCGAGGCCGCGGCGCGCAGCATCCTCTACGGCCACACGCAGGTGGCGCTCGCGAACGGTCTGCGCGGCGACAACCCCTTCAGCGAGGCGTGCCTGATCGCCATGGACTACGGCCGCGAGAGCATCATCAAGGAGGACTGGAAGAAGATCTTCCGCGACGACGAGCTCGACAAGAACCTCGCGCGCATGCTGCACCTCGACAAGATCGAGCGCTGATACGGCGGGCGCGTCCGCTCGGCGGGGCGGCGGGCGCGTCCGCTCGGCGAGCGCGCTCCGCTATGCGGCCGCCCGGCGCCCGCCGGTCGCGAACGCGAGGGCCGCGCAGGCGGCGGCGGTGACGAGCGCGAACGCGGCGACGGCGGGCCCCAGGCCGACGAGCTCGGCGAGCGCGCCGAGCCCCAGCACGGGCAGTGCGCTCCCCAGATAGGTGACCGTGTAGATCGCGCTGACGGTCGAGGCGTGCTGCCGGGGCGCCACGGAGGTCGTCGCGGCCGTGAAGGCGGCCTGGAAGGCGATCCCCTGCCCCGCACCGGCGAGGACGCCCGCCGCCACGACGAGCGGGGCGCCGCCGATCCACCCCGCGGCTCCCAGTCCGAGGAGCGCGACCGCCAGCGCGGAGAGCCCGACGGGCATGCGCCACGCCCCTCGCAGCGGGAGGAGTTGCGTGAGCGCGGAGGCGCCCAGCGTGACGGCGGAGAGCAGACCGATCGCGAGTCTCGACTCCGTCTGCACGATGCCGGCGAAGTAGGAGGGCGCGAGCGAGAGGCAGAAGCCGAAGACGGTGAAGCTCAGGAAGCCCGTCGCCGCCGCGACCCTGAAGGCGCGCAGGGCTGGCGAACCTGGGCGGTGCCCCGACCGCCGGCCTGGGGCGGGCGGCGTCTCCGGGGTGGGCGGCACCTCGGCGGGATCGCCGGACTCCGGCCGGGCGTCGAGCTCCGGCGGCGCGTCCGCGAGCGCGATCGGCTCCGTCGCGGTCGCCGGGCGGCAGGCGGTGCGCGGCGCCACCAGCAGGATGGCCGGGATCAGGGCCGCCAGCAGGGCGGCCACCGCGAGGAAGGGCACCGCCACGGCGTCACCGCCCGCGAGCGACAGTGCTCCCCCGACGACCGGTCCCGCGGCGACCCCGCCCGAGCTCGCGAGCAGCGTGAGCCGGCCCGCGAACCCGGGTCTCGTCGGCATCAGGATCCGGAGCGCCCCCGATGCCGTCCCGGTGGCGCAGGCGATCGCCGCACCCTGCGCCGCTCGGCCCGCGCAGAACCAGGCGAGCGAGGGGGCGAAGGCGAGAGCCGCGGTCGCCGTGGCGGCGACCGTCAGCGCCGCCACGAGCACGGTGCGGCGGTTCACCGAGTCCGCGAAGCACCGGAACACGAGCAGGCCGATGATGAGGGCGACGATGTAGCTCGAGAAGGCCAGCGAGATCCCGAGCGGCCCGACCCCTAGCCGATGCTCGAGCACCGGGAAGAGCGGGGTGCCGAGGTTCGCGCCGACGAGCAGCGAGAAGAGGGCGAGGGCGGTCAGCGCGACGCGCGGTCGCGGGCGGATGCGGGCGGGGTCCGGGCGGGGTGTGCTCGAGGCCTCGACGGCCTGGGCGCGGGTGGCGCTCATGGTGCTCCTGACTGGGGTGTGTCGCCCTTGTGGGGCGTTCCGCACCGTTCGCGGGATGCTGCGAGGCGGTGCGATCGGGATCGCGCCGACCGCGTCCCGTAAGCGATTCAAGCGGTACTGTCCGATCTGCGCAACCGACAAGAGATCAATTGATCGATATGATCAATGAAGAACGCTCTCGCTTCACAGAAAGTGGGCACTATGACCGACCTCGACGTCACGGACCGGCGCATCCTGCGCGAGCTCGACCACGACGCCCGCATGCCGACCGCCATGATCGCGCAGCGGCTCGGGCTCGCCCGCGGCACCGTCCAGGCGCGGCTGGAGAAGCTCTCCTCCTCCGGAGTGCTGCGCGCCCACAGTGCACGCATCTCCCCCGCCGCGCTCGGCCGGCCGGTCGGCGCGAGCGTGCAGGTCGAGCTCGACCAGCATCAGATCTCCGAGGCGATCGCCGCGCTCGCCGACATCCCGGAGGTGCTCGAGTGCTTCGCGCCGGCGGGCAGCACCGATCTGCTGCTCCGCGTCGTCGCCAGAACGCCCGACGACCTCTACCGGGTGAGCGAGGTGATCCGGCTCTGCCCCGGCATCCGCCGCACCTCGACGAGCCTGTTCCTGCGCGAGGTCATCCCCTACCGCGTGACCGGCCTGCTCGAAGAGGCCGCCGGCCGACGGGGCTAGACCGCGGCCGGAGCCCATTCGCGGTTCAAGAGCGGGAGCAGAGCGCCCCAGGGGGCCGGTCCCGGGTGCGGCGGCGGTGTCAGGAGCGGTAGTAGACCGCGACCCGCCTCCCCGAGTGGTCGATCACCTGCACGGGCGTCTCGAACACGTCCTGCAGCACCTCGGGCCGCATGATCTCCTCGGGAGTACCCGACGCGACGATGCGCCCGTTCGCCAGCGCGACGATGCGATCCGCGTAGGCCGAGGCGAAGTTCACGTCGTGGATCACGAGGATCACCGTCTTGCCCAGCGCGTCGGCCGCGGCCCGCACCTGCCCCATCATGCTCACCGCGTGACGCATGTCGAGGCCCGTGAGCGGTTCGTCCAGCAGCACGTAGTCCGTGTCCTGCGCCAGCACCATCGCCACGAACGCGCGCTGGCGCTGCCCGCCCGAGAGCTCGTCGATGAAGCGATCCTCCATGCCTGCGAGGTCGAGGAAGGCGATGGCGGCGTGGATCGCCCGCTGGTCGGTCTCGGTCAGCCGCCCCGACGAGTGCGGGAAGCGGCCGAAGGTGACGAGCTGCCTCACCGTCAACCGCGCGAGGAAGTGGTTCTCCTGCTTCAGGATCGAGACCGTCCGGGCGAGCTCCTTCGGCTTCGCGGCCCGCACGTCGAGCCCGCCCACCGTCACCCGGCCCCGATCCGCCTCGAGCAGGCGCCCGATGATGGTGAGCATCGTCGACTTGCCGGCGCCGTTCGGCCCGATGAGCGCGGTCACCCCGCCGCGCTCGATCGTCAGGTCGATCGGCCCGAGCACATGCCGCCCGGCGTAGTGCTTCTCGACCCCGCGCAGTTCGATCATCGCAGGCTCCTTTCGGTCAACGCAGTCCCTTTCTGAGCAGCACGACGAGGAAGGTGAGTCCGCCCACGAACTCGATGATGACGGTCACGAGCCCCGCAGCGGAGAAGACGTTGCGCAGCACGAACGTCGCGCCGAGCAGGGTGACGAGCCCGATGCCGATGGCGAGCGGCACGGTCTCGGAGTGGCTGTCCCCCGGCGCGAACTGATACGCGAGGGTCGCGACGAGGAATCCGAAGAACGTCATCGGCCCGACCATCGTCGCCGAGACCGACACGAGCACCGCCACGAGCACGAGCGTCGTGACGACCTCGCGCCGGTAGTGCACGCCGAGCCCCACCGCGACGTCGCGCCCGAGCGCGACCACGTCGTACGTGCGCCGGCGCAGCCACGCGTAGACCAGGATCGCCAGCACCATGGTCCCCGCGATGGGGAGGTACTCCGGGTTCCCCTTCCCGATGCTGCCGAAGAGGCGCGCGCTCAGCACGTCGAACTCGCTCGGCGTGAGCGTGCGCTGCAGGAACGTGGAGAGCGACCCGAAGCCGATCCCGAGCACCACGCCCACCAGCAGCATGAGGTGCAGGTTGGCGCGCCGGCCCGAGAAGAGCCAGCCGTAGAGCACCGTCGCGAACACCACCATGAGCGCGCTCTGGGCGACGATCTTCGGGATCCCCTCCATCGTGCCCGCTGCGGTGCCGAAGACGAACACGAGGGCCGTCTGCGTGAGCACGTAGAGCGCGTCGAAGCCGAGGATCGAGGGCGTGAGGATCCGGTTCGACGTCACCGTGTGGAAGAGCACGGTGGCGAGCGCCTGGGCGACCGCGACGAAGGCGATCGTGCCGAGCGACGTCAGCCGCGTCTGCACGATGATCCAGAACCCGGGGCTGCCCACGGGCGCGGGGTTCTGGTAGACGAGGATCGCGACGGCGAGCAGCGCCGCCACGGCGTAGACGACGAGCAGCGCCCGGTGCCGCGACAGCCAGGAGGGCCCCGGCTCGGACCAGTCCGGCGGCTCCCCCGTGCTGCCGAGCCGCACGATGCCGAGCTGCCCGAGCCGCCCGGCCTGCCCCTCGCGCTCAGCCACGTGCCCGCTGCCTGAGGAGCAGAGTGATGAACACGACGGAGCCGACGATCCCGAGCACCATCGAGACGGGGATCTCGAAGGGCATGATGATCGTGCGCCCGACGAGGTCGCACGCGGTCACGAGGGCGACCCCGCCGAGCACGACCCACGGGAGGTTGCTGCGCACGTTGTCTCCCCGCACCATCGCCACGATGTTGGGCACCACGAGGCCGAGGAAGGGCAGGAAGCCGACGACGACGGTCGTGACGCCCGCGGCGATCGCGACGAGCGCCGTTCCGGCGATGAGGATCGCCTCGTAGCTGAGGCCGAAGCTCGTCGCGATGTCCTTGCCGAGGCCCGCCACGGTGATGCGATCGGCCATGACGAACACGAGCAGCGTGACGACGGCGACGACCCACAGCACCTCGTAGCGGCCGCGGACCACCGAGGTGAAGCTGCCCATGAACCAGACGCCGAGCATCTGCAGCAGGTTGAACTTGGCGGCGAGGAAGGTGGTGAGGGCGCTGACGACGGCCCCGATCATGATGCCGACGAGCGGCACCACGAGCGTCGTGCGGATGACGATGCGACGCAGGATGATCATGAACAGCATGGCGCCGACGAAGGCGGAGGCGCTGGCGATCACCATCTTGCCGAACAGCCCCACGCCGGGCAGCAGCAGCACCGTGAGCAGCAGGCCGAGGGCGGCCCACTCGGTCGTGCCAGATGTCGTGGCGTCGACGAAGCGGTTCTGCGTGAGCATCTGCATCACGAGACCGCTGGTCGCCATCGCGGCCCCGGCGAGCACGAGCGCGATCGTGCGGGGCACGCGCGTGATCCAGAACATCTCGGATCCGAACTCCCCGTCGCCGACGTCGTAGACCCCCGTCATCAGCGAGGCGACGAGCAGCCCGGCGACGACGGCGCAGGCCCCGAGCATCAGCCACGGACGACGCCTCGGCGGCGCGAGCTCGGGGGCCACGGGGGCGTTCCCGCCCTCGCTGCGGATACGCCGAGCGGGGCGCCCGTTCTCTCGAACGGACGCCCCGCTTCCACGGCCAGGGGCCGCGTCGGGCGTCATGCTCATGCGGCGCTGAACGCCTCCTGCAGCTGGGTGAACAGGTCGGTGTAGGCGTGGATGCCCTCGGTCAGGTAGAAGTTCGGGTCGAGGATCACGATCTGATCCTGCTGCACCGCCGTGACGTTCTGCAGCGCCTCGGAACCGGCGATCAGCTCGTCGGCGGGGGCGGAGCCGGCCTCGCGGTCCTCGGGGGCGAATGCGGCGTCGCGGTCGAGCGCGACGATCCAGTCGGGGTTCGAGTCGGCGATCGCCTCGACGGAGATGTCGTCGCCCTGGTGGTCGTCGGTCGCACCCTCGACCTCGAGCGCGGGCTTCCAGCCGAGGGCGGGGAACACCGGACCGAGCGCGCGCCCGACCTCGGGGGCGATGTAGCCGATCTGGCCGGCCGAGGTGTTCACGGCCATGACGGTGTCGGTGCCGTTGTACGCCTCCTTCGCTCCGGCGATCGCCTCGTCGAGCTCGGTGCTCAGCGCCTCGGCGTCCTCCTCGCGGTCGAAGATCTGGCCGAGGATCTCGGTCTGACGCTTGAGCTCGGAGACCTCGTCCTCACCCTCGCGGGGCGCGATCTCGATGACCGCGGCCTGGGGGTTCTGCTCCTTGATCTGGTCGTAGGCGTCGCTGAAGCGGTATCCCCCGATGATCAGGTCGGGCTGCGCGGCGACGATCGCCTCCAGATCGGGCTCGCGGTGGCTGCCCACGTTGGCGATCGCGTCGTCGTCGGTGTACTCCGGCCACACCGAGCCCATCACGTCCTTCGGCGCGGCGACGAGCTCGATGTCCCACTCGCTGAGCGTGTCGAAGACGGTGTTGTCGAGGGCGACGACCTTCTCCGGGTTGACCGGCACCTCGATCTCGCCGTGGTTGTCGGTGATGGTGACGGTGCCCGCCTGCTCCTCGGCCGGCGCCTCCTCAGCGGGTGCGCCGGAGGCGCAGGAGGTCAGGGCGAGCGCTGCGCCGAGCGCGAGCGCCGTGATTCCGGCTGCGCGCGTGAGTCGAATGGCCACGGAGGTGCTCCTCAAATGTCGTCAGGGCATGAAAATACGCCGATGGATTCGTGCGAACTGCATCGACGCGGCTCTGGCCCGGTCGTGTTCCGGGCCACTGAGGCAAGCCTAAGCTGAAGTTCATCTGATGATCAAGGCGATGGCGAAAACCCCCTGTTCGTTCGGCGTTTCTCCCGAACCGGCAGCGCGGCATCCGGGCAGCGCGGCGTCCAAGCAGTGCGGCGTCCGGACAGCGCGGCGCGCGGACGCCGGGACCGCGCTAGCGCTGCTGGTCCGGTCCCTGCTGCAGCACCGAGAAGTCGGGCTGGCCGTCGGGCCCCACGGGCAGCGGAGTGCCATCGGCGAAGGTCGGCCAGGGCAGCAGCTCCTGCTGCGCCGGTGCACCCTGCGGCGGATACGCCTGCTGGGAGTGCTGCTGGGGAGCCTGGACCGCCTGCACCTGGTGGACCTGGTGGGCCTGCTGCGCCGCTCGCGCGGCCTGCCGCTGACTGCGCGCGGCCTCCCGCGCCTGCGCGCCGTACGACCAGCGCAGCAGCAGGGTGATCGCGATCCCGAGCGCCACGAGGATCAGCGTCGCCGTGGCGATCTTCCAGTAGAGCTCGGGGATGTCGACGTCGAAGAGGTCGATCCCGACGGGCGCCGTGAAGAGGATCCCCGAGAGCACGGCCAGCACGCTCGTCACGAACGCGAAGCGCCCGACCACCGGCGGGAAGCGGCCGCTGCTGCCGATGAGCAGCTGGCAGCACAGGATCACCGCCCGCGTCACGACGATCACGAGCACCGACTTCCAGAAGATGCTGCCGACCAGCCAGAAGGGGTCGTACGGGTTCATCCAGATCACGATGAGCAGCAGCCCGAGGATGTACGCGTTCGCAATCAGCGCGACCGGCGCGTACCACTCGGAGCGGACCTCGCGCCGGGTGTCGAAGGCCGTGAGCAGCACGAACACCGCGAAGAGGAAGAAGGTCGCGAAGACGCGCTCGAACTTGCCCTCGAAGTCGCCGATGAAGAGCAGCGAGATCGATGCGATCGAGAGCGCCGCCAGCAGGATGATGCTGATCTTGAGGAAGCTCGAGAGCCGCTTGGGGCCCGGCCCCTGCGCCTGCTGTCCGGGGCGCCCCGGTGCGGCGGGTGGGCCAGGGTGGCCCGGATGACCCGGGTACGCGGGCTGCGGGCCGACGGGCGCGGACGAGTCGGGACGACCCGGGCTGTCCTGGGGCGCCTGGGCCGGAGGCGTCTGGGGCGCGGTCTGCCCGTCGCCCGCGGGGGCTGCGGTCCGGGTGTCCGCGCCCGGGTCGGCGCCGCCGTCGGGGCTCGGGGGCAGCGGGTGCTGGTTCGGAGTGCTCATGCCACCAGTTTCCACTGTTCCGCTGTGAACCGCCAGCGGTCGGCTCGCGCCGACGGATCCCATCGTGCGCCTACTGCGCCGAGCGATCCCGCGTCTGCCCCGCCATCCGATCCAGTTCACCGCCCGGCGTGATCCCGCGGGCCCAGCATCGCCGCACGGCGCGGGCCCAGCATCGCCGCGCGGCACGCGTAGACTAGAGGGTAGGCTTCGGGCTTTCTCCGGGCCGATCTCGCCCTCAGACCCCGGAGCACATCGAGCGTGACTGACACCACCGCCGTCCCAGCCCCCGACACCGTAGCCGACGCCCTCGCGACCCCCGACAAGGAGCAGCCGTACGGCGCTCTCGGGCTCAAGGACGACGAGTACGCGAAGATCAAGGAGATCCTCGGCCGTCGCCCCACCTCCGGCGAGCTCGCCATGTACTCCGTCATGTGGTCCGAGCACTGCTCCTACAAGTCGTCGAAGATCTACCTGCGCCAGTTCGGCAAGAAGGTCAACGACAAGATGAGGGAGCGCCTGCTCGTCGGCATGGGCGAGAACGCCGGCGTGATCGACGTGGGCGAGGGCTGGGCCGTCACCTTCAAGGTGGAGAGCCACAACCACCCCTCCTACATCGAGCCCTTCCAGGGCGCGGCGACCGGCGTCGGCGGCATCATCCGCGACATCATCTCGATGGGCGCCCGCCCGGTCGCGGTCATGGATCAGCTGCGCTTCGGCGACATCGACGATCCCGACACGGCCCGCGTGGTGCACGGCGTGGTCTCGGGCATCAGCTCGTACGCGAACTGCCTCGGCCTGCCGAACCTCGGCGGCGAGACCGTGTTCGACGGCGTCTACCAGGCGAATCCGCTCGTCAACGCGCTCGGCGTGGGCGTGCTGCGCCACGAGGATCTGCACCTCGCCAATGCCTCGGGTACGGGCAACAAGGTCGTGCTCTTCGGCGCCCGCACGGGCGGCGACGGCATCGGCGGCGCGTCGATCCTCGCCTCCGACAGCTTCGCCGAGGGCGGCCCGACGAAGCGCCCGGCGGTGCAGGTCGGCGACCCCTTCGCCGAGAAGGTGCTCATCGAGTGCTGCCTCGAGCTCTTCAAGGGCGAGCTGGTCGAGGGCATCCAGGATCTCGGCGCGGCGGGCATCAGCTGCGCGACGAGCGAGCTCGCCTCCAACGGCGACGGCGGCATGTTCATCGAGCTCGACAGCGTGCTGCTCCGGGATCCCTCGCTCACCGCCGAGGAGATCCTCATGTCGGAGAGCCAGGAGCGCATGATGGCGGTCGTGGCGCCCGAGAAGCTCGACGCCTTCCTCGAGGTGACGAAGAAGTGGGACGTCGAGACGAGCGTGCTCGGCGAGGTCACCGACACCGGCCGCCTCGTCATCAACTGGCGCGGCGAGGAGATCGTGAACGTGGATCCGCGCACCGTCGCGATCGACGGGCCGGTCTACGAGCGCCCCGTCGCCTACCCGAGCTGGATCGATGCGCTGCAGGCCGACTCCGCCGCGAAGCTTCCCCGCGCAGCCTCCGACGACGAGCTCCGCGCGCAGCTGCTCGCGGTCGCGGCGTCGCCGAACCAGGCTTCCGCCGAGTGGGTCACCAACCAGTACGACAAGTACGTGCTCGGCAACACCGCCCTCTCCTTCCCCGACGGAGCGGGCATGATCCGCGTCGACGAGGAATCGGGCCTCGGCGTCGCCATCGCGACCGACGCGAACGGCCGCTACTGCCAGCTCGATCCCTACGCCGGCGCGCAGCTCGCGCTCGCCGAGGCGTACCGCAACGTCGCCACCTCGGGCGCGGTGCCCACCGCGGTCACCGACTGCCTGAACTTCGGCAGCCCCGAGAACCCCGAGGTCATGTGGCAGTTCTCGCGCGCCGTCGAGGGCCTCTCCGACGCCTGCCTCTCGCTCGAGGTTCCCGTGACCGGCGGCAACGTCTCGCTCTACAACCAGACCGGCGACACCCCGATCCATCCGACCCCCGTCGTCGGCGTGCTCGGCATCATCGACGACGTCGCGCGCCGGGTGCCGAGCGGCTGGCAGGATGAGGGCGAGCACCTCTACCTGCTCGGCACGACCCGGGAGGAGCTCGACGGCTCGGCCTGGGCGGGCACCGTCCACGACCACCTGGGCGGCCTGCCCCCCGTCGCCGACCTCGACGCCGAGCGCAGGCTCGCCGAGCTGCTGCACGCGGCTTCGCAGGGCGGCCTGCTCTCCGCGGCGCAGGATCTCTCGGACGGCGGTCTGGCCCAGGCGCTCGCCGAGGCGACGCTGCGCTTCGGCGTGGGCGCGCGGGTGTGGATCGACGAGATCATGGAGCGCGACGGCGTCGACGCGACGACCGCGCTCTTCTCCGAGTCGCAGGGCCGCGTGCTGGTGGCCGTGCCCCACGAGGAGGACGTGAAGTTCAGGGGCCTGTGCGAGGGGCGGGGCTACCCCGTGCTGCGCATCGGCGTGACGGACGGCACCGGCGAGACCGCGGCGCTCGAGGTGCAGGATCGCTTCTCGATCCCGCTCGCCGAGCTCGGCGACGCTCACCGCGGCACGCTGCCCGCCCGCTTCGGCGCGGTCATCGGCGACGAGGCGTAGCCGCGCCTCAGACCTACTTGACGAGCGGGAAGAGGATCGTCTCGCGGATCCCGAGCCCCGTGAGCGCCATGAGCAGGCGGTCCATTCCCATGCCCATGCCTCCCGACGGGGGCATGCCGTGCTCGAGGGCCCGCAGGAACTCCTCGTCGACGCGCATGGCCTCGTCGTCGCCCTTCGCCGCCTGGGCGGCCTGCTCGACGAAGCGCTCGCGCTGCACGACTGGGTCGACGAGCTCCGAATAGCCGGTCGCCAGCTCGAAGCCGCGCACGTAGAGATCCCACTTCTCGACGACACCGGGGATCGACCGGTGGTGGCGCGTGAGCGGGCTCGTCTCGACGGGGAAATCCATGACGAAGGTCGGACGCGTGAGACCGTCCTTCACGAAGTGCTCCCAGAGCTCCTCGACCAGCTTGCCGTGGTTCGGCAGCCTCACCTCGACGCCCTGTTCGTCGGCGAGCGTCTGCAGCTCCTCCACGGACGTTGAGGGGGTGATCTCACGGCCGACGGCCTCGGAGAGGGTGCCGTACATCGAGATGCGATCCCACTCGCCGCCCAGGTCGAAGAGGGTGCCGTCGGCCCACAGCACCGTGTGCGACCCCTCGCGCTCGGTCCCCGCGTTCGCGGCGAGGGCGGCGTTCTGGATCAGCGTCTGCGTCAGGTCGGCGATCCCGTGGTAGTCGGTGTAGGCCTGGTACGCCTCGAGCATCGCGAACTCGGGGCTGTGCGTCGAGTCGGCGCCCTCGTTACGGAAGTTGCGGTTGATCTCGAAGACGCGTTCCAGTCCACCGACGGCCGCGCGCTTCAGGAAGAGCTCGGGGGCGATGCGCAGGTAGAGCTCCGTGTCGAACGCGTTCGAGTGCGTGACGAACGGGCGGGCGGAGGCTCCGCCGTGCATGGTCTGCAGCATCGGGGTCTCGACCTCGACGAAGCCCTGCTCCGCGAAGGTGCTGCGGAGGCTCGCCATCGTCTTGGCGCGGGTGAGCACGTTGACCCGTGCCTGCTCGCGCACGATGAGGTCGAGGTAGCGCTGACGCACGCGCGTCTCCTCGCTCAGCTCGCTGTGCAGGTTGGGCAGCGGCGCGAGGGCCTTCGCGGCGATGCGCCACTCCTCCACCATGACCGAGAGCTCCCCGCGTCGGCTGGAGATGACCTCGCCGCGGACGAAGAGGTGATCGCCCAGGTCGACGAGCTCCTTGTACTGCGCGAGCGAGTCCTCGCCGACTCCGGCGAGGCTGATCATGACCTGGATCCGCGTGCCGTCGCCGGACTGCAGGCTGGCGAAGCACAGCTTGCCCGTGTTGCGCTGGAAGACCACGCGGCCGGCGATCCCGACGGTCTCGCCCGAGGCGCTGTCGGGGGTCTCCGTGAGGTGCTCCCACCTCTCGCGCACGGCCGGGATCGTGGCGGTGACGGGCACCTCGACGGGATATGCGCCGCCGCCGAGGCCGCCGAGGTCGTTCAGCTTCGCGCGCTTGTCGAGCCGCACCTGCTTCTGCTCGAAGACCTCTTCTTCGTACGCGGTGGTGTCGGGCGCGGTGTGGTCGCTCATCTGGGCGGGATCCTCCGTTGTCTCGGCGTGCCGGACAAGTCTACCGATCCCGAGCGTGCGCCGAGTCGGGATCGCGGCCGGACGCCCGGTTCATCCGTCACGGATGTGCGCGGGGGCGGGCCGCGAGCCGCCTACAGCGCCTCGTCGGCGTCGGGCTCGGCGGGCGCTCCCCCCGCGACCGCGAGCAGTTCCTCGTCGATCGCGGCTCGGGCGAGGCCGCCGACGACGCGGTCGGGCCGCTCGATCCCGAGCCCGCGCAGCGTCTCCGCGGCCTGCCGGACGACGGCGCGGGAGAACTCGACCGCCGCCGACACCGCCTCGGCGTAGGCCGGGCGATCCTGCTCGGAGACGATCACGGGCTCCGCCCCCATCTCGACCGCGAGCGCCTGCCCGATCGGCAGCACGGGCCCGGGCGCGGTGACCGCGACCGTGCTCTCGGCCAGGCGGGCGAGGTCGAGGCTCGTGCCGGTGAAGACCATCGCCGGGTGCAGCGCGAGCGGGATCACGCCGACCGAGAGCGCCGGGGCGAAGACGCCGTATCCGTGCTCGGCGGAGGTGTGGATGGCGATCTGCCCCGGCTGCCAGGCGGCGGTCTCGGTGAGGCCGTGCACCAGCCCGGGGAGTTCCGCTCCGGGGATCGCGAAGAGCACGAGCTCGGAGCGCCGCACGATCTCGGGCACCTCGAGGACGGGCACTCCGGGAAGCATCGATTCGGCGCGCTCCCGGCTCTCCTCGCCGAGCGCGCTGATGCCGGTGATGGCGTGACCGGCCCCCGCGAGCGCCCGGGCGAGCACGGGCCCGACCCGGCCCGCGCCGATGACGCCGATGCCCAGTCGACTCGCCTGCGCGGCGCCGCTCATCGCTGCTCCGGATCGACGCGAGGCGCTGGCTGCGCGGCGGCCCGCCGCTCGGCCTCGCCGCTCTGCACCCGCACGACGGCGTCGGCCAGCAGATCGAACACCTGCCTCGCGCGCTCGAGCTCGAGGCCGCGCATCTTCGTGTTCACCGGACCGAGGACGGTGTCGAACTGGATCGTCGCGAGACCGAGCACGCGATGCACGAGCGGCCGGTGGAGCTGCACGGACTGCGCCCGCAGGATCGGGGCCACCGTGAAGGAGCGGGTGAGCGCACCGCGGCGGATGCGGAGGGTCGCGCCCTCGTCCGCCCCGTGGTCGCCGCGCGCGCCGTCGACGCCGCGGACGCCGGCGCCGCCGCGCGCGCCGTCGACGCCGTCCACGCGGATGCCGGCGCGCCGCCGGCCCCACCACAGCACCCAACCGGCCCGCGGTCCCGCGCCGAGGTAGCCGTCTGCGGAACCGACGAGGCCGTCCCGCAGCCCCTCGGCCTCGTGTGCCTCGTCGCCGATGCCGGGCAGCAGCGTCTCGAGCACCCGGATCACGTCGGCCTCGAACCCGACCGGCAGCACGACGCCGCCCGCCTGGCTCTGGCCGCTCTCGGACGCCTTCTGCCCGGCTCTCGTGATGCGCACCTTCCACCAGCCGAACCTGCGCCAGAGGAGCGGCTGGCGCGCCTCGACGGCGTGGATGCGGCCGAAGGGGATGGTCTCGGTGCTGGTCGAGGTGAGGCCCGCACTCGTGCGCACCCCGTCCTCGGAGTGGGAGAGGGTGAAGTTGAAGCCCTTGTTGAACTGACCGAACGCGACGCCGACCATCACGACCAGGAGCGGGATGAGGCCCGCCAGGATCGCCCACTCCCAGACAGCCGCGGCGATCGGCACGGCCACGATGAGCACGACCGCGAAGATCACCTCCCAGCTGAGAAGGATGCTGCCGACGAGCCTGCCGACGGGAACCGAGACGAGCGCGCCCCGCTCTCGGGCGCTGGGGTCGATGTCGAAGTCGGCGAAGTCGCTGACGCGCTGCTCGAAGGCGCCGTGGGCCTGCGCGTACGGCGTGCCGTCGGCGCTCACCGCTGCCGCCGAGTCGGCGCTCACCGCGAACGCGGAGTCGGCGCCGGGCGCGGGCCGCCCGCCGCGCTTCGAGATCGCGGCCCGGCGGATGATCTGCTCGCGCACGGTCTTGGCGTCCTTGTGGCCGAGGTAGTTCAGGTCGACCTTGCCGCCCTGCCCCGCGGTCTGGATCTCGATCTGCGTGAGGCCGAGCGCCCGGGCGAGCAGGGGACGCTTCAGGTTGACGCTCTGGATCCGCTCGAGCGGCGCCCGCCGGTGCTGGCGGAACAGGATGCCCTTGCGCGCCTCGACCGCGTCGTCGCCGACGCGGTAGGTGTGGAACCGCCAGCTCAGCCACGCGAAGAAGACCACGAGCGCCACGAAGCCGAGCAGCCCGCCGATCACAGCGAGCAGGAGGCCCCGCTCGAGGATCGTGGAGAAGAGGTCGAGCACATCGCCGCCGTTCTCGGAGGCGGCCTCGCCGCCCACGAACAGCCCGATGATGCTGTCGCGGAGGTTGGCGATGATGACGCCCACGATGACGACGAAGATGAGCCCGCCCTGCAGCAGCGGCGAGAGCGGGTGCAGGCGCCGCCACCCCTCGGCGTCGGGTGTGCCCGGCAGCGTCTCCGCCCGCGGGATCGCAGGGGCGTCGGTGCCGTCGACCGGCCGCTCGTTCACAGCCCCGACCGCCGCGTCTCGGCGAGGTCGATCAGGCGATCCCGCAGCGCCTCCGCCTCCTCGGCCGGCAGCCCCGGGAGGTTCACGCCGGTCGCCGCCGAGGCCGTCACGAACTTGAGCGTCGAGAGCCCGAGGGCGCGCAGCAGCGGGCCGCGCGTCACATCGACGAGCTGCAGCCGCCCGTACGGCACCGCGATCACCCGCTCGAACATGATGCCGCGCCGGAAGAGCAGGTCGTCGTCGCGCAGCACGTAGCCGATGGCCTTCACCCGCCGGAACGCGAGCACGGAGTTCACGAGCAGCCCCACGACGCCGATGGGGAAGACGATGACCACCCAGAGCGGCGGCTCGGCGCCGGTGCTCAGCATGATCACGAAGAAGACCGCCACCAGGATCAGGTCGAACAGGAGGTTCAGCGCGAGGTCGGCCCAGGCGTACTTCGGCGAGACGCGGTGCCACTGCCCCGCGCCCGCCGGCCACCCGGAGCCGCCCGCGGCGTCGCCGGGGCCCGCCGCGGGCGGGTCCATCGCGGCCGGGGCCTCCGCTCGAACCGCGCCCTGCTCTGCTCCGCTCGCCTGTGTGTTCACGCCTCCACCCTACTGGCGGGCGCCGACATCGCCACGGGCGGTGCGCTCAAGGCGAACCGCTCCAGGCGAACCACTCAGGCAAACTGCTCACCCGAACCGCTCAAGGCGAACCGCTCAGGCGGGCTGGTCGGCGGCGTCCGCGTCGCGCTCCTCGTCGTCCGGAGGGATCCGGCAGAGGTGCTCGGCAATCACACCGCACACGACCAGCGCGACGCCCGAGGCGAGCACGAGCAGCATGGGCAGCCAGGTCTCCGTGGGCGCGGGCACGCTGCGGGTGAGCAGCGAGAGCGCGAGCCCGCCTCCGAATCCTCCGAGCAGGGCCCCGGCGAACTGCCCGGCTCGCGCCGCCGCCAGGATGCGCACCGCCGTGAACGGGTTGACGTTGCCGCCGGTGTCCCGGGTGGTGGCGCGCCGCAGCACCAGCCCCAGGGCGAGGATGCCCACCGCCAGGATCAGGATCGTGACCGGCAGGGGGATCGGCGGGACCAGCGGGGGCCGGCCCCTCGAGGAGAGGAAGAACTGGACGAGCAGGCCGGTCGCGACTCCCGCGGCGGCGAAGGCGAGCACGGTGAGCGGGGAGGTGCGGTCGACCCTACGCACGAGCGGCTCCCCCGTCGGCGCATCGGTCCGCTCCGGCGTCTGAGACCCCCGGATCGAAGGGGGAGGTCGTGTCGCCGAGCGCGGCGAGCAGACGGTCGACCCGGCCGTGGCCCATGAGCACGGCGTCGGGATCGAGGTCGAGCCACGGGGCGAGCACGAAGTCGCGCTCGTGCGCGCGCGGGTGCGGCACCGTGAGCCGATCGTCCTGCACGACGCGCCCCCCGTACAGGATGAGGTCGATGTCGAGGGTCCGATCCCCCCACCGCAGGTCGCGGGTGCGACCGTGGCGCTGCTCGATCCCCTGCATCACGTCGAGCAGCTCGTGGGGACTCAGCACGGTCTCGGCCGCGGCGACCGCGTTGAGGTAGCGCGGGGCGTCGGGATCCGGACCCTCCAGCGTGAGCGCGACGGTTTCGCGCATCGGCGAGGCGCGCAGATCGCTGATTCCGGGCGTGGCGGCCAGCTCGGCCTGCGCCGCCAGGATCGTCTCGCCGCGATCCCCCAGATTCGCGCCGAACGCGAAGAGCACGGGCACCACCTGGGCGATCATCCCGCCGTCTCCCCTGCCCGCCTGACGACCGTCACCGACACGTCCCGGAAGGTCGCCGCGATCGGCGCGTCGGGCTTGTGCACGGTGATCCTGGCGGCCTGCACCCCGGCGAAGCCCAGGGCCACGCCGGCGACGCGCTCGGCCACGGTCTCGATGAGGTCGACGGGGTCCTCGGAGACGGCGCGCACGATCGCCTCCGCCAGCTCGCCGTAGTGCACCGTCCGCTCGAGCGAGTCGCCGGACGCGGCGGCGCGCAGATCGACGGTCAGCTCAGCGTCGACGAGGAAGCGCTGCCCCCGCTCGCGCTCGAAGTCGAAGACGCCGTGGTGCGCGAACACCTCGAGCCCGGTCAGGGTGATCCGGTCCGCAGCGGGATCCTCTGCGCGCGCGCTCATTCCGCACCTCCGGCCTCGGTCGTCGCCTCCGTCTCCGAGGCTACCTGTCGGCCACCCGCCGACCAAGCCGCCGCGACGGCCAGTGCCTGGACGCTGCCCGCGACGTCGTGGACGCGCACCCCCCACGCGCCGGCCCTGGCCGCCAGGGCGCTCACCACCGAGGTCGCGAGATCGCGCTCGGCGGGCGTCGACGCGGATCCGTCGCCGCCCGCCGAGGCCAGCGCCTCCGCGATCATGCGCTTGCGCGAGGCGCCGACGAGCACCGGGTAGCCGAGCTCGAGCAGCTCGCCGAGACGGGCGAGCAGCTGCCAGCACTGCGCGCCCGTCTTGTCGAAGCCGAGGCCCGGATCGAGCACGATGCGCCCGGGATCGACGCCGGCCCCGATCGCGGCCTCCGCCTGGACGGCGAGGGCGTCGCGCACCTCGACCACGACGTCCGCGTAGTCGGACCGGCGGTGGCCGGGATCCGGCACTCCGCGCCAGTGGCCGATCGCGAAGGTCGCACCGTGTTCGGCGCTCGCCCACGCCGCCGCATCGAGCATCGCGGGGTCGTGGGTGCCGCCCGAGACGTCGTTGACGATCGCGGCGCCGGCTGCGACGGCCGCACGCGCCGTCGCGGCGTGGATCGTGTCGATCGAGATGCGCCGGCCCTCGGCGGCGAGCTCGCCGATGACGGGCGTCACGCGCCGCAGCTCCTCCTCGAGGGGAACGGCGACCGCTCCGGGCCGTGTCGACTCTCCGCCGACGTCGACGATGTCGGCGCCCAGCGCGAAGAGCTCCCGTCCGCGCCTCACGGCCGCCGCCGCGCTCTCGAACCGCCCGCCGTCGCTGAACGAGTCGGGCGTGACGTTGAGCACGCCCATCACGAGCGTCACTGCGCGGCACCGATCAGGGCCATCACCTCGGCCCGCTCGGCCGGGTTCGCGAGCGCGCCGCGGGAGGCGACCGTCACGGTGAGCGCCTCCCGCTGCTGCACCCCGCGATCGGTCACGCACCCGTGGCTCGCCTCGAGCACCACGAGCACCCCCTCCGGCGCGAGCGCGTCCTCGATGGTCTGCGCGATCTGCTCGCCGAGGCGCTCCTGCACCTGGGGCCGAGCGGCGAGCGCGTCCACCACTCTGGGCAGCGCGCTCAGCCCCACGACCCGGGCGCCCGGGCGGTAGGCGATGTGCGCCCGGCCGCGGAAGGGGAGCAGATGGTGCTCGCACACCGACCGCAGCGCGATGTCACGCAGCAGCACCAGCTCGCCCGTGTCCGACCCGACGGGCACGGCGTCTGCGAGATGCACGGCGGGATCCTGCCCCACCCCCGAGAAGAACTCGGCGTAGGCCTCGGCGACGCGGGCCGGCGTCTGCGCGAGCTCGGGGCTGTCGGGGTCGACGCCGATCGCGCTCAGCAGCTCGCGCACCGCCGCGGCGACCCGCTCGCGATCCACGTTCTCGGCCATGCCGCGCTACCGCCCGGCGTCGCCGTCGTCGTGCACGCCGAGATTGCGGGGCGGCGCACCGGGCTCGTCGAGGGTTCCGGGCGCACCCGGATTCCGCCGCTCATCGGCGGAGCCGGCACGATCCGAGTCCCCGGCACCGCCGGCGTCACCGTCGCGCTCACCGTCCCGCGTACCCTGCTCGCCGCCGCCGGTCTCGCCGTTCCCGGCCGGGTCGCCGTCGCTCGCGTGCCGATCGTCCATGCGCAGCGCCGCCGGCACCTCGATCGGGGGGATGTCCGAGACCGGGCGGCCCGTGTTCGAGAGCCAGGTCGGCCGCACGGGCAGCTTCTCCACGTCGCGGAAGATCTCCGCGATCTGGTTGTGATCGAGCGTCTCCTTCTCGAGCAGCTCCGCGGCGAGGCGGTCCAGGATCCCGCGGTTCTTCACGAGCACCTCGTACGCCTCGTCGTGCGCCTGCTCCAGCAGCGCACGCACCTCGGCGTCGACCGACACCGCCACCCCCTCGGAGTAGTCGCGGCTCTGCCCGAACTCGCCGAGGAACGCCCCCGGCTGGCCCTGGCCGAGCTTGACCGGGCCGATGGAGGCCGACATGCCGTACTCGGTGACCATCTTGCGGGCGGTGCCCGTCGCCTTCTCGATGTCGTTGCCGGCGCCCGTGGTCGGGTCGTGGAACACCAGCTCCTCGGCGACGCGACCGCCGAGCGCGTAGGCCAGCTGATCCTGCAGCTCGTTGCGGGTGACCGAGTACTTGTCCTCGAGCGGGATCACCATCGTGTAGCCGAGCGCGCGGCCACGGGGCAGGATCGTGATCTTCGTCACCGGGTCGGTGTGGTTCAGCGCCGCCGCCACCAGGGCGTGACCGCCCTCGTGGT
Source organism: Leucobacter chromiisoli (assembly GCF_016522505.1). Classification (GTDB taxonomy): domain Bacteria; phylum Actinomycetota; class Actinomycetes; order Actinomycetales; family Microbacteriaceae; genus Leucobacter; species Leucobacter chromiisoli. Next base: position 433,092 of record NZ_JAEHOH010000001.1, on the reverse strand, counting down.
AGGCCGTGATCAGCTTCTCCTGATCCTTCATGACGCGGGTGCGTCGCTGCGGGCCGGCGATGACCCGGTCGATGGCCTCGTCGAGGGCGCGGTTGTCGATGAGCTGCGCGTTGGAGCGGGCGGTCAGCAGGGCGGCCTCGTTCAGCACGTTCGCGAGGTCCGCACCCGAGAAGCCGGGGGTCTTGCGGGCGACGACGTCGAGATCGACGTTCTGCGAGAGCGGCTTGCCCTTCGCGTGCACCTCGAGGATCTTGCGCCGACCGGGCATGTCGGGGGCGTCGACGCCGATCTGGCGGTCGAAGCGGCCGGGGCGCAGAAGGGCGGGATCCAGCATGTCGGGCCGGTTGGTCGCCGCGATCATGATCACGTTGGTCTTCGGGTCGAAGCCGTCCATCTCGACGAGCAGCTGGTTCAGCGTCTGCTCGCGCTCGTCGTGACCGCCGCCCATGCCCTGGCCCCGCCGCTGGCCCACGGCGTCGATCTCGTCGACGAAGATGATCGCGGGCGAGTTCGCCTTGGCCTCCTTGAAGAGGTCGCGCACCCGGCTCGCGCCCACGCCGACGAACATCTCGACGAAGTCGGAACCGGAGATCGAGTAGAACGGCACGCCGGCCTCGCCGGCGACGGCGCGCGCGAGCAGGGTCTTGCCGGTTCCGGGCGGCCCGTAGAGCAGCACGCCCTTCGGGATCCGGGCCCCGACCGCCTGGAAGCGCGTCGCGTCCTGCAGGAAGTCCTTGATCTCGTGCAGCTCCTCGACGGCCTCGTCGGCGCCGGCGACGTCGGCGAAGGTGACCTGCGGCGTCTCCTTCGAGACGAGCTTCGCCTTGTTCTTGCCGAACTGCATCACGCCGCGGCCTCCGCCGGCCGACATCGACGACAGCACCCACCAGATCAGCAGGCCGAAGATCAGCAGCGGGAAGAGGAAGCTGAGCAGCGACCAGATGGGGTTCGGCTGCGGCACCTGATCCGTGAAGCCGTCCTCGGGATCGGCGTCGGCGACCGCCTGCACGATATCGTCGCCGCGCTGGGAGACGTAGTAGAAGAAGACCTGATCGGTGGCGAGCTCCTTGTCGACCTTCGTGAGCTCGAGGTTCACGCGCTGATCGCCGTCGATGATCTCGACGGCCTTGACCTGCTCCTTCGCGAGCATCTCGAGACCCTCCTGGGTCGAGACCTCTCGCGTACCGCTGCCGGACAGCAGTGACCACCCCAGCAGCACGATGAGCGGAGCCAGGATCAGGTAGAGCAGCGGACCGCGCAGCAGCTTCCTGGTCTTCGAGGTGTTCTCCGAGGTCTTCTCAGCCAAGTCTGAGCCTTTCTGCACGCGCCGGGGCTTTGATCCGGAGACGGATCCCCGACACAGTAAGAGTAGTAGCTGCCTCCCCGCTTGGCCCTGAGTGTATGCCAGGGGCGTAATCCGCGCCCGGCCCGCGCCTCGATCCCGCGCCCGCCTACGCGTCGCCGCCGTAGACGTGGGGGGCGAGGATCGCGACGTCGCGCAGGTTGCGGTAGTCCTCCGCGTAGTCGAGGCCGTAGCCCACGACGAAGTCGGCCGGGATGTCGTAGCCCACGTACTCGACGTCGAGCTGCACCTTCATCGCCTCCGGCTTGCGCAGCATGGTGCAGATCCGCACCGAGCGCGCGCCCCGGCTCGCGAGGTTCTCCTTCAGCCACGAGAGCGTGAGGCCCGAGTCGATGATGTCCTCGACGATCAGCACGTCGCGGTTCGTCAGATCGGCGTCGAGATCCTTCAGGATCTTCACGACGCCGCTCGACTTCGTCCCCTTTCCGTAGGAGGAGACGGCCATCCAGTCCATCTGCGCGTGGAAGCGGAGCTCGCGCGCGAGGTCGGCCATCACCATGACCGCGCCCTTCAGCACGCCCACGAGGAGCGGGGGCTCCTCGGCGTAGTCGGCTTCGATCTCGCGCGCCATCTCGGCCAGGCGTGCGTGCAGTTCGGCCTCGGTGTGCAGCACGACGGTGAGGTCGTCGCCCAGGTGTTTCGCGTCCATCCCTCTACTGTACGGCGTTCCCCGGCCGCTCCCGGCCGGCCCCGCCCCGACCCGCTCAGCGGTGGGCGGTGAACACGATGAGCCCGCCGGATCGGGCGACCGAGATGCCCGGCACGTGGATCGGCCCCTGCCCCCGCCAGTCGGTGACGAGGGCGGAGATCGCGAGGGTGTGCTCGCGGCTGAGGTGCGAGCCGAACTCCGCGGCGGCGACGGCGCGGATGAGGCGGTGCCGCAGTGCGGCCGGATTCGCCGCGAGCGCTGCGACCGACACGGCGATGCCGGCTTCCGCGGGCTCCACGATCTCCTCGATCGTCTCGGCGACCATGTCGTCGAAGGCCTCGGCGTCCTCCCGCGCGAGCTCGGCCGTGCGGGCGAGCGCGGCCGCGATCCCGGGCCCCAGCTCGGCCTCGAGCACGGGCAGGATCCGATCCCGCACCCGCACCCTCGCGTAGCCGGCGTCGCTGTTGTGCGGATCCCGCCACGGGCTCAGCCCCTGCGCCGCGCAGGCCGCCTCGGTGGTCGACCGGTCGAGCTCCAGGAAGGGGCGCAGGATCGGGCCGCGCCGCCGCGGGATCCCCGCCAGGCTGCGCGCACCCGAACCGCGGGCCAGCGCGAGCAGCACCTGCTCGGCCTGGTCGTCGCGGGTGTGCGCGGTCAGGATCAGCCGAGCGCCGAGCCCCGACCGCACCCCTTCGAGGGCGGCGTACCTGGCCTCCCGCGCGGCCCCCTCGGGGCCGGCCTCGCTGTTGCCGGGAACGCTGACGCGCTCGACCGTCACGGGGTCGAGGCCGAGGCCGCGCGCCGCGGCGGCCGCCTCCTCGGAGACGCCGGCCGAGTCGGGTTGCAGCCCGTGGTCGACGATCGCGGCCCCGGCTTCGAGGCCGAGCCTCGGCGCTTCGAACGCCACGGCTGCGGCGAGCGCGAGCGAGTCGGCTCCACCCGAGAGGGCGACGAGCACGAGCCCCTCCCCCGCCCCGGGTGCGCTGCCGGCGCCCGCGAGCGCCTCGCGCACGGCGCGACGGGTGCGCGCGACGGCGGGGTTGAGGCGCGGGAGGCGGGTCACGTCCCCACGGTACCTCCTCCGGCACGACCGGGCGCTCCGCCCGCAGCCGGGAGCCGCGGAGATCCCGTCGGGTAATCTGGTGCCTGCCAGCGACACCGCGCTCGCACGGGATCCCGAGCCACGGGACGCCTGCACGATCCACGATCACCGATCCACGAATTCAAGGAGCAGCATGACCGCCGCATTCGATGCCGTCATCGAGATCCCGAAGGGGAGCCGCAACAAGTACGAGGTCGACCACGAGACCGGCCGCGTGTACCTCGACCGCGTGCTCTACACGGGCTTCGTCTACCCCGCCGACTACGGCTTCTTCGAGGAGACCCTGGGCGAGGACGGCGATCCGCTCGACGTGCTCGTGCTGCTCGACTACCCCGTCTTCCCCGGCGTCGGCGTGAAGGTGCGCCCCGTCGGCGTGCTCAAGATGAGCGACGAGGCCGGCGGCGACGACAAGGTCATCGCGGTGCAGCACAAGGATCCGCGCTGGTCGCACATCCAGGACGTGGCGGACATCCCCGAGTACACCCGCAAGGAGATCGAGCACTTCTTCGAGCGCTACAAGGATCTCGAGCCGGGCAAGTGGGTCAAGGTCGACGCGTGGGGGTCGGCCGCCGACGCGGAGCAGCTCATCATCGAGGCGCGCCAGCGCCTCGCCGACCAGCACTGAGGCGGATGCGAGGCGCGAGGAACGAGTGCCTCGCAGGCAGCAGCGCCTCGCGGACGAGCACTGAGGCGCGCCTGGCGCACCTGTCTCCGGGCGAGCCGAGCCTGCCGGAGACGGGTGCGCCCGATCAGCCGCCCTCGCGCTCCCGCGCGAACCAGAGCCGGAGCTCCTCCCGGCTCGTCACGCCGAGCTTCGTGAAGGCGTGCGCGATGTGGGCCTCGACGGTGCGCGGCGAGAGGTGGAAGCGCTCGGCGACCGCGCGGTTCGAGTAGCCGAGCGAGACGAGCAGGGCGATCTCCCGCTCGCGGGCCGAGAGCTCGGGGGCGACGGGCGGCGGCGGCCAGACCCCGAGCTCGGCGAGCACCCGCACGTCGGCGCCCTCCCAGACGGGCCCCTCGGGCTGCCGCACCAACCGGGAGACGTGGGTCAGGAGCGCTGCGGCGACGGGCGAGTCGCTCTCGGCGGCGAGCTCCTCCACGCGCGGCAGATGGTCGGCGGCGGAGCGGGGATCCTCGGTGACCCAGACGTGCAGGGCCCGCAGCTCGGAGAGCTCGAGACCCTCGTTCGCGGCCCACTCGACCGCCTCGCGGGCGTGCTCGACGGTGTCCGGATCCCGGATCCACTGGCGCGCCGAGAGCACCAGCCTGCGCAGGTGGCCGCCGGCGGCCTGCGCGATGCCCGGCATGGGGATCTCGGCGGCGCGGATCGCGCGGGCCGCCGCATCGCGCTCCCCGAGCGCGGCGAGGGCGAGGGCGAGAGCGGCGTGGGCGAGCGGGGCGGCGCCGTACAGGTCGCGCTCGCGCAGCCGCGCCAGCACCCGCTCGGCGCGCTGAGCGGTTCTCCGCCATCTCCCCTCCTGCAGCGAGAACAGCACCTCCCCGATCTCGACGAGGCCCGTGTAGTGCGCTTCGGCGTGCACGTCGGCGGTCGCGCGCTGCTCCATCTCCTGCAGGATGTGGCGCCCGGCGCCCGTGCTTCCGCTCGCCCAGTAGGCGAGGAACCAGCAGATGCCCTGCAGCTCGGCCATGTCGTCGCGCGGGCGCTCGCCGAGCGCGGCCAGGGCGCGAGCCTGCTCGGCGCTGAGCACCCCCTCCCGGATCCTGCCCCGCTGCTGCAGCAGCAGCGCGGAGACCGCGCGGGCCGGCGATCGCGCCCACTCGATGCCGAGCTCGGTCGTGATGCCGGGATCGGGACAGTGCTCCGCCGCGGCTCGCAGCTGGCCCGTGTAGGCGAGCATCAGCACCCGCGCGCTGCGCAGCATCTCCACGGCGATCGGCTGCTGCAGCGTCGCCTCGACCCGGTCGAGCTCGGCGAAGGCGGCTGCGGCGCGATGCTCCCGCAGCGCACCCTCGATGAGGAAGAGGTGCAGGCTCGCCCAGAGCGGCTCGGTCATGCTCGTGGCGTCGTCCAGCGCGCCCGGCCCGGCCTCCGCGGAGCCCGGAGGGGGAGCCTCGGAGAGGACGTTCCGGATCAGCGCGCTCGCGCGGAGCAGGCTGACGCGGTCTCCGAGCAGGCGGGAGATGCGACCGGCGTGCAGCGCCGCGATGCCCGCCCTGCCCGCGTCAGCCTCGGGATGCGCGGCGATCTCGAGGACGATCCGGAGGATGAGGCGCGGATCGCCGCCCCGGCTCAGGATCTCGAAGGCCGTCCAGAGCCAGTGCAGCGACAGGGCGCGACCGGAGTCGAGACCGAGCGCGACCATGCGCAGCAGCAGCTGCGGACGGCCCGTGGGGTCGACGGTGCCGCGATCGGCGTCGAGGGCGCGGAAGAGCGCGTCGCTGATGTCGGCTCGCCGCGCGGGCGGCATGCGGACCCGCAGGGCCGCCGCCATCAGGGGGTGCGCGCTCTGCAGGGCGATCTCGCCGGTGGGGCGCATCCGCGAGACGATCATCCCCCGGTCGAGCAGGGAGGCGATGCTCTGGGCGTCGAGCTCCCGCAGCAGGGCGGTCTCGAACAGCGGCTCCGCCTGGGCGAGCACCTCGAGCGTGCGCAGTTCCGCCTCGCTGCACCCCTCCTCGACCAGCGCCGCGAGCTCCTCCGGCACGTCGTCGTCCCCCGGATCCGCCCAGATCACGCCCCTGCTGCGCTGGAGCCTCCCCCGCCGCTCGAGGGTGAGGGCGAGCACGCTCAGCGCGTAGGCGTTGCCTCCGGTCGCCGCGTGCCAGCGGCGGAGCGTGCTCTCCTCGATGAGTTCGCCGCCGAGCAGCTCGGCGAGATACCTGCCGCTCTCCGCCGGGCTCAGGGGCTCGACGACGATCCGCTGCACCCTGGGGCCCTGCGTGATGCGGTCGGCGGCCCGGCTGAGGTTCCTGGCCGTCGCGATGACCCGGGCCCGTCGGGATCGGACGAGGGCGTCGAGCAGGTAGGCGCTCAGAGGCGGATACTCGTCGACGGCGGGGGCGACGATCACGGGCTCCCTGCCCTCCGCGGAGGCCACGATCACATCGACCAGGCGTGCGGCGAGCGCGGCGGGATCCCGCACCTCGAACCCCTCCCCGGTCTCGGCGGCGTCGACGCCGCCCGTCTCCGCCGCGCCGAAGATCTGCGGGAAGTGGAAGCCGAACACCGTCGCGATGCCGCTCGTCTCCGGCGGGGGCGGCGACATGATGGTCACCGCGGTCGGCTCTCCGAGGCGGTCCGCGAGCCCGTACGCCGCCTCTTCCGCGAGGCGGGACTTCCCGTTCCCCGATTCGCCCAGCAGCAGCACCGTGCTGCCCGGCTCGAGGATCGCCGAGATCACGCGCTCCACCCGCTCGGGAGCGGATCGAGCCCCGTAGTGGCGCGCGGGATCCGCCGCCGCCTTCTCCCAAGTCGGCGCGCCCTGCTGCTGTGCGCGTCCCATGTGCGTGTTCCCCGGTCCCGACGCGGCGATGCCGCGCCGACACTTCAGAAGTGTACGCCGTACAACAAGATTCCCTCAGTGGCGATACCGAAAATTGATCATCAGATCATCGAGCAAACCGAAGCAAATGATAGGAACGACGACGCATCCGGTTGCGGCCCCCGCTTTCGCCGGGGAGGCCCCGTCCCGATACCCAGGGCCGCGGAGGTGTGCATCTCCTGGGCATTCCGGCGCATGCACCTGCGACCCCGTAGTCTGAGGGCAGCGATCGGCAGCCGCCTTTGGCTCTTCCCGAAGCCCCGGCTCCGCCGATCGAAACGGATTCCCCCATCGTCACCACGCAGCTCCCGGAAGGCCGTCTCGGTCCGCTCCGCAAGACCAGCCGGCCCGCCTACGCGACCACGGACACCTTCCCGAAGGTCGCGCGAGCCTACACCCAGGTGTCGCAGGCAGTGCGCGAGAGCGGCCTGCTCAGGCGGGCCGGGTGGTTCTACGCCTCCGTGGGCGCCCTGCTCGCGGTCGGATTCGGAGGCGCGATCACCGGCTTCGTGCTGCTGGGTGACAGCTGGTTCCAGCTGCTGATCGCCGCGGCGCTCGGCCTGCTCTTCACGCAGGTCGCCTTCCTCGCACACGAAGCGGCTCATCGCCAGATCCTCAGCACGGGCCCGGCGAACGACCGGCTTGCGCGGGCACTCATCGGCTTCGTCGGTATGAGCTACTCGTGGTGGGATTCGAAGCACACCCGGCACCACGCGAATCCGAACCGGGTGGGCAAGGATCCCGACATCGAGGTCGACACGATCTCGTTCCTCGAGGAGGACGCCGCCGAGGCGCGGGGCCTGCGCGGGATGATCACCCGCAGGCAGGGATGGCTGTTCTTCCCGCTGCTCACGCTCGAGGGGCTCAACCTGCACTACCTCGGCGTCAAGCATCTCGTCTCGCCCGGTCCGGTGAAGCAGCGCTGGACGGAGCTCGGCATGATCGCCGCTCGCTTCGCGCTGCTGCTCACACCGCTCTTCCTGTTCCTCCCGATCGGCATGGCCTTCGCGTTCCTCGGGGTGCAGCTCGCGGTCTTCGGCGTCTACATGGGCGCGTCATTCGCTCCGAATCACAAGGGCATGCCCGTGATCGCGCACGACGCGAAGCTCGACTTCTTCACCAAGCAGGTGCGCACCTCCCGCAACGTCTCGGGCGGATGGTGGGCGACAATACTGATGGGCGGCCTCAACTACCAGGTCGAGCACCACCTGTTCCCGAGCATGCCCCGCCCGCACCTCTCGAAGGCTCGCGAGATCGTGCGCGAGCACTGCGCGACCCTCGGCGTTCCCTACACCGAGACCACGCTCTGGCGCTCCTACGGGATCGTCATCGCGTACCTCAATCGCGTCGGGCTCGCGGCGGGCGACCCGTTCGAGTGCCCCGTGACGGCGCAGTACCGCAGGGCGTAGTCGCTCGGAGACGAGTTCGCCTCCGAGTCGACCGGAGGACCGGCCCCGATCTCGCCGCTCCCCAGCTTCCGAGGGTCAGGAGTAGTAGGGCGATCCCCCCGCGACGCTGCCGATGCCGAACAGGAAGAGCGAGACGAGCAGCGGGAACCCGATCGACATGGCGATCGTCACGTAGCCGGTGATCAGCCCGGTGATCGCCTGCCCGCGCCCCGAGATGCCCGGCACCTTCGAGCGGTTCAGCCCGAAGTGCCCGATGATCACGGCGGGGACGCCGCAGAGCAGGCCGAGCACCCCGAACACGAAGCCGACGAACGGGATCCACGCCCAGATCGCGAACAGCAGGCCCACCACGCCCACGATCATCGAGGCGATGGCGAGTCCGTTGCTCGAGCTCGGCACCTGCTGCAGGTAGTACGGCTGCTGGTACTGCGGAGGCTGGTACTGGGGCGCCTGGTACTGCGGGGACTGGTTGCCGGGGGGCGGGATCGTCATGCTCCCAGCCTAGCGAAGACGCGAGCGGTCACACCCGCCGCGAGGTCGCGATGACCCCGGCGCTCGCCGCGGTGACGAGCGCGAGCGCGACCACCTGGGCCGTCGAGAGGCTCTGCTGCAGCACGATCAGGCCCGCGAGCGCGGCGACGGCGGGGCCGAGGCTCGAGAGCACGCCGAAGACGCGCGAGGACATCGTCTTCAGCGCGGTGAACTCGAGCGCGTACGGCAGCGCCGAGGTGAGCAGCGCGACCCCCGCGAAGACGACGAGCAGCCACGGGTCGGCGCCCACCGCTGCGACGGCGTGCCCCGCCCCGAAGGGCACCACCACGAGCGCGGCCACGATCATCGCCACGGCGAGCCCGTCGACGCCGCGCACGCGGGGTCCCAGTCGCGACGAGGCGACGATGTACATCGCCCAGAACGCTGCGGCGCCGGCCGCGAGCAGCAGGCCCGGCAGCGAGAGCGCCTTGCCTGGATCGAAGCCGAGGAGTGCGACGCCACCGACGGCGAGGAGCACCCACGCGACGTCGAGCGGGCGACGGATCCCCGCCGCCGCGACGGCGAGCGGGCCGAGCAGCTCCACCGTCACGGCGATGCCGATCGGGATCTCGTCGATCGCGAGGTAGATCAGGGCGTTCATGCCGCCGAGGCCGGCGCCGAGGACGAGCGCGCCGATCCAGGTGCGCAGCGTCCAACCGCGGACGCGCGGCCGGACGGCGAGCGCGAGGATCGCAGCCCCGAGCGCGAGACGGAGCGCCGCGGCCCCGAGCGGGCCCAGACGCTCGAAGTACGCGCCGGCGAGGGCGTTGCCGAACTGCACGGAGAAGACGGCTGCGACGACCAGCAGGGTGGCGGGAGGGCGCCGCGCGGGTGCGGCGCCGGAGGTCGGTTCGGTCAGGAGTCCAGCGCCCTTCTGCTGGCCTCGATGACGCGCACCATCGACGAGTGCAGCTCGGTGAGCTCCTCGACGCTCATGCGGAGCCGCCTCGCCATCTCCACGGGCACCTGCTCGGCCCGGGAGCGGAGCGCGAGGCCGTCGGGGGTGAGCGAGATGTCGAGCCGCCGCTCGTCCTCGAAACTGCGCTGCCGCCGCACGAGGCCCTGGCCCTCCAGGCGCTTGATGACCGGGGAGAGCGTCGACGCGTCCTGGTGGAGCATCTGTGCGAGCGGACCGAGCGCGAGCGTGCGGTGCTTCCACAGCGCGAGGAGCACCAGGTACTGCGGGTGGGTGATGCCGAGGGGATCGAGCGCGGGCTTGTAGGCGGCCACGATGTTGCGCGAGGCGACGGTCAGCGCGAAGCAGACCTGTCGCTCGAGCGCGAGCGGGTCGTCGGGACTCATCCTCCCATTTTCCCTCTTGAGCGGGAGCGCGTCTACGGTCGATCCGCCCGGATTCGCGCCTACGCCTGCTGGATCCGCAGCATGTTCCCGGCCGGATCCCGGAGCGCGCAGTCCCGGGCGCCCCACTGCTGGTCCATCGGCTCCTGCACGATCTCGGCGCCCGACGCCTCCAGCCTCGCGAAGGTGGCGTCCAGGTCGTCGGTCGCGAGGTTCACTCCGAAGTAGCTGCCCTTGGCGACGATCTCCATCAGCGTCCGCCCCTCCTCCTCGGTGAGCCCGGGGTTCGCGAGCGGAGGGTGCAGCACGATGGCGGTGTCGGGCTGGTTCGGCGGTCCGACCGTGATCCAGCGCATGTCGCCGGATCCCACGTCGAGCCGCACCTCGAAGCCGAGCGCGTCCCGGTAGAAGGCGAGCGACGCCTCCGGATCGACGAGGGGCAGGAAGCTGTTGCTGATCGTGATGCTCATGGCCTCACGATATGCGCACCGCTGCCGCGGGCGCTTCTCGATTCCTGACGGGTTGCCGGGGCGAGGGATCCGGATCAGGCGGAGGGCGGCCTCCGGATCGGCCGCGCGACCTGCCTGACGATGCACGGGGCCATCCCCGCGAAGGCGTCGGCGCCCGACGCGCGGTACTCGCTGGGCGGCACTCCGACGAGCTCGGTGAAGCGCAGGCTGAACGTGCCGAGCGAGGCGTACCCCACGATCAGGCAGATCTCCGTGACGCTCAGGTCGCTCTCGCGCAGCAGGATCATGGCCCGCTCGATCCGGCGGGTCATCAGGTACGAGTACGGGGATTCGCCGTAGGCCCGCTTGTACTGCCGGCTCAGGTGCCCGGCGGACATGTGCGCCCCGCGGGCGAGTTCCTCGACGTCGAGGGGCTCGGCGAACTCGCGGTCGATGCGGTCGCGCACGCGGCGGAGCGCGACGAGGGTGCGCAGATCCTGCGCCCGGGCCTCTGATGCCATGGGTCGATCATGCCGTACGCGGCCGAGCGACCGCATCCCTCACCGCAGGCCGAGGTGCTCGCGCAGCCCGCGTCCGGCGTACGCGTCGCGGAAGAGACCCTCCGCGGCGAGCGCCGGCACGACCTCTCCGAGGAACAGCTCGACGGATCGCCACGATCCGCCGGCGAGCGCGATGAATCCGTCGATCGCACCGGTCTCGGCGCGAGCCGCGATGGCGGCGACGGCGTCACCGGGCGTGCCGGTCACCGCCCAGTGCGCGGGGCCGCGGGAGGCGCGCTGCGCGTCCGCCGCGCGCTCGGCCTCCGCCCGGCTCTCGGCGAGCGTCACCACGAGCCCGGGCAGGAATCGCACGGCGTCGGCGGGTCGACCGGCGCGCTCGGCGGCGGCGCTCAGCGCGGCGCGCTGGGCGACCGCATCCGCCTCCGTCGCGGCCACGGCGAAGACCGCGTCCGCCGTCGCCCCGGCGAACGCGATGCCGGCCGCGGACCCGCCGGCCTGGAAGAGGGGCGGGTCGCCCGACGGGTGGGCGGCGACGGTGAGCGGCCCGGCGACGCTGAAGTGCCCGTCGTCGCGGTCGACCGTCCGCACCCGCCGCGCCTCCGCGAACCGGCCCTCCGCACGGTCGAGCAGCAGCGCCTCTGCCGGGTAGCGCCGCCACAGCTCGCGAACGGTGTCGACGAAGGCGCGGGCGCGGGCGTAGCGCTCCTCGGAACCGGGCGGGGTGCCGAGACCGTGGTTGGCCCCGCCGCCGAGCGCGGTCACCGCGTTCCAGCCGGCCCGTCCCCCGCTGAGCCGATGCAGCGACATGAGCTGGCGCGCCGCCGTGTAGGGCGAGGCGAACAGGGTCTGCACCGTCGGCACGACGCCGATCCGCGAGGTCCGCGCGGCGAGCGCCGTGACGAGGGTGTGGGAGTCGTGGGTGCTGAAACCCGGCGAGCGGTCGAGCACGCGCGGGTCGAGGTGGCCGGCGTCGGGCGCGAACAGGAAGTCGAGGTGCGCCGCCTCGGCGGCCGCGGCGAGGTCGGTGAACGGCGCCAGGTCGAACAGCTCCTCGACCCGGCTGTCCGCGGCGCGCCACGCCTCGCCCCGCAGCCAGGTGGGCGAGACGGCGATCCCGATGTTCAGGCCCGCACTAGTCACGCCGCGCCACCTCGACCGTCTCGCGCAGCAGCTCCGGCAGCGTGGTCGACCAGCAGGCCTCGTCGTGCCCGCCGTCGAACTCGCGGTACGAGATGCGGTCGCAGGATCCCGCGAGGGCGTCGCGCAGCCGCCGGGTCGGCTCGAGCAGCACCCACTCCTGCAGGCCCACCTCGAGCGACACCGTGCCGAGGCCGGGTTCGCTCTCCCGGATCGAGCGGGTGAGCCACTCCGCCCCGCCCGGCGCGTCCGGGTGCGGCCACCAGAAGGATCCGGACTGGCACACGGACACGCCGAAGCGCTGCGGCGCCGCGCACTGGGCGTAGAGCGCAGTCAGCCCGCCGAGGCTCTGCCCGACGATCCGCGTGCGGGCGGGCTCCGAGGTCAGCGGCGCCCCGAAGAGCCGCTCGGCATCGGCGCCCGCGCGGTCGAGCACGCGCACCAGGTCGGCGACGAGCTCGGGCGAGCAGGTGAGGTCTTGCACTCGCTGCTCCATCGGCCCCGACCCGACGAGCAGCGCGATCGTCGGCGGCAGCACCTCCGACGCCTGCCAGGCGTCGAGGGCGGCCGCCGAGTCGAGCCAGCGTTCGCCGTCGAGCAGCACGAGCACCTCCCACTCGTCGGGCGGCGGGCCGGCGGGGATGTGCCACCACAGCGCGGCGCGGCGCTCGTCTCCGACGGGCACGATCCGCCCGGGGGTCTCGGCCGGGCGCAGCGGGATCGGCGCCGGAGCGCTCGGCCCCGCGGCGACGGACGGCAGCGGCCCGCCGATCCGGGCGGTCTCGCGGGCGAGCGGATCCGGTGCGGCGTAGTACTGCAGCTCGTACCACTCCTCGACGCTGCGGCGCCCCGCCGTGTCGGTCACGGCGAGGGACCGCGCGCGGCGCTGCTCGATCAGCGCCCTCCTCGCTTCCGGCGGCTCGGGTCTCGGGCCCGCCTGCGCGGCGATGGCGTAGCTGCCGCGCCAGGCGGAGCCGAGACGGAGGCTGAGCCACCAGAGGTCGGTGCCGGGCAGGTGCTCGAAGAGGGCGTGCTCGAGCGTCTGCGGGTCGGCGATCTTGTTGCCGAGCAGTGCGACCCGCTCGGTTCCCGGCGCTCCGCGGTGCACGAAGGTGTAGGTGCAGGATCCGCCGGCCTCGTCCTCGATGAGCGGTGCGCCGACGGCCGCGACCTCATCCCAGAACGCGGCGAGCCGGTCGGCCCCGGGGAAGGCTCCGAGCGCGTCGACGCGGGGGCTCCGCACGCGCGGAACCGGATCCGGGCGGGCGACGTGCGGGGGCACCGCCATGGTCGTCGGCCCCTCGCCGCGCGGCGGCACGGGGAAGCTCACGACTCGCTCCCCCGCTGCTGCCTCGCCCGGGGCACGACGAGCGGGCGGCCGGTCTCCGGGTCCTCCAGCACGATCGCGTCCAGCGCGTAGGCCCGCTTGAGCACGGCGGGCGTGACGACCCGGGACGCCTCGCCCTCGGCGATGATCTCCCCCGCGTGCATGGCCACCATGTGGTCGGCGTAGCGCGCGGCGAGGTTGAGATCGTGCAGCACCGCGACCACCGTCCGTCCGCGAGCGGTGAGGCGGGCGCACAGCTCGAGCACCTCGATCTGGTGCGCGATGTCGAGGAAGGTCGTCGGCTCGTCGAGCAGCAGGATGCCGGTCTCCTGCGCCAGCGCCATCGCGATCCACACCCGCTGACGCTGGCCGCCCGAGAGCTCGTCGACCATGCGGTCGGAGAACTCGCGCATGCCGACCTCCTCGAGCGCGTCGGCGACGATCCGCTCGTCGTCGTTCGACCACTGCCGCAGCAGGCTCTGATGCGGATAGCGGCCGCGCGCCACGAGATCCCCGACGGTGATGGCGTCGGGCGTCACCGGCGACTGGGGCAGCAGGCCGACACGACGGGCGAACTCCTTGCTGCGCAGCTCCCCGATCGCGCGGCCGTCGAGCACGACTCGTCCCGCGTCGGGCCGCAGCATCCGCCCGAGCGCCCGCAGCAGCGTCGACTTGCCGCAGGCGTTGGGGCCGACGATCGCGGTGAACCCGCCGGTGGGCACCGCGAGGTCGAGCCCGTCGATCACGGGGGCGGCGTGGTAGCCGACGCGGAGGGACTCGGCGGACAGCGTCGGGACGTTCATGGTGGCGATGGCCTCTTCCGGATTCATGGCGGGCGGGTTCAGACGCGGCGGGCGAGCAGCCAGATGAGGTACAGCCCGCCGATGATGGATGTGACGATGCCGATGGGCAGGCGCAGGCCGATCTCGATGTGCTGGGAGACGATGTCGGCCAGGGCGAGCAGGATGGCGCCCATGAGCGCGGAGAGGACCACGAGCACGCTTCCCCGCCGGGCCACCCGGACGACGATCTGCGGCGCCGCGAGCGCGACGAACGCGATCGGGCCGGCCACGGCTGTGGCGACCGCCGTGAGCAGGACCCCCACGACGAGCACGCTGAAGCGGATGCGCTCGACGGCGATCCCGAGCCCCGCGGCGACGTCGTCGCCCATCTCGATCATGCGCAGCGCTCGCACGAGCGCGAGGACGAGCGGGAGCAGCACGGCGAGGGCCGCGACGAGGCTCCACACGTGGGGCCAGCCGCGCCCGGTCAGGGAGCCCGACTGCCAGACCTGGGCGGCCGAGGCCTGCGCGACGCCCGCGCGCACGAGCAGCAGATCGGTGACCGCGGCCATGATCGCGCCGATGCCGATGCCGACGAGCACGAGGCGGATCCCGCCGGTGACGCGATCCTTCCGGGCGAGCAGGTACACCGCGAACGCCGTGACCAGGCCGCCCACCACCGCCGCGAGCGCGGTCTCGAGCACGCCCCCGCCGAAGATCGTGATCTGGGCGACGGCGCCCGTCGCGGCGCCCGACGTGAAGCCGATGATGTCGGGCGACCCGAGGGCGTTGCGGGAGAGGCTCTGGAAGACGCAGCCCGCGACGCCGAGGGCGGCGCCGACGAGCAGCGCGCAGAGGAGGCGCGGCAGGCGGCGGCCCTGCACGGTCCGCACGCTGCGCTCCTCGCCGATCCCGAACAGCGCCTGCATGACCTCGAGCGGGCCGAGGGTGACGGAGCCGAGGACGAGGCTGATCGCCCCGATCGCGAGGAGGATGATCAGGAGGACGAGGGCGAGCCCGGCGATCCTCGTGTCGATGCGCGCGCTGCAGGGGCCGATCCGCAGCGGGCGGCCGCGGACGATGGGGGGCGGAGAGGCGGTCATCCTGCGATCTTCCTCCTGCTGCGGACGAGGGCGACGAACACCGGACCGCCGATGATGGCCGCCGCGACCGCCGTCGGGATCTCACCGGGGGCGATGACCACCCGGCCGAGCACGTCGGCGACCATGAGCGTCGCCGGTCCCACCACGAGCGTCGCTGGGATGAGGAAGCGGTGGTCGGATCCCACGAGCATCCTCACGACGTGCGGTGCGACGAGGCCGATGAAGCCGATGGGGCCGGCGGCGGCCGTGGCGGCGCCGGCGAGCAGCACGACCACGAGGCCGCCGCCGCCCCGGGACAGCGGCGCCGACACGCCGAGCGAGCGCGCGCTGTCGTCGCCGAGCGCGAGCGCGTTCAGCGGGCGGGCGAGCAGCAGCGCCCCGACGGCGCCGACCGCGATGAAGGGCAGCACCGTGGCCGTCACCTCGAGGCCGCGCCCCTGCAGGGTGCCGACGGCCCAGAAGCGGAACTGGTCGTAGGCGGACTCGCGGCTCAGCAGCACGGCCGTGGTGATCGCGCTCAGGAACATGGCGATGGCGGCGCCCGCGAGCGCCATGCGGGCGGGGGTGGCGCCCGAGCGGTGGGCGGTGCCGAGCGCGTAGACGGCGACGGCCGCGAGCGCGGCCCCGAGGAAGGCGAAGCCGAGATAGCCGACGAGGTCGGTCACCCCGAAGAAGACGATGCCGACGACCACCGCGAGCGAGGCGCCGGCGTTGAGGCCGAGCAGGCCCGGCTCGGCGAGCGGGTTGCGCGTCAGCGACTGCATGACCGCCCCGGCGACCGAGAGGCCGACCCCCACGACGATGCACAGCGCGGCCCGGGGCAGGCGCGAGCTGACGACGATCAGGTGATCGTCGTCAGACGGATCGAAGCGCAGCAGCGCGTCGACGACGGCGCCCGGGGCGACCGGGTGGGAGCCCAGGCCCAGGCTCAGGACGGTCGCGACCGCGAGCACGACGAGGCTCGCGGTCGCGACCGTGACGAATCGGGTTCCGGAGCTCACTGCTGGGAGCCGAAGGCCTCCACGACCGCTTCGACCATCAGGCGCGCGCTGTAGGGGTCGATGCGGAACGAGGTGGATCCGATCGAGACGACGGTGTCGTCGGCGACCGCCTGCGCGTTCTGGAGCAGCGGGTCGCTCTTGACGCCCTCGACGCCGTCGCGCTCGATGCTCACCATGAACAGCGCGCTCATGTCGCCGAGCGCGGCCGGCAGGTTCTCGGGGGTGATGCCGAGCGCGTCGGAGCGCTGCTGCGCGACGAGCTCCTCCGCCGGCTCCTGATAGTCGAAGCCGAGCGCCTGCAGGATCTCGGCCTGCGAGCTGTTCTCGGTGAAGACCATGGAGGGGTCGGCGCCGTTGTAGGAGAGCGCCGCGACCGGCCCGTCGACGGGCGTGATCTTCTCCGCCTCGCCGGCGACCCACTCGTCGAACTCGGCCAGCGCCTCCTCGGCCTCGGCCTCGCGGCCGGTGGCCTCGCCCAGCTGGCCCATGATCTCCCGCCAGTCGTGCGTGCCGTAGTCGATCATCACGGTCGGGGCGATCTCGCTCAGCTGGTCGTACGCCTCGAGCGTGGTGTCGGCGCCGATGGTCGAGCCGATGATGAGGTCGGGTTCGGCCAGCTCGATCGCCTCGAGGTCGAGCTCGAGATCCGGGTACAGGGTCTCGACGCCGCGCTCCTCGGCGACCTCGGCCCACTGCAGGAAGAAGCCGTTGTCGTCGGTCAGCGGAGTGACGCCGGCGGCGGCCGTGGCGGTGAGCGGGGCGTCGATCGCGAGGAGCGACCCCGTGAGGGTGACGCTCGTCGAGACCACGGTGAGGGGCTCCTCGGGGATGTCCGTCTCGCCGGCGTCGTGAGCGATCGTCCGCGGCCAGCCGCCCTCCGAGCCGCTCGCCGCGGCGTCGTCGGTGTCGGAGGCGGGGGCCGACGAGCAGCCGGTCAATGCCACGAGGGCCACGACCGCCGCGGCGGTCAGCGTGCGAAGCGAAGTCTTCACGAGAGTCCTTTCAGAAGGGTTAGGCAAGCCAACCCTTACATACATCTGATGATCTCGCAAATCACCGGTTCGCAGGATGGATCGGCTCGAACACCGTCGCCTCGACGCCCCACCCGAGCGGTACGGAGCGCTCGAGCCTCCATCCGCTCTCGCGGCCGAGAGCGGCGAGCGCTTCCGAGCTCCGCATGCCCGCCCCGTTCACGGCCAGCGCCAGAGCATGGGCCTCGTGCGCGTGCGGGTCCAGGGAATCCGGCCGCGCGGGATCCACGACCACGAGCCCTCCGGCCCGCGCCCGCAGCGAGGCGAGGAGATCCCGGGCCTCCGCGTCGGTGCGATGCTTCAGCGCCAGGGCGAGCACGACGACGTCGACGTCCGCGCCGTCATCGCTCGACGCGTGCTCCGTCAGTCCGGCGAGCACGCCGGCCTGCACGCCGTCGCCTCCCACGGCGAGCTCGGCCGCGAGACCGGCCTCGCGTGCGAGGTCCGCGATCTCCGCCGCGCCGGGGCCGAGCAGCAGGGCGCGGCGCACCCCTTCCCAGATCGAGTCGCGGAACAGCGCGAGCGCGAAGAAGCGCAGCATGGCGGCCTCCTCGCACTGCTCCTCGAACAGCGCCGCATCGGACCGCAGCCGATCGGCGAAGGTCTCCCCGTGCGCGCGCTCCCACGCCGTGCCGCCGGCGGCGAGCGCCTCCGGGAGCGCCGCGAGGGCGTGGGCGATGTCGCCGTCGTGCCCGTCGAATTCCTCGCGGCCATGATCGGAGGCGAGCAGCGCCTCGCCCGCGGGCCCGAGGGCGAGCGCGCCGCCCTCCTCCGCCACCGAGACCATCCCGTGGTGCACGAGCACCGGCAGCATCGCCGCGAGCGCGGCGGCGGCGATCCCGCACCGCTCCGCCAGCTCTCGCGCCAGGGCCCCGGGACGGTCCGCGAGCTCGTCGAGCACACCGCCGCCGACCGCCGCTCGCACCGTGAGCCAGGCCACCGGCGACGGGACCTCCGGGTGGGCCGGCGCCAGCTCGTCGTCGGCGTGCCAGTAACCGGTGACGCACATGCGGTTCTTCGGGATCCGCCGCTCGCGCCCCAGGTACCGCCGCAGCGGCAGAAGCGTCCGGCTCTCTCCCGAGGCCCAGACGAAGCCCTCGCCCGCCTCGGGAAGCGCGGCCCGCACGGCTCTCTCCAACGCGGCGCGGTCGGTGGGCGCGGCGACGACCCACTCGACGGTGTCATCGGGCCGGGTCGAGAGCTCCTGACGGGAGGTCGGATCGCTGATCGTCACCACGATGCGCGCCGGAGCGTCGAGAGGGCGCTCGTCGAGGAAGCGGCCGATCGCCGGCAACGCGGTCTCGTCGCCGATCAGGGCGACCCAGTCCGGTCGATCGGGCAAGACGATCGACGACTTGGGCCCCACGATCCACAGGTCGTCGCCCGGGCGGGCCTCGCGCGCCCAGTTCGACGCCGGCCCGTCCCCGTGCAGCACGAAGTCGAGATCGACCTCGCCCGCGGCGAGATCCACCCGCCTGGGCGTGTAGT
Organism: Leucobacter chromiisoli; assembly: GCF_016522505.1. GTDB lineage: Bacteria > Actinomycetota > Actinomycetes > Actinomycetales > Microbacteriaceae > Leucobacter > Leucobacter chromiisoli. The sequence goes on along the minus strand of NZ_JAEHOH010000001.1, from coordinate 414,397 downwards.
CGCGGGAGATGCGCGCGGGGGCGTCCCGCCACTCGATGCCCTCTGCGAGCTGCACGGGCAGCGCGCGCTCGAGCTCGTCGGGCGCGGCGAAGATCGCCTTGACGTGGTCGTCGAAGCCGGGCGCGTGGAACGGGCCGAGGCTGAGACCGTCGCGCTCGAACGCGAACAGCTGCGGCCCGCCGAGCGTGACGCGGCGCATCCGCGGCGTCACGTCTCGCACGCGGATCACCTCGAGGCGTCGCAGTACGAGCGGGTGGGTCACGAAATCTCGGTGCGCCATAGCAACTTTCTCATCATCTGATTAAGGTTAGGTAAACCTTAACGACTGCCGCCGAACTCGCGCAACGAGGCACGGCGAGGGTGGACAGGTCCCACCGGCCGAACGGGCTCCTCGGAGCGACCATGGACTCAGGCCCTCGAACCTGTCCCGTAACGATCCCGCTACAGCCGACCGGGGAGCAGGATCCGGGCCGCCGTTCATCAGCCGCCGCGCCTATGGTGTGAGCATGAACCGCCGCACGACGCCCCTGCTGCTCGCAGCGCTGCTGCTCCTCGCCCCGCTGTCGGCGTGCTCGCCCAGCGGCTCCGTCGACCGCGGCGCCCCCACCCTGGATGCGGGCCCGCCGTCCGCCGCGCAGGACGGCGCGGTCCCCGGGGAGGCCTCGGAGGCTCAGGCGGGCGACGAGGGCGCTCAGCGCTCCGTGATCCGCACCGGCGACATCTCGATCGAGGTCTCCGATCCCGAGGGCGCCGCCGACGAGGTGACCGAGATCGCCGCCGATCTCGGCGGCTCGGTGGAGTCCCTCACCGTGCGCGGCTCGAGCGGCGACTCTCCGGCCGGCGCCGCCCTCGTCGTGCGCGTGCCGGCCGATCGGCTCGACGAGGCGTTCGACGCGCTCGACGGCGTCGGGACGGTGCTCTCCCAGAGCCGCTCCGCGGCCGACGTGACCACCGAGCACGTCGACCTGCAGGCCCGGGTCGAGGCGCTGGCCGAGTCCGTCGACCGCCTCACCGAGCTGATGGCGGGCGCCGCGTCGACGGGCGAGCTCCTCGAAGCGGAGGCCGCGCTGTCGCAGCGGCAGCAGGAGCTCGACGGGCTCCGCGCCCAACTGGAGTCGCTGGAGGGGCAGATCGACGAGGCGACGGTCTCGGTCGACCTCCGCACCCGGAGCGCGCTGCCGGGCGGCGGGCCGGAGAACTTCTGGGAGGGGCTGGTCGCCGGGGTCGACTCGCTCGCCGCGGCCGGAGCGGGAGCGCTCGTCGCACTCGGCATCCTGCTCCCGTGGCTCGTGCTCGCCGCGGCCGTCGCGCTGGTCGCGCTCCTCGTGGTCCGCGCCGTGCGCCGCAGGCGCCGGAGGCGACCGGGCAGCGGTCAGACCCCGGCGGCGCCGCCCGACCGGCCGACCTCGTCGGCGCCGCCGACCTCGCCGACTCCGCCGACCTCGCCGACTCCGCCGAGCAGCGCCGAGTAGGGCACCTCGCACCCGAGGATGCGCTCGGCGGCCCGGTGCCCCGAGAGGAGGGCGGCGGTGACGGTCGCCGGATCCTCGGTCCAGGTCGCCTCGCCCGCCAGGTGCAGCACCCCCGCCACCGGAGTGGCGATGAGGTCGTGGTCCTCCGGGCGGGATCCAAGCATCATATAGGCGTAGGCGCCGCGGGCGTACGGGTCGTCCTGCCAGTGCGTGATCCGGACGTCCACGGGATCGGGGATCCCGTGGCCGTAGATGCCGCGCAAGCCGTCCATCACCGAGGCCACGACCCGCGCCTCGGGCCAGTCGCGGATCTGCTCGGCGCAGGCGCCGGCCGCGAAGGCTAGCAGCGCGGGCTCCCCGTGCAGGGCGGTGAGGTCGTACCAGGAGTGCCACCACTCCGCCTCGGGTCCCTGGCGCCGGATCGCGTAGACCCCCTCGGGCCAGAATCGCTCGGGGAAGCGCAGGAACACCTTCTCGAAGGCGTTCATCTCGAGGCGTCCGACGGCGCCGGCGACCGGCTCGGGCAGCGGAGGATCGAACTCGATCGACCCCGCGCGCAGCACGCCGATCGGCACGGTCACGATCGCGTGAGCCGCGGCGAGCTCGACCTCCGTCTCCGATCCCCGCGCCCGTCGCAGGGCGGAGACCACGACTCCGTCGACCGTCCAGCGCACGCTCGTGACCTCGTGCTCGAGTCTCACGTCGAGCCCCGCTGCGAGGCGATCCACGAGCCGCCCGTACCCCTCCGGGAACACGACCTCGTCGCCCTCGATCGCGTCGTCGTCGAGGCCGTGCGCGTCGAGGAGCGTCGCATCGGCGCCGTACTGCTCCTCGGAGCGATGGTGGAGGAACTCGGTGACGCGCTCCGCGCGATCCGAGTCCCAGCCGTGCTCGGAGGCGACGTCCGCCACCGCGGCGCCCGCGACCTCCGCGTAGGAGCTGCCCGGCTCGGCGCCGGCGATGACCTCGGCGAGGCGCGCGTCCACCGCCGCCACGTCGGCGACGAAGCCGCCGACCTCCTCGTCGCTCAGGCGCTCGCCGCCCGGCCCGTAGTAGGCGATGGGCCTGCCGCCGGCCTGGTAGCTGCCGACGGTGAACTCGACCGTCGGCATGCCGAGCCGGCTCACCGTCTCGAAGAGCGTGCTGTTCTCGACCCCGTGGATCCAGGACGCCCCGAGGTCGGTGACCCGCTCCCCCGCCCGCTCGGTGTGGACGCGGCCGCCCGCGCGATCCCGCGCCTCGAGCACCGCGACGCGTCGACCGGCGCCCGCGAGGAGTCGCGCCGCCGCGAGGCCGGAGACGCCCGCGCCCACCACCAGCGCATCGAACCGTTCCGCCTCGGGGCCTCCCCGGGTCGAGGACGGGCTGGCACCGCCCGCCGAAGACGCGGCGGTCACTCGTCCGGCACCAGGATCGGGGTGTCCCGGTTGAGGCTCTCGCGGCGGAAGAACGGCCGCGAGTTCGGCCGGAGCCACCAGATGCCCATCAGCACGAATCCGAAGAGGATCGCGCCGACGCCGATCACGAAGGCGCCGCCCACGCCGAGCAGCACGGTCTCGCTGTAGTCGGTGCTCCACATGTCGATCGCCGACTGCACGCAGGCGTAGGCCAGCAGCAGCCCGCCGAGGGCGGGGAGGATCCCGCGCATCCACAGGTTGCGGGCGTTCTCGCGCAGGGTGTCGCGGAAGTACCAGACGCAGGCGAAGGAGGTGATCGCGTAGTAGACGGCGACGGCGAGGCCCATCGAGGTGAGGGAGTCGGCGAGCATGTCCTCGGAGAGGATCGACATGCCCACGTAGTAGACGATCGCGGCGACGCCCATGACGGTCGTGGAGAACCACGGGGTCTTGAACTTCGGGTGCAGCTCGGCAAACTTCGCGGGCAGGGCCCGGTACACCGCCATGGAGAGGGTGCCGCGGGCGGTCGGCAGGATCGTCGTCTGGGTCGAGGACGCCGCCGAGAGCATCACGCCGAGCAGCAGGAACCAGCCCCACGGGCCGAAGAGCACGCCGCCGAGCACCGAGAACACGTCGTCGAGGTTCTCGGGGTTGGTGAGGCCGTAGCCCGTCTCGCCGAAGCCCGCGAACATCATGACGGCGACCGAGACGCCCACGTAGAGGATGATGAGCACCACGATGCTCGAGAGCGCCGCCCGGCCGGGGGTCTTGCGGGGGTTCTTCGTCTCCTCGTTGAGCGCCAGGCACGTGTCCCAGCCCCAGTAGATGAAGAGCGCCAGCAGCACGCCCTCCATGAACCCCGACCACGAGGTGAGCTCGGCGGGATTGAACCAGCTCCAGTCGAAGGCCACCGAGTCGGGGTTGGATCCGTTCAGCGCGTTCACGAGGGCCAGGCCGCCGAACAGCGCCATGGCGACGATCTGGATCGTCATGAGCACCATCTGCAGCCGCTCGCCGATCTGCACGCCGACGGTGCTGACGAAGGTCATGATGGCCATGAACACCACCGAGGTCGCGACGACGATCACCCTGTCGTCGGCGAACTCCTCGTTGCCGAGCAGCAGCCAGAAGTACTGGCCGGTGATCTCGCCGACGTTGGCGAGCACCATGATCGCCGAGACGGCGACCGCCCAGCCGCCGATCCAGCCGGTCACCGGCCCGAAGGCCTTCGCGCCCCAGACGAAGGTGGTGCCGCAGTCGGGCATCTCCCGGTTGAGCTCCTGGTAGGCGAAGGCCGCGAAGATCATCGGGATGCAGGCCACCACGAACACGAGGGGCGCCTGCGCGCCCACCGCGATGATCACGTAGCCGAGCGTCGCGGCGAGGGAGTAGAGCGGCGCGGTCGACGCGAGACCGATGACGGTCGACCCCACGACCCCGAGGGCGCCCTCGCTGAGGCCCTTGCCGACGTGGATGTGACCGGTGTCGGTGGCGTTGTCCAGGGTCTTCTTCGTCATGAAGACATCCTTATCGTCATATTCGTGATGGGCCTCGCGCTCTTCGCCGAGGCATGGAGCGCGAGGCCATACTACTCCTGGAGCAGGCTCCCGAGTGGACTCGAAGCGCAGGCGGTTCGCGCCTCCGTTCTTCGGCCCGGAGCATCCTCGACCGCACGACTTTCAGTCGCCCGAACACCGAGAGGCCCGCCGCTCCCATGCCGATCAGCAACCAGCCGACGACGAGGGAGGATCTTCCGCCACGGTTCGTCCCGACGCCGCGCAAACAAAAGAACCCCCGCGATGTAGAAGCTACGCGGGGGTTCAGTAACGGTGTAATAGCCGCTACGTGGCTCCGACGGGCGTCGATCCCGTGACCTCACGATTTTCAGTCGTGCGCTCTACCAACTGAGCTACAGAGCCAGGCACTCACCAATGGCAGGTGCCAGAGACGAAGAAACCCTTCCGAGGAAGGGTTCTTCATCTGGCGACCCTGACGGGACTTGAACCCGCGACCTCCGCCGTGACAGGGCGGCGCGCTAACCAACTGCGCCACAGGGCCATGGTGTATTCAATTGTATTCGGTGTTCAGTGACCCCAACGGGATTCGAACCCGTGCTGCCGCCGTGAAAGGGCGGTGTCCTAGGCCGCTAAACGATGGGGCCGAAGCACTTTCGCGCTTGCTACCGAGATGTAAGCTTACGGCCACTTCGGCCTCCAGCGCAAATCGGGCCGCGCGAACCGAGCATCCCTGGCGTGTCGCGACTCACCGCCTCGAATTCCGGGCGAAAAGCGTCCGGGCCGCCGCTAGGGGAGGAGCGACGACCCGGACCGGGCATATGAGTGAAATAGGGGTTACTTCATGCGCCCGCTCCCCTCCCTGCGCCGGAAGGTGGAGATGAAGAGCGCAGCACCGGCTGTCGCCGCCAGGAGGGCGATCGCGGTCCACGACGCGAGGTCGTCGGATCCGGTCACGGCCAGTTGCGCGCTCGGTTGAGGGGCGGCCTGCACCACGGGGTGCTGAGCCGGGGGAACCTGGACCACCGGCGTCACGGGCGGCTCGACCGGAGGCTCGACGGGGGGCTCAGGGCAGGGATCCACCGTGAACTCCGTCATCGCCATCGCTCCCCCGGGTCCGCTGACCCGAGCCATGTAGTCGCCCGCTCCGCTCACCGGGATCAGCACCGTCTGCTCGGCCGCCTCGGCGACGAACACCGCGGACGATCCCGGATCGTCGGCCTGCATGACCTCGACGGTGTACTCCGACCCGGGAACGAGGGAGCCGAGGTGCACCGCGACCTCACCGGGCAGCTCGCCCCCCGCGACCGTGCACTGCTCGACATCGACCGTGATCGTCGGCGTGACGACCGGCGGCGGCACCTCGCAGCCGTTCCGGAAGATGATCTGCCCCTCCTCGTCCCAGTTCTGGCCGGGGAAGTGCTTCACCTCATCTCCGTCCTGGTAGTCGAACGGCGGAATGATGTCTCGCCCGTCCTGGTGCCCGGCGCCGACGTGCCCGTTCAGCACGCCCTGCACGCTCGGCTCGATGAACACGTACGGGTTCTGATCCGAGCCCGTCGCGTGGCAGATACCCACCTTCTGCTCGGGCTCGGGATCCGGGCACGGGTTCACGGTGAAGCTCTGCGACGCCGACGTCCCGTCAGCCGCCTGTACCGTCACGGTGTACGCCCCGGCCCCGCTCAGCGACAACGTCACCGTGCGCTCCGTGGGTCCGGCCGGGAGCATCTCCCCCGCGGGAGCCCCGCCGTCCTTGGTCAGGGTGACCGAGTAGTCCATGCCCGCAGCGAGCGAACCGAGGTGGATCGCCACCTTGTCGGGAAGGTCCCCGCCGGCGACCGTGCACTGATCGACATCGATGGCGATGGTCGGCGTCGGCGTCTCGGGCTTCGGCACCTCGCAGCCGTTGGTGAAGATGGCCTGGCCCTCGGCGTCCCAGTTCTGGCCCGGGAAGTGCTTCGTCACTCCGTCATCGACGTAGTCGAAGGGCGGGATGATGTCGCGACCGTCCTGATGAGAGGCTCCGGCGTGGCCGCTGACGTTGCCGTTGGCATTCGGGGTGTTGACCACCCACTTGCCGTCGGCGCCCGTCGCGTGGCAGATCGTCACCTTGTTGTGCGGGTTGTTGTCGCCGCCCTGCTTCGCCTCGGGCTCCTCCGCCGGCGCCTGCTCGCCGGCCTGGCCGGGATCTGTCGCCTCGGGTGCCTCGACGACGGGCTCGGCCTGCGCGGTCGGCTCCGCGACGGGCGGCGCGGGAGGTTCGGGCGCCGGTGGGGCGGGAGGCTCGGGCGCCGGTGGCTCGGGCGCGGGCGGTGCCGGGGGTTCCGGAACCGGTGGGGCCGGTGGCTCGGGCGCAGGCGACGCCGGGGGCTCGGGCGGGGCGGGCGGCTCCGGTGCGGGATCCTGCGCCGGCGCCGGCGCCTCGGTCGCCGCGGCGACATCGTCCGCAGCGTACGCCGCGAGCGGCACCGGTCCGAGGACCAGCGCCGTCGTGGCGATCAGAGCGGCTGCGAACCTGCCGCCCCACGCTCGACGCGGCACACCGTTGTGCGCGCGTCGAAATGGTGTGTTCATGATCTTTCCATCCGATTCGACGAGCGCGACCCGTCGGTCTTCGGACGACGGCTCGCGCAGTTGCTGAGCGGCCGAAGCCCGGCTCGCTCCACTTCAGACGGAGAGCGAGAGGCCTTTCGAGCAGCGTCGCCGGCTGCGCGCGGGGCGGGGGATCCCCCTCCCCTGCGCGACGAGCGCTCGCTGTTCGACACGACGTTCCCCTTCTTCCGTCGGCCTCACCGCGAGCGGAAACCGCTCAGCCGGTCGGCCTAGCGTCAGGGTAGGAATCGAGGGGGCGCCGACACATCGGTAGGAACTACGTATTCGAGCACGGGATCACGGAGGGCAGCCCCAGGGCGGGCTCGTCGGCTCGCAGGCGCGGAGACGCGCGGAGTGCGCGGAATGCGCGGAGGCGCGCATGATGACACGAACGACAAGACGAACGAGAAGAGAGATGCTTCGAGAGGAGCGGAAAGGAGACGTCAGCCGGAACAGGCAGGAAGCCTCAGAGCCGGAAGGGGCGAGACGAGGAGCCGACCGCGTGCGCCCGAGCCGCGCGGTCTCGACCGCGGTCAGGCGCCGATCGCGCGCTGCAGTCTGGTGAGCGAGATGTCCTCGTGCAGCATGACGCCCTGGCTGGTGCGCTGCTCGAAGGTGAAGCCGATCCGCCCCTGGCGGAGAATGCCGATCAGGTAGGGCTCCCGAGCGTTCCACAGGATCCAGGTCGGCTGGCCGAACGTGTTGTTTCCGAGGAAGGTCACCTCGATGTCGCGATCGCCGAATCGCTGGACGGTCGGCACCATGCGCTGGGTCGAGAGCACTACGCCGCCATTCTGTGACTGCTGCATCTCATTCATACCTCCGATCCTAGCCTCCAGCCGGCCCGGTGCGGTATCTTGCCGCGCGGTTTCCCTCCGCCGCATCGGCCGGCCGCCGGCGCGCGAGTTCTATGCTGGAGGCATGCATCCCGCCCGCAAGGTCCTCCTCGTGTTCGCGGGAGGCGCCGCGGGAGCGCTGCTGCGCGTGCTCCTGCTCGCGATACCCGCCGCGCACGGTCCGGCGCTCGAGGCCGCGGCACTCGCGGCGGTCAACGTGCTCGGCTCGCTCGCCCTCGGCACCCTGCTCGGCGCCGTGACCGCCGCGACGCCCCGCGCCGACGCCGTGCGGGCGGGCCTCGGCACCGGTGTGCTCGGCGGGTTCACCAGCTACAGCGCGCTCGTGCTGCTGATGCTGCCGGCGGGCGGGGCCTCGTCGCTCGGCGCCGTGCTCGGGTTCCTGAGCCTCGTCGCCGGCATCGCAGCCGCGTTCGCCGGGCTGCGGCTCGGGGAACGCGGCGCGGCGCGGCGCTCGCGGCCCCGCGGCGATCGGCCGAGGAGGTCCGGAGCGTGACCTCGGATCTCTTCGCGCCGCTCCCCCTGCTGCTCGTCGCCGTGGCCGGAGGCGTCGGGGCCGTACTCCGCTACGGTCTGGACCGCGCCGTGCAGCGCGGCCTGCCGGGGCGGCCGCTCGGGATCCTCCTCGTCAACGTGCTGGCCGGCTTCGGGATCGGGCTGCTCGCCGGGCTCGCACTCGCGGGGGCTGCGGCCGGCGCGGATGCGGCGGTCGTCACCACGCCGCTCCCCGCTCCCCTCGGGCCGGTCCTCGCCTCCGGTCTGCTCGGCGGCTTCTCCACCTTCAGCACGGTCGCCGTCGACAGCGCCAAGCTCTGGCGCGCGAAGCAGTGGGGGTGGTTCGCGGTCAACACCGTCGGCATGCTGGCCTGCTCGGCGGCCGCGTGCCTCGGCGGCCGGGCGCTCGGTGCCGCCCTGCTCTGACGGCTACTCGGCGGCGGGCTCGCTCTCGGCGGCCCCGCTCTCGGCGGGCTCGACCGTCTCGACCGCCGAGAGGTACACCTTGCGGATGTGGTCCGGCACGGTCCACCGGGTCCGGGTGCCCGCGACGAGGCGCATGACGTCCCCCGCCTTCACCTCGACGGTGTGGTGCGCGTCGAGCAGCTCGATCTTCGCGCCGCCCGAGATCACGACGAAGAGCTCGTCGACCTCGGTGTCGGTGACCGCTCCACCGCGCAGCTCCCAGATGCCGGCTTCGCACCCGGCGATCCCGCCCAGCTCGATGACCCCCTGACGCGGATGCCCCGAGACCACGTCTGCGGCGGGCACGGGTTCGAGCGAGACGATCGCCCCACGACCGTGCACCACTGCGTTGGACCCTTCGGGCAGCATTTCAGTCATCGTGTATCCATTCTCGGAGGGAGGTGATGCGGGTGGAGCGTGGCGACGGTGCGCGAGGCCGCGTCGGGCCTGCGCCGGTTCAGGAGTCGAAGCCCAGGCCGAGGGCGTCGAGGGTCTTGAGCAGCACGTTCCGCCTGCCCCGGTTGTGGTCGGCGCGATCCAGCGACCAGCGGGTGAGGTTGATCCCGACGGAGGCGGCGGGCTCGGGCGGGAAGGGCAGCGGCACCTGCTTCACCATCTCGAGCTCGGTGCGCTCGGTGACGCGCCCCTCGAGCCGGTCGACGATCACGTCGGCGGCGAAGTGGGTGGCGCCGACGCCGAGACCGGTGAAGCCGGCCACGTACTGCACGCGCCCGCCGTGGGCCTGCCCGAAGAACGCGCAGAAGCGGGTGCTCGTGTCGATGACCCCGGCCCAGCGATGGGTGAACTTGAGCCCCTCGAGCTGCGGGAAGGTGGTGAAGAAGTGGCTCGCGAGCCTGCGGTGGCTCTCCATGCGATCCTCGTACTCGTGGCGGATCCTGCCGCCGGCGAAGTACACGGCGTCGTAGCCACCCCACAGGATGCGGTTGTCCTTCGTCAGTCGCGAGTAGTGGAACTGGTTCGCCATGTCGGCGAGCCCCTCGCGCCCCTTCCAGCCGATCGACTCGAGCTGCTCGTCGCTCAGCGGCTCCGTCATGAGCACGTAGTCGTACACGGGCACGGTGTGGAAGGCGTAGCGCTTGAGCAGCGAGGGGAACACGTTGGTGCACAGCGCCACCCGCTCGGCGGTCACGAGGCCGCCGGTCGTGCTGAGCTCGATCGGGGCGTCCGCCGCTCCCTCGAGGTTCAGCACACGACTCTCCTCGTGGATCTCGACGCCGATCTCGCTCGCGTAGCGTGCGAGCTCGGCCGCGAGCTTGGCCGGGTGGATGTTCGCGTTCTCGCGCGGCGAGAAGTCCCCGCCGAGGAACGTGGGCGAGTCGATCCGCTCGCGCACCTGCTCGGCGTCGAGGGTCTCGACCTCGGGATCGTCGCCCTCGCCGAGCCACTCCACCTGGTGCGGAGCGTTCGCGACCGACAGCTGGCCGGTGCGCTCCCAGTCGACGTCGAGTCCGTGCTGCTCGATGAAGCGCTCGATGGCGTCGAGATTCTCGTAGCCGAGGCGCCGCAGCGTGCCGATCTCGTCGGGCCAGCGGGATTCGGCGTTCGGCTCCCCGTGGGTGATGCTCGCCTCGCAGAAGCCGCCGTTGCGGCCGGATGCGGCCCAGCCCACGCGCTTCGCCTCGAGCAGGATCACCCGGCGCTCGGGATGCTCCGTCTTCAGCTTGATCGCGGTCCAGAGACCCGCGAAGCCGCCGCCCACGACCGCGTCGTCGACCCGGCGATCACCCTCGAGGGCGGGATACCGCGCAGCGCTCCCGGCGATGTCGTCGATCCAGAAGCACGCCAGCCGGGTATCGGCGAGGGAGTCGTCGATGACCTTCGCGGCGGGCGGGTTCGTTTCGAAAATGGTGGGTTCCATGAAGTCCTCGTCCTTGATGAGCTCTCCCACGATCCTCCCATATCGTGGGCCGCTTCGCATCCCGCCTTCGTTGCGGGATCACTGCACCCCGAGGGCGATGTCGTGCGGAATCGAGCGCATTCCCACCGAAGAACAACGAAATCCGTCGACCTGCGGTCTGCGCGGCGAGCTCAGGCCTTTGGCGGCTTCATGATGGCCCCGGTCGCGAGGCCCAGTGCGAGGCCGGCGGGCAGCCAGTACCAGAACTCGGTCAGCGCGCTGATCAGAACGCCCATGATCGCGCCCATCACGAGACCGAGGATGATCTGCTTGCGCCGGGCCTTCGGGTCCGGGGCATCCTCGTCGCGCCGCCCTCGCGGATCCTCCTGCTTGCTCATGCCGACAGCCTATCGAGGACGCGCAGCTCGGCGGCGCGAGACCGGGCGACGGGCTCCTCGCGTGCGGCGAGACGATCGGCGAGGTCCATCACCCCGAGCGCGGCGAGCTCCGCCGCACCGGCGCCCCGCGCGAGTGCGAGATCGATCAGGCGCCCGCTCGCCCGGGCGATCTTCGCCGAGCTGAGCGACGGGCGCGCGCCGGCCGCGAGCAGCAACGGCTCGAGGCGATCCAGCACCGCGGCGTCGGCGCCCGGCAGCAGCTCGGCCTCCCACTCGCGCCAGGCGCGACGCACGCCGCAGAGGTGGTCGGTGGCGAGCACGACGTCGTCCGCGATCTCGACGGACTCGACCCCGCTCTCGTCGCTCAGCACCACCGCGGTGCGCACCGTCCGCAGCGATGCGAGCGGCCCGATCCGGTCCACGGCGTCGCCGACCCGATCCCGCAGCTCGGCCCGGAGCCCCTCGGGCATCTCGTCGGCCGGGGGCCACTGCAGCTCTGCGACGCCCTCGGCGCCGCGCTCCTTGAGGTGCCAGCCGGCGTCCTTCCCCCCGTGCCGGGATCGCACCGCGAGCCGAGCCCGGCCCAGGTCCCCCTCGGCGGTGTCGAGGTAGTCGGCGGCGAGCTCGAAGGTCTCCGGCTCGCTCGCCCGCATGCCGAGGCGCTCGAAGGCCTCGGCCCCGGGCAGCGCCGCGTCTCCCGGGGCCTCGTACTTGCGCTCGACCTCGAAGGTCGCCGTTGCTCCGCGATCGCTCACAGACCCAGCTTACGGGGCGGCACGGGGCGACGCACGGCATCGTGATGGGCGGCATTGCGACGGGCGGCACGGGCCGCCGCCGGTACACTGGCCGGGTGGCAGCGCAAGAGCTCTCGGATCGCGCCGCGGAGGCGTGCCGCACGGCCGTCGCCTCGCTGAGCGGGGCGGGAATCGCCCCGGAGGCCCTCGCCGAGTACGTGCCCGGGCGCCGGGGTCTGCTACGCCGACGCCCCGCCACGATGCGGCCCCGCGGTGAGGTCTGGCGGGTCGCCCCGCTGCTGCTCGGCGCCGACGGTGCGCTCTATGCGGCCGGGCGCGCCACCCGCTCCGCGGAACGAGGCCGGCCGGGGTACCAGTCGGTGTCGCGCGAAGAGCGCCGCGAGATCGCGGCTGCGGCGCTGCGCGGCGGCTACCCCGTCGGGGCCGCCGTCAACTTCGACGCCGTCCTGCTGCTGCCGGGGGCGGGCGCCGCCGAGCCCGCGGACCTCGATGCGGCGATCGCCGTGCTGGGCGAGGAGAGCCCGATCGGGGTCGTCGGCGCCGAACTCCGCGTGCGGTGGCGAGCCGGCGCTCCGCTCGAGGGGGCGCCGAGTCTCGAGGAGTTCCTCCGCGACCGGGTGGCCCTGCTCGTCGAGCGCGGCGGCGAGGGAGCCGCTTCGTGAGCGACGCCCTCTTCGGCGACGAGCTGATGCCGCGCCCCGACCCCGGGCTGCCGGAGGGCGCCCACTACGTCGCGCGCTGGCTGACCCTCGAGCAGCAGCGCTGGATCGTCGGCCGTTTCCACGAGTGGACGCGCGGCCCGGTACCGATCCGGGCCGCGAAGGTGCGCGGCACCGAGATGAGCGTCAGGACGGTGTGCCTCGGCTGGCACTGGCGCCCGTACCGCTACACGCGCGAGGCCGTCGACGTGAACGGGAACCGGGTGCTGCCGTTTCCCGACTGGATGGTCCGCCTCGGCCGGAGCGCGCTCGTCGCCGCCACGGGGGATCCGCGCGCCGGTGACGGCTACACCCCGGACACGGCGCTCGTGAACTACTACGACGACGCGGCCCGCATGGGCATGCACCAGGACCGGGACGAGCGCTCCGCCGCGCCCGTCGTCTCGCTGTCGATCGGGAACACCTGCCGCTTCCGCTTCGGCAACACCGAGCACCGCAACCGCCCGTACCGGGATCTCGACCTCGCCTCAGGCGACCTGTTCGTCTTCGGCGGCGCCTCCCGGTTCGCGTACCACGGGGTTCCCAGGGTCTACCCCGGCACCGCCCCCGAGGGCTGCGGGCTGCAGACCGGTCGCATCAACATCACGATGCGGGAGACCGGCCTCGAGGGCTGAACGCCGTCTCGCTCCCGGAATATCGTGCCCTGGAGAGGAATCGAACCTCCGACACCTTCTTTAGGAGAGAAGTGCTCTATCCACTGAGCTACCAAGGCGCGGGCGCGTTCCCCGAGGATCGCGCCACCCGACCAGCCTAGCAGGAAGCGCGCGGAGCCCGCTCCGGCGCGAGCCTCGCCCGCGCCGGCCTGCCCGCGATCGGCGACTCGCCCCGCGAACGGCTGACGTGATGCGGGTGGACGTCCGATTCACCCCGGAACAGGCATCCGTCCCGCGGAAACAGCGGGCACCGGACACGCCGAGGGCCCGCCTCGCGAACGAGACGGGCCCTCGGGTGGTTCAGGCAGATGCGGAGCGCTTAGAAGCGGACCACGGCGGACGGAGCGCCCGCGCTGGTGGTCACGCCGGCGACCACCGTCTGGTTGCCGTTCCAGCCGCCGTGCACGGCCTGGCCGTTGCCGATGTAGACGGCCACGTGCTGGCCGGGCCAGATCAGGATGTCGCCGACGGCGTAGGAGCCGGCCGACACCTGCACGCCGCCGAGAGCGGTGTACTCGCCGACCTGGGTGCCGAGGTCGCCCGCCGGCACGCCGATGGCGCGCAGCGACTTCTCGACGAGGGCCGTGCAATCCTGGACCACGCCGAGCTGGGCGAGGGCCGCGTTGGCGATGCCCTGGCCGCCGGAGCCGGCGGGGATGTCGTTGCCGCTGGGGGCCTCGCCGGCCGGCTGGGCGGCGGTGTCGGCCTGCTGCGCGGCGCGCTCACGCTCCTCTGCGGCCTTCGCCTCGGCCTCGGCCTTCTTGCGGGCCTCCTCCGCGGCGGTCCACTCCTCGCTGACTGCGGCACTGGGGCCCTCGAGCGCGAGCGGGGCCGCCTCGATGTCAGCAGTCGTGAGGTTCTGCGCCGGCGTGTAGTCGGGCTGACCCTCGACCTCGGGGGTCGCGTACGCGGGGAGGGCGAAGGTTCCCACCAGGCCGGCGCTCAGGACGGCCGCGCCGACCATCTGGACGAGGCGCTTGGTCTTCGAGGGAGCTGCGGGCGAAGCGTCGGCTGTAACCGCTACTGCGGTGCCAGGAGTCTGAGTCACGTGTAAATCTGCCTTACGTTTTCGTTCTTCGTGTGCGAGGAACGGCCCGTCTGGACCTAAAACCTCCACCAGCGTAACCGAAGATTACGGAATTGTCACGCTGAGGTCACAAATGGGTCGCGAGTCGCAAAGATCGGCGGAAAGTCAACGCTCTTCGGGCTCTTCATCGCTCGATGTCAAGAGAAGATTGAACCTTTGGGAGCCCCGCCCGAGCCTCTCGCGGGCCTAGATCACGCCCTGCTCGAGCATGGCCTGCGCGACGGTCACGAACGCGGCCGAGTTCGCGCCGAGCACGTAGTCGCCGGGGCGCCCGTACCGCTCCGAGGCCTCGTAGGCGGCGTCATGGACGTCGCGCATGATCCGGTGCAGCCGCAGCTCGCTCGTGTCGAAGTCCCAGCGATCCCGCGCGGCGTTCTGGCTCATCTCGAGCGCAGAGGTCGCAACGCCGCCGGCGTTCGCCGCCTTGCCGGGCGCGAAGAGCACGCCGGCCTGCTGGAAGAGCTCGACGGCCTCGGGGGTGGTCGGCATGTTGGCGCCCTCGGCCACGGCGCGGACGCCGTTCGCGATGAGTGTGCGGGCCGCGGCCTCAGGCAGTTCGTTCTGCGTGGCGCAGGGGAACGCGAGCTCGCCGGGCGCGTCCCAGACGCTGCCCTCCGCGACGAAGCGCGCACCCGGGCGCCGCTCCGCGTACTCCGAGATGCGCCCGCGCTCGGTCTCCTTGATCTGCTTCAGCAGAGCCACGTCGATGCCCGCCTCGTCGACGACGTAGCCCGAGGAGTCGGATGCGGTGATCGCCCGGCCGCCGAGCTGCGCGACCTTCTCGATGGCGTAGATCGCGACGTTGCCCGATCCGGAGACGACCGCGCGGCGGCCCTCGATGCCCTCGCCCGCGCGGGCCAGCATCTCCTGCGCGAAGAACACGGCGCCGTAGCCGGTCGCCTCCGTGCGCACCTCGGCGCCGCCCCAGCCCTTGCCCTTGCCCGTGAGCACGCCGGACTCGTGCTGCTGGGTGAGCTTGCGGTACTGGCCGAAGAGGTAGCCGATCTCGCGGGCGCCCACGCCGATGTCACCGGCCGGCACGTCCGTGTGCTCGCCGATGTGGTGCGCGAGCTCGGTCATGAAGCTCTGGCAGAACCGCATGACCTCGGCGTCGCTCTTGCCGCGCGGATCGAAGTCGGAGCCGCCCTTGCCGCCGCCGATCCGCTGCCGGGTGAGCGCGTTCTTGAAGATCTGCTCGAAGCCGAGGAACTTGATGACCGAGAGGTTCACGCTGGGGTGGAACCGCAGGCCACCCTTGTAGGGCCCGAGCGCCGAGTTGAACTGCACGCGGAAGCCGCGGTTGACCTGCACCCCGTTGCTGTCGTCGAGCCACGGCACGCGGAAGATGATCTGCCGCTCGGGCTCCACCATCCGCTCGAGGACCCCGCCCTCCACGAACTCGGGATGCTCGGCGAGCACCGGGGTGAGCGTGTCGAGCACCTCGTGCACCGCCTGCAGGAACTCGATCTCGCCGGGGCTGCGCTGCTCGACGGTCTCGGCGACCGCCCGGATATACGCTTCGGGGGTGGGGTTGCTCAACGGTGACTCCTCAGAACTATCAAACTCCATCGTGCGCGCCCGCGGCAGGCGCGGACGGTGACATCGCTGCTCTCAGCGGAACAGCTACAAAGAAACAAAAATATGCGACGCGACCTCAATGGGCAGGTCGACCGCCTCTTCGATTCCCGTGACCTTGACGCGGACGAACCCGCCGTTCCGCGAGAATGCTGCGGTGTTGCCGGGGACGATCCCGGATTCCGCGAGCTGGCGCAGGAGCTCGGGATCCACCTGCGCCGATTCGGCAAGACGCCGGATGCGCGCGGTGAGGGTGTCGCCGCCGTCATCCAGCAGGGTGTCGAGGCCCACGACACCTGACTGGAACGATCCGGCCTGGGCCGAACCGAGTTCATCGAGCCCCGGAATGGGATTGCCGTACGGCGACTCGGTGGGGTGGTCGAGGATGTCGAGCAGCTTCCGCTCGACGCGCTCGCTCATCACGTGCTCCCAGCGGCAGGCCTCGTCGTGGACGTACTCCCACTCCAGGCCGATGACGTCGGCGAGCAGGCGCTCGGCGAGACGGTGCTTGCGCATCACGTGCACGGCCTTGCTGCGGCCGTCCTCGGTGAACTCGAGGCGCCGATCGTCGGTGACGACGACGAGGCCGTCGCGCTCCATGCGCCCGACGGTCTGGGACACCGTGGGGCCGGAGTGGCCGAGCCGCTCCGAGATGCGCGCGCGCAGCGGGACGATGCCCTCTTCCTCGAGCTCGAGGATCGTGCGGAGATACATCTCCGTCGTATCGATCAGATCCGTCATCGCCGCCTCTCAGCCGTCTGTGCCGTGCTCCAGCTTATCGCGATCCCGGAGCGGTCGTCGCGCGGGCCGTGGCCGGACCCCGGATCCGTACGCCGCCGACGGCGGATCAGCGCGGGGCCGCCGACGGATCCGGCTCGACGCGCGGATAGAATCGGTATCCATGGCCGACATCACCATCCCAGAGAACCTCCTGCCCGCCGACGGTCGTTTCGGATGCGGCCCCTCGAAAGTCCGCAGCGAGCAGCTCGAGTTCCTGAGCTCTCTGCAGCCGGGCGTGCTCGGCACCTCGCATCGGCAGGCGCCGGTGAAGAACCTCGTCGGCAGCGTCCGCGCGGGGCTCTCGGAGCTCTTCCGCGCACCGGAGGGCTACGAGATCCTGCTCGCGAACGGCGGGGCGACGACGTTCTGGGATTCAGCGGTGCACTCGCTGATCGAGCGCCGCAGCCAGCACCTCACCTTCGGGGAGTTCGGCGCGAAGTTCGCGAAGGCCGCCTCCGCCGCCCCCTTCCTCGAGGACCCCGACGTGCGCGCCGCGGAGCCGGGTTCGCGCTCGACCGCGGAGGCGGTCGCCGGCGTCGACGTCTACGCCTACCCGCACAACGAGACCTCCACCGGTGTCATGGCGCCCGTGCGGCGGATCCGCGGCGACGAGGGCGCGCTGACCGTCGTCGACGCGACGAGCGGCGCGGGCGGCATCGACTTCGACGCGAACGAGGTCGACGTCTACTACTTCTCGCCCCAGAAGAACTTCGCCTCGGACGGGGGCCTGTGGTTCGCGCTCGTCTCCCCCGCCGCGATCGAGCGCATCGAGCGCGTGGCCTCCTCGGGCAGGTACATCCCGGAGACGCTGAACCTCGCGGGCGCGATCGAGAACTCGCGCAAGGATCAGACCCTCAACACCCCCGCACTCGCGACGCTCGCGCTCATGGACGAGCAGGTGCGGTGGATCAACGCGCGGGGGGGTCTCTCCTGGGCCGCCGCCCGCACCGCGGAGTCGTCGGGCGTGCTCTACGACTGGGCCGAGGCGACGCCGGTCGCCACGCCGTTCGTGTCGGATCCGGACCACCGTTCCCAGGTCGTCGTCACGATCGACTTCGACGACTCGGTCGATGCGTCGGCGATCTCGAAGGCGCTGCGCGCGAACGGCGTCGTGGACACCGAGCCCTACCGCAAGCTCGGCCGCAACCAGCTGCGCGTCGCGACCTTCACGGCCATCGACCCCGACGACGTGCGGGCGCTCACCGCGTCGATCGACTACGTGCTCGAGCGCCTGAGCTAGGGCCTCCCGACCCACTCGACGGTCGGGGCGGGGTCGCTCGATTCCTCGGGATCGACGGCCGGCGTCGTGCGCCTCACGGCCGACCGACCCATCCACCAGACGTACGCGGCGAGCAGCACGACCGCCGCGGCGAGACCCACGGCCCACCACGGGAAGCCCGGGATCTCCGGCGACCTGCCCGCGTTCTCGATGTCGGCGATGGGGGTCGGGGTGACCCGCTCCCCCGTCACCAGGATGCGGTGGCTGTTGACGCCGAGCGGGGTGCAGGTGACGAGCGTCACGAGGTCGCGGCCGTACTCGGGTGTGAGGGCCTCGGTCTCATCGGGGTCGACGACCCTGGTGTCGACGACGCGGTAGGTGAGCACCTCGCCGAAGACCTCGATCGTGAAGGTGTCGCCCTCCTCGACCCGGTCGAGGCGGGTGAACAGGTCGGCGCTCGGCAGGCCGCGGTGGGCGGTGAGCACCGAGTGCCGGCTCTCGCCTCCGACGGGCAGCGCCGTGCCCTCGAGGTGCCCCACGCCCTTCGCGAGCGTCGCGTCGTCGGTGCCGTGGTAGATCGGCAGGTCCGCCTCGATGGCCGGGATCTTGAGCCGTCCCATGATCCCCGTGTCGGTGGCGTTGAGCAGCGAAGAGTAGTCGAACTCCGAGGGCGCGCCGCCGTCGCTGCTCGGCACATTCGCGCCCGCCGCGACGAGCGCGCCGCCCGTGAGCGCGTCGTTGTAGGCGCGCGCCCGCTCGATCTCGCCCTCGAGCCTGCTGTCGGGGCCCGCGGCGACGATCTCGTCGACGTCCTCGATGAGGCGCGACTGGTTGTACTGCGAGAACCAGCTGGCGGTGCTCGGGTAGAGCATCACCAGCACGCCGAGGAACGCGACGAGCCCGATCCCGAAAGAGCCCCACGGCATGCGCCAGCGGCTCCGGCGCACCACGGGGGTGGGCGCCGGAACCGCTGACGTGGTGGTCATTCAGATCACCGGTGGGCGCGAGCCCTGCGCACGGCCAGGGTGGCCGCTGCTGCGCCGATCAGGCCGAGGCCCACGAGGCCGAACGCCATGGTGCCGGTCGAGCCGGTGAGCGGCAGCTTCGGCCCCTCGACGGGCACGTTCGGGAACTTGACCGTGTGCACCCACTCGTTCGCCGCGGAGATCGTCGCCTCGCGCGGGGTGGAGTCGAGCACGTAGCCCGTGGGCGCCTTGGTCTCGTAGAGGCAGTACACCTTCGACCCCACGGCCTCGCCCGGGTTGGTGTTGCTGATCCACAGGATCCGCTCGAAGACGCCGTTCGCGTCGGTGGCACCGGTGGTCACCGGCGTGCCGACCGCGGGCGTCGGGCAGGTGCCGCCGGTCTGCTCGTAGACGGCGAACTCGGCGCCCGCGAGCGTGGCGGTCTCGTTCTTCGCCTGGTGCTTCAGCACCTTGAGCTTGCCCCAGTTGGTCTGCGGCTTGTCCGTCGGGGTGCTCGTGCCGTTGAGCTTGACCGAGGCCTCGTTCTTCAGCTCGCCGATGTGGCTGCCGTCGACCTTGGTCGTGAGCTTCACGACGAGGTCGCCGCCGCCCGTGCCGACCGTGGCGAGACCCGCCGGGGTGAGGGCGATCGTGCTGCCGCTCACGGTGTAGTCGGCGGGCGAGGTCAGGGGCACGCCGTCGTACGTCACGGAGGTGAACCCGTTGAAGACGTGGCCGGCCGCCGGGGAGTCCGTCACCTCGATCTGGCTGTAGGGGAACGCCAGCTGCGGCACGGGGACGGTGATGGTCCAGTCCACGACGGCGTCGGGCGTCAGCTCATCGGTGGCGCCGACCGTCTTGGTCGGGTTGACCGTGGTGAGCGTGTTCTTCGGGTAGGCGTCGACCGAGAAGTCCCACGAGTCGGCGGCTCCGTTCTGCCCCTCGACCGGCTGAGGCACCGTCACGAGGAAGGGGTCGGCGGGCGCCGTGATCATGTTGTCGCCGGGGTCGGTCTCGGTGACGAGGAAGAGACCCCGGAGGCCGGCGAAGGTCACCGAGCCGTCGGATGCGGTCGTGTCGGCGTCGGAGACGCCCGTGAAGCAGAAGCCCGCAGGCAGGTCGGGGGCGCTCGACTCGAAGCCGTCGATCGCCTCGGAGACGCTCTGCCAGCCGCCGGGGACCGTGAGGTCGATGGCGTCGCAGTCGCCGGCGGTGCCGGTTCCCACCTGCTGGATCGTGAACTCGACGCCCTCGAGCGGGGCGCCCGCCGGGTTGCCGTCGGTGCTCCGAGGGTCTTCGACGTGCTTGTGCAGCGTCAGCGTGCCGTCCTGGTCGGGCACGACGGGATATCCGCCGCCCCCTCCTTCCGTGGCCGATGCCGCTGCCGCCGATCCGGCCGCGCCGAGCACGGCGAGGGCGACGATGCCCGCGCCCGCCGTGAGGCGCCTCAGTGACTGTTTCATGTTCGTCTTCCTGTCCCTATGTGTGTTGCGGCCCGCCGCTTCCTCGAGCGGCGACTCCGTGTTCCCTATTGGTTCGTCCTGCGCCTCAGCGCCTGTTCGTCTCTGCGTCTGCTCGTGTCTCCGGCTCCGGTCATCCGACCTCCGAGATGCGGCGCTTCCGCAGCCACAGTGCTCCGGCCGCCAGCGCGGCGATCGCGAGCGCTCCGCCGCCGGCGAGCAGGATCTGATCCCTGCCGATGCCCCCGGTGAGCGGGATCTCGGGCCCCTCGGCCGGAACGTTCTCGAAGGCTCCGAGGTCCACGGTGAGACTCTTCCCCGACCCGATCCCGACCGTGAACGGGTGCTCGGTCGTGTCGAGCACGTGCCCCGGAGGCGCCTTCGTCTCGACGAGGGTGTAGTCGCCCCAGGAGAGGCCCGTCAGCTTGAACTCGCCTGCTGCGGGATCCTGGTCCCTGAAGGCTCCGGTCGGGCAGGTCGCGGCGGTGCAGTCGACGACCGTCACCCCGGCGGGCGCGGGCGCCCCCGGTCCCGTGAGCTTCCACTCCGACCCGGCGAGCGGCTCCTCATCAGGGGAGACCTTCGTCCAGGTGACCTCGCCCGGCTTGTCGGTGTTGGTGATCGTGCAGGTGATCTTGCCTCCCTTGGGGATCGCCACCTTCGCGGCGGTGACCGTCAGGGGCGTCGAGCCGTTCTTGCACTCCCAGGCACCGGCCGTGTAGCCGGCGGAGAGCGCGCCGCTCTCCGAGAGGGTGTAGTCGCCCGGCGTCACGACCCGATTCGTCACCGCCGCCTCGCCGGTCTTTCCGGTGACCCCGGTCGTCGCGCCGGTGGCGGTCAGCGTCCAGTCCGACACCTGGCTCGTGCCCCCGTGCGCGTTCTCCACCTTCTTGACCAGGGTGAGCTCGGCCGTGGGCGGCGCCTCGGTGTTCGTGAATGTGCAGTGGACCGCTCCCGAGCCGGCCGTCAGACCCGGCACCGTCACCGTACGACTCGCGGCGTCGAACACGGCATTGGTCGCGGGCGCTCCGTTCACGGTGCACTCGGCGCCGGTCAGCGTCCACCCGGCAGGCGGCGCGTTCTCCGTCAGCGCTACTCCGGCGCTCTGGTTGGACGAACTCGTGAACTTCAGGTTCCACAGCGCACGACCATTCACACCTGAACCCGTCGTCTGCGGCGAGGAGCCAGTGAGTGTCACCGCCGCAGCAGAGCCCGCCGACTTCTGCGCCCCGAATGTCCAATCCGGGACGTTGTTCGTCACGGTGCCGTTCTCAGCGACGGTCGTCTTGCTCACGGTAACCGGAAGGTTGCAGTTCGCGGCATCGATGATGTTCTTGATATACCCCTCAAGTTCGTCCCACTGCCCGACGTAGTAGTCGCTCCCCGCCGTCGGTCCGGAGATGACCCGCAGATTGCGATAGACATCGCCCTGCACACCCGGACCGACTCCGACGGTGGCGATCCTCACTCCAGCGTTCTTCAGCGCATTCGCCGACAGCACCGCTTCGTCGATCGACCGCACGGTGACGTTGTTGCCGTTCGGCGAGTCGTATCCGGAGGAGTTCGAAGCCCAGACCACGTTGGGCGCACCGTCGGTGATGAACAGCACGAGGTCGTAGTCATGGATCTGGTTCGCGGAGGCCAGGCGTCGATAACCCGCATCCCAGTTCGTGCGTTGCGTGCCGGGATTGCCGGTGTAGGTGGTGATGCTGCTCTTGATCGCGGCAGCGTCGGTGTCGACATTTCTGGGGGTGGGGGACTCCCAGTCGGACCCGCCGACGCGCACCGGCGACGTGTTACCGAAGGTGAACAGCGAGACTCTCGTTCCCGTTCCGACGAGACTGTCGATCATGCTGTTGAGGGAGTTGCGGTAGCCGGTGCGATAATTCGCGGTCGAGGACGAGATATCCATCTGGATGGCCACCTTCAGCCCCGGAGTGCACGTGGGCTGAATAGCCGGGTTGTTGAGCGGCACCGCCAGGCTGTCCGCTCGTGAGTAGTTTCCACTCGTCTGGTCCAGGCCCCTGTTGTTGCCGCTCCCTGGAATGACGTAGTCCCGGGTGCTTGCCAGGGAGACGGTGCGTCCGACGTAGTGGAACACGTCCTGAGGAGTCGTGTAGTCGTTCAGACGGTACTGATCGTTGGTGTAGCTGCTTCCGTTGGCGCTCTGCACCAAGAACCAGTTCTTGTTGTTCCCGCCCTGATTGTTGACGCCGGTCACCGTGATCACGCACGAGGAGGCTCCCGCGGCGACGGTGCACGAGAACGGGCTTGCCGTACCTGCCCGATAGGGGTTGCCGTTCGTGCCGTTTCCGAGAACATCGTGCAGCGTGTAGGTGATGCCATTCAGTCCGGTCGAGCTGCCCCGGATCGCTGCGGCATTCACGGTGATCGTTGCTTGATTCTGCGCTGCGAAAGGCGTTACCTGGGTCTCCTTCGTCTTCGGCTTCGCCGCGGCGAGCACGACGGCCTGCACCGGGTCCTCCGCCGATCCCGAGGCGGCGACCTGCTGCCACTCGGCACCGTCGGCGGTGAATCCGGAGGGAACCTTCGCGACGCGGACCCGATACGTCTCGCCTGCGGCCACGTCGTGGGTGGCGGCGGGGTCCTCGGCGTCCACTAGCTGCTTCACCAGGAACACCCCGGGCGCGGGGTCCAGGTCGGCGCCCGCGTAGCCGGCCTCACCCGTATTGTCGGCGACCGCCATGCCCAGTGCGTCGAGCCACTGGCCGTCCTCGCCGTCGTCCGTCGCCCCGTCGTTGCGCGGGCCCTGCAGATCGAAGGTCGCGCCGGCCACCGACGCCGACGCGGCGTCGGTCGCGCGCCAGCGCAGGTACGGCGGCTCGGGTGCGCTCTCGGTCTCCCCGGCGTCGGCCGGGGTCTGCTCCTGCGGCTCCGGCGCCGCGGGTGGCGGGGCGACGGGCTCCTGCTCGGGGGCCGGGGCGACCGGCGCCTCGGGCTCCGGCGTCACCGCCGGCGGCTCGGGCTCCGACGGCTGGGGCGCCGGCGGCTCCGGCGTCGGCTCAGGCTGCGGCGCCTCGGGGCTCTCGGGCTGCGTCTGCGCGCCCGGGGGAACCGGTGCGCTCGAAAGCTCCTCCGCCGCGGCGACGGTGGTGGCCCCCATCGCCGCCAACGAAAAAACCGCGAGCATCGCGATCGCCGAACTCACGGCTCCGCGCTTCATCCGCGTCGATGCATGCCGCCCGCGAGAGGCACCTCCATGCCTCTTCGCTCTGTCCGCCGGTGCCCCCAGGTGCTCCATCAGGTCCTCGCCTCCAACAATCGGAGGACACCGCGACACCGTTTTATCGCCGGCCTATCCCCTCCGCGCTCACGAGAACGCTATTGAGGGGACTCACATCGAAACATCCGTAGGAACTACGTAATCGCCTCCCGAGCACGCCGTTCGGAGGCACGAAAAGAGGCTGGGGCCACGAATCCGTGGCCCCAGCCTCTGCTGCGCGATCTACTCCTCGGAGTCGTCCGGCTCCCCGTCGGGATCGTCGTCGGACCCCTCATCGGGCTCGTCCTCCTCGGGGTCGTCGTCCGACTCCTCGAGGTCGTCCTCGTCGGAATCGTCGTCCGGATCCTCGTCGGAATCGTCGTCGGAGCCGCCATCGGAGTCGTCGAACTCGTCGTCGATGTCGACACCGTCGATCTCGTCGTCGTAGTCGCTGAAGTCGTTCTCCAGGAGGTCGTCCTCGGGGTCGATCTCGTCCTCGTCCGCGAGCTCGGCCGCTGCCTCCTCTGCCGCACTCGCCTCCTCGGCGGCCTGCTTCGCCTGGGCCTCCCGGTACTGGGCCAGGCGCACCGACCAGGGCACCCACTCCGGCGCGACGACGGCTCCCTCGCCGGGCAGCAGCTCGACCTCGAGCACGGTGACGGGCGACTCCTCGTCGACTCTCGCGAGGGTCGCGGCCCAGCGCCACCCGGGATAGCCCGGCAGACGGCACTCGAAGAACAGCGTCAGCACGTGATCCTCGTGCACCTCGTGACCGGCATCGCTCCCGATGCTGCGGGGGTCGGCGACCTCGGCGAGCGCCTCGCGCGCCTGCTCGCGCGCGTCGAGCAGCGCCGGATCGGCGACCGGCCGATCCGGCGGAACCGCGGCGTCCGTCCGGGTCGTGCTCCGCTCCTCGGAGGCCGCCTCGCGCTCGACCTGATCCTGCAGCGAGGCCTCCGGCTCAGACATCGAAGTCGTCCGCGACCCGGCGCAGCATCGTCGCGACCTTGCGCGACTGGGCCCGCTCGGGGTACTGGCCGTGCTTGAGCCTGCTGCCGAGCCCGTCGAGCAGCTTCACGAGATCCTCGATGATGATCGACATCTCGTCGGCCGACTTGCGGTTGCGCTTGGAGAGCCGGGGCGTCTCGAGCACCCGCACCGACAGGGCCTGGGGGCCTCTCCGCCCGTCCGCGACGCTGTACTCGAGGCGCGTCCCCGCCTGCACCTCGGCGTCACCGGGCAGCACGGAGGCGTGCAGGTAGACCTGCTGCCCGTCGTCCCCCTGGATGAACCCGAAGCCCTTCTCCTCGTCGAAGAACCTGACCTTGCCGTTCGGCATGCCTCGTCCCTTTCCCGTCGGCGGTCGGAGACCGCCCGTGATTGTCCGTGAGCGGGTTCGCATCGCTGCGCCCGCCGATCCCACCAGTCTACCGGCCCCACCCGAATCCGGCCGCTCCACCGAGCCCCGAGGCGGTATCCTTGAAAGGATGTCTTCCACGAGCAGCACCCCGTCCGCCCTCGAGCGGATCCTCGCCTATGCCACGCTGACGATCATCGCAGCCGCCGTCGTCTCCTTCTTCACGACGCTCATCGTCGGCCTGAACGATCGCGAGGCACTGGCGGGCGGCATCTGGCAGTTCGTCTTCGGCATCTCCTACATCGGCCTCCCGATCGGCCTCGTGCTGCTGATCCTGCTGCTCGCCATCAGCATGCGTCGCCGCAAGAAGGAGGCTTCGGCCGCGACGCCGCGCGAGAAGCGCCGGTAGAGATCCGGGCTGGCAGTGAGCGGCACACTCGCACTCGCGGCATCGCTCGCCGCGATGGATCGCGCGGAGCTCGAGAGGCTCGTCGCGCTCCGTCCGCCGCAGGCCGTGTCGGGTGTGCAGGATCCGATCGGCCTCGCGGTCGAACTGCTCCGCCCCGACTCGATCGCAGCCGCGGTCGAGCAGCTGAGCCGCTCCTCGATCGTCGCGCTGCTGCTCGCGGCGGATCCGGCCGACCTCGGAGCCGCCGACGGGCCGGATCCGGCGACGGCGAGCCGGGGGGCCTGGGGCGCCGATGCCGATGCCGATGCCGGCGCCGATGCGACCGCCGAGCTGCTGAGGCTCGGGCTGCTCGGCCTCGACGGCGGCTCCCCCGCAGCGCTCCCGGAGGTGACGAGCGCGGTCCGCTCGGCGCTCGACGCCGCGGGCGTTCCCCGCTCCGCGCTCCGCGAGAACCCCGGCGCGGCCCCGGCGGCGGACGCCGACGCGGGCTCCGAGCGGCCCGCCGGCGCCGACTGGTACGGCCCGGCGCTGACCGCCACGCAGCGGGCTGCGGCGATCCTGCGCTCGCTCGCGCAGCAGCCCGGCAGGATCAACCGTCGCGGCACCGTCGCCGTCGCCACGGCCAGGCACCTCGCCGAGGCGGCCCGCATCGACGCCGAGACCGCGGTGCGCACGCTCGACACGCTCGCCCTGGCGGGGCTGACGGCCCCCGCCGGCACGGTGGATCGGACGGGCGGTGACCAGCTGGTGGTCACCGCGGACGCGGCGCGCTGGCTGAGCCTTCCGCACGACGAGCGGTGGTGCGAGCTCGCCCGCGCGCGGGCGGGCTCCCTCTCAGAGCCCCTGCGCGTGGCGGTCTCGGCGTCGCACGGTGATCTCGGGCGCGCGGTCGGCGAGATCCTGCCGCACGAGTTCCCGCTGATGCCCGCCGCCGCACTCCGGGCCGCGGAGGAGTTCGCCCGGGCCGCCGAGGACCTCGGCATGGCGATGCAGGGCCGCTTCACGCCTCCGACCGAGCTCCTGCTCGCGGGAGACGACGAGGCCGCACGGCGAGCCGCCGCACGGGACATCCCCCAGCCGGTGCCCGGGGTGTACCTGCAACCCGATCTCAGCATCGTCGTCCCCGGCCCGCTCGCGCCGGCCGACGAGCAGGAGCTCTTCGCCGTCGCGGAGGTCGAGCAGCTCGGCGTCGCGTCCACGCTGCGCGTCACCGAGCCCGCACTCTCCCGCGCGATCGACGCGGGCGGCACCGTCGCCGGCATCCGCGCCCTGCTCACGCGGCTGTCGCTGACGGGCATCCCGCAGCCCCTCGACTACCTCCTCGACGACCTGTCCCAGCGCGTCGGCAGCATCGTCGTCCACGAGCACCACGGCGACGAGGGCCGCACCCGCGTCGTCGTCGCGCGGCGCGAACTGCTCGACGCCCTGCTCGTCGACCGCGCGCTGCAGCACCTCCAGCTCGTGCCGGATCCGGCCCGGAGCGCTCCGATCGCGTACTCCCGCCTGAGCCCCGAGCACGTGCTCACCGCGCTCGCCGACGCCCGCTACCCCGCAGGCACCCCGGACCCGGCCGGACCTCGGGAGCCGGCCGCCATTCGGGACCCGGCAGGACCTCGGGATCCGGCCGCCGCGATGAGGCCGACCGACGCACTGGACGGGGCGAACGCCTCGGAGGCGCCGGGCTCGGCGGACGCTCCCGCGCTGCCTCCCCCGCTCGCCGACCTCGTCGCACGCGTGCATCGCGCCGCCCGAACCGAACCTGGCGCGGGCGAGTTCTCGCGCCGCCTCGAACTCGCGATCCGGGATCGCAGTCCCGTGCTCGTCACGGCGGCCGCACGGGGGCAGGAGCGCACCTTCACCCTGCTGCCGGTCTCCCTGAGCGGGGGCCGCCTGCGCGCCACCGACCAGTCGGCGGGGGTCGAGCGCACGCTCCCCGTGGCGGCGATCACCGCCGTCGACCCGGCGTAGTCCGCGCTCAGGCGGCGTGCACCGGCGGATGCTCCGGGAGCAGGAACGCGGGCCTGCGCAGGCGGATCACCGGGAAGAGGATCGCCCCCACGACGCCCAGCACGATGCCCGCGATCAGCAGGAAGACCCCGGGCCACGGTGGCGGCTCGACCGCCGCGAGCAGGATCGCGCCGACGACGAGGGCGACGACGCCGAGCCCCGTCATCGCCGCCGCCATGATCAGCATGACGCGGTAGGTCCGTTCGCCGTTGAAGGTGGGGCGCACCCTCCCCGCCTGCGCGACGTAGTGCGCCCATCTCGTGCCCGACCACCACCGGCTCAGGCTTCCCGACACCGCGTACCAGCCCGCTCCCGGCCCCTCCGTCTGCCCCGGAAGCGGCAGCGCGCACTCCGGCGCCAGCGCGGTCGTCAGGGGTGCGGGCCTCGACCGCACGACGGATCCCGCGATCCCGGCGCTCATCCAGAACACGGCGAGCAGCAGCATCAGGATGCCGTTTACGGGGAACTGCCGCGACAGCCCTGCGAGGGCGAACTGCGCGAGCGCGATCATGAGGAAGAAGCCGCCGAAGACATAGCCAATGAGCGGCGGCTCCGTCGCGTACCAGTTCGCGCCCGGCTTGCCGTCGACGATGCGGTACGGAGTCCAGTGCCGATCGTCCCGCCAGCGGATCCCGCCTCCGCCCGGCACGTCGTACCACCCCATCGGGATCCCCTGCGCGGCCGCAGCCGCGGTCTGCGCGGATGCCGCCGGGGCCGGCGCAGGTCCCGCGGCCCGCGCGTCGGCGGCCCGGGGGCCGGTGCCGGGCGGAGCGCCGGTGCTCGGGTGGGCGTCGGCGGCCCGCGGATCGGCGCCTGCCGGAGCGTGCTGCTGGAGGATCTCCCGTTCGTGCTCGGTCCACCGGGTACCGTCCCACCAGCGCTCGCGACCGGCAACGCCCGCGTCGTACCATCCGGCCGGAATCTCCATGTCCGCTCCCCGTTCTCGACCGACACCCGACGATCGAAGGCCAGTCTATGGACCGGCGATGCAACCGAGTCGCTCGCCCCGCCCGCGCCGGTCTCGATCCGCCGGCTCACCCTTCACCCTCGCCCCTTACCCCTCGCGAATGGATGCCCGATCCGCGAGTGGATGCCCGTCTTGCGGCGGAGATGGCATCCGCTCGCGGATCGGGCATCCACTCGTGACCGGTATGCAGCGAGCGCGCACCGGGCGATCGCTCGGGCGCAGCGGGTAAAATAGTGCGCTATGACTCTCGGCCCCCTCATCGTCCAGAGCGACCACACCGTACTGCTGGAGGTCGCGCACCCCGACGCGGAGGAGGCGCGCCACGCCCTGGCCGTCTTCGCCGAGCTCGAACGCGCCCCCGAGCACATCCACACCTATCGGGTGACGCGCCTCGGCCTCTGGAACGCGCGAGCCGCGGGCCACACCGCCGAGGAGATCCTCGAGACGCTGAACCGCTACGCCAAGTTCCCGGTGCCGAGCGGCGTCGCGAGCGAGATCGAGGAGACGATGCGCCGTTACGGGCGGCTCACGATCGAGCGCCTGGTGCCCGACGACCGCACGAGCGAGCTCGTGCTGCGCTCCGACGAGCCGGCGGTGCTCAGGGAGGTCACCAGCGCGAAGAAGATCGCCCCGCTGCTCGGCAATCGCCTCGACGAGCGCACCTACCCCGTCGAGGCGTGGGCCCGCGGGCAGCTCAAGCAGGAGCTCGTGGCTCGCGGGTGGCCGGCGGAGGACCTGGCCGGGTTCACGCCCGGCGAGCCCTACGAGATCGAGCTCGACGAGGACGGCTGGCAGATGCGCGACTACCAGCACCGCGCCGTCGACGCCTTCCAGAGCGGCGGCTCCGGCGTCGTGGTGCTGCCCTGCGGGGCGGGCAAGACGATCGTCGGCGCCGGCGCGATGGCCTCGGTCGGCGCGAAGACGCTGATCCTCGTCACCAACGCGGTCTCTGCGCGGCAGTGGCGGGACGAGCTGCTGCGCCGCACCTCGCTCACCGAGGACGAGATCGGCGAGTACTCCGGCCAGGTGAAGGAGGTGAAGCCCGTCACCATCGCGACCTACCAGATCCTCACGAGCAAGCGGAAGGGCGCGTACGCGCACCTCTCGCTGCTCGACGTGCAGGACTGGGGCCTGATCGTCTACGACGAGGTGCACCTGCTGCCCGCGCCCGTGTTCAAGCTCACCGCCGACCTGCAGGCGCGCCGTCGCATCGGCCTCACCGCCACCCTCGTGCGCGAGGACGGCCGCGAGGGCGACGTGTTCAGCCTCATCGGGCCGAAGCGCTACGACGCGGCCTGGAAGGATATCGAGGCCCAGGGCTTCATCGCACCGGCCGCGTGCTTCGAGATCCGCGTCGAGCTGCCCGAGTCGGAGCGGCTCGAGTACGCGATCGCCGAGGATCAGGATCGGTACCGCATCGCGGCGAGCGCGTCGGTGAAGCAGACCCTCGCGAAGCGGATCATCGAGCGGCACCCGGGCGAGAGCGTGCTCGTGATCGGCCAGTACATCGATCAGCTCGAGGCCATGGCGGAGGCGCTCGACGCGCCGCTCATCACGGGCCAGACGCCGGTGAACGAGCGCGAGGAGCTGTTCCAGTCGTTCCGCTCCGGGGAGTCGCGGATCCTCGTCGTGTCGAAGGTGGCGAACTTCTCCGTGGATCTGCCCGACGCCTCCGTCGCGATCCAGATCTCGGGATCGTTCGGCTCGCGGCAGGAGGAGGCCCAGCGCCTCGGCCGGCTGCTGCGGCCGAAGGCCAAGGGCCGCACCGCGTCGTTCTACACCCTCGTCACGCGCGACACGGTGGATCAGGACTTCGCCCAGAACCGCCAGCGCTTCCTCGCCGAGCAGGGCTACGCCTACACGATCATGAACGCGGACGAGTTCGCTCCGGGATCCCGCACCGCCGCCTGAATCCGCCGACGGCCGGACTCGACCGAAGCCGCGTCTGTCGGAGACCGACCCCTCGAAGCCTGAGACTGCCGAACTCACAACATCTCACATGGTGTCCGAGCTTTGTAGAATCGATGACGATGACATCACTTGCCGCTGAGCAGCGCCGGGCCTGGCTGATCGATCGCCTGCGCTCGGACCAGCGCATCTCGCTCGCGGAGGCGGCGGAGGAGCTCGGCGTCAGCGAGATGACCGTGCGGCGCGACCTCGACACGCTCGAGCACGCCGGGGGCGGCATCCGCCGGGTGCGTGGCGGGGCCCTCTACACCGGTCCCGTGAGCTTCCGAGGCCGCGAGCGCTCCTACGCCGCGGAGAAGGCCCGCGTCGCCGAGAAACTCCTCCCGCTCGTACCGGACAGCGGCGTGATCGCGCTCGACTCGTCGACGACGATGCACCAGCTCGCGCAGCGCATCTCGGGCTCCGGCGAACTGGTCGTCGTCACCAACGGGATGCTCGCCTTCCAGGCGCTACAGGAGCGACCCGGACTCACCGCGATCCTCACCGGCGGCGCCGCGGACCGTCGCAGCGACTCGCTCGTCGGCCCGGTCGCCACCGCCTTCCTCTCGAACATCCGGTTCTCGACGTTCTTCGCATCGGCCGCCGCCATCGACGAGCACGGCTGCTACGAGAACACGCTGGAGGAAGCGGACATCAAGCGCGCCTTCGCCCGGTCCTCCTCCCGGATCGTGATCGGCGCGCACAGCGAGAAGCTCGGCAATTCGGCGACGGCCGCGGCGGTCTCCTTCGACCGGATCGACACGCTCGCGTCGGAGCTCGACCCCGACGCCCGCGAGCTCGCGCCATACCGCGCCCTCGTCCCCGAGATCCGCTAGTCGCCGCCCCTCTCGAACGCGACCTCGCCTGCCCGGCGCGCCACTGCGCACCGTGTCGCCGCGCTCTGCGCCGCGCATGCGACGACCAGTAGTTCACATCATTTGACATTTGCTCACAAAATAGAACATGATGTCTCCTGGCGATTGACACATCGATCACAGCGCAGTGAGGAGCTCCGGCGATGACCCCTTCGAACACGCCCGCGGCGGCACCGACGGAGGCCGGCCTGTCTCTTCGAGTCGACACGCTCGTGAAGGAGTACCCGGGCGTCCGCGCGCTCGACGGCGTCAGTCTCGACCTGCGCCCCGGCGAGGTCCACGCCATCATCGGCGAGAACGGCGCCGGGAAGTCGACCCTCATCAAGACGCTCTCGGGCGCGATTCAGCCGACGAGCGGAACGATCACCGTCGACGGCCGCAGCTTCGATCGTCTCACCCCGCAGCTCGCGCGCGAGCTCGGCATCGCCGTCATCTACCAGGAGTTCACGCTCTTCCCGAATCTCAGCGCCTCCGAGAACGTCTTCCTGGGCGAGTTCATCCGCAAGGGCCCGGTGCTCGACCGCAAGACCATGGCCGCGGAGTCGGAAGCCCTGTTCCGTCGGCTCGGCGTCCGGATCCCGCCCAACGCACTGGTCGAGACGCTGACCACCGGCTACCAGCAGATCGTCGAGATCGCGAAGGCGCTGTCCAAGGACGCCCGACTGCTCATCATGGACGAGCCCTCGGCACCGCTCACCGCCTCCGAGGTCGATGCGATGTTCGCGATCGTCGACACCCTCAAACGGGAGGGCATGACGATCGTCTACATCTCGCACCGCATGGACGAGATCTTCCGACTGTCCGACCGCGTCTCGGTGCTGCGCGACGGCGCGTACGTCGCCACACGGGACACCGCGGGGACGACGAAGAATGAGCTCATCTCGCTGATGGTCGGCCGAGAACTCAGCGAGGGATACCCGCAGCGCGATCACGAGACGGGCGAGGTGTCCCTCTCGGTGCGCGGGCTGACCGGTAACGGCGTGCAGAACATCTCCTTCGAGGCGCGGGCCGGCGAGATCCTCGGCTTCGCGGGCCTCATCGGCGCGGGGAGGACCGAGCTCATGGAACTCGTCTTCGGCGCGAAGAAGCCCGATTCGGGAAGCGTCGACCTGCACGGCAACTCGGTGCTCTCGGTGAACCCCATCCAGGCGATCCGCAACGGCATCGCCCTGGTGCCGGAGGATCGCAAGCGTCACGGCCTCGTGCTCGAGTTCTCCATCGCCCGCAACATCACACTCCCCTCGCTCAGAAGGCTCTCCCGAGGATCCGTGCTCTCCCCCTCCCGCGAGGCCGAGCTCGCCGACCGCTACATGAAGGAGCTCCGGATCAAGGCGCCGTCGAGCCAGGAGATCGTCGGCAACCTCAGCGGCGGCAACCAGCAGAAGGTGGTGCTCGCGAAGTGGCTCGCGACGAGCCCGGAGGTACTCATCTTCGATGAGCCCACCCGTGGAATCGACATCGGGGCGCGCCACGAGATCTACGCGATCATGAACCGCCTCGCGGAGGAGGGCAAGACGATCCTCATGATCTCGTCCGACATGGAGGAGCTGATCGGCATGGCCGACCGCGTGGTCGTGCTGCAGGAAGGGATCCAGCGAGGAACCCTCGACAAGGAAGACATCACACAGGAAGCCATCCTCACCCTGGCTTCAGAAGGAGAACTCGTATGACCTCGAACATCATGACGCGGGTTCACGGGCTCGGGATCGTACTCGTCCTGGTGCTCCTGATCGTCGCGTTCAGCATCATGTCCCCGAACTTCCTCGACGCGAACAACCTCTTCAACATCCTGCGACAGGTCACGACGCTCGGCATCGTCGCCGTCGGCTTCGCCTTCGTGCTGCTCACGGGCGGCATCGACCTCTCCGTCGGTTACCAGGTCTCGCTGTACGTCGTGGTCTGCGGCATGCTCATGTCCCAGTTCGACGTCCCGTGGCCGCTGGCGATCGTGCTCGTGCTCGTGCTCGGCCTGGGCATCGGACTCATCAACGGCCTCATCATCACGTTCACGGGCGTCGCACCCCTCATCGTCACCCTCTCGATGATGACGATCCTCAACGGCGTCAGCTACCTGCTGTCGAAGGGCCTGCCGATCTCGGGCTTCCCCCGCGAATTCTCGGTGCTCGGCCAGGGCTCGCTCGGGGTGATCCCGATCTCGGTCATCGTGCTCGCGCTCGTCTGGGGCATCGGCTACTTCATCGCCAACAAGACCTCGACGGGGCGCTACTTCTACGCGATCGGCAACAACGTCGAGGCGGCCCGCCTGTCGGGCGTGAATACGCGTCGCACCCTGCTGTTCGTGTACGCCGTCTGCGGCCTCTTCACGGCGATCGGCGCGGTGCTGCTGCTCTCCCGCCTCAACTCCGCGCAGTCGGCGACGGGCGCCGGCTTCGAATTCAGCGTGCTCACCGCCTGCGTGCTCGGGGGCGTCAGCGTCATGGGCGGCCGTGGAAGCCTGTTCGGCGCCTTCATCGGCGTGCTCATCGTCGGCGTGCTCGACAACGGGCTCGTGCTGCTGAACGTCAGCGAGTACGTGCAGCTCGTCATCAAGGGCGTGATCCTGCTCACCGCCGTGATCTACGACGCGATGTCGAAGAACTCGGGCGGCCGCAGGAAGCAGATCGGCGGCGTGTCGATCGGCGGCGGTAAGGGCGATCAGCACGACAAGACCGGGGAGCAGAACGCAGTGCCCGCGGGAACCGGGCCGGCCGCGACGGCCTAGGCGACGAAGACGTCATCCAGTCAGTCAATCGAAAGGAACACACCATGAAGAAGATCAGCGCACTGGTCGCCGCAGGGGCGCTCGTGTTCGGGCTCGCCGCGTGCAGCTCGAACAGCAGCGCGGACGTCCCCGATGCCGAATTCACCGTCGGCGTGACCTTCTCCGACCTGTCGAACCCCGTGTGGTCGGAGCTGGTGCAGGAGGCGCAGAGCTACGGCGCCGAGGAGGGCATCGCCGTCAACTACGTCGATGCGAAGGGCAAGTCCGCCGATCAGGTCACCCAGATCGAGAACTTCATCCAGCAGGACGTCGACGCGATCATCATCTGCGCCGTCGAGTCTCAGGCGCTCGTCGACGTGACGAAGAAGGCCCAGGAGGCCGGGATCAAGGTCGTCGGCTACACCCAGGTGCTCGAGAACTACGACGCGCAGTACCTCGTCGACGCCTACAACACGGGATACGCCAACGGCGAAGCCGCCGCGAACTGGATCACCGAGAACTACGGCGACGAGGAGGTCGTCGAGTGGGGCCTCATGGACCTCCCCGAGTTCCCCGAGATCATCGATCGGGCGAACGGCATCAAGGACGCAGTGGAGGAACTCGCCCCCAACGCCGAACTGGTGGCCACGAACTCCGCGCTCACGGCCGAGGACGGGGTGAAGAACGCCGAGAACTTCCTGCAGGCGAACCCCGACATGAAGATGATCGCCACCATCGGCGGCGGCGGGGCGCAGGGCGGCAACGAGGGCGTGAAGGCCAGCGGCATCACCGATTACGACTCCTTCGGCCTGTTCGGCATCGACGCGACCGAGATCGAGATCCAGAACATCATCAACGGCGATCCGCAGAAGTCCTCCGTGAGCCTCGGCGGCGGCAAGGCCCACGGCCGCACGCTGATCGATATCACGTCGGACCTGCTGAACGACGAAGAGGTCGAGAAGGACCAGTACATGCCGATCACCGTGATCGACGAGAGCAACGCTCAGGAGTACTTCGACGAGCACTTCGCCGACTAGGGCGAGCCCGGGGTGGGGCCGCCGCACGGCCCCACCCCTCCGCGCGGCGGCGCACCACGCACGATCCACAGGGAAACGAGGATGCACACGATGACACGAATTCTGGCCGCGGGAGACCTCTTCATCCGGGCTTCCCATCTGCGCGCCTCGCTCGAGAACGCCCTCGGCGACGACGCCGTCGAGATCCCCGAGATCGAGTTCCCCTGGCCGGACGAGCCCTTCGGACGCGTCGCCGAGGTCGACGAGGCCTCGGGCTCGGAGGACGAGCTCATCGAGGCGCTGACCGGTGCGACGGCCATCGTGACCCAGCTCGCCCCGATGACCGAACGCGTCATCGCCGCGTCTCCCGAGCTGCGGCTCATCGCCGTCTCTCGCGGCGGCCCCACGAACATCAATCTCGAGGCCGCCCGGGCCCACGGCGTCGCGGTAGCCAATGTGCCCGGCCGCAACGGCATCGCGACCGCGGAGATGACGATCGGCCTCGCCCTCGCGCTGCTGCGGCGGATCCCGCTCTCCCACGACACGCTGCTCGACCACGAGTGGCGCGGCGACTTCTACCGCTTCGACGCCGTCGGCGGTGAGGTCTCGGGCTGCACGATCGGGTTGCTCGGGGCGGGCGCGGTCGGCTCGCACGTCGCCGAGGTCTTCGCCGCCATGGGTGCCGAGGTCGTCGTGTTCGACCCCTACCTGCCGGACGGCGCGCTCGACGGCGTCGCCCGTCGAGCCGATAGCATCGACGAGGTGTTCCAGCAGGCCGACCTCCTCTCCGTGCACGCACGCCTCACGCCCGACACGGTTCGCATGGTGAACGCGGAGCGTCTGGCTCTCATGCGCCCCGGCTCGAGGCTCGTCAACGCCGCCCGAGGCGGACTCGTCGACTACGACGCCGTCGCCTCCGCGATCGAGAGCGGCAGGCTCGCCGGCGCCGCCTTCGACGTCTACCCCGACGAGCCGGTGGACTTCACCCATCGGATCTTCGAGCTCGCCTCGGAGGGCCGCGACATCGTGCTCACCCCGCACATCGCCGGTGCGAGCCGCGAGACCGCGATGCGCGCCGCCGACGGGGTCGCCGAGGAGGTGCGCCGGTACCTGGCCGGGGAGCCGCTGCTCCACCCGCTCGTCGAGCCCGCGAAGCCCGCGGCCACCCCGAGGAGCTGACGCGTGGCGGGGATCCTTCTCGGCATCGACGTCGGCACGAGCTCCGTCAAGGTCGTCGCCACGGACCGCAGCGGGCGCCTCGTGGCGGACGCCTCGGTGCGCTACCCGACGTCGACGAACGGAGCCGCCGCCGAGCAGAACGCCGAGGCCTGGTGGGAGGCGGTGCGCACGGCGACGGCGCGCGTGCTCGGTTCGCACACGGTCGTCGCCGTGTCCGTGACCTCGCAGGCGCCCACGCTCGTGCCCGTGGACGCGGGCGGGATCCCGACCTCTCCGGCCCTCACCTGGCTCGACCGCAGAGCGGACGCCGAGGCGAGGCGCATCGGGGAGCTCGTGCCCGGCTCCAGGAACGGAGCCGACCCCTTCTTCGGCACCGCGAAGCTGCCCTGGCTCGCGGCGAACCGGCCCGCGGCGCTCGACAGCGCCGAGCACGTGCTCGCCGCCAACGGCTTCATCGTGCGCCGGCTCTGCGGCGTGAGCGTGCTGGACGACACGACCGCGGCGCTCATGCAGGGCTTCGACGACGAGACGGACTCGTTCGACGACGCGCTCCTCGATGCCGAGCCCTCGCTGCGCCGCCTCCCCCGCATCGCCGCCGCCACGGATGTCGTGGGCGCCGTCACTGCGGAAGCCGCGGATGCGACCGGCATCACGCGCGGCGCGCCGGTCGTCGCCGGCGGCATCGACTCCATCGGCTCGGCGCTCGAGGCCGGTGTGCTCGAGGTCGGCGATCCCCTCGTAGACATGACCGGGTTCTCGAGCGTCACGATCCTGCCCGTCCCCCGCGGCACGCACGTGCCCGGCTTCATCCACACGCGGCACTGCGTGCCCGACGTCGACCTGCTCATCACCGCCCAGGTCACCGCGGGCGCGACGGTCGACTGGGTGAACGGGCTCGACTCGAGCATCGAACTCCGCGACGACGACCTGCTGCTCTCCAGGGAGCGGCCGAGCCGCCTGACGATGGTGACCAGCCTCGCGGGCGAGCGCACTCCCACCTGGAACATGCGCTCGCGCGGGGTGATCGACGGCATCGATCTCTCGACCGACGGGGCCGAGATCATGCTCGCGGCGATGGAGGGCAACGCCCAGGCGCTCGCACGCGACATCGCGACCGTCACAGCGGCGGGGTTCCCGATCGACCGCATGCTCTCGACCGGCGGCGGGGCATCCTCGCGGGCGTGGATGCAGATCAAGGCCGACGTGCTCGGGATCCGGGTCGACCGGCCCGCGAGCGGCCACGGAGCCGCTCAGGGCGCGGCCGTGCTCGCCGGCATGGCCATCGGCGCGATCGACTCGCCCGGCACTGTGCGCTCCCTGGGGCAGACGATCGAGTCGAGCTTCCTCCCGGATCCCGAGCGGACGGCCGCCTATGCGAGACGCGCCGAGCGGTACGCCGAGGTCGCGAGGCTGAACGAGACCCGCCGAACGCTGCGATAATCGGGAGCGATGAAAGCGCACGAGACGGTGATGGACTGGGTCACCGAGGGGCTCCGCAGCGGCCGCCTGCGCATCGGCGACCATCTGCCCGGGGAGCGGGCGCTCGCGGAGACCCTCGGGGTGTCGCGCGCGTCGATCCGGGAGGCGCTGCGCGTGCTCGAGGCGCTCGGCACCATCCGCACGGGAACCGGATCCGGCCCGACCTCGGGCACCGTCATCACGGCGGCGCCCGAGCAGGCGCTCACCCTCGCCCTCAACCTGCAGCTGGCGACGAGCCACGTCGAGCACGCGCACGTGTACGAAGCGCGGCTGCTGCTCGAGACCTGGGCGGCGGAGCACGCCGAGCACGCCTCGGGGGACTGGCCGGCCGTCGACCGACTGCTCGACCTCATGGACGCCCCCGGCCTTCCGGTGGCCGACTTCCTGCGACTCGACGCGGAGTTCCACGCGCTCCTCGCGCGGTCCGCCGGCAACCCGCTCATCAGCACGCTCATGGAGGCGCTGCGCGCCTCGATCGCCGAGCACACGCTCGCCGGCGCGGAGTCGCTGCCCGACTGGCACCGGACGGCGGCCCGCCTGCGCGGCGAGCACCGCGCCATCGCCGAGCGCCTGCGCAGCGACGATCCCTCGGGGGCATCCGCGCTGCTGCGCGAGCACATCGAGGGCTACTACCGCGAGACGGCGGGGTAGCCGGGGCGTCCTGCGTTGACGCACCGGGATCCTGCACCTACAATTCATGTGGTCAGACCACACCCCGCGCCACCCGTCGAAAGGCAGAACCCGATGAAGCGCCAGTTCCCGAAACCCGCCGAACTCCTCGAGCTCATGCAGTTCAAGAAGCCCGACCTCAACGCGAGGCGCCGCCGCCTCGAGGCCGCGCTCACGATCCACGATCTGCGGGCCATCGCGAAGCGCCGCACCCCGGCCGCGGCCTTCGACTACACCGACGGCGCCGCGGAGGGAGAGCTCTCCCTCCATCGCGCCCGCCAGGCGTTCGAGGACATCGAGTTCCACCCCGACATCCTGAAGCCCGCCGAGCGCGTCGACACCGGCGTCGAGATCCTCGGCGGCCGCTCCTCGATGCCCTTCGGCATCGCCCCCACGGGCTTCACCCGGCTCATGCAGACCGAGGGCGAGATCGCGGGCGCCGGCGCGGCGGGAGACGCGGGCATCCCCTTCACCCTCTCCACGCTCGGCACCACCTCGATCGAAGCGGTCAAGGCGGCGAACCCCGCAGGCCGCAACTGGTTCCAGCTGTACGTGATGCGGGATCGCGACATCTCCTACCGCCTCGTCGAGCGCGCGGCCGCCGCGGGCTTCGACACCCTCATGTTCACCGTCGACACCCCCGTCGCCGGGGCCCGCCTCCGCGACAAGCGCAACGGCTTCTCCATCCCGCCGCAGCTGAGCCTCAACACGGTGCTCAACGCGATCCCGCGCCCCTGGTGGTGGTTCGACTTCCTCACCACCCCGAAGCTCGAGTTCGCATCGCTCTCGTCGACCGGGGGCACGGTCGGCGACCTGCTCAACGCGGCGATGGATCCGACGATCTCCTACGACGACCTCGAGGTCATCCGCGAGATGTGGCCCGGCAAGCTCATCGTGAAGGGCGTGCAGAACGTGCCCGACGCCGTGAGGCTCATCGACGGCGGGGTCGACGGCATCGTGCTGTCGAATCACGGGGGCCGTCAGCTCGACCGCGCCCCGGTGCCGTTCCATCTGCTGCCCCAGGTCGTGCGCGAGGTCGGCCGCGACGCCACCGTCATGATCGACACCGGCATCATGAACGGCGCCGACATCGTGGCCTCGGTCGCCCTCGGCGCGAAGTTCGCCCTCATCGGCCGGGCGTACCTGTACGGCCTGATGGCGGGCGGCCGCACGGGTGTGGACCGCGCGATCCAGATCCTGCGCACGGAGATCGAGCGCACCATGACCCTGCTCGGCGTCTCGTCGCTCGAGGAGCTGGAGCCGCGTCACGTCACCCAGCTGAGCCGACTCACCCCCGTCGCCGGTCAGCGCGTCGGCGAGATGACCGTGGAGGAGCTCGGGCGGAGCGCCGAATAGCCGGTTATTTTCAGCCACTTCATAGCAAACGGTCAGAGACTGGAGGCATGAACACACAGCACAAGGGACCCCGGATCCTGATCGTCGACGACGAGCCCAGCATTCGCGAGCTGCTCAGCACCAGCCTGCGTTTCGCCGGCTTCGGCGTGCGCGCTGTATCGAACGGCGCGCAGACCATCTCCGCCGTCCTCGAGGAGGAGCCGGACCTCATCATCCTCGACGTGATGCTGCCCGACATGAACGGGTTCAGCGTGACCAAGCGCCTGCGCTCCGCCGGCTACACCGCCCCCATCCTCTTCCTCACCGCGAAGGACGACACCGAGGACAAGGTGACGGGCCTCACGGTGGGCGGCGACGACTACGTGACGAAGCCGTTCAGCCTCGACGAGATCATCGCGCGTATCAAGGCGATCCTGCGCCGCACCATCCAGGAGGACGAGGACTCGGTGCTCGCCGCCGGCCCGATCGTGATGGACCAGGACACCCACGAGGTGTCGGTGGAGGGCACGCCCATCGAGCTCTCCCCCACCGAGTTCAAGCTGCTGCGCTACCTCATGCAGAACGCGAACCGGGTGCTCTCGAAGGCGCAGATCCTCGACCACGTCTGGGAGTACGACTTCAACGGCGACGCGGGCATCGTCGAGTCCTACATCTCGTACCTGCGCCGCAAGCTCGACCCGCTCACGAGCGAGTCGCTGATCCAGACCAAGCGCGGCTTCGGGTACATGCTGAAGACCGAATCCAAGTAGGCGCCGGTGGCGAAGCGCACCCTCTCGGATCGCTGGGCGGACGTCGCGCTCCGCACGAAGATCACCGGGGTGACGGTGTTCATCCTCTTCCTCGGCCTGATCGTCGCGGGCGTGGGCACGCTGTCGCTGCTGCAGCCGCAGCTGCTGAACGGTCTCGACCGCGAGCTGCAGCAGCTCCGCAACGACCCGACCCTGGCGCTGCAGCCGGGGGCCGACTCGGGAGCGCTCACGCGGCCCGACGTGCTGAACGCCGGCCCGCAGTACTACGTCGCCGTGCTGAGCGCCGACGGCGAGGTGCTGTACGACAACGAGCGCACGATGCGGGTCTCACCCCCCACCGTCCTGCCCCTGTCGCTCGACTGGGTGGTCGAGAACGGGGACGGGGTGCGGCAGCTCTCGAGCCCCGAGGGCGTGAAGTGGCACTTCGTGACCACCCCCATCAGCGCCGACGGCGAGCCGCGCGGCACGCTGCTCATCGCCGCATCCACGGCCGCCGTCAACCAGGTGATGGCGAAGTACATCGTCATCTTCTCGGGGTTCGGGATCGCCGTGATCCTGCTCGGCGCCGCCCTCACGCGGATCCTCGTCACCACGACGTTCCTGCCGCTCGCCCAGGTCGAGCAGACGGCGCTCGAGATCTCGCGCGGCGACTTCTCGAAGCGCATCATGGTGGAGAGCCCGCACACCGAGGTGGGGCACCTCGGCGAATCGCTCAACGTGATGCTCGACCGCCTCGACGGATCCCTCGCCGATCAGGCGGCGACCATCGAGAAGATGCGGCGCTTCGTCGGAGACGCCGGCCACGAGCTCCGCACACCCCTCGTGTCGGTGCGCGGATACGCGGAGCTGTACCGCATGGGCGCGCTGCAGGACGAGGAGCAGGTGGGGCAGGCGATGGATCGCATCGAGAAGGAGGCGATCCGCATGACCTCGCTCGTCGAGGATCTGCTGGCCCTCGCGCGTCTCGACGAGCGGCGCCCGCTGCAGCTGACCAGCCTGAACCTCAACGAGCTCGCGCACGACGCGGCGCTGGACGCCGGGGCGCAGGCGCCCGACCGCGCGGTGACCGCTGTGGAGGACCCCGCCGCCCCCGTCGTGACGGGCGACGAGCACAAGGTGCGCCAGCTCATGACGAACCTGTTCGGCAACGCGCTGCGCCACACTCCCGAGGGCAGCCCCATCGAGATCGTCGTGTCGTCATCGTCGGACACGGGGATGTCGAGCTTCGAGATCGTCGATCACGGTGACGGCGTGCCGGAGCAGATCCGCTCCAAGATCTTCGACCGGTTCTGGCGCGCCGACAGCTCGCGCAACCGCGAGACCGGCGGCTCGGGCCTCGGGCTCGCGATCGTGCGGTCGATCGTCGATGCGCACGGCGGCCGCGTGAGCGTGCGGGAGACCCCGGGCGGAGGCGCGACCTTCCGCGTCGACCTGCCCTCCGCCCCGCCGCCCACCGACACCGTTCCCGTGATCAAGCAGGGCTGAGCGCCGACGGCCGGGGCGACGGGACCTATCGTCGGCCGAGCCACCACTCCGGGGACGCCGCGATGACCGCGGACGCGGCGGCCTCCGGTGCGTCGAGGTCGCCCGCACGCAGCCACTCCTCGATCGCGGCCACGGTGCCCGCGGCGGCGTATGCGACGAGCATCCGCGTGCGGGTCTCGTCGTCGAGGGAGCCCCCGCCGGGCGGCGGGGCGGTCGCGGCCGGGGCGGTCTCGGGCGGGATCGCGGCGGCCGGGGCGATCTCCGGGTGAGCATCGAGATGGGCGCGCAGCCCCTCCGAGAGGCGGTCGATCAGGATGTCGCGCACCGGTCCGATGAGGCGCGGGCAGAGAGCGTTGCGATAGATCGCGGCGTGCCGGGTGATGTGCTCGAGCAGCTCCCGCTCACCGTCGTCGAAGACCGTGCGGCCCGGGGGCGCGATCGCGGGCAGTGGCTCCGCGCCGGCGCCGAGCGCGCGCAGCTCCTCTCCGAGGAAGTCGGCGAGGAGCTGCACGGGGTCCGAGCCGTGCCGGTACACGGTATCTCGCGTGACGCCCGCGTCTCTCGCGATCTCGGCGACCGTCACCCGGCTGATCGGCTTCGCGGCGGCGAGGCGGTGCAGGGTCTGCCGAAGCTTGTTGCGCGTGCGCAGCTGTCTCGGATCCATTCCCCCATTCTATTTATCAGACAACTGCCCTATAGTTGGAGCTGCCGGGCTCTCCCGGATCGAGGGGCGACGGGGCCCGACGGAAAGGACGCGAACCGTGTCAGACAGATTTGCAGGAAAGGTCGCCATCGTCACCGGAGGCGTCTCCGGGATCGGGGCGAAGATCGCGGAACGCCTGATCGCCGAAGGCGGCTCCGTCATGATCGCCGACATCAACGAGCAGGCGATAGCCGGAATCGGCGACACGCTCGGACCGAACGCGGCCGGCCGCCGCACCGATGTCACCGATGAGCGCGACTTCGCCGCTCTCGTCGATGAGACGGTCGAGCGCTTCGGCACGCTCGACCTGGTCTTCAACGTCGCCGGCGGCTCGAAGTCGGGATCCCTCACCGACATCTCGTTCGAGGACTGGGATTTCACCGTGCGGCTGAACCTCTACAGCGCCTTCAACGGCACCCGCCTCGGCGCCCGCCAGATGCTCAGCGAGGGCAAGCAGGGCTCGATCGTGAACGTCGCCTCGCTCAACTCCCTCGTGCCGATGTTCTACGGGGTGGGCTACACCGCTTCCAAGGCGGGGACGGTGATGCTCACCAAGCAGGCGGCGCTGGAACTCGGTGAGGCGGGCATCCGCGTCAACGCCGTCTCGCCCGGACTCGTCTCGACGCCGCTGACCAGCGGACTGACGAGCATCCCCGGAGTGACCGAGGCATACGCCGAGCGGATCCCGATGCGCCGCCCCGCGCAGCCCGAGGAGATCGCCG
Source organism: Leucobacter chromiisoli (assembly GCF_016522505.1). Taxonomy (GTDB): domain Bacteria; phylum Actinomycetota; class Actinomycetes; order Actinomycetales; family Microbacteriaceae; genus Leucobacter; species Leucobacter chromiisoli. The sequence continues at coordinate 371,295 of NZ_JAEHOH010000001.1, read as the reverse complement.
CGGCCGCCCTCTTCCTCGCCAGCGACGACGCCTCCTACATCTCGGGGGACAACCTCGTCGTGGACGGCGCCTGGTCGACCTCCGGATACCCCGACCTGCGGCCGTTCCTCGGCGGCGCCGAGGGATAGGAACCGGCCCCCTGCCCCGCGACCGTCCGCCCGCCCTGCGGGCCCCGGTCTCACGGCGGCACCGATCCTCGAACCGAAACCGAACGAAGGAGCGATGAAGATGAAAGCAGCACGGTTCCACGCGAAGGAAGACGTCCGCATCGAGGACATCGAGGAGCCGACTCCCGGCCCCGGCGAGGTGAAGATCCGCAACGCCTACTCGGGCATCTGCGGATCGGACCTCCACATCTACTTCGCTCCCGAGTCCGCCGGGATCAGTTTCGACGAGCCGCACCCCCTCACGGGCTCGCTGCCCCCGCAGGTGCTGGGGCACGAGTTCTCCGGAACCGTCGTCGAGCTCGGCGAGGGAGTCGACTCGGTGCAGGTGGGCGACCGCGTCGCCGTGTGGCCGATCTACTACTGCGGCGAGTGCCCCGCGTGCGAGAAGGGAATGGTCAACGTCTGCCGGATGATCTCGTTCCACGGCGTCATGTCCAACGGCGGCGGGATGGCGGAGTACACCACGGTGCCCGCCTCGAAGCTCCACGTGCTGCCCGACGACGTCGACCTGCGCATGGGAGCTCTCGTCGAGCCCATGGCGGTCGCCTGGCACGCGGTGGAACGCAGCGGAATCGAGGCGGGGCAGACCGCCCTCGTCGCCGGCGCCGGGCCCATCGGCATCGGCGTCTGGTTCGCTCTGCGGGCGCGCGGCGTCGAGACGGTCATCGTCTCCGAACCCAGTGCGGAGCGCCGGGCCGCGATCGAGGGAGTGGGGGCGACGACGGTCGTGAATCCCGCCGAGGAGGATCTGACGGCGCGGGTGCAGGCCGAGACCGGCGGCCGCGGCGTCGACGTCGCATTCGACGCGGCCGGCGTGGGCGTCGCCGTGACGAGCGCCCTCGGCGAGCTGACGCCCGGCGGCGAGGTCGTGGTGGTCGCGATCCACGAGCGCCCGCTCGAGCTCATGCCGACGCAGCTCGTGATGTCGGAGACGGCGATCCGGGGCACACTCGGCTACCTGCAGTCCGACTTCGACGCGGTGATTCAGGCCATGTCCTCGGGCGGCTACACCTCCGAGGGGTGGGTGTCCGAGGTGCCGCTCGAGGGCGTCGTCGAGGCGATGATCGACCTGCGCGCGGGCAAGCGCATGAAGGTCCTGGTGCGAGCGGGCGCCTAGCCGCCGACGCCGGCCGCCTCCTCAGCGCAGGATCCCCTCGTGGAGCGCGCGCAGCACGGCCCTCGTGCGATCCCGGGTGCCGAGCTTCTGCAGGATCGTCGAGACGTGGTTCTTCACGGTGCCCTCCGCGAGGAACACCGCGGCGGCGATCTCGCGGTTGCTGTAGCCCTCGGCCATGAGGCGCAGCACCTCGAGCTCCCGTCCGGTGAGCTCCTCCACCGGCGATCCCGTGTCGACCGGCGACGGTCCGGAGCGGATCGCACGCAGCAACCGGTCGGTGATCGACGGTGCGATGAAGGTGCCTCCGCCCGCGAGCACGCTGACGGCCCGCGTGAGCTGCTCGAGCGTGACGTCCTTGAGGAGGTAGCCTCGGGCGCCGGCGTGCAGCGCCTGGAGCACGAGGGCGTCGTCGTCGAAGGTGGTGAGCACGAGCGCGGGCAGGTCGCTCCCGTCGTCCCGCAGCCGACGCAGGGTCCAGAGGCCGTCCCGGTGCGGCATCCGCAGATCGAGCAGCAGCACCTCCGGTCGTGTCTCGGCGACGACGGCGAGCGCTTCCTCTCCATCGCCGGCCTCGCCGACCACCTCGAGGCCGGCGAGCTCGAGCAGCGTGCGGATCCCCTGGCGCACGAGCGCCTGGTCGTCGACCACCACGACCCGGGTCATCCCGGGCTCCGTTCCGGCACCGGCAGTCGCGCGGTCACGCCGAACCCGCGGAAACCGGCCGTTCCGGCCGGCTCGACGGCACGGGCCGACGAGCCGGCAGGGGTCGACCCGGCGCCCGGGGTCGGTTCGGCGCCCGGGCTCGGTTCGGCGCCCGGGGCGGACCCGGCGCCCGGGCCGGACCCGGCGCCGCCTCCCATGAACACGGCGCTGCCGCCGAACCCCTCGAAGCGCTCGCGCAGCCCCAGCAGTCCGTTGCCGAGCACCGTCCCGCGCGATCCCCAGCCGTCGTCTCGCGCGCACAGCACGACGCCGTCACGGGTCCTCCGCACCTCGATCCTCAGCTCCCCGGCGCGCGCGTGCCGGATCGTGTTCGTCACGATCTCCTGCACCGCGCGCACCAGCAGCACGGTGCGATCCTCGTCGAGCCTCAGGGCGTCATCGACCTCGAGCACCACTCGCGGCTCGGTGAGATCCTGCACCACCCGCTGCAGCGTCTCGCGCAGCTCGCCCCCGTCGTTCCGCAGCTCGCCCACGGTCGCTCGCACGCTCGACAGCAGCTCGCGCGCCACACCGGCGGCCCGCTCGATGTGCGGGGCAGCGCCGTCGCCGCGCGGGGCGGCCGGGTCACCGGCCTCCCCCGTGTCCGCCGCCGCGCCGTCGCCTCCCGGCATCCGGTGCTTCGCCGCCTCCAGCTCGAGCGCCAGCACCGTCAGCTGGTGGCCGATGAGATCGTGCAGGTCGCGCGAGATCCGGAGCCGCTCGCTCGTGCGGGCCGAGTCCGCGAGCAGCACGGCCGCCGCCTGCAGATCCACGTGCGCCTCGGTCAGCTCCCGCCTCGCCCGCTGCTCGCGCAGCAGCGCCACCGAGCTCAGCAGCGACGCCGCCTGGATCAGCAGGTAGAACCCCAGCATGATCGAGATCTCCACGAGCCAGCCCGGCTCGCCCGACCTCGGGGCGAGAGCCCCGAGGAGCACGGCCAGATTGAGGACGATGAGCGCCCAGCCGACCCGGATCGGCACCAGGTACGGACTCACGGCGACCGTGATGACGAGCAGGATCGCCACCAGTCCCGCACCGCGCGCCCCCAGCACGAGCCCCCACGATGCGAGCACGGCGATCCCGAGCAGCAGCCCCGTGCGCCAGCCCGGGCTCCGCGGATCCTCACCGCTCCAGAGGGCGCCCATCATCGCGACGAGCATCAGGACGAAGAGCCCGACCCAGGCGAGGTGCGGGATCGCCGTCGGGGCGCCGAGCAGTACGGGACCGGCCGCGATGAGCATGACGGCGAGCATCGCGATTCCCGCCCAGAGCTCGGGATTGAAGCGGCGCATCCTCTCAGGGTAGAGCGCGCGGCCCGGGCGTGTACAGGTGCCGGAAGTCACGGTCGAGACGATGACGTCCGGCACGGGCGCCACGCGCAGAACCGCTCCTAGCGTGGAAGCATGGATACGGATCGGAGTGGCGACGCGGCGGTGCGCGTCGAGGGCCTGCACAAGCGGTACGGGCGCAAGATCGCCGTCGAGGACGTCAACCTGCGCGTCGGCTCCGGGGAGGTCTTCGGAATCCTCGGCGCGAACGGGGCGGGCAAGACGACGACGGTCGAGGTGATCGCCGGACTCCGCAGGCTGCGCCGGCGGGATCGCGGCACCGTGCGCGTGCTCGGCCTCGATCCGCGTCGGGATCGCGCGGCCCTGCGTCGAGTGCTCGGCGTGCAGCTGCAGAGCGCGTACCTGCACGGCGCCCTCACGGTGGAGGAGCTGATCGGGCTCTACCGGGGCTTCTACTCGGATCCGCGCCCCGCCGACGACCTCGTCGAGCTGGTGGGACTCGGGGGCCAGCGGCGCACCCGCTTCGAGCGGCTCTCCGGGGGTCAGCAGCAGCGCCTCTCCATCGCTCTCGCGCTCGCGGGGCGTCCGCGGGTCGTGATCCTCGACGAGCTCACGACGGGCCTCGATCCGCGGGCGCGGCGGCGGATGTGGGCCGCCATCGAGCACCTGCGCGGGGAGGGGACGACGATCCTGCTCGTCAGCCACGCGATGGAGGAGGTCGAGCGCCTCTGCGATCGCGTCGCGCTGCTCGATGCGGGACGCGTCATCGCGAGCGGCACCCCTGCGGCCCTCGTCGAACGATCCGGGGCGCGCGACCTCGACGAGGCGTTCGTGACGCTCACGGGCAGGCGCCCCGAAGACCCGTTCGAGGAGCACTCCGAGGAGGAGGCAGCATGAACCCGCCCGTCGACCGCGAGCACCGCGAGCACGATCACCTCGGCCGCGAGCACCGCGACCGTCACGACCACGAGCACCTCAGCGCGGACGCGAGCATCGCCGTCTCCGCGGACTCGGTCGAGAGCGGCGCCGCCCGGCGCTCCCCCTCGTTGGCGGCCTGGTGGCGCCTGTGCGTCTGCGAGGCGAAGATGACCGTGCGGGACACCGCTGGCCTCGTGATCCCGCTCGGCCTGCCGATCATCATCCTCCTGACCTCGGCGTCGACGGCGAGCACGGAGATCGTCGCGAACGGGCGCAGCGCGCTCGACCTGTTCGTGCTGCCGCTCGTCTCCGTCATGGTGGTCACCATGATCGGCGTGCTCAACATGCCGAGCTTCCTCGCCTACTACCGCCGCTCGGGCATTCTGCGCCGCCTCGCGACCACTCCCCTGTCGCCGCTCGCGGTGCTCGCCGCCCAGGTCGCAGTGAGCTTCGTGCAGGCGCTCCTCGGGATCGCCCTCGCCTTCGGCGTCGCCGCCGCCTTCTTCGGGGCGCGCCCGCCGATCCACGCGTGGACCGCGCTCGGAGTGCTGCTGCTGACGATGCTCGCGATGTACGGGATCGGCATGATCGTGGCCTCGCTCGCACCGACCCCGAACGCCGCGGTCGCGCTCGGACTGATCGGATTCCTCGGACTCGGAGCGCTCGGCGGCATGTTCGGATCCCGCGACGCCCTGCCCGGGTGGATGGCGACGGTCGGCGAGGCCCTGCCGTTCGGGGCGGGCGTCGAAGCGCTCTCCGCCGCGTGGGCCGGCATGCCTGCCGATCCGGCGCACCTCGTCAGCCTCGCCGTATCCGCCGTGGTCGGCGCGGCCGTGGCGGCACTCTTCTTCCGCTGGGAGTAGGTTCGCACGTTTCTCGGGCCCCCCGGGTGTTCGAGGTGTCTGAGCACCTGGGTGCCCCTCCCCCGGCGGGAGATCTGCCGTCAGCGGAACCGAAACCGGGGTTCTGCTTCCTCTGACGGCAGATCCGCCGCCGGCGGCTGGCAGCCGCCTACCGGGGCGGCCCGCACCCCGGGCATGCAAAAGCGGGGGCCGCGAAACACGCGACCCCCGCTCGAGTACGGACTCTTAGAAGTCCATGCCCGCGCCCGGATCGGCAGCCGCGGGGGCAGCCGGCTCGGGCTTGTCTGCGATGACGGCCTCGGTGGTGAGGAAGAGACCGGCGATCGAGCCCGCGTTCTGCAGGGCCGAACGGGTCACCTTGGCCGGGTCGAGGATGCCCTGCGCGACCAGGTCGCCGTACTCGCCGGTCGCGGCGTTCAGGCCGTGGCCGACGGGCAGGTTCGCCACGCGATCGGCGACGACGCCGGGCTCGAGGCCGGCGTTGAGCGCGATCTGGCGCAGCGGAGCCTCGATGGCGGTCTCGACGATCTTCGCGCCCACGGCCTCGTCGCCCGAGAGTTCGAGCGAGGCGAAGACGTCCTTGCCGGCCTGGATCAGCGCGACACCGCCGCCGGGCAGCACGCCCTCGTCGACAGCGGCCTTCGCGTTGCGGACGGCGTCCTCGATGCGGTGCTTGCGCTCCTTGAGCTCGACCTCGGTGGCCGCGCCGGCCTTGATGACGGCGACGCCGCCGGCGAGCTTCGCGAGACGCTCCTGCAGCTTCTCGCGATCGTAGTCGCTGTCGGTGTTCTCGATCTCGCGGCGGATCTGGGCCACGCGGCCCTGGATCGCCTCTTCCTCGCCGCCGCCCTGGACGATGGTGGTCTCATCCTTGGTGATGATGACCTTGCGCGCGGTGCCGAGCATGTCGAGGGTGGCGTTCTCGAGCTTGAGACCGACCTCCTCGGAGATGACCTGGCCGCCGGTGAGGATCGCGATGTCCTGGAGCATGGCCTTGCGGCGGTCGCCGAAGCCGGGGGCCTTGACGGCGGCCGACTTGAAGATGCCGCGGATCTTGTTGAGCACGAGCGTCGCGAGCGCCTCGCCCTCGACGTCCTCGGCGATGATGAGGAGCTGCTTGCCCGACTGGATCACCGGATCGACGATGGGGAGCAGGTCCTTGATGTTCGAGACCTTGCTGTTGACGGTGAGGATGTAGGGATCCTCGAAGACGACCTCCTGGCGGTCGGCGTCGGTGACGAAGTACGCCGACAGGTAGCCCTTGTCGAAGCGCATGCCCTCGGTCAGCTCGAGCTCGGTGCCGAAGGTGTTCGACTCCTCGACGGTGACGACGCCCTCCTTGCCGACCTTGTCGATGGCCTCGGCGATCAGCGCGCCGATCTGCTCGTCGGCGGCCGAGATCGAAGCGGTGGCGGCGATCTGGTCGGTGGTCTCGACCTCCTTGGCGTTCTCGAGCAGCTTCGCCGAGACAGCGGCGACGGCCTTCTCGATGCCCTTCTTCAGGGAGATGGGGTCGGTGCCGGCGGCGACGTTGCGCAGGCCCTCGCGCACGAGCGCCTGGGCGAGAACGGTGGCGGTGGTGGTGCCGTCGCCCGCGACGTCGTCGGTCTTCTTGGCGACCTCCTTGACGAGCTCCGCACCGATCTTCTCGTAGGGCTCGTCGAGCTCGATCTCCTTGGCGATGGACACACCGTCGTTGGTGATCGTGGGAGCGCCCCACTTCTTCTCCAGCACGACGTTGCGGCCGCGCGGGCCGAGGGTCACCTTGACGGCGTCAGCGAGGGTGTTCAGACCCCGCTCAAGGCCGCGACGCGCTTCCTCATCAAACGCAATGATCTTTGCCATGTATCGTCCCTCCCGGACGCTCGTGGTGGTGACCCGTTCGGGACACCGAAGCACTGAATGTCTTGGCACTCACCCATTCGGAGTGCTAAGACAATCTTGGCACTCACGCACGGGGAGTGCAAGCGGGGATGCTCGCGCTCAGCGAACAGCGGGCGACGGCCGGATCATGCGCGTCCGCGGCCGGGATGCCGCCGGCTACTGCACGGGCGCCTCGCCGCCCTCGGGCAGGGTATTCTCCTCGGGCGTCTGCCCCTCCTCGGGCAGCGCCTCCTCCGTGGGCGGAGCCTCGCTCTGCCCCTCCTGGGTCATCTGCTCCGCCTCCGCGATGCCCGGGCCCTGGTAGTCGGCGCCGAGCAGCACCACGAGGCGGGCCCCGTACTCCCCGTACTCCGGCGGCGCCTCGTAGGTGGAGAGGCCCCCGAGCTCGGCGGCGAGGCCCTCCGCGGCGGCCTCGTCCTCGGGCGCGGCGTAGAACACGGCGGAGATGTCGACGTCCGAGGCCGCCGCGTTGTCGGAGAGCACGATCTGCCCCCACCCGTTCGCCGTGATGACGCCGTCGACGCCGGCGGCGAGGTTCGGGATCTCGGTGCCGTTGAACACCGCGACGGTCGCCGCGGGGTCGAGCACGGCCTCCACCTCCTCGGACGCGGGCGCCGAGGGCCGCCCGTCGGAGAGGTGATCCACGCGATCGCCGCCGAGGCTCTGCACGCCGATGATGCCGAGGCCCGTCAGCAGCACGAAGCCCACCGCGGCCGCGACGAGGTACTGCCAGACGTACCGCTGCCTGGCGGCGAAGCGGTGCGCGCCGACTCGACCGCCAGCGGTGGGGCGGTCGAAGCGATCCTCCGGGTAGTCCTGGTGCGAGCCGCGACGCGCGTCGGCGTCGTCCTGTCCTTGCACCACGCTCTTCTCCTCCGGGTTCTCGCTGGGGCTGCCCGCGTATCGCGGGCGGCATAACCGCAGACCAGACTACATGCGGTCGCTGGCATCATCGTGAGTGCCGGCCGGGCGCCGCGCGGCGCCCGGCGGGCGACATCTCCGCCGTCTACAGCGAGTCTGGCGCGTAGATCGCGCGCGCGAGGCCGTCCATCACGTCGGGGATCCGGGTGCCTCCCGCGAACAGCAGGGTGTCGTCGACGTCGATGATGCGGCGCTTCTCGCCCGCCGAGGTCAGTCCGATGCTGGGCTGGGCCGCGAGCAGGCCGTCGACCCCGCCCGCACTCTCGAGTCCCTTGGTCATCACCAGGATCACATCGGGATCCGTCGCGATGAGGGCTTCGTCGGTCATCGGCTTCTCGCCGACCCATCCGATCTCCCGGGCCACGTCGACCGCCCCGATGGAGCGGATCAGGCTGTCGATCCCGCTCCCCTCCCCGAAGAGGTAGAAGATCCCGGTGCCGCGGACGTAGAGGAATGCGACCCGGGGCCGCTTCGCCTCGTCGGCGGGCACCAGCTCCGCGATCTCCTCCTCCTTGTCGGCGATCGCCTGGGTGAGCTCCGTCACGAGCTCCTCCCCCAGCGGAGCGACGCCGAGCGCGGCGGCGATCTCCCGCGCGGTCTGGTACGTCGTCTCCGGGTCCACGGCGCGCGTCACCATCACGACGGGGATGCCGGCGTCGCGCAGCTGCAGGACCACGTCGATCGGCCCGATGGATCCGTCGGTGAGGATCAGGCTCGGGTTCAGCCCGAGGACGCTCTCGGCGTCGATGGAGTGCCCGTCGCGGGTCACCACGGGCAGCTCCTCGAGGCCTGGCAGGTTCGTGGAGACGTCCCGCCCCACGAGGGTGTCGCTGAGCCCGTACGCGTGGACCAGCTCGGCCAGCGATCCGCTCAGGGAGAGCGCGAGCACCCGGGAGGTGTCGGTGACCTCGATCTCCGTGTCGCCCGACTTGTCGTGGGAGACCACGGTCACGGGGAGATCCGGCTCGGGTCCGTCGGCCACCGGCTCCATGGTGGGACCGCCGATGACGGCCGTCGTGGGGCCCTCGAGGGCGGTCGGATCCTCGGCTGGCGTGATCTCGGAGAGCGGCGGGAGCTGGACGGGCGCGTCCGCCGCCTCGCCCTGCACCGCCGCGCCGGTCTGGCAGGCCGTCAGCCCGAGACCGAGGAGGGCGACGATCGCGAGGGTCGCGGCCCTGAGCCCGCGAGCGGTACGAGAGCGCGGCATATGAACCCTTCGGGACGTGTTCGGCAAGACCTGGTTAGCCTACCCTAAGATAGGTATGAGGAACCCGAACGCGTTCCTCCAGCACCCGCCCCATTCGGCGACGCATCGCTCAGAAAGCAGCTTCAGCGCGTATGACATCTCGCAGCCAGGCCGCGTCCTCGCGGCACACCGCGACTGCGGTTGCGCTCTTCACGGCGCTCTCGATCGCACTCGTCGTGGCCCTCCTCGCCTCGGCCGGCACCGGGCAGCTCGCGATCCCGCCGCAGGAGGTGCTCGGATCGCTGCTGCACCGGGTGGGGCTCGACTGGCTGCCGCTGCCCTCCCACCCGACCGGCGACCAGACGCTCTGGGCGATCCGCTTCCCGCGGGTCGCCATGGCGGCGCTCGTCGGAGCGGGACTCGCGGTCTCCGGTCTGCTCATGCAGGCGATCTTCGGCAACCCGCTCGCCGAGCCGGGCGTGATCGGGGTCTCGTCGGGCGCGGCCGTGGGCGCCGGCCTGTGCATCGTGTTCGGCCTCACCGTCTTCGGGGAGTGGACGACGGCTGTGTTCGCCTTCGCGGCGGGCCTCGGCGCCACGCTCATCGTCTACGGCATGAGCCGCGCGGAGGGGAAGACCGAGGTCGTCACCCTCGTGCTCACCGGTATCGCCGTGAACGCGGTCGCCGGCGCCGCGATCGCCCTGCTCACCTTCCTCGGCGACACGCAGTCCCGCGAGCAGATCGTGTTCTGGCAGCTTGGCAGCATCGCGGGGAGCCGCTGGTCGCAGGTGCTCGTGGTGACGCCGGTGATCGCCCTGGGCCTCGTCGTCTCCTACGTCGTCGCCCGCAAGCTCGACCTGCTCTCGCTCGGCGAGCGGAACGCCCGTCACCTCGGCGTCAACGTCGAGGCTCTCAGGATCTGCGTGATCGTGCTGGTCGCCCTGCTGGTGGGCGCATCGGTCGCGTTCGCGGGCATCATCGCCTTCGTCGGCCTCGTGATCCCGCACCTCATGCGCATGATCCTGGGCCCCGCGCATCTACCGCTCGTCACGGCCTCGGCGCTGGGCGGGGCGCTCCTGCTCACGCTCGCCGATCTCTCCGCGCGCACGATCGTGCCGATGGCGGACATGCCGATCGGCATGCTGACCTCGCTCGTCGGCGGGCCGTTCTTCTTCTGGCTGCTGCGGCGCACCCGCAAGCGCAGCGGGGGGTGGGGCTGATGGCCGCCCGTCAGATCATCCTGCCCTCGCGAGCCGCCGCCGGGGAGGTCGTCTGCGCCGCCGAGTCGGTGCGCGTGGTGCGCGGCGGCCGGGCGCTGCTCGACGACGTCTCGCTGGAGGTGCGCGCCGGCGAGGTGCTCGCACTGCTCGGGCCCAACGGCGCCGGCAAGTCGACGCTGCTCAGCCTGCTCTCGGGGGATGTGGCCCCCGACGACGGATCGGTGCGGTTCTTCGGGCGCGAGATCTCCGACTGGTCGCTCATCGAGCTCTCGCGGCGGCGCAGCGTGCTGCTGCAGGACAACCAGCTGCTCTTCCCGTTCACGGTGCACCAGGTGGTCGAGATGGGCCGGGCGCCCTGGCGCCGCACCCCGCGCGAGGACGAGGACAACGAGGCGATCGCCGAGTCGATCCACGCCGCCGACGTCGCGCACCTCGGCAACCGCCGCGTGCCATCGCTCTCGGGTGGCGAGCGCGCCCGCACCGCGTTCGCCCGTGTCATGGCCGGCCGCACGGGCGTGCTCATGCTCGACGAGCCGACCGCGGCGCTGGACCTCGGTCACCAGGAGGCCGTCCTCGGTCTCGCCCGGGATCGCGCGCTCGCGGGCGACGCCGTGCTGATCGTGCTGCACGATCTCAACCTCGCCGCGGCGTACGCCGATCGGATCGCGCTGCTGCGGGATGGAGCGGTGGTGGCGTGCGACGCGCCGGATCGGGTGCTCACGGCGGAGATCGTGTCGGAGGTCTACCGCACGCCGGTCGAGGTGATCCTCCACCCGCTCACCGGCAAGGGGATCGTGCTTCCCCTGCGCGCGCTCTGAACGCTCGCCATACCGATCCCGCTCCGGATCCGCTCCGGATCCCGCTCCGACGGCGCCTCGCCAGGTGCGTCTCGCCGGTGGCGTCCGTCGGGGGCGTCTGTCAACTGCGCGCCCGTCGGTTGCGCGTCGAGCTAGCCGCCGGGGGTCTGCTCGGGATCCTGCGACGCTGCCGCCCCGTCGGGAGCGCCCGCGCCGGCGCTCTTGCCCTTGCCGCGACCCGCGATCAGCATGCCGGCGGTGACGCCGATGACGAGGATCGCGACCCCGCCCACGATGATGGGGATCCACGGGACCTGCTGCTGCGCGACCGGTTCGGCCGGCGCGGGTGCGGGCTCCTCCTCGTCGGGCTCCGCCGGAGCCGCGATCTCGACGGCGCCGAGCTCGCATCCGCTGACCGCGGCGGTGAGGCTGACCGGGTCCATCTCGTCGCCTGCGGCGTAGTCACCGTAGTCGCCGTTGAAGGCCGCCGCCCCCTCCGACGTGAGCCGCGTCGTCGCGCCCGAGATGGTGAGGGCGTCCCCCTCGGTCGAGAGCGCCTCGCCGAGTTCGATCTTCGCCGCTCGCAGCTGAGAGGAGGCGGGCGCCCCCTCCTGCGCGGTGTCGGTGGCCCCGAAGTCGAGCAGCAGGTACGCGGCATCCCCCTCGAACTGGATCGAGGGGTTGGCGAGGTCCATGGCGAGCGCGCCGCCGTGCCCGGTGAAGTGCACCCCGCCGGTGAAGGAGATGGTGCCCGATTCGAGGTCGCTCGAGAGTTCGCCGGCGTCGGTGCTCCAGATGAACTCGGGAGTCTCGTAGCCCGCACCGTTGTCGGTAGTCCACTCGCCGTTCGCGATGCTGCCGCTGATGTACGAGCGGAAGCTCTCCTTCACACCCCAGCGCAGTTCGGAGCTCGTCACGGTGCAGTCGGCGCTTGTCGTCTCCTCAGCCACCAGGGGCGCCGCCTGCGCCGTCGCGGGGGCCAGCAGCAGCCCGCCGCCGAGGATCGCGGCGCCGAGCAGGGCGCCCGTTCGTGCTGCACGGTTGAGGGGGCGGAATGTCACGGTGATGTCCTTTGTCTCGCTGTCGAGCGGTATCGATGCTGCAGTTCGGGGGCTGTTCGCATCCGACCGGCCCGGGATATCCGACTGGTCGAGCGGCGGTTCGGCGTCCCGTGTTCGGGATCCTCCCCGCCTGCCCCGGAGAGGGCCGCGGCCGGGGCCGGCCCGAGAGCCGGCCCCGGAACAGACTACGAGTTGTTGCGGCGCTGCACGACGACCAGGCCGCTCATGGCCCCGGCCACCGCGAGCAGGGCGATCGCGCCGGCCCACCACAGCCAGCCGGGTGCGCCCTCGGCGACGCCGGCGCTCTGCGGAGCCGACTCGCCGAGGCTCTCCGCGTCGAGCGCGGCGACCCGTTCCTTCGACCCGGTCGCGTCCTTCTCCTCCTCGGGTTCGACGACCTCGATCACGGCGCCGGCGTCGACGCTGCCCTGCAGGGTGATCGTGTGCTCGCCGAGCTCAGTGTCCTCGGGGAGGTTGCCGATCCAGCGCACCACGCCGTTCGCGTTCGCACCGGCCGCGTCGTCGAGCACCACGGGATCGGAGTAGAGCACCACGAGCACATCGCGCTCCTTCGACTCGAAGCCCGAGGCCTCGAACTCGATCTCGCCGCCGGGCACGATGTCCTCCGCGGGCGTGATCACCCGGATGCCGGTGGTCGCCGGCGGGGTCTCGGCTGCGGTGCGCTTCTTCGTCTCGGCGCCGACGCTCGTGGAGCCGTAGCTGGCTCCGCTCGCCGCCCCGACGGTGAAGCTGATCGGATCGATGGGCAGCGATCCTCCGCCGCCGTTGCCGCCGCCGCTGATGGCGCCCTGCACGGGGACGCCGCTCCAGGTGACCTCGCCGTTCGGCCCGACGGACTTGGAACCCGCGGCGAGGTTCAGGCCGTAGGAGTGACCGCCGGCCGAGATCGTGCCGCTGGACGCGCTCGTCACCGTGATGACGGGGTTGGCGTAGACCTCGTTGAGCTGGCCCTTGTGACCCGTGAAGGTCACGACGCCCGAGTAGCGCACGGACCCCGTCTGGCTGGTCTTGTTCCAGGAGCCCCCGGTCGCCTGGGGGAAGACGTACCCGCCCGGGCCCCCGCCGACGCCGGAGGTGCTGACGGTCCCCTTCGCGATCGGTCCGGTGACGTACGCGGCGAATCGGGACGAGACGCCCCAGGTCAGGGAGCCCGCCTGCTCGGCACCGCCGGTGACGGCGGGACGGGGCGTGGGCTTGGGCTGCGGCTTGACGACCTCGCGCGAGAACAGCTTGTCCCAGTCGGTCTGGGTGATGCCGAGCGCCGCGGAGCCGTAGATGTTCTGCGGGGTCGCCACGGAGTGCTGCTTCCAGACGAGGACCTCGTACCGCTTGCCCTCGACCAGCTTCGCGGCCGGAGCGTTCAGGTTCATCTTGAGCTTGCCCGCCCGCACCTCGGCGAAGGGCTCCATCGCGACGTAGTCGGCGGTCTCCTGGTCGACGAGCTCGCCCGCTGTGCCCTCCTCGATGATCGCGACGTAGGCGTTCTTGGCGTCGGCGGGCAGGTTCGTGCCCTCGATGCCCACCGTGATGTGCTTCCCGGGCTCCACCTTCGCGATGCGCGCCGAGATGTGGGTCTTGTCCGGATCCACGGGACCGAAGATCGCGTCCCAGTGCTTCTCCGAGACCTGGAGCGGCAGCACCAGGATGTTGGTCTCGGCGCTCGGGTTCGTGTGCCCCTTCCACACCAGCACCTCGTACTGCTTCGTGCGGTCCAGCTGGTCCGCGGGCACCGTCAGCGCCGGGTTGACCTCGCCCTCGGCGGGGATCGTGCGGATCCACATCGTGCCCCGGATGGTATCGGTCGTCGCGGACTCCGCCGTGCCCGCCTCGATCAGCCCGACGTAGGCCCCCTGCGGCAGCTCTGCGGGATCCAGACCCGTCAGCTTCGCCGTGAGCGAGAGCCCGGCGGCGGTAGCTGCGGTCACCTCTGCCTCGCCCCTCGGGCCGGCGGGCTGCGGCGGGAACACGTCGTCCCACTGCGCCTCGGTCACCTCCAGCGGCAGCACCAGCACGTTCGTATCGGCACCCGGATTCGTGTGCCCCTTCCACACCAGCACCTCGTACTGCTTCGCACGATCCAGCTGGTCCGCGCCCACCGTGAGCGCCTGGCTGACCGCGCCATCGCTCGGGATCGAGCGCACCCACTTCGTGCCGAGGATCGTGTCGATCGTCGCCGACTCGGCGCTGCCCGCCTCGATCAGCCCGACGTACACGCCGTTCGGCAGCTTCTCGGGGTCCAGTCCGGTCAGGTTCGCGGTCAGCGAGAGCCCCGCCTCGGACGCCCCGAGCACCTTGGCCTCGCCGGCCGGCGCGGGCGGGAACACCGCATCCCACTGCTCTTCCGTGATCTCGAGGGCTGAACTGCCGAGCAGCCGCTCGGGGGTCATGTTCCCGTGCGCCCGCCAGGAGTAGACCTCGTACTCCTTGGTCCGGTCGAGCTGGGCCGCCTCGAGCTCGATCGTCGCTTCCGCGACATCGCCGTTCATCATGCCCTTCCAGACGAAGGCGGCCTTGAGCCCCTGCCCTCCGGCGGCCAGTTCGTCCGACGTCCCCTTCTCGATCACCGAGAAGTAGACACCGGCGTCCGGCTTGCCGGTGTCCGGAACCTGGGTACCGTCGGTGCGCAGCGTCACGCCCTCGGCCTTGGCCGCGATGCTCAGCTCGCCCTCCGCCGCACTCGCGACGTCGGCGGTCACCGTCGCCTGCGGAGCGGCGGGCGGGAACACCGCGTCCCACTGCGCCTCGGTCACCTCGAACTCGAGCACCTTCACGATGTTCGCCGCCGAGGGGTTGGAGCGTCGCGGCCACACGACGACCTCGTACTGCTGCGATCGATCCAGCTGCTCACCGGGGATCGTCACCTCGGCGTCGAACTCGCCGCTTTCGGGCACGCTCTTCACCGATGCGGTCGCCCCGAGGAAGTCGCTCTGCGTCGCACCGTCCGCCGTGCCGCGCAGCACCACCCCGACGTGCACGCCGTTCGGCTGGGAAGCCGGATCGACCCCGGTCAGCGAAGCGGAGACCGTCAGGCTGTTCTCCGTCGCCGCGGAGACGGTCGCGGTGCCCTGAGGGCCGGCCGGCTCGGCAGCCTTGAACTCGAGTGGCGCCTTCGCGTCCTGGGAACGATCCTGCATCGCGGTGTGATTCGCGATCGTGTACATCGCCGTCGAACCCGCACGCTCCGTCACGGCCATCTCGACCTCGAACGAACCATCCGCCGCGAACTCGAGACCACGACCCGACCCGTGCTGCCACACGAGCTTCGCCCCATCAGCGCAGCCGTTGTTGATGAACGCGAAGTCGACCTCCTCGAGCGGAACATCCATGCACGTCGTCACGTAGATCGCCTGAGCAGGGTTGTACCCCGTGCCGCGCACCGTCACCGTGTCACCATCCGACAGACCCGACGACGGCGACACCGTCAGCGCCGGCTCCGTCGAGGCGTCCTCGGGCGCCGCGGGACTCTCCACCGCGGGCGCCTCAGCGGGGCTCTCTGCGGCGGGCGCCTCAGCGGGGCTCTCTGCGGCGGGCGCCTCCGGAGTGCTCGGGGCTTCGGGGGCCGCGGGCTGCTCCGGAGCGCCCGGGGCTTCGGGCTGAGTCGGCTCGGCGGGCGCCTCGGCCGGAGCCTGGGTCTCCGGTACGGTCTGCACCGTCTGGTCGCCGGGAGCGGCCTCCTCGGCAGACGCGGCGGGGGCCGTGAGCAGCGCGCCGCCCACTACCAGCGCCGAGGCGAGCAACGCGGAGAGCGCTCCGCGGAAACCCCTGTGTGCAGACATGCGATTCGCACTCCTTGTCGAGCGTTCGAAGGGCCCGGTTCGTGCCTCGCAGCGCGCTCCCGGACCCCTCATCGGATCGAACTGAGGTAAGGCATACCTCAGTTACCGCCTTCTAGTCTGATGAATATCGTCTGATGATGCAAGTCCGGAGTTTCCCGAGCCGTGTCCGCCGGCGTATTCACGCGGATCCCGGGGCGCGTGCACCCGCGAGCCCCTCGACGCCGCAGCCCTCTCCTCCAGCCTCCGCTCGGCAGTAGATGCTCAAAGATCGAGGATCCAGGACATCTACTGTCGAGCGCAGTTGCGCGGGTGGGGGCGAGACGGGTGCGGGGTGGGGACGGATCGCGGGCGTAGACTGTCGGCGTCACATCCCGCGACGAGGAGGTTCCCGTGAGCAAGCCGATCGACGCAGACGCCGACTACGAGGTCCAGCTGAGCGACAGCGAGTGGCGGGCGAAGCTCAGCCCCGAGGAGTACGCCGTCCTCAGGCAGGCCGGAACCGAGCGCGCGGGCACCGGCGAACTCCTCCACGAGGATCGCGACGGCCTCTACCGCTGCCGAGCCTGCGGCAACGAGCTGTTCGTCGCCGGCACCAAGTTCGACTCCGGATGCGGCTGGCCGAGCTTCTACGAGAGCGTGCGCCCCGAGGCGGTCGAGTACATCGAGGATCGCAGCCTGGGCATGGTGCGCACGGAGGTGCGGTGCGCCGCCTGCGGATCCCACCTCGGCCACGTCTTCCCCGACGGCTTCGGCACGCCCACCGGCAACCGCTACTGCATGAACTCGGTCGCACTCGCCTTCGACGAGGGCGCGGCTCCCGAGGACGACGCACCGCAGGGCGCTGAGCGCGCCGCGCCCGAGCGCACGGCGCCCGAGCGCACCGCACCCGAAGGCGACGCCGAGTGACCCGAGCGACCGGCGCCCCGGCAGCGCCGCAACCCGCTTCCGAAGCCCGTCGCGCGACCCTCGAGACCCTCCGCGGTCGCCGCTCGCACTCCAGGGTGACCGAGCAGGCTCCGAGCAGCGCCGAGCTCGCCGAACTCGTCTCCGCCATGTCCGCCGTCGCCGATCACTCCGGCCTGCGGCCGTGGCGCCTCATCGAGATCCGGGGTGACCGGAGGCGGATCCTGGGCGAGGCCCTCGCCGAGGCCGCGGGAGAGACGACCCCCGAGGGCGAGGAGCGGTACCTCGGGAAGGCGCAGCGCGCCCCGCTCGTGCTCGCCGTCGTCGTGTGCGAGCGCGAGAGCGAGAAGGTTCCGCGCTGGGAGCAGGAGGCCGTCGCGGCCGGCGTCGCCCACTACCTCGGCCTGCTGCTGCACGAGGCCGGCTGGGGCTCCATGTGGCGCACGGGCGTCCTCGCACGGTCGGCGCCCCTGCGCAGAGCCCACCGGCTCGCGAAGAACGAGGAGCTCATGGGGTGGCTCTACATCGGCGGGATCGCCGAGGGGCAGCAGCGCGACAAGCCGCGGAGGCCTCTGGATCCTGCCGAGCATCTCAGCTCGCTCTGATCGCTTCGCTCCGATCTACTCCGACGACGGCCGCCGCGGGCTCGGGCGCCCCGGGATCGCGGCGATCACGACGGCGGCCAAGGCGACGGCGGCGCCGATGAGCAGCCCGACGGTCACCCCGCCCGCGAGCGGCAGGCCGGCCTCGAGCAGCACCGCCGCGATCAGCTGCCCGGCGACGTTCGACATGCTGAGCAGCAGCACGCCCGCCGTGCGCACGAGGATCGTCGCCAGGGCGATGAAGAGCACTCCCAGCAGACCGCCGATGTAGAGCCAGGGAGACGCCGGCCACGCGGCCGGCCAGCCGCGGATCGCGATCGAGACGCCGGCGAGCACCGCCAGCAGGGCCGTGCCGACGACGAAGTTCACGAACGTCGCGGCGATCGCACTCCGGGCGGCAGCCCTGACCAGACCGTTGACCGCCGACTGCCACGCCATGCCGACGCCCGCGACCAGCGGGACGACCGCGAGCCAAACGGCGTTTCCTCCGCCGATGTCCGCGGAGACGGCGATCGCCACGGCCACGACGGCGAGCACGGTGCCGACGATCCGCTGCGGCGTCGGGTTGACCCGACCGCCCGGGCCCAACCCGATCCGGTCCATCACGAGGCCTCCGAGCACCTGGCCCGCGACGATGCCCACCGTGAACAGCGCGAGGCCGATAACCGACGCCACGAGCCCCTGGCTCAGCACGAAGAACGCCCCACAGGTGCCGCCCAGCAGGCCCCAGACGGGATAGCCGCCGCTGCGCACCTCCTCGCGCAGCCGGCCGAGCCCCGCGCGCGCGGCCGGCGAGCAGAGCGTCAGGATCGAGAGCAGCAGGAGCCCCGAGCCGAACGAGACCACCGCCGCCAGATAGCCGTCACCGATCTGCTGGCTCAGTCCGCCGTTGGCCCGCGACTGCACGCCGACCAGCATGCCCGCCAGGCCGGAGCCGAGCAGCGCCGCCCACACCGGAATGCTCGTTCTCGCGTTCGCCACCTGACAACCCTAGGCCATGCGGAGGCCTGTCACGGCGTACGGCGCCGGAATTCCGAGAGGCTCGGGGGCGGTCGGCCTCGAGGACGGCCCCGAGGCACGAAAGGCGCGACGGCGCGAGGGCAATTCCACCGCCCGGACTCCCTCGAAGGTCGCCGAGTGCGGGATAGTGAAGGGGGCGCCGCGGCGAACCGCCGCCGGCCGATCCGCACGACCCGACATCGCACGACCCGACATCGCACGACCCGACATCGCACGACCCGACATCGCAAGAACCTGAGGCTCCCGCCCGGGGACAGCCGCACGACCCGATCCACGAGACACCCGACCGATCCACGAGAAAGGCGCTCCATGCCGACTCTGCTGCACATCGACTCATCAGCATCCGGAGAGCACTCCGTCACCCGCATGCTCACCGGCGCGTTCGCCGAGACCTGGCGTGCGCGCGGGGACGACCATACGGTGGTCGCCCGCGATCTGCACGAGGATCCGGTGCCCCACCTGCGCACCGCGGCCCAGCACTGGCCCGAGCACCTGCGCGGGGGCGCGGAGATTCCCCGCGCGGCGGCGACCCTGCAGGATCGCCTCATCGACGAGGCGATCTCCGCCGACGTGCTCGTCGTGGGTGCGCCCATGTACAACTACGGCATGCCGTCCACGCTGAAGACGTGGCTCGACCTGCTGCACGTGCCGGGCCGCACCGCGCCCTTCGACACGGCGACGCAGCCGCTGCGGGGCAAGCCGGTGATCGTGGTGAGCGCGCGCGGCGGCACCGACGACGACGGGGCCTTCGAGCACGTCTTCGGCCCCCTGCGGCTGGCGCTCGGCGGTGGGCTCGGCATGGAACTGCGGACGATCGGCGTGAGGCGGACCCTGGCGTCGCTCCTGCCCGAACTGGGCGCCGACCTCGCCGCGGCCGAGCTCTCCCGCGCCACCGCGGAGATCCGGGAGATCGCCGCCGCGATCGCAGCGGCTCCCGGCGCCGCTCCAGCGATTCCATAGGCTCCCGATAGCTCGGCTCCGTACGGTCAGGGAAGAGCGCGACGCTCACCGACCAGAGGAGAACCCGATGACCTTCCCCGAACCCCAGTCCACGCCAGAGGGCCTGCGCTACGAGGGCCGACTCCTCGCTCACCAGGACGAGGAGGTCGTCGATCAGGGCCTCCGCTTCGACGTCACCACGCTGCTCAGCCGCCGCAGCGTGCTCGCGATGTTCGGGATCGGCGCCGCGAGCCTCGGCCTCGCGGCGTGCAGCAGCGGCTCGACGGCCTCCGCACGGGCGGCCGCCGCGGGAGAGATCCCCGAGGAGACCGCCGGCCCCTACCCCGGCGACGGGTCCAACGGCGTGAACGTGCTGCAGGACACGGGCATCGTGCGGAGCGACATTCGGCCGAGCATCGACGGCGGCGCGACCGCCGAAGGCGTTCCGATGACGCTGACGCTGCAGATCACGGACCAGGCGCAGGATCGCCCCTTCGAGGGCGTCGCCGTGTACGTGTGGCAGTGCGACCGCGACGGCGGCTACTCGATGTACTCCGAGGGCCTGGAGAACGTGACCTACCTGCGGGGCGTGCAGGTCGCCGATGCCGACGGGAAGGTGGCCTTCACGTCGATCTTCCCCGCCTGCTACTCCGGACGGTGGCCGCACATCCACTTCGAGGTCTACCCGGATCTCGCGTCCATCACGGACTCCGCGAACGCCATCGCCACCTCCCAGGTCGCGCTGCCCGAGGAGATCTGCTCCGCCGTTTACCGGCGCAGCGACTACCCGGAGTCCAGCCGGAACCTCGCGGGAGTGAGCCTGGAGAACGACAACGTCTTCGGCGACGACGGGGGCGAGCTGCAGATGGCGACGGTGAGCGGAGACGAGAGCAGCGGCTACGAGGTCGGCCTCGCGGTGCTCGTCGACACCCGCACGGAGGCCGGCGGCGGCGGATCGGCGCCCGGCGGCGGAGGATCGGCGCCCGGCGGAGGATCGGGCCCCGGCGGGGGATCAGCCCCCGGCGGTGCGCCCGGCAGCGCGCCCCGCGGTGCCGGCGGCGAGGGCGACCCGGACGGAGCCCCGCCGGAGGCGCCGGATGGCTCCGGCGCGACACGCTGACGCGTTCTTCGTGGAGCCGCCTGTCGGACTCGAACCGACCACCTGCGCTTTACAAGGGCGCTGCTCTACCGGATGAGCTAAGGCGGCGAGGGGCGGCCCGTCCGGGCCACCCGGGAAAGTCTACTCGGACTCCTCGACGTTGTCAGTCTCCTCCTGGGCCGCCGCGTCCTTCTCGACGTCGGCCTTCACCTTGAGCAGGTAGGTCTCGAGGTCGCCGTCGCGCTGCGGGTTCCACTGCTCGCCGTTGACGATGACGAGCGGGGTCGAGACGAGGCGCTGCGGCCCGCCCTCGGCCTGCAGCTGGCCGTTCGAGTCGAGCAGCTGCGCGCCGTCGGCGAGGCCGACGATGCCGGTCTCGGTGGCGGCCTTGGTGTTCGATGCGACGAAGTCGGCGAACGGCTTGTCGGCCACGCACTGCCGCAGCTCGCCGGTCGGCTCGGCGCCGGCCTGCTCGGCCTGCTCGAGCAGCTCGTCGTCGGTGAGGCCGGCGGTCTGTTCGGCGGGCTGCACATCGGCGCTGAGCAGGCGGGTGTGGAGTTCGAACGCCGCGTCGGGCTGCTGCTCAACGACGCAGCCGAAGAGGTTCGCGGCGCGCGTCGAGTACTTGGTGCCGAGCGAGGCGCCGTCGAGGAAGTTGATCGGGTAGACCTGCAGGGTGATGTCGCCGCTGCCGACGTACTGCTCGAGCATCGAGCCGAAGTTCTGCTCGAAGCTGCCGCAGGCCGGGCACATGTAGTCGACGTACACCGTGACGTCGAGGGGCAACTCGTCGCGGTTGACCTCGGGGGCCTGACGGTCCTCGCCCGACTCGAGCGCCGGGCCCTCGACGACCTGGAGATCCTGGCCGAAGACGACGCCGCCCGACGCCATGTTCCGGGGGCCCGGGCCCGCGGGCTTCATGGTCTGCATCAGCACGACGCCCACGACCGCCAGGATGGCGATGACGCCGAGCACCACACCGCCCTGGATGAACAGGCGGTTGCGCTTCTCGCGGCGCTTCTCCTTCTCGCGGGCGATCCTGGCCTGCTCGCGGGCCTGGTTGCGCCGCTCGTTCTTGGTGGGGCGAGGATTGTTCTCGTTCGCCATGCGTCTCTCCATCGGTCTCTGCTGTGCCGAGCTGCGCGATGCCGGGCAGCCTGCGTGTGGGGGAAGGCGGGGGCTACTGTCCGAATGCGCCGCGCTCGGGGTTCTTGCCCTGCTGCGCGGCCTTGCGCTCGGCCGCCTTCCGGGTTTCGGCGGCCTGGCGGGCGGCGACCTCCCCCGCCGAGGGCGCCTTCCTGCCGCCCTGGGCACCCGGAGCGCTCTTGGAGGCCTTCTTCCCCCGGCTGTTCTTCGCTGCCGGGGACGTGCCCGAGCCGGCCGGGTTCTGCACCTCGGCCTCGCCGTCCTCGCTGGGCGCCGTGTAGCTCAGCTTGGACTGGTCCGGGCCCTGCTCCTTCTCCAGGCCGCCGCCCTCGAGGTGGACGTGATCCTGCGGTCCCTCGGCCGGGCGCACCTGCACCTCGAGGTTGTAGAGCAGCCCGATCGACTCCTCCTTGATCTGCCCCATCATGCCCTCGAAGAGCTGGTAGCCCTCGCGCTGGTACTCGATGATGGGATCGCGCTGCGCCATGGCGCGCAGGCCGATGCCCTCGCGCAGGTACTCCATCTCGTAGAGGTGGTCGCGCCAGCGACGGTCGATCGTGGTGAGCACGACGCGCCGCTCAAGCTCGCGCATCGCCTCGCTGCCGAGGGTCTCCTCGCGCTTCGTGTAGGCGACGGCCGCGTCCGACTGGACCTCGCGGCGCAGGAAGTCGCGGTCGACGCCCTTTCCTCCGGCCTCGGAGACGATCTCGTCGACGGTGATGCCGACGGGGTAGAGCTGCTTGAGGTCGCTCCACAGCGCGTCGAAGTCCCACTCGCCCGTGGTGCCGTGCGAGTCGAGGATCGCGTCGATCGCCTGCTCGCGGAAGGTGAGCACGCGCGCCTCGATGTCCTCGCCGTCGAGGATCTGACCGCGGTCGCTGTAGATCGCCTTGCGCTGGCGGTCGAGCACGTCGTCGTACTTGAGCACGTTCTTGCGGATCTCGGCGTTGCGGGTCTCGACCTGGCTCTGCGCGCTCTGGATCGCCCGGGTGACCACCTTCGACTCGATGGCCATGTCGTCGGGGAAGCTGTCGCGGTTCATCAGCGCCGCCGCGGCGCCGGAGTTGAAGAGGCGCATGAGGTCGTCGGCGAGCGACAGGTAGAACCGGCTCTCACCCGGATCGCCCTGACGGCCGGAGCGGCCCCGGAGCTGGTTGTCGATGCGGCGGGACTCGTGGCGCTCGGTGCCGAGCACGTAGAGGCCGCCGACCTCGCGCACCTTCCCGGCCTCCTCCTCCACGGCGGCCTTGACCGCGTCGAAGACGCCGTCCCACTCCGCCTCGTAGCCCTGCGGGTCCTCCTCAAGGGAGAGCCCGCGGCTCGCCATCTCCTGCACGGCGAGGAACTCGGCGTTGCCGCCCAGCATGATGTCGGTGCCGCGGCCCGCCATGTTCGTCGCGACGGTGACGGCACCGAGGCGGCCCGCCTGCGCGATGATCGCGGCCTCCCGCGCGTGGTTCTTGGCGTTCAGCACCTCGTGCCGCACGCCCTTCTTGGCGAGCAGCCGCGAGAGGTACTCGCTCTTCTCGACGCTCGTGGTGCCGACGAGCACCGGCTGGCCCTTCTCGTGGCGCTCGGCGATGTCCTCGACGACCTGCGCGAACTTCGCCTCCTCGTTCTTGTAGATGAGGTCGGACTGGTCCTTGCGCTGCATCGGCTTGTTGGTCGGGATCGGGACCACGCCGAGCTTGTAGGTCGACATGAACTCGCCGGCCTCGGTCTCGGCGGTGCCGGTCATGCCCGAGAGCTTCTCGTAGAGGCGGAAGTAGTTCTGCAGCGTGACGGTGGCGAGCATCTGATTCTCGGCCTTGACCGGCACGCCCTCCTTCGCCTCGATCGCCTGGTGCATGCCCTCGTTGTAGCGACGGCCGGCGAGGATGCGGCCGGTGTGCTCGTCGACGATCAGCACCTCGCCGTTCAGCACGACGTAGTCCTTGTCGCGCGTGAACAGGGCCTTGGCCTTGATCGAGTTGTTGAGGAAGGAGATGAGCGGGGTGTTCACCGACTCGTAGAGGTTGGTGATGCCGAGGTAGTCCTCGACCTTCTCGATGCCGGGCTCGAGCACGCCGATCGTGCGCTTCTTCTCGTCGACCTCGTAGTCGACGCCGGGCTTCAGCTTGCGGGCGAGCTTCGCGAAGTCGGCGAACCACCGATTGGCCTCGCCCGAGGCGGGGCCCGAGATGATCAGGGGCGTGCGCGCCTCGTCGATCAGGATCGAGTCGACCTCGTCGATGATGGCGAAGAAGTGGCCCCGCTGCACGCGATCCTTCGCGCTGCCCGCCATGTTGTCGCGCAGGTAGTCGAAACCGAACTCGTTGTTCGTGCCGTACGTGATGTCGGCCTCGTACTGCTTGCGGCGCTCGGCGGGGTTCTGGCCCGCGACGATGCAGCCCGTGGTCATGCCGAGGGCGCGGAAGATGCGCCCCATCAGCTCGCTCTGGTAGCTCGCGAGGTAGTCGTTGACGGTGATGATGTGCACGCCCCTGCCGGCGAGGGCGTTGAGATAGGCGGGCATGGTGGCGACGAGGGTCTTGCCCTCGCCGGTCTTCATCTCGGAGATGTTGCCGAGGTGCAGGTTCGCGCCGCCCATGACCTGCACGTCGAAGGGGCGCAGGCCGATGGTGCGCTTGGCCGCCTCGCGCACGGCGGCGAAGGCCTCGGGCAGGAGGTCGTCGAGGGTCTCGCCCTTCTCGAGGCGGACGCGGAACTCGACGGTCTCGCCGCGCAGCTCCTCATCGGTGAGATCGGCGAAGGAGTCCTCAAGATTCGCGACGAGCTTGGCTTGCCGTTCGAGCTTCTTCAGGGTGCGTCCCTCGCCTACGCGAAGGAGCTTCTCGAGGACTGTTGCCACGTCTTCTCTCCTGTACCGTACGTGGGCCGCCCGGAGGTCGAGCGGCCGAGAGTTGCCAGAATGCGACAACGCTTCAGCTTAGCAAGGCGGCGTGTCGGCTGGCTGAGCGGGACCTCCGACCCCCGCGCGGCCCACGGGACTTCATCAGATGTTCTTTTGATTCATTCAAAACAACGCTAGAATCGGAGCGTGACCACGACGCGACCCCTCTCGAGCACGGCCGAGCGCCTGCACGACGCGGGCCTGCGCTCGACGGCCCCGAGGCGCGCAGCCCTCGAGGCGCTCGCCCCCGGCGGGCACCTCGATGCATCCGAGATCTTCGAGGCGGTGAAGAGCGAGCTGCCCGGCACCTCGCTGCAGGCCGTCTACGGCGTGCTCGGAGCGCTCACCGAGGCCGGCCTGGTGCGCAAGATCGAACCCGGCGGCAGCGCGGCGCGCTACGAAGCCAGGGTCGGCGACAACCACCATCACATGGTGTGCCGCGAATGCGGTCGCATCGAGGACGTGCAGTGCGCGATCGGAGCCGCCCCCTGCCTCGTGCCGAGCGAGGATCACGGCTTCACCGTCGAGGCGGCCGAGGTCACCTTCCTCGGCACCTGCCCCGACTGCCGCGCGGCCGACGCCGCTGGGGCGGCCGAGACCGACGACGCCGGCAGGGCGTCCGGCGCCTGACGCCCCGATCCCGCGCACCAGACTCACACACTCCCACCCACTCCCAGAGAAAGGACACTATGTCCGAGCAAAAGCTGACCACGACCGAGACCGGTACGCCGATCGCCAGCGATGAGCACTCCCTCACCGTCGGCGCCAACGGCCCCACCGTGCTCCACGACCGCTACCTCGTCGAGAAGCTCGCGCATTTCAACCGCGAGCGCGTGCCGGAGCGCAACCCCCACGCCAAGGGCGCAGGCGCCTTCGGCGAGTTCGTCGTCACCGAGGACGTCTCGCAGTACACCCGCGCGGCGGTGTTCCAGCCCGGCGCGAAGAGCGAGACCCTGATCCGCTTCTCCTCCGTCGCCGGCGAGCAGGGCTCCCCCGACACCTGGCGCGACGTGCGCGGCTTCTCCCTGCGCTTCTACACGACCGAGGGCAACCTCGACATCGTCGGCAACAACACCCCGACCTTCTTCATCCGCGACGCGATGAAGTTCCCCGACTTCATCCACTCGCAGAAGCGCCTCGGCGACTCCGGCCTGCGCGACTCCGACATGCAGTGGGACTTCTGGACCCTCTCGCCCGAGTCGGCCCACCAGGTCACCTATCTGATGGGCCCGCGCGGCCTGTCGAAGACCTGGCGCCACCTCAACGGCTACGGATCGCACACCTACCAGTGGATCAACGCCGACGGCGAGCGCTTCTGGGTGAAGTACCACTTCATCTCCCAGCAGGGCGTCGAGCCCATGTCCCCCGCCGACGCCGAGCGCATCGCCGGCGAGGACGCCGACTTCTACCGTCGCGACCTCTTCGACTCGATCGCGGCCGGCGACTACCCGTCGTGGGACGTCTACGTACAGGTCATGCCGTACGAGGAGGCGAAGACCTACCGCTTCAACCCCTTCGACCTCACCAAGACCTGGTCGAAGAAGGACTACCCGCGCATCAAGGTCGGCACCTTCACGCTGAACCGCAACCCGGTCAACTTCTTCGCCGAGATCGAGCAGGCCGCCTTCTCGCCCGGCAACCAGGTGCCCGGCACCGGCATCTCGCCCGACAAGATGCTCATGGCCAGGGTGTTCTCCTACCCCGACGCGCAGCGCCACCGGATCGGCACCAACTTCAACCAGCTGCCGGTCAACCAGCCGCATGCCGCCGAGGTGGACAACTACATGCACCAGGGCAACATGCAGTACCACTTCCCGCCGGCCGCCCACCGCGTCTACCACCCGAACTCGTTCGGCGGCGACGGCGGACCGGCCGCCGACCCGCAGGCCGGCGTCGAGGCGAGCTGGGAGTCGGACGGCGAGCTGGTGCGCACCGCCTCCACGCTGCGCAGCGACGACGGCGACTTCGTGCAGCCCGGCATCCTCTACCGCGAGGTCTTCTCCCCCGAGGAGCGGGAGGGCTTCCACCAGGTGCTCGGCGGCCAGGCGCAGGCGATCACGATCGATGAGATCCGCGAGCGCTTCTTCCAGTACTGGACGAACGTCGACGCAGGCCTCGGCCAGATCCTTCGCGACGGCTACGCGCAGGGAGCGGTCGAGCCCGCGACCGACTCGCACGAGAACACGTGAGCCGGAGGTCGTGACACGACGAACGGGGCCGATCCGCACGGATCGGCCCCGTTCCCGTCTCGGCCGACGGTTCGGCGCCGGCCTCGCCGACGCTACCCCTCGAAGAGCGAGATGACGCCGTAGTTCCAGCCCTTGCGCCGGTAGACGACGCTCGGCTTGCTGGTCTCGACGTCGACGAAGAGGAAGAAGTCGTGGCCGACCAGCTCCATCTGATCGACGGCCTCATCGACCGAGAGCTTCTCCGCGGGGAACTCCTTGGTGCGGATGACGACGGGGCTGTACTGCTCCTCGTTCTCCTCGGATCCCGCGACGGGGATCGCACCGGTGGCGACCGCCTGCAGGGTCTCGACCGACGCCGGCGTGATGTCGACGCCGCCGAAGTCGCCCGCCGCCGCCTGGCTCAGCGAGGTCAGGCCCCGCCCCTTGGACACCTTGCGCCTGTCCTTCATGCGGCGGATGCGCTCGAGCACCCGGCCGTACGCGACATCGAACGCGGAGTACTTGTCGCCGCCCGTGGACTCGGCGCGGATCACCGGGCCCGGGCCGATCACGGTGATCTCGACGCGATCCCCGTTCTGCGGACTGCGATCGCTGAGTCGCGAAACACGCACCTCGAACGACTGCGCCTTGGGCAGCAGCCCCGCCACCTTCTCGGTCTTCGAGTCCACGTAGTTCTCGAAGCGATCGGTGATACCGACATTCCGTCCGCGGATGTTCACGTCCATGGTGACCTCCCTGGTGACTCAGGCGGGTGGCCTCTGAGGGGCGCACCGTCACGCCTTTCACGAACTGTATCGCCTCGAAAGCGGACGGTGCCACTCCTCCGACGAAGTTCACACGTTCGGGTGTGTCGAGCGGCGCACCTCGCAGAGGGCCGCGACCGCGAGCACTCGCGCTCCCGCCCGCTCGAGCGCCCGGCGGGCCGCGGCGACGGTGGCTCCGGTCGTGATGACGTCGTCGACGAGGACCACCTCCCTCCCCCGCAGCGCAGCGGCCAGCCGGGAGCGGACGGCCACCAGCTCCGCGTTGCGCCGGCGCTCGTCGGCCGTGAGGCCGACCTGGCTGGAGCGCCCTCGCAGCGTCCGCAGCGCCCGCATCCTCCGGACGCGGCTTCCCGGCCTCTCCGCGCGGAGGCCTCGGAGCGCGGCGTCGACGAGCACCTCGACGTGCCGAAATCCCCGCTCGCGCACCCGCCCCGGTCGGGAGGGCACCGTCACGACCACGGGAGGCGGCCCGCCGCTCGCGAGTTCGAGCGCCGCGGCGATCGGGGCGCCGAGCCGCCTGCCGAGATCCCGAGCGAACCCGGTGCGGCCTCCGTGCTTCAGAGCGACGAGCATCGAGCGCACGGGACCCTCGTACGGGCCGGCCGCCCACGCGACCGGCCCGTGCGACGGCCCGGGCAGCTCACGGCGCAGCAGGTCGACCGGCGCGCGGACCTCGGCGAGGCAGGCCGCGCAGCAGTCCCGGTCGGGAGCCCCGCAGGCGACGCAGCAGGTCGGCCACACGAGCGCCGCGAGATCGTGCAGCAGCGCTCGGATCGGCGCCTCGCCGCGCACCGCACCGCGCGCGGAGCCGCGCACCGCACCCTGTTCCGCACCCACGCCGTCAGTCTGCGCCCCTCTCCGGGACCATTCGCGGTTCTCCACAGGGATGACCCGACTCGGGGCGCGAACGCGCTCTGCCGGCGGCTCCCAGGCTCGACCGCGGCGCCGCCGTAGAATCGAAGATCTGCACCGGCGCACCGGTGCGGACGCCCCGTGACCCCAGTCCGAAAGCAGATGCCGAGCACGCGATCCAGCCCCGACCTCCCCGCGCTTCTCGAACGGAAGGCCCGGCGACGTCGGCGACGCCTCATCACGGTGCAGACGCTGCTCCTCGTGCTCATCACCCTCGTCTGGGCCTATCAGACCGACGTGCGGGCGAACCTCGAGAAGCGGGAGGCCGCCGAGATCTCCGTGAACGTGCACGGCGAGCCCGCCGATCCCGCGCACGACTCGTCGGCCGTCGTCTTCTTCGACGGCTTCGGCACCTACGACGCCGATCACCTCTCCGACACGCTCGCCGCCGGCTACAAGGAGATCCTGGACGGGGAGACCTGGTCGGTGAGCTACGGCAACGCCCCGCTCGCATCCGAGCGCATCGGTGAGCTCATCCTCGACCTCGCGCACGAGCGGGGCGTGACGGACCTCGCGCTCGTGGGCTACAGCATGGGCGGCATCATCGACCTCGAGGTCGCCGCCTACCTCGCCGGATCGCCCGAGGTGACGGTGCGCAACATCACGCTCGTCTCCACGCCCGACGGGCTCGACGGGCTGCGCCCGCACCAGAAGAAGGAGCTCGAGTTCGCCCAGACCTTCGCCCGCGTGCCGGGGGCGCAGTACTCGACGTTCCTGCGCTTCATCGGCGAGGTGTACTTCATGCGGGATCGGTACTCAGACGGCGACCTCGGCACCCGGGCCTCGAACTTCGTCGAGGTGCTCGGGATCGCGAAGGACTACGTCGGCCGCCCCCGGCTGCCGGGCACGTGGCTGCTCGTCGACCAGGCGTTCGCCATCGCCAACGCCGATCTCGACGGAGCGCTCCGCACGATCGCGGAGGAGAGCCGGATGGTGGAGCCGCTGCCCACCGTGCTGTATCTCGGCACCGCTCCGCCCGGCAGGGACTACATGGTGAACGACGAGGTCTCCTCGAAGCGCATCTGCCGCTACGCCGCCCTGTACGGGATCAGCTGCGAGATCCGCGACGTCCCGGGCGCCGTGCACACCATGCCCGAGCGCACCGCCGACGCCTACCGGGCGACCTTCGGCGAACTCCGACCCTCAGCGCAGCTGGACATGGAGCAGGCCGAGCTGATGCACGAGCTGCGGACCGGCGGGGACGGCGAGGGGCTGCGCAGCCTCGAGCAGCTCGGTTTCGAGCCGCCCGAGATCTCCGAGGGCGAGATCCCCGGCGAGGTGCAGGAGGGGGCATCCGGCGCACTCGATCCGGAGCGAGCCGAACACGCCGAGGCCGGCTCCTAGTCCAGCTTCGCGAGCAGGTCGACGCCGGTCTCCTGCGGCTGCCACCCGCTGCCCTGGGGCGCGAACAGCGTGCCGTCCTCGCTCAGCACCCGCAGCTGCGAGCGGTTGCCGTCGCCGCTGATCTTCGCCCCGCCCTGCACCGAGCCCGCCTCTGTAGCGAAGACGCCGGGACCGCCGATGGTGGCCCGGCTGCCGGTCCCGGCGCTCGTGAGCACGGCGAAGCGCTGCTCGTCCATCCAGTCGAAGTCGATGGGCTCCCCCGTCGTCCACAGCTGCACGACGGCCTCGTCCTCCGTCGCCACCGGCGCGCCCTGCTCGTCGCGGACGATCCCGGCGACCAGCACGGCGCTGAGATCCTGCTCGGAGACGAGCGCCGCGATGCGGTTGCCGTCCGGCGAGATCCGGATCGCCGCCGTGTCGCGGCCCGCCAACCAGGGGGTCGCGACGGCCTGCGCGCCGCTCCCCGGCAGGGTGGCGAGCATCTGCGCGGTGCCGCCGACGGGGGAGGTCCACACGTAGCCGAACGGGTCGACGGTCGGGTCGAGCTGACCGGACCGCCCGTCGACGAGGACGGACTCGGTCTCCGTGACCCAGTACGTCCCCTCGCCGTTCCGCACGGCCGCCCCCGTGAGGCTCCGATCGAGCACGACCGCGGAGGGGTTCGCCCCGGCGATCTTCTCACTCAGCCCGGGAACCGGCTCGATGTCGCCCGATGCGAGGAGCCCGAAGGCCCCGTCGCGCATCACCGCGGTGCCGGAGGCCTCGGCGCCCCGGGGCGCCTCATCGCTTCTGCCGACGAACTCGGAGGCGACGGACGCGCCGTCGGCGAGCAGCTCGTAGCGGCTGACGTTCGACACCGCCTGGAGGCTCGCGGAGAGCTGACGCAGGAGGTCCTCCTGCTCCTCGTCGCCGGCCTCGAGCATCTCAGAGGAGAGGTCGATGCGCGCCGTACCCTCCGAGATGGGCACGGAGGGCGAGACGAGGTGCGTTCCGGCGGGGAACGCGGTGCGCAGCGACTCCCGCATGCTCGGCGCCGGGCCCTCGATGAGCTCGTTGACGATCCTCGTGGCCTTGGTCGACCGGTTCAGGAACCACCGCGTCTCCGGCACGAGCACGTCGTCCGCGCCGAGGAAGTAGAGCTGATGGGCCGACCAGACCGCCGAGAAGGTGTCGCGATCCAGGATGATCCCGGTCGGCGCCGAGGAGATGCGCCACTCCCCGTCCACCTGCTCGAGCTCGAAACGCACCTCCGTCGTCGGCCCCGGGGCGATGGGGGTGAGCACGCCCCCGGCGCTCACGGAGGCCGTCGCCGAGAGCGAGAGCACGCCGACGTCGTCCTCGGTCGTCCGATAGGGCCTCGTGCCCTCGTCGACGAGCACCCCGGCGAACGGGTCCCACTGCTCGGCGTAGTCGGGGGTCAGGAACTCGCGCGCGATCGCGTAGTCGTCGGTGTTCGACGAGCCCGCCCGCACGAAGTTGCGCACGATGTCGGCCTGGCTGTCGCCCTCCCTCGGGCCGTTCGGCACGAAGAGCACCGGCTGATCCGCCTGACGGAGGGAGGAGAGGCCCGCCTCGACGGGCCCGGAGTCTGGGATCGCCTGGCAGCCCGTGAGCAGTGCCGCGGCGAGCGCCGAGGTCGCCGCGATCCGGGATCCTCGGCGCCATCCGCCGTTCGGTCGCCGTTGCGTCATGGCTTCCTCGCCTTCGATACCCTGCGCTTGGGGCGCCGCAGCCAGCCCCCGGTGGCCTGCGGATCCCCGCTCTCGACCACGACGTCCTCGGGGATCAGCGGCAGCGGCGACACGAACTCGGCCGTGTCGTCGCCGCGGGGCAGGGTGAGCCGGAAGTTCGACCCCTCGCCCGGTCGCGACCACGCCTCGAGCAGGCCTCCGTGCACGGCGGCGTCCTCCCGCGCGATCGCCAGCCCGAGCCCGGTGCCGCCGAGGGTGCGCTTGCGCGAGGGGTCCGCGCGCCAGAACCGGTCGAAGGCGTGCTCGACGTCCTCGGTCCGCATGCCGACGCCCCAGTCGCGCACCGAGATCGCCACGGCCGCCGCGTTCGAGTCGATGGTGACGACGATGGGGTGCCCCTCGCCGTGCTCGACCGCGTTGCCGACGAGGTTCGAGACGATCCGCCGGATCCTCCTCGCGTCGACGTCGACGGGGGCGTAGCCGCCGAGCGGTCGCACCTCGATCAGGCTGGCCGAGAGCGGCTGCAGCCCGTCGACGACGCCCTGCACGAGCTTCACGAGGTTCGTCGGCTCGGTCTCGAGCGTCACCCGTCCCGCGTCGTAGCGCGAGATCTCGAGGAGGTCTCCGAGCAGCACCTCGAAGCGGTCGACCTGGGTGCCGAGCACCTCGACGGCCCTGGCCTGCGCGGGTTCGAGGCCGTCGCTCTGACCGCGCAGCACCTCGGAGGCGAGGCGGATCGTGGTGAGCGGGGTGCGGAGCTCGTGCGAGACGTCGGAGACGAACCGCTGCTGCATCTCCGAGAGGTGGTCGAGCTCCTGGATCCGGGCCTGCAGGGTGTCGGCCATGTCGTTGAAGTTCACCGACATCTCGTCGAAGTGCTCGTCGTTCTGCATCGACATGCGGGCCTCGCTCTCGCCGGAGGCGAGGCGCCTGCTGGTGTCGGCGGCGGCTCGGATGGGGCGGAACACGATGCGCGACATGGTCCACACAAGCACGCCGATGAACAGCATGAGGATGATGGCCGCGATCGCGAGCGTGCGCTGGATGAACCCGAGCGTGTCCTGGGTGTCGGTGAGGTCGTAGCCGATGAAGAGGTCGTAGGTGCCGGCGCCCGAGGGGAAGCTCAGGCTCGAGGCGACCACGATCCCGGGGCCGGAGGTGCCCTCCGTCTCGTTCTGGATCGCCACGGGCTGCCAGTACTGCTCCTCCTCGCCCGAGGCGACGGCCGCCGCGAGGTCGGGGGTCACCGACTTCACGAGCGTGGACGAGGTCATGAAGTCGTCGCTGCCCTCCGAGAACGGGGCCTGGCCGGGCTGCCGGCGCACGTAGATCATCGAGCTCTCGGAGGTGTTCTGCACCGTCTGCCGCACGGAGGTGAAGAGCGACGAGATGCCGCCGCGGTCGGTGGTGTCGAAGGCGTCGATCTCCCGCTGCGCGGCGAGGGTCGCGCGCGCCGAGTCCTGGAGCGCCCGATCGCGCCGCGAGGAGTAGAGGTCGTCGCCGATGCTGGTCAGCAGGTAGATGCCCGAGACGAGGATCATGAACCCCGTGATGAGCGCCGTGATCGCCATCGTGCGCAGCATCAGCGACCGCCGCCAGCGCGCCCGGAACGGCCCCAGCAGCGGCTGGCTGATCCGCACCCAGCGCAGGTGGAGACGGCGCAGTCTCAGTCCGAGACGCGAGCGGCCGTGCGGGGATGACATGGTGCGGGTCTGGCAGCGGGTCAGTCGCTCGGGGCGCCGGCGCGGTAGCCGACGCCGCGGACGGTCGTCACGATCGTGGGGTGATCGGGATCCTGCTCGATCTTGGCGCGCAGCCGCTGCACGTGCACGTTCACGAGGCGGGTGTCGGCCTTGTACTGGTACCCCCAGACCTTCTCGAGCAGCACCTCCCGCGTGAACACCTGCTGCGGCTTGCGCGCCAGGATCACCAGCAGATCGAATTCGAGCGGCGTGAGCGGGATCAGCTGGGAGCCCCGCCGCACCTCGTGCGCGGCGACGTCGATGTCGAGGTCGCCGATGCGCAGGGTCTCGACGACCTCCTGCTGCGGTTCGCGCAGGCGGGCGCGGATCCGCGCGACGAGCTCGGCCGGGTTGAACGGCTTCACCACGTAGTCGTCGGCGCCGGCCTCGAGCCCGCGCACGACGTCGGTCGTGTCGGTGCGGGCGGTGAGCATGATGATGGGCGTGCCCGATTCGGCCCGGATGCGCGAGCACACCTCGATGCCGTCGAGGCCCGGCAGCATGACGTCGAGCAGCACGAGATCGGGGCGCATCTTGCGGAACTTCTCGACCGCCTCGGCCCCGTCGGCGGACTGCTCGGTGCTGAACCCCTCCCCCTCGAGGACCATGCCGAGCATCTCGGCCAGAGCCCTGTCGTCGTCAACCACCAGAATGCGAGCGCTCATGCCACCATTATGGCCGCATTCCCTGCTCGCCGCCCGAGCGGCGCCCCGTCGGGGTCAGTAGTGGTCGAACCGGCCCGGCAGCAGCTCCCACGGCTCGCGGCCCAGGTAGTCGCAGACCGCGCGGTAGACGCAGTGCTGCACGAAGAAGCGGCGATGATCGGGGTCGTCGACGTGCAGCACGGGCGCGCGCTGGATCGGCATGCGGTAGAGCATGATGGTGCGGGCGCCGCGATCCACGGAGTAGTACATGGGCTGGGTGCTCGCGTCCGCGGACACGCGCCGCGGAGCGCCGGATAGCCCGGCGACCGGGACCGTCGCGAAGCCGATGTTCACGCCCTCGAGCTCTTCCGGGAGGACCGACTGCAGCAGCTCGACCGTCGCCCGGGCGTCGACCTCGAAGCGCACGACGCGGCCGTCGGGGTCGGGCAACCCCGGCCCCGTGAGCGACGACCGTATGGGGCGCCTGCCGTGCCTGCGCGCCGGGCCCGACGCGCCGCCGACGCGGCCCGGCGCACCGGCGCCGCCGCTCGCTCCAGCGCCTCCGCGGGAGCCCCTCCGCGCACGTCCGAACATGCCGCCCAGTCTAGCCCGTGGGGCTCCCTATCGCGTGTAGACCGTCAGCTCTCCCGAGCGCGACTCGGCGGGCAGCACGGGGTATCCGGCGATGCCGTTGCGCGCCATGCGGACTCCCACGAAGATCGGGGCCGTGCTCGTGATCTCGGCGGAGGCCGGGGCCCGCGACGTCACGGCCGCACCCGCCGGGATCTTCACCGTTCGCGGCTCGTCGTCCGATCCCGCCTCCGCGATCTCCGCCTCGGCGTCCTCGGCGCCCGGGTTCACGAGCACGAGCCCGCCGCCCGAGACGACGGCCGCCGCCGTCGGCGTCTCGGCCGGGATCTCCCCGCCGGGCGCGAACCAGGCGTAGTCGCGGTCCTCGTCCCTCACGGCGGTGCCGAGCACCCCTCCCACCACGGGAACGTCGGCCTCCACGATCACGGCGTTCGCCCCCTCCGGCCACCGCTCGGGCCGCAGCTCCGCGACCGCGCCGGCCTCCAGTTCGACGCTGCCGAGCTCGGTGCTCTCGCCCTTCTTGTCGACCGCGCGCACGGTGGCCCGGCCGGAGGCGTCCGGCGCGAGCAGGCGCACCTGCACCGGATAGTAGTCCCCCTCCTGGTCGCCGTGGTTGTCGACGTGGTCGTAGATGTTGGTCACACCGGGGATCACGAGCGTGGATTGCGGTTCGAGCTGCCTCGTCACCGTGTCCACCGCGAAGGGGTCGAGGGTCTCGATCTGGCTGACGCCCATCGTCGCCGTGACGGTCGCCCCGGTGCTCACGACCCGCACGGCCAGCTGCTCCCGGTCCGCGGCGTAGCCGTTCAGCGACACGGTGCGCTCGGATCCCGGCGGCACGAGCACGCCCGTCGTCTGCCCGGCGTCGACCGGCCCCTCGGCGTCGTACACCGTCACCCGCGCGGTGGCGGGCACCTGGCCCGGGTTGCCGAGGCTGAGCGTGCTCGAGGCGCCGACGGCGGTGCTGCCGCCGACGAGCCACTGCTCGTTCACCGGCTCGGTGCAGGCGCTCGCCGAGAGCCCGCTCAGCGTGGGCGTCGAGAGCCGCTGGGTCTGAGCCGCGACGAGCGGCGCGTCGGCGGGCCCCTGCACCACGGCGGGCGCGCTGCCGCCCTCCTCCTGGCGAACCAGCTCGGTCGTCTCCGTCGGATCGCCCGCGATGGTCACGGCCGCGGTGCCGAGGGGCACGGCGACGCCGGATCGCGTCGGGTCGGCGCCCAGCTCCGCGAAGGATCCCGCGCAGACGTAGGTGCGCTCGGAGTCCTGGGACGTGTCGACCGTCATCGCGAGCGGCGTGCGCTCGACGCCGGGCAGCGGCACGTTGCCGAGCAGCACGATCGCGGTCGCGGCGATCCCCGTCACGAGCAGGCCGACCGTCGCCCGGACGCCGACCCGCAGCACTTCGGACCGTTGGCTCATCGCGTTCCTCCGTTCGCGTTCCCGGGATGGATCCCGCCGTTCTCCGCCCCGCCGTCGGGGGCGGGTTCGTCGACGCCCGAGTCGGTCTCCCCCGAGAGGGTCTCGGCCGCGCCGGGAGCGTCGGCGCCGGGATTCTCGGGGTCGGGATCCGCGGATCCGGGATTCTCGGGGCCGGGATCCGCGGCTCCGGGATCCTCGGACCTCGGGCCGTCGCTCCCGGCGACCTCGGAATCCCCGGCGCCGCCGATGCCCCCGCCGGAGCCGGCGCCCGCCGCGGGCACCCGCTGACGCCGGCGGGAGGGCCGCTTGCGGCGGCGAGGCCGTTCGACGACCTCCCCGGTCGGCAGGGCGAGCAGCACGATCCCGAGCAGCACGATCAGCTGGGCCCACCACAGCGTGCTGCTGCTCAGCGAGGTGCCCGCGAGGCGGGCGCCCGTGTCCTCCGCGGCGGCGCCCGAGTCCGCGATCTCGGCTCGCCACAGCAGGCCGTGCTCGGTCTGGCCCGCGCTCGTGAGCGCGCGCTGCTGGTCGAACACCGACTGCAGCTGGGCCCGCTCACCGGGATCGCCCTCGGCCGTCAGCAGCACGAAGCCGACGTGCCGCTCCTGCAGCTCCTCGGTGAGGTCGGCGTCGGTGGTGCTCGCGAGCCCGCCGACGAGGTCGGCGACCCAGCGGTCCTCCTCGGTCGGCTCGGTCGACTTGGCGGCCGTGCGCAGCTGGTCGAGGCGGAGGCCGGTGCCCGAGACGAGCCGGGCGCGCACCGCGTGCTCGCCCTCGGCGCTCAGCACCAGCGTGCGGAGGCTGGGATCGGAGACGCCGGCCGCCTGCACGAGCGCGGGCATCTGCTCGGCTCCCGGCCGCAACCCGGTGTTCGCGGTGGCGAGCTGGAACCCGAGCGGCGCGACCGCGATCGCCGCGGCGAGGAGCGCCGTCACGGCGACGGGCGTCGTGGCCCTGCGCAGGGCCGAGCAGCCGACCGCTGCCAGGCTCAGGAGCGCGATCCAGAAGAGGGCGAGCCCCGAGCCAGTCCACAGCGGCACGCTGACGGCGCCCTCCGTGACGAGTCGCAGCTGCGACGCCGCGAGCGCCGTGATCATGCCGAGCCCGCCGAGCAGGGTGTTCAGGATCGTCACCGGCACGCGCGAGGTGAAGAGGCCGAGCAGCCCGAGCAGCGCGATCGGCACGAGCAGCACGCCCACCAGCAGCGTGGCCGGCGGCCCGCCCAGGCCGAGGGCGTCGAGGATCCCGGCCCAGCCCTCGAGCCCGAACTCGGGGAACCCGATGAGCAGGTGCCATGCCGTTCCCGGCTGGTAGTCGGGCGTGATGCCGGGGTCGAGCAGCAGGTCGAGCGCGCGGCCGTTCAGCACGAGCTGCACGGCCTTGGGCGCGAACAGCACGGCCGGGGCGATCGCCGTCGCAAGCACCCGCGTGACGCCGCGCAGCGAGCTGAAGAGGCCCACGATCAGCAGCACGACCGCGGCGGGGATCAGGACGGGTGCGCACGCCAGCGCGACGGCGGCGAGCAGCGAGGCGGTGCCGGCCCAGCTCCAGGACTCACGGCATCGCGTGGCGGCGAGGAGCAGCCAGGGCAGCACGACCGCGAGGATCAGCGTCGGCAGCCGCCCCGAGTCGAGCGAGCCGAGCAGCACCGGGCTGATCGCCCAGCCGAGGCCGAGCAGCGCCCTCCCCGCGCGGGAGCCGGTGAGCTGCGCGGCCCAGATCCAGCCGCCGAGGGCCGCGAGCGGGATCGAGGCGACGAAGAGCAGCACGACCGCGTGGGACGGATTCCAGAAGGTGAGGGTCCCCAGCACCGCGAGCACCCAGGCGAAGGGGTCCGCGGGAACCCCGTCGATGGTGCGCGTGTGCATCCAGAGCTCGCCGATCGGGCTGAGCGGGGCGAGCGCGCCGCCGCTGAGGCTCGTCTGGGCGAGCGTCCACCAGCAGAGGGCCGCCGCGAGCACGACCGCCCCGATGAGCACGGCGAGGCCGCCGCTCGAGATGAAGTGGATCTCGGGTGCGCGTCGCCCCTGCGCCGCGAGAATGGCCTCGCGGTCGATCATGCGCGCGGTGCGCACGCTCTTGGGGTCGACGCGCAGCGGCCGGATCGCCGCCCAGCCGGCGCTCGAGTGGCGTCTGATCCGTCGACGCGACGCGATGATCGCAGCCGGATGGAAGAACACCCGCATCGCCGAGGTGAACTCGCCGAGCATCTGGCCGGGCTGCTCCCTGATCAGCGACCAGAAGACGCGGGCCACGCCGAGCAGCGGCAGGCCGAGCCACATGAAGAACGCGAAGAGGGCGGGCGCGTAGACGATGCGCCGGTGCAGATGGGAGGCGCGCCCCTGACGATGTGCGGCCCGCATCACCGAGCGCGAACGGTCCACCCGCGGGCCGGCGATCCCGCTCTGCGCGAACCTGACCCGGGATCCCGGAGCCACCTCGACGCGGTAGCCGGCGAGGCGGGCGCGCACGCTCAGGTCGAGGCCGTCGTCGTAGACGGGCAGTGCGGGGTCGAATCCGCCGAGCTGCTCCCAGACGTCGCGCCGCACCAGCATGCCCACGGGCCCGACGCCCAGCACGTCCTGCATGTGGTCGTACTGCTGCTGATCGAGCTCCTGCCTGCGCAGCAGCCAGCGGCTGCCGTAGCGGGTGAGGCTCTGTCCGAGCTCGATGATGCGCTCGGGGCGGTCCCAGTCGACGAGCTTCGGGCCGGCGATCGCGACGGAGGGCGCGCGCTGCACGATGGAGAGGATGCGCTCGAGCGCCTCGGGCTCGGGGCAGGAGTCCTCGGTGAGCAGCCAGATCCACTCCTCGACGATCGACCCGGTCTCGCTCGTGTCGCCCGTCTCGCGGGGCATGGTCTCGACGGCGTGCTGCACGGCCCGGCCGAACGAGACGCGATCCGGCACCGAGATGATGCGCTCGGGCGCGGCGGATCGCAGCTGCTCGGTGAGGTCGCGAGAGCCGCCGTTGGCGACCGCGAGGAGCCGCTCGGGACGCCGGGTCTGGGCGGCGATCCCCGCGATGGTCTGGTCTAGCCACTCGCCGCCTCGATGGGCGACCAGCACGGCCGTTACTCTGGTGCGCATATCGGGCCCAAGCTTATGCCCGCGGGCTGCCATCGCCCTGATGCCATGCCAGGCGCCGGGAAAAACTCGATCGGTGTCGCGCCGAAGGGGGTTGCGCTACATCGCCTCGCGGCGCAGCTTGCGGCGCTCGCGTTCGGAGAGCCCGCCCCAGATGCCGAAGCGCTCGTCGTTGGCCAGGGCGTACTCCAGGCACTCGGATCGCACCTCGCAGCTCTCGCAGATGCGCTTCGCCTCGCGGGTCGAGCCGCCCTTCTCGGGGAAGAAGGCCTCGGGGTCGGTCTGGGCGCACAGCGCGTCCGCCTGCCAGGCGAGCGCTTCGTCCTCCTGCTGACGAACGCCGGGGACCCCGAGGAACACCGGGTCGACGAACCAGTTGCCGGGAACCGAGGAGTTCGCGTCGTGGCGTGACA
Organism: Leucobacter chromiisoli; assembly: GCF_016522505.1. Lineage (GTDB taxonomy): Bacteria > Actinomycetota > Actinomycetes > Actinomycetales > Microbacteriaceae > Leucobacter > Leucobacter chromiisoli. The sequence goes on along the minus strand of NZ_JAEHOH010000001.1, from coordinate 331,976 downwards.
TACGTTACCCAGCCCCCTTCTCCGAGTGCGCGATCTGCACAAGCGTCCCGATAATTACATCGGTGTGATTCGCTCAAGTCAAGCTGGGAAGTCTAAACCCTCAATAACGACTTGAGGGTGCAAGACACGCTGGGAGGAACCGGATCGAGATACGGCCGGGCCCGTCGGGCGACGCGAGCCCGGCCCTCGGCCCGCCTCAGGGCCGCCGAGGAGCCGGCATCACTCGCACGCGAAGCTCTCCCCGACGGTGGCCAGGAAGACCTCGCCCCGGCCGCTCAGCTGGATCGCCTCGCCGGCCGAGACGTAGAGGGACTGCCCGCGGCGCACGCTCGCGACCTCCGCCAGCTCGGCCGCCGGGCGTTCGACCCTGACCCGCCCCTCGGTCACGATGAGCACCAGCGGGAAGGGCGCGTCGAGCACGACCTGCTCGGCGCTGTCCGAGGGCGCGAAGGCGAGATCGTCGGGCTCGCGCAGACGCGCGCGCATCAGCCGGAAGTCGGGCACGTCGGGCTGCCACGCGACGAGCCCCGGGCCGCGAAGTTCCACGTGGAACCTCGGATCCGCGAGCTCGCTCAGATCGACGATGCGGCAGAGCTCCTCGATGTCGACGTGCTTGCTCGTCAGCCCCGCGCGCAGCACGTTGTCGGATGAGGCCATCACCTCAACGCCGATGCCACTGAGGTACGCGTGGAGCTGCCTGGCGCCGAGATACACCGCCTCGCCGGGGGCGAGGTGGACGAGGTGCAGCAGCAGGGAGACCAGGATGCCGGGGTCTCCGGGATGGGCCGCCGTCAGGTTGCGCAGGGCCGTGAGACGGGCGGAGTGCGCCTCGTCCTCGCCGGAGACGGGGGCGCGCACCGCTGCGGAGATCGCCCGCAGCGCCGCCGACGGGCCCGGCTCGCCGCTGAAGACCCAGGCGAGGAACGCACTGCGCAGGGCCTCCGGATCGCCCCCCGAGAGGCGATCCGCCGCGTCGTACAGCGCGTCGCGGGCCGCGCCCTCGGGAGCGTGCGCCGCGATCCGCGAGAGATCCCGCCGCACCTCGACCAGATCCCGGAACCCACACAGCGCGGTGACCTCGCCGAGCGCGACCAGCAGCTCGGGCTTGTGGCGAGGATCGCCGTAGTTGCGCTCCCTCGCGTCGCGCGGGACCCCCGCGGCCTCCTCCGCCGCGAAACCGGCGGCGGCCTGCTCGGCGTCGGGGTGCACCTGCAGCGAGAGCGGCGCACCGATCGCGAGCACCTTCAGGAGGAACGGCAGATGTCCGCCGTCCACTCCGTAGCGCTCGGGATCGCTCTCGATGAGGTCGATGAGCGTGCGCTGACCGGGCGTCGCCTTCGCGACCGTCGCGGGATGGCCGGGATGGTCCCCCAGCCAGAGCTCCGCCTGCGGCTCGCCCGTCGGAGCCGTGCCGAGCATCTGCGGCAGGGCGTCGCGCGACCCCCACGCATAACTGCGCGGCGTGTTCTCGATGAAGATCAGCACGGGGGCTCCATCTGTCTGGCGGGGCTTCTGCGGCCGGATCCGCGACCGGCGCCGCAGCCCGCTCCGCAGGTCCGGTCACGGACGTCGTAAAGGCGCAATGCCCTACCATACCGACTATGGCGGAGAGCAGAACCAGACTCGGCGTGAGCGCGTACGCGATCTGCGTCTTCGTCTTCGCACTCGGCAGCAACGGGGTGCGCAATCTCGTGGGCTGGCCGGCGTTCCTGGCGCTCGCGCTCCTGATCGCGAGCGTCGGCGTCGTCCTGGCCGTGAGGCTCCGGCCGGAGCGCTTCCGGTGGTATCGCCTGCCCTCTCCCCTCTACTGGTTCCTGGCGCTCGCGGCGCTCTCGATCCTGTGGTCGGCCTACCGCCTCGAGAGCGCGCTCGGGGTGCTCGCGCAGCTGGTGACGACGGCGGTGGCGGTGTCGCTCGCCGCGGTGCTCACCTGGCACGAGGTGCTGCGCACGCTGGGGTCGGCGCTGCGGTATCTCATCGGCCTCTCCGTCGCGTTCGAGCTCTGGGTCGCCCTCGTCGTGCAGGCCCCCTTGCTGCCCTGGTGGCTCGAGGCGCCCGACGGGGAGACGCCGAAGCTGCTGTACTGGAGCCGCGACCTCCTCCTCTCCGGCGGCCCCGTCCAGGGTCTCGTCGGCAGTTCCGTGATCCTCGGCTTCATCGGCCTGCTCGGCCTCATCGTCTTCGGGATCCAGCTCCGCGCCGGCCTCGTGCGGCGCTTCGCCGGCTGGTTCTGGGTGACGATGTCGCTGCTGACCCTGCTCCTCACCCGCGGCGCGACCGTCACGGTGGCGCTGGCCGCGGTGTTCGTCGGGCTGGGCTTCGCGCTCTGGGCCAGGCGCATCGGCCAGGAGCGGCGCATGCCGCTCTACGCGCTCGGGGCCGGCATCGCGGCCGCCGCCGCCCTGCTCGCCGTGTTCGCGCGCGACTTCCTCTTCGGACTGCTCGGCAAGAGCGGCGACATGACCGGACGCCTGGAGACCTGGCAGAAGGTCGTCGAGCTCGCCCAGCAGCGTCCCTGGTTCGGCTGGGGCTGGATCAGCTACTGGGCGCCGTGGGTCGAACCGTACGCCTCGCTCGACGAGAAGGCCGGCCTGCAGGTGATGAGCGCGCACAACGCGTGGCTCGACGTCTGGCTGCAGCTCGGGATCGTCGGCGTGCTGGTCTTCGCACCGCTCGTCGTGCTGACGCTGTGGCGCACCTGGTTCCGCGCCGTCGATCAGCCGAGGCGCGGCCCCGGGCCGGCCCTGCCCTACGCGACGTCGGCGCTGTGGCCGTTCCTCGTGATGATCGCACTCCTCGTGCAGTCGCTCACCGAGAGCCGGCTGCTCATCGAGTGGGGCTGGCTGCTGCTCGTGATGCTGGCGGTGAAGACGCGCATCGACTTCGAGCTGCCGTCCCAGGACGCGGAGCCGAGGAAGCTGCCGTGGCGCCGGGTCCCGATCCCGCGCGAGGCGCACGCGGAGACCGCCGGAGCCGGCGCGACCGCACCCGCCGAGACCGTCTCGGGAGCGGGCGCATGATCCTGACCACCGAGCGGCTGATCCGGCTGCGCGCCGACGCCCGTCTCGAGCGGAACACCCTGCTCGAGCACCGCGGCCGCATGGGCGAGGATCCGGCCTCGTCGATCTCCGAGATGCCCTCGGTCGACGAGTTCGTGGTGCAGGCGCTGCGCGACGAGATGCTCGAGGAGCGCGGCCGGCTCGCCGAGTTCGGGCTCGCGCGCCTCGCCGCGCATCGGGGAGGTCCCGAGGCCGACCTGCACCGGCGCGATGCAGACCGGGTCGAGTTCGAGCTGCTGCGCGAGATCGCGGCGCAGGTGCCCGAGCTGACACGCGCCGTGTGGAGCCTGGCCTCGCGCCTCGACGTGGAGTAGCGGCCCTACGCGCGGTAGCCGTCGGGGTTCGCCGACTGCCACGCCCACGAGTCCCGGCACGCCTCGGCGAGACCGCGCGTGGTGCGCCAGCCCAGCTCGGCGTTGGCCTTCGCCGGATCCGCGACGACCTCGGCGACGTCGCCCGCCCGCGGCGGGACGATCGCGTAGGGCACGGAGCGCCCGGAGGCCTCCTCGAACGCGCGCACGACCTCGAGGACGCTCGAGCCCACGCCCGATCCGAGGTTGTAGGCCGTCACGCCGGCCGAGAGGTGCTCGAGGGCCGCCACGTGCCCTTCGGCGAGGTCCATCACGTGGATGTAATCGCGCACCCCGGTGCCGTCGACGGTCGGGTACCCGTCGCCGAAGACGCTGAGCCGGTCGCGCTTGCCCACGGCCACCTGCGCGATGAAGGGCATGAGGTTGTTCGGCACTCCGGCCGGGTCCTCGCCGATGCGGCCCGAGGGGTGCGCCCCGACCGGGTTGAAGTAGCGCAGCAGCACGGCTCCGAGTTCGGGCCACGCGGCCCCGGCGTCGCGGATGATCTGCTCGTTCATGGCCTTCGACCAGCCGTAGGGGTTGGTCAGGCCGACGCCGACCGGGTGCTCCTCGTCCTGGGGCAGGTACGCCGGGTCCCCGTACACCGTCGCGGAGGAGCTGAAGACGAGCCTCGTCACCCCGCGCTCCCGCATCAGCTCGAGCAGCACGAGCGTCGAGTCGAGGTTCACGCGGTAGTAGCGGATCGGCTGCTCCACCGACTCGCCGACGGCCTTGAGGCCCGCGAGGTGGATCGCGGCGTCGAAGTCGACGCCGTCCAGGGCGGCGATCGCGTGCGCCCGGTCGGCGAGGTCGGCCCGGACGACCGGGATGCCGCGACCCGCGAGCTCCTCGACGCGCCTGATCGCCTCCGTGCTGCTGTTCGAGAAGTCGTCGAGCACCACGACCTCGTGCCCCCGCTCGAGCAGCACCAGTGCGGTGTGGGAGCCGATGTAGCCGGCCCCGCCGGTGAGAAGAACGCGCATGCCTTCAGACTAGTGAATCGGGATGGGGAATCCGTCGCTACACGGGTTGCAGCAGGTTGCGCACCGCGTCCTTCAGACCGGTGCCGTACCGGCCGTAGCGTCCGAGGCGCAGCTGACGCAGGATCGGGATCGCCCGCCGCAGCCGGGCCTCCGGGTACCGCTGACGGGCCTCCTCGAAGGCGACCTTCTCGCGCGCCGCGGCACGGTACCGCTGCGGCACGCCGGCGAGCCCGTCGAGCATGGCGGGCAGCTCGCGCGCTCGCAGGTACAGGCGGCGATTGCGCTCCGTGCGCGGCTGGGCGAACATCCTGAACTTGCGCGCCAGCCCGATCTTCGTCATGCCGACCTGGTTGCCGCCGTGCTGGCGGTAGTCGGTGAGCTGCTCGTCGTGCATCCGCACCCCGTCGTGCGCGGCGGCGATGACGGCGAGCCACTCGTCGTGCAGCCAGGTGTCGGGGAAGGGCGCCGCCTCGTCGACGAGGGAGCGGCGCAGCATCACGGTGGCGCCGGTGGCGAGGTTGCGGCGCATGAACGCGTCGAACGCGCGCCCGGACTCGAGGAGCTCGCGCTCCGTCGCGCTCATCGCGATCGCGTCGAAGAGGTCGTGGCCCAGGGATCTTCCGGCGCCGTCGACCTGGCGCGCGTTGCTGAACACGAGCAGCGCATCGGGATCCAGCGGGTCGTCGAAGTAGGCCGCCAGCCGCTGGACGCGCTGCGGATGCCACACGTCGTCCTGATCGCAGAGCGCGACGACGTCGCCGGTGGTGCGCAGGAGCGCCTGCTCGAAGTTCTTGGTGACCCTGAGCGGAGGATCGTTGCGCAGCACCACCAGCTCGGGCGCAGAGCCGTGCTCGGCCAGGCGCCCGGCCACCGCCTCCTCGACGATCTCCACGGTGCGATCCGTCGACGCGTCGTCCGAGAGCACGATCTCGTCGACCGGACGGGTCTGGGCGAGGATCGACTCGATCTGCTCGCCGACGAACCGTTCGCCGTTGTGAGTGCCGAGGGCGACCGAGACGCGCAACCGGGAGGCCCCTGCCGGCGGCGGTGCTGCTCTGTTCGACATGGGGTCAGCGAGCCGCTTCCGCCGTGCCGACCGGCTTCGCGATGACCGCCTCGCCGGCGACCGCCTCGCTGCCGCGCATGATCTCCCGGCCCTGCCGTGAGAAGAGGAGCAGGTACAGTCCGAGCATCAGCAGCGCGAAGGAGGCGCTGCCGATGAACCACACGGTCATCGGCTGCACCGGGATCGACCACCACCACTCCATGTTGTGGTTCAGGTTGAACCCCAGGTAGTCGAGCCCCGTGATGTAGCGCCGCAGGTTCGTGTGGAGGGCCAGCGAGTTCGCGACGGTCACCGTGAAGAACACGACCGCCGCCTGCACCCAGGTGAGGCCGAGGTCGTCGCGGGAGGCGCCGTGCAGCGCGACGCCCGCGAAGACCAGCATCAGCGGCATGAGGTATCGCGGCTGCACCTCGTCGCCGACCGCGGCGCCCATCCCGTAGAGCACGTAGAGCGGGATCGCGATGAGCGCGAGCAGCGAGAGGGAGAGGGCGAGCCCCTTGCGCCAGTCCATGGACCGGAGGCCCGCGAAGAGCACCGCGCAGAACATGCCGAGCATGGCCGTCCAGACGAGGGGCGGCATCATGGTGTCGAACCAGCCCAGGCCCCAGGTGCCGAGGTTGCCCGACCACAGCCAGGGGAGCTCCCGGAGGTTCTGGAACATCTGACTCAGCGGGGAGGCCTCCACGACCTCGGCGGTGTCGACGGCGCCGGGAGAGCTCTGAGTCGCGACGCCCGACGTCGCGACGCCCGTGGCCTGGCCCGCGGAGAGGAAGAAGGTCGCGCCGACCACGATGAGGATCAGCGGGAGCACGGCGAGGCGGAACCACTCCTTGCTCGGCCGGTAGCTCAGGATCGCCGCGACGACCGCCGCGAAGGAGACGTAGACCGCTGCATCGCCCCGCGCGCCGGCTCCCATGATGACGAGGAGGACGGCGAGAATGGCCAGCGCGATACGTCTCTTCCGGCTCGTCGCCGTGAAGTAGGCCGTGGTCGCGGCCCACACGGTCAGCCCGGCGATCACCGCCCAGCTGCTGGGGTTCACGCTCGGGATGATGAAGACGCCGAGCGGTACGAGGGTGACGACGGAGCTCCAGATGAGCGGTCCCCGCTGCCCCGGCCGCGAGAGCAGGAGCACCGCGGTGACCGCCCCGACGAAGAGGGCCCCGTTGGCGAGGCGCATCAGCATCGTGGAGACGGTGACGTCGGGGCTCGCGAACGCGCCCATCGCCGTGTAGAAGACCGGAGGGTAGATGCCCGAGAAGTTGCCGCGGGGCGTGCTGAGCGTGCGGTCGGCGGGCAGCTCGCACGCGGCCTGGTCGGAGTCGAAGGCGTAGCACTCCGCCGAGCGCTTCAGCTGCTCGGAGACGGTCCGCTCGAGCTCGGTGTCGCCGGGCGCGCAGAGGCCGTCACGGTCTCCCCACGAGCACCAGATGCTGACGAGATGGAAGTCGTCGTCGGGCGCCGCACCGACCGGAGAGGCGACCGCCCAGCTGCCGAGGCCGACGAATGCGAGGAGTCCGAGTGCCAGCGTCGCGGCAATCCGCTTCCATCGGCTCGATTTCATCTACCCGCACTTCCTTCGGCTTGCCGGACCACCTGAGATTCTATACGCCGTGAGGCGGGGCGCCCTCCGGACCTGCCGTGAGCCCCGGCCCGCCGTGTTGCGCTTCCAGGCCGTGGACGGGTTCCTCGATCAGCCCAGTCGGAGGCTCAGCCTCCCAGACCGATGACGATGCGGGGCACCCCCGTCCAGGCCGACGGATCCGTGAAGTTGCGGCCGTCGGCGAAGAGCTTGATCCCCGGGAAGTCAGCAGGGCCGAGATCACGGTACTCGGCGTGATCGGCCTGCAGGATCGCGACATCCGCAGGATCCCCGATGCGGTGAGCGGTGAAACCGTACCCGGCCAGCTCCTCGTCCGAGAACACCGGATCGTGCACCGTCACCACTGCGCCCCGCGTGACCAGCTCCTCCACCGTCGGGAACACACCCGACACCGCGGTCTCCTTCACACCGCCCCGATACGACGCTCCCAGCACCACGACGCGCACACCGGAGAGATCACCGATCGTCTGCTCGACGCGATCCACGACGTAGGTCGGCATCGTCGCGTTGTAGTTGCGCGCCGTGCGAACGATGTCCGCGTCGGGGTCGGTCGACAGGTACAGCCGCGGGTAGACGGGGATGCAGTGGCCGCCGACGGCGATACCCGGACGATGGATATGGCTGAACGGCTGCGAGTTGCACGCCTCGATCACCTTGTACACGTCGATGCCCGCCGTATCGGCGTACCGCGCGAACTGGTTCGCGAGGCCGATGTTGACGTCGCGGTAGGTCGTCTCGGCGAGCTTCGCCATCTCGGCGGCCTCGGCGGTGCCCATGTCCCACACTCCGTTGGGACGGGGCAGGTCGTCGCGCTCGTCGAAGGTGAGCACCGACTCGTAGAATTCGATCGCCTTCTTCGTGCCGGCCTCGTTCAGACCCCCCACGAGCTTGGGGTACTTCTTCAGGTCGGCGTAGACGCGGCCCGTGAGCACGCGCTCGGGCGAGAACACCAGGTGGAAGTCCTCCCCCTCGACGAGCCCCGAGACCTCCTCGATCAGCGGCTTCCAGCGTCCCCGGGTCGTACCGACGGGCAGCGTGGTCTCGTACGAGACCAGCGTGCCGGGGGTCAGGTGCTCCGCGAGCGAGCGCGTCGCGGCATCCATCCACCCGAAATCGGGCTGCCAGGTCTCCTCGTCCACCAGCAGCGGCACGACGAGCACCACCGCGTCGGCACCGGGAATCGCGTCCGCGTAGTCGCTCGTGGCGCGGAGCCTGCCCGCCGGCACCTGCTCGGCGAGCTTCTCGGCCAGTCCCGCTTCACCGGGGAAGGGCTCCTCGCCCCGGTTGATGCAGTCCACCAGGGCCTGGTTGACATCCACGCCGACGACCTCGTGGCCCATCGACGCGTACTGAGTGGCGAGCGGAAGGCCGATCTTGCCTGTGGCGACTACTGCGATTTTCACAGTGACAGTCTATTCCTCCTGCGGAGCTCGCACGTTCCGCGCCGCCGCCGACCGGTAGACCTCGCGGTAGGCTTCGAGCCGCGCCGTCTCCGAGAACCGCGCCCGGGCGTATTCCGCGATCTCGGCGCGCGACCATTGGGTCGGGTCGTCGAGCAGGCCCTCCACCGCATCTGCGAGGGGGCCCGGCTCGCGCTCGGTGATCAGACGCGAGGCCTTCGGCGGCAGGAACTCCTCGTGGCCCCCCGTTCCGGTCGCCACGACGGGAAGCCCGTGCGTCAGCGCTTCCGCGATCGCCACGCCGAAGGTCTCGGTCTCGACCGGCAGCAGGAAGAGGTCCGACTCGAGCAGCAGCCGCGACAGCCGCCACGGCTCGGCGAATCCCGCGTCATGAAAGTGCTCGGCGACGTTCGCGCGTTCCGCGCGGGTCCGCATCTCGCCGCTCAGGGGCCCCTCGCCCACCCAGGTCAGCGAGGCCTCGATCCCGCGCCTGCGCAGCTCGATCATGGTCTCGACGGCCTGCACGGGCCCCTTGCGCTCGACGGCGCCGCCCACCGCGATCAGGCTGAGCGGCCGTCCGCGCTCGAGTGCCCCTCCCGTCGGCGCGCGCTCCGGCAGCATGACCCGGTTGCCGATGACGGTGCAGGGCCGTCCGCGGTGACGGTCGATCGCCCGGGCGAGGGGCCCGCTCACCGCGACCACCTCGGTCGGACGGCGGAACAGCGTCGCCAGCAGCGAGCCGACGACCGCGGAAACGCGGGAGGCATCGGGCGTCACCAGGCTCGAGAAGTGCTCGGTGTGCACGAAGGGTACCGGGACGCGCACCAACCGGGTCGGGATCAGCGCCGGTTGCGCCATCGTGTGCAGCAGGTCCGCCGCGCGCAGTTCCGTGCCGATCGCCCGCGCCGCGGAGAGCAGCGTCGCCGGCCGCGAGGCGTGGAAGGGCACCCGTCTGATCGAGAACGTCTCGTGAGCCTCCTCCTCGGGCTCCCCCTCGGCGAGCAGACGAGGCGCGATGAGGTGCAGCACGCGCACCTCGTGATCCCGCGCGAGCAGTTCGACGTCGCGGAGGTTGAAGATCCCGGACCCCGGAGCCTTCGCACTCGGGAACCACGGGGTGACGACCAGCACGCGCATGGGACCCCATGCTACTCGGCGTTGTCCGTAGGATGTTCCGTATGAAGATCATGAGCGTCGTGGGCGCGCGCCCGCAGTTCGTCAAGCTGGCTCCCATCGCACACGCACTGCAGGCCGCTGGTCACGAGCACGTCATCGTGCACACGGGACAGCACTACGATCCGATGCTCTCCGACGTCTTCTTCCGGGATCTCGGCATTCCGGAGCCCGACGCGCACCTGGGTGTCGGCTCCGGCTCGCACGGCGTGCAGACCGGCGCCATGCTGGCGCAGATGGACGAGGTGCTCGAGCGGTTCTGGCCCGACTGCGTGCTCGTCTACGGCGACACGAACTCGACCCTCGCCGCCGCGGTCAGCGCCGTGAAGCTCCACTTCCCCGTCGCCCACCTCGAGGCGGGCCTCCGCTCCTTCAACCGCGCGATGCCCGAGGAGCACAACCGCGTGCTCACCGATCACGCGGCGGATCTGTGCCTCGCACCGACCGAGGTCGCGATGCGGCACCTCGCCACCGAGGGCCTCTCGGAACGCTCCGTCCTGGTGGGAGACGTGATGACCGACGTGCTCTTCCAGGTCCGCGACGCGGTGCTCGCCGGTGGTACGGAGAACCCCCTCGCCGATCTCCATGCGCCGGACGGCTACTACGTGGCGACGATCCACCGAGCCGAGAACACCGATGACCCCGAGCGGCTGCGCGAGGTGGTGCAGGCTCTCGGCGACGCGGACAGGCCGGTGGTGCTGCTCGCCCACCCGCGCGTGCGCGCGAAGGCCGAGGAGCACGGGATCTCGCTCGACGCCGGCTCGCTCGTGACCCGGGATCCGCTCGCCTACCCCGAGCTGATCGCGGCGGCCCTCGGCAGCGCAGGCGTCGTGACCGACTCCGGCGGCCTGCAGAAGGAGGCATTCCTGTTGCGGGTGCCGTGCACCACCGTGCGGCGCGAGACGGAGTGGGTCGAGACGATCGAGCTCGGCTGGAACGTGCTCGCGAACACCTCGGAGGAGATCACAGCGGCACTCACGCGGCCAGCGCCCGCTGCGACCGAGGAGGCGCCGTACGGCGACGGCCGAGCGGCCGAGCGCGCGGTCGAGGCGATCATCGCGGGCGTCAAGCCGCGGTAGTCGGCAGGGCTGCGAGGGTCACCGGACGAGAGCGGAGGCCGCCATGAATCTCGGCGGCGCTTCGCGATGCAGCAGATACCTCGCCGACCGGGGAATCAGGGTGTTCGGACGCCCGAACCTCCTTCTCGACTCGGCGAGCGCGCCCACCTCGGCGTCGGGAACGGAGAGGTCGAGGATCGCGTCCAGCAGATCGCGGTCGGCGCGCGACAGCGGCTCGGCCGCGGCAGGCGCGGCCTCGAGCACACGTGAGGCGGCCCGAGCGAGGGCCTCCCGGTCGCCGGGCAGCCACGCGCCCTCGGCCCCCCGATAGTACGCGGCACCGAAGATGTGGATGCGCAGGTACTTCGTCGCGAGCGCCTGACGCTGTGCGTCGGTGAGGCGCGATTGGCACGCCTCCCCCCACACGGCCTCGACGTGACGCATCTCCTCGGCAATCGGCGGGAGGCTCATCGTGACCCGATCGGCGGCGTCGCTGCCCACGACGTACCGGGGCCCGCGTCTCTGCACGGCGACCGAGCCGAGCGACCACAGCAGCGTCGACATGCGCAGATCCCCGCCCACCTTGAACCCGGCGTCCAGGGCGAGACCGTACTCCTCGAGGGCCCCCCTGCGGAGCAACCCCAGCGGCGCGCTGCGGTAGAAGAGCCGATCCCGCACGGCGTCCTGCACGGCCCGGGGCCCCGGGCGGGCGGGGGGCGTCCGCACGGCACTCCCGCTGTCGTGTCGCAGTCGGGGCATGACGGCGTCCCTGCCCTCGGCCAGCTCGAGCATCGCGGCGATCGCACCCGGCTCGTAGAAGTCGTCCGATCCCATGATGCCGGCCCAGGGCGCCGTCGCCTGGCCGAGGCCGTGCATGAAAGGGCCGGTCGGCGAGGAGACTCCGTCCTGCAGCTCGATGAACTTCACCCGGCCTCGGATCCCCTCCGGGACCCGCTCGGCGATGACGTCCCTGTCGACGTTGTGGCACACCACGGTGGCCGACGCGACATCGCCGTTGTCGACGACGACGGAACGGACCGCGCGGTCGATGCGACGCTCCGGCGAGTGGCAGGCGATGACGATCTCGACCGGGAGCGCCTCCGGCTGCGTCTTCCCGTGCCGAGGTCCGTTCACCGCGATCGCCTCGACGGCCTCCCTCCAGCGAGCATTCTGGGGCGCCGCCGAGAGCTCCAGGGCGACGCGGGAGCTGTTTCGCTTCCAGGAGTCGACCGCCCCGGGGGTGAGGCGGTCGAAGGCCTCGACCAGATGCCGCGCCTCGAATCCACCGGCGACGGCTCCGAGCCGATGCTCCTTCACGATCGCCGCCATCTCGGGCGAGGGGCCGATGATGATCCCCAGACGAGCTTGGACGAAGTCGAAGAGCTTGTTGGGCAGCGCCCACCTGTACGAGAAGGTCCGAGGTGGAAGCACGAACACGCCGACGTCGTACCGGTTCAGCGTCGCGATCAGCTCGGTGTACGGCACGGGATCGTTGATGTTGATCTTGGGGTGGTCGCCGAAGCGCTCCCGCAGCTGCTGCACGTAACCGGGATCGTTGGGGGTGAGGTACATGTCGAGCGTGATGTCGGCGCCCGTCCGGGTCGCGGCCTCGAGCATCACCTCCAGAGCCCGTCCCTTTCTCCCGGCGCCCGAGTGCACCACCCGGATCGGCCTGCTCACGGGGTTCACCGGCAGATCGGCGTAGGGGGTGGCGTTCATGACGACGCCCACCTCGACGCCGAACTCTCGCTCGTACTCCCTCGCGAGGGCCGCGCCCACCGTCGTCACCGAGGCGCAGCCGGGGAGGTACTCGCGGCAGAGCCACCTCCTGAACGGTCCCACGAACACCCGCCAGCGGAGCAGGTCCTCCTTCTCACGGGGGGCGTACTCGTGCAGGTCGGCGTGGACCCCGAACGCCGGGTCGAGCGAGAGCGCCAGGGGGACGGTGTCGAGGTCGTCCGCGAGGACGACGTCCCACGTACCGCCCTCGAGGAGCCCCTTCGCGGACGCGACGGCGGCGTTCGTCCAGTACGCGCGCTCGTAGCGGCGCAGGATGAGATCTTTCCTGTCGTAGGCCCAGTGGATCGCCTCATCGGGGATCGTGTAGTGGTGGGTGGAACCGTCGGGCTTCGGGCCGTAACTGCAAGTGGACACCTCCCAATCGGAGCTGAACTCGTCGACCTGCTTGAGGACCCGTGCATCCTGCGTGATGTTCGAGAACGAGATGATCAGCAGTCGCCGCACGACCCCACCTTTCCTCGGGCACCCGGAATCGCGGTGTGGGGGTGCCTCGATAGGCAAACGATACCAGCGGCGGCGCTCACCGAGATCCGTCGTGCCTCGGTGTCAGCAGGTCGGCGATCCCGGCCGCCGACACCCGCGCATCGGAGAGCCGCTCCCAGACGGCCCGCGGGTCCAGCGATACGCGATCCCGGACGACGGTCAGAAGCGCGTCGGCGAGCCGGGCTGCGTCCGGCCGGGGCGGCAGCAGCACGCCCGACCCGAGCTGGGCGCCGACGATCTCCCCCGTGCCGCCGACGTCGGTCGCCACCGCGGGGATGCCGAACGACAGCGCCTCCATGATCGAGACGGGCACTCCCTCCGAATCGCTGACGTTGACGAACGCATCGACGGGAGTGTTCCGATAGTGCTCGAGGACGCCGCTGTTCTCCGTCTGCCCGCGGAGGTCGATCTCCAGCCCCGGTGTCCGCGCCCGCGCCGCAAGGGTCGCGGCGACGAGCTCAGACATGCCCTCCCCCGAACCGAAATGGGTCCAGTGCACCGCATGCTCGCCAGCGAGCAGTTCCAGGGCGGGGATGAGCGAGTCCACTCGCTTCACGTCGATCACCGACGAGCAAGACACCACTCGGATCGGCTCCTGCTCACCCCGCTCGGCGATCGGCGCCGGTTCCGGACCGAGCCCGTGGTCGGCCGTGCCCAGGCGCAGCACCGAGAGGGCGCCCGCGGGAATCAGGGAGCCGAAGCGCTCGTCGAGGTGCCGCCGGCCGTCCTCCGAGATGGATAGCAGAGCGTCGACGGAGCCGAAGATGGAGGCCCGCAGCGGAAGGCGCCCACCGACGCCCTCATACAGGTCGAAGCGGTGCAGCCGAACGACACGGCGGAAGCGCTCAGAGAGGAACGGGAGCGCCAGGGCGCCGTGGGATCCCCAGAACGAGTACACGCTGACCTGGCTGCCCCGAGTGGCTCCGGCGCGGCGCAGCCCGCGTTCGACGGCCAGTGCGAACCGCTCACCCGTGAGGATGTTGCCGAGCACCAGCGGGATGTGGCCTCGCATGCGCCCGCTGCGCGCCTCGCGCATCACCGACCGGAGTGCGGCCCGCATACGCGATGGGCGCAGCAGTGCGATCGGGCCATTGAACTTCGGCGAGGTGCTCAGAGCCCCGGCGTACCGCACGTTCGGAGGCAGCTCGGCCGCCGGCCCGTCGAGCGGTCGGAAACTGTAGACCAGGACATGGTCGAAGCGCGATGCGAGCTCGTCTATCTCGTGTCTGATGAACGAGTAGTCACCCGTCATCTCAGGAAACCTCCCCGAGAGCAGCGCCAGGTAGGACTGTTCGCTCCCCGCGCTCACTTCGACCGACATCGACCGGCCCCCGCGCTCCCGGCCGTCGAACAGTCCCTCGATCGCCGTCAGCCAGGCCTGCGACTGCTGCTCCGCGGAAAGGCCGACAGCAGACTCGTTGGATGCGCGCTTCCAGCGGGCGACGGCTTCGGGAGTGAGGGCCTCGATCCGCTCGCGCAGTCCCTCGGCCTCGAACGTCGGGGCGATCTCCCCGTTGCCGGTCTCGCGGACCAGGGCGGCCATCTCGGGGGACGGACCGATGAGGACGCCCAGCCGGGCCTGGACGAAATCGAAGAGCTTGTTGGGCAGGGCCCACTCGTACGAGAAGGTCGTCGGCGGCAGCACGAACACTCCCACGTCGTAGTCGCTCAGCGTGGCGACCAGCTCTGCGTACGGCACGGGGTCGTGGAACGTGATCCTCGGCTCGTCGGCGTATCGGCTTCGAAGCTCCTCGAGATAGGCGGGGTCGTTCAACGTGAGATACAGGTCGAACGTGATCTCAGCCCGCGACTCCCGGACCGCATCGAGCATCACCTCGAGCCGTCGATTCCGCAGGCCGGCCCCGGAGTGGACGAGCCGGATCGGATCGCCGACGGGCGCGGGCTCCAACTCGGCGTAGGGCGTAGCGTTGGGAACCACCTCCGGCGTGAAGCCGAACTGCTCCTCATACGCCCGCTGCAAACCGGCGCTCACCGTCGTCGTCGACCTCGCGCGTGTGGCGTACCGGGCGCACAGCCAGGAGAGGTAGGGGCTGATCCGCCGCTTCCACGCCTCGTTGTACTCGTGCATGCTCGGGTAGTGCTCGTGCAGGTCCGCGTGCACCCCGTGCGCCGGCTTCAGGCGCAGAGCGATCGGAACCGTCTCGATGTCGTTGGCGAGGATCGCGTCGAACTCCCTGCCCCGCAGGGTGCGCCAGGCTCGGGCGATGGCCGGAACCCGCCAGTAGGCGGCGGTGTAGGCGCGCAGCGTGATGAGCCGGCCGTCCAGGGCCGTGGGCAGGAGCGTCGCCGGCAGCTCGATGTGCTCGGCCACCCCGTGGGGAGCATCGCCGAAACCGCAGGTCACGACCCGGTACTCGCCCCGGAGCAGGTTCACCTGCTTGAGCACGCGGGCGTCGCCCACGATGGGCGAGAACGAGAAGACCAGAACGGTCGGCCTCCGATCCTCGCTCGACCCGCGGACTCCCGTTGCCGCGGCCGGCGATCCGGGCCGGCGGGTGAACCGCCCTGCTCGGCTGCGGAAGGTGTTGCCGAGTCCGACCGCGTTCCACCGCAGCGGGGCCTCCCGCTCCAGCACGGCCCGGGGGTCGTGAGTGCGCAGAGCGTCGCCGATGCCCGAGGACTTCTCCGCGGCGTACGCGGCGAGGGCGTCCGGGCGGTTCCCGCTCGCAACCGCCTGCAGCGTCCTCGCACTGCCACGTCGCAGAGGCGCCAGCGCCCGCGGATCCTCGACGAGGATCCTCCTCACCAGCGACGACAACCACTCGAAGTCGCCGTCGTTCCAGTCGGTGGGCTCCGGACGGGCGGCGACGGCTCCCCAGACGTGCGCGCGGAGGATCTTGACCGCGAGCGCGTGGCGGGTACGCCCGTCGAGGGCCACGACCCAGGGTCTGTCCCAGATATCGAGCCACGCCGCGCCGTGCTCGGAGAGGGGGCGCGAGGAGAGTGTCGTCCGCTGCTTCGCGTCGGAGCCGACGACGTACGCCGGCGCGTCCGGGTAGTACGAGAGGGAGAGTCCGGAGGTCCAGAGCCTGGTGCTCACCGCCAGATCCTCTCCGACCGGGAAGTCGCTACCGAAGGCGTAGACGGGATCCTGCAGGATCGCTCGGCGGAAGAGACCGAGCGGCGCCGTGCGGTAGAAGAGACGATCCCGCGCGGCCCGGAGGCGACGGTGGCGCAGGGTCCGAGGAGTGAAACCCCGCCCGGCCCCCTGGTACGCGAGAGGCGCGAGGACGCCATCGGCGCCGTCGGCCTCGCCGTGCGCGCGGAGGGAGCGCAGTGCTCCGGCCTCGAACCAGTCGTCCGACCCCATGATGCCGACCCAGTCCGCCGTCGCGGCGGCGATGCCCCGGTCGAACGCCGCTCCCGGGAGGCCGACGTGCCCCTCCAGGTGCAGCGTCTTCACGCGAGGGTCGTCCGGGATCTCCAGTTCGGCCGGGTCGACGTTGTGGGCCACGACGATGACGCCCGACTCCGGGTCGGTCAGCACCGACTCGACCGCACGGCCGATGGGCCTGGTCCGATCGTGGACGGGGACGACGATCTCGCTCCTCACGCTGGTTCCCCTCCTCGTACGACGATCCCTCGCCCGCATGGACTACCGTGCGAACAGGGCATCGATCGGCCGCTCCCAGCCGGCGTTCTGCGCCTCCGCGCTGAGAGCCCGCGCGGCCGCGTCGGCGTTCTTCTTCCACTCGGCGATCCGTTCAGGATCCAGGGCGTCGATCGCGTGCGTCAGCGAGGAACCATCGAAATCGGGCAGCACTTCGCCGAGGAGGTTCTGCTCGACGACCCGCGCCATCTCGGGGCTGGGGCCGACGATGATCCCGACCCGTGCCTGCGCGTAGTCGAAGAGCTTGTTGGGCAGTGCGTGAAGGTGGTTGAAGGAGACGGGAGGGAGCGAGTAGATCCCGACGTCGTACTGGTTGAGCAGCGGGATCAGCTCGGCGTAGGGCACGGCATCATGAACGGTGATCCGGGGATCGTCCTTCGAGAGCTCGCGAAGGGCTTCGATGACCGACCCGCCCACGTCCTGCAGATAGAGATCGAACCGGAGGTCGCGGGAGGACGCCATGACCGCCTCGACCATCCGATCGATGCCGCGGAACGCCGAGGCTCCTCCGTGGTGCACGATCTTGATCGGGTCATGAACCGGGGTCGGAGCCAACGCCGCATACGGGGCCGCGTTCGTGACGACCTCGGAGCGGAAGCCGAACATGTCGAAGTACTTGTCCGACAGCCCTTGGCACACGGTCGTCCAGGAATCGGCCCGGGAGACGTACTTCTTGCACACCCACTCGCGATAGGGGCGGATTCTGCGCGCCCAGTCGGGATTGTGCTCGAACTGGCTCGGCGAGTACTCGTGCAGGTCGGCGTGCACGCCGAGAGACGGCCCCAGCGCCACGGCGAGCGGAACCGCCTCGAAGTCATTCGCCAGGATGACGTCGAACGCGCGGCCCTTGAGCTTCTCCTTCGCCCAGGCGATCGCGGGGGTGCCCCAGTACACCTTCCGGTACATCTTGAGCGTGATGAGCCGGCCGTTCATGTAGGAGATCGACTCGGAGTCGGGAACCTGTATGTGCTCCGCGATGCCCTCGGGCGCCGGCCCGTAGGAGCACGTGACGACTCGATAGCGGTCTTTGAAGAGGTTCACCTGCTTCAGGACTCTTGCGTCTCGATAGAGTTGGGAAAACGACAAGATCAGCAGAGTCGGCTTGGTCACCGGATCAGTCTACCAAGCTAGAACTCGCCGTCCTCGCGGGCCTCCACCAGGCCCGCCAAGCGGGCCTGCTCCAGGAACTTCGGCACGGTGTCGACGACCTCGCTGAACGTGCCGCGGGCGATCACCTGGCCGGCCTCCATGTAGAACAACTCATCGACGTCCTTGACCGTGGACAAGCGGTGCGCGACAGAGATCAGCGTGACCTCACCTCGAAGCCCTTGGACCGCTTCACCAACTCGGGCCTCGGTCTTCGTGTCCAGCGCCGAGGTGGCCTCATCCAGGATGAGCACGTACGGATCAGTATAGAGCGCACGGGCGATGCCGAGGCGCTGCCGCTGACCACCGCTGAACGCCATGCCGCGCTCGCCCACGCGCGCGTTCAGGCCGCCGGGCCGCGCCTGGACCACGTCCCACAGCTGGGCCTTCTTCAGGCACTCGATGACCTTCTCCGTGTCGAGGTCGCCCTTCCAGGACAGCGCGACGTTCTGAGCGATGGTGCCATCGAAGAGCGACACGTCCTGCGGCACGTAGCCCACCCGGCTCCGCCACGCCGCCATCACGTCGGTGAGATCCTGCGAGTCCACACGGATCACCCCGCCCTGGGGCTCCAACAGGCCCAGCAGGATGTCGACGAGCGTGCTCTTACCCGAGCCCGACTCGCCGACGAAGCCGACGCTGCTGCCCATCCTGATATCGAGCGAGACGTCGCGTACGGCCGGGTGGTCCCCTGTGGGATACTGGAAAGTGACCCCCTCGAGCGAGATTCTGCGCGGCTCCTCGCGCAGCGGCTCCTTCCCGATCTGCTCGGTCGCGGCCCGGTACTTCTCGGCCGCGTGGATGTCGGTGATGACGGCATCCACCTGGGCTCGGTTGGCGCTCAGCGTGTTGTTCGTCGACTGGAACGTCGTCATCGCCGGAACCAGACGCATTCCGGCGACGGCGAACAGCACGATGGAGAATATCGCCGCCTGCATGCTCCCCTCGATCAGGAACGACAGCACCCCCACGAACAGGAACCCCCCGATCAGCGCGCTGTCCATGATGAACCGAGGCACGGTCGCGAGGAACTGGATGTTCGCGCGGGCGCGGGCGGCGTGGCTGCGGTTCGACTTGACCACCTCGGCCACCTCGTCGAGCTTGTCTCGCAGCGTGACCTCTTTGAGCGCGCCGACCATGTCGGTCATCAGAGACGCGACTTTGAAGCTATAGTCGCGGTTCACCCGGCCCGCCTCGACCGCGCGCTTGGTGAGCACCCGCGCCATCAACCAGGCGATCAGACCAAAGTACACCACGACCACTAACGCCGTGCCCGGCTGGATGACCACGAGCGTGCCGAGGATCAACACCGCGGAGGCGAGCATCGCGGGGATCTGCATCAGTGGCAGGATCAGGCCTCCGACCGCCGCGGCCACTCCGACATCGGCCATGCGCACCAGCTGCGAGGTCGTGCGGCTCAGACGGTCCACCCACGGAGCCTTGATGTAGGCGTCGAACAGACGCAGCCCGAGGGTCAGCTCGTACTCCGCGAATCGGCGAGTCGCCAACCAGTTCTGCAGCAACGAGAGGAAGGATTTCAGCAGCACCAGCACTGAGACCCCGAGCAACAGCCACACATAGCGATCGGGGGGAATCTCTCCGATCACGGGAAGGTCCACCGACACACCCTGCATCATCGAGGAGAGCGAGAGCGCCAGCAGCATCAGAGCGGCGACGTCGAGCACTGAGAGCAGGCACGCGATCGTGATGTAGAACCGGATGTAGTTCTTGGCCGCCGGCGGCAGATACGGGAGCAGTTCCCGGAGTTGCTTCCACCCGTTCCTCATGCAGAGTCTCCTTCTCCTACGGCCGTCTCCCGTTCTACGGGTCTGAATCGAACGCCGCGTCCATCAACACTCAACCCTAGTCGCCGCCGGGAGACGAATGATCCGTGTGGGAACGCCGCTGTCGAGTTCTCATTGAGGGTGTCCTTCGAGCGCCCGCACGGCATTCCGCGCAGCAGCGTCGAGGCCCACACGCTCGGCCACCCAGACACCGAGGCGTTCTCGTTCCGTGCGGCTTGGCGGATTGGCGAAGGCTCGAGATAGCGCCTTCGCCACCGTGTCCACCTCGTATCCCACGCTCTCACCGACACGCGCATCTTTCTGATGAGTGCGAAGGAACTCGGGCACCGCGCCCGCACCCGCATAGACGACGGGTGTTCCGCACGCGAGCGAGGCGTAGACCTTCGTAGGAAACGCGAAGTCGTACCCGGAGTCGGGGCGGATCGAGGCGAGGCTCACGACGGCCCCGCGGATCCATTCGGCTGCCGTCGCGGGCGGTACCGTGGGCACGAACTCCACTGCTCCTGCAGGTAACCGGGCGGCCCTGGCTTGGAGTTCCGGCCAGTCGCTGCCCTGCCCGAGAAAGACGAGCTTCGCTCCGGGGTGCTCATCGAGCACGCGCTCGAGCGCATCGATGAAGACCCCCGCCCCCTGCCACTCGGAGGCGGTGCCCGAATAGATCGCGTAGGCGCCGCCCTGATGACGCGGCCCGTCGACCGTGAACACCTTCGTGTCGATGCCGTTGCCGACGGTGTGGATACGGCTCCCAGGAGCCAGCTCCCGCACGCGCTCGCTCACTCCGGCATTGACCGAGAGAACACCGCGAGCACCTGAGAGAGCGAACCGCTCCATACTCCGCACGACGGTTACGACCGCTCCGCCTGCCCCCGTCGAGGCTGCGGCGTCGGACCAGACGTCGGCTGCGTAGTAGGCGTAGGGAGTGCGCCTGAGCGCCGTCGCGAGCCTCACGAAGAACCCGGTCGTCGGAGGAGGCTCGACGACGACGAGGTCGCGCTTCGGGCCGAACAGCACGCGGAAGAATAGCGGAACATCGAAACTCATGTACTGCAGGTAGCCGCGAACGTACCCGGTACGGTCCCTGAGCACCGGGAATCTCCGAACTCGGTAGCGTCGGTTGCGGTCGGAGTCGTCCCGCTGAGATCGCACCGGCCTGACCGTGAGCACCGAGACCTCGTGGCCCGCCTCGGAGAAGGCATTCGCGAGCGCCGCGAGTCTGAACGACGCCGCACTCGGCTCGGGCTCGAAGATGCGGCTCGCGATCGCGACTCTCACGCTGCTGCGGTTCCCCGGATCACGCGCCGGCGCGCACGACATCGGCCACCGCTGCGACGATGCGGTCGAGATCCCCCTCGCTGAGTGACGGATGCACCGGCAACGACAGCACCTCGCGCGCCGCACGCTCGGTCTCGGGAAGATCCAGACCCGGAGCGAACTCCGCGAGTGAGGGCAGTCGATGGTTCGGGATCGGGTAATAGACACCGGACCCCACCCCGTGCTCCTCCTTCAACGCCTCGCGGATCCGATCCCGCTCACCCGCATCGAGGCGGACCGTGTACTGGTGATAGACGTGCACCGCCCCCTCTGCAACCCCCGGGGTCTGCACGCCCGGCACCCCGGCGAGCCCCTCGTTCAGAGCCGCCGCGTTCCGCTGACGCTGCACCGTCCACCCATCGACCCTGGTGAGCTGCACACGACCGATCGCCGCGTGCACATCGGTCATACGGGCGTTGAAACCCACCACCTCGTTGGCGTACTGCGTCTCCATGCCCTGGTTGCGCAGCAGCCGCACGTTCCGCGCGATCTCATCGTTCGCGCACGAGACCATGCCCCCCTCGCCCGACGTCATGTTCTTCGTCGGGTAGAGGCTGAACATCGCGAAGTCGCCGATCGTGCCCACCTGCCGGCCGTCCCAGCTCGCCCCGTGGGCCTGCGCCGCGTCCTCGTAGATCCCGAGACCGTGCTCCTTCGCAATCGCCTCGATCTCATCGACCAGGAACGGGTGACCGTAGAGGTGCACCGGCATGATGCCCTTCGTCTTCGGCGTGATCGCCGCACGCACCGCCGCAGGATCCAGCGTGAAGTAGTCGGGCTCGATGTCCACGAACACCGGAGTCGCACCCGTCAGCGCCACCGAGTTGCCCGTCGCCGCGAACGTGAACGACGGCACGATCACTTCGTCACCCGGCCCGACGCCAGCCGCGAGGAGCCCGAGGTGCTGCCCGCTCGTACCCGAGTTCACGGCTACCGTGGCACGCCCGCCCACGAAGTGCTCCGCGAACTCCTGCTCGAACGCGGCGACCTCCGGACCCTGCGCGATCATCCCCGATCGCAGCACCCGATCGACGGCCTCGCGCTCTTCGTCACCGATGATCGGCTTCGCAGGGGGGATGAAATCAACTGGCATCGGTACCTCGGTCCCGTCTCTATTTCATTTCAGTACTTGGGTCTCAAGAGTACTCGATACACTGCTGAGCCATCGTGGACAGTACGGAACCAACTCCGCACTACCTCTGCTCGAGCCAGTCTGCGAGCACTCTGCCGCTCTGCGTTCCGTCGTGCCAGGCGCGTACGAATCGCAGCCCCTTCTCCGCGATGTTTCGCGCCGCGGGTCGATCGTTCGCCAGACCTAGGAGCACGTCTCTGAGGTCGTCGGGTGTGGCCTGAACGATGGGCAGCTCTTCTCCGGTGAGTTCGCGAGTACGTGTGCGCACGATATCCGACACATGGGAGACGCAAACACGTCCCGCAGCCATCGCCTCACCAGCTGCCACGCCATAGTTCCCCGTGCGGAAGTGGTCGAGCACAATATCTGCCGAGCGGTATACCTCCGGCATCTCGGCGTGCGGAATACCGCTCACCTGCACATATTCGATCTCACCGGCCTCGTGCATCGCGCGCAGTTGATGCTCGATGAGTTCAGTCCCCTTGATGAAAGAACGAGAGGGAGCGTGCACGACCCTCGGGGGCCCTTCGTGCGCGAGGGGAGGCTCGTTCGTGCGCCAAGCATCGACATCCACGACCACCGGCAACCATGTCGCTTCTTCGACCTCGCTGAGAAGAGCCGGAGTCGAGACAAAAACCGGTATCCCTGTTCGAGCGATTACCTCACGACTGAAAGCGGTTCTCGTCGCCATCTTCGCCCGGAACTCGGGATCCACGGCAAAATGAGAACGAGGCTCAGCTTTCATATGCGTCTCCGGGTCACGGATATCGCTTCCGTGGAACAGCAGAGCGCAGGAAGCGCCAGCTGCACACAATTGTCGGATCTGCTCAGCGATACCATTGGCGTCGCCCTGCCCGAAGGGCGACATAGCCGACTCGACGACGACGGCGCGGTAGGTATTCAGCGCCTCCCGCTGTTGACGCCGCCACTTGTGCGATCGTGATGCGTAGTCCCGTGAGACAGCCTGATCCACCGGATATCCGAATGTGTCATCTCCCGCGTAGAAACGCATACTGGTGGCAGCTGTATTCGGCCGCACCCGTTCGAGCGCGCGCGCCCACTGATAGTTCTGACCGGCCGATCCGACCGGTCCGATGTACACGCGCTCGACCGACCCTCCCGAGGGTGCGAGCGGTGGGAACTGCGCGCCACCTCGACGCAGCCGTGATTCGGATCGCAACTCGAACAAGCGTGATCTCATCCACTGAAACACGTTTCTCCTCGGCATGTCAGTGCTGTTGGCACGTTCGGATGGCGCATGGAGTGTCCAGCGTCATGGGCGCCTTATCCTATGGCTTCAATCCGGCTCACTCCGGTGCGGAGATCATGCACGATCGTTCCACCCTGGAACGACTGCCGTTCTTCGTTCCCCACCTTCGTAGCGGCGGACGTAGGCCATCCCAGGGCCCCCGACAGCCCCCCTTGAGCACTGTAGAAACTGCGAATCTCGCCGGTCACCATGAACGTCCCATGTACGGAAGAAGCGATCGCCGCGTTCTGGAAGCCTTGGACTACCCCGCCGCCGTTCGCACTCTCCGTCCTCGCCTCTCCTGTGGGCCATCCCGGTGTCCCGGCCAGGCCACCCGCAGCACCGAAGGTCTTACGGATTTCGCCGTCGAGCAGAACCGGAACTGTTGTTCCATTGCGCTGAACCAGGGCTCCGCCCTGGAATGCCTGAACGGAACCGCCACCCTTCACAGTGTGCTGGACTGCGTTCGATTGCGGCCATCCGAGTGTGCCGGTGAGCCCGCCGTGGGCGCCGAAAGCCGTACGCATCACCCCCGAAAGCACGTATGACCCGGATGCCGTACTGGTTATGGCACCGCCCTCGAACCCCTGAAGGGTTCCTCCACCGTTGGCGCTCTCGACTCTGGAGTTACCCGTCGGCCAACCCAGCGCTCCTCCCAGGCCGCCGGCAGAAGCGAACGGAGCCCGGATCGGAGCCATGACGGCGTACGCGCCGGTACGATCCGACGCCGCGATCGCACCATTCTCGAAGGCGTGAACGCGTCCCCCCTTGCCCTGAGAGACAGTCTGAGTATCCCCGAGGCTCTTCCCCAGGTCGATCCCCGCTTTCTTCAGCGCCTCATATGCATCCCGCACATCCTTGGTCATGGATACGACGTTGCCGTTGCCATCCACCTGGATCGTCCCGCCGACGAAGTTCTGAGAGCATGATCCGTCAGAAACACATACCTGATCGGATGTCGGCCAGCCGTACTGTCCCGATACACCGCCCGCGGATCCATACGCTTTTCGAATATCGCCGGCCACGATGTGGGCGCCCGTGGCCTTACTCCAGGCGATGGCTCCGTTCTTGTGCGCCTGCACGAATCCTCCACCGTGAGCAGCTTGGGCCCGAGCAGACTGGGTAACGGCGCCGAGCTTCGAGGCTGCTGAGGTGGCCACCGAGTCGATCTGGGGGATCCTGATGGAGACGGCCGAGCCGCTGAGCAGAATACGTCCGTTCTCAAAGTTCTGACTGCATTGGGTGCTCGTTGTGCAGACCTGCTCTCCGGTAGGCCAGCCAAGAGGGCCGTTGTACGCCAGCGCCCATTCAGCGTAATGACCGCGGATAGAGCCAGTGACGGTCGCAAAACCGTGTTCCGCGCTCGATGAGACCGCACCCCCTTGGAACCCCTGGGTCCTGCCGCGGTCCCACTCTTGCTGATCCGAAGTCGGCCAACCCAGGCGTCCTGTGATCCCGCCTTGACTACTGAAATAGGTTCTGAAATCCCCGGTCAGGATGAATGCCGTGCTTGTGCCGGACCGCCACGCTACAGCACCGTTCTCGAATGCCCGTACGACACCACCACCATTGTGGTCGTAGTAGTTGTATTCCGAGGTCGGCGCACCCAGCCAGGAGTTCTGGGCGCGCTTCTCATCGATCTTCGGGTAGTTGGCATCAACCTTCGGGTTCCCGAACCAGGTCTTGTAGAAGTTGTAGAAGTTGCGGTTGCCGTAGCTCGAGCAGGCGTCGCCCGTGCCCCAGCCCGCGTTCAGCGCCGCCTGGTTCGGGCGGTAGGGCGTGTAGATGTAGAGGGCCGCCGTCGCCCAGTTCTCGATGTAGACGTTGGAGGTGCCGCAGCCGATGTTCGGGTGCCACTGGATGCGGTTGCTCTGGAAGGGCTTGTAGTTGTAGCTGTTGGGGTGCGCGCGGTACACCTTCAGCTGCCAGGCCGCCCGGTACACCTGGTTGAAGAAGCCGTAGTACGCCGAGTCGCAGTTCGCCGAGCCGCCAGGGCCCGAGTCGGGGCAGGCGTAGCCCATCGCCACGTCGAACTGCCGCACCGTCGGCCAGGTGTCGGTGACGAGGCTCTGCTCCTTCTCGAGCATGATGAGCAGCACCCGCTGGCTGATGCCGCAGGCCTGGCCCACCCTGGCGATGATGCTGGCGGCCGTCTCGTTCGCCACGCCGCCGTAGGCGCCGCAGTAGGCGTTCGCGGGCCGGCTCTGCGTCGTCACGCGGAAGTCCCGCAGGCAGTTGTTGGCGATCCTGGTGCTGCCCCAGGCGGAGCCGGGCGCGCGGCCCGGATCGCCGATGGTGCAGTCGGGCACCCGCTGGTTCAGGAAGCTCTGCACCTGCGAGGCGCTCATCGCGTTGCCGCCGTAGAAGTTCTCGTCGGAGATGATGTTCCCCGGGTCGAATCCGTCGGTCACGTTCGCGGCGTGGGCCGGAGGGGCCTGCATCAGGGAGAATGCGACGAGCAACGCCGTGAAGAGCGCCAGTAGCGGATACCCGCTTCGGCGCGACACGCTTCGGACTCCCACGAATGTCCCCTACCCTCTGAGCTGCGTCCCCAGACCCCCTGGGCAGACTCGACTAGATCAGAGTAGTCGGCCCCGTCACCCTCCACAATGCTGGGCGGGCGGAGCGGGAGGCGCCGGACGGCGGAGGAGACGGCGCCGGAGGGCGGCGCGAGGCGGTTCCCACAGCGGGCATCTGCCAGAATATGGGGCATGACCTCTTCGCAGCCCGGGCGCATCTCCGGCATCCCCGGGAATGGCGACGTCTGGGTGGTGATCCCCCTGTACAACGAGGCGCCGGTCATCGCCGAGGTCATCCGCGGCCTGCTGCCCGCCTTCCCGAACGTCGTCTGCATCGACGACGGATCGCGGGACGGATCGGGGGAGGTCGCGCGCGCGGCCGGTGCCCGCGTGGTCACGCACCCCATCAACCTCGGCCAGGGCGCCGCCCTGCAGACGGGCTTCGAGTACGTCCTCGAGCGCCGCGGGAGGTACACGGTCACCTTCGACGCGGACGGCCAGCATCGGGTCGAGGATGCCGAGGCGATGGTGGATCGCGCCCGGACCGACGACCTCGCCATCGTGTTCGGCTCGCGGTTCCTCGACAAGCGCACGAAGGCCGGCCTGCTGAAGCGCATCGTCCTGAAGACCGCGACGACCGTGACGAACTGGTCGACGAGGACGAAGCTCACCGACGCCCACAACGGCCTCCGCGTCATCCGCGAGGACGCGCTGCGCGCGATCAAGCTGCGGCAGGACCGCATGGCGCACGGCACCGAGATCGTCGTGAAGCTCGGACGCACGGGCCTCCCCTACGCCGAGCATCCGGTCGAGGTGCTCTACACCGACTACTCCAAGGCCAAGGGGCAGTCGCTCCTCAACTCGGTCAACATCCTCATCGACCTCATGATCCGGTAGGCGTCCATGACTCTGTTCCAGTTCATCCTGATCGCGGGGGTCGTGCTCGCCGCGATCCTGCTCATCGTCCTGATGCCCGGCGACCGCTCGCGGGCCATCAAGCGGATCTTCGCGCTCCTCTTCGCCGCAGCCGCGGTGCTCGCCATCCTCTTCCCGAACGCCCTCACCGCGATCGCGGGCTTCTTCGGCATCGGGCGCGGTGCCGATCTGCTGCTCTACGGCTCGGTCATCGCCATGCTGCTCTTCGCCGTCTCCGTCATCCGCGCGAAGGCGCGCAGCGACGACCGGGTGACGGAACTCGCCCGCGCGGTCGCGCTGATGGAGGCGCGCCTGCGCGAGCAGCAGGAGGAGGGCACGGACGAACGATGACTCCCGCCAACGAAGGAGGCACTATGGCCATCAGGATCGGCATCATCGGACTCGGCATGATGGGGCGCCACCACGTCCGAGTCGCGCGCGAGGTCGAGGGGGTGGAGCTCGTGGCCGTCGCCGACGGCATGGGCGACCCACACGGAGCCGCGGGGGGTGTGCCCCGCTACGACAGCGTCGAGGAGCTCATCGCCCACGGCATCGACGCGGCGGTCGTCGCCGTGCCCACCCAGTTCCACGAGGAGGTCGGGCTCACCCTGGCGGAGGCCGGCGTGCACGCTCTTATCGAGAAGCCCATCGCGCACTCGATCGAGGCCGGGCAGCGCCTCGTCGACGCATTCGAAAGCCGCGGCCTCATCGGCGCGGTGGGCCACATCGAGCGCTTCAACCCGGCGCTCATCGAGCTGCGCAAGCGCCTCGACAGGGGCGAACTCGGCCAGGTCTACCAGATCCACACCCGCAGACAGGGCCCCTTTCCCTCCCGCATCGCCGATGTCGGCGTGGTGAAGGATCTCGGCAGCCACGACATCGACCTCACCGCCTGGCTCGCGGGCTCGGGCTACGTCGGCGTCGCCGCGCAGACCGCCTTCCAGAGCGGTCGGCAGCACGAGGACATGGTCACCGTGTCGGCGAAGCTCGCGAACGGCATCATCACGAACCACCTCGTGAACTGGCTGACCCCGTTCAAGGAGCGGTTGACATTGGTCACGGGAGAGCGGGGATCCTTCATCGCGGACACGCTCACCGCCGACCTTACCTTCTACGAGAACGGCACCTTCACCTCCGACTGGGACGCGGTCACGGCCTTCCGCGGTGTCAGCGAGGGGGCGGTCACCCGGTTCGCGCTCGAGAAGCGGGAGCCGCTGCGGAGCGAGCACGAGGCGTTCCGCGACCGCATCCTCGGCAGGCCGAGCGAAGCCGTCACGCTTCGCGAGGGGCTCGAGGTGCTGCGCGTGTGCGAGGCCTCGATCGAATCGGCGAGGAGCGGGCGAACCGTGCACCTCGGGCGCATCGACGACGAGGCCTCCGGTGAGTGAGTCGCGGATCAGCCCGCACGCCTTCGTCGGCCCCGGCGTCGAGCTCGGCGAGCGCGTCTCGATCGGTCCGGGGGCCGTGCTGCTCGGCCCCTGCGTGATCGAGGACGACGTCTACGTGGGAGCGGGCGCTCAGATCGGCGCTCCGCCCGAGATGACCGATCACGAGCAGAACGCGGCGTGGGCCGGCGACCTCCGGCACGCCGGCGTGCGCATCCGCCGCGGAGCGGTGATCCGGGAGGGCGCCGTGATCCACCAGGGCAGCTATCGCCCCACGACCGTGGGCGCCGGTTCCTGGGTGCTGAATCGCGCCTATCTCGCCCACGACGTGCTGCTCGGCGAGGGGAGCACGCTCAGCGCCGGCGTCAGCATCGGCGGCCACTGCGAGATCGGCGCCCGCGTCAACCTCGGCATGAACGCCTCCGTGCACCAGCGCACCTTCGTCGGCGCCGGCTGCATGGTGGGTATGGGCACCCCCCTCGCGAGGGATCTTCCCCCGTACGTCAAGGCGTTCGGATCTCCGGCGAGGATCCACGGCGTGAACGCGATCGGCATGCAGCGGCACGGCGTCGACGCCGGCCAGGTCGCCGCCCTGCGGGCCGCGTACGCCTCCGGGGATCTGCTGCTCGAGGGCGCGGGCGCGGAGTGGAGCGGGACGCTGGCCTCGGACATCGCCGAGTGGCGCCGGCGGGAGCACCGCCGACCGGCGACCGCCGTCTCCGGTCTGGGCTGACCCGGCTCCGCGCTACCGCCCGAGCCGCTGCTTGACCTTGCGGATCACGGCGCCCGGGCCCTGCCGCACGAGCAGCAGGCCGGCTCGGCGCGCATCCTCGACGATCCCGTTCTGCCCCGCGGGGCGGCGGCGCTTCGCCGGCCTCCCGTCGGTCCGCGCCATGCTGACCTCGCCGCGCTTCACGCGATCCGCCGCGTAGCGGGCCTCCTCGACGAACTCGACGAGGGGCGCGAACACCGTGCCCCACTCGTACTCGGGGCGCACCTCCGCGATGGCCCGCCGGGCCTGCTCCAACTCGCCCTCGGTGAAGAGCAGATCCTCGAGCGCGGCCGCCAGGGCGTCGACGTCCTCGGCGGGGACGGCGCGACCGAGGCCGCGCTCCTCGACCAGCTCGGCGA
The DNA here is from genome assembly GCF_016522505.1 of Leucobacter chromiisoli. Taxonomy (GTDB): domain Bacteria; phylum Actinomycetota; class Actinomycetes; order Actinomycetales; family Microbacteriaceae; genus Leucobacter; species Leucobacter chromiisoli. The sequence goes on along the minus strand of NZ_JAEHOH010000001.1, from coordinate 302,777 downwards.
AGTGATCGCCCTCGGTGACGACCATCGGCAGCTCGGCCCACAGGTAGTCGAGGATGCGGGTGCGGAAGCTGAACGTCGTCTCGATGTGCGAGTGGTGCGTGCTGACGCCGAGGTCGGCCTCGACGAGGTAGTTGCCGCGGTCCGCGTAGTCGACCCACGACCCGTTGAAGAAGACGTTGGTGTCGGCGACCCCGAGCTCGGCGGCGAGCGCCCGCGAGTCGGTCACGATCTTCATCTCGGGCACGCCGGGATGGGGGTGCTTGGTGCCGAGGAAGTAGAGCTTGACCTCGGGGTGGGTCTCGGCGACCTTTGCGACCGCCCGGATGAGCGTGAGCGGATCGAACCAGTTGTAGAGCCCGCCGCTCCACAGGAGCAGTTTGTCGTTCTCGCCGATGCCCGGGTGCACGCCCTTGAGCACGCGCTTCTCGTGCTGCGGGGGCTCGTGCCCGAGACCGAACGGCACGACGCTGATGAGCCCAGTGAGGTCGGGATCGTCGGCGTAGTTGGCGGGGTTCACGCGCCCGAGCGCGGCCAGCTGGCCGAGGTAGAAGTGGCGCTGCCGCTCCGAGGCGCAGAGGAAGTAGTCGCCGCGCGCGAGCTGCTCGTTGAGCACGTTCGTCGCATCGGCCGTGGCCCGAGTCCAGGCCTCCTCGCCCTGCGGGCGCCCCTGCTCGAGCTGCTCCAGGTGCATCGGGTCGTAGATGTCGACGACCAGGATCTTCTGCGTCTTGCGGATCGCCGGGAACAGCGCCATCGCGAGCCCCTGGAAGATGATGACGTCGGCCCACTCCTCGTGGGCCGCCATCGCCCTGTTGTCGCCGGGCTTCACGGTGTCGAGCACGAAGTCGGCGTCCAGATCCTCGTGGCCCTCCAGGCTCACGAGCCGCACGTCGTTGCCGCCCGAGAGCGCCTCGGCCATGTGCCAGGCGCGGATCGCGGGACCGGCCATCTTCACGCCGAGCGGGTCGCCCGTGATGATGAGCACGTTGGTGCGCTCGGGGCCGTCGAGCACGTCGAAGGCCTCGGTGATCCGCTGGTACCCCTTCATGAAGTGCTCACCGGTGAAGGAGGGCGCGTTCGTGTCGAGGAACAGCCGGTGGATCACGTGCTCGGGGGTGGCGCGGGACTCCTGGATCTCCCGCCTCGACTTCACGAGCGAGGGCAGCTCCTGCACGAACTGGTCGATGGCGTAGAGGGCGGCGACGGTGTCCTTGGGGACGGCCTCCGTCAGCTCCAGGTCCGCCGACGACTTGCGGATGTCGTAGGAGGTCGAGTCGAGCCCGCTGCGGGCGATGCTCCGCCGGACGGTGAGCAGCAGGGTAGCCGCGAGCGTCTCGTCGAGAGCCTCGTCGCCGAGGTTCTTGTAGAGCGTGTAGAGCGCGTTGCGCTCGATCAGGTACGTCTCCTTGTAGGCCCCGAGCTTGTCCATGCTCGCGTGGTGCTTGTGGAAGGCGAGCGAGGCCGGCTCGTAGGCGAAGCGGTACCCCTTCAGGTTGAGCCGCCAGCCGAGGTCCACGTCCTCGAAGAACATGAAGTAGCGCTCGTCGAAGCCGCCCAGCTCCTCGTAGACGTCACGGCGCACGAACATCGCGGATCCGGTGCCGAAGAGCACGTCGTGCGGCAGGTCGGGCTTGTCCGGGATCGGGAGCCCCGCGTGGGGCTTGTACCCCATGCCGAACCAGGTGAGGCCCGAGCCGATGAAGTCGACGTTGTTGCCGTCCCAGTCGAGGACGCGGCTGGCCACCGCGCCGATCCTGGGCGAGGACTCGAAGCGGGCGACCGCCTCCCGCACCCAGCCGCGGTCGGGCTTCGCGTCGTTGTTCAGGAAGGCCACGATATCGCCGCTGCTCTTCTTGGCGCCGAGATTGCAGCCCCCGGCGAAGCCGAGGTTCTTCCGCGACTCGATCAGCTTGACGTGCGGCGCGGCGGCGCGGATGCGCTCGGCGCTGTCGTCCCCGGACGCGTTCTCGACGACGACGATCTCGAGTCGCTCGGCGGGCCAGTCGAGCTGGCCGAGATGCCGGATCGCCCCGATCGTGTCGTCGGCCCCGCGGAAGTTCACGAGGATGACGGATACGACTGGCGCCTGCGGTTCCATGCGGGCTCGCTTTCTCGAGACGGTCGGGGTGTCCGGATGCTGCGGGCGGCTCGTCGCCGGCCGCGGCTCTCCGGCTCTTCTCCTCTAGCATCGTAGTTGCTCCGCCGGCACCGCACCGCTCAGCACCCCGCCGCCTTGCCAGCCGCGCTCAGGTTGCCCCGGCTACACTCTCTGGTGCTATCCCACGGAGAGGCCGACAACACGTATGAACACCGACGCTCGACCACAGCGCCAGCGCATCCTCGTCGTCACCGCCGATGTCCTGGGCGTCAAGATGGCCGGCCCCGCGATCCGAGCCTGGGAGATGGCGAGCGCGCTCCATCGGATCGCCGATGTCCGCCTGGTCTCGACTCAGGCCTCGTCGCTCGAGGCGGTGGAGTTCCCCGTCTCGACGGCGGACGAGGCCGAGCTCCGCGAGCACGTGCGGTGGGCCGACGTGCTGGTCTTCCAGGGGCACACGCTCTCCTCCTATCCCTGGATCTGCGACGAGGACGTCATCATCGTCGCCGACATCTACGACCCCATGCACCTCGAGACCCTGGAGCAGGGGAAGGATCTGCCGAGCGGCGACCGCGAGGCACTGATCCTGCAGACGACGGAGGTGCTGAACGTCCAGATCGAGCGCGCCGACTTCCTGCTCTGCGCATCCGAGAAGCAGCGCGACTTCTGGCTCGGCCAGCTCGGAGCGCTCTGCAGGATCAACCCGTACACCTACGACGCGGATCCCAGTCTGCGCAATCTCATCGACATCGCGCCGTTCGGCATCTCCGACTCCGTCGCCGAGCAGACGCGCCACGCCATCAAGGGGACGGTGCCCGGCATCGACGTCGACGACCAGGTGATCATCTGGGGCGGCGGCGTCTACAACTGGTTCGATCCGCTCACCCTCATCAGGGCCGTCGCCTCGCTCGTCGAGCGGCACCCGAAGCTGCGCCTCTACTTCCTCGGCGTCAAGCACCCGAACCCCCTCGTCCCCGCGATGCGCGTCGCGACGGAGACGATGCGCCTCTCCGACGAGCTGGGTCTGACGGGGAAGCACGTCTTCTTCAACACCGACTGGGTCGACTACCACGACCGCGTGAACTACCTGCTCGACGCCGATCTCGGGGTCAGCACCCACTTCGAGCACGTCGAGACGGCCTTCAGCTTCCGCACCCGCATCCTCGACTACCTCTGGGCGGGCCTGCCGATCGTCGCGACCGACGGCGACACCTTCTCGGGGATCATCCGCGATCACGAGCTCGGCGCCGTGGTCCCCCCGGAGGACGTCGAGGCGCTGGCCGCCGCCATCGAGGACGTCCTCTACGCCGGTCGACGCGAGGAGTTCAGCGCGAACTCCCGTCGATTCGGCGAGACGATGACCTGGAGTCGGACGCTGAAGCCGCTGCTCGACTTCTGCGCCTCGCCCCGTCACGCCGCGGACTACCCGAACCTCATCTCCTCGCCCCGTCAGCAGGTGCGGGAGCACATGACGCGCCGCATCGAGCAGCTCGAGGCGAGCACGTCGTGGAAGATCACGCGGCCCCTCAGATCGGTCAGCAAGCTGTTCAGGCCCGAGGAGTAGGCCGGCGTCGGCGGCTTCGAAAACCTCATACACTTGGTACGCCGACGGCTCGCCGTCGATCATGTCATCCGAAAGGCCAGTTAGGACGTCGCCATGCAGTTTTTCCGGGAGCTCTGGTCATCGCGCGAGCTCCTGGGGAACCTCGTCCTGCGCGAGACCCGCGGCCAGTACAAGCGGACGGTCCTCGGCAGGCTGTGGTCGCTGCTGAACCCTCTGGCGTCGATGCTGATCTACACCTTCATCTTCTCGATGGTGTTCCGCATCCAGCCGGAGCCCGGCGACCCGAGCGGGCTCAACATCTTCCCCGTCTGGCTCATGTGCGGCCTGCTGCCGTGGGGCTTCTTCATGGGCAGCCTGAACGCCACCGCGAACTCGCTCGTCTCCAACGCGGGTCTCATCACGAAGGTCTACTTCCCGAGGTCCGTGCTCCCGCTCGCGGCGGTCGGCACGATCGGCATGAACTGGCTGCTCGAGATGCTCGTCCTGACGATCGCCCTGCTGCTCGTCGGCGCGAACGTGCTGATGTGGATCCCGGGAACGCTCCTCATGATGCTGCTGCTCGCCATGTTCGCGAGCGGCCTGGGATGGATCCTCTCGATCGTCAACATCCACTTCCGGGACACCCAGTACCTGCTCACGATCCTGCTGCAGCTCTGGATGTATCTCACGCCGATCATCTACCCCGTCTCGCTGATCCGTGACATGTCCGACCGGGTGGGCGGCCTGCTGGGAACCGACGTCACGGTGTTCGACATCTACACCCTGAACCCGATGTACCACTTCGTCACGGCGTTCCGCCAGCTGCTCTACGACAACCGCTGGCCCGACACGGTCCACCTGGTCACCTGCGTGGGCTGGACGGCCGCGGCGGTGCTGGTGGGCGTCGTCGTCTTCAACCGCTCCGAGAAGAAGATTGCGGAGATCCTATGACCGAGACTGCAGTGAGCGTGAGGGGCCTCGGCAAGAAGTTCCGGCTGTACCACGAGCGCAACCAGAGCCTGAAGTCCGCGATCATGCGCCGGAAGGTGTCGGAGCACGAGGACTTCTGGGCGCTGCGGGACATCACGTTCGATGTTCCCCAGGGCTCCAACTTCGCCCTCATCGGCAGCAACGGCTCCGGCAAGTCGACCCTCCTCAAGTGCCTCGCCAAGATCCTCTGGCCCGACGAGGGCGAGATCACGAGCACCGGCCGCGTCGCCTCGCTGCTGGAGGTCGGATCCGGCTTCCATCCCGAGCTCTCCGGCCGGGAGAACATCTTCCTGAACGGCTCCATCCTCGGCATGAGCCGCAAGGAGGTCGCCCGGAAGTTCGACGAGATCGTCGACTTCTCCGAGATCGGCAAGTTCATCGACCAGCCGGTGAAGAGCTACTCGTCGGGCATGTACGTGCGGCTCGGCTTCTCCGTCGCCATCCACGTGCAGCCCGACGTGCTCGTCGTCGACGAGATCCTCGCGGTGGGCGACGCCGCCTTCCAGGAGAAGTCCCGCGCCAAGTTCGACGAGCTGCACGAGCAGGGCAAGACCGTCATCCTCGTGAGCCACTCCCTCGGCACGGTCATGCAGATGTGCGATCAGGCGGCGTGGATCGAGAAGGGCTCGCTCAGGCAGGTGGGCCCCGTCGAGGACGTCGCCGGCGCGTACACCAGCAGCGTGTTCCCCATCGCACCCGAGTTCGAGGCGGCGTTCGACCGCGAGCGCAAGTCCGAGCTCGGCTGGCCCTCCTCCCATCGGAACCCCATCGCGGTGCACGGCCACGGCGTCGTCCAGGCCTTCCAGAGAGGAGCGCTCTGCTGGTCGGAGCGGACCGGCGTGCACGCGATCAAGGAGCCCATTCGCACCTTCTTCAACGCGGTGGGCGGCATCGACGAGCTCGGATGGCCCAAGGACGACGCCGTCACCACCGGAGACGGCACCGTGCGGCAGCACTTCCTGCGGGGAACGATCGAGATCCCGCAGAGCGGGATCCCGCGCCTCACTCCGGTCGAGTGACACCCCCGTCCCGCCTCTCCGGGCCGTACCTGTGGGGCCGATGCCCGATGGTAGCGTAGACCTGTGCCCCGCCTCCTGCTGACGAACAATCATCTGGCGAACTACGGCGGTTCCGAGATGGTCGCTCTCGAGCTCGCCGAGGAGTTCGCGGACCGCGGTTGGCACGTCGACGTCTTCACCAACTACGCGGATGAGCCGTTCAGGAGCGAGTTCGAGAAACTGGCTCCCGGCGGCCTCGTCCGACTCCACGAGGCAGAGGCCCCGCGGACGATCGACCACTACGATCTGCTGTGGGTGCAGCACGGCGTGCTCCCCGAAGCGATCATCGACTCCCTCCGCTCGAGACCGGCCGCCCTTCCCCTCGTGTGGCATCACATGTCGACGCTCCCCGGCATCGAATCGCCGGTACTCGCGGACATCGAGGCAGCGGTCGCCTCCCTGAGCTCGTTCAACTCCGCGGAGACGCGCGACGCACTCCTGCAGTACGGGCTGCCGGAGAACCGCACGGAGCTGCTCCCCAATCCCGCTCCTCGCCCCTTCACCGAGGAGTCTCCCCCCGCTCCGGCATCCTCGGATCTCGCCACCGTCCTCCTGGTCTCGAATCACCCCCCTGCGGAGATGACGGAGGCGATCGAGGCGCTCGCAGCCTCGGGCGTCGCCGTACGCCGGGTCGGAGGCGATGCGCCGGCCAGGGTCACTCCCGAGACCTTCCGCGACGTCGACGCCGTCGTCACGATCGGCAAGACGGCCCAGTACGCGCTGTGCCTCGGCATTCCGGTGTACATATACGATCACCTCGGCGGAGACGGCTGGCTCGGATCGGACGACTTCGAGACCGCCTGCCTGTTCAACTTCAGCGGGCGACCGACGAAGCGCCGGATCAGCGGCGCCGCCATCGCTCGGGAGATCATCGAGGGGTACGACGCGGCGCGCGCGTTCTCCGCGGAGCGCATCCAGGAGCACCGGGATCGGTTCAGCCTGCGCAATCACGTCGACGCTCTGCTCGAGCGGCTCGCCGACGAGTCGACGCCCAAGCATCCGCTCAGCGCAGCCCACGCGAAGCGTTGGACGGCGTATGCGAAGATGCAGCGCGACAATACGCGAGCCATTCACGGCGCGTGGAAGGCCAACGAGGAGCTGCAGCATTCCGCACCGGAACTCCAGAAGACCGTCGCAGAGCTGACCGACGCGAATGCAGCGCTGCGCCGTTCCCGCTCGTACCGCCTGGGGCACGCGCTCCTCCGGCCGCTGAGCAGGCTCCTGCGGCGCTGAGGAAGCGCGTAGCTGCTCCCGCCGACCGGGGCCGTCAGCCGCCCAGCAGCGAGGCCAGGTACCTGCCGTAGCCGCTCTTCAGCAGCGGACTGGCGAGCTCCTCGAGCTCGGCGTCGTCGATCCAGCCGTTGCGCCAGGCGACCTCCTCGATGCAGCCGACCTTGAAGCCCTGGCGGTCCTCGATCACCCGCACGTACTCGGCGGCCTGCATCATCGACTCGAAGGTGCCGGTGTCGAGCCAGGCGGTGCCGCGCTCGAGCGTCTGCACGCTGAGCCTGCCCGTCCTGAGGTACTCCTCGTTGACGCTGGAGATCTCGAGTTCGCCGCGCGCGCTCGGCTCGATGGTCTTCGAGATGCGCACCACGTCGTTGTCGTAGAAGTAGAGCCCCGGCACGGCGTAGTTGCTCTTCGGCTCCGTCGGCTTCTCCTCGATGGAGATGGCGCGCATACTCTCGTCGAACTCGACCACGCCGTAGGCGGTCGGGTTCGCGACGTGGTAGGCGAAGACCACGGCGCCGTCGATGTCGGTGTGCCGGCGCAGGCTCGTGCCGAGCCCCACGCCGTGGAAGATGTTGTCGCCGAGCACCAGCGCCACGCTGTCGTCGCCGATGAACTCCTCGCCGATGATGAACGCCTGGGCGAGCCCGTCGGGCGAGGGCTGCACGGCGTACTCGATCCGCATGCCCAGGTGCGAGCCGTCGCCGAAGAGGGCGCGGAACTGCTCGTGGTACTCGGGGGTCGTGATGATCAGGACCTCGTTGATCCCCGCCATCATCAGCGTCGACAGGGGGTAGTAGACCATCGGCTTGTCGTAGATCGGCATGAGCTGCTTCGAGATGCCCTTCGTGATGGGCCACAGCCGGGTGCCGGATCCACCGGCGAGAATGATGCCCTTCATGGGTCACTTCCTTTCGACAACTCAGCGCACAGTCTATATCCGGGCTCCTTGGGCCCTCCGGTGCGCATCCCGCCTGCATAGAATTGGGCGCATGCCCCGAGCCGAGACCCCGCCCGCGGGGAGAGCCCCGAGAGTCGCGTTCGTCACCGTGAGCTACGGCTCCGGCAATGCGCTCGGTCCCTTCCTCTCCTCCCTGCGCCGCTTCCACTCGCCCGAGCACCCCGTGGTGGTGGTCGACAACAAGCCGGATCACGAGAGCGCCGAGGCGCTCGCGGCGCAGTACGGCGCGCGCTACGTGCCGCTGCCCGAGAACCCGGGCTACGGCGCCGGGATGAACGCGGGCGTCCGCGCGCTGGAGGAGGGCGGCGAGCGCGACTGCGACGCGTACTTCTTCTGCAACCCCGATGTGACCTTCACGCAGGAGACGGCGACGGCGCTCGCCGCCGCGATGCTCTCGCAGCCCGGGGTCGGATCGATCGGCCCCCGACTGTTCAACGACGACGGCACCGTCTACCCCTCCGCCAGGAACATCCCCTCGGTCGGCACGGGTGTCGGGCACGCGCTGCTCGGCAGGGTGTGGAGGGGCAACCCCTGGACCCGCGCCTACCAGGACGCCGCGAACTACGACTCCGCCCGCTCGGCGGGCTCGCTGTCGGGCGCGGCCGTCATGGTGCGCGCCGACGTCTATCGCGAGATCGGCGGCTGGGACGAGGCCTACTTCATGCACTTCGAGGACATCGACCTCGGCTTCCGCATCGGCCTGGCGGGGTACGAGAACCGCTACGACCCCTCCGTCTCGGTGGTCCACAGCGGGGCGCACTCCACGAAGAAGCACGCCGAGGCGGTGGAGCGTGCGATGACGGACAGCGCCGTGCGCTTCATGGGCAAGCGGTACCCCGGTCCGCTCCGCGCTCCGATCCGCTGGGCGATCACCCTCGGCCTCAGAGCGCGCGGAGCGCTGAAGCTGGCCTCGATCCGCCGCTCCTCGGCCCGGGACCGGCCGTCCAGATCGCACTCCGGCGGGCCCAACTACACTTGAGACGGACAGCTTCTACCGCGCGTAGACCATTCGACAGGCAAGCAGGAGGACCCACGTGGCCCGAAAGATTCTCGTGACCGGCGCGGCCGGCTTCATCGGCTCGAACTTCGTGCACTACCTCGTCGCGAACACCGACGACGTGGTGACCGTGCTCGACAAGTTCACCTACGCCGGCAACGAGGCGTCGCTCGCGGGGCTTCCCGAGAACCGCGTCACGGTGGTCCGCGGCGACATCTGCGACGCCTCGCTCGTCGACACCCTCGTCGCCGATTCGGACGTCGTGGTGCACTACGCCGCCGAGTCCCACAACGACAACTCGCTGCACGATCCGCGCCCCTTCCTCGACACGAACATCGTCGGCACCTACACGCTGCTCGAGGCGGTGCGCCGGTACGAGAAGCGGTACCACCACATCTCGACCGACGAGGTCTACGGCGACCTCGAACTCGACGATCCCGAGCGTTTCACCGAGTCCACCCCCTACAACCCCTCGTCGCCGTACAGCAGCACCAAGGCCGGCAGCGACCTGCTCGTCCGCGCCTGGGTGCGCTCCTTCGGCACGCAGGCCACGATCTCGAACTGCTCGAACAACTACGGCCCCCGTCAGCACGTCGAGAAGTTCATCCCGCGGCAGATCACGAACATCCTCGTGGGCGAGCGTCCGAAGCTCTACGGCGAGGGTCTCAACGTGCGCGACTGGATCCATGCCGACGACCACTCCTCGGCCGTGCTGCGCATCGTCGAGGCGGGCCGCATCGGCGAGACCTACCTGATCGGGGCCGACGGCGAGAAGAACAACAGGGAGGTCCTCGAGCTGATCCTCACCGGCATGGGACAACCCGCCGACGCCTACGATCACGTCGTCGACCGCCCCGGGCACGACCTGCGCTACGCCATCGACTCGACCAAGCTCCGCTCCGAGCTCGGCTGGGAGCCGTCGTTCCCGGACTTCGAGCGGGGTCTCGCGGCGACCATCGACTGGTATCGGGAGAACGAGGACTGGTGGCAGCCGCAGAAGGCCGCCACCGAGGCGAAGTACCGGGAGCAGGGGCAGTAGCCGTGGCGGCGAAGCAGCTCGCCCTGCGCGAGACCACGATCCCGGGCCTCGTGCTGCTCGACCTGCCCGTGCACGGCGACAACCGCGGCTGGTTCAAGGAGAACTGGCAGCGCGAGAAGATGGTCGCGCTGGGCCTGCCCGACTTCGGACCGGTGCAGAACAACATCTCCTTCAACGACAAGACGGGCGCGACGCGGGGAATCCACGCGGAGCCCTGGGACAAGTTCGTCTCGGTGGCGACCGGCAAGATCTTCGGCGCCTGGGTCGACCTGCGCGAGGGAGACTCCTTCGGCGCCGTGTTCACCGCGGAGCTCGACCCCTCGACGGCGATCTTCGTGCCGCGCGGCGTGGGCAACTCGTACCAGACCCTGGCCGACGACACGGCCTACGTCTACCTCGTCAACGATCACTGGAGCGCCGAGGCCCAGGGCGAGTACACCTTCCTGAACCTCGAGGACGAGACGGCCGCGATCGACTGGCCGATCCCCCTGGATCGGGCGGAACGCTCGGAGAAGGACCTCGCGCACCCGCGCCTCGCCGACGTGGTCCCGATGAAGCCGAAGCGCACGCTCGTGATCGGCGCGAACGGGCAGCTCGGCACCGCGCTGCGCTCAGCGCTGCCCGACGCAGATTTCGCCGCTCGGGATCGCGTCGACCTGGCCTCCGCCGCCCCCTTCGACGGCATCCGCTGGGCCGACTACGACACCGTGGTCAACGCCGCCGCGTACACGAAGGTCGACGAGGCCGAGACGGAGACGGGCCGGCGCGACGCGTGGGCCGCGAACGTCGCCGGCGTCGCGGCGCTCGCCAGGGCCGCCGTCGAGCACGGGCTCACGCTCGTGCACGTCTCGAGCGACTACGTCTTCGACGGCACGGAGCAGAGCTACGCCGAGACCGACGCGTGCTCACCCCTCGGCGTCTACGGCCAGACGAAGGCCGCCGGCGACGCCATCGTCTCGACCGTGCCGCGCCACTACATCGTGCGCACCAGCTGGGTGATCGGCGAGGGCGGCAACTTCGTGCGCACCATGGCCTCGCTGGCCGAACGCGGCATCGACCCGAGCGTGGTGGACGACCAGGTCGGCCGCCTGAGCTTCACCGACGACATCGCGGCCGGGATCCGGCATCTGCTCGAGACCCGGCCGGAGCACGGCGTCTACAACCTCACCAACGAGGGGCCGTCGATGTCGTGGTGCGAGATCGCGAAGCTCGTGTACGAGGGCACCGGGCACGACCCCGCCCGCGTCAGCGGAGTCTCGACCGAGGAGTACTTCGCGGGCAAGCGGGTCGCTCCGCGACCGCTCAACAGCACGCTCGAACTCGGCAAGCTGGAGGCCGCGGGCTTCACTCCGCGCGACGCCCGCGAAGCGCTGACGGCGTACCTGGCCGAGGCCTGACCCTCGGGCGGGACCCCGTGAGCGAGGGGACGGGGTCGGCGCCGCCGTGCGCGCGGCGCCGACCGAACCCTCGAGGACGCTACTCTTCGACCGGCTGCGAGCCCGCGCGCTCGCCCGCCTCGGCGGGGCGGTCCGTGCCGCCGCCTCCCGGGCCCTCCAGACCCCAGAGCCGCTGATACAGCTCGAACGAACGCGAGTTCACGACCTCTCGGTACTCGTCGGGGGACAGGTCCAGGATGCTCGTCGAGGCGGTTTCGTCGACGAGAGCCGAGACTCCCACCCCGGCTCGGTGATCGGGGCGGCCGAGATCGAGGAGGTCCAGCAGCGTCGGATAGAGGCTGAGCTGGTCGACCGAGCGCAGATCGCCCACTCCGTCGGGGCTCCAGATCCGGTTGAAGATCGTGCGCCCCTGGAGGTCGCCGAGCTCGCTCCAGTAGGGGCGATCCTCCCCGACCATCTTCTCGTGGTCGCCGACGAGCACCACCACGGTGTCGTCCAGGTAGCCCTGCGACTCCATGTGCTCGACGAAACCGGCCACCTCGCTCATGGAGCACTTGATGGCCGAGCTCAACGGCTCCTCGGTGGTCTGCGGGCAGTGGTCGAAGAGGTGCGCCGGCTCGTGGGAGTCGAGGGTCAGGAGGGTCAGGTTGAACGGCCGGCCCGACGCATGCAGCTCGTCGACCTCGGCCTTCGCGTTCTCCATCAGGCGCGCGTCGGAGAGGCCCCAGACCGAGTACTCCGTCTCCCCCTGCGCGATCCAGTGATTCGCGTCCTTGACCGTGTCGTAGCCGTGGTTCCGCAGGTAGACGCCCTTCGAGGCGAACTGCTCGTGCGCTCCGCCCATGAACACGCTCGTGTACCCCGCGCCGTCGAGCACGTCGCCGAGGCACACCGCGCCGGGGAGGTAGTCGTCCTCGCCCTCGCCGATGTCGTTCCGCTCCCGCGGGGTGTACCCCGCCCCGCGCAGCGGCACCCCGCACTGGGAGCCGACGATGCCCGACATCGTCCAGCCGCCGCCCTCGTACTGCCGCAGCGCCGGGATCGTCCCCCACCCCTCGGTGGCCTCCTCGACCGGTTCGAGGAGGTTCTCGCCCATGAGCTCTGCGTCGGAGAACGCGTCTTCCATGGACTCCAGGTAGATGAGCACGAGATTCTTGCGCTCCTCCCCCGACCGGGGATCCCCGACCGTGCTCACCGCTCCGCCGGCCTCCGGCGCGACGTAGTAGTCCTCCAGCGTCATCGGCGTCGTGATCGACTGCACGTACTGGGGAGCCTGGACGGCCTGGGCGAAGACCGCACCGCCCGCGACGCAGGCGGCGACGGCGAGCACCGGCCGCGCCCAGTGCCGCGCGCGGATCCGGCGCCAGAGCAGCGCGGCCCGGGAGGGCCGCGGGGGCACGGCGTAGCTCCTCCGGTCCCGCTTCGGCCGGCGTCGCACGAGCAGGGCGAGGGAGAGCAGCGCTCCGACCGCGGCGAGCGGGATCACGAGCGCCTGCACGACGAAGCTCGACAGATACCCCTCGGGCGTCGCCTCGGCGTCGCCGCCCCCGGCGCCGGGAAGGTGCATGAGCATCTGGTCGACGGAGATCGGGCCGAAGGTCTGCCTGATCCACAGGGCGGAGCCGAAGAGCACGGCCCCGAGGGCGACGAGGAGCCAGCCGAGCACGGCCCAGACCGCCCCCAGGAATCTCATGGCGGGGGCGCGGCGCGTCTCCACCTGCACCACCGGAACCCCCGGCTCAGTCTCCTGCTGCATTCCACTCCCGTTTCCCGTGACGACATTCACCGTTCACTTCGCACGGGTGCCATAGCCTAGTCCTCCGACCTTGGCGGACTCTGAGGCGCTACTCGCCCTCCTCCTCGGCGGGCGAGGCCGCGGCGACCGCCTCGGCCACCAGCCGGTGCACGACCGCGTAGTCGGGGAAGGCGGGGTCGACCGCGGGCGGAGCGACCTCAACGTTCACGGGGGTGTGCTCCTTGGCCTTCGCGGCGAGATCGACGAAGCGGCCCAGCATCGACTCGGGGATGTCGGTCCGCACGAGGTCCGCACCGGCCCCCGCGATCTCCTGGAAGCGCAGCAGCACGTTGCTCGGGTTCATCTGGGCGAGGATCGCGCGCTGCAGCTCCCGCTGGTGCTCCATGCGATCGTAGTCGCCGTTCACCAGGCCGTGGCGCACGCGCGCGAACATCAGCGCGTGCGCGCCGTCCAGCTTCTGCTCCCCTGCGGGGATGACCGCGTGCCCCTCGACCCACTCGCCGGTCATCGGGTCCTCGTACCCGCCGAGCGGCACGTCCTGCTCCACATTGACCGTGACGCCGCCCAGCGCGTCGATCAGCGACGAGAACCCCTCCATGTCGATGAGCACGTAGAACTGCACCTCGAGCCCGGTCGCACCGCTGACGGCGTCCTTCGTCGCCTCGATGCCCGGGGAGGATCCGCGCGAGACCGCGTCGGGATACAGGGCCGAGCCGTCGAGGAAGGTCTCGGTCTCCGTGTACACGGCGTTCAGCTTGCCGTCGGTCTCGCAGTAGGCGTCGACGCAGAAGCCCGAGGGGAAGGACTGGTGCATCGGCGAGCCCTCGGGGAACGGCGCGCTCACGAGGTCTCGCGGCAGGCCGACGATGATCGACTGGCCGGTCTCGGCGTCGACGCTGACGAGCGAGATGCTGTCGGGGCGCAGCCCCTCGCGGTCGTCGCCGGCGTCGGTGCCCAGCAGCAGGATGTTGTAGCGGCCGTCGACCGGAGCCACCGCGGGCGCGCCGCCCCCGAAGATGTCGCTGAACGCGCCGCGGGCGGATCCCACCGCCACGGCCGCGTAGGACGCTCCGGCGACGGGCAGGACGGTGAGCAGCACCGAGAGCGCGGCGACGGGGACCCTCCAGCCCCGTCCGACGTTGACGAGACGGGCGAGACGCAGCGTGTCGAAGCCCAGGATGAGCCACATGACGGCGTACGCCGCGATCAGCACCTGCACGATCAGCAGCACGATGCCGTTGGTCAGGAGCGAGAGGGTGCCGACGCGGAAGAGGAGGATCCCGAGCCCGGCGACGATCAGCAGGGCGATCATGAAGATCGTCGCGCCCAGACCGAAGCGCCCCAGCCTGCGATCGCCGGCCAGCACCTGCGCGCTGCCGGGTAGCAGGAAGCCGATCACGACGAGCCATCTCGCGCGCTTGCTCATCAGCGGCGCGGACTCGGTGTCGGGGTGGCGCAGGGGGCGCTCCAGATCCATCACGCTCACCCGCGCACCTCCACCTTCCTCGACCGGCCGCCTAGACGCACGTTCCAGAGTAGATGGGAGGCGGCCGACTACCTCGGAACCCGCCGAGAACGACGCAAACAGATCACAGTTCGGTCATTCTCGGAGGTTCCGGGGTTTTCCCAGTTCGCTCCTCCGTACACTGGTGCTACGGAATCACGCGGGGAGGAAAGTGGCTACCTTAACCCTCATCGGAGAGCCCTTCCCCGACTGGGAAGCCGACCTCCAGCGAGCCGCGATCCGAGATCTCACGGCGGCCCTCGCCGAGACCGCCCCCCGCGCCTGCAGCGCCCGCCTCATCGTCGCGCGCGGCAGCGAGGCCCCCGTCTTCTCCTCCCCGAAGGCGATGGTCGAGACGATGCCGCTGAGCACGTCCGTGCTCTCGCTGGTGTGGCAGAACGGCACCACGGCCCGCCCCCTCGACGGCGAGTTCGTGCACGCGCTCACCCCGATGGTGCCGCTGCGCAACCGGGGAGCCGACGACGGCAGCCAGACCTCGGTGACGGTGCCCCACGCCATCGCGTGGGAGGCCCCCGAGCTGCTCGGCCCCTCGCAGGCCCGCCTCTTCCGCAACTTCGTGCGACGCGCCGTCAAGTTCGCCGACGTGCTGCTCACCCCCACCTACGCCGTGGCCTCCGTGCTGCACGATCGCTACGGCGAGCAGGTGCCCGTGCAGGTGCTCCCCCTCGCGGCGCCCGAGGAGCTGCGCCGCCCCTCGGACGCGCGGGAGCGTCGCTCGGCGCTCGGCCTGCCCGAGCGCTACATCGTGACCACGACCACCGCGAACGAGCACGGCCGGCTGCAGTGGATCCTGGATGCGCTCGAGGCGGATCCCGAGCTGCCGCCGCTGGTGATCGTCGACGGGCTGGGGCCGACCCTGCACGAGAACGGCCGCCGGCCGAAGGGCACGCCCGCGGTCTCACCCTCGGCGGGGCGCACGGCCGATGCGGCTCCGACGCCCGACGCCGTTCCGACGCGCGCGCCCGCGAGCCCCGACGCGGGCGCCGCGGAGCGATCGGCGACGGCGACGCTGACGCCCATCGCGCCCGATCCCGTGGCGATGGGCCCCATCCCCGAGTCCCTGCGGCAGCGCGTGCTCGTCGTGCGGCCGCGCGAGCTCGCCGACATCGGGGCGATCCTCTCGGGAGCCGATCTCATGGCGCAGCCGCAGACGTGCATGGGCTCCGGGTACCCGCTGCTCGGTGCGCTGAACTCCGGGATCCCCGTGCTGCACGGCGGTGCCGCCGGCTACGCGGAGATCTCGCTCGACGCCGGCATCGCGGCGGCCGACGCCGGCGCCTTCGCCTCGGAGCTCGGCAGGCTCTGCCACGACGCGACGGAGCTCGAGCGCATGGCGGTGCTCGCGGAGGATCGCGGCCGGGCCTTCACCTGGCGCAACACGGCCTGGCAGCTCTGGGAGCTGCACGCGAACCTCTGAACCCGCCCGGTTAGGCGTCGACCGCGGCGATCCCGCCGTTCGAGCGCGCGTATCCCCACGCCATCAGCCCGGCCAGAGCAGCCGCGGCGGCGATCGTGGCCGCCGTGCCGCCCCACCCCCACGCGGCGAAGGCGAGACCGCCGAGCCAGCCCAGCAGGCTGGAGCCCGCGTAGTAGCCGAGGTTGTACAGCGGCGGAGCCTGACTGCGCGCCTCGCCGGCGCGCCGGGAGATCAGCCCGCTCGCGATCGAGTGGGCTCCGAAGAATCCGCCGGTGAACAGCACCAGGCCGAGGATCACGATCGGCAGCCGCGGAGCGAGCGTCGCGGCGAGCCCGACCAGCATCACCGCCACGCAGCCGAGCAGCACCGCGGTCGGCGCTCGTCTCCGGGCGATCCGCCACACCCAGCGGGAGGTCGCCGCGCCCGCCAGGTAGGCCAGGAAGAGCCATGAGACCTGCGCGAGGCTCAGCCCGAAGGGAGCCTGCTCGAGCCGGAACGTGAGGTAGTTGTAGGCGGCCACGAACCCGCCCATCAGCAGGAACCCTTGGGCGACGAGCACGGCGACCCCGGGGGTGCGCAGGTTCTGCAGGGTGGCGCGCACCATCGACATGCCGGGCCCCGGCCGCAGCGCCGTCGGCGGGATCAGCACGAGGAACGCGACCGTCGCGACGGCGGCGAGCACCGCGACGGTCGCCATCCCCCAGCGCCAGCCGAGCGGATCCCCCGCGAGCCCGGCGACGATCCTGCCGCTCAGGCCCCCCAGCGTCGTTCCGGCGACGTAGCTGCCGACGGCCGCACCCAGCGCTCGCGGGTGGATCGTCTCGGCGAGCGCGGTGACCGCGATCGCCGGCAGCCCGGCGAGGGCGACGCCCTCCGCGCCCCGGATCGCGATCATCGAGACGAATCCGGGGGCGAAGGGCGCGATCAGGCCGATGACCATCGCGCACACCATCGCCCAGCGCATGGCCCTGACCCTGCCCACCCGGTCGGAGAGCCGGGCCCAGGGCAGCACCCCGAGGGCGACGCCGATGGTCGCGGCGCCCACCGCCCAGGAGGACGCGCTCTCGCCGACCCCGTAGGCGCGCGCGATCTCCGGCAGCAGCCCCTGCGGCGAGTAGAGCTGGGCGAAGGTGGCGAGGCCCGCGCAGAAGAGCGCGATCATCGCCCGCCGGTAGCGGGCGCTTCCCGCCTCCGCGCGCTCCTCCTCCCCGGGCGCCGCCTCCCCCGGCGCCACTCAGGCCGCGGGATCCGGTGCCGCGGAGCCCGCCTCCGCGGCGACCCTGGCCCGGAGCGCGGCGTTCTTCTCCTCCACCATCTCCGCGAGCCCCGCGGCGTAGCCGTCGAGCCGTTCGCGGAGCTCGGGATCGCTCGCGCCCAGGATCCTCGCCGCGAGGATCCCCGCGTTCTTCGCGCCGCCGATGCTCACCGTCGCCACCGGGATGCCGCCCGGCATCTGCACGATCGAGAGCAGCGAGTCGAGGCCGTCGAGCCTCGAGAGCGGAACGGGGACGCCGATCACCGGGAGCGAGGTCATCGACGCGACCATGCCGGGCAGGTGGGCCGCTCCGCCGGCCCCCGCGACGATGACGCGAAGCCCGCGCCCCGCGGCTTCGCGGGCGTACTCCATCATCTTCCCCGGGGTGCGGTGCGCGCTGACGACCTCCGCCTCGTGCGGGATCCCGAAATCGCGCAGCACCTGGACGGCCTCCGCCATCACCGGATAGTCCGAGTCGGATCCCATGATCACGCCGACGAGGGGGGTGGAAGCGGTGCGTTCAGTCATATCCCAATGGTAGCGAGCGCGCGCCCGCCAGCCGTTCGAACACGAATGTCGGAGATTCCGCGTAGGCTCTTCCCATAGCCCGCGAAGCCCACGAAAGGCGTGCACCTTGTCAGATCCGAGCACCGAGCTCAGCAATCCGGCGACTCCCGCCGAGCGTCTCGCAGAGATCGCCCGTGACCACCCCGAGCTCGGCCAGCAGATCGCCGCTCACCCGAACGCGTACCCCGAGCTCAAGGCCTGGATCGCGCAGTACGCGCCCCAGCAGCCATCGGCGCCGATCGAGGCCGAGGCGCAGACGGCGGCAGACGGCGAACCGGCGCCCGAACAGCAGGCGCAGTCGGCCCCCGAACAGCTCGCACCCGACCAGCCGACGACGCCGCTGCAGCCCGTTGTCGACACGACGGCACCGCAGGGCGCCACCCAGGCCACCGTGCCGCTCTCCCCCTACGGCGCACCCGGGCAGCCCTACGGCCAGCCGCAGCAGCCCTACCCCGGGCAGAACGGCCCGGTCCAGCCACAGGCATACGCTCAGCCCTACGGTCAGCCGCCGTACGCCCAGCAGCCTCCGTACGCCCAGCAGCCGCCCTACGCCGAGCAGCCGCCGGGTCAGCCCCCGTACGACCAGTCGGGCGCCCCCGGAGGTGCCGGCGGCAAGAAGAAGCGCACGACGCTCATCATCGTGCTCAGCGCGGTTCTCGTCCTGCTGCTCGCGGCCGGCGGCGGTGTCTGGTGGTTCCTGGCGTCGAAGCTCGGCGGCTCCTCGAGCCCCGAGGCCGCCGTGCAGAAGCTCGTCGGCAGCGCGAGCAGCATGGACCCGCTGGCGCTCTACGGCTCCCTCTCCCCCAGCGAGTTCCGCGCTTTCGAGCCGGCGCTCGAGCAGACCATGGACCTCAAGAGCGACGAGGACAGCAAGACCGCGGAGCAGTTCCTCGAGGATCTCAAGCGCGAGGTCACGATCACGACCACCGAGCAGCTCGAGATCGAGAGCGACCCCATCATCGATGAGACCGTCGAGCGCGTCACCGTCGCCTCGGGCGTCATCGAGATCGACGGGGACCCCGAGAAGGTCGCGCAGGTCGTCATGGACTTCACCATGCCGCTCGTGCAGGAGCAGGCCGAGCTCTACGGCGGCAAGATGAGCAAGAGCGAGATCGCCGAGGCCCGGGACGAGCTGGAGCGCCAGCTGGAGGACAACCTCCCCTACGAGCTCGACTTCTCCGACTACGACGTGAAGCTCGTCACCGCGAAGGAGGACGGCGGCTGGTACGTCAGCCCGCTGCTCACCCTCGCCGACTACGCGCACACCTCGTCCGGCGCGAGCGACAGCCTGCTCGGCAGCGAGATCGCGGCCCCCGCGAAGCAGGGCGCCAAGAACGCGGCGGACGCAGCCTCCCAGCTGACCGAGGCGGTCACGGCCGGCGACTACGACGCCGTGGTGGAGCAGATGCCGCTCGCCGAGCGCCGCCTGCTCTCCGTCTACGGCGAGAGCATCGCCGACTCGATGTACATCGATCTCGACGACTTCTCGGGCAGCATGGGCGAGCTCGGCCTCACCCTCGAGGAGAACAAGTTCTCGGAGCAGAAGGCCGACGGCTTCTCGCGGGTGTCGATCGACGACCTCGCGTTCCTCTCGGTGCGCGAGGAGGAGGACTACGCCAGCGGCGACGTCGTCGAACTCGAGACGCGCGTCGCCGTCTCCGGCACGTGCGTCGCCGTGGACGGCGAGCGGCTGGTCAGCGTCGACATGTACGACTACTACGACAGCGAGCTGTTCGACGACTGGTTGAGCGACTACGACTACCCGGGATCCTTCAGCGACTACCTCGGCGACCACGGCGTCTCGGGCAGCGAGATCGAGAACGTCAACGAGGAGTTCTGCCTCGAGGAGGAGGTGCCGATGCTCAAGAGGCTCGGCGTCGAGGACTGGTCGCTCGTCGCGGTCGAAGAGGATGGCGGCTGGAAGATCAGCCCCATCGGAACCGTCGCCGACATCAGCACGATCATCTCCACCAACCTGCAGGAGCTCGCCGAGGACGGTAGGCTCGACGAACTCATGGAGGACGCGGGCGCCTCACCGATGCCCTACGGCCTCTAGGACCGACCAGCGCCAGGACCGACCGATACAGGAAGCGTGTACCGAAGCACTATGACTCACTCACCGCAGAACCCGCAGGGCTCATCGCAGGGGCAGCAGAACGGCCACCCCCAGCAGCCTCCGGCTCAGCACTCCGGAGCCGGTGACCCGTCGCAGACGCAGGGGTACGGCCTCTCCGCCCAGGGCTTCCCCGCCCAGCAGCAGGCGGGCCAGGCGGGCGGGCATCCGCAGGTGCAGCCGGGTCAGACCGCCGGATACCCTCCGCAGGGCCAGCCCGGCGCGTACCCCCAGGGCCAGCCCGGCGCGTACCCCCAGGGCCAGCCCGGCGCATATCCCCCGGGCCAGCCCGGCGGTTACGGGCAGCCGGGACACGCTCCGCAGGGGTACGCGCAGCCGGGCTCCGCCCCGCCCGGCTTCGGCGCCCCCGCGCAGCCGCGGCCCAACCCGTTCGCCGGCACGCCGGTGTCCGACTGGATCCGCGACGGAGTCGCCGTCGTGCTGCTGCTCGTCTCGCTCGCCCTCCCCTGGGCCACCGCGATCAAGGGGACGAGCTACGACACCGGCCTGATGACGGCGGCCACGCGCGTCGAGGTGCTGCTGATCACCCTGCTCTCCGCGCTCTCCGTCTCCATCGGCTACCTCGCGCGGGCTGGCGTGTTCGGCCGGAGCTTCACGCCGGCGCGGGCAGCCCTCACCCGGGCGCTGCTGAACGCCCCGTACCTGCTGCTCGTGCTGCTCTACATCGTGTTCGACGCCGTGAAGTTCACCGACTACGGCGGAGGCTCGGGCCTCGGGGCCGCAGCCGGCATCGGTCTCGCCGGCGCGCTGTTCGCGGCGATCCCGCGGCGCTACGAGCTGCAGACGCCGGAGCTGGCCGGCACGGCGGCGAAGCTCTCCTTCAACACGCTCGTCGGCTACTTCGCCGCGGTCGCGGCCGCGACGCTGCTCGGCCTGGTGATGAGCGTCATCACGATCGCCGAGTTCGCAGGGTCGGGCTTCGGCGAGTACCTCCCGGGTCTCGCGGTGTTCGGCGGGCTCGCCCTGGGCATCGTCGCAGCGCTCGCC
Source organism: Leucobacter chromiisoli (assembly GCF_016522505.1). Classification (GTDB taxonomy): domain Bacteria; phylum Actinomycetota; class Actinomycetes; order Actinomycetales; family Microbacteriaceae; genus Leucobacter; species Leucobacter chromiisoli. The sequence continues at coordinate 281,823 of NZ_JAEHOH010000001.1, read as the reverse complement.
GTGCCCGCGATCCTGCTCTTCGCGGTGCGCCGATCGGAGACCGCGCGACTCATCGCCGTGGGCTTCGGCGTCGCGGCGATCATCGCCCTCTTCATCAACGCTTTCAGCAGGCTCGGCGTGATCGAGAGCGTGTGGAGCACCTTCGGCTATCCGCTGCTCCTGCTCGCCGCCGGCACCGCTCTGGTCAGCAGCTCGGGGCTGCCGTACGCCATGAGGCAGCAGCCCGCGCTGAACAGCTGGTACGGGGTCGCACGGTTCGCCCCGATCGCGACGATCATCGGCGCCGGCATCGTCGTCGTATGGGCGATCCTGCGCATCATCGCCTCCGAAGGCCGAGAGATTGGCTTCGTCGTCGGCGTCCTCATCTGCGCGGTGCTCAGCATCGTCGCGGCCCTCATCCTGCGCATGCAGATCATCTCGAATTTCCAGCAGAGCCGCGTCATCGCGGCGAGCATCGCCGGCGGCATCACGGTGCTCGGCCTCGTCTCGACCATTCTCGCCGGACTCGACGCCAAGCAGGGGCTCGGCATGCTGATCATCGACGTGGGCTGGGTGCTGGTCATCTTCTTCGCCCCCGCGGCGCTCGTGCTCTACGCCCTCTTCATCCCCGCCGAGGTGCGGGCCTACTTCGCGAGTTTCGCCCCGCACCGCGAGACCGCCCAGTATGCGCAGGGGTACCCGCAGCAGCAGGCCCAGCCGGGCCATCCCGGGGCCCAGCCCGGTCATTTCCAGGCCGAAGCGACCGGGCAGTTCCCCACGGGCCAGCACGATCCAACCCGGTACGATCCCGCGCAGTTCGCCGGGCAGCAGAGCGCGACCGGGCAGCAGAGCGCGACCGGCCAGTACGACCCGAACGGGCTCGCCCAGGCCACTCACCCCTCGCCTCCGCAGCAGACCGGTGCGGCGGCGCAGATCCCCCCGGTGCCGCAGCCCGACCCGGCCCGGCAGCCGCAGCCCGACCCGGCCCGGCAGGCTTCCGCGGCGCCTCCGGTTCCCGCTCCGCCGGTCCCGGTTCCCCCGGTGCCCGCGCCCCCGCAGCCCTCGGCGCCGCGAGTGCCCGCCGGCGCGGCGCGTGCGGCCGATCCGGGCACCCCGGCGACCGAGCTGCATGCGATGAGCCAGGAGCGCGAGCTGTGGCCCTATCTCGCGGCGAACCCCTCGCTGTACCCGGCGCTCGAGCAGTGGCTCGCCTCGACGGGAGACGCCGAGACCCTCGAGGCGCTGGCGAGGCGGAAGGCGGGCGATGCGGGACCGGAGCCGGCGCCGGTCGAAAACGAGGGTTCCGATGATGAGCCGGTTCCCGGCGCCGCGTCCGCCGGGGAGTCGGCAGACGGTTCGGGCACGGAGCATCGCTCCGACGGCAAGCCCGTCGACTGAGAGCCGCCCGGCGGCCCCTCGCAGCCTCTACGCTCGAGGGGCCCGGCTCTCGATCCGCTCGAGCCGTGCCGTGCTCAGCTCCTCCGCCAGCTCCGCGAAGCGGTCGTCGAGACCGAGCGTCTGGTCCGGCACGTAGGCGAGCGGATCCGGCGTCGCGGTCTCCGCCCCGATCAGTCCCTCGATCGTGGCGAGCAGGCAGAAGGGCGCGTACGACGGGTTGTAGCCGCCCTCCTGGATCAGGATCGCCCGTCCCTCCGAGTGCCGCTCTGCGAGGGCTCGCACCCGCTCGCCCATGCCGCGGAAGCCGGGCATCGAGACGTTGTGCCTGCCGTTGGGGTCGTACGCGCTCGCATCCTGGCCGCTGGCGCAGACGATCATGCCCGGTCGGAAGCGTTCCGCGAGCGGCGCGACGACCTCGTCGAATGCGCGCAGATACGCCCTGTTCCCCGCGCCGAGCGGCAGCGGGACGTTCTGGTTGAAGCCCGCGCCCCGCGCCTCTCCCCGCTCCTCGAGCCCCCCGGTCTGGGGGTGGCTGGGCCCCCAGGCGCCGTGATCCATGTGCAGGCTCACGGTGAGCACGTCGTCGCGATCGTAGAAGATGTCCTGCGTGCCGTTGCCGTGGTGCACGTCCCAGTCGACCACCAGCACCCGCTCGATACCGGCCCGCCGCGCGGCGTCGGCGGCGAGCGCCGCCCCGTTGAAGAAGCAGTACCCGTCCGCCTGGGCCCGCTGCGCGTGGTGCCCCGGCGGTCGCGTCAGAGCGTAGGCGAGCGGTGCGCGCCCGGAGAGCACGGTCTCGGCCGCCTCGAGCGCGGTGCCCGCGGCCGCGAGCAACGGCTCCCAGGATCCCGCGCCCAGCCGCGTCGTGCCGGTGACCCATCCTCCGCCGCTCTCCGCCGAGCGGCGCACCTCCTCGACGTACTCCGCCTCGTGCACCGGCGTCAGCTCGTCCTCGCGGGCCAACCGCCCGGGCGCGAAGCGCACCGCGTCGGCCACGGGCCCGCGCTCGAGGATGTCGTGCATGCGCTCGATCCGCAGACGCCCCTCGGTGTGCGGCTCGTTCGCCGCGAACCAGGGGCTCGGCGCCGTCTCGTGCAGCGCGCTGCCGGTGTCGTGGTCGAGCACGCGCTCGTCGAAGTGCACGGACAGTTGCTCGGTGTGCTTCACCGCTGGCTCCTTTGCGATGGTGCGCGTCACTCTTGCGCGGGGGTCATGTTGTAGACGAAGAACGCCGGCTCGTCGCCGATGTTCTCGAGGTGGTACGTCCAGCCCGGGGCGAGGTAGACCGTGTCGTCGGGGCCGAGCTCGAACACGCCCTCGTCCCACGTCAGCCGCAGGCGCCCGCGGATGATGTAGTAGGTCTCGTCCACAGGGCCGTACCAGTGCTCGGCCTCCTCCGGGTCGAAGACCTCGCGGCTCGACCAGCGGTTCGTCTGCTCGCCGGGATCCATCCAGCAGACGCCCTGCGTCAACTCGCTCTGATGCTCTCCCCGCGTGATGATGCGCTTGATGCGCACCTTCGTCGGCGCCGAGTCGGCGTCGATCGGGGTCAGCTCCGCGAGCCTGACGTGTGCTGGGCGAGGGTTGCGGTCCATGGGTTCTCCGTTTCGGTTGCATCGTTGCGGCTGGGGAAGACTGCGGCGTCGGCGGAGTCCCAGCGGACGTGCACGGTGCGCCCGCTGCCCGGTGCGCCGTGCTCGGTCCCGGTGCGCACGATAATGGGGCCGTCGTCCGTGATGATCTCGATGCGGCGCTGCGCGCCGAGGTAGGTGACGTCGTGGATGGCTCCGGTGGTCGCGCATGCCGAGGCGTCGACCGGGGCATCGGCGGGAGCATCGGCCACGCGGATGCGCTCCGGGCGGATGATCGCGGTCGACGGTCCGTCGGGCGCCTCGGGGGCGGGGATCACGACGCCGCCGTCGCTCACGAAGCGGCCGTTCGCGGTCGCGCCGCTCAGCGCGTTCGACTCTCCGATGAAGCGGGCGACGAACAGCGTCGCCGGGCGCTCGTAGAGCTCCTCGGGTGTTCCGACCTGCTCGATCCGGCCCTCGTTGAACACGGCGATGCGATCCGACAGGGTGAGCGCCTCCTCCTGATCGTGGGTCACGAACACGACGGTGATCCCGAGCTCGTGATGCAGTCGCCGCAGCTCGATCTGCAGCCGCTCGCGGAGCGCGCGGTCGAGCGCGCCGAACGGCTCGTCCATGAGGAGCAGTTGCGGCTCGAACACCAGCGCTCGTGCGAGGGCGACGCGCTGCTGCTGCCCGCCGCTGAGCTGGCCGGGCTTCGCGTTCGCCCGGCCGTGCAGTTCCACGAGCTCGAGAGCCTCGAGCGCGCGTCGCGCCCGCTCGGGCTTCGAGACTCCGCGCTGGCGGAGCGGGAACTCGACGTTCTCCCGCACCGTGAGGTGGGGAAACAGGGAGTAGTTCTGGAACACCATGCCGAGACCCCGCTTGTGCGGAGGCACGGAGGTGATCTCGCGGCCGTCGCAGACGACGCTGCCTCCGGTGGGCTCGGTGAAGCCCGCGATCATCGAGAGCGTCGTGGTCTTCCCGGAGCCGCTGGGGCCGAGCAGCGTCAGGAACTCGCCCGACTCGATGTGCAGGTCGACGTTCTCGACTGCGGCGGTGCCGCCGTATCGCTTGACGAGTCCGCTGAGCCGCAGCTCGGCGCCTGAAGTGGGCGTCACGGTCATTCGACGTCTCCTAGTCGTTTCGCAGCACGTCGTTCCTGCACGACCTGCACCAATCGGGGAATCAGGATGATGAGAGTGGAGAACGCCAGCAGCAGCGTCGAGGCCGCGGCGATGCTCGGGTCGGTCTCGCGCGTCACCGAGCTGTACATCTGGACGGGCAGCGTGCGCAGCGTCGGCGACTGGAGGAAGTAGGCCACCACGACCTCGTCGAGGCTCGTCACGAATGCGAAGACGAAACCGGTGAGGATGCCGGGGAGCAGGATCGGCAGCTCGACCTGCAGGAACCGCGCGGCGGGGCCGGCTCCGAGCACGGAGGCCGCACGGGTCAGCGTGTCGTCGAGGCCGCGCAGCGCCGTGCCGACCGGGATGAGCACGAACGGCAGCGCGAGCGTGATGTGGGCGAGGATCACGCCCAGCGCCGATCCGCTGAGCTGCCACCGCAGGTACAGTCCGAAGATGGCGATCGCCGCGACGATGCCGGGGATAAGGATCGGCAGCATCATGGCGACCTGGGCCGTCGCTGCGAGACGCCCCCGCAGCCCTTTGAGACCGTAGGCGGCGCAGGTGCCGAGCACGGTCGCGATCACGCCGACGACGACGGCGACGCTCAGGCTGGTGCCGAGCGAGCCCAACCAGTTCGGATCGGTGAAGAACTTCTCGTACCACTGCAGCGACCATCCCTCGATGGGGAAGGAGAAGCTGCGCTTCCCCGTGAACGAGAGCGGTACGACGACCAGGGTCGGTGCGACCAGCAGCAGCGCCGTGACGCAGGCCCAGAGCCGGATGGGGAGTCGAATCCGCGTCGCTTCGTTCATGAGCGCTCACCTCCGTTGATCATCTGCGAGATGCTGCGCCGCAACGGGGCGATGGCGAGGATCGCCACCGCGAAGAGGCCGAGCGTGGCGATCAGCAGGATGCCCGACAGCGCTCCGGCGCCCGCGAAGTCGACGATCTTCTCCACCCTCAGCCCGATCACCTGGGAGATCATGGCCTCCTTCGGGCTGCCGATGAGCTGCGGCGTGATGTAGAACCCGAGCGCGAGGATGAACACGAGCGCGCTCGACGCGAAGAGTCCGGGCAGGGACTGCGGCAGGTACACCTGCCAGAACGTGCGGTAGCGGTTCGCCCCGAGACTCTGGGCGGCGGCGAGCTGTCGGCGGTCGATCGAGCCGAGCGCGGTGAACAGGGTCAGGATCATGTACGGGAGCAGGATCTGCACGATGGCGAGGATCACGCCGGTCGCGGAGCCGAGCAGCGTGACGTCCTGCGCGCCGAAGAACCCGAGGATCGCCGAGACCGGCCCGTCGCGCTGCAGCAGGGAGATCCAGGCGAAGGTGCGCGCCATGAGCGAGGTCCAGAACGGCACCAGCACGAGCACCATCAGCAGCGTGCGGGCCATCGGGCCGACCAGCGTCATGAGATACGCGTAGGGGTACCCGAGCAGGACGCAGACGATCACCGCGATCACCGCGGTGAGGAAGGTGCGTCCGAGCACCCGCAGCGTCGTGGGATCGGCGAGCGCGCCGGCGTACTGCCCCAGTCCGGGATCCGGCTCGGTGAACGAGCGGTAGATGATGACGCCGATGGGCAGCAGGAAGAAGATGAGGATCACGGCGAGCGCCGGGATCACGGCGATGCCGCTGAGAAGACGCGATGAACGCATGCACCCTCCTGTGAGGCGGTATGACGGGGCGGGGCGGTCGGGCCGGGAGCGGCCCGACCGCGCGAGCGTGTGCGAGGGGTCAGCTCGTGGACCAGGCGACCCACTCGGCTTCCGCGTCCGCGGAGTTGTCGGCCCACCACTGCACGTCGGGGGTCACGGCCTGCTCCTGCACTGCGGGGTCGGCCGAGTTCCAGCGCTGCTGCAGATCGTCGAGCTCGGGCTCCGACTCCATGTTGGCGGGGGCGTACGGCTGCAGCTCGGCGAACCGCGCCTGAGGCTCGGCCTGAGCGGCGTACTCGACGAAGCTCTGCGCTTGCTCGAGGTTCTTCGTGCCCTTGACGATGCTGAGGCTCGCCCACGAGAGCAGGTTGTCCTCCCAGACCGGCTCGATGGCCGCGCCGTTCTTCTCGGCCTCGTAGCCGCGGCCCGACCAGGCGAGCCACATGTCGGCGGTGCCGTCCTCCATCGACTGCTGCGACTCCGAGCTCGTGTTCCAGAAGGTCAGCGAGTCGCGGATCGTGTCGAGCTTGGCGTAGGCGCGCTCGGTGTCGAGCGGGTACAGATCCTCGGGAGCCACGCCGTCGGCGAGCAGGGCGAACTCGAGCGCACCGGCGCCGGCCCAGTTCGGCACCACGCGGTCGCCCGGGAACTTCTCGAGATCGAAGAAGTCGGCGGGCGTCTGCGGCACGTCGGCCCCGCTGTAGGTGTCGGTGTTGTAGATCATCATGGTCGAGTACTGCGCGGTGGGGATCGAGCAGTCGTTCCAGGTGCCCTCGGGGAACTGCGAGGTGTCGATGTCCGTGAAGTCGAGCTCCTCGAACAGGGTGCCGCAGTTCGCCACGGGGAAGTAGGGCTCGGTGTCGACCGCATCCCAGATCGTGTTGCCCGACTCGACCATCTGCTGGATCTTGGGGTACGAGGTGGGGCCGTCGTTCTGCACGGTCACGCCGTTCTCCTCGCCCCACGGGGTGGTGAACGCCTCGTTCTGCGCGTCCTGGTACGCGCTGCCGTAGCTCGCGAACACCAGCGTTCCGCTTCCGCCGCCGCTGTCGCCGGAGGCGTCGGACCCGCCCGAGGAGCAGGCGGCGAGCGCGAGAGCCGCGACGGCGGCAACGGCTGCGGCCGGCAGCACTCTGAATGTTGTCGTCTTCATCTTCGGTTGACTCCTTCGTCAGAACGTTTCAGATCATCATAATAACGCATTATTGTTAAGATGCAATAACCATCGCATGTCGCCTCCGTAAAGTAAATGGCAGCAACCCGGACGAGGCCGCCCGGCCCCAAGAAGGAGATCCCGTGACCCTGACAGCCGAGCCCCGCGTCGCCGAGATCGACCTCGCCACCCGCCGACGCGCCGAGATCCTGTACGGCACGATCCGCGTCGTCTCCCGCGACGGGGTCGTCGCGGCGAAGCTGAAGGACATCGCCAAGGAGTCGGGAGTCAGCCTCGGGCTCGTGCAGCACTACTTCGACACGCGGGAGAACCTCGTCGACGAAGCCTTCGGGGCGATGATGCTCGTGGTCTCCCGCGAGAGCGCCCGCACCATCACCGGCACCGGAGATCCCCTCGAGTTCATCTTCGGGATGGTCAGGCTCCATGTCTTCGGCAGCGTCGTGTTCCCCGAGCGGTGGGGATTCTGGAGCGAGCTCTGGTCGGGCGCCGGGCGCTCGGAGCACCTGCGCGACGTCGCGACGCAGATCTACCGCTCGTGGGCGCACCCCCTCGAGGCCGCGATACGGCAGCTCGAAGATCTCGGGCGCATTCCCGAGGGCGCGGACCCGAAGCACCTCAGCGCAGGGATCCTGGCGCTCATGGACGGACTGTCGGTGCGCACGATCGCCGAGCCCTCGATCTACACCCAGGCCCTGATGCTCGACGTGCTCAACGCGTGGGTCGGCACGCAGCTCGGCGCGGATCCGGCCGAGGTCTCGAGGATCACGGAGAAGCTGTCTCGCGAGACGGGTTCGGCCGAGCGCCCGGCGCTCTCGCCCGAGATCATCGCGGCGGCGCTCATCGAGGCGCGTGCCGCCTGACGCCGCGGCCAGCGCACGGGAGAGGCCGCAGACATGCCCCTTGCGCGGACATAACAATAATAGGTTATTATGACCAGAACGGCGCCTCGTCGACCAGAGGCGCCCCGGTCCCCACGCCAGCAGATACTCAGAGGTGAGCATGCTCGATTCGACGATCACACAATTCATTGCCGAGCAGCAGGAGCGGATCACGGGCACCGAGCCCCACATCGCGTTCTCCGCCGAGGAATACGCGTCGCGCCTGACCCGGCTGCAGCGGGCGATGGCCGAGGACGGGATCGACACCCTGGTGCTCTCGTCGCCGGAAGCGCAGAACTGGCTCCACGGTCTGGCGCTCCGCTGGTACAAGGCGAACGGCCCGACGGACTGGCGCCCGCTCACCTGCACCGTCGTCCGCGCCGACGCGGGGTACATCCTCTTCGAGGGCGTGGAGCACTCCGAGATGATCCGTCGCACCTCCGCGGCCGAGGACGTCCGGCTGCTCCCCCGCTACGAGCGCGACGGGATGCTGCGCTTCATCGTCAAGGAGATCGCCTCCGAGGGCTGGGTCGGCGGCTCGGTCGTCGGCCTGGAGATGTTCTCCGCGATCCCCAATCCCGCGGTCTCGAAGATGATGGAGGGCGCGCTGCTCGACGCGGGCGCGCGCGTCGTCGACGGCACCCTCACCTCGAGGCGCGTGCGGCTCATGAAGTCCCCCGCCGAGCTCGAGGCCGTCAAGAAGGCCGCAGAGATCTGCGACGCGGGTCTGCTGCATCTCGGCAGTGTGCTGCGACCGGGCATGACCGAGCTCGAGGCGCACGGCGAGCTTATCCGCGGCCTCTCCGCCGCGGGCGGCGAGCCCGCGGGCCTGCACCAGGTCGCCTTCGTCGGTCTGGCCGCACTCGGCGTGTACCACGAGATCTCGGGGCACCGCATCATCACCGAGGACGACTTCCTCGACGTCGACCCCTGCGGCGTCTACAAGCGCTACCACTCGAACCGCTCGCAGATGTACACGTTCAAGGAGCCGCCGCAGGGCGCAGTCGACCTGCTCGAGGTGCTCACCGGCGGCTTCGACATCCTCACCGAGCGGGCTCGCCCCGGCGTGCGCATCGGCGATGTGAACGCCGAGCTCTACGCCTACTACCGTGACGCCGGCGTGTTCGACCTCAATTCGAGCGTCTGGATCGGCGGTTACGAGATGGGGATCGCCTTCCCGCCCGACTGGGTCGGCGAGTGGAAGTTCACCGTCGTGGGCGGCGAGGACGACGACCGCGTCTTCGAGGCCGGGACCGTCGCCAACTTCGAGAGCATGTGCGGCATCGGCCTGCTCGACACCTTCGTGATCGAGGAGGACAGCACGCACCTGCTGTCGAAACTCCCCCACGAGATCATGGTGGTGGGACAGTAGACGGAGCCGGGTCGGTCGATCCGGGCCCGGCCGGCGCGGCCGCTCAGGCGAACGCGGGGCGGCGGCCGCTCAGGCGAACGCGGCGGCGGCGGCCCGCGCCTCCCGCTGCACCGCTTCGAGGTCGTCGCCCGTCACCGTGACGTGGCCGACCTTGCGGCCGGGCCGCGGCTGCTTGTCGTAGCTGTGGATCTTCGCCCGGGGATGCTCGGCGAGCGCCGAGGCGTAGCGCACGGGCATGGGGCCCTCCTCGGGCCCGCCGAGCACATTCACCATCACCGCGGCCGGCGCCGTCATGTCGGTCGCGCCGAGGGGCAAGTCCGCGACGGCGCGCAGGTGCTGCTCGAACTGGCTCGTCACCGACCCCTCGATCGAGAAGTGACCGGAGTTGTGCGGGCGCATCGCCAGCTCGTTCACGAGCACACGGCCGTCCCGCGTCTCGAACATCTCCACCGCGAGCACCCCGGTCACGCCGACGCCCTCCGCGACGACCGCGCCGATGCGGGCGGCCTCCTCCAGGGTCGCCGGGTTCGCGACGGGAGCCGGCGCGAGGACCTCGGCGCAGACGCCGTCGCGCTGGATCGTCTCGACCACGGGCCAGGTGCGGGCCTCTCCGCTCGGGCGCCGCGCGACGAGCTGCGAGAGCTCGCGCACGAAGTCGACGAGCTCCTCGACGAGAAGGTGCCCCCCGTGGCCGTCCTCGGCGAGGGCGGTGAACCAGTCGCGCACCTCGTCGGGCTCGGAGACGACCCGCACGCCCTTGCCGTCGTACCCTCCGCGCGCCGTCTTCACGACCGCCCGTCCGCCATGCTCGGCGATGAACGCGCGCAGCTGCTCCTCGTCGGCGACGGTCGCCCAGTCGGGGATCGGCACGCCCAGCTCGCCGAGCTTCTGCCGCATGAGGATCTTGTCCTGCGCGTACTGCAGCGCGTCCGGCCGAGGATGCACCGAGACGCCACGGCGCTCGAGCTCACGCAGGATCGGCTGCGGCACGTGCTCGTGGTCGAAGGTGACGACGTCGACCGTCTCAGCGAACGCGTAGACGGTCTCGGGGTCGCGGTAGTCGCCCACGGCGTCGGCGGCGCGCGCGGCGCTCGACCCCTCGGCCTCGGCGAGCACGCTGATCCCCAGCCCCAGGTGGATCGCCGGAGGCACCATCATGCGGGCGAGCTGTCCGCCGCCTATCACGCCGATCCTGATGCTGCCGCTGTTCGCCACGCCCGCCTCTTCCTGGTGTTGCCGCACCCGGGCCACCCCCGGCTCGCACCGCGGCCTCCCGCGGCGCCCACCCTCTATTGTGCCTCACGGCCGCAGGCCTGCGGAGCGGGGCGCCCGTCGCGCCGGAAGAGATCCTGAACGCGCGCCGAGAATGGTTGACGCAGATCAACCAAATGCATATAGTTGATCCTCGTCAACGAATTCTGCGGTGAGCGCGACCTCTCCCGCGGGCCCCCTCGGGTCCGCCGTGCCGGACAGGCCGCCGCACCGCCCCCGCCAGCGATTTCCGAAGGATCCCGCACCCCATATGAGCCAGACCACCACCCAGAGCGCGCCCGAGGGCGTGCTGAAGGGCCGGGCGCTGCACCTCGCGCTCACCGGCCTCTTCATGAGCATGTTCGTCTCGATGCTCGCCATGAACGTCGTCGGCACCTCGATGCCCATCATCATCGCCGACATCGGCGGCACCCAGGCGGCATTCACCTGGGTGGTGACCGCGACGATGCTCGCGAGCGCCGTCTCGACCCCGATCTGGGGCAAGCTCGCCGACCTCACCAGCAAGAAGGTGCTGCTGCAGGTCGCCCTCATCGTGTTCACCCTCGGATCCGCACTGGCCGGCATGGCGCACGACCCGAGCTGGCTCATCGCCTTCCGGGTGATGCAGGGCCTCGGCGCCGGCGGCCTCGGCGCACTCGGCCAGATCGTGCTCGCCGAGATCGTGAGCCCGCTCGAGCGCGGCAAGTACATGGGCGTCATGGGCGCGATCATGGCCGTGTCCACGGTCGGCGGCCCGCTGATCGGCGGGTTCTTCACCGACACCATCGGATGGCGCTGGAACTTCTACGTCGCGGCCCCCATCGCGGTCGTCGCGATCATCATGCTGCAGCGGACGCTGCATCTCACGACGCAGAAGCGCAAGGTCAAGATCGACTACCTGGGCGCGGCACTCATCACGACCGGCTTCTCGAGCCTGCTGATCTGGGTCACGCTCGGCGGGTCCAACTTCGAGTGGTGGTCCTGGGAGACCCTCGCGATGGTCGGCGGCGGCCTCGTGCTGCTCATCGCGGCCGTCATCGTCGAGCTGAAGGTCGACGAGCCGCTGATCCCGCTCACCCTCTTCAAGAACCGCACGTTCACGATGTCGGTGCTCGCCTCGATCGCGGTGGGCCTCGCCATGTTCGGCACCGCCGTGTTCCTCGGCCAGTACATGCAGCTGGCGCGCGGCCGCTCGGTCATCGAGGCGAGCCTGCTCACGCTGCCGATGATGGGCGGTGTGCTGATCTCCTCGACCGTCGTCGGGCAGATCATCACCCGGACCGGCAAGTGGAAGCGCTACATGGTGGCGGGATCGCTCGCACTGCTCGTGGGCCTCGTGCTGATGGGTCAGCTGCGCTACGACACCTCGTACTGGTACGTGGGCGTCTCGATGTTCATCCTGGGCGCCGGTGTCGGCATGACGATGCAGAACCTCGTGCTCGTCGTGCAGAACACGGTCGCCCCGACGCAGATGGGCGCCGCGAGCGCGACGGTCACCTTCTTCCGCACGATCGGCGGCACCGCCGGCATGTCGGCGATGGGCGCGATGCTCTCGCACCAGGTGGCCGACTACATCAAGGACGGCCTGGGCAAGCTCTCCCCCGAGCAGATGCAGGGCGCCGAGGCGCTCTCAGGCGGCGTGATCCCGAAGATCGCCGAGCTCCCCGAGCCGATCCGCATCGTCGTCGAATCGGCCTACGGCCACGCGGTCGGCAACATCTTCCTCGCGGCATCCCCCGTCGCGATCCTCGCGATCATCGCGATCGCCTGCATCCCGAACATCCCCCTGAACTCGAAGAGCAACGCGGAGATGATCGCCGAGATGCGCCGGCGGCAGGCCGGTGCAGACGGCGGGGACGGCGGCGCCGCCGAGGCGAGCTACGCCGTGTCGACCGGCTCGATCTCGGTGATCGGCGAGCCCGGGATCGCCCGGCGATCCGGCCTGCGCCCCGGAGCGGGCGGAGACGCCGGGAGGACCGGGGAGGCCGGCGCCGCGGACGATCCCGCTGCGGGTGGCGCGGCTTCGGACGACATCGCCGCGGATGACATCGCTGCGGATCGCCCCGCCTCCGAGCGCTAAAGTCGGAATCATGCACGCTCACGAGGCTCGAGGATCCGCGGTCGACGGGGACGAGGCCGCGGCCCCCTCGGCCGGGATCGCGCCCGAGGAGGAGGCGATCTCCGACATCATCGCGGAGTTCTCGCAGGTCTTCGCCTTCGCCAGGACCCGCTGGACCCGCTACGCCGAGGAGGTCCACCCCGACCTCCGAGGCGTCGGCATGATGGTGCTGCAGACGATCCGGCGACGCGGCCCCATCACGGCGACCGAGCTCAGCCACCTGCTCGACATGGACAAGGCGGTCGTGAGCCGTCAGGTCGCGAAGCTGCGGCAGCTCGACCTCATCGACGCCGAGCCCTCGGCCGAGGATCGCCGGGTCGTGCTCCTCACCACGAGCACCGCCGCGCAGGGCACCCTCGACGGGCTGCACGCGCAGACCGCGCACGCCTATCACGAGCGGTTCGAGGGGTGGAGCGTCGAGGACCTGGAGGCGCTGCGCGCCGCCCTTCGTCGGTTCAACCGCTCGGCGGGATCGGGCCCGGAGGGCCCCGCGACGCGCTGCGCGAGGGAGCAGGAACCCCGCTAGCCGTCATTCCCCGGCGCGTCGCGCACGCCGGGCTATATTGGGAGCGATGACCACCCTGCCCGATCCGATCGTCGCGAGCTTCATCCGGGACGAAGACGAGATACAGCTGTTCCGCTGGCCCCGGGAGGGCGCCGAGCGGATCGTGCTCGTGCACGGCATCGGCATGGGCCATGCCGTCTACGACCGCTTCGTCGAGAGGATCTCGGAGGAGGTCGACGTCACCGCGGTCGACCTGCCCGGCTTCGGGGACGCGGCCGAGCCGAAGCACGCGGCGTCGATCCCGCACACCGCCGATCTGCTCGCCGCGGCGCTGCGCGATCAGGGGCTGACGCCGGCCACCGCGGTGGGGCACTCGATGGGCGCCCAGGTCGTGGCCGAACTCGCGGCGCGGCATCCGGATGCCGTGGATCGCGCCGTGCTGGTGGCCCCCACGGTGAACGCCCGCGAGCGCAGCGTCCGCCGGCAGGCCCTCCGGATGCTCGAGGACATCGCACGCGGGCGCGAGCCTGCGGTCATCGCGAAGGGCATGACCGCCTACCTGCGCACCGGTCCGCGCTGGTTCGTCAAGAAGCTGGGCCCGACGCTCGAGCACCGGATCGAGCGCACGCTCCCCCGAGTCGCCCAGCCGACGCTCGTGCTGCGCGGCGTCCTGGATCCGGTCTGCCCGCGCGATTGGGCGATCCGCATCACGAGCCTGCTCCCGCGCGGGGAGATGCTCCAGCTCGAGGGGCGCGGCCACGAGGCGCTCATCTCGTCGGGCGAGCCCGTGGCGCGCCGCGTCGTGGACTGGATGCGATCCACGCCGGTCGACCGCTAGCACCCGAGACGTCGGCGCGTCGACGCCCGCACGTCGGTGCCCCGGCGCGTCGACGCGTCCTCGCGCCGGTGCGTCGATTGGACTTCGCCTGCCGGGTTTCTGATAATGAATCTCATTATGTTTATCGATGCACGATTCCGTGGGACCGGGACCGCTCCGCGGGACACCGGCGTCCGAGGCGCCGCCCCGCTCCTCTCACTGCGCGACGCCGTCGTCCGCACCTCTGCCGCGGCCCGCGACGAACGACGCGGCGACGCGGGTTGCGAGCTGCTGCGCGTGCCCCGCCTCGACCTGTTCCCAGGCGACCGGGTGGTCGTCACCGGTCCGTCGGGCAGCGGCAAGTCGCTGCTGCTCAGCACGCTCACCGGCAGGTGGCCGGTGGGCGTGAGGTTCACGGGCGAGCGCACCGCGTCGTTCACGCGTCTCGGCTTCGTCCCGCAGCGCGGCCTCGACGCGCTCCACCCCCTGATCCCGCTGCAGCGCCAGCTGCGCCGCGTCACCGGGGCGCCGCCGCACCGGATCGCGCAGGCGCTCCGCGCCGTCGGCCTCGGAGACCCCGACCTTCCCCGCCGGCGGCCGACCGAGCTCTCGGGCGGCCAGGCCCAGCGCGCGGCGGTGGCGCTGGCCGCGCTCACGGGAGCGCCGATCCTCCTCGCCGACGAGCCGACGAGCGCGCTCGACCACGACTCCCGCGACCAGACCGTCGAGCTGCTGCGGCGGATCGCGGGGCCGGAGCAGGCGCTCGTCGTCGCGACGCACGACTTCGCCGTCGCGGAGGCGCTGGCCACGCGATGGCTCGCGGTTCGGGACGGCGTCGTCGCAGAGCGGCCCGTGAACGCCTCCGGCGCCTCCGAGGCGTTCGCGCCGACCGCGCCGGCACCGCGGAAGGCCTCCTGAGGTGGGCGGGGCCGCCCCGGCGCTCCGGGTCGACCGGGTCGCCGCCGTGCACGGGCGCGGGGCGCAGGCCAGACAGGCGCTCGCCCCGACGAGCCTCACCGTCGAGGGCGGCGAATCGGTCGCGGTCGTGGGCCGCTCGGGCGCCGGCAAGTCGACGCTCGCCGACATCGTGCTCGGGCTCCGCTCGCCCGCGGAGGGGCGGGTCGTCGTCCGCGGACTGGCCTGGTGCTCGCCCTCCTCGGCCCCCGAGCGGAGGCACCGCCGCCTCGTGCAGGGCGTGCCGCAGGATCCCGCCGCCTCGTTCGTGCCGCGCTGGACGCTCCGCGCCTCGATCGAGCACGCCATCCGCCGGCTGGAGCGCGCGGCGCACGGGAGCGGCCCCGGCGGCCCCGGCGACCCCCACAACGCCGACGCCGGCACCCGCGCCGGCCTCGAGGCCAGGATCGAGCGCGCGGCGGGGCTCGCGAGCCTCGACCCCGCGCTGCTCGACCGGCGCCCCTCCGAGGTCTCGGGCGGCCAGGCCCAGCGCGCCGCCATCGCGAGAGCCCTCGCCGCGGACCCCGCGGTCCTCGTCGCCGACGAGCCGACCAGCGCCCTCGACCCCGAGACGTCCTGGGAGGTGCAGACCGCCCTCCTGACCGCGTCCGCGCAGTCGGGCATCGCCCTGCTGCTCGTCACCCACGACCCCGCCTTCGCCGCGCGCTGCACCACCACCGTCAGGCTCGCCGCGCCTGCGACCCCACGCTGACTCCTCGGAAAGGACCCCGCATGACCGTTCCACGACCTCGCGCCCGACTCGCCGCCCGACTCGTCGCTCCGCCCCGCTCCGGCGCACGGGCCCGCGTCCCGCGACGCGCCCGCGCATCCCTGGTCGCAGTCCCGCTCTCGCTCGGGCTGCTCCTCACCGGCTGCTTCTCGGCATCCGCGAGCCCCGGCGACCCCGGCGACGACGGGCGCATCTCGGTCGCCCACATGCAGCCGCCCCGCTCGGCGCTGAACCCGATGAGCGACGACGCGTTCAAGCTCTCCCGCTGGTCGACGGCCGAGACCCTCGTGCAGCTGAACGAGGACGGCGACGCGCTGCCCATGCTGGCGACCGGGTGGGAGCGGGAGGACGAGACCACCTGGCGCTTCGACATCCGCGAGGACGTGCGGTTCCACACCGGCGAGACGCTCACGGCCGACGACGTCGTGAACTCGCTGCAGCACGCGATCGACTCGACTCCGGTGCCGCGCATCCTCGACGGTACGGACCTCTCCGTGGAGGCCGACGGCGATCAGGTGGTCGTCACGACGGCGGCGCCGGATCCGCTGCTGCCGCACCGCCTCACCAGCCCGCAGCTGTCGATCCTCGACGCCTCCGCCTACGAGGGCGACACGATCGACCCGGTCGGTGCGGGAACCGGCCCCTTCGAGATCGTCGAGGTCAACGGCGTGATCGGCGCGACCCTCGACCGATTCGACGACTACTGGGGCGACCCGGCGCAGGCCTCCGGCATCGACGTGAGCTTCGTGCCCGACGGCACCGCTCGCGCCGCCGCGCTGCGCACCGGTGAGGCCGATGTGGTGGAGGCGATCCCGACCGGACAGGCCGGCTCGGTCGAGGAGGAGCTCATCCACGAGGTGCCCATGCCCC
The DNA here is from genome assembly GCF_016522505.1 of Leucobacter chromiisoli. Classification (GTDB taxonomy): domain Bacteria; phylum Actinomycetota; class Actinomycetes; order Actinomycetales; family Microbacteriaceae; genus Leucobacter; species Leucobacter chromiisoli. The sequence goes on along the minus strand of NZ_JAEHOH010000001.1, from coordinate 265,418 downwards.
GCACCAACACCCTCTACCTCAACACCGAGAGCGGCCCCTTCGCCGACCCCGCGGTGCGCGCCGCGGCCCGCGAGGCCGTCGATCGCGCCGCGATCATCTCGAGCGTCTACGAGGGGCGCGCCGACGAGGCGGAGGGCCTGCTCGGGCCGGCGCTCCCGTGGGCGGCGGAGCTGCGCGACGACGCCGCGTACCGGGAGGCCCTCGAGGGCAGGCCGGCGCCCGCCGAGGTGGACGGCGTGAAGATCACCCTCGGCACGTTCACCGACCGCGCGGAGCTGCCCGAGGTCGCCGTGATGCTCGAGCAGCAGCTCGAGGCCGTCGGGTTCGACGTGCAGCAGGACGTGCGGGAGTACCAGTTCATCGAGGCCGACGCCCTCGACGGGGCGTTCGACGCGTTCATCCTCTCGCGCGCGACCGTCCTCGACTCGGGCGATCCGGTCGCCTACCTGGCCTCCGACTTCACCTGCGCCGGCGGGTTCTCGATCTCGCAGCTGTGCGCCGAGGGCGTCGACGACGCGATCGGGGTCGCCACCGAGACCGAGGCGGGCGCCGAGCGCCAGCGGGCCACCATGCTCGCGGAGGCGGAGGTGCTCGCGACCGACGCCGCGATCCCGCTGCTGCACGAGCGCGTCATCCAGGGCGAGGTCGCCGGCGTCCACGGCGCGGCCCGGGATCCCCGCGAGCGCATCCTCATCACCGCCGAGACCCACCTCGACTAGCACCGGAACACGAGAATGTCTCCATCCCTGCGGCACAGCAGCGCGCTCGGCTTCGCGTCGCGCGTGCTCAGCGGCATCGCGCTGCTGCTGCTCGCGGGCGCCATCCCCTGGCTGTCGCTCCGGGATCCCGCCGCCTCCGTGCTGCGGGCGCGCTACGCCGAGCTGGAGCCCACCCCCGAGGCGCTCGACGCCGTGCGCACCGAGCTCGGGCTCGAGGGCGGGCCCATCCCCACGAGCCTGCGGTGGTGGACCGGGATCCTGCGCGGCGACCTCGGCACCTCCTGGGTCAGCGGCAATCCGATCGGCGCGGGCGTCTGGAACGCCCTCGGCGTCTCGGCCACCCTCACGGCGTTCGCGCTCGTCGTGGCGCTCGCGGTCGCCGCCGCGCTGGTGGCCCCGGCGGCCTGGCGCGTGCTGCGGGATCGTCCGCAGCGCGGATCCGGGCCCGTCGGCGTCGCGCTCACGGCGCTGCCCGAGTTCCTGCTCGCGAGCGCGCTGCTCGTGCTCGTCGCGGTGCAGCTGCGGTGGCTGCCGCCCTACGGGTGGAGCGGCTTCGACACCGCGATCCTGCCGGCGCTCTCGCTCGGCGTGCCGGCGGGCGGTCTGCTCGGCAGGCTCCTCGCCGATGCGCTGTCGGGGGTGGCCGAGGAGCGCTGGGTCAGCGTGTGGCGACTCGCGGGCGCGCCGCGGTCGGCGATCCTCGGCGGCGTCCTGCGGCGTGCGGCGGCGGGCGTCGTCGATCAGCTCGGCCTCGTGCTCATCGGCCTGCTCGGCGGCGCCGTCGCGGTCGAGCAGGTGTTCGCGATCCCGGGCCTCGGCCGCTATCTGCTCGGGGCCGCGAACGCGCAGGACCTGCCCGCACTGCAGGCGGGCGTGCTGCTCATGGCGCTCGCGGCGGTGCTGGTCGGGATCCTGACCGGGATCGCGCGCAGGCTGCTCCGCGGCGGTCCGCTGCCTCCCGGTTCCCTGCCGCCGCCGCCCGAGGCGCGGGGCGACGGCCGAGCCGCCCGGTGGACGGCGGGGATCGCCCTCGCGCTGATCCTCGCGATCCTCGTATCCGGACTGCCCCGGGATCCGTACTCGATCTCCCACGCCAGGCTCGCGCCGCCGAGCGCGGAGCTGCCCTTCGGCGCCGACGCGAGCGGCCGCGACCTGCTCGCCCGCGTCGCCCACGGCACGCTCGGCACGCTGCTGCCGTCGATCGGGATCGTGCTGCTGGCGATCCTCGTCGGCCTGATCCTGGCGGTGCTCGGCGAGGTCTCGCGCGGCCCCGCCGAGATCGCGAACGCGACGCCGCCGATCCTGGCCGGCGTGATCATCGCGGCGCTGCTCGGCCCCTCGGTCGGCGGCGCCGCGCTCGCGGTGCTCTGGGTGACCTGGCCGCCGCTCACGACGCACGCGGCGGCGCTCATCGACGAGGCGAGCGCGCTGCCGCACGTCAGGTGGCTGCCGCTCGCGGGCGTCTCGCGGTTCGAGATCTGGGTGCGGCACGTGCTGCCCGCCACCGTCCCGCCCCTGCTGCGGCACGGCATGCTGCGTCTGCCCGGCGTCGCGCTCGCGCTCGCCGCGCTCGGGTTCCTCGGCCTCGGCGCGCAGCCTCCGCTCCCCGAGTGGGGCCTGCTGCTCTCCGAGGGCATCGACTACGTCGAGCGCGCGCCGTGGACCACCGTGGCGCCGGCGATCGCGCTGATCCTCACCTCGGTGCTCGCCGTCGCGCTCGCGGGGCTGCGGCGGACGGCGGGCGCGCGCCGGCGCTGAGCCCGGCGCCGCTCCCCGGCTCTCCGGCGCACCGGTCGGGGCTCCCCGGCGCACCGGTCGGGGCTATCCCGTGCACCAGTCGGGGAGCATCCCGTTCGCCCGGCGCACCACCTCGCCGTCGGCCACGCGGACGAACGAGACCCCCGTGCTGGTGAATCCGGGACGGAGCGGGTAGCCGTCGGGTCGGCCCTCGGCCGAGATCACCTCGATCGCGAGGTACTCTCCGTTCGGCGAGAGGCAGTACGAGCCGACGGTGCTGTCGTCCGACGCGGGGCGGAAGCGCTCGCGGGCCCGGGTGGCGGCCTCGGGCTCCTCGAGCACCGCCCGGCGCGGGTCGTCCGCCGCGAGCGGCTCCGCGGCGGGCGCCGTGAGCGCGTCAGCGAGGTAGACGCCGCCGTCGCGGCTCAGCACGATCACCTCGGCGGTGCCGGGTACGAACCGCCACTCCCGCACCGCCAGCGGCTCCCCGCCGTGCCCCGTGATCTCCGTCGGAGTGCTCATGTCGGTGTTCATGTCGTCGATCATCAGGACGTCCCGGTAGTCGCGGCCCCCGGTATCCGAGAGGTCCTCGACGACGTAGCCGAGCAGCCGCGTGACGGGCTCGCCGCGCAGCCCCGAGACCCGCTCCACCCCCTCGGGCGTGAGCCGCACCTCGTCGGTCGGCGCGGCGTTGAAGCCGGCGCCCGCCCCGGGCGCCGAGTCGTCGGCGCCGAGGCCGGAGGACGCGCCGGAGGGCTCGGAGCCGCCGTCGGGATCGGCGCCGCCGGAGCCTCCTGCCGGCATCGATGCGACGTCGAGCCGTGGGCTCCCGCCAGCGTCCAGGGTGATCGCCGCGATCCGCTCCCCGACCACGGCGTACTCCTGGATGCGGTGCCCCGAGAGCACCGTCTCCTCGCCGCCCGGGGCCACGAGGCCGCGTCTCACGATGCGATCCTCGTCCGCGGGCGTCGCATCGGCGCCGGGCTCCGCACCGCGCAGCAGGGTGTAGACCTCGGGATCGGGGGTCGCGAGCGACGTGCTCAGCTCGCCCTCGGCTCCGGTGAACGCGCCCCGCACCGATGCCGCGATGGTGTACTCGGTGCCGTAGCGCAGCGTCTCCTCGAGCTGGATCGTCACCGTGGCGCCCTCGGTGTCGACGGCGAACCCGACATCGGGCTCGATGCGGAGCGCGGCCGGATCGACCTCCTCGATCGGCTGGTTCGCGTGCAGCACGATGCGCTGCCCCGCGCGCTCGATCGCCGCAGCGGGGTTCGCCTCGGCGGCCGTCAGCCGCGGCCCCTGCTGGGCGTTCGCGAATGCGAGCCCGCCGGCGAGCGCCGCGAGGACGACGAGCGTCACCGCCGAGCACCCTCCGAAGCGTCCGCGAGCGGCGGGCCGATCAGTAGACATAGGGGTCCTCCGGCGCCTCGGTCCCGGCCGCCTCCGCCGCGCGCAGCGCGACGGGCTGAGCGCTCGCCGCGCTGGGGTTCGGCGCGAACACCCCCGCGACCGACACCCAGTCGTCCGTCGCGAAGGACTCCTGCCAGCCCGGCATGTAGACGGGGACCCCGACCGGCTGCGCGTCCACGGCGCAGCACGTGACCACGAAGCGCGACACGTAGAAGAGGTTCTCCGGGTCCTCCTCATCGGGCAGCACGAAGCCCACGAGCTCCGTCTCCACACCCGTCACCGCGCCCGGATCGCCGCGCCGCAGCAGCAGCGACCAGTCGCGGACGTTCAGGTCCTCCCCGTTCTCCACGGCGAGCGCCGCCGCGCCGGCGGCGTCCGACCCCGCGCCGCCCATACCGGCGCCCGTCGTCACGGAGGCGTTCATCTGCCGCTGCTCGGCGGTGCTCGTCGTGAGCGTCGCGGGGGGCAGCACGAGCAGCGCGACGGCGGTGGCCGTGATCAGCACGACGGTGCCCCATCCGCGCCAGCGCGCGGGGGCGGGGCGGGGCTCGGCGTCGGGGGTCGCGTCGGCATCGGCCTCCGCGCCGCGCACGCCGAGCACCGCGAACGCGGCGAGCACCGCCACGGCGGCGATCGCCATCATCACGACGGTGAAGGCGAAGTATCGGGGGTGCACGTACCACCCCAGGCGCCCCGAGAACGCGAGCCAGCAGCTCGCGGCGATCCCGATCGAGCTGAGCAGCAGGCCCTTCCAGTGGGTGAGCAGTCGACTACGCCACAAGGTTCATCCCCCAGCCGATGCAGAGGCAGCACAGCCCCACGAGCGCCGCCAGCAGCGCGAGCGTGCGCGCCGTGAAGGTGGTGCGCAGCAGGGCGATCATCTTGACGTCCATCATGGCGCCGAACAGGAGGAACGCGACGATGCTGCCCGGCATGAAGGTCGACGCGAAGGAGAGGATGAAGAAGGAGTCGACGTTCGAGCAGATCGCGATCACGAACGCCAGCGCGATGAGGGCGAGCACCGAGTACACCGGGTGCGAGCCGAGCGTCACGAGCGCCTCGCGCGAGACGCCGACCTGGATCGCGCCCGCGATCGCCGAGCCGACGATGAGCGCCGGCAGCAGGGCGCTCGTCTCGGCGGCGAAGCCGAGGGCGCTGCGGCGCAGACGGGAGCGCACGCCCTCGCGGCCGCCGTGGTCGTGGCCCGCGTGGTCGTGGCCCGCGTGGTCGTGGCCCGCGCGACCTCCCCCCGCGGCCGGCCGGGAGCAGCTGGCGCCGAAACGGGGCGTGAGGAGCTCGTGCTGCCTGGGGTGCCGGTCGAACACCCACCCCGCCAGGTTCGCGATGACGAAGCCGCCGACGATGCGCGCGGCGAGGATGCCGTTCTCCCACCCGAAGGCCTGATACGTGGTGATGATGGTGACGGGGTTGAGGATCGGTGCGGCGAGCAGGAAGGTGATCGACTCGGAGACGCTGAGGCCGCGCACCATGAGGCCGCGCGCGAGCGGCACGTTGCCGCACTCGCAGACGGGCAGCAGCACGCCGAGCAGTGAGAGCACCGCCCGGCGCAGCACCCGCGAACGGGGCAGCAGCCGGTCGAACAGCGTCGCGGGCAGCCAGATCTGCACGACGATCGAGAGCAGCACGCCCAGGAAGACGAAGGGCAGCGACTCGATCAGCACGCTGATGGAGAGCGTGAGGAGATCGCGGATCCGCTCGGGCAGCTCGAGCGCGTCTCCGCCGGGGGCGAGGCCTCGGATCCCGAAGAGCACGAGCAGCAGCGCGGCCCCGGCGAGTGCCGCGACGGCGGCGCGGGATCCCGCACGGCCTCTTGCCGCGGGCGCCCCTCCGGCGCGCCCGCTCCCCGGGGCGTCCCCCGCCGCGTGCATCACCTCGGCGCTCGTCCGGCCCCGCGTCTCCCCTGCAGCCACCCCACAAGCATAATGAGAATCATTCGCTGGTTCGAGCGGACGCGCCTCGCCCCGCGCGCGACGCCCGGTGGCCGCCGCGCCCGCTACTGCAGGCGCTTGCGGATCCAGGCCGACGCGAGATCGACGGCGACGATCACGACCAGGATGATGATGAGGTAGGTCAGCATCTCGTCGAACTGGAACGTCTTGATCGACTTGTTGATGAGCAGGCCGATACCGCCCGCGCCCACGAGCCCGAGCACGAGCGACGAGCGCACGTTCACGTCGAAGCGGTAGAGCAGCAGGCCCGTGAGCTGCGGCAGCACGCTCGGGAGCGTCGCGTTGGCCACCACCTGGAGGCGGCTCGCCCCCGCGGTGCGCAGCGCCTGCTCGGGGCCGGGGTCGATGTCCTCCATCGCCTCCGACCAGAGCTTGCCCATCACGCCGGTGTTGTGGCAGATCAGAGCGAGCACGCCGGCGAAGGGGCCGAGCCCCACCGCGGTCACGAAGATCAGCGCGAAGACGATGTCGGGCACCGCGCGGAAGAACGACAGGATCCCGCGGGCGAGCTGGTACACGAACGCGTTCGGCGAGGTCGTGCGCGCGCCGAGCACGGCGAGCAGCAGCGCCGTCGGCACCGAGACGGTCGTGCCGAGCAGGCCGATCCAGAGCGTCGTGAGCGCGCCCTGGACTCCGACGCCCACCACCTCGCCGCTGAAATCGGGCGGGATCGCCTCGGCGAGGAAGTTCCACATGCCCTCCGCCCCGGTGGCGAGGGCCTCGGGCCGGAAGTCGGTGGCCCGGAAGGCGACGAGGTGCAGCACGACGAGGACGGCGAGGACCAGCGCCCAGGACCCAGCGCGGACGGGCACCCGGGGGTCGCGCGGCACGCGCAGGCCGCGGTGGTTCCCGGCCCCCGTCGGGGCGGCGGTGGACGTGGCGGTGGAGACGGTGTCGGTCATGTCGGTTCCTCAGAGGTAGAGCGACGCGAGCTCGGCGTCGTCGATGCGGTCGGTGGGCGCGTCGAACACCAGCCGACCGCCGCGCAGGCCGATGACGCGGTGGGCGTACGTGCGGGCGAGGTGCGGCTGGTGCAGCACGGCCGCCACGCCCAGCCGCTCCTGCACGGCGAGCTCGTGCAGGAGCGCCATGACGTCGTCGGCGGCCTTCGGATCGAGGGCCGAGACCGGCTCGTCGGCCAGGATCATGCGCGGCCGCTGGCACAGGGCGCGGGCGATGGCCACCCGCTGCTGCTGCCCGCCCGAGAGGCTGCCGGCACGATCGTGGGCGCGATCGGCGAGACCGACCCGGTCGAGGCAGGCCATGGCCTCCTCCTTCAGGTCGCGGCCGAAGAGCGGCGGGAGGGATCGCCAGGCCGGCAGCCGCGAGAAGCCGCCGGCGCAGACGTTCTGCAGCGCCGTGCGGCGACCGACGAGGTGGATCTTCTGGAACACCGTCGCGGCGGTGCGCCTCGCCTCGGCCCGACGCGGCGCGCTCGCCTCGTTCAGCCGCACGCCCGCGATGGTGATGTCTCCCGAGTCGGCCTCGATGAGCCCGTTCACGGCCCGCAGCGTCGTCGACTTGCCCGAGCCGTTCGCCCCGAGGAAGGCGACGACCTCGCCGGCGCGCACCTGCATGCTCATGTCGTCGAGTACGACGCGGTCGCCGAAGCTCTTCGAGATCGCGCGCACGTCGAGCAGGATCTCGCCGGCCTCGGGCCGCGAGGCCGGCGCCGCCGGAGCGAGGGCCGGGGCGGTCATCACACGTCCTCCTCGGTGAGGCCCATGGTCTCGGCGAGGTCGAAGAGCGGCTGGTAGGTCTCGACCGTGACCGGGATCAGCGGGCCGGCGGGGTCCACGCCGAGGAAGGCGGAGACCTGCTCGACGTCTTCGGCGTCGAGGCTCAGGAGGGCCTCCTCGACGGCGTCCTTGAACTCCTGGGGCAGGTTGTCGCGCACCGTGATCGGGTCGTTCGGGATCTCCTCCGACTCCCAGATCTGGCGGTACTCGCTCGCGTCGAACGTCCCCTCCGCCTCGGCCGTGGCGAGGGTCTGCGAGTTGATCTGGGCGGCGTCGACGGTGCCGTTCACGAGTGCGAGCAGCGCCTCGGGGTGGCCGCCGGCGTAGTCGGCCGTCACCTCGTCCTCGATGCCCGCCTCGGCGAGCGCCGACATCGGGAGCGCGTCGCCCGAGGTGGATCCCGGGCTGCCCAGCGCGAGGGTCCTGCCCGGCAGGTCGTCGATCGTCTCGATGTCGGAATCCTTCGGCACCCAGATGCCGCCGGTGTACGTGGTCGGCTGCCCCTCGGCGTCGCCGAAGGAGGCGAGCGGGACGGCGCCCGCGCGCTCGCTCGCGAACACGAAGCCGAGCGGACCGAACTGGGCGATCTCGAGCGAGTCGTTCTCCATCGCGAGCACCTCGGCCGAGTAGTCCTCGGTGATGGTGACCTCGACGGGGCAGTCGAGCTTCTCGGACAGGGCCTCCGCGAGCACCTGATAGGCGGGCTCGAGGCGCTCGGGATCCTCGTAGGGCAGGATCCCGAAGCGGATCTTGCCGTCGGGGCAGGTGGCCGATGCCTCGCCCGAGGCCTCGGCGCCGGTGCTCGCGCAGCCGGTCGCGCCGAGCGCGAGGGCGCCGAGGGTGAGGGATGCGAGTGCGGTGTTCTTCTTCAGGGTGTGCTGCTTCACGGTGCTCCTTGGGAGTCTGGGCCGGGTGGGCCGGGTGGGTGTCGTGGACGGGGTCAGGAGAGCGCGGCGACGGTGCGCGCCCCGATCCCGAGCCCGGTGGTCATGCCGACCCCGGTCGTCACGGAGACGACCTCGACGCCGGGTTCGGGGGAGGCCCGCAGGATGTCCTGCCTGGCGCTCGTGGCATAGACGCCCTGCCAGCGCTCCAGCACCTCGAGGCCGGGCACGCCGAGGATCGCGGCGGCCTCGTCGAGCAGCAGGAGCGAGCAGCGCTCGTCGAGGAACGGCGGCGCCGAACCGAACGAGAAGTGCGAGTCGCCGACGAGCAGCGTGCCGTCGGCTTGGTGCGTGAACATGACGTTCGCGTCGATCTCGAGCAGATCGGGCCGGGTCTCGGCGAGATGCGCGCGCAGGGCATCGGCGGCGGGACCCGCGAAGGCGCCGTAGCGCAGCATCGAGGTGCCGCTGAGCACGGCCGGCCCGAGCGGAAGCCCCTCGGGGGCGCGTACGCGGGCCATCTGCAGGGCGCACTCGCGCACGTCGCCGGCCTCCGCGAGCTCGGGGAAGAGCCGACCGACGAGGTGCCCGGCCGCGACCACCACGTGGTCGGCCTCGATCCTGCCCCGGTTCGTGTCGACGGCGACGGAGCCCGCACCCCCGGCGTCCAGTCGCGCCTCGACGCCGTGCACGGCGGTGCGGAAGCGCACCTCGCCCCGCTCGTGCGCGTCGACCCACGCGGCGATCCGAGCGACCGCCGAGCGCGGGTCGGCGGTGAGATCGCCCGGGAGCAGAGCAGCGGCCAGGAGCTCCGAGGTCGAGCCGGCGTCCGCGCGGGGGCCGTTCGCGGAGCCCGATCCGGCGATCCCGAGCATCGGCGCCGCCTGGGCGCCCGTCAGCAGGCGCGCGCCCTCGGGGAAGCGCGTCGGGTCGGCGGCGAGCTCCTGCAGCACGGCCTCCTCCGCCGCGCTGCGGGCGACGACGAGCGTGCCGGAGACGCGCGCCTCGACCCCGGCCCGCTCGACGAGGCCCTTCCACACGGGCAGGGCCTCACGGGCGAGCTCCCCGAGCTCGCCCGTCTGCACGGAGGCGCCGACGTGGCCGAAGTTGCGGACGCTCGCAGCGACGGTGGCGGAGTCCTGCTCGATCACGATGACGCGGAAGCCGGCGTCGAGCGCGGCGACGGCGTGGCCGAGGCCGACGATGCCGGCGCCGACGATCACGATCCGGGGCGTGTGGTGCGGGGTGTGCATGGCTCCAGCATGCGTCGATGAAAGAAGTCATGACAACTTCGCTGCGGCCTGTTCGGGCAGTGTTCACGTGAAGCGGCAGTTGGGCGCGTTCACGTTACCGGGTGTTCATCTCGTTCACCCGATCGTCACCGAAAGAAGTCATGACAACTTGTAGTCTGTGAGCATGAGCCAGAACCTGCCACTGCACACGCAGCTGTACGATGCGATGATCCAGCGCATCCGCAGCGGCGCCTGGAAGGAGGGCGACCGGGTGCCGAGCGAGAAGTCGCTCGTCGCCGAGTTCGGCACCTCGCGCGGCCCCGTTCGGCAGGCGCTCGCCAGCCTCCGGGCGGAGGGCATGATCGTCGGCGGCCGCGGCGCCCCGCCCCGCGTGCAGCGCACCGTGCCCGCGCAGTCCTTCGACACGTTCCTCTCCTTCACGGAGTGGGCGCGCAGCATCGACCGCTCCCCCGGGCAGCGCGTGATCGAGGCCTCCCGCCGCCCCGCGACCGAGGAGATCGCGCGCGAGCTCGGGATCGCGCCCGACGAGGCCGTGGTCGAGGTGATCCGGCTCCGCCTGCTCGACGGCGAGCCCGCCATGATCGAGCGATCGGTGCACCCGTTCTGGGTCGGCAGGCACCTGCTCGCGGCCGACCTCGACGGCGGCAGCATCTACCAGACGCTGCTCGCGCTGCACATCGCGCCCGTGCGCGCCAGGCACGTCATCGACGCGGTGGCGGCGCACCCCCTCGACGCCGAGTGGCTCGGAGTCGCCGCCGGCAGCCCGCTGCTGCGCGCCCGCCGCGTCACCCGCGACGAACACGGCGGGGTCATCGAGTCGGCCGACGACCGCTACCTGCCGAGCATGACGACCTTCGTCATCGAGAACACGGCCGAGCACCGCATCCCGCTCACCCGCGAGCCGGCGTGAAGGCCGGGGGCGCGCCCGGCTCGGGTTCTCCCCCGCCCCCTGCCCCTGCCCCTGGCCCTGGCCCTGGCCCTGGCCCGACTTCGGCCCCAGACCCTCGACCCTGACCCTCGACCCCCAAGGAGACACCGTGATCGCGCTCGCAGCCTTCGACATGGCAGGCACCACCATCGACGACCGGGGAGCGGTCTACCGCGCTCTCGAGCGCGCCGTCGTCGAGACGGGGGTGCCGGTCGCCGAGCAGGATCTGCAGGCGTGGATGGGCACCGAGAAGCGGGCCGCGATCACCGCCCTCATCGAGCTGGGCGGCGGCGATCCCGGGGCGCCGGCCGACAAGGTCGATGCGGCCTTCGAGCGCTTCCAGACGATCCTGCACGAGCTCTACGCCGCCGAGCCGCCGGTCGCCGTCGCCGGCGTTCCCGAGGCGATCGCTCGGCTGCGCGCCTCGGGGATCCGCGTCGCGCTCACGACCGGGTTCTCCCGCGACGTGGCGACGGCGATCCTGGACCGGCTGGGGTGGCGGGTGGCGGACGAGGGGGCCGTCTGCACCGTCGACGCGCTCGTCTGCGGCGACGAGGTGGCGCAGGGCCGGCCGGCTCCGTACATGATCCACCGCGCGATGGAGGCGACGGGCGTGCTCGACGTCGCGAGCGTGCTCGTGGCCGGCGACACCGTCGTCGACGTGCGTGCGGGGGTGCACTCGGGAGCCGGGATCACCGTCGGGGTGCTGACGGGAAAGCTCGGCGCCGACGCGTTCTCGGGCCTGCCGTGCACCGTGCTGGGGTCGGTCGCGGAGATCCCGGATCACCTGGCGACGCGCCGAGCCGACTAGGCCGCCGGATCCCACCGGGCGGCGAGCTCGACGAGGCGCCGCGCCTGCTCGGCGAGCACGGTCTCGGGATCCCGCTCGAGGCCGCCTGCGCCCCCTCCCGCGCCATCGGCGCTCGCGGCTGCCGCTCTGCCGACGGCGACGCCGAGCAGGAACGTGCTGAGCGGCGCAGCCGGGCGCGCGACGCCGTGGGCGACGTCGCGCGCCACGTCGAGCACGGTGCCGATCCTGACGTCGCCCGCGTCGAGGCCGAGCTCGGCCGCGGCCGCGGCGAGCCACGCGTCGAGCGCCTCGGGGGGAAGGTGGTTGGGGTTGGGGTTGGGGTTGGGGTTGGTGCTCATCGCGGATCTCCTCGATCGTCGGTCACAGTATGGCGGGGCCCGGCGTCGTCGGCCCCGTCCGGGAGCGACGCCGAAGCGTCTCGATGCCGCTCCCGGCGGGCGCGCTCGAGATCCTCCGCGGTGTCGATGTCGGCCGTCGCGCCCTCGGGCGCCCGCACCTCGCGCACCCGCGCCGCGGCGAAGGCCAGGCGCAGCGGACGGTCGGCGGTTCGCCCGCCGAGCGCATCGATGCCCGCGCGCAGCGCGCTCGCGCGGTAGACGCCGGCGAGCCACTGGGGCCGCCCTGCCGTGTCGAGCAGGCGGATCCCGTCGGGGCCCCGGGCGGGGAGCGCGCCGGTCAGCGCCGCGCAGACGGGGCCGGGGTGCTCGAGGTCGCAGGGCAGCAGCAGCACCCACTCCTCGCGCACGGCGGCGAGCCCGGCGGCGAGCGCCGCGAGCGGCCCCGCGAACGGCGGATCCTCGCGCACCACCGCGTCGGCGAGCTCGCCGGCGCTCTCCGGCCCGACGACGACGCAGCGGCGCGCCCCGGCGGCGCGGGCGGCCGCGAGCACGCGGTCGACGAGCCGGGTCTCCCGCAGCAGGACCGCGGCCTTGTCCACGCCGCCGAGGCGGCTGCCGCGGCCGCCGGCGAGCACCACTGACTCGAAGACCGCGGCTTCGACGACCGCGGCCTCGGAGCCGTCGGTCGCCCGGGTGCCGCCGCCGCTCATCGCGTCACCAGCATCACCGTGACGGTCTCCCCGGCCGCGACGTCGCCGCGCTCGGCGTCCACGAGCGCGTAGCCGTCGGCCGCGCCGTGTCCGCCGACGGCGTGCGAGACGCCGCGCGGGTCCACGACGGGTGCGCAGCGCAGCTCGGGATCCTCGAACACCCGCACGGGGAGCACCTGCAGCCGACCCGGGGCCCCGCGCCAGGCCGCGGCGGCGATCGCCCGCACGCGCGTGCGCTGCAGACGCTCCCGGCCCTGCATCGCGAGGATCGCGGGGCGCACGAAGAGCTCGAAGCCCACGGCCGCGCTCACGGGGTTGCCCGGCAGCGCGAGGAGGAGGGCCCCGCCCGAGAGGCGGCCGGCGCCCTGCGGCCGTCCCGGTCGCACCGCCACTGCCACCTGCCGCACGCCCGGCTCGTCCGCGAGCGCGACGCGCACGATGTCGTGCCTGCCCGGTCCGATGCCGCCCGTCGTCACGACCGCGTCGCACCGCCGCGCGAGGTCGTCGAGCCGCTCGCGCAGGGCGGCGACGTCGTCGGGGCAGCGCACGGTCTCGACCGCCGCGACCCCGCTCTCGCGCAGCAGCCCCGCGATGAGCAGGGAGTTCGACTCGGGGATCTGGCCCCGGACGAGCGGCCCGTCGCCCGTCCGCAGCTCCGAGCCCGTCGTGAGCACGGCGACGCGCGGGGGCCGGTGCACGCTCACCCGCTGCACGCCCGCGGCGGCGAGCGCGGCGATGCGCGCGGCGGTGAGCTCCTGTCCCGGCAGGGCGAGCACCGTCCCGGCGGGCACGTCCTCGCCGCGGCGGCGCACGTTCGCCCCGCGGGGCGCCGCCGCGAGCACGGCGACCGAGGACTCGGCCCAGGGGTGGGGATCCCCGCCCGACCGCCCGGCAGCGGCCCCTGAGGGGTCGCGCGCCCCGTCCACCCGCGTCCGCTCGACGGGCACCACGGCGTCGGCGTCGCCGGGCAGCGGCGCCCCCGTCATGATGCGCACCGCCGCGCCCGGCTCGATCCGGGGATCCTCGGCGCTCCCGGCTGCGACCTCGCCGACGACGCGGAGCACGCGGGGCGTCTCCGTGCTCGCCCCGGCGACGTCGGCGGCGCGCACGGCGTAGCCGTCCATCGCCGAGTTGTCCCAGAGCGGCAGGTCGTACCGCGCCCGGACATCGCGCGACACCGTCGCGCCGAGCGCCTCGGGCGCTCGCAGATCGCACTCGATCTCCGGGGTCGGGGCGACGCGCTCGAGGATCCAGCTCAGGTGCTCTTCCGGGGTCACGGCCACCGCCTCTCGATCGGATTCGCGCGGCTCCGCCGGACGGCGCCGCGGCTTGCCCGGGGTCTCGTTCGATGCTATCCAAGGAGGGTGTCACGAATCGCCGCCCGCCGCCGCGTCACCCGCCTGACCGCGGGCGAGCGGAGAACGTCGCGTCCGGATCAGCTCGCGGTCGAGGAGCCGCTCGAGATCCGGGTGCTCGGGCGACCCCTCGCCGTCACGATGCGCACGCCGGGCAGCGACTTCGAGCTCGCCGCCGGCTTCCTCGCCTCGGAGGGGGTCGTGCGCGCCTCCGACGACTTCGCCACCGCGAGGTACTGCTCCGGTGCGGACGCCGACGGCGCGAACACCTACAACGTGCTCGACGTGACGCTCGCCCCCGGCGTCGCCCCGCCCGACCCGAGCCTCGAGCGCAGCTTCTTCACGACGAGCTCGTGCGGGCTGTGCGGCAAGGCGAGCATCGACGCCGTGCGCACCTCGTCGAGCTTCGAAGTCGCGGCCGACGACCTCGTGATCGACGCGGAGACCCTGGTGGGCCTCCCCGAGGCGCTGCGCGCGGGGCAGGACGTCTTCGAGCGCACCGGGGGCCTGCACGCGGCCGCGCTCTTCGACGGGCGCACGGGCGAGATGCTCGTGCTGCGCGAGGACGTCGGGCGGCACAACGCCGTCGACAAGGTCGTCGGCTGGGCGCTGATGAACGGCAGGTTCCCCGCGCGCGGCTGCGTGCTCATGGTCTCGGGGCGGGCGAGCTTCGAGCTGACGCAGAAGGCGCTCATGGCCGGGATCCCGATGCTCGCGGCCGTGTCGGCGCCCTCCTCGCTCGCCGCCGACCTCGCCGACGAGGCGGGGCTCACGCTCGTCGGCTTCCTCCGGGGACGCTCCATGGTGGTCTACAGCCGGCCCGACCGCGTCGTCGACGCGGGCCTCGGTGACGCCGCCGCGCCCATCCGCTAGGGTGGGGGCATGGCGCGGTTCAGCCCCCTCGAGTGGCCGGTGTTCCGGCAGTTCAGCTCGCCCGACAAGCTCGGGCGGGGCGAGGCCGTCATGTCGCGCAGAACCCGCGAGATCGCGCCGCGCACCTCGACCGCCGACCGCGTCGTGCAGAGCGTCTGCCCCTACTGCGCGGTGGGCTGCGGCCAGAAGGTCTTCGTGAAGGACGAGCGCGTCGTGCAGATCGAGGGCGATCCCGACTCCCCGATCTCCCGCGGTCGCCTCTGCCCGAAGGGCTCGGCGAGCGAGCAGCTGGTCAACTCGGCGAGCCGGCAGACCGAGATCCTCTACCGCGCGCCCCACGCCACCGACTGGCGGAGGCTCTCGCTGGACGAGGCGACCGACATGATCGCCGATCGCTTCATCGAGTCGCGCAGGCGCTGGTGGGAGGACGCCGACGAGCACGGGCGGCCGCTGCGCCGCACCATGGGCATCGCGGCCCTCGGCGGCGCCACGCTCGACAACGAGGAGAACTACCTCATCAAGAAGCTGTTCACGGCTGCCGGAGCGATCCAGATCGAGAACCAGGCCCGCATCTGACACTCCGCCACGGTTCCCAGTCTGGGAGCCTCGTTCGGACGCGGCGGAGCCACGCAGACGCTGCAGGACATGGCCAATGCGGATTGCATCGTCATCCAGGGATCCAACATGGCGGAGTGCCATCCCGTCGGGTACCAGTGGGTGACGGAGGCGAAGGCGCGGGGCGCGCGGATCATCCACGTCGACCCCCGCTTCACGCGGACGTCCGCCGTGGCCGACAAGCACGTCCCGATCCGGGCCGGCTCCGACATCGTGCTGCTCGGCGCGCTCATCAACCACGTGATCGCCAACGATCTGTGGTTCAAGGAGTACGTGCTCGCCTACACGAACGCGGCGACGATCGTGAGCGAGGAGTTCCGCGACACGGAAGATCTCGACGGGCTGTTCTCGGGCTACGACGCCGAGACCGGCACCTACGACCCGTCGAGCTGGGCGTACAAGCGCACGGATCAGGAGGAGTCGGGCCGGGACGGCGCGGACTCCCTCCAGGAGGTGCGGGGCTCGGGCCACCAGTACGGCAGCGGCGGACCCGCGGTCAGCAGCGGCTACGTGCGCGATGAGACGCTGCAGGATCCGCACACCGTATTCCAGATCCTGAAGCGCCACTTCTCGCGCTACACCCCCGAGATGGTGCGCGAGACGTGCGGCATCTCGGAGGAGGACTTCGCGTACCTGGCGCGCTCCGTCACCGAGAACTCGGGGCGCGAGCGCACCACCTGCTTCGCCTACGCCGTCGGCTGGACCCAGCACACGATGGGCGCACAGTTCATCCGCACGGCATCGATCCTGCAGCTGCTGCTCGGCAACATGGGCCGGCCCGGCGGCGGCATCATGGCCCTGCGCGGGCACGCCAGCATCCAGGGCTCCACCGACATCCCCACGCTCTTCAACCTGCTGCCCGGCTACCTGCCGATGCCGACGGTGGCGGCGGAGACGCTCGAGGACTACCTGGGCGGCATCGTCTCGCCCGGGCAGAAGGGGTACTGGGGGCACGCCGACGCCTACACCGTCAGCCTGCTGAAGGCGTGGTGGGGCGATGCCGCCCGCGAGGACAACGACTGGGCGTACGACTACCTGCCGCGCCTCAACGGGCCGCACGGCACCTATCAGACGGTCGCCCGCATGCTCGACGACGAGGTCGACGGCTACTTCGTCTTCGGGCAGAACCCGGCCGTCGGCTCGGCGCACGGGCGCATGCAGCGCCTGGGCATGTCCCGCCTGAAGTGGCTCGTCGTGCGCGACTTCGCGCTCATCGAGACGGCGACGTGGTGGAAGGACGGCCCCGAGATCGAGTCGGGCGAGCTGCGGACGGAGGACATCGGCACCGAGGTGTTCTTCATGCCGGCCGCAAACCACGTCGAGAAATCGGGCACCTTCACGCAGACGCAGCGGATGGTGCAGTGGCGGCACCAGGCGGTGCAGCCGCCGGGCCAGGCGCAGAGCGAGCTCGACTTCTTCTACGAGCTGGGCAGGCGCATCCGCGCCAAGCTGGCCGATTCGACCGACGAGCGGGATCGCCCGCTGCTCGACCTGACCTGGGACTACCCGCTCGACGCCCACGGCAACCCCGAGCCCGAGGCCGTGCTGGCCGAGATCAACGGCCGCCACCTCACCGGCGAGCGCGCGGGGCAGCCGCTCTCCGCGTACACCGAGATGCGCGCGGACGGATCCACCGACGGCGGCTGCTGGATCTACACCGGCGTGTACGCGGACGGCGTCAACCACGCGGCGCTGCGTCCGGCGAAGGAGGAGCAGGATCAGATCAATCCCGACTGGGCGTGGGTCTGGCCGGCGAACCGTCGCATCCTCTACAACCGCGCATCGGCGGATCCCGAGGGCCGGCCCTGGAGCGAGCGCAAGAGGTACGTGTGGTGGGACGGGGATCGCGAGCGCTGGGTCGGCGACGACGTGCCCGACTTCCCGGCCGATCTCGCCCCCGACGCCCGCCCGGCTCCCGGCGCCAGCGGCCCGGAGGCGCTCTCGGGCATCGACCCCTTCATCATGCAGTCCGACGGCAAGGGGTGGCTGTACGCGCCGAAGGGCCTCGTCGACGGCCCGCTGCCCGCGCACTACGAGCCGCAGGAATCACCCGTGCGCAACCCGGTGTACCGCCAGCAGCGCTCGCCGACCCGGGTCACCATGGCGCGCCCCGACAACCTGAGCGCGCCGAGCGACGACGAGCGCGGCGCGGGCGTCTATCCCTACATGTTCACCACCTACCGCCTCACCGAGCACCACACCGCGGGCGGCATGAGCAGGTGGCTGCCCTACCTCGCCGAGCTGCAGCCCGAGATGTTCTGCGAGGTCTCGCCCGAGCTGGCGGAGGAGTGCGGGCTCGAGCCCTACGGCTGGGCGACGCTGATCTCCCCGCGCGCGGCGATCGAGGCGAAGGTGCTGGTCACGGACCGCGTGCGGCCGCTCCGGATCGACGGCGGCACCGTGCATCAGATCGGGCTCCCCTACCACTGGGGCGTGGGCACCGACGCGGTCGTGAGCGGCGACGCGGCCAACGACCTGCTGGGTGTCGTGATGGATCCCAACGTGCTGATCCAGGAGTCGAAGGCCGGGTCGTGCGCCATCGTCCCCGGCCGGCGCCCGCGCGGCCGGGCGCTGCTGGACCTGGTCGCCGAGTACCGGGAGCGCGCGGGAGTGACCGTGGAGACCGGAATGCGGCCGCGCGATCCCGAGCGCGACTACGCTGGAGAGGAGCAGTGGCCCGAGGTCTCGCCCGGCGACGACGAGGGCTCCGGCGTCCACGACCGCGAGGACGGCGGAGCCGGGGCTCCGCACGACGAGGAGGGAGGATCCGGATGACCGGTCTCACCGAATCCGCGGGCCACGTCGCGCAGCACGACCACGGCCCGCGCCAGGGGTTCTTCACCGACACCTCGATCTGCATCGGCTGCAAGGCCTGCGAGGTGGCGTGCAAGGAGTGGAACCGCAACCCGCACGACTCGGACTGGGAGCTGCTCGGCTCGTCGTACGACAACACCGGCGGGCTCGGCGCCGACACCTGGCGGCACGTGGCGTTCGTGGAGCAGGACGGCGAGAGGATCGAGGAGGCCCGCGAGAGCGGACGCCGGCTCGTGAGCCTCGGGATGCCGACGGTGCGCAAGGATCCCGAGGATCTCGGTGACGTCGACACGACGCCACCGGACACCCCCGACTTCCGGTGGCTCATGTCGTCCGACGTGTGCAAGCACTGCACCAACGCCGGCTGCCTCGACGTCTGCCCGACCGGCGCCCTCTTCCGCACCGAGTTCGGCACCGTCGTGGTGCAGGAGGACATCTGCAACGGCTGCGGCACCTGCGTCGCCGGGTGCCCGTTCGGGGTGATCGAGCGCCGCAAGGACGGGATCGCCGCACCCAAGACCAACCGCGACTTCGTGCCCGGCGAGCAGGCCCCCACCCCCAACGCGGGCGTCGCCCAGAAGTGCACGCTCTGCTACGACCGCCTGACCGACGGGCAGACGCCGGCCTGCGCGCAGGCCTGCCCCACGACGTCGATCAAGTTCGGCAGCCACGAGGAGCTCGCGAAGATCGCGCGTGCCCGGGTGCGCGAACTGCACCGGCAGGGACTCGCCGAGGCCCGCCTCTACGGCGCCAACGAGAAGGACGGCGTCGGCGGCACCGGCTCGATCTTCCTGCTGCTCGACGAGCCGGAGGTCTACGGCCTGCCCCCGGATCCGCGCGTGGCGACCGCCGATCTCCCCCGCATGTTCAAGCGCGCCGGCCTCGCAGCGCTCGGCATGCTGGGGGCCGTCGCGCTCGCGTTCCTGGGAGGCCGACGGTGACCCTCTCCGAGTACGACGGCTACCGACCGCCCGAGAAGCCGCGCCGTTCCGGCGGCCGGCGCAAGCGCCGGGGCGGCGGAACGGGCCCCGGCGGAGCGGACGGATCCCGCGAGATGGCCATGGTGCCCGAGGCGGAGTTCGCCTCGTACTACGACCGGCCGATCGTGAAGCCGCCGCCGTGGGAGGAGCCGATCGGGATCTACCTGTTCCTCGGCGGCGTGGCCGGCGGCTCATCGCTGCTCGCCGCGGGAGCCCAGTTCACGGGCAACGAGAAGCTGCGCCGCAACAGCCGCCTCGCGGCGATCGGCGCCGCGGGTCTCGGCGCGGTCGCGCTGATCGTCGACCTCGGCCGCCCGGAGCGCTTCCTCCACATGTTCCGCACGTTCAAGATCACCTCGCCGATGAGCGTGGGATCCTGGATCCTCGGCGCCTTCAGCGCCGGCGCCGGTGTGGCTGCGGCGGCGGAGGTCGACCGCATGACGCGCCGGCGACTCCCGCTCGGCCCGCTGCGCAAGCTGCTGAACCTCGCCGAGAAACCGGCGGGCGTCGTCTCCGCGGCGTTCGCCGCGCCCCTCGCCGCCTACACGGGCGTGCTGCTCTCGGACACCGCGAACCCGACCTGGAATGCGGCGAAGGAGGACCTGTCGTTCGTGTTCGTGAGCTCCGCGAGCCTCGCGTCGGGCGGCCTCGGCATGATCACGACGCCGGTCGAGGACGCGAGGCCGGCGCGGATGCTGGCGGTCGTCGGCTCGGCCGCCGAGCTCGCCGCCTCCGAGTTCATGGAGCGCCGCATGGACCCGGTGGCCGCCGAGCCGCTGCACCAGGGGCGCGCCGGGCGGATGCACGCCTGGAGCAAGCGCCTTGCCGCCGTCGGCGGCGCGGGGGCGCTGTTCGCGGGGCGCAGCCGGGTCGTCGCCGTCGCCTCGGGAGCGGCGCTGCTCGCGGCGTCGGCGCTGACCCGCTTCGCGGTGCTGCACGCCGGGCTCGAGTCGACCAAGGATCCGCGCTACGTCATCGAGCCGCAGAAGCGCCGGCTCGAGGCGCGCCGCCGCGCGGGAAAGATCGACGACTCGATCACCACCGCGGGGTGATCGCGGGCCGGATCCCGAGCGGGCGGGGCGAGACCGGGGTCGCACATGCACGGATAGAGGGCCGGTATCCGCACTTATGCGTCCCCAATTCTGCGATCTCCGGCCAGGGTCGCTCAGGGGCGGATCGTGATGCCGGATCCCGCCGTCGTCTCGCCGATCACCGGGTAGCCCGGCACCTCGCCCACCACCAGGAGGCCGCCCGACGTCTGCGCATCGGCGAGCAGTACCAGCTCCTCCTCCGAGAACGTCCCCTCCACGTCGAGGTGCGGGCGCACCCAGTCCAGGTTGCGGCGCGAGCCGCCCGGGATGAAACCCTCGTCGAGCGAACGCCTGGCCCCCTCGACGAGCGGCACGGCGCTCGCGTCGACGACGGCGCCGACGCCCGAGGCTCGGCACATCTTGTAGAGGTGCCCGAGCAGCCCGAAGCCGGTGACGTCGGTCGCCGCTCTGACCCCGGCCGCGACCGCCGCACGCGATGCCTCGCGATTGAGCTGCACCATCTGCGCGACGGCGTGCTCGAACACCTCGCCGGTGCGCTTGTGCCGGTTGTTCAGCACACCCACGCCGATGGGCTTGGTGAGGGTGAGCGGCAGGCCCGGCTCGGCGGCGTCGTTGCGCATCAGGCGCGCGGGATCGACCACGCCGGTGACCGCCATGCCGTACTTCGGCTCTGGGTCGTCGATCGAGTGGCCGCCCGTCACCGGGCAGCCCGCCTCCGCAGCGACGTCGAGGCCGCCGCGCAGCACCTCGGTGAGCAACTCCATCGGCAGCGTCTCGCGCGGCCAGCCGACCAGGTTGAGCGCCGAGATGGGCGTGCCGCCCATCGCGTAGATGTCGGAGAGCGCGTTCGCGGCGGCGATGCGCCCCCAGTCGTAGGCGTCGTCGACGACGGGCGTGAAGAAGTCGGTGGTGGAGAGGATCGCCAGGTCGTCGCGCACGAGCACGGCCGACGCGTCGTCCCCGTCGTCGAGGCCGACCAGCACGCTCGCCGAGGTCTGACCGACGAGACCGCGGACAGCCTCCTCGAGCTCGCCCGGCGGGATCTTGCAGGCGCAGCCGCCTCCGTGCGCGTAACCGGTCAGTCGGGTGGGATCCTGCGCTGATGCCATGCCCCGAGACTACCCCGGAGTCCGGGTCCGATACGCGCTCCGGATGGGTGTCCGGCGGCGCCGACGAACCGGGCGTGACCTCGCCGGACCGGCTTGCGAGTACGCGTACACCGAGAAGTGACGCAGGCCTTGCAGCGAATGTCCTTCGAACCGGGGAGAACCCCGGCTGTATCATCTGACTGGAAAATGGGCGAGGGATGATCGAGCGCGGTCCGGGCATCGGAGCTGATCGTCTCGGGAGCGATTCGGGGACCCCGTGACACACCTTCGGACGACGGCGTCGAACGACGATGAACTTCTCGCACGGTTGCGAGAGGGCGACGACGAGGCCTATACGGAACTCTGGCGCCGCCACATCGCTGCGGCGCTCGGAGCGGCGCGACGACTCATCCCGGACCATGCAGAAGATCTCGCCTCCGAAGCATTCCTCGCCGTGTATCACCAGGTGACCGTTGCTCGAGGAGGACCGACGTCGTCGTTTCGCGCCTATCTCCTCACGACGATACGCAACACGGCGATGCGGTGGCGACGGGAGCGCGAGGTGGTGGTCAACGTGGCCGCGGCCGAGCACTTCGATCTTCTCGCCGGGCGGGAGGAGGAGAGCCCGCTCGATCTTCTGACCGCGGAATCCACCGCCTCCGAACTCCTCGATTCGATCACGGCGCTCCCCGAGCGATGGCAGCGCGTGCTCTGGCTCACGGAGGTCGAGGGAGCGAGTCGCTCGCAGATCGCGCTCGAGCTCGGCATCAAGCCGAACGCGGTTTCCGTGCTCTATCGCCGCGCGCTCGGCGGGCTGCGGATGGAATGGCTCGCACAGCAGATCCCCGTCGAGCTCAGAAACGACGAGGCGCACGTCGCGCACCTGCTGCCCCGGTTCATCGTCGATGGACGAGCCGACGGGATCGCGCGTCGGATACAGGTGCATCTGGCGGAATGCGGCACCTGCGCAGCGCTCGACGCCAGCCTCCGAGACGGGTATGCGCAGATGCGCAAGATCACGCTCTCCCTTGCCGGTTTCGCCGCGCTGGGCGGCACGATTCCCGCCGCGTTCACATCCGCAGCGGCCGGCACCGCAGCCGCCGTCACCGCCACCGGACTGGTGGCCTTCGCTGTAGCCGCGAGCTTGAGCATCTTCGCAGTAGGCGGTGCGGTTCTCCCCGAGATGCTGCGAACCTCATCCGCTCGGTATGCGGCAGAATCCGGCGGCGGTTCCACGACAGGATCCGGTAACCGAGCCGAACGCTCGGGCAGCGAGAACAGCGCAGCTGCGCCGGCGCGCAGTTCCTCGGACTCCCGGAGCGACCCGACCGAACCCGAGCCGGACGCCGAGGCCTCGACCGGACGCCACGTCACCGATCCCGCCATCGCAGAGGTCGACTTCGTCGACAACACCTACGTGTCACCCGAGAGGCCGAAACCGCAGCATGAGGCGCCGGGGCCCCGCGAGGAGCCGCCGAACGACGACGGTTCATCGTTCTCGACAGGAATCGAGTCGCCCGACACCCAGAGCGGCTACCTCGCACCGAGCATCACCGGCAGAACCCTGCCCGGCGCAGAAGTCATCGTCGAAACGGGCGCGGAAACGAGCGCGGGCCCGCAGCGATACCTCGCCGTCGTGCAGCCCTCGGGCGAGTGGCTCTTCGATTTCGGGCAGCTGTACTCCGAGAAGGCGGGAACGTACAGCTACCGGGTGTGGGCATCCGCGAACGGACTGGTCTCATCCGCCGACGTGGGCGAGTTCGTGCTGCTGGAGCCGACGATCACCGGATTCGAATCGGTCTCACCCTTCGAGATCATGCCCGCCGATGAGGCGGCGCTCACCGGGATCGTCTTCAGCGCAACCGGGGCGGCGAACGGGGAGATGTGTCTCGATTCGGTGTACGCTGGCCAGTCCGCCCGCATCCCGCTCGATGCCTCGGGGAGAGCAACCAAACGGCTCCGTATGCTCGAACCGGGAACGTACTACTTCGCCTTCCGGGCCTGCGACGACGATTCCCGAGGCCCGGCATTCGAAACGTTCGTCGACGTCGGCGATCCCGACTCCCCCGCATGGAGCCCGTTCGGGAACGATCCGGCGCTCACGGAGTTCGTGCTCGACGACGCCGCAGGCTGACCTCGCAGGCGGACAGCTGAGAACGCGGGTTCGATTCCCGTCGGCCCTCCGCTGGAACCCCTGCCTCACGGCGCGGGTCGATCCGCGCGCTCAGACACGGACGGCGGACGGCGCGGGCAGCCCGACCGCCGACATCGCCCGAGCCAGGCTCGACCCGCTGCTGAAGCCCACGAACTGCGCGATCTGGGTGATGCTCAGCCCGGCATAATCGGGATCGCCGAGCATCTTCCTCGCCTGCTCCACTCGCACCCTGCGCAGCTCGCGCCTGATGGTGGTGCCGCGTTTGCGGAACTCGCGTTCCAGCTGGCGCAGCGAGATGTTCACCTCCTCGGCGATCGCCACGGCAGTCAGCTCGGGATCCGAGTGCTGGGCCACGATCACCGATATGGCGAGCGGGAAGGTGGTCTGCGTCTGCGGCACGCGCGCAGCTCGGGAAGCGCCGAGGAGCAGCCCCTGCAGCATCTCCTGCAGGAGTCGCTCGACGTAGTAGCTGGTGAACCCGGAGACCTCGTTCGCGGATCCCTCGAGCATTCGAGCTGCGAACGCCGCCACCGGCGGCAGCAGCATCGATTCCCTCGGGACTCGCTGAACCCCGCTTGCGGGCCACACGGCGCGCACGTCGCCGAGCACCTCGACCGGAACCGCGATGGTCAACAGCTCGCACGCGATTCCGCTGCGCAGTTCTCCAGCAGCGCTCGACAGCAGGAATGCTGCGTCGCCGGCGGTGAGCTCGAGACTCACGTCGCCGCTGTCGATCACCAGACCTCCATGGCGAACTACGTGCAGCCTCAGCTGCTCCTGCGGTCGCGGTGTCTGCGATCGAGCCGCAGGCCGGTTCCGGAATCCGCGAGTCGCTCGCTCCGTCGGTCGAACGTGCCTGAGATGGACTTCCGAGAGGCCGAAGACCGCGCTCTGCAAGCCCGCATCATCCATCTTCGTTCCTTACGTTGCCCTGAACAATGTGTCCAGAAGATAGAGAGCCCGCCCGACGTTGAAAGTGACGCAAGCCGCGTACTGGGGAGCACATACGGCTCCGCGAACGCACGTCTGCGTCCCGCTCCGCTCGGCTCGTGCGCTCCGTCGCCGATGCTAGGGTTCCAGGTGGAGGCGTCCGTGTCCTGGTGGGCGCCCCGGTCTTCAACACCGGTGAGATCGAGCATCTCGGTCTGGCGGGTTCGATTCCCGTCCGCCTCCGCCAGACGTTCAGGGATGCGAGGGATCGATGGGGATCGAGGATCAGCGGCGGCGGATCCCCCGCACCGACCACCTGCTGAGCCTCTCCGCGGTGACCGAGGCCCGCACGCGGCTCGACGAAGCCGAGATCCGGGCGGTGATCGCCGCGCAGCAGGAGCTCGCCAGAAGCGGCGCCATCGCCGCGGAGCAGGTGGAGCCCGCGGTCGAGCGCGAACTGCGCGGGCGCCGCACCCTCTCGCTGCGACCGGTGCTCAACGCCACCGGCGTCGTGGTGCACACCAACCTCGGCCGGGCGCCGCTGTCGGCCGCGGCGCGGGAGGCGATCGGGGAGGCGGCCGGCTACGTCGACGTGGAGATGGACCTCGGCAGCGGCAAGCGCAGTTCTCGCGGCGCGGGCGCGCGCGAGGCGCTGCTGCGGGCGTGCCCCGATGCCGAGGACGCGCTGATCGTGAACAACGGGGCGGCGGCGCTGCTGCTCGCGGTCACCGCGTTCTGCACCGGCCCGGGGGATGCCGCGGGGCCCCGCGAGGCGGTCGTGAGCCGGGGCGAGCTCGTGGAGATCGGCGCCGGCTTCCGCCTGCCCGAGCTGATGACGGCGGCGGGGGCCCGGCTGCGCGAGGTCGGGACGACCAACCGCACGCACGCGGACGATTACGCGGAGGCGATCGGCGACGCCACCGGCTGCCTGCTCAAGATCCACCCCAGCAACTTCCGGGTGCACGGGTTCACCGCCGAGGTCGGTATCGCCGCGCTGCGCCGTCTCGCCGACGAGCACGGCCTGCCGCTCGTCGCCGATCTCGGCAGCGGCCTGCTGCACCCCGATCCGGCGCTGCCCGACGAGCCCGACATCTCGAGCGCACTGCGCGCCGGCGCAGACGTCGTGATCGCGAGCGGCGACAAGCTGTTCGGCGGCCCGCAGGCGGGCCTCCTGCTCGGGCGCCGCGAGGCGATCCGGCGCCTCGCCCGGCACCCGCTCGCCCGCGCGGTGCGGAGCGACAAGCTCGCCCTCGCCGCGGTGGAGGCCACGCTGCGCGGGCCGGAGCCGCCGGTATCGGTGGCGCTGCACGCGGATCCGGCGCGCCTGCGCGAGCGGACCGAGCGCCTCGCGGATCGTCTCGCGGAGGCGGTGCACCGCCGCTTCGCGGTCGTACCCCACGACGGACGGGTCGGGGGCGGGGGTGCTCCCGGCGTTCCGCTCGCCGGCTGGGCGCTCGAGCTGCCGGAGGCCGCGGCGGAGCGCCTGCGCGCGGGGACGCCCGCCGTCGTCGCGCGGGTGCGGCAGGATCGGTGCCTGGTGGATCCGAGGTGCGTTCCCGAGAGCGATGACGACGCCCTCCTCGCGTGCCTCGTCGAGGCGCTGGGCGGCGCCGAACGCGAAGCGGGACCAGACGGCGCGCCTTCGGGGATCGGCGGCGCGCCCGTCGGGCGGCGCTGAGATGTACGTCGTCGCGACCGCGGGTCACGTCGATCACGGCAAGTCGACGCTGGTGCGCGCGCTCACCGGCATGGAGCCCGACCGGCTCGCCGAGGAGCAGCGGCGCGGCCTCACCATCGACCTCGGCTTCGCCTGGACCGCCCTGCCGTCGGGACGCGAGGTGGCGTTCGTCGACGTTCCGGGCCACGAGCGCTTCATCGCCAACATGCTCGCGGGCGTCGGGCCCGCCCCGGTCGTGTGCTTCGTGGTCGCCGCGGACCAGGGCTGGCAGGCCCAGTCGACCGACCACCGCGACGCCCTGGCCGCCCTGGGCGTCGCGCACGGACTGGTCGTCATCTCCCGCGCCGACCGCGCCTCGCCCCAGCGCCTCGCGGAGACGAGGGCGGAAGTGCGGGCGCGGCTCTCCGGCACCCCGCTCGAGCGCGCACCCCTGGTGACGGTGGCGCTGCCCGAGGGGGCGGGATCCCGGAGCACCGGCCTCGACGAGTTCGCGCGCCGCCTCGACGAGGTGCTGGCCGGCACGCCGGCGCCGGATCCTCGCGCCCGCCTGCGCCTGTGGGTGGACCGCTCCTTCAGCATCACCGGCTCGGGAACCGTCGTGACCGGCTCGCTCACGGCGGGTGCGCTGCGCCGGGGGGATCAGCTGCAGATCGTCGGAGAGGCGGGCACGCGAACGGCCACCGTGCGCGGCCTGCACAGCCGGGGCTCCTCCGAGACGGTCGTCGAGCCGAACGCGCGCGTCGCGGTGAACCTGCGCGAGACGAGCACCAGGGAGGTGGGGCGCGGGGACGCGCTCATCGCGCCGGGATCGTGGCCGGTGGTGGCGACGGTCGATGTCCGCCGCACGACGGGCGCCGACCTCGCCGAGGCGCCGCAGCAGCTCGTGGCGCACATCGGCACGGCGGCGACCCCCGCCCGCCTCAGGCCCTTCGACGGGGACCACGCGAGGCTCGTCCTGCAGCGGAGCCTGCCCCTGGGGGTCGGCGACCGGCTCGTGCTGCGGAACCCGGGGAGTCGCTCGGTGCTCGCCGGTGCGCTGATCCTCGACGTCGACCCTCCCGAGCTGAGGCGCCGCGGCGACGGCGCGCGCCGGGCCGCCGCGCTCGCGAGCCGGCCCGCGGCGGGCGACCCCGCGGCCGAGGTCGCCCGCCGCGGCGCGGTGCGGCCCGAGCGGCTGCGCTGGTTCGGCCTCACGGGTCTCGAATCGGCGCCGGCGGGCGTCGCGGAGATGCGGGGCGCCGGCACCTGGTGGGTGCACCCGCCGACGCTCGAGGCATGGGCCGCGACCCTGCGCCGAGCGGTGGAGCGCAAGCTGCGCGAGGAGCCGCTCGCCCCCGGCCTGACCGAGGGGGCCGCGGCGGAGCTGCTGCTCGGGCAGGATCCCCCGCTGCCCGACCGCGGGCTGCTGCCGCTGGTGGTGCGCGCCGCACGCCTGGAGTCGGAGCGCGGGGCCCTCCGCCCGCCGGGGCACCGCACCGACCTCGGCGAGGCGGAGCAGGGCGTGGCGGAGCTCGAGCGACGGCTCGGTGCGCGGCCGTTCGCCGCCCCCGAGGCCGACGAGCTGACCGCGCTGAGGCTCGGCCCGCAGCAGCTCGCGGCCGCCGAGCGCGCCGGGCGGCTGCTGCGGCTGGGCGGGGGCGTGATCCTGCTCCCGCAGGCGCCCGCCCTGGCGATGCGCCGTCTCTCGGCCCTCGAGCAGCCGTTCACCGCGAGCCGGGCCCGGCAGGCGCTCGACACCACGCGGCGAGTGGCGATCCCGCTGCTCGAGCACCTCGACTCGCGGGGCTGGACCCGCCGCGTCGACGGCACGCGCCGCTCCGTCGTGCGGTGATGCGGCGCCGCGGAGCAGGAGTGGCCACGGTGCGGTGATGCCGCGCCGCGGTGCGGGCACTGCCCGCAGTGCCGCGTCAGGTCTGCTGCTGCGCCAGCACGAGCGAGATCACCTCGGCCCGCGACCCCGCGCCGAGCTTCTCCAGGATGCGCGAGACGTGGAACTTCACGGTGTTCTCGCTGATCCCGAGCTGCCCCGCGATCGCCCGGTTGCTGTAACCGGCCACCAGCAGATCCGCCACCTCGATCTCTCGCGGGCGCAGCCGAGCCAGCGCCGAGGAGGCGGCGCTGGCGCGCGGCGGATCGAGCGGGATCACGATGGTGAGCGCCGTGCCCCACCCCGAGGTGGCCTCGACCGTCAGCTGACCGGCCAGCGCCTGCACCCGGTGCTCGGCGGCACGGGTGAGCACCTCGCCCATCCTCCGGGTGCCGGGGCCGTCGTCGCGCAGGTACATGAGCAGGTTGACCCCGTCGCAGTCCCAGCGCACGCGCACGCGGGTGACCCCGGGCACCTCGGCGAGATCGAGCAGCACGCGCCGGGCGATCGCGCGGACTCCCCTCGCCACCTCGTCCGGCAGCGGCCGGCCGTCGTCCGGGGGCGCGACGAACTGCAGGGAGATGTCCCGGTACTGGGTGAGCGCGAGGAGCTCGCTCTTCAGCCGGGCGAACGCCGTGGTGACCGGCTCCTCGGTCAGGGAGCGGACCTGCTCGGTCGCGGCCCGCAGGCGCCTGAAGCCCGTGTTCGCGAGGGCGATCGCGGCCTCCCGGGCCTCGCGGTCGCCGAGCCGGTCGGACCGCAGCGTGGTCGACAGCTCCCCCAACAGGCCCGCGTACTCGTCCGAGAGCTCGGTCAGCGCCTTGATGCGCGTCCCCGCCGTCGCCCGGGCGTGCTGCAGGTACCCGGGCGTCGCCTCGTCGGCCCGCTCCTGCACGTGCAGCGAGATGATGTTCCAGAGGCTGAGCACGGCGTCGGGCCTCTCGAGCGGCCCCGGATCGGCGATCACGAGGAGCACGCCGTTGCGGGAGAGCACCTGCAGCGTCTCGCGCTCCGCGCCGTCGACCACGATCGGCGCGCGCTGCACCCCCTCGAAGCTCGCCGCCTCCTGCTTGAGCCGGTCGAGGTCGAGCCCGCGGACGCCGCGAATGAACGAGGTGTCGCCCGTGCCCTGCAGCCGCCCTCCCCCGATGTCGGCCGCGAGCGTGACCAGGGCGGAGTGGCGCACCACCGGCGCGAGCAGCCCCGAGAGCCCGTGCACCATCGAGCCCAGCGGAGTCGTCAGCACCTCGGAGAGGCGCCGCAGGAGCCCATCGTCGGGCGCAGCCTGAGCCATGCCCCCAGCCTACCCGGAGAGAGCTACCCGAAGGTATGGCTTTGGCCCGCCCTGAGAGCTATTGAGGCGCCGTTCGCCGCACGGGAGACTCGTGGCAGTGGTGTACCGCCACCCGAGGAGAGGACGAGGATGTCTGGAAACAGAGCTGTTGCGTACAAGGGCCCGGGAGTCGTCGAGGTCATCGACACCGCGTATCCGGAATTCGAGCTGAAGGACGGGCCGGGCGTCAACCCGGCGAACGTCGGCCGCAAGGTGCCGCACGGGGCGATCCTGCGAACGGTCGCCACCAACATCTGCGGCTCCGACCAGCACATGGTGCGCGGGCGCACCACCGCCCCCGAGGGGCTGGTGCTCGGCCACGAGATCACCGGCGAGGTCGTCGAGGTGGGGCCCGACGTGGAGTTCATCAAGGTCGGGGACATCGTCTCCGTTCCGTTCAACATCGCCTGCGGTCGCTGCCGCAACTGCAAGGAGGGCAAGACGGGGATCTGCCTCAACGTCAACCCCGATCGCCCCGGCAGCGCGTACGGCTACGTCGACATGGGCGGCTGGGTCGGCGGCCAGGCCGAGTACGTGCTCGTACCGTACGCCGACTGGAACCTGCTGAAGTTCCCCGATCGCGATCAGGCGCTCGAGAAGATCCTCGACCTGACCATGCTGTCCGACATCTTCCCCACGGGGTTCCACGGCGCCTACACCGCCGGGGTGAAGCCCGGATCCACGGTGTACGTGGCGGGCGCAGGGCCGGTCGGCATCGCGGCGGCCGTCGGCGCGCAGCTGCTGGGCGCCGGCGTCGTCATCGTCGGCGACCTCAACGAGGAGCGCCTCGAGCGGGCCCGCTCGATCGGCTGCGAGACGGTCGATGTGTCGAAGGACGATCCGCGCGATCAGATCGAGCAGATCCTGGGCGTTCCCGAGGTGGAGTGCGGCGTCGACGCCGTCGGCTTCGAGGCGCGCGGCCACGGATCCGATGCGAGCCACGAGGCCCCGGCGACGGTGCTGAACTCGCTGATGGACCTCACGGAGGCGGGCGGTGCGCTCGGCATCCCCGGTCTCTACGTCACGGGAGATCCGGGCGGCGTGGACGAGGCGGCGAAGGTGGGATCCCTGTCGATCCGCCTCGGCCTCGGCTGGGCGAAGTCCCTGTCGTTCACCACGGGCCAGTGCCCCGTGATGCGCTACAACCGCCAGCTCATGCAGGCGATCCTGCACGACAAGGTGCAGATCGCGAAGGCGGTCAACGCGACGCCGATCTCGCTGGAGGACGCGCCTCGCGGCTACGCCGAGTTCGACCAGGGCGCGGCGAAGAAGTACGTGCTGAATCCGAACGGCTACATCACGGCGTGAGGGATCGCCGGGGCTCGCGAGCCGGGCCCCGGAGGCCTTCCCCCTCCCTCCGGGCCGAGCCGCTCGGACGCCGTCCGGTTCCCCGGGCTCCCGAGCCCCGCCGGGCGCCCCCTCGACTCTTCAAGACCTCTCGGCTGTTCAAAGGAGAACACCGCTCATGAACGAGTACCGCACCTGGCAGCGTCTGCTCTCCGAGTTCGTCGGAACGGCGCTGCTGGTCTTCGTCGGCGTCGGCTCGGTGCCGGCGCTCGCCATCGCCCGCGCCGGCGAGCCGTTCACCGGCGCCGAGCTGGGCATCATCGCACTGGCGTTCGGCACGATCGTCATGGCGGTCGTCTACGTGTTCGGGTACATCTCGGGCGCTCACATCAACCCGGCGGTCACCGTCGCCCTGGCCGCGACGCGGAAGTTCCCCTGGCGCGAGGTGCCCGGGTACGTGCTCGCGCAGGTGCTCGGCGCCACGATCGGCGCGTTCGCCATCGTGGCCGCCCTCGGAAGGGTGGCGAGCGACGAGGGCCTCGGCATCGCGGCGTCCTCGGCCGAGATCCCCTTCTGGCAGATGTTCGCCGCGGAGGCCATCGGCACCTTCGTGCTCGTGCTGGTCGTCTTCGGCCTCATCCACCGCCGAGCGGCGCCGGGGATGGCCGGCATCGCGATCGGGTTCACGGTGTTCGCCGTGATCGTCACCATCGGCGCGGTCACCGGCGGCTCGATCAACCCCGCCAGGAACACGGGGCCGATGCTCGTGCAGACCCTGCTGGGCGGCGAGGTGGCCTGGGAGCAGTGGCCGGTCTACGTGATCGCGCAGCTCGTCGGCGGCGTGGTCGCGGGGGCGCTCTTCGCCGCCCTCTCCCGCACGCCGTCGGATCGCGAGGAGCGCGTCTGAGAGGAGCGGGCGGCCTGGGCCGGACTCTCATCGGCCCCGCCCAGGACGAAGAACCCCTTGCTGCGGCAGTGCTCGCATATCCAGGCTCCCAGAATCTCACCGCCGAGCTTCTCGGCCTGCGCGCGCAGCACCTCGGGCGTCATCTCCGACGGCAGGCCGATGCCCGCCTGGATGCGCTCGCGCGGGATCCATTCGATTCGCTCGTGTCCGCAGTGGGTGCAGATCACCGCATGCCCCGTTCCCGCGCCGCGCGCCGCCGACCGAGACCACTCCGCTCGCCGACGCGATCCCCGCGGTCGCGATCGGGGCGCGGCGCGGGCTCGAGGGCCGGATGACCGTGCTTCCCGAGGCGATGGGCTGGGAGGTCCACGCGTCCACGCCTGGCCCGGCCTCCGGCCCGCCGATCGTACTCCTCCTTGGTGATCGCGCCACGCGCGAGATCGGTGAGGTGGCGGATGTCCTCCTGCGAGGGCTCGGCGGGACGAGGCCACATCGCATCGCAGGCGTGCAGCACGAATGTGAGCGTGCTCCTATCCAGCCCCTCGAAGAGTTCAGGCCACCGCTGCTGCAATCTTGACTGCCGATCCATATGCTCCCACCGCCTCCTCGATCCTGCCACCGGAGGACGTGCGGACGTCTGCCGGACCGTCGATTCCACCCCGAGTTTCACCCCTCGGAGCGATCCAGAGCAGAGCGGCCCGGAGCGGACCTGCGGGGGAGGCCGGGGGCCGGCGGGCCCGCTGGCCTGCGGGGGCGGCCTACCGAGCGGAGTTGTCGGGGTCGGGTCGGAGGCCGCGGGAGGCGGCGACCGCGGCGGCGAAGCGCGTGGCGGGTGCCGCCAGCACCTGCTCGACCGTTCCCTGCTGCGCGATCCTGCCGGCGTCGAGGATCAGCAGCCGGTCGGCGAGCGCGAGCGCATCGGCCGCGTCGTGGGAGACGAGGACCGCCGTCGTCCCGCTCTCGGTCAGCCGCTCGCGCAGCAGCGCGCGGATGTCGGCGGCGGCCTCGACGTCGAGCGAGACGAGCGGCTCGTCGAGCAGCAGCAGGCGCGGCCTCGCGGCGAGCGCCCGCGCGAGAGCGACCCGCTGCCGCTGGCCGCCCGAGAGCTCCGAGGGGCGGCGGGCGGCCAGGCCGGCGAGGCCCACCCGGTCGAGCCACCCCGATGCCAGTGCCGTGGCCTCCGCGCGGGACGACCCCGCCGCGCGCGCCGCGAAGGCGATGTTCTCGACCGCGGTCATGTGCGGGAAGAGCAGCGCCTCCTGCCCCAGCACCCCGACACCGCGCCTGCTCGGCGCGACGTGCACGCCCGACGCGGCGTCCGCGATGTCGGCGCCGCCGAGTCGGATGCGCCCCTCGTCGATCCGGATCAGGCCCGAGAGGGCGTCGACGACGGTCGTCTTGCCCGCACCGCTCGGCCCCATGAGCGCCACCGTCTCGCCCGCTCCCGCCCGCAGCTCGACGTCGACCGAGAAGTCGCCGCGCTCGACGCGCACGCACGCGTCGAGCACCGGATCGTCGAGCGCCGCGTTCCCGGGCGCCGCACCGCCGAGCGCCGTGTCTCCGGTTTCGCCGCCTCCCCGGATCATCGCAGCGCCCCCGGTCGCCAGGCGCGCACCGTGAGCAGCACCAGCACCGCCGTCGCGAGCAGCAGCAGCGAGAGCGCGACCGCGGGCTCCCGCCCGCTGCCGGCGCCGTTGAAGGCCGTGTAGATGGCGAGCGGCATCGTCTGCGTCACACCGGGCGCGTTGCCGGCGAAGAGCGCCGTCGCACCGAACTCGCCGATGGCGCGCGCGAAGCACAGGATCACGCCCGCGATCAGACCGGGAGCTGCGAGCGGCAGGGTGATCCGCCACAGCACGGTCCAGCGGCCGGCCCCCAGCGTGGCGGCGGTGCGCTCGTAGCGCAGGCCGGTGGAGCGCAGCGATCCCTCGACCGAGAGCACGAGGAAGGGCAGCGCGACGAATGCCTGCGCGAGCACGACGGCCGCGGTCGAGAACGGCAGCGCGAGCCCCCACCAGGCGTCGATGAGCCTGCCGACGGGGCTCGTGCGCCCGAACAGGAACAGCAGCGCGACGCCGCCGACCATCGGGGGCATGACGAGCGGCACCGCCACGAGCGCGCGCAGCAGCGCCGACGTCCTGGGGCCGGATCGCGCGATCAGGATCGCGAGCGGCACGCCGAGCACCACGCAGAGGGCGGTCGCCGTGAGTCCCGTGCCGACCGAGAGCGCCAGGGCGCTGCGCGCGGTCTCGGAGGTGATGTCGGCCCAGAGCGTCGTCCAGGAGGCGCGACCGATGAGCGCGAGGAGCGGCAGGAGCAGCAGCGCGAGACCGAGCGCGGCGGGCAGCACGAGCGGCAGCGGGGCGGATCCTCCCGTGTCTCCGCGCGGCCCCCGTCTCGCCTTCCGCGCCTTCACCCTCCAGGCCTTCGCCGCCCGGGCGCCCGCCTCCCCGGCCCTCGCCGCCTCAGACCTCGCCACCTCGGACCTCGCCGCCTCGGACTCGGCCACCTCAGGCCTCTCCGAAGCCGTGCGCGTCGAGCACGGCGCGCCCCTCGGGCGCGAGCAGGAACTCGACGAAGTCCCTCGCCGCCTCCGGGTGGGCCGCACCCTCGAGCGCGGCGACCGGGTAGACGTTCACGACGTCGTCGGCTCCCTCGGGGACGAAGCTCTCGACGGCGGCGTCGCCGAGCACGTCGGTGGCGTAGACGAGCCCCGCGTCGGCCTCGCCCGCCGCGACCTTCTCCAGCACGGCGGTGACGTTCTGCTCGAGGCTCGCGGGCGCGACCTCGACGCCGGCGTTCGCGAGCAGCTGCTCGGACGCCGCGCCGCACGGCACCTCCGGCGCGCAGAGCACCGTGACCGCGTCGGCGAGGTCCGCGAGCTCGGCGACGTTCCCGGGGTTGCCCTCAGGCACCGCGACGACGAGCGTGTTCGTCGCGAACGGCACCGGATCGACCGCCAGCCCCTCGTCGACGACCCTCCGCATGTTGCGCTCGTCGGCCGAGGCGAAGACGTCGACGGGCGCGCCCTCGACGATCTGGGTGGCGAGCGTCGAGGATCCGTCGTAGACGATCGACCGCACCTCGACGCCCGGGTTCTCCGCCTCGAACGCCTCCGCCGCCTCGTCGAAGGCCGCCTGCAACGACGCCGCCGCGAACACGGTCACGGTCTGCTCGGCGTCCGCCGCCCCTTCCCGCCCCTCGCCCGAGGAGGAATCCGCGGAGGAGCCCGAGGGCCCGGCGCACCCCGCGAGGGTCAGCGCGACCGCCGCGAGGACGGTCGCGGCGAGGACGGCCGCGGCGGGGGCGGTCGCCGCGCCGATCCTCAGGCCTCGTTCGTGTCTCATGGCCTCGATCCTCTCATCCCGGGCCCCGCCACGGAGGCTTCTCGCCCCGCCGTGCTCTCCGCCGCAGGCGGACGAGGGCCGGCGCGGAGGGGGACGGTGTAGGGTGAGGGCTTCGGGAGGTGCTGGAATGGCGGGCTCAGGGATCCGCGCGCTGCCCGCGACCGGAACGAGTCCGGGCCGGGTCGACGCGCTCGGCCGCGAGCTGCGCGATCTGCGCATCTCGGTCACCGACCGCTGCAACTTCCGCTGCGTCTACTGCATGCCGAAGGAGATCTTCGGGCGCGACTACCAGTTCCTCGAGCGGAGCGAACTGCTGACCTTCGAGGAGATCACGCGCCTCGCGGCGATCGCGGCGGGCCTCGGAGTGCGGAAGCTGCGCCTCACAGGAGGCGAGCCCCTGCTGCGCCGTGGCATCGAGGATCTCGTCGCGATGCTCGCCGAGCTGCGCACCCCCGACGGGGAGCCGCTCGACCTGGCGCTCACGACCAACGGATCGGCGCTGCCGGTGAAGGCCGCGGCGCTCAAAGCGGCCGGGCTGGGCCGGGTCACTGTCTCCCTGGACTCGCTCGACGAGGCGCGGTTCCAGGCGATCAACGACGTGCGCTTCCCGGTGTCGCGGGTGCTCGACGGCATCGCGGCGGCGGCCGAGGCGGGGCTGGGTCCGATCAAGGTGAACACCGTCGTGAAGCGCGGCGTCAACGACGACGAGGTGCTGGGCCTCGCCGAGCACTTCCGCGGCACCGGTCACGCCCTGCGCTTCATCGAGTACATGGACGTGGGGTCGTCGAACGGCTGGGCGCTCGAGGAGGTGGTGCCGTCGGCGGAGATCGTCGCGCGCATCGGCGCGGTGCATCCGCTCGATCCGGTGCCGCCGGATCACCCCGGCGAGACCGCGCGGCGCTGGCGCTACCGCGACGGCTCGGGCGAGATCGGTGTGATCTCGAGCGTGACGCAGGCGTTCTGCGGCAGCTGCACGCGGGCGCGGCTCTCGGCCGAGGGACGGCTCTTCACGTGCCTCTTCGCGACGACGGGCTTCGACCTGCGCGCGCTACTGCGCGGAGGGGCCTCCGACGCCGAGATCTCGGATGCGCTCTCCGAGCTGTGGGGCGGGCGCGAGGACCGCTACTCCGAGCGGCGCTCCGAGTTCACGGCTGCGGCGGGCGCACCCGCACCCGGCAGCGAGGGGGGCGAGGGCTCCGCGACCGACACGACCGCAGCCGCGACCGCCGACGCGGGCCGCACGAGGCAGCGCATCGAGATGTCCTACATCGGCGGTTGAGCGGCGACCGGGCGCCCGGCCGAGCCCCGCCTGAAACCGCCTGAAGTCGTCCGAGCCCCGCCCCGAGCGGCGATCGTTACAGGCCGACCCACTCCGAGGTGCCCGCCTCGAGGTGCTGGCGCTTCCAGATCGGCACCTCGGCCTTGATCCGCTCGACCAGTCGCTCGATCGCCGCGAAGGCCTCGGCGCGGTGGGCGGCGGAGGCCGCCGCGACGAGCGCCGCGTCGCCGATCCGGAGCGAGCCAATGCGGTGCACGGCCGCGAGGCGCAGGCCCGTGCGGCGCTGCTCGTCCGCCACGACCGCGGCGAGGAACCGCTCGGCCTCAGGGTGCGCGCTGTAGTCGAGGGCTCGCACCCCCTCCCCGCCGTCGTGATTGCGGATCACGCCGTGGAACATCACGACGGCGCCGCACTCCGGCGAGTCGACCGCCGCGCGCACCGCCGCGTCGTCGATCGGCAGCTCGGTCACGCGGGCGCGGATGTCATCGTTCACGGTCGTCTCCCTCGAGGGCCTCGGGTGCGATCTCTGCGAGCGCCCTGATCCCGCCGCGCAGGTAGCGCACGTCGGCGTGGCCGCGCCGCGCGAGGATCCTGGCGGCCCGGATCGATCGCGGATCCCGCTCGCAGTACACCGTGATCGCCGACCCCCCGAGCCCCTCGGCGCCGGCGGTCCCAGCCTCGCGTTCGAGTTCGTCGATCGGCACGGCCAGCGAGCCGGGGATGCGCAGGCGCTCCCGCTCGGCAGGGCTCCTCACGTCGAGCAGGCGCGGCGGATCCTGCGCCCGCAGCCGCTCGGCCAGCTCGACCGCCGTGATCGCGGGCGGTGCGGGATCGGGCCCCGCGCAGAAGGCCTCGTAGTCGACGAGGCCCCTCACCGGCTCGGCGCCGGGATCGCGCCGGTAGGGCAGCTCGCGCGTGCGTGCGGCGAGCGCGTCGTAGAGCAGCACGCGACCGATGAGCGGCTCTCCGATGCCGGTGACGAGCTTCATCGCCTCGGTGGCGAGCAGTGATCCGACCGTGCCGCAGAGGCCGGGGAGCACACCGCCGGTGCCGCAGCTCAGCACGTCCTCCGGCGCCGGAGGGGCCGGGAAGAGATCGCGATAGCCGGGGCCGTGCGCGTGCCACGCCACACCGACCTGGCCGTGGTACTGCAGGATCGCGCCCCAGACGAGCGGGATGCCGGCGAGCTCGGCGGCGTCGTTCGCGAGGTAGCGGGTGGGAAAGTTGTCGCTGCCGTCGATGACGAGGTCGTAGCGCGGGAAGAGGTCGAGCGCGTTCGCCGCCGTGAGACGGAAGCGGTGCTGCTCGATCGCGACGGCGGGGTCGATCGCGCGCACGGCGTCGGCGATCGACTCGGCCTTCGGGCGGCCGAGATCGGCCGTGCCGTGCGCGATCTGGCGGTGCAGGTTGGAGAGCTCCACGACGTCGTCGTCCACCACGCCGATGGTGCCGACGCCCGCTCCCGCGAGGTACGGGATGCTCGCGCTGCCGAGGCCGCCGGCACCGATCACGAGCACCCGCGCCGCGCGGAGGCGCCGCTGGGCGATCTCGCCGAAGCCGGGGAGCAGGATCTGCCGCTCGGCCCGCGCGCGCTGCTCGGCGGTCAGCTCGGGCGCCGGGTCGACGAGAGGTGCGGGGCGCACCGGCCCTGCGGGATCTGCCGGGGTCATGCGCCCAATTCTAGGCACCCGGTTCAGCGGTGG
Organism: Leucobacter chromiisoli; assembly: GCF_016522505.1. Taxonomy (GTDB): domain Bacteria; phylum Actinomycetota; class Actinomycetes; order Actinomycetales; family Microbacteriaceae; genus Leucobacter; species Leucobacter chromiisoli. Next base: position 227,656 of record NZ_JAEHOH010000001.1, on the reverse strand, counting down.
GCGGGCTACCATGGCGGTATGGCCCAGATCACTGTCCGTTACTTCGCGGCCGCCGCCGAGGCCGCCGGGGTCGACGAGGAGCCGTGGGACCTCGGAGTCTCCCCCACCATCGGCGAGCTGCGCGCCGGCCTCGCCCGCCGCTACGGCGCCGCCATGGAACGAGTGCTGCGCGCGGGGTCGTTCCTCGTCGACGGCGAGGTGCGCCGTGACGAGGGCGCGCTCCGCGGCTCGGTCGTCGACGTGCTGCCCCCCTTCGCCGGCGGGTGAGCGGGTGACGCATCCCGGACCCGCCGCGTGCGCGCCCGGCGCCCGCACGGTCGACGAGCACCGGGCCGAGGTCGCCGAGCTGCTCGCGCCGTCCCTCGGGAGGGCGGCGTCGGACGCCCCCGAGGTGCTCGAGATGCGGGATCCCGCGATCCTCGGCCGAGTGACCGCCGACGCGGCGCGCGCCGCGATCCCGCTGCCCCCCTTCGACAACTCCCAGATGGACGGCTACGCCGTGCTCGCGTCCGATCTCGCGGGGGCCCGCCCCGATCGTCCGACGGCGCTGCCGCTCGGGCCGACGACGGCCGCGGGCGACGCCCCGCTCGAGCACCGGCCGGGCACGGCCTCCCCCGTCATGACGGGGGCCGCGATCCCGCGGGGCGCTGACGCGGTCGTGCCGGTCGAGGCGACGCTGCCGCCGCAGTTCCCCCGGCTCCGCCGCGCGGGCGAGCTCGAGGACGGGGCGGACGCCGACCTCGGCTCGACGGGTTTCGCCGGCCCCGTCGCCGCCGGCGCGTTCGTGCGCAGGCGGGGCAGCGACCTGCCCGAGGGGGCCGAGATCGTCGCGGTCGGCACGCGTCTGACCCCGGCCCGCATCGGGGCGCTCGCCTCCGCCGGGGTGGTCGGGATCGCGGTGCGACGCCGCGTCAAGGTGCTGCTGTGCTCGACGGGCGACGAACTGGCGGGCGACGCGCAGGCGAGCGGCGAGCCGGCGAGCGGCGAGCCGGCGGGCGACGCGCAGGCGCTGCGCCCCGGTCGGATCCACGACGCCAACGGTCCGATGCTCGCCGCCGCGCTGCGCGGGGCGGGCGCCGAGGTGCACTCCGTGCGCACGGGCGATGGCGCGGCGGAGATGCTGACGGCGCTCGCGCGCGAGGGAGCCTGGGCCGACGTCGTCGTCACCTCGGGCGGCATCAGCGCGGGCGCCTACGAGGTGGTGCGCGACGCGCTCGGCGACCGCGGGGTCGGGTTCCACCGCCTCGCGATGCAGCCGGGGGGTCCGCAGGGGCTCGGGGTGCTGCGCCTCGACGGCACCGGTGCTCACGAGGGCGATGCTCACGACGGCGTGCTCGGCGAGCGGGGCGAGCAGGGTGAGCGGGGCGAGCAGGGTGAGCGGGGCGAGCGGGGTACTCCGATCCTCTGCTTCCCCGGCAATCCCGTGAGCGCCATGCTCTCCGCGGAGCTGTTCCTGCTGCCGCTGCTGCGCGCGTACGCGGGCCTTCCCGCCGAGCGTCCGCGCGAGGAGCGCCTGCTGGCCCACGACGCCGACTCCCCCGCAGACAAGCTGCAGCTCAGGCGCGGCACGATCGCCGACGACGGCCGCATCGTGCTCAGCGGCCCGAGCTCACACCTGCTCGCGGGCCTCGCGAGCGCCGAGGTGATCGCGGAGATCCCCGTCGGCGTCGCGTCGATCCCCGAGAACACCCCCGTCACCGTCTGGAGCATCGATGACTGACCCGGCCGCGGGCGAGCAGCCCGCCCTCACCCACCTGCGCGCCGACGGCAGCGCCCACATGGTCGACGTCACCGAGAAGGCGACCACCAGGCGGACAGCGCGCGCGGAGGCCTTCCTCGTCACCAGCCCCGAGACCGTCGGGCAGCTCGTGGAGGGCACGCTGCCCAAGGGCGAGGCCCTCGGCACGGCGCGCGTCGCGGGCATCATGGCCGCCAAGCGCACCTGGGAGCTGATCCCGCTCTGCCACCCGCTGCCGCTGAGCAGGGTCGCCGTCGATTTCGAGCCGCTCGGGGATCGGGTCCGGATCGTCGCCTCGGTCACGACGAAGGGTGTCACGGGCGTCGAGATGGAGGCGCTCACCGCGGCGAGCGTCGCCGCGCTGACCCTCTACGACATGATCAAGGCGGTCGACCGCCACGCCGAGATCACGGGCACCCGGGTGCTCGCGAAATCGGGCGGCAAGAGCGGCGACTGGACGATCGAGTGAGCGGACACGGCGATCCGGAGCCGCACGCCGGGGCAGCCGAGCACGGTCGCTCGGGAACCCGAGGCGGCACCGGGCGTCGGGCCGTCGTGATTGTCGCCTCCACGAGCGCTGCGGCCGGCCGGTCGGTCGACGGCACCGGTCCGGTCATTCGCGACTGGCTCGTGGAGCGGGGGTTCACCTGCGCGGAGCCGGTCGTGGTCGCCGACGGAGCGCCCGTCGGCGAGGCGCTGCGCGCCGCGATCGAGGCGGGGCAGGAGGTCGTCGTCACGACGGGCGGCACGGGCGTCTCGCCGAGCGACACGACCCCCGAGCAGACGGCGCCGCTGCTGGACGTCCAACTGCCCGGGATCGTGGAGGAGCTGCGCCGCCGCGGAACGACGCACACTCCGACGGCGCTGCTGACCCGCGGCTGCGCCGGCTTCGCGGGCGCGGCGTTCGTGGTGAACCTTCCGGGATCCCCCGGCGGCGTGCGCGACGGCCTGGCCGTGCTCGATCCCGTCCTCGATCACCTGCTCGAGCAGCGCGCGGGCGGCACGCGGCACTGACGCGCGGCGCCGCTGAGGCGCCACGAACCGCCGAGCGTCAGGCCGCGACCATCGAGGGGGTGATCGAGGTGACGGCCCCGACGGGCGCCTCGATCGTCAGCGCCTCCTCGGCGAACGCCGCCGAGACGAGGATCGGCAGGTGATCCGACGTGCCGCGGTCGAGCGTGCGCACGCTCGAGATGGCGAGACCCGCGGAGGTGGCGAAGTCGAAGTGCCCGCGGAACATCTTGTACCGGGTGTAGGTGCGCTTGTCGCTGAGGCTCAGGTCGTAGCCCGCCGTCCGCATCTCGGTGTCGAGGCGCCCCTTGAAGACCGGATAGTTGTAGTCGCCGACCATGAGCGCCGGCAGGTGCGGCCCGATCTGGCGCAGCTCGCCGAGGGCGGCGTGGATCTGGTGGCGGCGCAGCGAGTTGAGCGCGGTCAGCGGCGCCGCGTGGAAGGAGGCGGCCACGAAGTCGCGCCCCGTCTCCTGATCGTGCAGTCTGGCGCCGAGCAGGCGCTCGTGCGCCGGGGCGAGCAGCCGATCGTGCAGCGACTTCTTGAGCTGGAACGCGTGGGCGGAGCGAGCGATGAAGCGATCCTCGCGCACGTACATCGCCAGCCCGAGGCGGTTGCGCTCGGTCGCGTGCACGAGACGCATGTGCCCGAGGTGCGACGGCAGGGCGACCGAGTCGGCCTCCTGCAGGCAGAGGATGTCCGCCGCGTGGGCCTCGGCCAGGGCGTCGAGCTCGCTGACGGCCCGGTTCTTCCTCAGGTTGTAGCTGATGATCTTCATTCGCCACCTCTCGGATTCTGCCGCACCGATACCCTTCGCCGACGCAACAGTGACAGCGTACGCCCGAGTGCTGGAAACCGGAACCGCTCCCTCCTGAAAGGAGGGGATTCACACGTCCGCCGGAGGAAAGCCACGGCGAACCCGGTCAGGCGAAGCTCAGCGCGGCGGCCTCCTCGGCGAGGGCGGTGCGCACCGCGGCGAGCGCGGGGTGGCCGCCGCTCGCCGCCCGCGCGGCCGTGAAGATGCGGCGGCGGGGCGCGCCCTCGAGCTCGACGAGGCGCATCCGGTGCTCGGCCCCGACGTGGACGAGGCCCGGCAGCAGCGCGACCGCGTTGCCCGACTCGATGAGGCGCACATGGGCCTGGAGGTCGGCCGTCTCGTAGCGCACGTCGGGCTCGAATCCCGCGCTGCGGCACGCCTGTTCGGCCCAGTGCCGGGTGGCGGCGCCGTGGGGTTCCATGACCCACGGCAGCTCCGCGGCATCGGCGAGGGTGCGCACGGCGTCGAAGCGGTCGTCGGATCCCGAGCCTCCCGTGCCGGGCACCGGCAGGCCGAGCCTGATGGGGTCGCGGGTCAGCGGTTCGCGGTCGAGGCCGGCGAAGTGCTCGGTCGAGTGCCCCGGATACTGCTCGGCGATGACGAGGTCGAAGCCCCGGGCCCAGGTCTCCCGGAGCGCGGCCCCCGGCTCGTGCTGCACCACCTCGACCCGCAGCCGCGGGTACTCCTCGCGCAGCCTCCGCAGGGCCCGGGGCACGATCGCGAGCATCGCCGTCTGGAACGCGGCGACCCTGATCGTTCCCGTCACCTCGGCGCGCACGCGGTGCAGCGCCGCCTCGGCGCGCTCGAGGCCGGCGAGCAGCTCCTCGGTCTCCGCGACGAGCGCCTCCCCGGCGGGGGTCAGCTCGAGGGCCCGGCCCACCCTGCGCAGCAGCGGCACGCCGGCCTCGCGCTCGAGGATCCCGAGCTGCTGCGACACGGCGGAGGGGCTGTAGTTGAGCGCCTCGGCCACGGCGGCGACGGTGCCCCGCGCCCCGAGCTCCCAGAGCAGGCGCAACCGCTTCATCTCGAGCACGGACTCCTCCCATCATGAAGTTCTCCTTCATGATATTCGGAAATAACCATCGCTTTACTTCACGCTTCCGAGGATCGACACTGGCCTCATACGCATCACGGCCGCGCCCCGCGCCGGCCCCGCCGCCCGACGCAGCGCGAAAGGTTCAGAACATGAGCGCACCCGCAGAGTCCACTCCCACCCGCCCCCAGGATCTCGCCGAGCAGGCCGTCGCACTCGTGCGGCGCTGGCTCGCGGAGGCCGCCGAGTTCCCGGTCGACGCCTCCGCAGCCCGCCTCGCGGGGGTGCTGAAGGACCCGAACGGCCTCGACTTCACCGTGGGCTTCGTCGACGGCGTCGTGCGCCCCGAGGATCTGGGCGCCGCGGCCAAGAAGCTGCAGGAGCTCGTCCCGCTCACGCCCGGCTTCCTGCCCGGCCCCATGCGGGGCGCCATCGGCCTCGGCGGCGCCGTCGCGAGGCCGCTGCCCGGCGTCGTCGTGCCGATCGCGCGCCGGGTGCTGCGCCAGATGGTCAGCCACCTCATCATCGACGCGAGCGACGCGAAGCTCGGCCCCGCCATCGCGAAGATCAAGCGGGACGACGTGCGTCTCAACATCAACCTCCTGGGCGAGGCGATCCTGGGCGAGCACGAGGCCGAGCGCCGACTCGCCGGCACGCACCGCCTGCTCGCGCGCGACGACGTCGACTACGTCTCGATCAAGGTGTCGTCGACCGTCGCCCCGCACAACCACTGGGCGTTCGACGAGGCGGTCGCCCACATCGAGCGGCAGCTCGTGCCCCTCTTCGAGCGGGCCGCGGGCGCGAGCCCGCAGAAGTTCATCAACCTCGACATGGAGGAGTACAAGGACCTCGACCTCACCATCGCGGTGTTCACCGCGATCCTCGACCGCCCCGAGTTCCTGCATCTCGAAGCCGGCATCGTGCTGCAGGCGTACCTCCCCGACGCCCTCGCGGCGATGATGCGGCTGCAGGAGTGGTCGGCGGCCCGAGTCGCGCGCGGCGGGGCGCCCATCAAGGTGCGGGTCGTGAAGGGCGCGAACCTGCCGATGGAGCACGTCGACGCCGCGATCCACGGCTGGCCCGCAGCGACCTGGGGCACGAAGCAGGAATCGGACACGAGCTACAAGGCCGTGCTCGACTACGCGCTGGATCCCGAGCGGGTGCGGAACGTGCGCATCGGCGTCGCCGGCCACAACCTCTTCGACGTCGCGCTCGCCTGGCTGCTCGCGAAGGCGCGCGGGGCGCAGCACGGGGTCGAGTTCGAGATGCTGCTCGGCATGGCGACGGGCCAGGCGGAGGCGGTGAAGCGCGAGGTCGGCTCGCTGCTGCTCTACACACCGGTCGTGCATCCCGAGGAGTTCGACGTCGCGATCGCGTACCTGATCCGCCGGCTCGAGGAGGGGGCGAGCCAGGAGAACTTCATGTCGGCCGTCTTCGAGATGGGCGACAGCACCGCGCTGTTCGAGCGCGAGAAGCAGCGCTTCCTCGCATCCCTCGACGACCTCGAGGCCATCACGGGCGACGGCTCCGTCTCCTCGTACCGCGTGCCCGCCCCGAATCGGCGGCAGGATCGCCGCACCGTCGAGGGAACGGACGCCGCAACCGGAACCCGGTCCGGAGGCGAGGCCGCCGCCGCGACCGGAGCCGAGGCGCGCGTGGACGCCCTCGTCGAGTCCGGGCGATCCGGCGCCTTCGACAACACCCCCGATACCGATCCCGATCTGCCGGGCAACCGGGAGTGGGGCCGCGCGATCGCCGGCCGCATGGTCGGTTCGAGGCTGGGCGCCGACCTCGTCGAGTCGTCGCGCATCGGCGACGAGCGGGCGCTCGACGAGACGGTGGAGCGCGGGATCGCGGCCGCGGAGGCGTGGCAGGCGCTGGGGGCCGACGCGCGGGCGCGCATCCTCTACCGCGCGGGCGAGCGGCTCGAGGCGCACCGCGCGGATCTGCTCGAGGTCATGGGCTCGGAGTGCGGCAAGACGCTCGACCAGGGGGACCCGGAGGTCTCCGAGGCCATCGATTTCGCGAACTACTACGCGATGCTCGGGCAGCTGCTCGAGCAGGTCGACGGCGCGACCGCCAGGCCCGTGCGCCTGACGGCGGTGATCCCGCCGTGGAACTTCCCCGTCGCGATCCCGGCCGGCGGAGTGCTCTCCGCCCTCGCCGCCGGATCGCCGGTGATCATCAAGCCGGCCTCGAGTTCCGCGCGCTCCGGCGCGGTGATGGTCGAGGCCCTGTGGGAGGCCGGCGTGCCGCGCGACGTGCTGCAGTTCGTCCAGTTCTCGGATCGCGAGCTCGGTTCGAGGCTCGTGGCCGACCCGCGGGTCGACCGGCTGATCCTGACGGGCGCCTACGAGACCGCGGTGAGCTTCCGCGAGCTACGGGAGGACCTGCCGATCCTCGCCGAGACGAGCGGCAAGAACGCGATCATCGTCACCCCGAACGCCGACCTCGACCTCGCGGCGAGAGACGTCGCGCAGTCGGCCTTCGGTCACGCGGGGCAGAAGTGCTCCGCCGCCTCGCTCGTGATCCTGGTCGGGTCCGTCGCGTCCTCGAAGCGCTTCCGCGGCCAGCTGCTCGACGCGGTCCGGTCGCTGAGGGTCGGCACCCCGGAGCACCTCGAGACGCAGATGGGCCCCGTCATCGCGGCCCCCGACGGCAAGCTGCTGCGCGGGCTCACGACGCTCGGCCCCGGCGAGAGCTGGCTCGTCGAGCCGGCACCGCTCGAGAGTGACAGCCCGCTCGCGCGCGACGGGAAGGGCGGCAACAAGCTCTGGAGCCCCGGCATCCGCGACGGCGTGCGACGCGGATCCGAGTACCACCTCACCGAGTACTTCGGCCCGATCCTCGGCGTCATGACCGCCGACACCCTCGACGAGGCGATCGACATGGTGAACGAGATCGACTACGGGCTGACGAGCGGCCTCCACTCGCTCGACCGCGACGAGGTGGCGCGCTGGCTCTCGCGCATCGAGGCCGGCAACCTCTACGTCAACCGCGGCATCACCGGCGCGATCGTGCGCAGGCAGTCGTTCGGCGGCTGGAAGAAGTCGGCGATCGGCGCGGGTACGAAGGCCGGCGGCCCGAACTACCTGCACGGCCTCGTCGACTGGGCCGATGCCCCCGCGACGGCCGAGCTGCGGGCACCGCGCCACCGGGCCGCGGGTCTCCTCGTGGCCGCCCAGCGGGCGGGCGTGAGCGGCGAGGAGCTCGAATGGCTGCGCGCGGCCCTCGGATCGGACGCCCTGGCCTGGGAGGACGAGTTCGGGATCGCCCGCGATGCGTCGCAGCTCGGCGTCGAGCGCAACCTGCTGCGCTACCTGCCCCTGCCGGTGACGATCCGGATCGCCGCCGACGCGCCCCTTCACCACGCCGTGCGCGCGATCGCCGCCGGTCTCGCCGCCCAGGGATCGCCGGTCGTGAGCACGCCGGTGGCACTCCCGAAGCCCCTTCTCGACGCGCTCGCGACGGCGCGGGTGCCCGTGCACTTCGAGGACGAGGCGGCCTGGCGCGAGCGGCTCGCCGCGCTCGCCGCGCAGGAGGGGCCCCGCGCGAGCGCCCGCGTGCGCGTCGTCGCCGGCGCCTCCCGGCCCGAGCAGGTCGCCGCCGTCTTCGCGGCGACGAGCGGCAAGCCCGACGTGGCCGTCTACGGAGGCGAGGTCGTCTCGGCGGGCCGCGTCGAGATGCTGCCCCACCTGCACGAGCAGGCCGTGTCGATCACGGCCCACCGGTTCGGCACGCCGAACCACCTCTCCGAGGGGGTGATCTAGCCCCTCATGCCTCCGCCCTGTGCCAGGGTGGAGGCATGATCCCGGTTCACCCCGTCTCCGGCGGCCCCGCGCCGCTTCGCCGCGGCCCCGCCCGGCTCCCCGCAGCCCCGGCTGCTCAGCACCGTACCTCTCAGGAAGGACAATGATGTCCGACAGCGTCTATCTCTACATCGCGCTCGGCGTGTACTTCGCCGCCATGCTCCTCATCGGCTACCTCGCGTACCGCCGCACCTCGGGCCACGAGGGCTACATGCTCGCGGGCCGCGGGCTGCCGCCGTGGGTCGCCGCGCTCAGCGCCGGCGCATCCGACATGTCGGGCTGGCTCATCATGGGCCTGCCGGGCGCCGTCTACCTCGCCGGCCTCATCGAGGCGTGGATCGCCATCGGGCTGACCCTCGGCGCCTACCTCAACTGGCTCGTGGTGGCCCCCCGCCTGCGCGCCTACACGCAGGTGTCGAGGAACTCGATCACCCTGCCGAGCTTCTTCGAGAACCGCACCCGGGACAAGACGCGGCTGCTGCGCATCGTCTCGAGCGTCATCATCCTGGTCTTCTTCACGCTCTACGTCTCCTCCGGCATGGTCGCGGGCGGGGTCTTCTTCCAGAGCGCCTTCGACGGCGACTACATCTGGGGCATGGTGCTCGTCACGGTGGTCACGCTCGGCTACACCCTCTTCGGCGGCTTCCTCGGAGCCTCGCTCACCGATGTCGTGCAGGGCCTCATGCTGGTCATCGCGGTCGTCATCGTGCCGGTCGCGGCGGTCGTCTCGGTCGGCGGAGTCGGAGAGGCGATGTCGCTCGTGCGCGATCTCGACCCCAGTCACTTCGACCTGTTCGGCGGCACCGGCCTCACCTCGGTCACCATCATCGGGGTGCTCTCGGGCCTCGCCTGGGGTCTCGGCTACTTCGGCCAACCGCACATCGTGGTGCGGTTCATGGCGCTGCGCACGCCTCAGGAGGCGAAGAGCGCGCGCCGCATCGGCGTGACCTGGCAGGTGATCTCGCTGGCCGGCGCCGTTTTCTCGGGTCTCGTCGGCGTCGCCTACGTGTCGCAGAACGATATCGATCTCGCGGATCCCGAGACGATCGTGCTCATGATGTCGCAGGCGCTGCTGCACCCCCTCGTCGCCGGGCTCGTGCTCGCGGCGGTGCTCGCCGCCATCATGAGCACCTTCTCGAGCCAGCTCATCGTCTGCTCCTCGGCCCTCGTCGAGGATCTCTACAAGGTCGTGCGCAAGACGCCGCCGTCCGAGAGGTCGCTCGTCATGCTGGGACGCGCCTGCGTGCTCGCGGTCGCCGTCGTCGCAGCGCTGCTCGCGATCAACCCGAACGACTCCATCCTGGGCCTCGTCAGCTTCGCCTGGGCCGGCTTCGGCGCCTCCTTCGGGCCGATCGTCCTGCTGAGCCTGTACTGGCGCAAGCTCACCAACTGGGGTGCGCTCGCGGCGATGGTCGTCGGCTCGTTGACCGTCTTCCTGTGGAGCGCCCCCGAGGGTGGCATCTTCGATCTCTACGAGCTGCTGCCCGGGTTCGTTTTCGCGGGCCTCGCGGCGATCGTCGTCAGTCTCGCCACCTACAACCGCAACGAGGAGATCGAGGACGAATTCACCGCCACGGGCACGATGCTCGTCGTCGAGAAGCGCTAGGGCGGGGAGCCGGGGTCGGCTCCCCGCCCCCGGCGTCGGGCTGCACTGCCGCGACCGCGGAAGCCGGCGGAGCCGGTCGCCGGAGCCGCTCGGCGGAGCCGGTCGGCGGAGCTGGTTGGCGGATCCGCTCGGCGGAGCTGGTCGGCGGAGCTGGTTGGCGGAGCCGGTTGGCGGATCCGCTCGGCGGCTCGACCGCGAGGGCTCAGAACGGCGGCGGCGCGGGCTCGCGTCGAGGCGGAGCGGGGCCTCGCGGCTCGACCGTCGTTCTCGGCCTCGCGGCATTCCCGGTCGGCTCCCGTCCCCCGGTGCCGCTTCGCCTCGATCCGGGAGTCGCTCCCGCTTCGGGCGCTTCCCGGACGGCCCGGAACATCACTCGCGACACCGGGGTGTCCCGAAGCCTCCTCCGCAGGCTCGACGTCCACTCGAGCGCACCGCCCGGAGATTGCGCGACCGTCATCCCGGTGCGGTGCTTCAGCACGTGATGCCGGCGGCAGAGCACCGCCAGGTTCTTCGTCGAGGTCGCGCCACCCTGTGCCGCGTCGACCGTGTGGTCGAGGTCTGCGCGGTGCGCGACCACGGTGCAGCCGGGGAACCGGCACTGCGTGTCCCTCGCGATGACGAAGCGGCGGACCTGCGCCGAGGGTCGATAGCGATCCACACCGAGGACGCCGCCGGTGATCGGATGGCAGCTGATGCGATCCCACCCCGCCGAGAGACCGGCCAGCAGACGTGCGGTCGCGGCGTCGATGGGCCCGTAGCCCGCCAGCACGGCCGCGCCCTGCAGGCCTGCGACGCGCAGGTAATGGCGCTCGGATGCGGCATCGCCGCGCTCACCATCTCCACCGCGCGCACCGGCATCGCCGCGCTCATCGGCATCGCCGCATGCACCGACGCCGCCGCGCTCACCATCGCCACCGTGCGCACCGGGATCGTTGTCCCCTGCTTCAGACACGGCGCGCGTGGCGGGCAGGAGGGACAGCACGGGCACCGTGACCTGGACACGAGCCCGGATGCTGCTCAGATCGATCTCGCCGAGGTCGTTGGACGGGGCTCCGTGCAGCAGGATGTCGGCCGCGAGATCGGCCCGGATGTGGTCCAGCGGCCGAACGCCCGGCACGTCGACCCCGGTATCCCGGGTCGCGGCACGCTTCGCCTCCGCCGCGGACGCGCGTTCGGCGTCCTGCACGAGCCGAGCCTGCTGGCAGAGCCGATCATAGATCGCGTGCGCGCTGCTCGCGTCCATGATCGCCTTCAGTTCCGCCATCCCATCGTCAACGGGCGTCACCGAGATGAGGCGCCGCTCTCTGGCCGTCTGATGACGTTCCTCGAACGTGGTCGCCGCGTACTTGTCCGCGAGGATCTTCGCGATGCGGCGGGTCCGGTTCGGCGACTCCCGAACCGCATAGGCGAGCGCCTCCGCCTCATACGCTCGTCGCGCACCGGCGTCTCGGATCACCGCTCCCGCATCCGCGATTCCGGTCGTGTGGCCCAGCGCGATCCGGCCCGCCGCAAGGGCGGCATGCGTCACCGGGTAGTCGGTCATGACCCGGTCGGCATGATCGATCTGCCTCGCGACCGCGCGATCCGAGACCCCGAGAGCGAAGGCGACCTCTGCTTCTGCAGCACGGTGCACGACACCGTCGTGCTCGTATCCGAGCCGACGCCCCTCCGAAGCCGCCTCGGCGCGAGCCGCATCGGCCTCCTGGTGCGCGATCTCCCGGACGCGCGCCAAGCCCGCCATTCGCCGCGCCTCGAGCCGGCGGATCTGACGATCGATATCGACGAGTTCCGTCACCGCCGCACCCAGCAGCCGGTGCTGCTCGGTGCCGGAACGGAAAGGGATGCTCATGTCCGAAGTATGGACCGGACCACTGACATTCGCCCCGCCCGGAGCCGCGGAATCACGCCGATCTCGGAGGACGTGAGAGAAGTGTTTTCCGGTGAATTTTGGAGGAGGAATCACTTGGCTGCGCGTCCGCGATGTGCATCTGTGGATAAGCTCCGGTTATGCACAGGAGCTGGACCTCACCGTCCCGCAGCATAGGCTCGACCCGGATCGAGGACAGGGTCGAAGCGCGTTCAGGTCGGGTGGGACAGGCTGACGGGCGGAGCGGACCGACGGACCGGTCGGAACGGCCGGTCGGCACGGGCGGAGCGGACCGACGGGCCGGCCGGACGGGACGGGCGGAACGGTCGGGCGGACGGGACGTCCACGACAGCCGACAGCTGACAACCGACAGCCGACCGCCGGCCGCCGACAGCTCGTCCCTAGCCGAACGCCAGCACGGCGACGCCCCAGAGGCCGAAACCCGAGACGAGGATCGCGGCGGTGTAGCAGGCGAGTGTGACGACGCGCCTCCGCCTCGTCCGCCGCTCAAGTGAGGGCAGGGCTGGGCGCGGTGCCTGCTCGGCGGCGAGGGGAGACGCCGGGGCCGCCGGAGGGGGGCCCAGCCTGCGCCGGATCCCGTCCGGCTCTTCGGGCCCGCCATCCGCGGGCGGCCGGGCGCCGTACACGACGGGAAGCCCCGGTCGCACCCCGGGTTCGGGCACGGGCGTCGACGCCCAGGGGACATCGCCGGGCACAGCGGGGATGCGCCGCGAGGGATCGAGGCCCTTCCCCGTGCGACGCCCCGTGGACGGCGCCGATCCGGCACCGCTGCGAGTCCCACGGAACGATCCGCCGGCAGCCCGATCATCCGGCTCATCGCCACGCGACCGGTCCGGCTCATCGCCACGCGACCACCGGTCCCGCTTCTCGCCCCGCGGCTCGGAGGGCGCAGCCGCGTCACGGGAACGCGAGGCGACGACGGTGCGGCCGAGCCGGTCCGAGACCACCGTGCGGTCGAGCTCGTCGGCCGACGGGGCCCGCCGCGCCACGACGACGGTCTCGTCGAGCCGCGAGGCCACGACCGTGCGATCCTCCACCGGATCCTCGTCGTCCCCGCCCACCGGGCCCGCATCCCGGCCCACCGGCTCCTCGCCGCCCCGGCTCACCGGTGCCTCCCCGGGAGCGTGCGCTCCAGCGTGTCATCGTCGGCCCCGGTCGGGCCGACGGTGCCCGTCTCCCACGGCCGAGCGCCGGCCCCCTCGCCGCTGCCGCCCGAGACGGTGTCGACGACGATCAAGGAGATGTTGTCCCGGCCGCCCGACTCGCACGCCCGCCGCAGCAGCTCGTCCGCGACGGAGGCCGGCCGCCCGCCGACGGTCAGCACCGCGAGCAGCTCGGCATCGGAGAGCTCGGTGGTGAGACCGTCCGAGCAGATCAGCAGGCGCGCGCCGGTCTGGATCGGGAGCAGCCAGGCGTCGTGCCTCGGGTCCTCGGATCCGAGCGCGCGGGTGATGACGTTGCGGGGGGTCGTGTCGGCATCGGTGATGCCCCTCGCCAGCAGTTCCTCCCGCAGCGAGTGGTCCGCGGTCAACTGCGTCAGCTCGGTGCCGCGGTGCAGGTACACCCGCGAGTCGCCGACGTTCAGCACGTACCAGAACGGCTCGCCCTCGTGCTCGACGCGCACCACCCCGGTGAGGGTGCACCCCGCGCCGCGAGCCGAGTGCCGGGCGATGTCCGCCACCGCGTAGCGCGCGTTCTCGATCGCGGTCTCGACCTCACCGAGGCCGAGCGGTCCCGCACCGGCGGCCAGGAGCTCGACGAACACGTCGATCGCCGCCCGACTGGCTCGGTCTCCCGCCTCGTGCCCGCCCATGCCGTCGGCCACGAGAAAGCACGGATCCTGCGCGAGCACGGCGTCCTCGTTCACCTCGCGGCGCAGCCCGGGATCGGTGCGCGAGGCGTAGTCGAGCACCGGGGCCGTCGCTGCCGCGGTCATCAGCGCGCGTCACCGGCCCTTCGCAGGGCGACCTCGAGGGTGCCGATGATCATCTGCTCGGTCGCGAGAACCGCCTGCCCGGGCACCGCCTCGATCTCCTCGCCGCTTTCCGCGACCAGGACGAGCCCGTTGGTCGAGCCGAGATCCTCGATGGTCCAGCTCTCGCCGTCGAAGCGCATGCGCGCGTGCGACTTGGAGAGCGTCCTGGTCGGATCGGGGATCGCCAGCACCGTCGAGCCGGCGACAGCCTGCGGTTTGCGTCCGACGACGACGTCGCCGCCGGGGAGCGGGATCTCCTCGCCGTCGGGCAGCACGAGCACCCAGTTCTGCCGGGGCGGGCGCGCCGCGACGACGGTGCGGTCGAGGTCGTCCTCCCGGGCGAACAGCTCGTCGATCGAGGAGGGGGCGGGCGCCGCAGACTCGGGATCCCGGCGCGCCTCGGAGTGCACGGCCCGGTCGTCCCGCTCGACCGGCGCCTCGGCCCGCTTCGGCACCGGCGCCTCGGCCGGCTTCGGCGCGGGCGCCTCGGCCTGCTTCGACACCGGCGCCTCGGCCGCGGCGGGAACCGCCGGTCGCCGGGGCGCGGCGGGACCGGTGTGGCGCGGCGGGGAGGTCGTCGTGTGACGGGAAGCAGCCGGGCCGGTGTGCTGGGGCACGGCCGCCGGGTGCACCGGAGGCACCGGCGGCGTCTGCGCGGCCCCTGATGGCGCCCCGGGCGCCGCAGTAGCCCCGGTCGCCCCGGTCGCCGTGGGAGGCGCGGGGGGCGCCGGGGGCAGCGGAGGCTGCGACGCGGAAGTCGCGGCGGGCTCGGGCGCTGGAGCAGCGGCGGGCTCAGGGGCCGGAGGCGGCGCGAGCTCGGACCAGGCCGCTGGGCGCGGCGCCGGGGCCGGGGCGAGCGGGGCCGCGGGCGGCGCCTGCAGATCCTCCGAGGCGAGGCGCTCGAACTCCCGCTCGGTCGTGGAGCTCAGGCCCCACCGGTCCGTCGGCGTCGGCTCCTCGAAGACGGCCGGCTCGGCGACCGTCTCCCAGGGCAGCGGGGCAGGCCGCGCGGGCTGCTCCGAGGGCTGGGGCGGGAGCGGCGCCGGCTGCTGCGAAGCCGGCTGCTGCGCGGCCGGCTGCTGCGGAGCGAGATGCTGCGGCGGGACCGGCGGCAGGGCGTGGGCCGGTGCAGGCGCCGGAGGCGCCGGAGGGGCGCCGTACCCCTGCTGCGCCTGGGCGGCGGCACCCGGACCTGCGGCATACCCGCCGCCGGAGCCGCCGTACCCCCCGGTGCCGCCGTACCCCCCGGAGCCGCCGACGCCGGCGGGCTGCCGGAGCGGCGCCGTCTCGGCGAAGGAGTTGGCCGCGAGCGTGGCCCACAGGGGCGGGATGAAGGCGCCGAGCACCGTGTATCCCGCGCCGAGGCCGGCCTCGGTGTTGATGCGGTGGATCGCGATGACGCCGAAGACGAAGGGCACGACCCCGAGCCCGGGCACGAGCACCAGCAGGCTCACCCAGCCGGGGAGGCCGGTGCGGTTCATGAGCTGCCACAGGTTCCAGATCGGGATCCAGCCGTGCGAAGCGGGCAGCCCGATCCGGGGGAACAGGCGCGCCATGGCCCAGAGGTACCAGACGAAGAATGCCAGGCCGACCACGCCCCAGATCCCGATGAGTGTCAGGAGCGGCCCGCTCATGTTTCCGAACATCGTGTGTCTTCCTTACCCGTTCCGCGGGGCATCCGCCCCAGCTGATTGTCTGCTACTTCTGCGCCCCGCGCCAAACCGTGCGCCCCGCCCCGGACCGCTCGCCGGGACCGTCCCCCTCGCCGGGACCGAGCCGTCCGAGCCGCCCGAGCCGCCCGCGCCGCCCGCGCGCCCGGAGGCCGTAGGAGCGCAGGGAGTACGCCTCGCGCATACGCTGCCCGCGCGTGCGACCGGCGGCGCGCTCGGTCCGGTCGGCATCGGCCGCCGCCCAGAGCAGGTCGGCGTCGGCGTCAGTGATCCCGCCCGGCGAGAACACGGCCCGGTCGGTCTCCGCCGCCGCCCAGACCGCGGCGCGCGTGCCCAGCGCGAGCGCGACGTCGCGCCGACTGCCGCCCTCGGGCACGTCCACGCCCGCATCCCGCGCCCGATCGACCATCTCGTCCCACGCGCCGAGCGCCCGGAGCTCTGCCTGGGGCTCCGCGCGCCGCCCGCGGGCCCTGGCGCGCTTGGCGAGCGGGAGGAACACCACCGGAAGCGCCAGCAGGGCGAGCGCCGCCAGCGAGAGCCCCGCGATGCGCAGCACGGGCCAGATCCAGGCCGCCACGGGCTCCTCCTCGGGCTCCTGCGGGTCTCCGTCGGAGTCGCCGAGCCCGAGCGGCGGGTCGACCTCGTGCGCGTCGCGCTCCTCGGGAACCGTGGGGAACTCGGGCAGCTGCTCGCCCTCCTCGGGGGTGGTGGGCCGGATCTCCGCCTGCGGCGTGACGTCGACGGGCACCCAGTCGCCGCCCTCGCCGCGGAGCTCCACCCACGCGGCGACGTTCTCGCCGGAGCACTCCCCGTCGCAGGCGGGGACGCCGGGCACCCCGTCGCCGAGCCGCACCCCGACGACGACGCGCGACTCGAAGCCGACCGCGCGCGCCACGAGCGCGGCGGCGGCGGCGAACTGCTCATCATCGCCGACGCCCGCGACCAGCATCGCGTCGCCCGCGTTCTCTCCGGCCGCCCGCTGCTGCGCGTTGAGCTGCCCGAACAGCTCCTCGAGACGCGTCACCGAGTGCCCGCCGGCGCTCGGCTCGAACACGGTGCCGTACTCCTCGGAGAGGCGCTGGAGCCAGAGGCGCTGCCCCTCGCCGGCGCTGAGCGAGTGGCTGAGGTACCCGCGATCCCGCAGGCGCTGGATGAGCTCGAGCACGCCCTCGCCCGAGGCCGGCAGCCCCTGCGCCTCGATCCAGCGCGCGAGCTCCGGGGTCTGCTCGAGATCAACGAGCGGCGCATTCGACGCCGGTCGCTCGGACAGGCGGCCGGGGTCGGCGGCGCTCACGACCGCCGTGTAGGCGTCGCCCCGGGCGAGCCCGCCGCCGTCGGGCACGACGATGGCGGCGTCCGTCTCGCGGTTCACGTAGAACGCGTCGGCGAGCTCGGATGCGCGCGGGCCCGAGAACGAGGGCCGGTCTCCGAGCCGGGCGGAGGGGGCCCAGATGTCGGAGTAGCCCTCCGCGACCTCGACGGTCAGGCGGCTCTCGTCGGGGATCCGGTCGCCGCTCGGGAAGCGGCTGAAACGGCCCCCGGCGTCCGCTCCGACGTGGAAGTCGACCCCGTCGTAGACGTCGAGCACGGCGAGTCTGAGCCGCTGCGGCAGCCGCCCCTCGGCGCTCACTTCGAAGAGCGGCCGGTCGAGGGCGTCGTCCCGCTTCGCGTTGCGGTACGCGGCGAGGGGGCTCGGCCGCTCCCGGACCACGATCTCCGGATCGACCCGATCGCGCGGCACCTCGCGGCGGTCGGGGGTGAGCGAGGGCGCGAGCAGCGCTCCCGCGACGAGGGTCGCGGCGAGGGTGCCCGCCGCGATCCCTGCGCGGGCGAACCGGCCGCGGGCGACGGGGGAGCCCGAGGCCGCGCGACCGCGCCGCAGCGCCGCCCGGCGCTCGGCGCCCGCCGTCCACGCCACCCAGACCGCTCCGAGCAGCCCCGCCAGCAGCCACGCGCCCAGCTCCCGGGGCGCGACGAGCGAGACCGGACCGAGGCGCAGCGGGTCGCTCACGGCGGAGGATCCGAAGACGGTGCCGAACGCGACGGGGGCGAGCAGCGGGATCGCGGCGAGCGACGCCCACCTGCCGGGACGGAGCGCGATCGTCGTCGCGAGGAGACCCGTCAGCGAGAAGACCAGGTAGGCGGGCACCAGCACCGTCTGGTAGGTGCCCACCGGCAGCGTGAGCGTGAGCAGCTGCTTCCAGCCGAGCGCGACCGCCGCGACGCCGTCGACGAACCCCCGCCCGAGCCCCGGGAGCCCGCCGTCCATCGCGGAGGGCACCGCCACCGGCACCAGCGTCACGAGGAACGCCGCGAGCCACACCGCGACCAGCACGGGCGGCGACCATCTCCACCGGGCGCGCGCCCACCCCAGGCCCGCCCCGAGGAGGAGTCCGGCGACGGCGACCGCCCACAGCCAGGGAGTGCGGTAGATCGGCCAGGCGGCGAGCGCGCCCAGCGAGATCGCCGCACCCGCGGCCGCCACGGCGCCGACGAGGCGCGAGACCTGCGTCACAGTCCGCTCCTGACCATGAGCTGCGGCAGGTCGCCGAGGGCGCCGACCGTGAACGTGGTGAGCGGGTCGACGCGCTGCGCCCGGGGCTCGGCGTACAGCTCGCAGCGCACCACGAGAACGTGCACGTCGGGAGTGAAGGCGACGGCCGCGCGGCGGATCCGCTGCAGGTCGGGCACCGATCCCGTGACGATCGCCACGATCGACAGCGGCCGCCGGGACTCCGCGAGGCCCCGGGCGAGCGCCTCGAACGGGCGGCCGTCGAGCGCCGGCTCGAGTTCGGCCCACGCGTCGAGCAGCTGCTTCGGATCGCGCGACGGCAGCTCCTCGAGCCCGTCGATGCTCGGGCGCACACGGCCGGGCGCCCACGCGGACGCGACGTAGCGCCCGCGTCCCTCCCGCACGGCCTGCACGGAGATCGACGCCGCGGCGCTCACGCCGAGCTCGAACTCCTCGTCGCTCGCGTACTCCTCGGGGCGGGCGTCGAAGAGCACGGCGACGCGGGCCGTCTGCGACTCCTCGTACTGCCGCACCATGAGCGTGCCCGTCTTCGCCGTCGACTTCCAGTGCACGTGGCGCAGCGCGTCACCGGGGGCGTACTCGCGCACCGCGTGGAACGAGAGATCGGAGTCGGTGAGGCGCCGGCTCGCCGCGCCCTCGAGGTCGCGCACGAGCCCGGCCGAGCTCGGCGGCAGCGGGGCGGTCACCGGGTGCACGTGCACGAGGTGCCGATCGCGCCAGGTGACCTCGCGCCGCAGGAGGTTCAGGGGGTCGCGGCGCGCAACCGTGAGCGGACCCACCGGGATCACCCCGCGCGTGCGGGCCGGGATCGAGAGCGGCAGCTCGGTGGCGCGGTTCGGCCCGATCAGCGGGATCGTCAGCTCGCGCAGGGCGTCGCCCACGGGCAGTTCGGCGAGCGCGGGCAGGGCGGGCCGCGAGCTCGCGTTCCCCACCCCGATCCTCACGTCCACCTCGCCGCCGGCGACCACCTGCTTGCGGTCGAGCCGGATCCTGATCTCGTAGGCGCGGGTGCCGAGCAGGAAGGGCAGGCCGATGAGCAGGGCGGCCCCGCACGCCACGGCGACGAACCAGCCCTCGACCCACCCGAGCGCCGCACCGCACGCCGCACCGATCGCGCTCACGGCGATCACGAACCAGCCGAGCGGGGTGACGGCCTGGACCGCGCCCGCCCACGCGCGCCGGACACCGCGCCGGGTGCTCCGCCACCACCGGCGCGCCTGCACGCGGCGCAGCTCGAGACCCCCGAGCGCGCGGGCGGTGCGAGTCGTGTCGCTCAGCCGCGTCGAGGTCCCCGTGCGCCAGGTGCGGCTGTGGGTGCGTTCGGTGTTCACTCGGTGCCGTTCTCCCTCGGCACGTCCACGTCGAGCAGCACCTGGCCGATGACCTGCTCGGCCGTCACCCCGTCGAACTCGGCCTCCGGCTCCAGCACGAGACGGTGCGACAGCACGGGCAGCGCGAGGTCGCGCACGTCGTCGGGGGTGACGTAGGCGCGGGCGTTCGCGAGCGCCCAGGCGGAGGCCATCCGCACGAGCGAGAGGGCGCCGCGCACGCTGGCCCCGAGCCGCACCTCGCTGGCGCGCCGGGTGGCCTCGACGAGGCGGGTGACGTAATCGGCGATGAGCGGGCTCACGTGCACCGACCTGGCGAACTCCTGCATCTGCAGCAGGGTGCCGGTGTTGACCACGGGCTCGATCTCCGGATCCGCCCCGCGCTGCAGGATGCGCATCATCGCCGCACCGTCGGGGTACCCGATCGAGGTCTTGATCATGAAGCGGTCGAGCTGGGCCTCGGGCAGCCGGTAGGTGCCCGCCTGCTCCACCGGGTTCTGCGTGGCGATCACCATGAACGGGCTTCCCACGGGGTGGCTCTGGCCGTCGACCGTGACCTGCCGCTCCTCCATCACCTCGAGCAGGGCGGACTGGGTCTTCGGGCTGGCTCGGTTGATCTCGTCGGCGAGCACGACGTTCGCGAAGATCGGCCCGGCGTGGAACTCGAACACCCCCTGCTTCTGGTCGTAGACGGTGATGCCGGTGACGTCGCCGGGCAGCAGGTCGGGGGTGAACTGGATGCGCGACGAGGTGCCCTGGATCACCTGCGCGAGGCTGCGCGCGAGCGCCGTCTTCCCGGTGCCCGGCACATCCTCGAGCAGCACGTGCCCGCCGGCCATCGAGGTCGCGAGCACCAGCTCGATCACGCGGCGCTTGCCCTGGATCGCCTGCTCCACGGCGTCGGCGGCGGTGCGCAGCGCCTCCCCCGCCCAGCGGGCGCGCTCATCGGTGAGGGGGGTCTGCGGCTCCGTGGTCATATCGGCTCCTCGTGTCGGTGGTGCGGGTGATGCGTCGTCGGTGCGGTGCTGCGCTGGTCCGGGATCCCGGCCCCGCGCTCACGGGCCCGGTGGCGGTTCGGGGTTCGGATCGGGCTGCGCGCACACGGGGGCGCTCAGCGGCTGGAGGGCCGCATAGGATCCGGTCCAGGCGATCGTGAGCACCCCGGCGGCGTGGTCCCAGGAGGGCGAGGCGCTGGACCGCGCACCGGCGGAGACGCGACTCAGCAGATCGGCCTGGCTCGCATCCGACGCGATGCAGCCCTGCAGGTCGACCGTGACCGGCGACGGCGCGTTGCCGGTCACCGCCACCGGCTCGGAGCATACGCCCTTGGCGGTGCACTGCCGCACCGTCGCGGTGTGCTCCCGCTCGGGGCCGAGCTGGGGGAAGTTCTGCCCGACATTCGTCCCGTCGACGACGTACTCGAGCTTCAGACCGGGCTCGGCGATCACGCTCGGACCGGAGACGTATCGGTACTCGGCCGAGGATCCCGGAACCGTCAGCGGGTTCGCCGCCACCGTCCACCCCGCGTTCACGGTGGGCGCGGGCGGGGTGCCGCCCACGTTCACCGTGGTCTGCGCGGGCTGCGCGGTCCCCCACTCGTTGCGGGCGCAGGCCGTGACGGTCTCGGTCGTGTACTTCTCTCCGGTGTCCGAGTAGCTTCCGCTCGTGCCGTCGTGCTGCGCCGGCGAGCAGTTGCCGCTGCCGACCCGGAAGCCGTGGCTCACCTCGCCGCCCCCGTTCGCGTTCACGTTCACGGTGACATCGACGCGGTTGCCGCCCGCGGGGGAGCTCGCGCTGACCGAGACGCTCGGCAGTCCGCCCACGCGCACGGAACCGCTCCGCCCGGCCCCCTCCGAGGGCGCGCCCGACGGCGGATCGTGACGGCTGACCGGCACGACCGTGTATTCGGAGGCTCCGACGGGAAGCCCCGCGACGTCCACGGTCGCGCTCCGGCCGTTGGCCCGCCGCTCGCCTGCTGCGGTGACGATCCGGAACCCCGAGGTGTCGTCACCGCCGCGGATCTCGAACCGCACCGTTCCGGTGCTCGTCGACTCCGCCGAGATCTGCGTCGGGTCGACGCTCGGGGCGTCCGGGGTCTTGTAGGCCCACGCGGTCACCGAGTTCGCGGTCGGGTCGGACGCGCCCACGGCGTTGACGGCCCGGGCCCGGAAGCCGTGCTTCTCGCCGGGGGTGAGGCCGCGCACCGTGCAGCGGTACGTCGCCCCCGAAGCAGAGCAGTCCTCCGATCCGGGCCCGCCCTCGATCCGCACGCCCGTCACGTCGGGGTGCGCGGGCTGACCGCTCAGCTGCACCTCGAGCGTCACGCTGTTCGCCGTGTATCCGACGGCGGCGATGCTGGCCGGCGGCCGCGGCACGCCCTGCGCATCGAGCTCGATCGAGCCCGTGCCCGTGCGCCCCTGGGCGTCCCGCACGGTGAAGCTCGCCGTGCATCGCCCGCCGGGGCCGCGGGGGTCGGGCCATCCGACGGAGACCGAGTCGCCCGAGGCGCGGAAGGTGCCGAAGCGGCAGCCGCCGCCGTCCACTCCGGTGAGCTCGAGGCCGCCGCCGGTCTTCCCGGAGAACGGGTCGTGCTCCCCGGGGGCGCCGATCACGCGCGCACTGCAGTCGGAGCCGACGGTGCACTGCAGGGCGACCGTGGCGCCCCGGGGCGTGTCGCGCGGCGCCTGACCGACGCGCAGCGTCAGCGGCGCACGGCTCTCGCCGGCCCCCGTCACCGAGACGGTCACCGCCTCCTGCGCGCCCGGAGCGGCGTCGGCTCGCGCCCGCACTTGCAGGCTCGCGCCCGACTGCGCCACCTCGAAGCTCCGAGCGCCCCCCGAGATCGAGAAGCTCAGCGTTCCGGCCCGCCCCTCGCGCCCGCCCTGCCAGCGCACCATGTCGGCGAGATCCACCGTCTGCGCCTCGCCCGGGGCGACCGTGCGGGTCACCCCCGCGAGCTCGACGACGGGCTCCCTCGGCACGATCTGGATGGGCAGCGCCAGCTGCGTCCACGCCCGCTGCTCCGTCAGCCGCACCGAGATCACGCAGGAGTCGGTCCACGGCGCCTCCTTGCCCGCCGTGTAGCGCAGCGCGCCGGCTCCCGTCGCCGAGCAGCTCGCCTGCGAGCGCTGCACCGGGAACGGCCCCTCGCGCAGTTCGACGCGGTCGCCGACGGCGAGGTCGAGGACGTCGGCGACGTCCACCTGCGCACTCCGGTCCTCGTCGACCGATATCGGCGCGAGGCCCGGCTGCAACGTCAGGCGCAGCTCGTCGAGCGGCGGCACCACGAGGAAGCCGAAGCTCTCGACCTCCGCGCCCATCGCGTCGGTGCCCGCGAGCCGGAACGGCACGAGGTCGCCCTCGGCCCGGTAGCTGCCGACGATGCGCGAGCCGTCCACGCTGTAGCGATCCGCCGCCGACCCCCACAGCGACAGCTGCAGCGAGGAGACGTCGCCGGAGGCCCAGTGCACGCGGTCGGTCACGACGTCGACGCCCCCGCGGGCGAGCTCCGCGCGATCCCGGGCCGAGAGCACCGTGTCGCGCACCGTCGGGGCCTGCTGGCCGACCCGGTCTGAGACCTGCACGACGATCAGCCCGTCCGAGGTGCTCGAGCTCTCGGAGGAGCGCACGGTGTACCGGTAGGACACGGTTCCGGGGTCGTCGCCTCCCGCCACCAGCACCCGCCCCTGCTGCATCCGGGAGAGGTCGAGCCGCCCCGCGAGCTCGCGGTACCGGTCGGACGACTGGCCTCCGGGCACGTTCGGCACCACCTCGACGAGCTCGAGCTCGCCGCGCGCCGGGTCGACGTCGTTGTCGAGCGGCCGCACCACCGCCGGCTCGGCGACGCCGCGCGCGAGCCGGACGTAGTCGCTGTAGGCGACCGGGGCGCCCCCGCCGTCGGACGCCTCGGTCACGATGATCCTGAGCCGTCCCCGGCCCTCGCCGCCGAAGCCGTCGCGCACCGTGTAGTCCACGAGGCTCGTACCCGGCTCGGCCGATCTGCCGGCCTCCACCTGCACGGAGTCGCTGCGGGGGGCGAGCGTCGCGCTCAGCTTCGGATCGTCGGGCGAGTCGACGCCCACGAGCCGCACGCGGTCCCCGTCGGGATCGACGCCCGACAGCGGCACCTGCGCCGTCGCCTGCTCTCCGGGCGCGAGCCGCACGGTGACGGACGCGGGCTGCGGATCGCGGTTGCCGTCCTTCGGCAGCACCGTCACCCGGACGTGGCCGACGTCCCCCGACTCGGGCGAACTCGCCCCGTACGCCGTGTAGCTCAGCGTGTAGGTGCCGGGCTCGGCGGGCGCCAGGTAGCGCAGCGTCTTGCCCGACGCGAAGGCGAGCTCGCCCTTCGTTCCCGGGGCCCCGATCTCGGGGTGCAGCACCAGGCGCTCGCCGGGCTCGGAGACGTCGTTGTCGAGCACCGCGATGTCGACCACCGACCCCGCGCGCACGGTCGCCGTGTCCGCGACCGCGATCACCCCGCCGTCGGCGTTCTCGGGCACCTGGAACACCGTGAGCCGGCCCTGCGAGGTCGCGCCCTCCTCCGCGACGACCACCTCCGCCGCGCCGATGCGGCCGGGTGCGCCGTCCGGAGTGCTGCCCGAGACGCGGATGCGCGAGTGATCGATCACGTCGGCCCGCATCTCGCCGTCCACGACGCTCGCCGAGCGCACCACCAGCGAGCGGCCGTTCGCGCCGGGGATCGCGTCGAGCACCTCCACGGTCGTGTCGGAGAGCGGCCGTACGAAGGCGCGCAGCGGCGGCAATCCGAGCGGCGGCCTCGAGTCGACCGCCGTGACCCGCAGGGTCCCCGTGGTCTCGGCCTCCGTCCCCGTGTCGCGCACGGTGACGGTGAGCACGGTGCTGCCGGGTTCCGAGGCGGTCACCTCGATCGTGCCGGCGCCCTGGTTCACCCGGGCGTCGAGGGCGCCGTCCTGCGCGACGGCGTCGACGAGCGCGTAGGAGCCCGAGCCGCCGCTCACCCGCCCGAGCGGGCGGAGGGTCGTCGTTTCGTTCGTCGCGACGGTGCTCGCGATGGGCGAGAGCTCCATCAGCGCGCCGGCGCGCACCCGCACGTGCAGTTCGCGCTCCCGCGTCTCGCCGCGGGCGTCCCGCACGGCGATCACGACGGAGACCTCGCCCTCGCCCGCGTTGGGGTCGGTGTGGCGCAGCGCGAAGCGGCCGTCGGAGGTGACGAGCGCGCGCACCGGATCCGCCGGATCCACCGGCGTGGCCGAGACGAGCATCATGGGGTCGCCCTCGGGATCGACCCACCCCTCGAGGATCGGCAGCACGAGCGTCCCCCCTGGTGTGATCTCCGGGGACGGCCAGGCCCGCTGGCAGCCCTCGACGGGGCACCACTCGGGGGCCGTGTCGACGTCGTCGGCCACGGCGGTGAGCGTCACCGTCGCCGGCTCCGAGACCGCGGTGCCGTCGGTGATGCGGTAGGAGAACGAGGCGGTCCCGGTCGCCGACGCGGTGGGCGTCACCGTCAGGCCCTGGCCGTCGGCGAGCATCTCCACGGCGCCGAACTCGGCGGGGAGCCCCGCTCCCAGCTCCTCGGGCACGATCGTCAGCGCATCGCGGCGATTCGGGTCGTAGTCGTTCAGCAGCACGGGCAGCGGCGCCGGCTCGCCCGGGCGCACCCCGAAGGCGTCGTCCATCGCGACCGGCGGCTCCTGCTCGGTCACGTCCTGCACGACGACCGTGCCCTGCTCCTGCTTCGGAGGATCGACCAGCGTCCACTGCTCGACGGGGATGAGCCTGCCGTCGGGCACGGTCCACATCATGCCGGTGCGCGTCTCGGCGACCACGGCCCGGCTGCCGTTGCTCCGGATCACGGGCTCGAACTCGCCCATGTCCTCGACGGTGTCGTCGAGCTCCAGCGGCAGGGTCTCCCCGCCGGCCCCGTCCTCGCCGGACGACCAGAGCGTGCCACCGGAGGGACCGATCCACGCCGCGTGCATGCGGTCCCCGACGGCCACCGGTTGCGCCGGCAGCCCCTCGGCCTCGGCGATCCGCTCGGCCGAGCCGCTCTTGCCCACGGCCCAGAGGCCCGTCGAGTCGGCGATCAGCGCGCGCGGCGCGCCTCCGCCGGTTCCGGCGCTCGAGGCCTGCAGCCTGGCGCCGCCCGCGGTGTCGAGTTCGACGGTCTCCTCGCGGCCCTCGATCCAGACCCTCCCGCTCTCGGCGTCGAGGAGCACCCACTCGCCGGCCACGCCGGCCAGCTGGATCCCGTCGGCCGGGACGTCCGGCGTCTCGCTCGCGCCGCCGACGAACGCCCCGGCGCCGCCCTCGGCCGTCGCGTCGAACCAGCGGACGGCCCGCTCCTCGCTCGAGAAGAGGGCCACCAGACCGGCGTCGTCGACGGCGACCGCGTCGGCGCGATAGGGCCCGCCCGGTTGCGGACCGTCGGCGCCGTCGCCCTCGTCCGCGCCCTCCGCCTCGCCGCTCGCGTCGGGTTCGGCCGTCTCTGCGGCCTCGTCGCCCCGCTGCGCCTCGAGCGGGTCGAGGAGCAGCGGCTCGGTGAGGCCCGGGCCCGCACCGGAGGTGCCGTCGCCGGTCTCGAAGCGGCTCAGGTAGACCGATCCCGACTCGGTGCGGAAGACCACGACCCCGCCGGCGGACACGACGTCGCGGGTGCCCTCGGGCGTGCGCATCGCCCCCGGCCCCTCGTCCCCGGCGGCCGGCCCCGGCGCGTCCACCGTGGGATCGGCGACCGTGCCATCGACCGCCGATCCACCCGCCGCGTCGTCCGGCGCGCCCGGCGCGCCGCCGACCGCATCCCCGCCCGCACCGTCCGTCTCGGCGACGAGGTCGCCGGGCAGGCGCGGGTCGATCGTCCAGGCCTGCCCGTTGCCGTTGCTCAGCAGCACTCCGCCGGAGCTCGACTGCACCAGCCCGCTGGGGTTGTCGATCCGGCGCACCGTGTCGATCTCTCCGGTCTCCGTGTTGACCCGGGCGTACTGGCCGCTCGACCGCACCGTCCAGACCGAGGCCTCCTCGCGGGGCGTCTCGCGCGCGTCGTAGCCGCTCGCCACGACCGCGATCGTCGCGATCACCGCGACGGCGAGGCCGCCCGCGATCCAGCTGACGGTGCGGGATCTGCGGGACTCCCCCGGCCCGCTCCGCACGGCGCTCCTCCTCACAGCCCACCGCCCAGGACCAGCACCGCGAGCGCGATCGCGCCGATGGCCGCGACCGCGATGCCCGCGCCGATGAGCCCGGCCCGCAGCGGGCTCGGGCCCGGGGCGTCGATCACGAGGCCGTCGCGGTCGGTGCCGCGATCCCGCGCGAGATGATCGGCCCGCTTCTGCGCCCGGCTGCTCCGCTGCACCGAGGAGACGACCGGCCCCCGCACCCGGTCGTCGTGCGCGGCCGGGGTCACCCAGCCGGCCGAGACGACGTCGAGCGGGGTCACGTCCAGCCCGTAGTGGCGCTGCAACTGCTGCAGCGCCAGGCCGAACTCCCGCATCGACGGGAATCGATCCCGCGGCGACCGGCTCATGGCGCGGGCGAGCACGGCGTCGAGCGCCTCGTAGCCGGGCGACGCCGACAGGGGCGCGTACCGCGCCTTCTCGATGCGGGCGCTCATCTTCGCCTGCGTGTTCTGCACGCGATCGCCGCTCTCGAACGGGGAGCGGCCGGCGGCGAAGGTGTACAGCGTCGCGCCGAGCGACCACACCTCGCTCGCGATCGTGCCGCTGGCCTCGCCCGTGATGATCTCCGGCGCCGCCCACGGGATCGACATGGCCTGGGAGGCGCCCTCGCCGTGCACGCGGCCGCGCAGCGACGCGATCCCGAAATCGGCGAGGGCCGGTCTGCCCGTCGTCGAGATCAGCACGTTGGACGGCTTGATGTCGCGGTGCAGCACGCCGGCCTGGTGGGCCGTCTCGAGGGCGCCGGCCAGTCGCACCCCGGCGTCGAGCACCTCGGCCACGGGCGCCGGGCGTCCCTTCGTGCGGGCCCGCATCGAATCGGGGCAGTACTCCATGGCGAGGTAGGGCCGGCCGTCCGAGGAGACGCTCGCCTGGAAGATCGAGACGATGGAGGGGTGGCTCGACAGGCGCGCCATCGTGTCGGCCTCCGCCTCGAACACCGACCGGTCGGTCGGGGTCGACAGATCCTCCTCGAGCACCTTCACCGCGACCACTCGCCGCGGCATGTCCTGCTCGTACAGGTAGACGCGGGCGAAACCGCCCGAGCCGAGAGGCCGGACGTACCCGAATCCCGAGATCAGCGGCGGCTGCTCCGCCGCTCGCTCACCCATCTCCGAGCCCCCGCTCCGGCGTCGCGCGGCACCCGGGGCGCCGGGATCCGGGATCCCGTCCGACCGGTGTGCTGGAGGCGCAGAGTGTGGGCACGAGATCAATCCTAGATTCATCTCAGCTCGTTTTCAGCACCGGCGAACCCGCCGCGCGCACGACGAAGGCCCCCGCGCCGGAGCGCGGGGGCCTTCGCCCGGTGATCTACTCGATCAGAGGCCTGCGACGTCGAGCGGGATGCCCGGGCCGAAGGTCGTCGAGACGGCGCCCTTCAGCACGTACTTGCCCTTCGAGGAGGAGGGCTTCAGACGCCCGATCTCCTCGAGCACCGAGGCGATGTTCTCGCTCAGCTGCTCGGCCGAGAACGAGGCCTTGCCGACGATGAAGTGCACGTTGGCGTGCTTGTCGACGCGGAACTCGATCTTGCCGCCCTTGATGTCGGTCACGGCCTTCGCCGGATCCGGCGTGACGGTGCCGGTCTTCGGGTTCGGCATCAGACCGCGGGGGCCGAGCACCTTGCCCAGACGGCCGACCTTGCCCATGAGGTCGGGGGTCGCGACCGCCGAGTCGAAGTCGGTGTAGCCGGCGGCCACCTTCTCGATGAGCTCGTCGCCGCCGACCTCGTCGGCGCCCGCGGCGAGCGCCGCCTCGGCCGCGGGGCCGTTCGCGAACACGATGACGCGGGCGGTCTTGCCGGTGCCGTGGGGCAGGCTGACGGTGCCGCGCACCATCTGGTCCGCCTTGCGGGGGTCCACGCCGAGCTTGACGGCGACCTCGACGGTCGAGTCGGTCTTGGCCGAACCGGTCTCCTTCGCCAGGGCGACGGCCTCAGCGGGAGTGTAGAACTTGCCTGCCTCGATCTTCGCGGCAGCGGCGCGGTACGCCTTTGACTTCTGTGCCATATCCGTACCCCTTACTCGACCGTGATGCCCATGGAGCGAGCGGTGCCCGCGATGATCTTCGCCGCCTGATCCAGGTCGTTCGCGTTGAGATCGGCCTGCTTCTGCTCGGCGATCGCGCGGACCTGCTCGGCGGTCACCTTGGCGACCTTGACGGTGTGCGGGGTGCCCGAGCCCTTCTGCACGCCGGCGGCCTTCTTGAGCAGCTCGGCGGCCGGCGGGGTCTTCAGGACGAAGGTGAACGAACGGTCCTCGTAGACGGTGATCTCCACCGGAACGACGTTGCCGCGCTGGGATTCCGTGGCCGCGTTGTAGGCCTTGCAGAACTCCATGATGTTGACGCCGTGCTGACCCAGCGCAGGACCCACGGGGGGTGCGGGGTTGGCGGCGCCGGCTGCGATCTGAAGCTTGATCAGACCGGTAACCTTCTTGGCCTTTGCCATGATTGTTTCCTTTCTCGAACTCGCGCTGACGCGCTTGTTCTCCCGCTTCTCCGGCCGTTCCGGAGCGCGGTGCCCGTCCGCGCCGTCGCGGCCGCACCCGCGAGGGGCGCGCCGGAAGACGCAAACCATGCAAGTGTACTCGATCCGAGACGGTTCCGCACCTCACGGCGTCCGGAGCCCGGAAGCCGCGGGCGGCGCAACGCGAAGCGCCCCGTCGCCGCGTGGGCGGCCGGGGCGCTTCGAGAAGTCTCGCGAGAGGGGCGAACCTCAGACCATCTTGGTGACCTGGTCGAAGCTGAGCTCGACCGGGGTCTCGCGCTCGAAGAGGGAGACCAGCACGGTCAGCTTGCCGCTGGCCGCGTTGATCTCGCTGATCGTGCCCGGCAGGCCCTCGAAGGAGCCCGACTTGATCGTGATGGTCTCGCCGATCTCGAAATCGATCTCGATCTGGCCCTGCGCGGCGGCCGTCGCCGCGGCCTTCGACTTCGCGGTGGCGACCGGCTCGAGCTCGACGGTGCTCTTCAGCATCTCGAAGGCCTCCTTGAAGCGCAGCGGCACCGGGTTGTGCGCGTTGCCGACGAAGCCGGTGACGCCCGGGGTGTGGCGCACGACGGACCAGGAGTTCTCGTTGAGGTTCATGCGGACCAGCACGTAGCCGGGAATGCGCACGCGGGTGACCATCTTGCGCTGGCCGTTCTTGACCTCCATGACGTCTTCCATGGGGACCTGGATCTCGTAGATGTCGTCGACCGCGCCCATCGTCTCGCGACGGTTCCAGAGGTTCGACTTCACCTTGCGCTCGTAGCCGGCGTAGCTGTGCACGACGTACCACTTGCCGGGCTTCGCACGCAGCTCGCGCTTGAAGGCCGCGTAGGGATCCTCGGAGGCGGCCTCCTCCTCGGTCTCCTCGTCGACGATCGCACTCGCGGCGGCCTCGGCCTCCTCGCTGCTGTCGATGTCGAGGGCGTCCTCCACGGCGGCGTCCGCCACCGGATCGCCCGACTGCGCCAGCGCGTCGAGCGCCGCGTCGAGGTCGGCCTCGGGGGTGTTGCTGTTCTCGCTGGTCATCTGACTCTTACTCTCCTTGCAGGAACTGAGGGGTCGGGCGGCCGGCTCGTTAGCCGGGTGTGCCGAAGAGGAACACCGTGACCCAGCCGAAGGCCTGGTCGAGCACCCACACCAGAGCCATCATGATGACGACGAAGGCCAGCACCACCAGCGTGAAGTTGACGAGTTCCTTGCGGGTCGGCGTGACGACCTTCTTCAGCTCGGCGATGACCTGCTGGATGAACAGGACCACCCGCCCGAACCAGGACTTCTTCGCGGCGCGATCAGCCTTGGCGCGCTCGACCAGACCGCCGCCGGTCTCGTCGATCTCGTTGCTGCTCACGGGCTTCGTCCTTTCAATCTCCCCCGGGTGCGGAACACCCGCGGGGTGTGGCAGGGCGGACAGGACTCGAACCTGCAACCTGCGGTTTTGGAGACCGCTGCGCTACCAATTGCGCCACCGCCCTATGGGCTGCCCCGACCAGCCTCTCCCGCTGCACACGATCCTCGAGATCGCCTTCAGGCATAGGAAATTCTGGCGGAAGTCAACTACCTCCCGAAGTCTACGGGATCGAGGACGGCTTGTCGAACCGGCCCTCATCCGACGCCCGTCGACGATCCCGCCTCCGTCTCGGAGTTCCCGGCCTCGTGCCCTACGCTGGAGGCGTGACTGAGCTCCCCCGTCTTTCGAAGAAGATCGCGTCCATCGCCGAATCCGCGACCCTCAAGGTCGATGCGAAGGCGAAAGCCCTCCAGGCCGAGGGCCGCCCCGTCATCAGCTACGCCGCCGGCGAGCCCGACTTCCCGACCCCCGAGCACATCGTGGACGCGGCGCGGGCCGCGCTCGACGACCCGAGGAACTTCCGCTACACCGCCGCCGCCGGGCTTCCCGAGCTGCGCGAGGCGGTCGCCGCGAAGACCGCTCGCGACTCCGGCTGGGAGGTGCCCGCGTCGCAGGTGATCGTCACCAACGGCGGCAAGCAGGCCGTGTACCAGGCGTTCCAGGTGCTGCTCGATCCGGGCGACGAGGTGCTGCTGCCCGCGCCGTACTGGACCACCTACCCCGAGGCGATCCAGCTGGCCGACGGCAAGGCCGTCGAGGTCTTCGCCGGGGCGGATCAGGGCTACAAGGTGACCGTCGACCAGCTCGAGGCCGCCCGCACCCCGCGCACCAAGGTGCTGCTGTTCGTCTCGCCCTCGAACCCGACCGGCGCCGTCTACTCCCCCGAGGAGACGAGGGCGATCGGCGAGTGGGCCGAGGCCAACGGCCTGTGGGTCGTCGCAGACGAGATCTACCAGAACCTCGTGTACGACGGCGTGAAGGCGCTGTCGATCGTCGAGGCGGTGCCCGCGCTGCAGGATCGCGCGATCCTCGTGAACGGCGTCGCGAAGACCTACGCGATGACCGGCTGGCGCCTGGGCTGGATGGTCGGCCCGGCCGACGTGATCAAGGGCGCCGCGAACCTGCAGTCCCACCTCACGTCGAACATCAACAACATCGCCCAGCGCGCGGCGATCGCGGCGCTCACCGGCCCGCAGCAGCCGATCGAGGACATGCGCCGGGCCTTCGACCGCAGACGCAGGCTGATCGTCGAGGAGCTGAACCTGGTGCCGGGCTTCAACTGCCCGACCCCCGAGGGCGCGTTCTACGCCTACGTCGACGTCACGGGCGCGCTCGGCAAGGCCTACCGGGGCGTCACCCCGACCACCTCGCTGGAGCTCGCCGACCTCATCCTCTCAGAGGCGGAGGTCGCGGCGGTGCCCGGCGAGGCGTTCGGCCCGAGCGGCTACCTGCGGTTCAGCTACGCGCTCGGCGACGAGGCGCTGGTCGAGGGGATCCGCCGCATCCAGGCGCTGCTCTCGGAGTAGCAGGCGGGGCGCCCCGCCTGCCCGGGGCGGGGGCCGCACGCCCCCGACCCGGCTATCGCAGCAGCAGGCCGACCCCGAGGAGGGCGAGCACCCCGAAGAGGGTGCCCCACAGCGCGATCGACACGATCTGCCAGAGGATCACGGCGTTCTTCGAGGCGCCGAAGCCGACCATCGCCGCCGACGTGATCTGGCTGGGGAGGAACGTCTGCCCCAGCAGCGAGACGCCGGGCACCCCGAACCGGTCGAACATGCGGCGCAGGCGCTGCCGCTTCGGCGTCTCCGCCGCGTCGGACGTACCGCGCACCTGCCGCACCCGCTGCCGCGTCGCGTGCGTGCCCAACACGAAGATCAGCATCGAGGCGACGTTGCCGACCACGGCCGCGCCGACCGCGACGACCGGGTGCAGGCCGATCGCCACGCCGATGGCCGCGCCGAAGTAGGACTCCACGAACGGGATCATCGCCACCAGGGCCACCGCCAGCCCCTGCGCCCACTCGGGGAACCCTCCGGCGAACTCCTGCAGCTGCTCGATCATGCGCTTCTCCCCTTGCCCGGTCGTCGGTGTCGTCCGGACGCCCTCGCGTCCGTCCCGTCCACGCTATCGACGCGCCCGTCCGCCGCAGATCCGCCCTGCGGATGAGATCGCCCGGCGACGGCTCCGCCGCGCGGAGGAGATCCTCACCCCTCGCCCGGGCGCACCGCCCCCGTCTCATACGCGAGGACGATGAGCGCCGCGCGATCCCGGGCGCCGAGCTTCGCGAGCAGGCGGCTGACGTACGTGCGCGCGGTCGCCGGGCTGAGATACAGCTCCCGCGCGATCTCCTCGTTCGACAGGCCCCGCCCGACGAGCGCGAGCACCTCCGCCTCGCGCTCCGTCAGCTCGGCGGGCAGCGGCTCGGAGCTTCCGCCGCGGCCCGCCGCCGCCCGCATCACCCTCGCGGTGACCGCCGGATCCAGCAGCGCCTCCCCCGCCGCGACGGTGCGGATCGCGCGTCGCAGGTCCGCGGGCGAGACGTCCTTGAGCAGGTACCCGGCGGCGCCCGAGCGGAGCGCGGCGAACACGTCGTCGTCATCGTCGAAGGTGGTCAGCACGAGCACCCGCGGCGCCGCGGCCTCGCAGGATCCCGACGCCTCGCCCTGCCCGGAACCCGCACCGGCGATGCGACGCGTCGCCTCGACGCCGCCCATGACGGGCATGCGCAGATCCATCAGCACGACGTCGGGTCGCAGCATCCGGGAGAGCTCGACGGCGGCCCGCCCGTCCTCGGCCTCCCCCACCACCGAGATGTCGCCGTCGCGCTCGGCGAGGGCGCGCAGGCCGGCGCGCACCAGTTCCTGGTCGTCGGCCAGCAGGATCCTGATCACGGCTCGCTCCCGGTGTCCCGCGGGAGCGCGGCAGGGCCGGGGCCGGGATCCCGCTCCGCGCCGTCGCGCACCCGATCCGCCGCGTCTGCGCGTGGCGGCTCCGCGGTTCCGAGCGGCAGCTCCGCGCGCACCGCGCTGCCCCGGCCGGGCTCCGGCGCGAAGCGCGCGCTCCCGCCGACGAGCGCGGCGCGCTCGCGCATGCCGGCGAGGCCGTGACCGCCCTCGAGGGCTCCGGGTTCCGCGCCCACGCCATCGTCCGCGACGAGCAGCAGCAGAGTGCCGCGCTCGGCATCGATCGCGGTGCCCTCTCCGACGCCCGCATCGCCCCTCGGCTCGACGCGGGCGTCGATCCTCACCGTCGACGCCGAGGCGTGCCGCAGCACGTTGGTGACGGCCTCCGTGAGGATCCGCCCGGCCGCCTCCGCCACCAGCGGAGGGAGGGGCGGGAGGGATCGCAGCCGGCTCTCATCGAGGCTCACCCGCAGCCCGGCATCCTCCGCGGTCCGCGCGAGAGCGGCGATGCCGAGCGGATCGCGGCCGTCGGATCTCAGCAGCCGGACCGCACCCCGCAGCTCGCGGAGCGTCTCCGCGTTGGCGGCGCGGACGCGCTCGAGGGCGGCGCGGACGGGCGCCAGCTCCGGCGCGGCGCCCAGCGCCTCCTCGGCGACCGAGGCGTGCAGGGCCGCGACGGCGAGCTGATGACCGACGGTGTCGTGGAGGTCGCGCGCGATCCTCAGCCGCTCCTCCTGCACCCGGCGCTCCGCCAGGTGGGCCTGCTCGGCGCCGACGAGCCCGGCGATGAGCTCGGCCTGCCCGCGCGCCTCGCGCGCGAAGCGCACGGCCGTCCCGAAGGCGATGGCCGCCGCCGCGAGCGCGAGCTCGGTCACGTACTCGTACCCGGTGAAGCGGGCCGCGGGGTCGGCATCGGCCAGCCGGAAGTAGGTGGCCACGCCGAGCAGGATCACGGCCCCGCCCACCGCCCACGCGATTCGCCCGCGGCACGCCGCGAGATACAGCGCGCCGACCGCCGGCAGCACCATCCCGAGCGGCGGGAAGCCGGCCGCGTAGTAGGCGAAGATGCCGAGGATCGTGAGCGCGAGGGACACCCGAGGGACCGCCGCGCCCAGCAGGGCGAGCGCGCCGAAGCCGACCACGGCGAGGAAGGCCCCCGGCGAGGTCGGCTGCGCGGGATCGGCCAGCACCACGACGCAGAGCGCGAGCACGACGGCGCAGGCGAGCACGGCCTCGACGAGCCGGGACCGCCGCTGCGGGCCACGGGCGGACTCGCCGCTCGTCGTGCTGCCGGCCGTCGTGCTGTCGCCCGTCAGAGCGCCGCCCGTCGTGCTGCCGTCCGTCATGGTGCCAGCCTAGACGCGGGATCCGGAGGGCGGACCGCGATTCGGGCCGTGCCGGCCAGGTGTCGCCCGGGGACGACACGCGATTGTCGCCCCCGGGCGACATCGGAGACGCCCCGCGGCCGATGCGCCCGTCCCGCCGCGCGAGCACGCTGGAACCATGCATTCGAACGAGCACGATCCCCGACCGCGTCCGACCGCCGAGACCTCCGAGGCCCCGCCCACCCCACCGGCCCCATCGGCCCCGCTCCGAGCGGGCGGGCGCCTCAGCTGGCCCCTCATCGCCGGCCTGTCGGCGCTCGCACTGCTGTGGCCGCTCGCCGAGCTCACCGGCATGCCGGCCGGATTCGGCCGCGCGGCCGTGATCCTCTCCGTCACGACCGTCTGCTGGGTCGGCATCGTGGGTTTCGGCCGCTTCCCGCGCCCCGTGCTCACGCTCACGCTGGTCGGCCTCGGCTCCGGCATCCTCTCCCACGCTCTGGCGCTCGCGTTCGGCGGCGGGCCGGCCCCGATCTGGGCGGTGCCGGTGTCGCTCGGCCTGCAGGCCGGGTGGGGCGCCCTGGCGGGCCTCCTCGCCTGGGCGATCCAGGCGGGCCTCGCGGGGCGCGGGCGCCGGTGAAGATCCACCGTGCTGCGGCTCACGGCGCTGCGGGCCGAGCGACCACCGGCGCGACGGCCCGCGCAGGGGCGGCGTCGCGCACCGGCGCGGCGCTCCTCGTCCCCGCCCTCGCGCTCGGCCTGCTCGGGTGCGGTGCGATCCCGGGCGCCGGATCGCCCGCGGTGCCCGTCGTCGAGCAGGAGTTCTCGCAGCCCCTCGCGATCCCGCCGCTCGCTCCCTCGCGGATCGAGGACGGCGTGCGCGTGTTCTCGCTCACGGCGCAGGAGGGCGAGCGGTCCTTCGCCCCCGCCACCGAGCCCGGCGCCGCGACCCGCACCTGGGGCTTCGACGGCGAGTTCCTGGGTCCGACGCTGCGGGCCCAGCGCGGCGAGCGCGTCGCCGTCGAGGTCGAGAACCGGCTCGACGAGCGCACGAGCGTGCACTGGCACGGCATGCACCTGCCCGCCGCAATGGACGGCGGGCCGCATCAGGAGGTCGAGCCCGGCGGCTCCTGGCGCCCCGAGTGGTCGATCGACCAGCCCGCCGCGACCCTCTGGTACCACCCGCACCCGCACGGCGAGACGGAGGCGCACGTGCACCGGGGCCTCGCGGGCCTGTTCATCCTGGACGACGACGCGTCGGCCGCCGCCGCGCTGCCGAGCGAGTACGGGGTGGACGACGTCCCCCTCATCGTGCAGGATCGATCCTTCGACGAGGAGGGCCAGTTCGTCCTCGATCAGGACGGGGCGGAGCCCGGCGAGCTCGGCGACACCGTCATGGCGAACGGGACCGTCGGCGCCGTCCACGAGGTGACGACCGAGCGGATCCGGCTGCGGCTGCTGAACGGCTCCACCGCCCGCACCTACCGGTTCGCGGTGCCGGGCCATGAGCTCACGATGATCGCGGGAGACGGCGGGTTCCTCGACGCGCCGCTCCCGCTCGAGTCGCTGCGGCTCGCGCCGGGAGAGCGCGCGGAGGTGCTGCTGCGGATGGCGCCCGGCGAGACCGCCAGGCTGCGGTCGGAGGAGGTCGATCTGGGCGGGGTGCTGCTGCCGGGGGCGAACGGCGGCGGCGACGCCTTCGACGTGCTCGAGCTCCGCGCGGCAGACTCCCTCGCGCCGTCGCCGGAGCCCGCGTGGCCCACCGCCGCCGATGCGGAGGCCGATGCGCTGCACGAGGAGGACGCCGTCACCACCCGCGAGTTCGAGCTGAACGGACGGGAGATCAACGGCGAGCGCATGGACATGGGCAGGATCGACGAGGTCGTGCGGGTCGGCGACACCGAGATCTGGGAGGTGCGCAGCACGCAGGCGATCCCGCACAGCTTCCACGTCCACGACGTGCAGTTCCGCGTGCTGAGCGTGGACGGCTCGCCCCCGCCTCCCGAGCTCGCGGGGCCGAAGGACACCGTCTATCTGGAGCCGCAGCGCCGGTACCGCCTGCTCATGCGGTTCGAGGACTACGCCGATCCGGACACGCCCTACATGTACCACTGCCACATGCTGCTGCACGAGGACGAGGGCATGATGGGGCAGTTCACGGTGGTCGAGCCGGCCGACGGGCCGTCCGAGCCGGGGCGGGGAGGCGCGCAGGAGCACGACCCCGGGAGCGGAGGCACGCAGGAGCACGCGCCGGGGCACGCCCACGGCGAGCACTGACGCGCCGGGGCGTCAGAACGCGTGGAGCACCTGATCCAGCACCCGCTCGATCGGCTGGTCCGGGCGGAAGAGCAACCAGTCGAGGCACGCGCCCGCGAGGGCCCCGAAGAAGGCCGCGCCGGCGATCTCGGTGATCTCCTCGCCGGAGCGCCCGCTCGCGCCGGCGCCGCCGGCCGCGTCTCGCAGCGCATCGCGGAAGCGCACCACGACCGACGAACGGGCGAGCTCCATGGCGTCGGCCCACGCCCGGTCGGTGCGGAACACCTCGGAGGCCATGAGCTTCGCGAGGTCGAGGTTGCCGCGCAGCGTCTCGAGCGTCGCCGCGGCGACGGAGCGCAGCGCCTCATCGGGCGCGGCGCCCCTCCGCGCCTCGTCGATCGCGGCCGCGAGCCGCTCGAAGCCGCCGCGGATCACCTCCTCGAAGATCGCGTCCTTCGACGCGAAGTTGTAGTAGAGGCTGCCCTTGGCCACCCCGGCCGCCTCCGCGATCTGATCCATGGAGGCCCCGCTGATCCCGTGCCGGGCGGCGACCCGCACCGCCGCGTCGGTGATCAGCTGCCTGGTGTTCGCGCGTGCCATGGATCCATCATCGCCTAGATCGCGAGCTCGGGGTGCAGTCGCGACAGGGTCCACACCTTCTGCCGCCGGGCCCCGGCCGCGCTGACCGCGAGCGACACGACCAGGATCCCGCCCATCACCGCGAGCGCCGTCCAGAACCGGGCGTCGATGCCGCCGCCCACCAGCTGCCGCAGGCCGTCGACCACGTATGAGGCCGGCATGAACGGGTGCAGGATCTGGAAGAACCTCGGCGTCGTCTCGACCGGGTACGTGCCTCCGGACGAGGAGAGCTGCAGCATCAGCAGCACGAGGCTCACCACCCGGCCCGCCGCCGTGCCGAGCAGCACGATGAACATCTGCTGCAGCGCGAGGAACGCGAAGGTCGTCAGCAGCATGAACAGCGTCATGCCCACCCAGTGCTCGGGCTGCAGCCCGATCCCGTAGACCAGCACGAGCATCATGATGACGGTCTGCCCCACGCCGATGATCGCGGCCGGCCAGAATCCCGTGAGCACGGTGCGCAGGCCGCTCGCATTCGTCGCCAGCGGCCGCTTCGGCAGCGCGTGGAGGATCAGCCACGTGATGAGCGCCCCGACGAAGGTGGCGAGGGCGATGAAGAACGGGGCGAAGCCGCCGCCGAAGCCCTGCACCGGGTTCTCCGTGGTCTCGTCGAGCTGCACGGGCGCCGCCATGGTCTCCGCGATCTTCGCCGTCTGCCCGCGCTCGAAGGAGGGCGCCTCGTCCGCCCCTTCGGCGAGCTTCGTCGCGAACTCGCTCGATCCGTCGTGCAGCTCGGCGGCGCCCTGCGCGAGCTGAGCGGATCCGTCGTCAGCCCGCTGCGCGCCGTCGTCCAGGCGCGTCGCCCCGGAGGCGAGGTCGCCCGCGCCCGCCGCCAGGCGGTCCGCCCCGGCGGATGCGGCGCTCACACCCTGCGCGAGCTCGGCGCTGCCGCTCGCGAGCTGCTGCGCCCCGCCGGAGAGCCGGGAGACGCCGCCCGCGAGCTCCTGCGACTTCGCCGCGGCCTCGGCGGTCTTCGACGCCAGGGTCGCGGCCCCGTCGCGCACCTCGACGGTGCCGTCCCGCAGCCCGGCGGCTCCCGAGCTCACTTCGGAGACGCCCTGCGCGAGCTCCCGGGACGACTGGGCGGCGGTACCGAGGCCGGTGCTGAGCTCCGAGGAGCCCGCGGCGAGCTGCGCGAGCGAGGCGCCCTGCTGCTGCAGTGCGGCGTCCAACTCGGCGAGCGTCATGCCGGGGTTCGCCGCCGCGAGCTGCGCGATGGCCCCCGTGCCCTGCGCCACCCGCGCGGAGCCGGCGTTCAGCGCTTCGAGGCCGTCGGCGAGCTGCGACGATCCGGCGGCCGCCCGCTCGGCGCCGGCGGCGAGCTGACCGCCGCCGGTTGCGGCGGCCGAGGCTCCGTCCGCCAGATCCTGCGCACCCGCGCTCAGCTGGCCGAGCCCGTCGGCGAGCCGGGCCGAGCCCGAGACCGCGGCGCCCGACCGCTCGGCGAGTTCGGCGCTGCCCGCGGCGAGACGATCGCCGCCGTCGCGAGCGGAGCCCAGGCCGGTGGCGAGCTGCGAGGTGCCGTCCACGAGCTCGGGCGCCCGGGAGACGAGCTGGGAGGTGCCCTCCGCGAGCTCGCCGAGCCCGGCGCTCAACCGAGCGCTGGCGCCCTGGAGCTTCGCGGCACCGTCGTCGAGGGTGGTCGCCGCGTCGGCGGCGTCGCGCGTGCCGTCGCTGAGCTTCTCGACACCGACGAGGATCTTGTCGGCCGCCGTCTGCGTGGTCGTCTCGGCGACGGCGTCGCGCAGCTGCACCATCGCCTGCTTGCCGAGCGTGGAGGCGAGGAAGGAGTTGGCGTCGTTGTAGACGACGTCGATCCGGCCGGCCCTCGGGTCGTCCTGCAGGCCGGCGAGGGTCTCCGAGAAGTCCTGCGGGATCGTCACCGAGAAGTAGACCTCCCCGTCGGCGACGTCTGCGGCCGCCTGATCCGCGTCGAGCTGCCTCCAGTCGAGATCCCGCCCGTCGAGCAGCTGCTCGACGACATCGTCGCCCGCGGTGAGCCGCTCGCCGTCGGGGCCCTCCGCGGCCTCGTCGAGGTTGACGATGCCGACGGGCAGCTTGTCCATGTGGTCGGTGGGCGCCCAGAAGGCCCAGAGGTAGAGGGCGCCGTAGATGAGCGGGATGACCAGCAGCACCGCGAGCGCGACCTTGGGCAGCACGCCCCTGCGGAAGCGCGCGAGTTCGGTTCCTGTGGAGAGAAAAGACATGGTGATCCGTGTTCCTGCGTTCGGTTCGAGTGGTGGCCGGGCGGCTCGCGTTCGCGTTCGCTTCGGCTATGCGATCGGGATCGGCGCTCCGGCCCCTGCCGGGGGCCGGCAGGCGCCGGCAGCCGGCGCTTCAGCCGGTGCCGACAGGGCGAGCACCTCGGGAGCGCCGCGGGAGAAGAGGCCCGCGTCGCCGGGGTTGCTGGTCGAGACCGCGATCCGGATCCCCTGCTCCGCGAGCGCCTGCAGGCGCTCCGCGACGACGGCCCGGTCCTCGTCGTTCGACAGCTGGTCGAGATCGTCGATCACGAGCATGCGCGGATCCTCGACGAGGGCGAGGGCGATCCGCAGCAGCAGCTCGTCGGACGGACGGAGCTCTCGCACCAGGTCGCCGGGTGCGGGCCTCGGCAGACCGCCGAAGGCCGGTGCCAGCAGTTCGTCGGCGAGATCGGGCGTCACCCGGGGAGCCCGCCGGTACCAGGGCAGCGCCCAGGCGACCCGCTCGCGCAGCGTCGCACCGACGGAGACGGCCGGCTCGAGGTCGTCGATGCCGGCGAAGCCCGCGATCCCGACCCGTCGACGGATCGCCGCCGGCGCGGTCTCGCCGAGAACGGCGAGCCGCCCCGAGCCGAGGCGCATGCGCCCGGCGAGGCAGAGCAGCAGAGAGGTGCGGCCGCTGCCGCGAGCCCCGGTGACGAGCGTGACGGGCCGCTCGCTCAGCAGGGTGATCGGACCGAACACGGTCCCGCGGGAGCCCTCGAGATAGGCGCCCTCGATCTCGATGCCGCCCCTTCCCGGTTCTGCGACCTGCGTACCCACGGTGCTCCTCGATTCTTTCGCCCGAACTGCTGTACTGACTAGTCAGTCTAAATTGAGGAGCAGTCATTGTCAACACAGTCGGGTGGCGCGGTCGGGTCGCACGGTTCGGGGCGGGAGGTTCGGGTCGCATGGTTCGCCTCGCGCGGCTGAGGTCACGCAGTCGCGGTCAGCGCGGTCGGGTCGCGCGGTTCACCCGGCTTCGGTCCCCCGGGCGGGTGGGCGGGCGAGGACGAGCGGGTGGGCGAGGGGCCGGCGGGGGACCGGGGCCGCGGCGGCCCGACAGAAGCGGCCTCGGAGAAACGGAAAGCGGGGGCCCGCGCGTCTCCGCACGAACCCCCGCCGCATTCCGGCACCGCTGCGCCGGAGCCCCCTCTACGCGGCGTCGCCGCGGCCGATCGCCTCCGCCTCTTCCACCGCGGTCTCGTGCGGGGTGCCGATCCGGCGGAGGGCGCCGCCCGCGAGCGCGAGCAGCACGATCGAGACGACCAGCGCCCCGGCGCCCGCCCAGTAGGGCATGGCGACGCCGAACGCCCCGGCGATGGGGCCGGCGACAGCCGGGGCGATGGCGCCCCCGATGAAGCGCAGGCCCGAGTACGCCGAGGATGCGACGTTGCGCGGCAGATCGGTGGCCTCCATGACCGCCTCCGTGAGCGCCGTGTTCATCACGCCGAGCAGCAGGCCGCTCACCACCACCACGACGATCAGACCGGGAAGCGAGTGCACGAACGCACCGAGCAGCACCAGGCAGATCCCGAGCCCCGTGAGCATCGTGAAGAGCACGGGCCGCAGCCCGAAGCGCCGCGTGAGCACGGGCGCGACGAGCACGGAGGTGATGGCGAGCGCGACGCCCCATCCGAAGAACACCAGGCCGAGCTCATGGGCGCCGAACGACTCGGCGCCCGCCGCCTTCGCCGCCGCCTCCATGGGGTACGGGCTGTAGGCGAGCAGCACGAAGAACCCGAAGTTGTAGAAGAAGGCGACGGCGCCGAGGGCGAGCAGCGCCGGGTGGCGCAGCGCCCGGAAGGCGGCGAAGAGGGGCATGCGCTCGCGGGGCGCCCGGGGCTCGCCCTTCGGCGCGCGGAGCATCACCAGGATCGCGAT
This sequence comes from Leucobacter chromiisoli, assembly GCF_016522505.1. Taxonomy (GTDB): domain Bacteria; phylum Actinomycetota; class Actinomycetes; order Actinomycetales; family Microbacteriaceae; genus Leucobacter; species Leucobacter chromiisoli. The sequence continues at coordinate 186,008 of NZ_JAEHOH010000001.1, read as the reverse complement.
GAGCGCGACGGCCATCAACGCCGCGGTGCCGAAGAACGGACCGCGCCACGAGATCGAGCCGAGGGCGCCGCCCACGAGCGGCCCGACGGCCATGCCCGCCCCCAGCGCCGCCTCGTAGAGGACGATCGCCTGCCGGGAACCGCCGGAGGCCGCCCCCACGATCGCCGCGAGGGCCGTCGAGATGAACAGTGCGTTGCCGAGGCCCCATCCCGCGCGGAATCCGATGATCTCGCCCACCGTTCCCGAGGCGCCCGCGAGCGCCGCGAAGACCACGACGAGCACGAGGCCCGCCACCAGCGTCCAGCGCACCCCGATCATGCTCGACACCCAGCTCGTGAAGAACATGGCGATGCCCGTGATGAAGAGGTAGCTGGTGAAGAGCAGCATCGTCTGGCTCGCGCTCGCCCCCAGCTCGTGGCTGATCGCCGGCAGGATCGGATCGACGAGACCGATGCCCATGAACGAGACGGCGCAGGCGAAGGCGATGGCCCACACCGACGTGGGCTGGCGCAGGATCGAGGGTGGCCGATCGGCGGCGCGCTCGGCGGCGCGCTCAGCGGCGCGCGCTGCGTCGGCCGCGGGGATCGCGGGGCTCGATGCGGTGTCGGGCTGGGGTTCGGCTGTCGTAGACGTCGTCTGCTCCTTCTGGTCGTGGTTCATCGCTCGACGGCGTCGCCGACGAGCCGGCCCATCAGCTCGGCCGCGCGCGCCAGCGTCGCACGGTCGAACTCGGTGAGCTCCGCGAGCAGCGGGCTCACGAGCCCCGCCGCCGCGCGGCGGTACTCGTCGAGCGCCGAGCGCCCCTCCTCGGTGATGCCGACCAGCGATGCGCGGCCGTCCTCCGGATCGGGGCGCCGCCGCACCCAGCCCTCGCCCTCGAGTCGCTGCACGAGCCCCGTCATCGAGGGCTGGGCGACGCGCTGCTGCTGGGCGAGCTCGCTCACGCGCGCGGAGCCGCCCTGCTCGAGTTCGGAGAGCACTCGCCAGGCGATGGCCGAGTAGGCGATGCCGGGCACCCGCCCGAAGACCTGCGCGAACCTCCCGGCGGTGCGGGTGAGATCCAGAGCGAGGCGATCCACCTCGCGCGCGCGCTCCGGCTTCTGCTCTTCCATAATGGTCGATCCTATCACAATTTACATCGTTATGCTATGTACATCGCCTCGCGCTCCCGGTGCGGGCGCCTCCCGCGCTCGCCGCTCTCGTCGCGCTCGTCGCTCTCGTCGCGCTCGCCGCTCTCGTCGCGCTCGCATCCCCCGGGCATGCGAACGGCCCCGCCCCGCTCGAGAGGTCGAGCGGGACGGGGCCGTATGCGGCCGCGCCGAGGCGGCGCCGGAGCTACTCGCCGGTGTAGTAGCCGTCGGCGACGGTGAGCGCCTCGTCCATGATGTCGAGGGCCTTCACCAGATCCTCCTCGGACACGATGAGCGGCGGCGCGATCTGCAGGCGGTTGAAGTGCACGAACGGCGACAGGCCGGCGTCCTTGCACGCCGCGACCACGGCGTTCATCGGGGCGGCGGCGTCGCCCGCGGCGTTGAACGGCACCAGCGGCTCGCGAGTCTCGCGGTCGAGCACGAGCTCGAGCGCCCAGAAGAGGCCCCTGCCGCGGAACTCGCCGACCGACGGGTGCTTCTCGGCGAACTCCGCGAGGCGGGGGGCGATGACGCGCTCGCCCAGGTCGCGCACGCGCTCGAGGATGCCCTCCTCCTCGAAGATGTCGAAGGTCGCGATGCCCGCGGCGCAGGCGAGGGGGTGACCCGAGTAGGTGAGGCCGCCGGGGAAGGGGCGCTCGACGAAGGTGTCGTGGATCGCCTCCGAGATCACGACGCCGCCCAGCGGCACGTAGCCCGAGTTGACACCCTTCGCGAAGGTGACGAGGTCGGGGGTGATGTCGAACGCCTGGTAGGCGAACCACTCGCCGACGCGGCCGAAGCCGACCATGACCTCGTCGCAGATCATCATGATGCCGTACTTGTCGCACAGCTCGCGGACACCGGCCAGGTAGCCCGGGGTCGGGACGAGCACGCCGTTCGTGCCGGTGATCGTCTCGAGGATGATCGCCGCGATCGTGTTCGGGCCCTCGAGCTGGATCGTGTGCTCCAGGTGCTCGAGCGCGCGCTCGGTCTCCTGCTCCGGCGTCTCCGAGTAGAACTCGGAGCGGTACTGGTAGGGGCCGAAGAAGTGCACGATGTTCGCGTCGATCACGCCGTTCGTCCAGCGGCGGGGGTCACCGGTCATGGTGATCGCGGTCGCGGTCGAGCCGTGGTACGAGCGGTAGCGCGCGAGCACCTTCTGACGTCCGGTGTGGTGACGCGCCATGCGGATCGCGTACTCGTTCGCGTCGGCGCCGCCGTTGGTGAAGAACACCGAGCGGGCACCCTCGAAGGAGTGCTCGACGATGCGCTTGGCGAGCTCGCCGCGCGCGTCGTTCGCCATGGAGGGTTGGATCGTGGCGAGACGCCCCGCCTGATCCTGGATCGCCTTCACGAGACCGGGGTGCTGGTGACCGAGGTTGAGGTTGACGAGCTGCGAGGAGAAGTCGAGGTACTCGTTGCCGTCGTAATCCCAGAAGCGCACGCCCTCTCCCTTGGCGACGGGGAGCGGGTTGATCTTGCCCTGCGCCGACCAGGAGTGGAAGACGTACTGGCGGTCGTTGTCGCGGACCTCGGCCTGCGCCTCGGCGTCGCCGAAGCTGCGGCCCTCGCCGTTGAGATCGATGTAGTCAGCCATCGTTCGTTTCTTTCTGTACACGGGAGGCGGGGCTCCCTGAGCTGTATCCAAGGGCGCGACCCCCGCCCCCGTCGATGCATCTCGGGGAGCGGAGGCCGCGCAGGTCGGACCGGGGTCCTAGCTGTTGCTCGGGAAGCCGAGATCGACCTTCGAGGTCGCGGGGTCGGGCCAGCGGGTGGTCACGACCTTGCTGCGGGTGTAGAAGTGGATCGACTCGGGGCCGTAGATGTGGGAGTCGCCGAACAGCGAGTCCTTCCAGCCGCCGAAGGAGAAGGAGCCGACGGGCACGGGCACGGGCACGTTGATGCCGACCATGCCGGCCTGCACGTCGAACTCGAACTCGCGGGCCACGCCGCCGTCGCGGGTGTAGATCGCGGTGCCGTTGCCGAACTGGTGCTCGTTGATGAGCTCGAGGCCCTCCTCGTAGGTGTCGACGCGCACGACGGCGAGAACCGGCCCGAAGATCTCCTCGAGGTAGACCTTGCTGTCGGTCTTCACGTTGTCGAGCAGCGTCATACCGGTGAAGAAGCCGTTGCCCTCGAACTTCGCCTCGCGGCCGTCGACGACCACGGTCGCACCCTCGGCCTCGGCGCCGGCCACGTAGGACTCGACGCGCTCCTTGGCCTCGCGGGTGATGAGCGGGCCCATCTCCGAGGCGGGGTCGGTGCCGTCGCCGATCACGAGCTTCTCCATGCGCTCCTTGATGGCGGGGACGATCTTGTCGCCGACCTCGCCGACCGCGACGAGCACGGACACGGCCATGCAGCGCTCGCCGGCCGAGCCGTAGGCGGCCGAGACGGCGGCGTCGGCGGCCATCTCGATGTCGGCGTCGGGCAGCACCAGCATGTGGTTCTTCGCGCCGCCGAGCGCCTGGACGCGCTTGCCGTTGGCCGAGGCGCGCTCGTAGATGTAACGGGCGATCGGGGTCGAGCCCACGAAGGAGACGGCCTTCACGTCGGGGGCGTCGAGCAGGGTGTCGACCGCGGTCTTGTCGCCGTTGACGACGTTGAGCACGCCGTCGGGCAGACCGGCCTCGCGGAAGAGGTCGGCGATGAAGATCGACGCCGAGGGATCCCGCTCGGAGGGCTTCAGGACGACGGTGTTGCCGCAGGCGATCGCCGAGGCGATCATCCACAGCGGCACCATGGCCGGGAAGTTGAAGGGGGTGATCGCCGCGACGACGCCGACGGGCTGCTTGACCGAGTGCACGTCGATGCCGGTCGAGACCTGCTCGTCGCGCTCGCCCTTGAGGAGGTGCAGGAGGCCTGCGGCGAACTCGACGTTCTCGAGGCCGCGGGCGATCTCGCCGGCGGCATCGGAGAGGACCTTGCCGTGCTCGCTGGTGATGATGGCGGCGAGCTCGGGCGTGCGCTGCTTGATGAGCTGGCGCACGTTGAAGAACACGTCGGCGCGCTTGGTCAGGCTGGTGCGGCGCCACTTCGGCAGCGCGGCCTTGGCCGCGGCGATCGCCTGCTCGACGGTCTCGACCGAGGCGATGGACAGCTCGTGCTGCTCCTCGCCGGTGGCCGGGTTGTAGACGGGCTGGGTGCGCTCTGCGGCGTCGACCTTCTCGCCGTTGATGATGTGCGGGATGCGTGCCATCCGTATCAGTCCTCTCCCACTGGGTGTCGGTTCTCGTCGCCCTCGGACTGCCCCTCGAGCGAGGAGCGAGCCATCGGGCAAAGTGTTCGGGACCGAAAGATCCCGTTCCGCAGCAAGTATTTCAGGGAAGCAGGCGCCTCGCACCAGTCAATGCATCCCTACTTCCGCGTGTCGCCGGACAGACTGTATGATCGAGGGGAAACGCCCGCGGCGCCTTGCTGAGGATGTCCGCGGCAGCATCGGCCGACGGCGCTCGAGAGGATCGGAGGACACCGTGACCGAGCAGGAGGAGCACGACCCGCTGCCGTCGGTGGGCGAGGTGCTCGAGCTCCCCGAGCTCGCCGCCGGCCGACCCGAGCTCGTGGCCGGGGAGCGGGGGCTCGACCGGTCGGTGCGCTGGGCCCACGTGCTCGCCGACAGCGCGGCGGCCGCCCTGCTCGACGGGGGCGAGCTCATCCTCATGACGGGCACCGGCTGGCGACGCGATCCCGAGGAGGTGGAGGCCGTCTCGGAGGCCCTCGTCGCAGCGGGCATCGCCGCGGTGGTGCTCGAGCTCGGCGCCGGCTTCACCCGTGCGCCGGAGGCGCTCCTGCGCAGCTGCGAGCGCGCCGGGGTGCCGCTCGTCGTGCTGCACCGCGCGGTGCGCTTCGTGCAGATCACGCAGCGGGTGCACCAGCGCATCCTCGCGGCCCAGAACGAGACCCTCGCGGCGCGAGCCGAGGTCCACGCGATGCTCACCGAGCTCGGCCTCAACCGCAGCCCCGTCGACTACGTCGTCGAGCGCCTCGCCCAGACCCTCGGCGCCCCCGTCGTGCTCGAGGATCCGGCGCACCAGGTCGTCGCATGGTCGGGGGCGGGATCCGGAGCCGATCCCGCCGAGGTGCTCGCGCCGTGGGCGCGCGCCGACGGGCGCGAGCTCACCCTGCCCGAGGGGTGGGTGCGCGTGCCCGTCGAGGCGCAGGGCAGCCGCTGGGGCCAGCTGACCGCCCTGCCCGGCGCCCCCCACGCCGCGGGCCGCCGCACCGTGCTCGAGCTGGGGGCGTTCGCCCTGGCGCTCGGCCGGCTCGCCGACGCGGGCGGCGAGCAGTGGCTGCGCCTCACCTCGAAGCGGCTGTTCGACGTGCTGCTCAGCGGCCGCTACCGCGGCGACACCGAGCTCGCCACGCAGCTCGCCGCGAGCGGCCTGCCGGTCGAGGACCGGATCCTGGTGGGGGCGACGCTGCGCGGCACCGGTGACTTCGGCGCTCACGGCACGCTCGAGCGGGCGATCCTGGAGACCGCGCTCCGCCGTGCGGTGGCGCCCGAGGGCCGCGTGCTCCTCGCGGTCGACGAGGCCGGGGGAGATCCGGAGCGCGCCGAGCCGGGGCGGCCGATCCTGCTCGCCCTGCTGTCGTTCCCGGAGGGCGACCCGCGCATCGATCCCGCCGCCGACGACGCGGTGGCGCCGCCGCTGGCGACCCGGCTCGCGAAGGAGCTGGAGATGCTGGTGCCCTCGACCACACCCGCCGCCTGGCGGGCGCATCTCAGCCTCGGCGTTCCCGGCCGCCGCATGCGCGCGCTCGTGACGTCGCTCGAGCTGGTGCGCTCCGCGGGCCGGCTCCCCGCCGCGGCCGAGACCGGGCGGGTCACCGTGCAGCAGGCGGCGCGCCAGCCGCTCGCCTATCTGGTGCGGGGGCTCTCCTCGTCCCCCGAAGTGCAGGAGTTCGCCTCCGACGCCCTCGGTCCGCTGATCGCCCACGACCGGGAGCACCAGGGCGACCTGCTGCGGGTGCTGGAGGCGTACACCGCGCACCCGACGAACCGCTCGCTGGCTGCGCAGCGCGCGCGGCTCTCGCGCTCGGTGTTCTACCAGCGCCTCGCCCTCATCGAGGATCTGCTCGGCGTCGACCTCGCCGACGGGGCCACGATCGCCACGCTCGCGGTGGCGCTGCTCGCCCGCCGATCGGGGCCCTAGCCTTCAGCCCTTCAGACCGGGGAAGTCCTCCTCGCGCCACTCGCTCGCGATCCGCTCGCCCGCGGCGTGCGCCTCCTCCTCTCGGCGGCGCAGCTCGACGCGGCGGATCTTGCCCGAGATCGTCTTCGGCAGCTCGAAGAACTCGACGCGGCGCACGCGCATGTACGGGGGCAGGGCGACGCGGGCGTGGGCGAGGATCTCCCGGGCGGTCTCCGCGTTCTGCGCGACGCCGGCGGCGAGCGCGACATAGGCCTTGGTGATGTTCAGCTTGGTCTCGTCCGGGGCGCCGACGACCGCGGCCTCGGCCACGAAGGCGTGCTCGATCAGGGCGCTCTCCACCTCGAACGGCGAGACCTTGAAGTCGCTCGACTTGAAGATGTCGTCGGTGCGGCCGATGAAGGCGAGCACCCCGTCCTCGCCGCGCTGCGCCACGTCCCCGGTGTGGAAGCGGCCGCCGGCCATGGCCTTCGCCGTCGCCTCCGGGTCGCCGAAGTAGCCCGGCATGAGATTCACGGGCCGCGCCGCTGCCGCGCCGCCCTCCGCGGCGCCGAGGCGCAGGCAGATCTCGCCCTCGTCGCGCTCCTCCCCCGTGATCGGGTCGACGAGCACCGCGTCCACGCCGGGCAGCGGCCGGCCCATCGCGCCCGCGACGAGGGGGTCGCCGGGCATGGTCGCGATGAGCGCCGTGGTCTCGGTCTGGCCGTAGCCGTCGCGGATCTGCAGGCCCCACCACTCCTCGATGCGGGCGATGACCTCGGGGTTGAGCGGCTCCCCGGCCGAGATCACCTCGCGCAGCGCCCGCGGCTTGCGCTCGAGCCGGCTCTGGATCAGCATGCGCCACACCGTGGGCGGGGCGCAGAAGGTCGTGACGCCGACGCGGTCGAGCTCGGAGACGAGGCGCTCGGCGTCGAACCTGGCGGAGTTGGCGACGAAGACGGTCGCGCCGACGTGCCACGGCCCGAAGAAGCTCGACCAGGCGTGCTTCGCCCAGCCGGGCGCGCTGATCACCGAGTGGACGTCGCCGGGGCGCACGCCGATCCACGACATCGTGGTGAGGTGGCCGAGCGGGTAGCTGGTGTGCGAGTGCACGACGATCTTCGGCAGGCTCGTCGTCCCAGAGGTGAAGTAGAGCAGCGCCGGGTCGTCGCTCGACGTGCGCTTCGCCACGGGCGCGACGGAGGCCGCGCTCGACTCCTCGTACCGCAGCCAGTCGTAGAGCAGCGCGCGCTGATCCCGGGTCCCGGCGTCGAGGCCGACGCCGATGCCGCGGTAGTCGCCCGGCACCTCGGCGAACTTGGCCGCGTCCTCGGGCGCGGCGAAGACGAGGTCGACGCTGCCGCGCGCCACCCGGTCGCTGAGCTCCTGCGCCCCGAGCACGACCGAGGTCGGCAGGATCACGACGCCGATCTTCATGGCGGCGAGCATGATCTCCCAGAGCTCGACCCGGTTGCCGAGCATCAGCATCGCGACGTCGCCGCGCTTCGCGCCGTTCGCGAGGAGCCAGTTCGCGACCTGGTCGGAGCGGCGCTTCAGCTCGGCGAAGCTGCGCGTGAGCTCCCGGCCGTCCTCCTCGGCGATGTGCAGCGCCGTGGTGTCGTTGCCCTCGGCGAGCGCGTCGAAGACGTCGTGCGCCCAGTTGAACTCGGCCCCCACGTCGGGCCAGCGGAACTCGGCCCGGGCGCGGGCGGGATCCCCCGCGAGCTCGAGCAGCTGATCACGTGCGGCGAGGAACGCCTGCGTTGCGTCTGAGTGGCTCATCGTCCCATTCTGCCGGATCGCCGGGCGGCGCCGCGGGCGAGCCCCGACCGCCGCCGCGGGCGGGGCCAGGCCTGCACTGCGGGAGAGCCCGGGGCCGGGCCTCCGGCTACGCGCAGGGGCCCGTGGAGACCGGTGCGCGCATCTCGGGGGCCGCGGCGAGCACGGGCGCGAGCTCCTCCATCGACAGGGCGAAGCCGACGTCGGCGCGGGTGTCCGACCGGGCGAAGATCATGCCGGCGACCGCTCCGTCGGCGGTGAGCAGCGGGCCGCCCGAGTTGCCGGGCTCGACGTGGCCCGCGATCGTCGTCACGGAGCGGGTCACCGAGGAGCCGCCGTAGATGTCGGGGACGGCCATGCTGCCCGTGGAGACCACGGCGGCGCTGCGCGACACGAAGGGGCCGCCGTAGGGGTAGCCCTGGAAGAAGGCCGTCGTGCCCGCCGCCTGGTTCGCGCTGAACGGCAGGGCCGCCGCCCCCAGCCCCTCGGCGGAGAGGACGGCGATGTCGTCGTCCGGGTCGAAGTAGACGACGGCGGCGGAGAGCGGGAACTCGCCGGGCGCCTCCACGACGACCTCCCGGGCCCCCGCGACGACGTGCGCGTTGGTCATGACGAGGCCGTCGCCGATCACGAATCCGCTGCCCGAGCTGAGCGCGCTGCACCCCGGCGAGTTCGCCGTGATCCGCGGCACCGAGGCGGAGGCGGCTCGCAGGGCCGCCGTCTCCGCGTCCGCGTCCGGGATCTCGGCTTCGACGCCCGCTCCGGCGGCCTCGAGCACCGTGGGGATCCCGTCCTCGATCACGATGGAGCGGATCCGCGAGAGCGCCCCCAGCACCGGCTCGGGGGTGTGGGTCTGCAGCAGTCGCAGGATCGAGGACGACGCGACCGCCTGACTCGCTCCAGGGATCCCGAGCGATCCCGCGCTCATCGCCAGGATCAGCACGGTGGCGACGGTGACGGTGAGGCTCGCAGCCCCGCCGAGCAGCCGGTCCAGCGGTCCGAGCTTGAGCCGGTGCACCGGCCTGCGGATCGCGCGGGCGACGCTCTCCCCGATCGAGACGCCGACGGCGACGAGGAGCAGTCCGGCGAGCAGCGCGGCCGCCACGTTCCAGCTCGCAACGGGCTCCCACGCCGAGACGAGGGGCATGCAGATCAGGGCCGCGGCGCCGCCCGCGATGAGCCCCGCGACGGCGCCGAGCGTGCGGAGGAAGCCTCTCGAGAGCCCGGCGAGCACGGCGGCGAGCGCCACGAGAACGACGGTGACGTCGAGGACCAGGCCGAGGGACATGCGCTCACACTACGGGCGCGAGCCGGGAGGAAGGTCGATGAACGCTGGGACGGGTCAGTCGCGGACGGCCGCGCCGCCCGCGGCGCCGGCTCTGCGGCGCACAACGACGGTCGCCTGCACGACGACCGCGGCCCACATGAGCGTGCCGAAGGCCAGCGCGATCCCGCCCTCCGCATTGCTTCCCGGCATCGACATGATCGCCCAGGAGCCGAGCACCACCTGCGCCGCCCCGGCGATCGGGATCGCGGCGAACGAGACCGTCGCGAGCGATGCACCGGCTCGGCGGCGCAAGCGGAGCGCGAAGACGGTCACGGCGATCGACGCGGCCGCGAGCAGCGCGGTGAGCCCCATGACCGCCGCGTAGGGCGCTCGGTGCTCGACGCGGTACCGCTCGTAGGCGCCCTCCTCGACGTTCGCGAAGGCGCCCGGGTCGAAGTTCAGCACCGCGCCGAGATCGCCGCTCAGGGAGAGCTCGTGCTTGCCCAGCCAGTCGTTGGTCTCGGGATCCACCGCGAACGCCTCCTCCTCGCCCGTCTCGTCCCCGGTTCCCGCCTCCGGCGCCTCGCGCGACTCGACGGCATCGGCGTCGATCGTTACCGTCAGCGAGCCGTCGTCGCCCACCGTCTCGGAACCGATCCTCAGATCGTAGGCCGGGCTCCCGAGGCCCTCGACGCGGTGGTCGTACACCCGTTCCTCGTACGTCCACGGACCGAAGGAGTTGCCGTCCTCGTAGCGCACCCGCTCGAGGTCGCCGTCGTAGTCGATCCAGCCGCCCGAGCGGATCTCGGCCGCGACGTCGGGAGCGACGGTCAGCTGCACCCGGAGGGGGCGCACCGAGGCCGTGTCGCCGAAGGGATCGGCCGCGTCGGCGTAGTAGGTGTCGTCCCAGAAACCGAGCACGCCCGCCCAGCGCATCTGCTGCACGCCGTCGCGTCCGCTCGGCGCCTCCACGACCGGGCTCCGCAGCGAGTAGGCGATCTCGACCTCGGAGAGGCCGTCGAGCACCGTCGACAGCTGCGTGGTCATCGCGCGGGTCTGCTCGCCCCGGATCTCCCGGAACGGCACCTCCGCGCCGTCGATCCGCACCGACTCGATCTCGAGGCCGAGATCCTGCCCCAGCCGCTCGCTCGGCCACTCCCTGACGAGCTGCGGCACCGATCCGCCGCCGGGGGTGAAGCGCACCGCGTCGCGCTCGAGGACCTCGAGCCGGGCGTCGCCGCTCTCGTCCCGCGTGAGCTCGGCCTCGATCTCGAATCCCTCGATCTGCGACCAGATCGCGCCCGGCATCTCGTGGGTCGAGGGCCAGGTGAGGAACCGCGTCTCGCCGTAGGGCGCCGGCCGTGTCGACACGGTGACGATCGATCCCGCGAGCACCGCCACCGCGGCGAGCAGGGCGAGCACCGCGGGCAGGGAGACGAAGTGCTCGGTGCGCCACGCGCGTCCGAGCCGGCGGTCCCCCGCCTCGCGCCCCGCGTGCTCGGCGATGCGGCGCCCCGCCCGCCCGGGCCGCTCGAAGAGCACCGCGTAGGGCAGCAGCGGGTCGTCGACCGGCCCGCGATCGAGCAGCCTGGTCGCCCTCGCCCAGACGTCGATGCCCTTGAGCTGCTGCACCGCGAGCGCGCCCGCCCTCGTGAGGGGCCTCGGTCGCAGCACCGCCCAGACGGCGGCGAGCGCCAGGACGGTCGAGGCGAGCACGAAGAGCGCCGGCCACCACACGATCGTGAGGATCACCTGGTGCGAGAGCTGTCGCAGCAGCCCCCACTGCAGGAGCATGATCGCGAGCGATCCGAAGAGGAAGGTGTCGCGGACGTAGCTGTCGGGCACCCAGCGGAGCTTCTGCTCGACCGGGGCGTCGCGCCGCGACCACGCGCTCCGCCGCCGGGCGACGCTCGCGAAGGTGCCGATCCGCCCGGCGCGCATGCCGGCGCGCGCGACGGCGGCGAGCCACGCCGACCGCGCCGGCCCGGTCGACGCGCGGTTCCCCGGCGCGCTCCGACGCTTCCTCCCGAACCTCCTCCCGGGCTTCCGCCGCGCGCCGAAGCTCGCCGGCGTCCCGGGCCGCCTCGACAGCTCGTCGACCAGCTCCGCGTGCCGCGGCTTGCCCAGCAGCTGGGCCGCCTGCACGGGCGAGAGCCCGTCGGGCGCCTCGGACCGGGGGAGGTACCAGTCCTCGCCCGCGCTGTCCGCCCAGACCACGCGCCGGGCCGCGAGCGCGAAGAGCAGGAGCACCGCGAGCAGGGCCAGCGGGATCAGCGGCCCCCAGGTCTGGAGCCAGAACAGCGGCGTGGTGGGCGGCTGCGCGAACGTGCCCGCCGCGAAGCTCGCGCTGACGTTGAGCTCGGCGTGCGGGGGCAGGGTGTCGTCGTTGCTGAAGGAGTACCGCACGCCCGCGGCGGTCTCCTCCTCGGGTTCGAGCCACTCGTTGCCGCTCAGGAGCAGCCAGCCGACGTAGGCGTGCGGCGGACGCACGAGCGCCTCGTCGAGCTCGGGCGCCAGCGTGAGCGACACCTCGACCCCCTGGGTGGCCTGGGGCCAGGATGGTCCGAGGATCGGCCACGACCAGCGATCGACCTCCGCACCCGTCGCGGTGTCGGCCTCGGTGGCGACCAGGTCGTGCATCTCGTAGGAGATCTCGATCTCCCGCTCCCCCTCGAGGTCCGCCCCGTCGGCGCGGGAGATCGCGACCCGGGTGACCGTCGCGCCCCGATCCACGTCGACCTCGGCCGGGGTCCCGTCGATCGTGGCCTCGTGCAGCTCGAAGCGGGAGTCGTGCCCCTGGAACTCCGTCACGAAGGCCCGCTCGATCCCCGGCTCGGACCCGTTCACGAAGTGGGCCGTGTACCGCTCCGAGACCTGCGCGGCGAAGCCGCCGTCGCCGTCGCGGGTGACGGCGTAGTCGATCGTCGCGTCTCGAGCGATCCAGTCGACCTCGCTGACCTCCGCGGCGTCGATGACCTCGTCGAAGTCGAGGGGCTTGTTGATGACGGGCCCGAAGAGCAGGAAGAGGCCGACGAGCGCCACGAGCGCCCAGCCGAAGCCGGTTCCGAACCGGATCGAGCTGTCGCCGCGGGCGCGCAGTCGCGCCTCGACGGCGGTGAGCACCCGCGCGAGCCACCGGAACAGCGGCGTGTGCTCGGGCTGCGGGTCGGGGATCCGCCCCGAGTTCAGCAGCTCCGGATCCGAGCCCGCCAGGTCGAAGAAGTCGGGCGACGGCAGCGGCGGCTCGGAACGCATCAGCTGCGGAACACGGTGTGCAGGGCCGGGTCGCCGATCGTCTCGCGACCGCCGAGCCCGTCGATCTCGAAGAGCACCGAGACGCCGGCGACCTCGTAGCCGAGCCGCTCGAGCAGTCGGCGCGACGCCACCAGCGTGCCGCCCGTCGCGAGCACGTCGTCGAGCAGCAGCACCCGCGTGCCGCCCGGCAGGTCGTCGTGCGCCTCGACCGTGGCGGTGCCGTACTCCAGGGCGTAGTCCTCGGCGGCGGCCGGGCGCGGCAGCTTGCCGGCCTTGCGCACCGGGATCAGGCCGGCGCCCGACGCGATCGCCGCCGCGCCCGCGAGCAGGAACCCGCGGGCCTCCACCCCCGCGACGGCGTCGAAGCGGCCCGCGAACGGGGCGACGAGCGCCTCCGCGGTCGCCCGCAACGCCGCGGCGTCGGCCAGCAGCGGGGTGATGTCGCGGAAGAGCACACCCGGCTTGGGGTGATCCGGGATCGAGCGGATGAGCGACTCGGCGCGGCGCAGTTCCGCCGAAGCCTCCGGGATGCGCGACACACTGACTCCATATCCGTCCGGGATCTCGGGCACCCGCACAGGATACCGCGCGGCCGGGTCGACGGGGCCGCGCCCGCCGGGGGCTCCCCCTCGCACGCACGCGAAACGCCCGGCCGCTCCGGCTCCCCGTACTGATTTTTGTTTTCCCCGGAGTTGCGGTAATGTCTTCCTGGTTGGGAAACCAACGGGCGCCCCTAGCTCAGCTGGATAGAGCATCTGACTACGGATCAGAAGGTCGGGGGTTCGAATCCCTCGGGGCGCGCCATGTGATGAGTCGGGGCATATGTCTCGGATGAGTCACGACATGCGACACAGTGAGCGGGAGTCAGGCCATCGGCCGGGCTCCCGCTGCTGGTTTCTCCAGCAGGCGCGGATCGATCGTCTTCCGGCGCTGGGCGCTGGGCGCTGGGCGCAGTCGCCAGTGGATGTCTGTTTCGCGAGCGGATGGCTGATTCGCGGGGAGACGGGCGTCCTCTCGCGAAGAACCCGTCCGCTCGCCAGCGGATGGGGCGCACGCTCGCGCCCGAAGGCGCGGCGGCTCGAGCGCCCCACGCTCTCCGATGGGCACGTGACCCGCGGCGCTCGCGGGGTTACAGTCGGTGCATGCACACCAAGAACGTGGACGGCGTCGAATACACCCTCACCCGTCGGGACGCCCCCGAGAACGACCTCGCGAACTGGTACTGGCTCGGAGAGGACGGCTCGACCCTCGAGCTCGAGGAGGCCGAGACGCGGGCGCTGCGGATCAGCGACGTCATCCGGGACGATCAACCCTCCTGAGATCCGACCCGCATACCCCTCCGCCGCCTTCGACGTCAAGGGGGAGACGGCGGGCGCGGCCGCCGGGTAGCGTGAGTCACGTCCCGCACGGGGACTCACCCGGAAACGGACGTCTCCGGCGCGGGGCGCCAAGCAGCTACCGCGTCAAGCTGTGCGCCCCTCCCCGGCTCCGGCCCGGGAGGGGCGCTTGCCGCGTGCGCGGGGGAGAGCCCGGCCGCCCGCACCCTCACCCGACGGTCCTCGCGCTCGCGCCCGGCCATCTGAGCGCCGGGGCGCGCGACCGCCCATCAGGATTCGCGAGCGCCTACTCGAGATTGTCGACGGGCTCCCCGCCGGCGCCCTCGTGGGCGTCGCTCTGCCGCTCGCCCTCGGAGCCCGCACCATTCTCGGTCTGATCCGCACGGTTCTCGGCCTGATCCGCCTCAGTCCGGCGCTCCTCGGCCCGACGCTCAGCGGGCCGATTGACCGTATCCTCGCTCCCGTCGGAAGCGTCACCCAGAAGACTCATCGCTCTCTCCCTCCGCTACGTGCCGCGACGTTCGCGGACACCGCCAGCATGCGCGACGGCCCGCCACCGGGAACAGGGGGTGGCCCGCGCCGCCGCGAGCTCGTATGCTGCCGCGCGCTACCCGGCCACGCGGAGACGTCGAGACGCGGAGGCGGAGACAGAGACCGAGACGCCGAGACCGAGACGCCGAGAGCGCCGCGGCCATCGGCCGGGCGCTCTCGGATCGCAGGAGCGGGTGGTCTGGAGACCCGCGTTACCGCTGGACTCCGGCCAGCTCCTCGTCCCCGGCCGCGCGGCCATCCGCCGCGGCGGCCGCCACTCGGCCCTCCGACGGAGTCTCCGCCCGACCGTCCACCGCGACCGCCGCTCGGTTGCCCGCCGTCTCGGTCTCGACGTCGTCGTTGTCGAAGGCGACGCCCTGACGCGGCGCGTTGTAGAGGCCGAGGTCGAGGATCCCCTCGCGCTTGGCGACGATGGTCGGCACCAGCGCCTGCCCGGCCACGTTCACCGCGGTGCGGCCCATGTCGATGATGGGGTCGACGGCGAGCAGCAGGCCCACGCCCTCGAGGGGCAGTCCGACGGTCGACAGCGTGAGCGTGAGCATCACGGTCGCCCCCGTCGTGCCGGCGGTCGCGGCCGAGCCGACCACCGACACCAGCACGATGAGGAGGTACTGCACGACGGACAGCTCGAGCCCGAAGAACTGCGCGATGAAGATCGCCGCGACCGCCGGGTAGATGGCCGCGCAGCCGTCCATCTTCGTCGTCGCGCCGAGCGGCACCGCGAAGGAGGCGTAGCCGCGGGGAACACCGAGGTTGCGCTCCGTGACCCGCTCGGTGAGCGGCAGCGTGCCGATCGAGGAGCGGCTGACGAAGCCGAGCTGCACCGCGGGCCACACGCCGGAGAAGTACTGGCGCACCGACAGGCCGTGCACCTTCACGAGCACGGGGTAGACGACGAAGAGCACGAGCGCGAGGCCGATGTAGAGCACCCCGACGAACCAGGTCAGCGATCCCATCTTCTCCCAGCCGTACTCGACGACGGCGTTGCCGATCAGCCCGAGCGTGCCGAGCGGGGCGAGGCGGATGATCCACCACAGCACCTTCTGGATCACGGAGAGCGCCGAGTCGGTGAGCCGGATGAAGGGCTCGGCCTTCTCCCCGACCTTGAGCGCGGCGATGCCGATGACCGCCGAGATCACGATGACCTGCAGCACGTTGAAGCCGGGCGACGCCGAGACGGCCCCCGCATCGTCGACCGAGGCGCTGACGGTGAGGCCGAGGAAGTTGCCCGGCACGAGCCCCGTCAGGAAGTTCCACCAGGTCCCCACCGTGGAGGGGTCGCCGGGTGCGAGCTCGGTCTGCGACGCGGCAGCGCCCGGGCGCAGCGCGACGCCGAGGACGATGCCGATGATCACGGCGATGAGGGCGGTGATGGCGAACCAGAGCAGCGTCTGCCAGGCGAGGCGCGCGGCGTTCGTCACCTTCCGGAGCCCCACGATGCTCGACACGATCGCGGTGAAGATGAGGGGCACCACCGCGGCGCGCAGCAGCGAGACGTAGCTCGAGCCGATCACGTCGAGCGTGGCGTGGAGGCCGTTCGGCTGATCCTCGGCGTCGGACCCGATGCTCAGCGCGACGGCGCCGAGCACGAGGCCGAGGACGAGGCCCGCGAGGATCTGCCAGCCGAAGGAGGTGGTCCACTGGGGGAGGCGGCGCCGCGCGGGCGCAGCTGTCGTTGTCGACATGGAGGATGTCGTCCTTTCAGAGCGGGAGCGCGCGGATCCGGCCGCGCGGGTGACCGTGGAAGCATAGCAAACAATTCACCTCGGCTTATGCTTCACATTACGACTCGTTTCAGCGCGACTCCGCACCGGCACCCATCCCCGCCTGGGCGGACGCTCCATGAAATCTCAAATCTTCAAGTACAACTTGCTTTGTAACGGAACGATAACGCATACTGGAACGCGTGCGTTCTTTCGGGCGCCGCTTTCTGTTCATCTATCGTTCTGGAGAATCGCGAGTGCAGTTTCCTGCCAAGACGTTCATCGTGACCCTCGTCTCCGCGGTGACGTTCGCCTTCGGCGCCGCACCGGCCACGGCCGCAGCTCCGACCGAAGACTTCTCCCCCGGCTCCGCCTCGGTGCTCCCCGCACCCGGCATCTCGCAGACGCTCAACACCACCGAGGACACGCTGAGCACGCAGGCTCTCGACTCGATGATGACGCCGAGCAGCGAGCGGGCGAGCACCCCCCACAACTTCGACGTCGAGGCGGCGATCGCGCTGGCCGAGAGCGAGATCGGCACTAGCCGTCCGACCGGCTGGAGCCAGCCTGGCGAGTGCATCATGTCGGCGCAGCGCTGGATCCGCGCGGGCGGCGGCGCCTGGGCCGGCGGCGGCAACCCCGTCAGCAACTACGACGGGGCCACCCGCCTGACGATCGCCGACGCGCAGCCCGGCGACATCGTGCAGTACGAGCACCTCGCCTCCCCCACCTCCTGGGTGACCGGCGTCCACACGCTGCTCATCACCGGCGTCAACGACGACGGCACCTTCACCATCATCGAGTCGAACAACCCGGGCGGCTCGGGCCTCGTCAGCAAGGACGAAGCCTGGACCCCGAAGCCCCCGGCCGGCTTCCAGGCCGTCGTCTGGCGCTTCTGAGCCGCTAGGCTCGCGCGAGCACCCGCTCGTACAGCCGCACCATGTTCTCGCTCTGCGTCGACTGCAGGAATCGGCGCCCCTCGGCCTCCGGCACGCGGAGGCCTCCCGGCTCCGCTGCGATCCGCTCCACCGCGCGCCGCAGCGTCGCGGCCAGCGCGTCGACGCTCGTGCCTCCCACCCGCCAGGCGGGCTCCACGCCCACGTCGTCGGCGATCTCGGTATCGCAGAACACCGTCGGGGTTCCGAGCGCGGCGGCCTCGAACGGCGTGAGCCCCTGGGTCTCGAAGCCGATGGACGTCTGCACCAGCGCATCGGCCTCCCGCATGGCCGCCAGCGCGTCCCCGTAGGGCACGGGCCCCGGGATCGTGACGCGGTCGCCGAGCCCGAGCTCCGCGATCCTGGCCTCCACCCGGTGCAGCAGCAGCCCGGCGCCGTGCAGCGCGACGTCGGCGTCGATCCCGGATCGCGCGACGGCCTCGATGAACTCGAGCACGCGCTTCTCCTGGCTCATGCGGCCGAGCCAGACCAGCTTCGGCCGGTCCCGCTCTCGGCGCACCCGAGACCGCACGCTCGCGACCGCCTCGTCGTCGACGCCGTTCGGGGTGACCAGCACCTCGTCGGCCACTCCGTGCGCCATGAGCTCGTCGGCGAAGTGCTGCGACGGCGCCGTCACGACGGCGGCCTCCGCAGCGAGTTCGGCGAGGTAGCGCCACGCACCGCGGGAGGCGCCGGCGACGACGCCCGCGGGCCGGCCGAGCGCGAGGGCGCGCCAGCCCCGCAGCCCCTGGAAGGCGAGCGGTGCGAGCGGGGTGACGGCGCGCGTGCCCTCGTCGACGTGGTTGTGCATGGTGTGCACGATCGGCACGCCGAGGCCGCGGGCGGCCCGGATCCCGATCATCGCACCCCAGAAATCGCCCTGCACGTGCACCAGGTCGACGGGCGGCCGCTCGCGCAGCGCCGTCGCGAGCGCACGATCGGTGCGCGCTCCCGGCCAGCTGATCCCGTACTCGCGATCCCGTGTGATCGGGCGTGAGGGCAGGTCGATGCAGGCCTCGCGCTCCTCGCGCGCGGGCGCATAGCCGGGCCGATGCAGGGCGGGGGCCGCGATGGTGACGCGGTGCCCGAGGCGCTCGAGGAAGCGGCGTTGCAGCCGGATCGACACCTGCACCCCGCCCAGCGACTCGGGGTGCTGATCGGTGACGACGAGGACGTGCATCTCGCCTCAGGCCTCCGGGGTCTCGCCGCGGTAGAGCGCCTCGAAGGTCGCGATCGTGCGGTCGATGTCGTGGGCCTTGACGGCCTCGAGCGACGCGCGCTGCATGCGCCCGTACTCCTCGTCCGAGAGGCGGAGGACGCGCTCGATCCGCTCTGCGAGCTCGCGATCGTTGCCGGGCTGGAAGAGGTGGCCGTTCTCGCCGTCGTGCACGAGGTGCGGCAGCGCCATGGCGTCGGCGGCGATGACGGGAAGGCCCGAGGCCATGGCCTCCATCGTGGCGATGGACTGCAGCTCGGCGATCGAGGCGATCACGAAGACGCTCGCCTCCGTGAGGTGGGCCCGCAGCTGCTCGTCGCTGACGCGGCCGGTGAAGCGCACCCGGGCCGCCACGCCCAGCTCGGCGGCCAGCTTCTCCAGCGCGCGGCGCTGATCGCCGTCGCCGACGAGCGTGAGGCTCGCGTTCAGCGAGGGATCGAGGCGCGTGAGCGCCCGCAGGATCACGTCGATCTCCTTCTCCAGGGTGATGCGGCCCACGAAGACGAGCCGGTTCTCGCCGCGCGGTGCGAGATCGGCGGTGTAGTCGGACGCGCGCAGTCCGCAGCTCACCGGGCGGACGTCGCGTCGGTGCGTGTTGCGCTCGAGGAAGTCGGCCGCGCGGCGCGTGGGCGTCGTGACGGCGCTCGCGTGCTGCAACACCCGGTCGGCCGCGCGCCATCCCCAGCGCACGAAGATGCGCTCCGCCCACGGCGGGAGCAGCGTGAAGTCCAGCACGTTCTCGGGCATCACGTGGTTCGTCGCGACGATCCTGATGCCGCGCTTCGCCCCCTCGATGGCGAGCGCCCGGCCGATCACGATGTGGGACTGGATGTGGATCACATCGGGCTTCACCTGATCCAGGATCTGCCGCGCGTAGCACCTCGCCCGCCACGGCAGCACGAATCGCAGCCAGTCGTGGGGGTACCAGCGCCAGCTGGCGATGCGGTGCACCGTCATCCGCTCGCCCTCGATGGTCTCGCGGAACGCGCCGACCCGGCTGTGCCGCGTGGAAGGGGCCGCGACGTGCACGTCGTGCCCCCGCTGCACGAGGCCGGCGGCGAGGCGCTCGGCGAAGCGCGCAGCGCCGTTGACATCCGGGGAGAAGGTGTCGCAGCCGATCAGGATTCGCATGGGTCGGGGGTCTGTGGAGGTCACTGGCGGCGTTCATCCTTACGGTCGGGCGTCGTTCGCGAGGCACGGACTCCGTTCAGTGTAGGCAGCCGCGGCCGGGGAAAGCCTGGAGAGGGCGCAACGATGCGTCTCAGGCCAGTGTTCAAACCACCTGTGCGTTGCAGTTCTGGTGGTTGCCGCACGATGCGAGCACGCTGGACCGGTGCCAAAGTTCCACTCAGACGCCGCCCGTGAGATCGGCGGTCGCATTCGAGCGGCCCGCCAGGAGCTCGGCATCTCGCTCGAGGATCTGGGCGAGCTGGCCGAGGTGAACTGGACCAGCATCGGCAAGATCGAACGGGGCGTCTCCAGTCCCGCCGTCGAGACCCTGATCCGCATCGCGACCGCGCTCGAGATGGATCCCGGGGCCTTCGTCACCGGCATCACCGCCGACGACTACGGCGATCGCGAGCACCAGCTGACCGCGCGCGACCTCATCAGGGCGCGGGCGCAGCAGCGCCGGCGGCGTTCCTGACGCTCGCGCTCCGCGACTCCGCGCTCCTCGAGGCCACCCTCCCGACGTCGCTCATCGAGTCCGCGCTCCTGGCGAGCGACGGACGGCCGACAGCACGGTGAACGTGCGGTCGCGGGCGACCTGACGCGTCGGGCCGATGACCCGCTCGATCAGGGGCCGGTACCCCAGATGCGAGTTGAAGACGATGCGCAGCTCGCCCCGCGGCGCGAGAGCGCGGGCGCAGGATCGGATGAGGCGGTGGGCGACGCCGGCGTGCACCGCGGCGCCCGTGTGGAAGGGCGGGTTGAGCAGGATCAGCTCGGCCCAGCCGTCTGGGACCGCCTCCGTCGCGTCGGCGCGATGCACCTCCACACGCTCCGCGACGCCCGCGGCCTCTGCCGTGAGCGCGGTCGCGGCCACGGCGGCCGCCGACTGATCCGTGGCGATGACCCTCGTCGCCGGTCTGGCCAGCGCGGCGGCGACGCCCAGCACCCCGTTGCCGCAGCCCAGGTCGACGATCCGCCGCGCGTCGGGAGCCGCATCGGCGAGACCCACGAGCAGCAGCCGGCTGCCGTGATCGAGCGTCGCGCCGCCGAAGGTCGCACCGTGTGCGGCGACGCGGAACGCGAGGTCGGGATCCTCGCCCCAGCGGGGGAATCTCGCGGGGCCCGGATCCCGCGGTCCCGCGGCGGTGAGCACCCTGGACTTGCGTTGCCCGAGCCCGGCCCGGACCTCGGCGAAGGAGCGCGCGAGCACGTCGTTCATGGCGCGGGTCATGTGCTTCACCCGGCCGCCGGCGTACACCCGGACGTCGGGCCGGGCCCAGCGCGCGATCGCCGCGGCGGTCTCGTCGAGCGCTTCGAGACCGCGCGGCAGCTGCATCAGGACGACGCGGGCGCCCTCCAGAAGGCCGGCGTCGAGGCCGTGCGAGGCGAAGCTTCCGCTCGGGATCCCGATGCGTTCGGCGTTGGCGGCGAGCGCGCGCTCGCCGAGCAGGGGATCCTGATGCGTGCGCACGCGATTCGCGCCGAGCACGCCCACGGCGCCGAGCGTCAGCGCGCCGTGCCGGTCGCCGATGACGACGAGATCGCCGTCGCTCCCCCGGATCCCGGCCGCCGCCGTCTCGAGCAGCAGGGCGTCCGTCGCGTCGTGCGCGAGGAGCTCGGGCGCTTCGAGATCCGGCCGCCGGGACAGCGCGGCGAAGAGTCCGGAGAGCGCCGAGGCCTCGGCCTCCGACAGGTTCACTCAGGCCGCCCTGGATGGTCCGGGGAGCGCTCCGCACCGCGCTCACCGGGCCTCCACAGCACCACCTCGGAGCTGCGGCGCACGCGCGTGCCCCGGCGGAGCGTGATGACCTCGCCGGCCGCGCCGGCCGCGAAGACGCGTCGCTCGGGGTGCTTCAGCAGCTCGTCGGAGAGGGCGCGCTCGAGCTCGCGCACCCGCCCCTCGAGCTCGCGCACGCGATCCTCGAGCTGGAGCACGCGGCGGATGCCCTCCAGGCTGAGGCCGTCGGCGCTCAGCCTGGAGACCTCGCGCAGCTGCTCCACGTCGTGGAGCGAGTAGCGGCGCGTGTTGCCGCGCGTGCGCTGGGGCGAGACGAGGCCGATCCGGTCGTACTGGCGCAGGGTCTGCGGGTGCATCTCGGCGAGCTCCGCCGCGGCCGCGATCGCGAACACGGGCGTGTAGCGGTCCATCTGCGGTGTCGCCATGATGCCTCCCCTCCCCTAGCTCGCCCGCGCCCTGGAGAGCAGGTCCTCGCGCGGGTTCTCCTGCGGCTCGACGGCGCGGAACGCCTCGAGCGCCTCCCGCGCCTGGTCGGAGAGGTGCGCGGGGACGACCACCTGGACCTCGGCGAGCAGATCGCCGGTGCCCTTCGAGCTCTGCACCCCTCGCCCCTTGACGCGCAGCACGCGACCGCTCGGGGTTCCCGGCTGGATCTTGAGCTTCACCGGTGCGCCGCCGAGGGTCGGCACCTCGACGGTGGCCCCGAGCGCCGCCTCCGAGAAGGTCACCGGCAGCGTCAGCCGCAGGTTCTGCCCGTCGCGCTCGAAGACCGGGTGCTTCCGCACGTGCACCGTGAGGATGATGTCCCCCGCCGGGCCCCCGTTCGGGCTCGGCTCGCCCCGGCCGCGCACCTTGATCTTCTGACCGTCGGCGACGCCGGCGGGGATCTTCACCTTGACCGTCGCCCCCGAGGAGGTCTGCAGGGTCACGGTGTTGCCGCGCACGGCCGTCTCGAAGTCGAGGGTCGTGGTCGCCTGGATGTCGCGACCCGGCTGGGGGCCGCGCGGGGCGCCGCCCCCGAACATGCCGAAGAGATCCTCGAACCCCTGGCCGCCGCCCTGCTGGTAGTTGAAGCCGGCGCCGCGGCCGCCGTGCCCGAACATGCCGCCGAAGACGTCCTCGAACCCCTGGCCGCCGGAGGTGAATCGGGCGCCGCCCGTGCCCATGGCTCGGATCTGGTCGTACTCCTCGCGCTGCTCCTTGTCGGAGAGCACCGAGTACGCCTCGCTGATCTCCTTGAACTTCGCCTCCGCCGCCGCGTCACCGGGCTTGGAGTCGGGGTGGTACTCGCGTGCGAGCTTGCGGTACTTCTTCTTCAGCTCGGCATCGCTGGCATCCTTCGAGACGCCGAGGATCTGGTAGAAGTCCTTCTCGAGCCAATCCTGACTAGCCATCAGCCCCCACCGCCACCGCTACCTTGGCGGGGCGCAGCTCGACGTCGCCGATGCGGTAGCCTCGCTCGATCACGTCCAGGACGGTCTGCTCCTCGGTGCCGGGAACCGGCACCTGGGCGATCGCCTCGTGCATGGAAGGATCGAAGGGCTCGCCGGTCGTCCCGAAGCTCTCCACCCCCAGACGCTCCATCGTCGCGCGGATCTTCTGCGCGATCGTGGCGAAGGCGGTGCCCTCGACCAGGTCGTCGTGCTTCTCGGCACGATCCAGGTCGTCGAGCACGCTCAGCAGCGGGTTCACCACGGCGGCGACGGCGCGCTGCTTCTCGACCTCGGCGTTCGCCTCGGTGCGCTTGCGGTAGTTCGCGTACTCCGCGGTGATCCGACGCAGATCCTCGAGGTACGGGTTGTCGGCCTCGGTCTGCCCGGCGGCCTCGGCTCCGGCCTCCGCATCGGCGGAAGCCCCGGCCCCCGCGTCGGCATCGGAGTCGGCGTCGGCCGATGCGGCCTCCCCCGTCTGCTCGGCGTTCAGGATGTCCTCCACCGTGAGACCCTCTTCCTGCGGCTCGGGGCCGGAGGTTTCACCCTCCGACCCCGCAGCAGGAACCTCGTCGCCCGGCAGGTTCTCACCCGACGCCGGATCGCGCTGTTCCTCGTTCCCCATGGTTACTTCTTCTCCTCATCGTCGTCGACGACCTCGGCGTCCACCACGTCCTCGTCGTTCGACTCCGCCTGCTCCGACCCGGCCTCGGGCGCCTCGTTCTGCGCCGCCTGGTAGATGGCCTGGCCGAGCTTCTGCTGGCTCTCGCCCAGCTTGTCGGAGGCGGTCTTCACCGCAGCGTCGTCGTCGCCGGCGAGCGCCTGCTTGAGCGCGTCGAGATCGCCCTGCACCTCGGTCTTCACATCCTCGGGGAGCTTGTCCTCGTTCTCCTGGATGAGCTTCTCGACCGAGTAGGCGAGCTGCTCGGCAGCGTTCCGCTGCTCGACGGCCTCCGCCCGCTTCTTGTCCTCGGCGGCGTGCTCCTCGGCCTCGCGCACCATGCGCTCGATGTCCTCCTTCGAGAGGGTGGACCCGCCCGAGATCGTGATCGTCTGCTCCTTGCCGGTGCCCTTGTCCTTCGCGGAGACCTGCACGATGCCGTTGGCGTCGATGTCGAAGGTCACCTCGATCTGGGGGACGCCTCGGGGGGCCGGGGCGATGCCGGTCAGCTCGAAGGTGCCCAGGTTCTTGTTGTCGCGGGTGAACTCGCGCTCGCCCTGGAAGACCTGGATCGACACCGACGGCTGGTTGTCGTCGGCGGTGGTGAAGGTCTCCGAGCGCTTGGTCGGGATCGCGGTGTTCCGCTCGATGAGCTTGGTCATGCGCCCGCCCTTGGTCTCGATGCCGAGCGACAGCGGGGTGACGTCGATGAGCAGAACGTCCTTGCGCTCGCCCTTCAGCACGCCGGCCTGCAGCGCGGCGCCCACGGCCACGACCTCGTCGGGATTCACGCCCTTGTTGGGCTCGCGGCCGCCGGTGAGCTGCTTGACCAGCTCGGTCACGGCGGGCATGCGGGTCGATCCGCCGACCAGCACGACGTGCGCGATGTCGGAGACGCTGACCCCGGCCTCCTTGATGACGTCCTCGAAGGGCTTGCGGGTGCGCTCGAGCAGATCCTTCGTCAGATCCTCGAACTTCGCGCGGGTGAGCGTCTCGTCGAGGTTCGCGGGACCGTTCTCGGTGAGCGACAGGTAGGGCAGCTGGATCTGCGCGGTCATGCCGCTCGACAGCTCCTTCTTCGCCTGCTCCGCGGCCTCCTTCAGGCGCTGCAGCGCGATCTTGTCCTTCGACACGTCGACGCCCGAGGAGTTCTTGAACTGCGTGATCAGCCAGTCCACGATGCGCTGGTCCCAGTCGTCGCCGCCGAGGCGGTTGTCGCCCGAGGTGGCGCGCACCTGGATGGTGGAGAAGTCGTCGTCCTTGCCCACCTCGAGGAGGGACACGTCGAAGGTGCCGCCTCCGAGGTCGAAGACGAGGATCAGCTCGTCCTCGTTGCCCTTGTCGAGGCCGTAGGCGAGCGCCGCAGCGGTCGGCTCGTTGATGATGCGGAGCACGTTGAGGCCCGCGATCTCACCGGCCTCCTTGGTGGCCTGACGCTCGGCGTCGTTGAAGTAGGCGGGCACGGTGATCACCGCGTCGGTGACCTTGTCGCCGAGGTACGTCTCGGCGTCGCGCTTCAGCTTCATCAGCGTACGAGCGCTGATCTCCTGCGCGGTGTACTTCTTGCCGTCGATCTCCGTGCTCCAGTCGGTGCCCATGTGGCGCTTGACGGAGGAGATGGTGCGGTCGACGTTCGTGACGGCCTGGCGCTTGGCGGTCTCGCCGACGAGCACCTCGCCATCCTTGGTGAATGCGACGATGGAGGGGGTGGTGCGCAGCCCCTCGGCGTTCGCGATGACGGTGGGCTCGCCGCCCTCCAGCACGGAGACCACCGAGTTGGTGGTTCCCAGGTCGATGCCGACTGCACGTGACATGCGTTCTCCTTACGATTGGTTCTGGAAGCGACCGCGGTCGCGGTCGGAGGTTCTTCTCGGCTCGACCCCGGAGCGGGAGATTCCGCCGCGGGGTTGAGCCTTATGCACTCAAGTTTAGTCCGCGTCGGGACGGAGTCAAGCGGGCGCATCCAAACTTGAGTCGAATACACTCAACTCTCAGGTTCTCGGCGCGCCCGGGCCCCGCCCCGCGCGATCCCGGCGGCCGACCGCGCGATCCTGGCGGCGACGACGACCGCACGAGCTCGGCAGAACCTGCTCTCCAGAGCCCGATTCGGGTACTCTTCCGCCGACCTGAAGTGGGGACCGGGCACCCGGGCCCACCGAGCGCCCGGGCCCACCGAGCGGGACCGTCAGGGCAGGTCGACCGGGTCGAGCAGGTGCAGCGTCCGCAGCGCGAGGTAGAGCTCCGCCTGGTCGCCGAAGTCGCGCAGGTTCCTGCCGGTGAGCTCCTCGAGCTTCTGCATCCGGTAGACGAGGGTCTGCTTGTGGATCCCGAGCCGTTTCGCCGCGCCCTGCCACGATCGGTTCGCCTCGAAGAACGCCTCGAGCGACGACACGAGGCCCGCGCTCCGCTCCCGGTCGTAGGCCAGCGCGGCCCCGAGCACCTCCTCGACGACGGCCTCCCCCTCGCTCACCGTGCGTGGCATGAAGAGACCGGGGCGTTCCCCGTACGCGGCGCTGCCGGCGCCGCTGCTGCGGGCGGCCTCGAGCGCCCACCCGGCCTCGCGCACGGCGTCGCCCGCCTTCGCGATCGATCCGAAGGGCTCCCCCAGGCCGACGGTCGCGCCGCCCGCGCGCGCCAGCCGGCGAAGCTCCTCCGCGCGATCCGCGGGCAGGATCACCAGCGCGTGCGCCGCCGTGCGCAGGAAGAGGTGCGGGGGCGGCTCCGAAGCCCGAGCGAGGGCCTCGACCGGCCCCTCCTCGGCATCGGCGCCCGGCCCCTCCAGGCAGGCGGCCACCCACGGCCCGTCGCCGAGCCCCTCCTCGCGCAGCCCGCGCGTCCCCGCCTCCTCCGAGAGCGAGCCCTCCTGCAGGCGCCGGCACAGCTCGCCGCCTCGCGTCCGGCGCCGCATCTCCTCGACGCCGCGCCGCGCCGCGTCGAGCCCCGCGATCGTGGCCGCGTGCTGCAGCACGACCAGGTCGGGCGCGTCCGCTCCCGGCCCGGCGTCCGCTCCCGGCCCGGCGAGCATCACCGCACCCTCCTCGTGCACCAGCGGGAGCACCAGCAGTGCGCCCGCGGGGGTCTGGAGCCGCCCGATGGGCGGCAGCCTCCGGGTGTCGGGATCGAGTTCGGCGATCACCGCGGCCCGCACCTCGCCGGCGAGCGGCTGCGAGCGCGGCAGCAGATCTCGCCCGGTGCGCACGCTCACCACGTGGAGCCCGGCGCCGAGCTCCTCCGAGAGGTTGTCGAGCAGGCGGTCGACCGTCTCGTGCGCGTGGGTCTGGCGCAGCACGTCGTAGACGCGCAGGATGCGGGTCAGCCGCCCGGCTCCCGCGTGGCTGTTGGAGTCGGCGACCGCGCGTGCGACCATGACGAAGGGCACGCTGTAGCGGGTCTCGAGCAGGGGGAAGTCGTGCGCGTCGGCGTAGGCGATCGCCTCCGCCGTCACCGGCGGAGCCTCCACCCCCGCTCCGAGGGAGAGCCCCGACATGCCGGCCTCCCGCAGCTCGCGCAGGAACGCGATCTGCCCCTGCGCATCCGCCGGGAAGCTGTAGCCGTCGCTGAGCAGCAGATCGCCGGCCGAGAGGAAGTTCCACGGGTCGGGCACCTCGCAGGTGTGCGCCCAGTGCACGGGGCGGTCCGCGCCCCCGGATCCCGCGAGCAGGCGCGTTCCGAGGGCCGGGCTCGACAGCAGCTCCGCGACGGTCATGACCATGCAGCCATGTAAGCACACCGGGCGCCCGCCCCGGGCGCCGGATCCCGCACGCCGCCGGGACGCGAGGAGCCCGGGATCGCGCTACCCGCGCATCCGCTCGCCCTTCGGGTCGTAGAGCGGCCGCCGCGACACGGTCGCCGGGTAGTGCCCGCCCGCCCCGCACTCGACCTCCCAGGCTCCGGATGCGACGTCGACGGAGGGGTCGATCGCGGCCAGTCCCACCGCCCCGCCGAGCGTGTAGCCGTAGTTGCCGCTCAGCACGCGGCCCACGGCGACGCCGTCGCGGAACACCGTCTCGTCGTGCACGAGCACGGGCTCGGGATCGTCGATCCTGAAGTACACGGTGCGGTGGGTGATGTCGGCGGGCGTGAGGTCGGCGATGGCGTCGCGCCCCAGGAAGTCGCCCTTCTCGAGGTCGACCGTGAACCAGAGGCCGGCGGACCGCGGATCGTCGGCCGGGCCCATGTCGTGGCCGAGGTGGCGGAACCCCTTCTCGGCGCGCATCGAGTCGAGCGCATAGTAGCCGGCGAGCCTCGCTCCGAGGCCGCGGCCCGCCTCCCAGAGGGCGTCGAACACGTTCACGGCGAGGTCGCTCGAGACGTAGAGCTCGTAGCCCATCTCCCCGACGAAGCTGACCCGCAGCGCGTAGGCGAAGCCGTCGGCGATCTCGACCTCCCGCCCGTGGAGGTAGGGCTGGGCCCCGTCCGACCAGTCCTCGGGCGAGACCAGCTGCATGAGCTCGCGGGATCGCGGGCCGGCTACCAGGATCGTGGCGTACGCCGCCGTGGCGTCGAACACCGCTGCAGCGGCGCCCTCGGCGGCGCGGCGCAGGATCGACAGCGTCTTGTCCTGCGTGGCGCTCGGCGAGACCACCATGAAGCGGTCGGGGGCCAGGCGGGTGACCGTGCAGTCGAGCTCGATGCCGCCGGCCTCGTTGAGCTGCAGCGTGTAGACCGCGCGGTGCGGCTCGACGTCGAGGTTCGAGGTGAACGTGCGCTGCACCACCGCGAGCGCGTCGGGCCCGGCCACCTCGAACTTCGCGAAGGGGCTGAGGTCGAAGATGCCGAGGTTCTCGCGCACCGCCCGGTGCTCCTCGCCCACGCGCTCGAACCAGCTGGCGCGGCCGTAGCTGTACTCGATCTCGGGCGTCGCCCCCGGATCGACGTACCAGTTCGCCCGCTCGAGCGCGTTCGCCTCGCCGAAGACGGCGCCGAGCTCGGCGAGCCGCGCGTGCAGCGGCGTGCGGCGCACGTTGCGGGCCGACGACATCTGCAGATTCGGCCAGTGCGTCGCGTAGACCCGACCGAGCCCCTCGCTCGTGCGCTCGTGCAGGTAGCGGCGGTTCGCCTGGTGCCGCGAGAAGCGGCGCACGTCCACGCTCGAGGCGTCGAACTGCGGCGTCCCCTCGAGGATCCAGGCGGCGAGCTCGCGGCCGACGCCGGGGGCGTAGGTGATGCCCTGCGAGTTCATGCCGGCGGCCACGAAGAGCCCCGCGACCTCGTTCGTCTCGCCGAGCAGGAAGTTCGCGTCGGGCGTGAAGCTCTCGGGTGCGTTGAGGAAGCGGTCGTAGCCCGCCCGCTGCACCGCGGGCAGTGTCCGCTCGGCGTGCACCCGGATGGCGTCGAAGTGCTCCCAGTCGGCGTCGAACTCGGCGAAGCCGCCGCTCGGGATCTCGTGGGCGCCGCGCGGCAGCCCCTCGGGTTCGAAGGCCCCGATCAGCAGGCGCCCCCGCTCGTGCCTCGCGTAGTAGTGGTGGTCGAGGTCGCGCAGCACCGGCAGCCCCGGCTCCACCCCCGCGATCGGGTTCGAGCGCACGTGGACGTGCTCGGCGGCGTACAGGGGCAGCGCCGCGCCGACGGTGCGGCCGAGGTCCCGACTCCACAGGCCTGCCGCGAGCACGACGCGCTCGGCCTCGACGTCGCCCTGCTCCGTGCGCACGCCCGTGATCCTGCCGCCCGACGCGAGCAGCTCGGTGACGCGCACGTCCTCCCGGATCGCCGCGCCGTGCTCGTGGGCGAGCTTCGCGAAGGCGATGGCGGCGAAGCCCGGATTGACGTGGCCGTCATCCGGGATGTGCAGGCCGACGCGCACGCCCGCCGGGTTGATGAGCGGCCAGATGCTCGTGATGGCGTCGGGGCCGACGAGCTCGGCCTCGATGCCCAGCTGGGCGGCCACGTTGCGCTGGTAGTGCAGCTCGTCGAGGCGGCCGCGGGTACGGGCCAGCGCGAAGGATCCCGAGCGCTGCCAGTTCACCTCGATGCCCGAGAGCTCCTCGAGGCGCTGGAACACCGAGGTGCCGTACATCGACAGGCCCGTGAGCGTCTCGGTCGCCCGCACGCGGTTCGCGAGGCCGGCGGCGTGCCACGTCGTGCCGCTCCCGAGCACCCCGGAGTCGAGCAGCAGCACATCGGTCTCGCCCGCGAGCGCGAGGTGGTACGCCGTGCTGGCACCCACGATGCCGCCGCCCACGATGACCGTGCGCGCTCGCTGCGGCAGCGCGTCGCGGGAGGTGTCGGTGAACAGGGACGCGCTGATCGAGCGGTCGACGAGTCGTTCCATGATGGGATTCCTTCGGTGAGAGCTGGGGTCAGGGGAAGACGACCGTGCGGAGGCCGTCGACGAAGATGCGGCGCTCCGAATGCCAGGCGACCGCCTGCGCGAGGGCCGCGCGCTCGGCTCTGCGCCCCGCGACCGTCAGGTCCTCGGGGGTGGCGCGATGGTCGACGCGGAACACCGACTGCTCGATGATCGGCCCCTCGTCGAGGTCGGCGGTGACGTAGTGGGCGGTCGCACCGATCACCTTGACGCCGCGCTCGAACGCCTGGTGGTAGGGCCTGGCGCCCTTGAAGCCGGGGAGGAAGGAGTGGTGGATGTTGATGATGCGCCCCGGGAGCCGCGCGCACAGCTCGTCGCTCAGGATCTGCATGTAGCGTGCGAGCACGACGAGCTCGGCGCCGGTCCGCTCGATGAGAGCGAGCAGCGCCGCCTCTGCCGCGGGCTTCGTCTCGGCGGTCACCGGGATGTGGTGGAACGGCACGCCCGCCCGCTCGGCGATGGGGCGCAGCGCGTCGTGGTTGCCGACGATGGCCGCGACGTCGATGTTCAGCAGGTCGCTCTGCCAGAGATCCAGCAGCTCGTTCACGCAGTGGTCCGTGCGCGAGACCATGATGATGGTGCGCATCCGCTGCCCCGCGTCGCCGAGGAACCACTGCATCCCGAACTCCGAGGCCGTGCCCGCGAACTCCTCGCGCAGCCGGTCGAGGGGCGTCGCCGAGGGGCGCTCCGCCTCGACCCGCATGTAGAAGCGGTTCTCGCGCTTCGCGTCGAACTGCTGGCTGTCCACGATGTTGCATCCGCGCTCCGCGAGGAAGCGGGCGACGGCGTAGACGATGCCCACGCGGTTCTCGCACTCCAGGGTGAGCACGAAACGGTTCTCGGTGTGCATGGAGGCTCCTCTTCGATGCCCGGTTCTCCGACGCCCGGCGAGCGCCGGCGGTCGCGCTCATGCCAGCTTGCCAACTCGGATCGGGCCCGGCAATCGGCGGCGGGTACGAACTTCGCACCGGCGTTCGTACTCGACGACCGGCGTTCGTACCCGACGACCGACGACCCGGCCCGGCGACCCCGGCCGGTGCGGGCCGGTGCGGGCCCCCGGAACGACGAAGCGCCCGGGGCCGAAGCCCCGGGCGCTCGTGCAGCGCGGTCCGCCTACTCGTCGTCGGCGAGCGCCACCGCGTCCTCGGTGCGCCAGCCCACCATCACCTTGTCGCCGATGCTCGCGGCGACCGAGCGCTCCACCGGGACGCGCACCACGGCGTCGCCGATGGCGGTGGTCACGTTGTACTTGACCGCCGAGCCGAGGAACACGATGTCCTCGATCACGCCGGGCACGCGGTTGGTCGCCTCGGCCGACAGCGAGTCGCCCGACGCGTCCGACACCTCGAGCTTCTCGGGGCGCACGAGCACCGCCACCGGCCCCTCCGGCGCGTCGCCCCGGCCCGAGAACCGGAGGTCGCCCGCGACGACCGCATCGCCCTTCAGGTGCCCCTTGAACACGCTCGACTCGCCGATGAACTTGCCGACGAACAGGGTCTTCGGCTGGTCGTAGAGCTCGTGCGCCGTGCCGATCTGCTCGATGCGGCCCTCGTTGAACACCGCGATCCGGTCGGAGAGCACGAGCGCCTCCTCCTGGTCGTGCGTCACGTAGATGAACGTGCTGCCCAGCTCGCGGTGGATGCGGCGCAGCTCGAGCTGCAGCCACTCGCGCAGCTTCTTGTCGAGGGCGCCGAGCGGCTCGTCCATGAGCAGGATCGGCGGGCGGTAGACGACCGCGCGGGCGAGCGCGACGCGCTGCTGCTGGCCGCCGGAGAGCTGCTTCGGGTAGCGGTCGGCGTACTGCGACAGCCGCACCATGTCGAGCGCCTCGGCGACGCGCCGCTTGCGCTCCTCCTTGCCGACCTTGCGCTGCTTCAGCGGGTACTCGACGTTGTCGGCCACCGTCATGTGCGGGAACAGCGCGTAGTGCTGGAACACCACGCCGAGGTTGCGCTCGTGGGCCCGCAGCTTCTCGATCGGCTTGTCGTTCAGCAGCATGCTGCCGGTGGACGGATCGATGAAGCCGGCGATCAGGTTGAGCGTCGTGGTCTTGCCCGAGCCGGACGGCCCGAGGAAGGTCAAGAACTCGCCGCGCTTGATGGTGAGGTCGACCTGGTCGAGGGCGACCGCCTCGCCGTAGATCTTGGAGAGTCCGTGGATGTCGAGGATCGTGTCGTCGGTCATGTTCGTGTTCCTGTCTCTGATCCGGAAAAACTTGAAATTCGGCGCCGCCTACGCGGCCGCGTTCTTCTTGGAACGGCGCGCGAGCGGCGTCACCACGAACTGGAAGAAGAGGAACGCGAAGATGATCGCACCGAGGATCAGCGCGGCCGCGGCGGCGATCGTGGGATCGGTCGTGCGGGTCACGCTCGTGTACATCATCATCGGCAGGGTCTGCAGCGAGGGGCTCACCATGAACTGAGACACGATGACCTCGTCGAAGCTCGTCACGAAGGCGAACACCGCGCCCGCGGCGACGCCCGGCGCGATGAGGGGCACCGTCACCGTGAAGAAGGTCTTGAGCCGCCCTGCTCCGAGGCTCGCCGCGGCGAGCTCCAGGCTGCGGTCGTACCCCGAGAGGCTCGCGTTCACCGCGATCACGACGAGCGGGATCGCGAGCGTCACGTGCACCATGACGAAGCCGAACAGGGTGCCGACGAGGCCGCTGTTGAGGAAGAACGTGTAGATGCCGGCGCCCGCGATGATCGGCGGCACGATCATGGGGGTGAGCATGAGCGTCTGCGCCGCGCTGGCGATGCGGCTCTTCGAGCGGTTGATGGCGAGCGCGGCGATGGTGCCGACCGTGGTCGCCAGGAGCGCGGCGAGGAGCGCGATGATCGCGGAGTTGCCGAGCGCCCGCATCCACTGCGGATTGTTGAAGAAGGACTCGTACCAGCGCGTCGACCAGCCGCGGGGCGGGAACTGGAAGCTCGCGTCCGCCGAGAACGAGATCGGGAAGACGATGAACATCGGGGCGACGAGCCACAGCGCGACGATGGTCGCGACGATCCCGAGGACGACCTTCGTGAGGGGCCTGATGTCGTTCATGCTTTGCTCCCGCCGACCATGTCCTGAACCGAGCTGCCGGTCTTCTTGCCGATGTACGAGGTGATTCCGAGGATCAGCATCGTCACCACGAGGAGGACGAAGCCGATGACGGCGCCGTAGCCCCACTGCGCGAGCCCCTGCACCTGGCCCTGGATGAGCGTCGACAGGAACGCCTCGCGCGAGCTGCCGAGCATCGCCGGGGTGATGTAGAAGCCGAGCGCCATGACGAAGCACAGCAGCGCGCCCGAGGCCACGCCCGGCAGCGTGAGCGGCAGGTAGACGGAGACGAACGCCTTCGCCGGACGAGCGCCGAGGCTGCGGGCCGCGGTGAGCAGGCGCGTGTCGATCTTCGACATCGTCGCGTAGATCGGCAGCACCACGAACGGCAGCAGCACCTGCGCCATGCCGATGAGCACGGCGGTGGGGGTGCGCATGACCCCGAGCTGCTCGACCCCGAAGAGCTTCATGAACTGGCCGATCGGGCCGCTGTCCTGCAGCAGCACGACCCAGGCGAAGGTGCGGACGACCATGCTGGTCCAGAACGGCACGAGCACGATGAGCATCAGCATGTTGCGCGTGTTCGGCTTCACCACGGTCATGAAGAACGCGAAGGGGAAGGCGAGGAGCACGCAGATGATCATCACCCAGAAGCTGATGCTGAGCGTGCGCCCGAGCACCTGCAGGTTCACGGCCTGCGAGAAGAACCACTCGAAGTTCTGCAGGCCGGGTTGCGGGTCGGTGAACGCCGCGACGAGCACCGTCAGCATCGGGTAGAAGTAGAAGACCGCGAGGACAATCAGCGCGGGCAGCAGGACCAGCAGCAGCTGGCGCCCGCCCCCGCCCGCCTTGGGCTTCTTGGGGGTGCCCCCAGGAGTGTCCGCGGTGCGGATCGCCTGGGTAGACAGCGCGGAAAACTGCGTTGTATTCGGCGCATGAGACATGGTGTCTACCTCTTCTCTTCGGAATGCGCTTCAGAAGATCGAAACGGGATGCGAGGCGCCCGCCCGGTGGTCCGGACGGGCGCCCCGCGGGGCACGGGTCAGGCGCCGGCCACGAGCGAGGACCAGCGGTCCTGCAGCGGCTCGACGATCTCCATGTCCGACCAGAACTCGAGTGCCAGGTCGACCGAGGTCGCCTCGCGCTCGGGGGTGGTCAGGATGTAGCTCTGCGTCAACTCGTTGACGTCGGGCTCGGCCTGGCTGTTGGTCGGCGAGTATCCGCTCTCCTCCACCCACTTGGCCTGCTGCTCGGCGCCGAGCGCGTAGTTGATGGCGTAGTAGGCCTGCTCGGCGTTCGGCGAGCCCTTCACGATGGCGAAGTAGTCGATCAGCGAGACCCACTCGTCCCACGCGACCTCGGTGGGGGCGCCGTTCTCGGCGGCGGCGAGGGCGCGACCGCTCCAGATGCCCGCCATCTTGGCCTCGCCCGACTCCAGCATCTGCTGGGCCTGGGCGCCGGTGCCGTAGAAGACGATGTCCTCCTTCGCGCTGTCGATCACGTCGAGGCCCTTCTCGGCCCACTCGACGGTGAACTCCGTCTCGGGGTCCCAGCCCGCGGCGAGCGCCGCCGCCTGGACGGTCGAGCCGTCGATCTTGCCATCGCCGCTGTAGAGCGCGCGAGTGCCGGGGAACTTCTCGGTGTCGAAGAAGTCGGCCCAGTTCTGCGGGGCGTTCGATCCGTACTCGTCGGTGTTGTAGGCCAGCACCGTGCCGTACACGATCGAGGGGACGCCGCACTCGGTGCCGCCCATGAGGTTCTCGGGGATGTTGGAGGTGTCGATCTTCGACATGTCGAGCTTCTCGAAGAGGGTGCCGCACTCGCGGGCGATCGCGTCGCCGAACGACGAGATGAAGTCCCACTGGATGTTGCCCGACTCCACCTGCGACTCGACCTTCGCGAGCGTCTGCGGCGAATCCTGGTTGAAGGTCACGCCCGACGCCTGGGCGAAGGGGTCGAGGAAGGCCGCGAGCTGCGCGTCCTGGGTCGTGCCGCCGTCACCGGCGTAGGTGAGGCTGTAGCCCTCGAGGATGCCCTCGGGCACCTCGCCCGCGACGGGATCCGTGATCGGCGTGACCGGCTCGGCGGGCTCGCCACCCCCGGCGCAACCGGTCAGCACGACGGCGCTCACCGCGGCCAGGGCCGCTCCCTTGATGAGTGTGCTCTTCAATCTGTCTCCTTCGACGTCTCGGGGGCGCAGGCGGCCGAGTGGCCCTGCGTCTCGGTCGGGTTCAGCATACGTACAGGCTTCCCGGCCCCGCGACTATGCTCAGGTACAAAATCGGCTCCTCTTTCATCCTCGGGGACGAAGGTCCCGGGGTGCGAGCGCCGGCGCGAACGCCGGGTGCGCGGAGCCGTCGGCCCCGCGCACCCGGCCCGCGATCAGGCTCCCGCGACGAGCGAGGCCCAGCGATCCTGCAGCGGCTTGATCGTGTCGAGATCCGACCAGAAGGCCAGCTCGAGATCGACCGAGGTCGCCAGCTTCTCGTCGCCCGAGCTGAGGTAGCTCTCGGTCAACTCGTCGACCTCGGGCTTCGCGTCGGTGTTCAGCGACGAGTAGGCGGTCTCCTCGACCCACTTGGCCTGCTGCTCGGCGCCGTAGGCGTAGTTGATGGCGTAGTAGGCGGCCTCGGCGTTCGGCGAGCCCTTCACGATGGCGAAGTAGTCGATCATCACGAGCCAGTCGTTCCAGACCGGCTCGATGGCCGCGCCGTTGCGGGCCGCGGCGACCGCGCGGCCGTTCCACAGGCCGCCGATCTTGGCCTCTCCGGCCTCCATCATCTGCTGCGACTGGGCGCCGGTGCCGTAGAAGACGATGTCGTCCTTGATCGACTCGATCTTGTCGAGGCCCTTCTCGGCCCACTCGACCGACCACTCCTCGGTCGCGGGATCCCAGCCGGCCGCCA
This sequence comes from Leucobacter chromiisoli, assembly GCF_016522505.1. Taxonomy (GTDB): domain Bacteria; phylum Actinomycetota; class Actinomycetes; order Actinomycetales; family Microbacteriaceae; genus Leucobacter; species Leucobacter chromiisoli. Next base: position 150,448 of record NZ_JAEHOH010000001.1, on the reverse strand, counting down.
TCGCGCCGGCCTGCACCGAGCCGCCGTCGATCTTGCCGTCGCCGCTGTAGAGGGTGCGGGTGCCGGGGAACTTCTCGGTGTCGAAGAAGTCGACCCAGTCCTGGGGGCCGTTCGAGCCGTACTCGTCGGTGTTGTAGACCATGACGTAGGCGTAGCTGATGGAGGGGACGCCGCACTCGGTGGCGCCGAGCAGGTTCTCGGGCACCTTCGAGGTGTCGATCTTGTCCATGTCGAGCTCTTCGAAGAGCGTGCCGCACTCGCGGGCGATCGCGTCGCCGAACGACGAGATGAAGTCCCACTGGATGTTGCCCGACTCCACCTGCGACTGCACCTTCGCGAGCGTCTGCGGCGAATCCTGGTTGAAGACGGCGCCCGAGGCCTCCTGGAACGGGGTGAAGAAGGCGGTCATCTGTCCCTCCTGCGTGGTGCCGCCGTCGCCCGCGAAGGTCATGGTGACGCCGTCGAGCACGCCCTCGGGCACCTCGCCGGCCACGGGGTTCGAGATCGGCTCGACCTCGACGGGCTCGCCGCCACCGCCGGCGCAGCTCGTCAGCGCGAGCGCACCCGCCGCCGCGAGCGTGAGGGTCTTCAGAATGGGGTTCTTCACAGCAGTCTCCTTTGACATCAACCGCCTGGGCGACCCGTGACGGGGGAATTCTCGCACCCGTCGCTCTGCCCAGCCACACTCAGTATATGTATACATTCACGCATTGCAACTCACGTTGAAGCAACAAGTTATAACGGTTTGACGCCAAAACGATAACGAAGAAGTTTCGCGAATGTGTACCCAAGCAGGGATGCGCGCCGAGCGGCCGTGCGATGGCCCCGCATCGCACGGCCGCTCGGCGCCGGCGGGATCGGCGCTCGGCACCCGCGGGGCGGGGCGCCGCCGGCGGGGCAGCGTCCGCTGATCAGGTTCGCCATCTTCGCCGAGACGTGGGTCCGGGGAGCGCCGGTGCGGTACTCCTCGCGATCCGCGAAGCGGTACACGGCGTAGAGCGCCCGCGCCGCGAGCCAGCGCAGCGGCTCGAACTCCCAGTTGCGGGCCCGGTGCCCGACCCACGGCAGGCGGGTCAGCTCGGTCGACTCGCCCAGGATGAGATCCCGGACGGTCCGCCCCGCGAGGTTCGTGCCGGTGACGCCGTGACCGACGTACCCGCCCGCGGAGGCCACGCCGCTCGCCGGGTCGAACTCGACGCCGGCGCACCAGTCGCGCGGCACGCCGAGCACGCCCGACCAGCTCTGCTCCAGCTTCACGTCGCGCAGGCCCGGGAAGAGCTCGACGAGCCTGGCCCCGAGCTGGCGCACCGCCGCATCGGCCGTGCGCCCCCGGCGGTCGAAGCTCGAGCCGAAGTTGTAGGGCACCCCGCGCCCGCCCAGCGCGATGCGGTTGTCGGCGGTGCGCTGGATGTAGGCGAAGTTGTGGGCGACGTCCCCCATGAGCTCGGCGCCGTGCCAGGCGACGGAGGCGAACTGCTCGTCGGTGAGCCGCTCCGTGACGACCATGCTGCTGTTCATGGGCAGCAGCCTGCGGCGCTGCCCCTCCAGCGTGCAGGTGTAGCCCTCGAGCGCCTGCACCACGAACTTCGCGCTCACCCGGCCCCGGTCGGTGTGCACCGCGCGCGGCGCGACGGCCGTCGCCGTCGTCCCCTCGTAGATGCGCACGCCCATCCGCTCGACCGTCTCGGCGAGCCCGAAGGTGAACTGCGCCGGGTTGATCCTGGCGCAGTGCGGGCTCCAGTAGGCGCCCTTCGCCCGGTTCACGTGCACCCGCTGGTGCAGCTCCGACGGGGAGAGCACCACGAAGTCCTCGTCCCGCTTCCAGCCGTGATCCTCGAGCTTCGCGGTCTCGGCGCGCAGGCGCGAGAGCTGCGCCTCGCTCGTCGCGACGTGGATCAGCCCGTCGCGCACCACGTGGTCGCCGAACCCCTCCTGCTTCGCGACGTCGACGGCCTCCCTGACCGAGGCGAACATCTCGCGCTCCAGCGCGACCGCGGCGTCGACGCCGCCGGCCTTCGCGTACCTGCGGAACTGCCCGGGGGACTTGGCGCTCATCCAGCCGCCGTTGCGGCCGGACGCCCCGAACCCCGCGAACTCCTTCTCGATCACCACGATGTCGAGCTCGGGCCTCGCCTGCTTCAGGTAGTAGGCGCTCCACAGTCCCGTCATGCCGGCGCCCACGATCGCGACGTCGGCGTCGATCGGGCCCGGCAGCGGCTGTCGCTGCGGCGGCCTCCCCTCGGCCCGCACCCAGAACGAGATGTCTCCGTTGATGAAGTCGGCCGCCAGATTCGGATCGGCGCTCATATCCTGCCTCTTTGCCTGTTCCGGCGGAAGCCTCGGTGCCTCCGCTCTGCGAACGAGGCTACGTCCTCGGACCCGCGGAAGCGATTGTCCCCCGGTATGAATCCGCCGGCATCGTTCAGCCCGCAGAACGAGAGTCGGGCCCGAACCTCTCCCAGGCCTGCGCGGCGATCCAGAGCGCAGCCAGATCCTCCGTCCTCGAGATGGTGCGCGCCGTGAGCGCCTCCACCTTGCGCAGACGATAGGCGAGGGTCTGCCGGTGGATGCCGAGCTCGGCCGAGCTCTCCGCCCAGCTGCGCTCGTGGCGCAGGTAGGTGAACAGCGTCTCGCGCAGCATGGCGGCCCGCGCGTTGTCCTCCGCGAGCGGGCCGAGCACCTCCCGGATGATCTCGCGGGCCTCGCGCTCGGAACGTGCGAGGACGGCGACGCGGGCCCCCTCGAACTCGACCCATGCGCTGCGACTGCTCTGCGCGTCGACGAGCGCGCTCATCGCCTCCGAGACGGCGCCCCTGGCATCGCCCCAGCCCTTCACGACCGAGGACGCGCCCGCCGCGACGCTCAACTCGGCGAGCAGGTCGCGCACGCGGTCGAGCACGCCCGCGGGCGCCAGGATCAGGCCGGCCTCGCCGTTGCGCCCCACGAGCACGGGGAGACCGCGCACGGCGCACGCCTTCCCGATCCGCGGCGCCTCGGTCTCTGCGAAGGCGAGCACCCGGTACCCGTGCCGGAGCGCCGCCTTGCCGAGGATCCCGGAGGCCGCGGCGCCCCGCTCCTCCACGAGCAGCTGCTCGAGGGCGGCCTCGGCCTCCTCCGCCTGGGCGGAGGCGCGGAAGAGGATGCGGTCGGCCTCGACCTCGATGACGCGCTTGAGGTGCACCAGCACCATCGCGCTCAGCCCGTCGTGGGACAGCTCGCCGATCTCCAGCGTCGCAGCGTGCCGGCTCGTCAGCCGATGGGCGCGCACCCGGACCTCGAGCGCGCCCTTCTCCTCCGCCCGGCGATCGTGGCTGGAGCGCAGGATCGCGAAACCGCCCTGATCCTCCGTGACCTCCAGCTGGATCCGCAGCAGCCGCGCGATCCCGTCGGCGAGCTCCTGCGCGTTCTCGGAGGCCGCCGTGAGCTCGTAGAGCTTCGCGAGCGTGAGCACCTGCGAGGCCTGGCTGCTGCTCGAGGCCGCGGCCACGTGCCGGGCCACCGCAGACCACGGGACCTGGTGCTGGGTCCGCATCAGCGGGAATCCTCGCCGATCGGCCTCGGCGAGCATCTCCTCGCTGAGCGACAGGCGGGTGTTGCGCTCCCCCAGCATCGCCCCGACCACGCCGGCCTCGTCGAGCTCCCTCACGAAGCGCACCTGCGCCTCCGGCTCCCGCGGCACGCAGAATCCGATCGTCATGAGCAGTTCGCCGGGCGCCAGCCACAGCCAGGGGTCGTCGAGCTCGCAGCTGTGCGCCCAGACCACACGGCGGTCGAGCCCGCGGGCACCGGCGATCACCTCGGAGCGGAGCGTGTCGATCGCGACGAGCTCGCCCAGCGTCAGGGATTCGCCCTCCATCGCGTTCACGCCGCTGCTCCCTTCTCCTCCGGTCTTCTCCGGCCGCGCCGACCCTCGCCGACCGGCGGCGCCCGCCGACCGCCGCCGGACCGTGCCGTCATACCGCCCGGCTGTACCGTCACACCGCCCGGCCCGCCGCCGTTTCGCGCCGGTTCTCGGCCGATTCACTGTACCCCGCTACGCTGAGCGCATGAGCCACACCGCACCGCAGCAGTCAGGCGCCGCCGGCGAACCGGTCGTGCGGAGGCGGACGGTGCTCGCGTGGTCGCTGTGGGACTGGGGATCCGCGGCGTTCCAGGCGGTCGTCACGACCTTCGTCTTCACCGTCTACCTCACCTCCGGATCCTTCGGCGAGGAGGCCGAGGTCTCGGTCAAGCTCGGCACGGCGCTCTCGATCGCCGGCGTCGTGATCGCGCTGCTCGCGCCGGTGCTCGGCCGGTGGACCGACGCGGGCGGGCGCCGCAGGCAGTGGCTCGGGATCAACACGGCGATCGTCGTCGCGTGCACGGCGCTGCTCGTGCTCGTGGCGCCGGATCAGCAGTACCTGACCCTCGGCCTCGTGCTGCTCGCGGTCGGCAACATCGCCTTCGAGTTCGCGAGCGTCAGCTACAACTCGATGCTCACGCAGCTCTCGACGCCGCGCACGCTCGGCCGCGTCTCCGGCTTCGGCTGGGGCATGGGCTATCTGGGCGGCATCGTGCTGCTCACCCTCGTGCTCGTCGGCTTCATCCTGCCCGACACGGGCTGGTTCGGCGTGAGCGCCGAGGACGGCTGGAATGTCCGCCTGGCGATGGTGCTCTGCGCAGCCTGGTTCGCCGTGTTCGCGATCCCCGTGTTCATCGCCGTCCCCGAGATCCCCGCCGACGCCTCCAGCCCCGTCAGGGGTCTCTTCTCGGGCTATCGCGAGCTCTTCCGCAGCCTCGCGCGGCTGTGGCGCGAGTCGAGGCAGACGCTGTTCTTCCTGCTGGCGAGCGCGGTGTTCCGCGACGGCCTCGCCGGGGTCTTCACCTTCGCCGGGGTCATCGCCGCCAGGTCGTTCGGGTTCGAGCCGACCACCGTGATCGTCTTCGCGATCGCCGCGAACGTGATCTCGGGGGCGGCGACGATCCTCGGCGGCTTCCTCGAGGATCGCTTCAGCGCCAAGGGGGTCATGCTCGCGTCGCTCGCGGCGATGGTGGTGGGGCTGATGCTCGTGTTCCTGCTCGCGCCGCTCGGCCCCTGGGTCTTCTGGGTCTTCGGCCTCGCCTCCTCGATCTTCGTCGGGCCGGTCCAGTCCGCGAGCCGCAGCTACCTCGCCCGCCTCATCCCACCCGGCCGCGAGGGGGAGATCTTCGGCCTCTACGCGACGACCGGCCGCGCCGTGTCGTTCCTCGCTCCCGCCGCGTTCACGGCCGCGGTGGCACTCGGCGGCGCGACGATCTCGGGCACTCTCGGCATCGCGCTCGTGCTCCTGGCCGGGCTGCTCCTGCTGCTGCCGGTGAGGGCGGAGCGAGGGACGAGGGCGTCGTGAGGACGCGAAGCGTCCGACCAGCCGCTCTCACCGTCGCGGCCGCGGCGCTGCTCGCCGGCTGCACCGCGGGCGATGCCGATCCCACCCTGCCGGCGATCGCCGACGTGCAGCTGCACCCGGTCGGCGATCCGGGGCGCTGGTTCAGCGAGGCCTACGCTGACGGGCTCGGCGGGCGCTACTCCACGATGAACACGCTGTGCGGCGTCGGAGACGGGGTGGCCGTCGAGACCCTGGACGCATCCGCACCCGACTTCGGCACCCAGGTCCAGGCCAGGAGCCTCGACAGCGGGGCCGTGCTCTGGACCCTCCCGGATCTCAGCTGCGCGGAGGGCGCCGTGCGGGAGGGCGCCGCGATGCTCTCCACCGGGCCGGGCGAGAGCGCCTGGCGCCTCGTCGATGCGAGGAGCGGAGCGACCCGGGAGGAGTTCGCCCTCACCGACCCCGACATCGGCGCCGGGCGCGTGACCGCCCGGGTCGACGACCTCTGGGTGGTGGAGTCCGAGCAGCAGCTCGTGGGCATCGGGCCGCGCCCCGAGGGCGGCACGGGCCGCGTCTGGCAGCGGGAGCTCGGCACCCGGGTCGAGGTCACGCCGCTCGGCGACGGCATGCTCGGGGTGAGCTCCGGCCTCGACGGGAGGCTCTCGGTGGTGGACGGGCGCACCGGCGAGGTGCGGTACGAGACGACCGGCGTCGACGTCGGCAGCGCCCTCACCTGGGCGAGCGACGGCTTCGTCCTCCGGGTGAATCAGAGCGACCCCGAGTACGCGTTCTTCGACCTCGACGGCGAGGAGATCGACCGCACCGTCGGCGAATCCCAGTACCCGTTCGCGCCCCGGGGCTCCGAGGGCGTCACCCTGCCGATCGCCGACCACGTCGCCGCGGGCAAGGTGACGGCGGTCGCGCGCGACGGGGCCCCGGCCCTGTTCGAGGACCGGGGCCGGCACTACACCCGGGCCGGGCAGATCGACCTGCGCGGCTCCTCCGTGCTCCTCTCGGACGTGAGCGCGGACGGGTCCATGATCATCGTCGACGAGCCCGGGGGAGAGGGCTTCATCGTCATCGACGCGGAGGGCGAGGACGTCCTCCGGTGGTCGCCGCCCTACTCGGAGCTGCGGGTCGAGGCGGGCTACCTCGTCGTGAGCGACCTGAACGTCACCGACGTGCTGCTGCCGCGCTGAGGCCGGGACGCCGACCGGCCGCGGCATCGCGGGCCCGGACGAAGTACGCTGGTCGGGTGGCACGCCCCGATCTCTCACCGGAACAGCTCGCCGTCTACGAGCGCATCGAGCACACGCGGGAGCACATCTTCGTGACCGGCCGGGCCGGGACGGGCAAGTCCACGATCCTGAACCATCTGGCCTGGAACACCAGCAAGATCATCGCCGTCTGCGCCCCCACGGGGGTCGCAGCGCTCAATGTCGGCGGTCAGACGATCCACTCGCTGCTGCGCCTGCCCACCGGGATCATCGCCGATCACGATCTCGATCAGCCCGCCGAGCTCAAGAAGATGCTCGCCTCGATCGACACACTCGTGATCGACGAGATCTCCATGGTCTCGGCCGACCTGATGGATGCGATCGACCGCTCCCTGCGCCAGGCGCGGGGCAAGAAGCACGACCCCTTCGGCGGCGCGCAGATCATCATGTTCGGGGATCCCTACCAGCTGCCGCCCGTGTCGCCGCGGGATCCCGAGGAGCGCGCCTACTTCGGCGACACCTACCGATCGCTGTGGTTCTTCGACGCGAGGGTGTGGGAGAGCGCGCCGCTCTCCGTCGTCGAGCTCGAGGAGGTGCACCGGCAGCGCGACGACCGGTTCAAGCAGATCCTCGGCGCCGTACGGCACGGCACCGTCACGCTCGACATGGCCGAGGAGCTGAACGCCGCGGGGCAGCGACCCGCGCCGCGCGACGTGCTCACCCTCGCGACCACCAATGCGACCGTCAACAGGATCAACGCCGCGCGGCTGGCCGAGATCCGGGGATCCTCGCTGCGCGCCGTCGCCGAGGTCAACGGCGAGTTCCGCGAGAACTCCTACCCCGCCGACGAGGTGCTCGAGCTGAAGCCGGGGGCTCAGGTGATGTTCCTGCGCAACGACTCCGACGGGCGCTGGGTGAACGGCACGATCGGCACGGTGTCGCGCATCTCGGGCACCGTGTGGGTCGAGATCGGCGACGAGGAGTTCGAGGTCGAGCCCACCACCTGGGAGCGCTACCGGTACCGCTACGACCCCGAGACCAAGAAGCTCGAGAAGGAGGTCGTCGCCGAGTTCGAGCAGTTCCCCCTGCGCCTCGCGTGGGCCGTGACGGTCCACAAGTCGCAGGGGCACAGCTACGACGCGGCGGCGATCGACCTCGGGCCGCGCGCCTTCAGCGCCGGGCAGAGCTACGTAGCGCTCAGCCGGGTGCGTTCGCTGGGGGGCCTCTACCTGCGCAGGCCGCTGCAGCCGCGCGACGTGATCGTGGACCCGAACGTCGTGCGGTTCATGCACGAGGGCCGCGAGGGAGGCCCCGTCGGAGGGCGCCTCTTCACCTGACCGCCGCATCCGCACGGCGCCGCCCGCTGCCCGCTGGCGGGCGGGAGCTGGTCCGGATCGATCCCGCCCCGACTCGCCCTATACGCCGGCCTTCGCCCGCCCCAGGTCGACGAAGACCTCGGTGTTGAAGCGGTAGGCGGTGCGCACCTCGTCGAGCACGCGGGCGCGCTCATCGGCGTCGAGGCCGGCGCCGAGCGCGTCGAGAGCGGCCCGGTAGCGCTGCTTGAACTCGGGGATGCCTCCGAGCGCGGCGAAGTCGTAGAAGGCGACGCCCCTGCCGTCGAGGCCGTGCTGCTTCGCGACCCGACGCGCGATCATCTGCCCGCCCGAGAGGTCGCCGAGGTAGCGCGTGTAGTGGTGCGCGACCACACCGGGCACCCAGTCCTCGGCGTCGATCTCGCGGATGCGCGCGGCGTAGGCCGCGGTCGCGGGCACGGGCTCGATCCGCTCCCGCCACTCCTCGCCGAGGAGGTGGGCGAGATCCGCCTCGAGTGCGCCCATGCGGCTGAGTGCGGCGGGGTGGAACCCGGCGAAGCGGGGATCGTCCACGAGCCGGTCAGCGGCCGCCTCGAGGGCCTCGTACATGAAGAAGTGCTGCGCGACCAGGTCGATGTAGTCCTCGAGGGTGCCCGTGCCCCGCATGATGTCCTCCATGAAGGTGGCGCCCTCGCTGTCGGAGTGATCGGACCAGGTGCCCTCCCGCAGCACCTGCGAGAACGGGATCTCCCCCGCATCGGAGGATGCCGGTGCGGGGGCACGTCCGTGGGCCGGCGCGGCGGGGGCCGGGCCGGCCGAACCGTGATCGCCGTGCCGCCCGCGCCGCGCCGGCGCGTGCTCCTCGCGCGGCTCGATCCCGAGCCGCGCGCACGCGTCGCGGTAGAGCCGCACCACCTCGCGACGGATCTCGGGGCGCTCGCCGATCTCGCCTCCCGGCCACGGCACCGAGAGCTCGTGCTCGCCGTCGTCGTCGGTCACCCGCCACACTCCGGCCGACCCCGTCACTCCCACCATGCTGCTGGTGCGGGCGGAGGGGTGGCCGAACGCGCGCGCGATGAGCAGGTTGTCGTCAGCGTGGTCGCCGTTCATGTGGCCGGTCACACCGGCCACGACGGTCTCGTCGAAATCAGTCACGCCAATACTTTAGTAAGGTTTGCCTCACCTACGTAAGCCCTCAGACCCGGATCGCCCCTCGGCGCGGCCCCGCGCGCGCTCCGGGACGCCCGGCGAATCCGGAGCTTCGGAGCATCGACCCGTTAGACTCGCCAGTGTTCTGCTTCACCTGCGATTGGTGGTTCTGTGTTTCCGAAGCTTGGACGGCGGGCCCGTGTAGTGGCTGTCGGAGTGATCACCGCGGCGGCGATGGGCCTGACCGCCTGCACCGGCCAGGGGTCCGGGGTGGGCTCAGCCGACGTCGACACCGTCGAGGGAGCCTTCTCCGAGCAGATCGACGCCGCCGTCTCCGCCGCCATGGAGCAGAGCGGATCCAGCGCGGCGATCGTGGGCGTCTGGACCGGGGATGCGGGCGAGTACGTCACGGCCTACGGCGATGAGAGCCTCGACGCGAACGCGCGCATCCGGGCGGCGCAGGCCTCGCAGCCCGTCGCGTGCGCTCTGCTGCTCGATCTCGCCGCGCAGGGCAGCATCGACCTCGACCGCAAGGTCTCGAAGGATCTGACCCGCCAGGTCGGCATCGAGGACATCACGTACCGGCAGCTCTGCGAGGCGAAGTCGGGCCTCGCCGATTTCAAGAGCGGCTTCGCCGACATCTTCGCCAACAACCCGACGCGGCCCTGGGTCGACCGCGAGCTGCTCGCGCAGGCCCTCACCCGGTCGCCGCTGCCGTGGCCCGGCCTCGACGTCAACGTGTCCGACACCAACGCGCTGCTCCTCTCGCGAGCCCTGCGCGTGCGCACCGACCAGAGCGCGGAGGAGCTGCTCTCCGACCACGTCTTCGGCCGGGCGGGCATGCGGTCGAGCTACTACCCCGACAACACCGAGCTCACCCCGCGGGGCGACAGCATGACCGGCCTCACCTATCCGATGTCGGGCGGCAAGCCCGTGTGCGACGTCGAGCCGGTCGCCGTCGCGGAGGTCTCCCCCACCATGCTGAGCGGAGCCGGGGCGACGGTGACGACGGTCACCGACCTCAAGAACTTCTACGAGCACTACCTCGACGGCACGACCTTCGGCGGCGAGGAGTTCGGCGGCCTCGTCACCGAGACGACGCCCACGGCGAACCCCGAGCGCGACGAGGCCGGAGAGCCGATCGTGCCCGAGGGCGGCGAGCCCGAGATCGCTCCCGGGGCCCAGAAGTGGGGCTTCGGGCTCGAGAACGTCGGCCCGCTGTACGGGCAGAGCGGCGCCATCACCGGCACCATGACCGCCGCCTACCACGATCCCGAGTCGGGGCTCTCCGTCGTGGTCGCGCTGAACAACTCGAGCGCCGGTGCCGGCTTCGCGCGGGCGCTCGCGTTCCAGCTCTCGAACATCGCCGCCGAGAACGGCGCGGGTCTCGAGCTGCCGTGGACCGCCGAGGACCAGGCGGCGGTGCTCGCGGAGCGCGCGGTCTGCCAGTCGGCGCCCGAGGCGCCCGCGGAGGGCTGAGCGCCGTGCCGTCCGCCGAGGCTGAGCGGGCGATTCGGCCGGCGCGAATCTGCTAATGTTGAACGGTCGGGATCGGCTGCGATCCCGTCACGGGGCCGTCGTCTAATGGTAAGACATCAGCTTCCCAAGCTGAGAACGCGGGTTCGATTCCCGTCGGCCCCTCCACTGGAACCCCCGCCTCCGGGCGGGGGTTTTCGCCTCCGGGCGGGGGTTTTCCGCTCCCGACCGTACCCGTCGACGGATCCCGATACGCTGGGATCATGCGCGTGGCAACCTGGAACATCAACTCGATCCGCACCCGCTTCGGCCGCGTCGTCGACTGGCTCGTCCGCGAGGACATCGACGTGCTCGCCCTGCAGGAGATCAAGTGCCGGGCCGACCAGTTCCCGGTCGAGGCGTTCGAGCAGGCCGGCTACCAGGTGGAGATCCACGGCCTCAACCAGTGGAACGGGGTCGCCTTCGCGAGCCGTCACGAGATGACCGACGTCGAGCGCGGATTCAACGACATGCCGGGGTTCGGCAACCCGATCAAGGGCCAGGAGGAGCATCAGGGGACGGGGCTCAACGGCCTGCCGCTCGAGGCGCGCGCGCTCGGCGTCACCGTCGGCGATCTGCGCCTCTGGAGCCTCTACGTGCCCAACGGGCGCAGCCTCGACGACCCCCACTTCGACTACAAGCTGCGGTGGCTCGAGGCGCTGCGCACGAACACCGAGGCGTGGCTCGCCGAGGATCCCGATCTGCCCCTCGCCCTCATGGGGGACTGGAACATCGCACCGCTCGACGGCGACATGGGTGACCCCTCCTTCGAGGTCGGCCGCACCACCCACGTCTCCCCCGACGAGCGGTCGATGTTCTCGTCGTTCTCGCCCCTCGTCGAGGATGTCGTGCGACCGATCGTGCCGGAGGGGTTCACGTTCTGGGATTACAAGGCGGGCCGTTTCCAGAAGGACCAGGGCATGCGCATCGACTTCATCCTCGGATCCCGCGCCTTCGCCGACGCGGTGACGGGGGCGACCATCCACCGCGACGAGCGCAAGGGCGACAGCCCGAGCGACCACGTGCCGGTGGTGGCAGACATCGATCCCTCGCTGCTCAGCGAGACCTTCGAGGACGACGACGACCGGCCCATGGTGTTCTGACCGCCGCTCACTCGTCGGCGGGGTGGGTGGTGGGCATCCGATCCCGACGGTAGGTGATGGTGGAGTAGCCGTGGGGCGCGGGCGTTCCCTCCTCCGAGAGGTTGACGAAGACGATCCGCTCGATGGTGAGGATCGACCGTCGGGTGATCATGTTCCGCACCTCGGCCCGCATGGTGATCGAGGTCCGTCCGAAGGCCGTCGCCACGAGGCCCATCTCGATGAGGTCGCCCTGCTTCGCCGAGCCCTCGAAGTTGATCTCCGACACGAACTTCGTCACCACGCGGTGGTTGCCGAGCTGGATGATCGCGTAGATCGCCGCTTCCTCGTCGATCCACCGCAGCAGGCTGCCGCCGAACAGGGTGCCGTTGGCGTTGAGATCCTCGGGCTTCACCCATTTCCGGGTGTAGAAGTTGATGCCGTCCTGCTTCGCTGGGGTCATGCCCACCAGACTAGGGAGCGCGTGTTACAGCTCTGCGCACGCACGGTTACGACCCGCCTCCGCGCGCCTGAGAGCCGCCGAGACCGACCGTTTCTGCGGTGCGGAAACGGTCGGTCTCGGATGCCGCGGGCGGTCTCGAGCCTCCCGGCTCAGCCGCGGATCGCCTCGCCGAGCTTCACCCGGCTGCCCGTGCGCAGGATCGAGTTGCTGTAGATGCGCGAGCCGATCCAGAGCACGACCGCGATCGAGGCGGCGAGGATCCCGAGCGAGAGGATCGGCTCCCACCACTCGGCGGTGCCGAGGTAGAGCCGCATCGGCATGCCGATCGGCGCCGAGAAGGGCACGTAGCTCATGATGGAGAGCGCGAGCGGGTTGCCGTTGAAGAAGATGATCGCGAAGTACGGGATCATGACGAGCCACATGACAGGGCTCACCGCCGACGCGACGTCCTCCTGGCGCGAGACGAGCGTCGCGAGCGCCGCGTACATGGTCGCGAGCAGCACGAACCCGAAGGCGAACAGGATCCCGAACCAGATGAGCGAGATGCCGAGCTCGCCGAGCAGCAGATCCTGCCCCGTCGCCAGCAGGCCGATCGACGCCACCGCGGCGATCGCCACCACCTGGCCGATGGCGAGGATGCTGTTGCCGAGGATCTTGCCGGCCAGCATGGTGCGCGCGGAGACGGTGGCGAGCAGGATCTCGACGATGCGGGTCTGCTTCTCCTCGACCACGCTCTGCGCGATCGTGGTGCCGAACGTGATCGCGCTGAACATGAACACCACGCCGAATGCGACGGCCACGAGGTAGGCGATCGCCGGGTTGTCCGAGGTCGGGTCGAGCAGCTCCACCGACGGCGTCGCCGAGAGGATCTGCACCAGGTCGCTCGGCGGGCTGTCCTTCGCGAGCACGGTCAGGTCGACGGCGGTGTCGCCGCCCGGCACGACGGCCGCGTCGACCTCGTCGTCGAGCACCAGCCGCTCGGCCGCCGCGCGATCCGGCGCCTGCGTCACCTCGAGGTCGTCTCCCGCGAGCGGCTGCAGCACCGCGGACGCCTCGCCCACCGCGGCGACCTTCGTGGGGCCGCCGAAGCCGCCGGACTTCGCCATGAAGCCGCTGAACAGCACGGAGGCGAGCACGAGCAGCAGCAGCACCGCGCTCGAGATGAGGAACGCCTTGCTGCGCAGCTTCGTGGTGATCTCGCGTTCGGCGACGAGCCAGGCTGCCTGCGCGCCGCCCACCGGGCGGGATCCCGACGGCCTCGCCGAACCGGGGGCGCGGGTCTGAGTGTTCGCGGTCATTGCACGACCTCCTTGAAGATCTCGGCCAGGGTGGGGGTGATGGGGCCGAAGCGGCGCACGATCGCCGTCTCGGAGGAGCCGTGCGTCTCGGAGGAACCGTGGGCGACGGCGCGGGAGAGCACGGACTGGGCGGCGGCGTCGCTGTCGGCGTCGAAGCGGGCGAAGCCGCCGTCGAGGTGGGTGACCTCCACGCCCGGCTGGTCGCGCACCCACCCCGCGTCGGCCGACGGCCCCGCGAGCTCGATCTCGAAGGCGCTGCCCGAGTGCCGGGCGCGCAGCTCCTCGCGCGATCCCGCCGCCAGGATCCGACCCCCGCCGATGACGACCACGTCGTCGCAGAGCCGCTCGACGATGTCGAGCTGGTGCGAGGAGAACAGCACCGGAGCTCCCTTGGCCGCGTAGTCGCGCAGCACGCCGAGCACCACCTCGACCGCGATCGGGTCGAGCCCGGAGAACGGCTCGTCGAGCACGAGCGCGACCGGCTCGTGCACGAGCGCGGCGGCGATCTGCGCCCGCTGCTGGTTGCCGAGCGAGAGGCTCTCGAGCGGATCGTTCGCGCGCTCCCCGAGGCCGAGCCGGTCGACGAGCTCGGTCGCGGATCGCTTCGCGTCTCCCGCGGACATGCCGTGCAGTCGGCCGAGGTAGACGAGCTGCTCGAGCACCTTCATCTTCGGGTAGAGGCCGCGCTCCTCGGGCATGTAGCCGAAGCGGGCGCGATCCCCCGCCGTGATGGGGGCGCCGTCGATGGTCACCGTCCCGGCATCCGCCGAGAGCACCCCGAGGATGATGCGCATGGTGGTGGTCTTGCCCGCGCCGTTGCCGCCGACGAAGCCGGTCATGCGCCCGCCGTCGACCCGGAAGCCGACGTCGTCGAGCACCCTCCGCTCTCCGAAGCTGCGGGTGATTCCCTCGAGCTGGATCATCTCGCTCCTCACGTTCCCGGCCGCGTCTGCCGCCGACTGCCTTCCACGCTATGCGGTTCGGGATCCCGGCGCCTCCGCCGCGCGACGGGGTTCGGCGGTCATGCCGCGCGCAGCGACTCCCCCCGGAGGGGGAGGGCCGGCCGCCGCGAGGGGGAGGTCTGAGCGGCGGGCCCCCGGTAGCCTGGAGCGCATGAGCGAGACAGGGACCGCGGGCACCGCCGCGACCGCGGACACCGCCGCAGGGGCCGCGACCTCGGACACCGCGGGCATCGCGAGCGCGGTCGGGGTCTCGGGGAGCGCCGAGTGGAGGCGGCCGAAGCCCGGCGCCGCGGGCCTGCGATCCGACGTCGGCATCGCGATCCTGCTCGCCATCGCCTCGCCGGTCACGGCACTGCTCTACCACCGCACGGGGCTCTACGAGGAGGTCGCCCCTCCCTGGGTGTGGGTGCTCGGCCTCGGGCTCGGCACGCTCCCCCTGGCGCTGCGCCGCAGATTCCCCGTGCCCGCGGCGATCCTCGTCTCCATCGGCTTCTTCATCTGCAACCAGTTCGGCGTTCCCGACCTGCTCGTCGTGCAGATCTGCCTCTTCACCGCGCTGTACACGATCGGCGCCTGGGAGCAGAACCGCAGGCTCGCCTTCTGGTCGCGGTTCGGGATCACGGCCGCGATGCTCATCTGGGTCGTGCTCAACCTCATCGTCAGCTCCTCCGACGAGACCCTCTTCCCCGGCCTGCCGCGCACCGGGATCTTCTCGGCCTTCGCCACCTTCGCCGCGATCCAGATCATCACGAACCTCGTCTACTTCGGCGGGGCGTTCCTCTTCGGCGAGCGCGCGTGGCGCACGGCCCGGCTCATGGCCCGGCTGGAGGCGCAGGGGCACGAGCTGGAGCTCGAGCGGCAGACGAGCGCCGACCAGGCCGTGGCGCTCGACCGGATCGCGATCGCGCGGGAACTGCACGACGTCGTGGCGCACCACGTCTCGGTCATGGGCATCCAGGCCGCGGCCGCCCGGCGCAGCCTGGAGCGCTCCCCCGGGCGCGCGGCGGAGGCTCTGGAGATCGTCGAGGAGAGCGCCCACTCGGCGGTGACGGAGCTGCGCCGCCTGGTGCACACCCTGCGGGAGCCGGCCTCCGACGATCCGTCGTCGACCATCGGCGTGGCCCAGCTCTCGGCCCTCATCGCCGACTCCCAGCGAGCGGGCACCCCCACGACGCTGATCGTCGTCGGCGAGCAGCGCCCCCTGCCGCTGCTCGTCGACGTCGCCCTGTACCGCGTCGTGCAGGAGGCGCTGACCAACGTGCGCAAGCACGCGGGCCGCGGAGCCGAGGCGACGGTCCGCCTGCGGTTCAGGGACGCGGAGGTCGAGGTCGAGGTCGCGGACACCGGGACGCGGCAGACCCTCTCGCCACGGGGCGCCGGATCGGGCGGGCATGGCCTGCGCGGCATGCGCGAACGCCTCGGAACCGTCGGCGGCTCCCTGCGCGCGGAGCGTCGGGAGCGCGGAGGCTTCCTCGTGGTCGCCCGGGTGCCGCTCGCACCGGCCCGCCACGGCGGCTCGGCAGGCGGGCCGGATGACGGCGGCTCGGCCGTCGGGTCGGATGACGGCGGCGGGCCCGGCACGAGCCCCACCGGAACCGGCGCCCGCGCAACACCGCCGGGCGGCGGCCCCCTGCCCGCTCCGTCATCGGAGGTCCCCGCATGATCCGCGTCCTGCTCGTCGACGACCAGGCGCTCGTGCGCTCCGGGTTCCGCATCATCCTCGAGTCGGAGGAGGACATCGAGGTGGTCGGCGAGGCCGCCGACGGGGACGAGGCGGTGGACCTGGCGGCGTCGCTCCGCCCCGACGTGGTCTGCATGGACGTCGAGATGCCCCGCATGGACGGGATCGAGGCCTCTCGGAGGATCCTCGGCCGGCCCGGGCCGGGCGCCGCCTCGGGATCCGGTTCGGGTGCCGTCCCCGGTCCCTCCCCCGGCGGCGCGCGCCCGGCGATCCTGATCCTCACCACGTTCGGGCACGATCGGTACCTCTTCGACGCGCTCTCGGCGGGCGTCAGCGGCTTCCTGTTGAAGACGGCGCGCGCGGAGCAGCTCATCGACGCGATCCGCACGCTCGCCTCGGGTCAGGCTCTGCTCGGCCCCGACGTCACCCGCGCGGTGATCGAACGGGTCGCGGCTCAGGGCGCCGACGGCCCGACAGACGACGGCGCCGGAGTCTCGCGAGCGCCGGGAGGCTCCGAGACCCGAGCGGTCGCCGGGGCGCGGGAAGGCGCGGAGTCCCCCTCCGTCGACCCGGCGGCGGTCGCCGAGGCAGCCGCGGCGCAGGCGTCGGCGGTGCTCGACGAGGGGGCCGGATCCCGCGGCGCCGCCGCGATGGACGAGGCCCGACTCACCGAGCGAGAGCGGGAGGTGCTGAAGCTGGTCGCCGCCGGACGCTCGAACGGCGAGATCGCCGCCGAGCTCTTCCTCGGGGAGGCGACGGTGAAGACCCACGTCTCGAACCTGCTGCAGAAGCTCGAAGCCCGCGACCGCATCCAGGCGATCGTCTGGGCGCACACCCGCGGCGTGGTCTAGCCGCTCCCGCGGCGCGGTCTAGCCGCTCCCGCGGATGAAGGTCTCGACCTCGGCGCGATCCGGGAACGACGACTGCGCCCCCGGGCGCTGCACCGCGACGGCGGAGACCGCGGTCGCGAAGCGCACGGCGTCCCGGAGCGGGCGGTCCGCGGCGAGCTCGGCGGCGAGCGCACCGACGAAGGCATCGCCGGCGCCCGTCGTATCGGCGGCGGGAACCGCGTAGGCCGGGATCCTGTCGGCGCCCGCCTCGTCGAGCACCAGTGCGCCCTCCGATCCGAGCGTGATCACCACCGATCTCGCCCCCGCGCGCCGCAGGGCCTCCCCCAGCTCCTCGAACGCGGCCGGCGCGCCCGCATGGACGCGGCCCTCCCCACCGGAGCCCGCTCTCCCGTCCGCGCCCGCACTCGCGTGGGCGCCCGCGCCCGCGTGGGCGCCGAGCACTTCACGGGCCTCGTGCTCGTTGACGACGAGCGGATCGCACCACCGGAGCACCCGGGGTTCGATCCGGATCCCCGGAGCCGCGTTGAGCAGCACCCGCGCGCCCGCGCCCGAGGCCTCCTCCGCCGCGCGCAGAGCGGTGTCGAGCGGGATCTCCAGGCTGAGCACCACGACCCGCGCCGCGCCCCGCACCGCAGCCGAGCCCCGCAGGCGCACGGGCGTCAGGGCGGCGTTCGCGCCCCCGCGCGTCCCGCTGCCGCGGCCTGGTTCGCCCCCTTGCCGCCGGGGAAGGTGCGCAGCTCGGATCCCAGCAGCGTCTCCCCGGATCCCGGGCGCCGCGGCACCTCCACCACGAGGTCGACGTTCGCGCTGCCGACGACGACCACGTCGGCCGCGCCGGCGCTCCGGGGCCCGGGGTCCGTCACGGGCGCTGCGCCGAGGGCAGGCACTCCCGCACCTCGACCCAGGTGTCGAGTTCCCCGGCGATCTGCGAGGCCAGCTCGGCGGCTCGGGCGGCGTCCGCGACCCGCACGACCCAGAGCCTCGCCAGCGGATCCCCCTGCGCGTTGAACCAGCCCGGCCGGGTCTCCTGCCCCGGCCCCACGAGGCTCGCGTGCGCGTCGGAGTCGAGCACCTCGGTCCACTCCAGCTCGGATCGGCTCGCGAGCTCGTCGTCGAAGCGGGCGAGGAACGCCGTCGCCTCCTCCACCCACTCCGGAGTGCGCCCCCAGACCTCGGACTCCCTGCCGTGGAGCAAGAGCATGTATCGCACGGTGGCCTCCTTCTCCGTCGACCGGTGCACCCGCTCTGCGGCGCGCGGGCGCTCCGGGTGCCTCCATGCTGGCACGACGACGCAGCCGTGTCGACCGGAACCGGACGAGGCGCCGCTGCTCAGCCGAGGCGCGGCGAACCGGAATCCGGCGACGCCGCCTCGACGTGCCGGAGCACCCGGGCCTCCAGCCCGACCCGCACGCCCGGCCACTCGGCGCGGGTGATCGAGAACACGACGGTGTCGCGCACGTAGCCGGCCGGCAGGCGCGTGTGGGCGCGCAGGATCCCGTCCTGCTTCGCCCCCAGCCGCTCGATCGCCTCGCGCGACGGGCGGTTGAAGAAGTCGGTGCGGAACTCGACGGCCGAGCACTCCCAGACCTCGAAGGCGTGCCGCAGCAGCAGGAGCTTCGACTCGGGGTTGGTGCCCGTGCCGTGGCTGCTCTCGGCGTTCCAGGTGGAGCCGATCTCGACTCGGGGCACCGACGCGTCGATGTTCATGAAGGTCGTCATGCCGATGATCGCGCCGGTGTCGGTGCGGCGCGCGGTGAAGGCGAGCATGCCGCCCTCGTCCTGCAGCCTCAGGCGGCGGCGGATCTCGTCGCGCATCTCGTCCGGGCTCGGGATCCTCGTGTAGGTGAGCCGCCACATCTCGCCGTCCTCGGTCGCCGCGACCAGGCCGTCGTGGTGCTCCATGGCGAGGGGTTCGAGCGTGACGAGACGTCCGGCGAGGGTGCCGGGGTGGCGGAGGGTCATGCGGGATCTCCCGGGTTCGGTGCTGCGCTGCGTGATCAGCCTACCCGCGCCCCCGCCCTACCGCACGGCCGTGCGGCGCATGCAGAACCAGGTGCCCACGAGCGCGACGAGCGCGACCGCGATCCCGAACAGCGCGACGCGGAACCGCGTGATGCCCGCGATGATCTCGCCGAACTGCGGCACCAGGATCAGCAGCGCGATCACCAGCACCAGCGCCAGCGCAAGCGCAAGGATCGTCGGTCCCTTCGACCCGAACCGCACCCAGACCGCCCCGAAGGCGCCGCCGACGCTGAGGAAGACGAACACGGCGATGAACACGGTGGGGATCAGCACGCCGAAACTCCCGGATCCGAGCAACAGGGTGTCGAGCGCGTACGCACCGAAGAACCAGTGGTCGGTCGCCAGTTCGATCCCGAGCAGCACGGTCATGATGACCGTGATGTAGGCGGCCTGGATCAGGTTCGCGACCGCCGTGCCCGCGACGTAGGCCCGCCGGGTGGTGCCGAGGGCGAGCGCGAAGGGGAAGGTCGTGGCGACGGCCTGCACGCCGAGGTAGACGAGGAAGCCGGGGAGCGACCAGACCATTCCCTGGTTTCCGGTCCGCGCTCCCTCGGCGTAGGCGGGGTCGAGCGGATCCATCCCGGCGCGCTGCAGGATCGCCGCGATGATCCAGGTGATCACCAGGACGAGTCCCACGATCATGAGCGGGACGCCGAAGGCGACGACCGGCTTGTTGAGGTGGAGGCGGGTGACGTTGATGACGTGGTTCATGGTCATGCTCCCTTCCGGGGCGAGGTGCTGGTGGGTTCGTCGGAGGCGACGGCCGCGACGGTCTCGGTGAGGCCCGTGTCGGCCCGGGCGGAGTGCTCGGCGGCCGCGAGGGGCTCGG
The DNA here is from genome assembly GCF_016522505.1 of Leucobacter chromiisoli. Classification (GTDB taxonomy): domain Bacteria; phylum Actinomycetota; class Actinomycetes; order Actinomycetales; family Microbacteriaceae; genus Leucobacter; species Leucobacter chromiisoli. Next base: position 130,724 of record NZ_JAEHOH010000001.1, on the reverse strand, counting down.
GGCGGTGGGTCGGGGTGTCGGCCCCGTCGAAGCCGTAGGCCGCGACGAGCTCCTGCAGGGTGACGGATCCGAGCTCGAGATCCGACGCGGCGGCCGCCCCGCGATCCTCGGCGGTCACGCGGCCCTCCACCACCACCGTGGCGAGGCCGCCGATGCTGTGGCGCGAGAGCACGCGCCGCCCGGCGACGTAGTCGGCGACCGCCTGCGCCTTGCCCGAGACCTGGTGCGCCATGCCGCGGAGCTCGTCGGCGGTCGAATCCTGCACCACCCGCCCGCGGTCGAGGATCACCACGTGCTCGAGCAGCCGGTCCATCTCGTCGATGAGGTGCGTCGACAGCACGATGGTGCGCGGATGCTCGGCGTAGTCGCGCAGCAGCACGTCGTAGAAGTGCGTGCGGGCGGTCGCGTCGAGTCCGAGGTACGGCTCGTCGAAGAACGTGACCGGGCAGCGGGAGGCGAGCCCGAGCACGATGCCGAGCGCCGAGAACTGCCCGCGCGAGAACTTCTTGATGATCGGCTTCTTCGGGATCCGGAACAGCTCGACGAGCTCGTCGGCGAGACCCTGATCCCAGTTCGGGAAGAAGATCCTGGCCGCTCGCAGCGCGTGGATCAGCTTGTAGTCGTCGGGGTAGCGCTGGTTGTCGCGGAGGAAGCACATCTGCTCCAGGGCGCGCGCGTTCTCGAACGGGCGCTCGCCGAACACCTCGATCTCGCCCGAGGTGGGGGCATCCTGCGCCGTGACGAGCGACATGAAGGTCGTCTTCCCCGCGCCGTTGCGGCCGAGCAGACCGGTGATGGTGTTCTCGCGGATCCTGACGCTCACGTCGTCGAGCGCTCGGGTATCGCCGTGGACCCGGGTGAGCCCGCGGGTCTCGATCGCGATGGTCATGGTGCACTCCTTCTGGTTTCGGGTACGTCTGCAGTGGGCGAGGACGTGGGGCCTCGGCCGGGTTCCGGGGGATGCTGGGTCGGGATGCGGGGGTTCGGGATCAGGGCCCGCCGGGCCCCGGGGCCTCCGCCGCCCTCGCCTCCGCCTCGACGAGGCGGACGACCTGCGGGAGGTCGAGGCCGAGGGCTCGGGCCTCGGCGAGGAGGGGGGCGACGAACCCGTCGACGAACCCCTGCTGCCGCTCCGAGGCGATGCGGGTCTTCGCGCCGTCGGCGACGAACATCCCGATGCCCCGCTTCTTGTAGAGGATCTCCCTGTCGACGAGGAGATTCAGGGCCTTCCCCGCCGTCGCGGGGTTGATGCGCATGTAGGCGGCGAGCTCGTTGGTCGAGGGGACCTGCTCGCCTTCGGCGTAGGCTCCCCGCAGGATGTCGTCCGCGATGCGGTCGGCGAGCTGCAGGAAGATCGGCCGCGTGTCATCGAACACCCGGCACCTCCTTCCTGTTCGAGCCCGGGCTCTCGAGTGAGTTCCTCGGTTAGTTACTTCACTAATGAACCTACGCACCTGTCCCGGGGTTGTCAACCCCGCGCCGACGCCTGCCCCGCGGGCGAGGCGAACTACACTGGATGCGGCGAACCGCGCCACCGACCACCACCGGAAGCCAGGAGACAGCGTGAACGAGAACACCCAGGCGCCGGGCGCGGCGCTCCTCGTCGGCGAGGCCCTCATGGACATCATGACGAGCGACGGCGAGACCCGGGAGTTCATCGGGGGCAGCCCCGCGAACGCGGCCGTCGGCGTCGCCCGCCTCGGCCACTCGGCCCGGCTGCTCACCCGCCTGGGCCGCGACCCCAGGGGGGAGCGCATCGCCGCGCACCTCGAGGGCGAGGCGGTCGAGCTGCTGCCCGAGTCGTGGCGGGAGGAGCCCACCTCGACGGCGCAGGCGATCATCGCGGCCGACGGCAGCGCGACCTATCACTTCGACATCTCGTGGGAGGTCCCGTCGGTCGCCGTCGACGACGTCGACCTCGTGCACGCGGGGTCGATCGCGCTCTTCCTCGAGCCCGGCGGCAGCGACGTGCTGCGCCTGCTGCGCGAGTTCGCACCGCGCGCCATCGTGACGGTGGATCCCAACATCCGCCCCTCGCTCCTCCCCGACCACGCCGTCGCGCTGCGGCGCTTCGAGGATGCCGCGGCGGTGGCCGATCTCGTCAAGCTCAGCGACGAGGACGCGGAGTGGCTCTACCCCGGCACCACCCCGGAGGCGGCCGCGGAGCGCATCCGAGCCCTGGGCCCCGCGATCGTCGTCGTGACGCTCGGGGCCGAGGGCGCGCTGGCGCTGAACGCCGCGGGGAGGGCGCGCATCCCGGCGCACCCGGTCGACGTGGTCGACACGATCAGCGCGGGCGACTCGGTCATGGCGAGCCTCATCTCGAGCCTGCTCGAGCGCGGGGTGGAGCTCTCGCAGGCGGAGCTGGCCACCGTTCTGGATCGGGCCGCACGCGCCGCCGCGATCGCGGTGTCCGTCGCGGGCGCGAACCCTCCCCTCCGCGCGCAGCTGGAGGATCCGACCCCCTTGCGCTAGTTCATCAGATGAATTAGCTTAGGTGAGCCTCACCCGTTCCTCTCGTCGCGGGGGAACGACGGTGCGCGGGGCGCAGGGCCCCGCGCAGCACGCACCGCTCACCACGAAGGGGCAGCCATGGCCGCTCAGAACATCGCCGTCACGCACGCCGACACGGGCCTCGTCACCGCCGAGGTGGTGGCCGCCGAGCGCATCTCGCCCAACATGGTGCGGGTGACGGTCGGCGGCGACGAGATCGCGGACTGGCGGAACCTCGGCTTCGACCAGTGGTTCCGCCTGGCGCTGCCGGTCGCGGGCGCCGACACCCGCTTCGACAGGCTGGCCGAACGCTTCGACACGCGCGGCTACCTGCGCTACCTCTCGCTGCCCAAGGCCACCCGGCCGGTGATCCGCAACTACACCGTGCGCGCCTTCCGCCCCGCGGCCTCGGAGCTCGACATCGACTTCGTGGTCCACGGCTCGGGGGATCCCGAGCACGCCGGTGTCGCCGGCCCCTGGGCGTCGTCGCTCCCCGTCGGGCAGCGGGTCGCGCTCATCGACCAGGGGTGCGGCTACCGGCCGGTCGACGGAGCGGATCGCGTCGTGCTCGCCGGCGACGAGAGCGCGATGCCCGCCGTCCTCGGGATCCTGCGCGACCTGCCCGCCGACGCGACGGGCCACGCCGTGATCGAGGTCCCGCACGCGGACGACCGTCAGGCGGTCGCCGCGCCCGCGGATGTGGACGTGCACTGGATCGTCCGCGATCCGGGATCGGCGCCGGGCGCCGAGGCACTCGACGCCCTCCGCGGGCTGCCGGAGTGGAGCGGCCCCGTCTCGGCCTTCGTCGCCGGCGAGCAGAAGCTCGCGACCGGGGGCCGCCGCCACCTGGTGAACGACCGCGGGGTGGCGAAGTCGGCGGTCGACTTCTGCGGGTACTGGCGGGCGCGGTAGCGGATCAGCCGTCGTAGCGCACGGAGAGCACGCGGTCCGCGAGCGCCGCGCTCGCAGCGACGACCGCGGCGTTGCGCTGGTCGGTGCCATAGCTCCACTCCCGCGCCTCCTCCGGGCTGCGGCCGTAGCGCTCGTGCCTGGCGACGAGCCACGCGAGGCGCTGCGCCTCGTCGGGCTGCACGAACCAGGTCTCCGTCAGCAGCGGCCGCACCGCCGCCCAGTCGCCCTGTTCGTATGCCGCATCGAGCAGCAGGTAGTTGCCCTCGGTGATGACGAGCGGCACCTCGGGATCGATGCGCACCGACCCCGCGATCGCCGCCTCGAGCGAGCGGTCGAACACCGGCGCGTAGACGGGGCGGTCGGCGGCCAGCACCCGCTGCAGCGTGCTGCAGTAGCCGTCGACGTCGAAGGTGTCGGGCGCGCCCTTGCGGTCCGCGCGGCCGAGCCTCTCCAGCTCGGAGTCGGCGAGGTGGAAGGCGTCCATGCCGAGCAGCACGGCGTCGCCGCCGAGGGCCTCGACGAGCGCGTCGGAGAGCACGCTCTTCCCTGCGCCCGGCGCTCCCGCGATGCCGAGGATCGCGCGACCGCCGCGCTCGGCCAGACGCCGCGCCGCCGCGACGAGCTCGGCGAGGCCGACGTGCTCGACGTCGCCCATCAGATGTCCTGCCCGGTCGGCAGGATGACGAGATCCCGGATCACCACGTGCGCCGGCCGGGTCAGCATGAACAGCACCGCGTCGGCCACGTCGGACGACCGGATCCCCGTGCGCTCCGCGATCTTCTCCGCCTCCTCGGCAGAGCCGTGCTCGAAGCCCCAGAGCGGGTTCAGCACCACGCCGGGGGCGATCGCGCCGATCCTCACCCCCGTCTCGGCGGTCTGCTGCCGCACGGTGTGCACGAAGGAGTGCACGGCGTGCTTCGAGGCCGAGTAGACGGGCTCCCAGGGGATGTCCTGCACGCCGGAGACCGAGCTCGTGACGAGGATGTCGCCCGACCCCTGCTCGACGAGCCTCGGCAGCGCCGCGTGCACGAGCGTCATCACGCCCGTGACGTTCGTCGAGACCAGCTGCGCGATGGACTCCGCCGAGGTCTCGGCGAGGTCGCCCCCGATGTAGATGCCGGCGTTCGGCAGCACGATGTCGAGCCGGCCGAAGCGCTCGACCGCTTCCGCGACCGCGCGCTCGGCGACGCCCGGATCCCCGACGTCGGCCGCGACGGCGTGCACCCGGTCGGGCGCCGTCGCCGCGAGCTCCGCGAGGCGCTCGGCCGACCGGGCCACCGCGACGACGCGGCAGCCCGCAGCGAGCAGCGCCTCCGCGACCGCGAGGCCGATGCCCGAGCTCGCGCCCGTGAGCACGGCGACCTTGCCCTCCAGCTGTGACGTCATGGTCTCTCCCTCTCTCAGTTGCTCAGCAGCCCGCGGCGGAACTGCTCGTCGGGCCTGCTGTCGATGCGGACGACCTCCTCGGCCGGCATGAACTGCACGCCGCCGACGGCGGCCGCGCCGATCAGCACCCGCGCGCACTTCTGCGCCATGCGCGTGATGCCCAGCACCTCGGCGGCGGAGGCGCCCAGCGCGAACATGCCGTGGTTGCGGAGGTAGATCACGCGCGGGCTCTCCCCGTGGCGCTCGATATGCTCCGCGAGCAGCAGCGCGACCTCGCGGGCCAGGCGGATGCCGGGATCGATGTAGTCGACGAGCAGCGGCGTCGCCCCGAGCACGACGATCTGATCCGGGAACAGCCCGCCCTCGATCAGCAGCTCGGCGCGCTCGGAGCACAGCAGCGCGTTCACGTCGGTGGGGTGGCTGTGGGCGACGACCCGGGCGTCCGTGCTGGCGTAGACCACGGCGTGCAGCAGCGCCTCGACCGAGGGCCGGCGGCCGTGCGCCTCCGCGACGCGGCCGAAGAGCTCCGAGACCTCGGTGTCCCCGGCATCGGGATCGCCGATCAGCCGCTCGGCCTCACCGAGATCCAGCGGCACGAAGTCGGCCGCCTCGGCGTCCCCGAGCACGGCACCGCTCGCCTTGACGAGCATCTCGCGCTCACCGATCCGCACCGAGGTGTTGCCCTCGCCCAGGATCGCAGCGTCGGCCGACGGGTCGCCCAGCCGCCGCGACAGCTCCACGAGCGCGTTCAGCGCCTGATCTCGTTCAGTCATGCGTGTCCTCCTGGTGTTCGGGACGGAAGGGGACGCCGAGGTGACCGGCGGTCTCCCCGTCGTCGATGTCGATGGTGCGGGCGACGGCGAGGCTCGGCAGCTCTCCGGCGGCGACGGCGAGCTGCAGCAGCACGCCCCTCGCCGACGCCTCCGGCGGCCCGGCGACGACGGGGAGGCCCGTGTACCGGGCGGTGAGCTCGCAGAGCACGGTGTTGCGCGATCCGCCGCTCACGATGCGCACCGCGTCCACGGTCGTGCCGGCGAGCTCGGCGGCCTCGGCGAGCGCCCGCGCGTAGGCCGCGGCGAGGCTCACGAGGACGGCCCGCACGGTCTCGATCCGGTCGCGCGGCCGGTCGTGCCCCGCCGCCTCGCAGCCGTCCCCGATGCGGCGGCTCAGGTCGCCCGGCGCCTGGAGGGAGGGGTCGGCGGGGTCGAAGCGGCCGCGGTACGGGGATTCCCGGGCGCCGGCGAGAAGCTCCTGCAGCGCGGCGAGGGGCCAGGTCGCCAGGCCGTCCTCGGCGGCCCACTCGCGCGTGAGCTCCTGCAGCAGCCACATGCCGCTGAGGTTCTTCACGAGCAGGGTGTCGCCCTCTGCGCCGAGCTCCTGCGTGAAGCCCCGCTGCCTCGCCTCCGAGGTGAGGATCGGCTGCGGCACCGCCAGACCGACGACGGCCCAGCTGCCGCACGAGACCACGCCCCAGCTCCGCCCCGCGGCGGACCCCGCCGACGGGGCGGACCCGTCAGGCGGGCCGGTCGGCTCACGAGGCGCCGCCGCGGTGACGGCGGCGAAGGCGGCCGCCGTGTCGTGCCCCGTGACGTAGTAGACGGGCAGCGGCGCCTCGGCCCCGATCCGCGTCGTCAGGTCGGGGCTCGTGCCGCCGGCGAAGTCTCCCGGCGAGACGAGCTCGGGCAGCCGCACCTCCGCTCCGTAGTCGGCGAGCAGGCGCCCGGACCAGGCGTCGTCGCGCCGGTCGAGCAGCGCCGTGGTGGACGCGAGGGTGCGCTCGGCGGCCACGCGCCCGGTCAGCAGGTGGACCACGAGGTCGGCGATGAGGATGGCGGTGTCGCCGTCCGAGCCGATGCCGGCGCGGGCGTCCTGCCGCAGCTGGTGCGCGGTGTTGATCGCCTGGTCGAGCACGCCCGTGCGCTCGTAGGCGTCGCCGACGTCGAGCCCCCGGGAGGTCTCGGCGGCGAGGTCGGGGTCGGCGTCGCGGTGGTGCCGGACGAAGGCCCGCAGCTCGCCCGCCTCGTCCAAGCGCGCGTAGTCGACGCCCCAGGAGTCCACGCCGATCCCGCGGATCGCCGAGCCCTCCGCGGCCGCGGCCGCGACCGCGTCGCGCAGCCCGGCCTCGAGGAATCGGCGGAACGCGTCGAGATCCCAGGACAGCCCCTGCGCCGTGCGCAGCGGCGTGTTGGCGAACCTCGCGACCTCGCGGATCGTCATGCTCGGGGCCGACGGCACGCCCTCCGCACCCGTGCCCCGGAGCGTGCCGAGCATGATCCGGCCCGAGGAGGACCCCATATCGACGGCGACGTACGCGCTCCCCTGCTTCGTGCCCACGGTCGCGCGCTCAGATCGCGGTGTAGCCGCCGTCGACGACGATCGTCTGGCCCGTCAGGTAGCCGGCGGCCGCGTCGGAGGCGAGCAGGAGCGTCGGCCCGTGCAGATCCTCCGGAGTGCCCATGCGGCCCATGGGGGTCGCGGCGTTCCACTGGGCCGCGAGCTCGGGCTCGACCTCGGTGAACTGCCTGGTCATGTTGGAGAGCGTGTAGCCGGGCGCGATGGCGTTGACGCGGATGCCCCGCTGGGCCCACTCCACGGCGAGGGACTTGACGAGGTGATCGACGCCGGCCTTCGAGGCGTTGTAGGAGGCCTGGAACTGCGGCACGTTCACGATCCGCGCCGACATCGAGGAGATCATCACGATGGAACCGCGCACGCCGGCGCCGATCGCCCGGCGACCGAACGCCTGGGCGCAGTAGAAGGTGCCGCTGAGGTTGACGTCGACGACGCGGGACCAGGTGGCGCGGTCGACCTCCGTGGAGTCGCCCCAGATGCAGATCCCGGCCGCGGTGACGAGGATCTCGGGGGTGCCGAGGGCCCGCGCGACGGTCTCGAAGGCGGCGTCCACCGAGTCGGGGTCGGTGACGTCGACGGTGGCGTGCGCGGTCGGCGCGCCCGTCTGCTCCGCGAGCCGCGCGGCCGACGCCTCGACCTCGGGAAGCAGGTCGAGCAGGGCCACCGAGCACCCCTGCCCGGCGAGCGCCTGGGCGAGGGAGTAGCCGATCCCCCGCGCGCCGCCGGTCACCACTGCCACTCGTCCGCGCAGGTCGTCACACTTCATCGTCGTCTTCTCCTTCAACCTCGTTGTCTCTGCCCCGACCTCGGTCGGCTCCCTCTATCCTGCCGTGTCCCGGAGGCGCTCCTCCACCGCGCGGTGCGCGTGCAAGCGCGGTGCCGCCGGCCCCTGCCCGGGCCGACGGCACCGCGCCGTCGCGGATCAGCCGCAGGAGGAGACGTACGCGGCGTCGCCGCCCTCGCCGTCCAGGTTGTCCTGCGTGATCACCGTGAACCCGGTCTGGATCTTCTCCTCGGTCTCCTCGCCGTTCAGCGCGGCGAGCGCCTGCGCGACGCCCTCCTCGCCGATCTTGCGCGGCTCCTGAGCCACGAGGGCCTGCACGACGCCGTCCTCGAGCTGCTTGACCTGGGCCGGGCCGGCGTCGAAGCCGACGATGGTGATGTCCTCGGCCCCCGCCTGCTTCACACCGGTCGCGGTGCCCTCGGCGGCGAACAGGTTCGCCGCGAAGATGCCCACGATGTCGGGATCCTTCTGCAGGGCGGCGGTCACGAGACGGGCCGCCTCGGCGGGCTCGTTGTGGCTGTACTGCACGCCCAGGTACTCGAACTTGTCGTTCGCCTCGGCGGCCTGCTGGAAGCCCTCAGCGCGCTGATCGGTCGTCGAGATGCCGGGATCCACCGAGATCACGAGCACCTTGCCGCCGTCGGGGTGCGCCTCCTCGATCGCCGAGAAGGCCGCCTCGCCGCCGCCCACGTTGTCGCTCGACACCTGCGAGACGGCCGCGGACGGATCCTCGAGCGTCGTGTCGACCAGCACCACCTTGATGCCGGCGGCCTCGGCGGCCTTGATCGGGGCCTCCATCGCCTTCACGTCGGTCGGCGCGACGAGCAGTGCGTCCGGCTTCGACGAGGTGACGGAGTCGACGAGCGGCTTCTGCAGCGTCGGGTCGAACTTCTCGGGCGCCTGCTCGGAGACGGTGCCGCCCGCGGCCTCGACCGCGTCCTGGATGCCGCAGCCCATGCTGATGTAGAACTCGTCGCCCGCGACGCCGGGGACGAAGACGAACTCGTAGGCCTCGTCTCCGCCGCCTCCGTCGCCGCCGTCACCGCTGTCGTTCGCGGCGGGCGAGCTGCAACCGCTCAGCGTGAGCGCGAACGCCGCGCCCAGGGCCGCGACCCCGAATGCCGACCTCTTCCACTTCTTCGTGTTCATGGTTCTCTTTCCTTCGTGTTGTGTGTGGTGGTGATGCGCTGGTGGGCGCGCGGTGCCCGGGCCGGGGGCCCGGGCACCGACGCGTCACGTCTGTTTTCGACCGACGCCGAGCATCTTCTTCCAGATGCCCTGCGTCTGGCCCCGCGCGGAGGCCGCCCGCCTGACCTGATCGACGTACACCGCGATGATCAGCACGGCGCCGACGGCGACCTGCTGCCAGAAGGGCTGCACGCCGGTGATGACGAAGCCGTTCTGCAGCACGGCGGGGATGAACAGGCCGACCACGGTGCCGAAGATGGTGCCGGATCCGCCGAACAGCGAGGTGCCGCCGATCACGACCGCGGCGATCACGTTCAGGTTGGTCTGCTGCTGGCCGGCGATCGCCGTGGTGCTGAACTGCGCGAGCGACATGATCCCCGCCACGCCGGCGAGGCCGCCGGAGATGGCGTAGATCGCGATGAGCTTCGCGTCGACGTTGACGCCGACGCGGCGAGCCGCGAGCTCGCTCGAGCCGAGCGCGTAGGTGTGGAGCCCGAACCGGGTCTTGTGCAGCACGATGCCGCCGATCACGATGAAGAACAGCGCGATCACGGAGATCACCGGCACCGAGCCGAAGACGTTGCCGTAGCCGATCGTGTCGGTCAGCACGCTCGGCACCTCGCGGATGTCGACGCCGCCCGTGAGGATCTGGGCGAAGCCGAGCGCCATGCCGAGCGAGCCGAGGGTCACGATGAGCGGCGGCACCTTGGCCTTCGCGATGAGGAAGCCGTTCAGCAGGCCCCACCCGAGGCCGCAGCCGATCGACACCAGGATCCCGACCGTCGCGACGCCCCAGCCGTCGCCTCCCATGGAGCGCATGACCATCGCCGAGACGACGCCCGAGAACACGAGCACCGAGCCGATCGACAGGTCGATGCCCGCCGTGATGATGACGAAGGTCATGCCGACGCCGAGCACGGCGAGGATCGAGGCGTTCTGCACCACGAGGCGCATGTTCGAGGCGGTCGCGAACTGCTCGGGCGCGAGCGCCGAGAAGATGATGACGATGCCGATCAGCACGAGGAAGATCTGGAACGCCTGCGCCTTCAGCAGGTGCTTGAACCAGCTCTCCTTGTGCTCGTCGGAGGAGCCGATGGCCATGGTCTCGGTGACGGGCGCGCTCATGAGCCGTTCCCCTCTCGTGCGGGGCCGGTCTCCCGGCCGGGCCCGCTGACGGCGCCGGTCATGTAGCCGACCAGCTCCTCCATCGAGGTCTGCTGCGCGTCCAGGGTGGCGACCCGCGTGCCGAGGCGCAGGATCTGCACCCGGTCGGAGACCTCCATGACGTGCGGCATCGAGTGGCTGATGAAGACCACCGCGATGCCCTTGTCGCGCACCTTGCGGATCGTCTCGAGCACGTTCTTCGTCTGACGCACGCCGAGGGCGGCCGTGGGCTCGTCGAGGAACACGACCCGGCTCGCCCAGTGCACCGCGCGCGCGATCGCGATGGCCTGGCGCTGACCGCCCGACATCTCGCCGACGGGGGAGGTGAGCGAGCGCACCGTCGCGCCCAGGTCGTTGAAGGCGTCGCGGGACTTCTCCCGCATCTCCTTCGTGCGCATGAAGCCGAGCTTGCCCGCGAGCCCCGCGACGGGGAGCTCCCGCCCGAGGTACATGTTCTGCACCGGATCGAGGTGCGGGGCGAGCGCGAGATCCTGATAGACCGTCTCGATCCCGAGCGCGCTCGCCTGACTCGGCTGGCTCAGCTCGACGGGCTTCCCGTCGAACAGGACCGTGCCGCTGTCGACCGCGAGGTTGCCCGAGAGCGCCTTCACGAGCGTGGACTTGCCGGCTCCGTTGTCGCCGATGAGGGCGACCACCTCGCCGGGGTACACGTCGAAGTCGACGTCGTTGAGCGCTCTGACGTTGCCGAACTGCCGGGACAGGCCCCGCGCTTCCAATACTGGCGTGGGCATATCAGCTCCTTTCCTTCCCAGGACGCGCGCAGTCGGCGGTCGCCGCCACACAGGTCTCCGATCGCCGACGGCCTTCGTCGGCGAAGTCTCTCATCGCACGCCTCCGCGATGCAGCGTCTCGGGCCAGCCGGCGCCGGGCAGGCAGGCGAGCACCGAGGCGTTCCCCTCGACGCGCCACGGGCCGAAGGCGTCGGGCACCGCGAACGCCTCGCCGCGGCGGATGCCCACCGAGGCGCCGCCCGCGAGCTCCGGCACGAGGCGCCCCTCGCCCGACATCGCGACGACGACGGCGAAGCTCTGCGGGAAGAGCCCCGATGCGGCCTCGCCAGCGGCGGCGTGCGCGCCCCCGACCTCGACCCCCGACGCGCCCCGGAGCACGCGGAAGTAGGGGTCGGCCGGCGCGGGGAGCAGCGAGACCGGGCCCGCCGAGACGGGATCCTGCCCCGCCCGCGAGATGAGCGCCGCGACCTGCTCCTGCGAGAGCGCCTCGGTCGACACCGAGGGCATCACGGCGTCGAAGCCGAGGTCGAGGTGGGACTCCTCCCGCGTGGAGGTGGTGACCGACCACTCGAGCAGGATCGAGAAGTCCGTGGGCTCCTGCACCTCGGCCACGAAGACGCCCTCGCCGATCGCGTGCGCCGTTCCCGCCGGGCACATCATCGCCATGCCGGGCTCGACGGGGATGCGATTGAGGTGATCCAGCATCCACTCGCTGTCCTGCGCGTCGCGGCGGCGGTCCAGCTCGTCGCGGTCGACGGGCTCCTTCCAGCCGACGTAGACCGCGCCGCCCGGCTCGGCGTCGAGCACGTACCAGGCCTCGGTCTTGCCGTAGGGGCAGTCGAGGTGGCTCGCGGCGAAGTCGCGGGGCGGATGGACGTGGACGGGCAGGCGCTGCCTGGCGTCGAGCAGCTTCACGAGGATGCCCGTGTCGCTCTCGGTGCTGCCGCGCCCGCCGACCCACGCCGCCGGGTCGGCCGCCACGTGGTCGCGCAGCAGCGAGCCGTCGTCCGTGACCGCCAGCCCGACCGAGCTCTCGCCGAACCGGGAGACGGTCGCACCGAGCCACTCCTCCGGCTGATGGTCGCTCTCGGGCACGATCCCTCGCAGGGCGGCGATGCGGTCTCCGCCCCGGTAGAAGTGCTGCACCGGGTTGGGAGGGAGCAGAAGCGGGTTCATGAGACTCCTCGGCTCTGGGCTGACAGTGCGCGGTCGGCGGGCGGGAGCTCGCCGGAGCCGCGGGGGACGAGATGGACGGGGACGACGATCTCGCTCGGCTGCGCGCCGGGGTGCTCGACGAGCTCCATCAGCCGGGCGAACGCCACCGACGCGATGCTGCGCGGATCGTGGTCGACGCAGGTCACGCCCGGCGTGAAGACGCTCGCGAGCTCGAAGTCGCCGAAGGAGATGAGGGCGACGTCTCGATGGCCGCCGGCCTGGATCGCGTCGAGGGTCGCGATCGCCGAGCGGGCGGTCGCGCAGAACACGGCCGTCGGCGCCTCGGGCCCGCTCAGGAGCTCGCCGACGGTGGCGGCGAGGTCGATGCGGCGGCGGCGATGATCGATCGTGAGATGCGGCGGCGCGGTGAGGCCCGCGGCGCCGAGGGCGTCGGCGAAGCCGGTGTAGCGGCGGCCGGTGGTCTGCGGGTGGAGCTCGTCGTAGCCGATGAAGGCGATCCGCTCATGGCCGACCGCGATGAGGCGCTCGACCGCGTCGCGGGTGGCGCTGTAGTCGTCGACCACGACCGAGTCGAGGCCGGTGCGGGCGCTGTCGAGGCAGACGACCGGCATCCTCCGGCGCAGCTGCTGCAGCAGCGATGCGTCCTCGCCCGTCGGCGTCACGATGAGGCCGCGCAGGCGGTAGCCGGCGAGCCGCAGCAGCTGATCGCGCTCGCGGTCGGGATCCCCCGAGGTGCTGGCGAAGACGACGTTCATGCCCTGCTCAAGCGCGAGCTCCTCGATGACGCTGACGATCGCCGCGAAGAACGGGTCGCCGATCGCGTCGATCACCACGCCGATCGCGTCCTGACCGCCGGTCTTGAGGGAGCGGGCCATGGTGTTGGGCACGAAGCCGAGCTCGCGGATCGCCTCGAGCACCCGCTCCTGGGTCGCCCGCAGCACGCCGGGCTCGTCGTTCACGACGCGGGACACCGTCTTGATGCTGACGCCCGCCGCCGCCGCCACGTCGGAGAGGCGCGCCGGTGCGGAGGGACGCGCGACCGCGCCCGCTCCCGCAGCGTTCGAACCAGCACTCACCCTCGAGCCCCCGACATCGTTGTCATTCGCAGAATTCAGAGGTCGTCCACGACCATCAGGGATATACTCGACCCGAATAGACAACGTTGTCAAGTCACAGTTCGGTGTCGCTGTGCGGCGGCGGGATGCGCCCGACCGCGGGCGGCCCGTCGGAGGAGGAGCACATGCCGATCATCGCCGTGGCGGGAGCCGCCGGAACGGGGAAGACCACGCTCGGGCGCGCGCTCGCCGCGGGCCTCGGGCTCCCCCTGCTCGACCTCGACACCCTCACCGAGCCGCTGCTCGACGGGCTCGCGCCCTGGCTCCCGCCCGGCGACCACTGGAACGCCGCCCGGCACCGGGCGACCGTCCGCCCCGCCCGGTACGCGGCGCTGCGCGCCCTGCTCGCCGACCAGGCCTCCGTGGGCTCGGGCGCCGTGGTCGTCGCCCCCTTCACCGCCGAGCTGGCCGGGGGGCCCGAGTGGCGCGCCCTCATCGACGCCTGCGGCGCCGAGCCCGTCGTCGTGCGCATGGTGGGGGATCCCGAGCTGCTGGTGGAGCGCCGCGGCGAGCGCGCGGGCGGGGCGGCGGCAGCGCGCGACGCGCACGCCCGGCCCGCGCCCGAGCAGGTGCCCGCGATCCCCCATCTCGAGATCAGCAGCGCCCTGTCGACCGAGCAGCAGCTGGTGCGCGTGCGGCGCCACCTCGGCGGCGACCGCCCGCTGCCCGAGCGGTCGCCGGTCTACGAGCGCGACTTCCTCGCCGCCCTCTTCGACCTCGACGGCACCCTCATCGACTCGACCCCGGCCGTGCTCCGCTCCTGGTCGCGCCTCGCAACCGAGTTCGACATCAACCTGGCGCTGCTCGAGGCCAGCCACGGGCGTCCGGCCGAACTGCTGCTCACCGACATGCTGCCCCTGGACCAGGTGCCGCGGGCGCTCGCCCGGATCGAGCACCTCGAGAGCACGGAGGTCTCCGGCGTGCGGGCGATCCCCGGCTCCCTCGAACTCTTCGACGCCATGCCGAGCCGCGCCATCGTCACGAGCGGCACGGTGCCGATCGCCTCGAGCCGCATCGCGGCCTCGGGCCTGGTGCCCCCCGAGGTCGTGGTCACGTTCGACGACGTCGAGCGCGGCAAACCCGATCCCGAGCCCTTCCTCACCGGCGCCGGGCGGCTGGGCGTCGACGCCGCCGGCTGCGTCGCGTTCGAGGACGCGCCCGCGGGCATCACCGCGGCGCGCGCCGCCGGGTGCACCGTCGTCGCCATCACCGGGACGCACAGCGCAGACGAGCTGGCGGCGGCCGATCTCATCGTCGACCGCCTCGACCAGCTCGAGGTGGTGCCGCTCGCCGACGGCGGCTTCCGCCTCGCGCCGCGGACCTGAGTGCTCGAGAGGCGGAGAACAGGCTCGATCTCCGAGTTCTCGGGTCTTTTCCCGCCTCTCGGGCACCCGGCCGGAAGCGGGAGAACGCCCTGACCCCGCTCCGGGAGAACGCCCTGACCCGCTCCGCCGTTCAGCGAGAGGTGTAGCCCCCGTCGATGGGCAGCGAGACGCCCGAGATCATCGCGGCGTCGTCGCTCAGGAGGAACGCGATCGGCCCGGCGATCTCGTCCTCGGTGGCCCAGCGGCCGAGGGGCATCTGGTCGAGGAACGGGCCCTCGATCTCGGGGCGGCCCCAGTACCAGGCCGACATCGGGGTCATCACGACGGTGGGGTTCACGCTGTTGGCGCGGATGCCGTGCGCGCCGAGCTCGAGCGCCGTGACCCGGGTGATGTTGTCGAGCGCGGCCTTCGACGAGCCGTAGGAGATGTGCCCCGTCAGGGCGACGAGACTCGCCTGGCTCGACACGTTGACGAACGCGCCGCCCTTGCCGGCGCGGATCATCTCGCGCGACGCGTACTTCGTGACGAGCAGCGCGCCCCGCGCGTTCACGGAGATCACCTTGTCGAACACCGAGATGTCGGTCTCCTGCGGAGTGGCGATCTCGCCGCCGAAGCCCGCGCAGTTGACGACGCCCCAGAGGTCGACGCCCTCGCTCCCGAGGCCCTCGATGGCCTCGCGGATCGAATCCTCGCTCTCGAGATCGAAGGCGAGGGGCCGCGCGCCGGTCTCCTCGCACAGCTCGGCCACCTTGTCGATGCTGCGCGCCGCGGCGATGACGTCCGCCCCCCTGCGAGCGAGATGCCGCACCGTCGCCGCACCGATCCCTCCGCCTGCTCCGGTCACCAGCACCGTACGGCCCTCGAAATCGCCCATTGCGCACCCTTCCTGTCGTTCACTGCATCGCATTCGGTCACTCGTAACGTAGACTCGCGCGCATGGCCGATCTCAGAAGCTCGACGTTGAGCATCGCGAAGGACAACGTTGTCATCCCACTCTACAACCGCGACGCCCGCACGCCCAGCATCGTGCACATCGGACTGGGCGGGTTCTCCCGGGCCCACCTCGCGATGTACCTCGACCGCCTGCTCGCCAGGGGCGCAGACGATGGCCGCGACTGGAGTCTCTGCGGCGTCGGGCTGATGCCCGGCGACTCCGCGATGCGCGACGTCATGGAGGCGCAGGATCGCCTCTACACCCTCGTCACCCGGGCCTCGTCGGGCGACGAGGAGGCGCGGATCATCGGCTCCGTCTCCGAGTACCTCTTCGCGCCCGACGACCCCGAGGCCGTGATCCGGCGGCTCGCCGCCCCCGGCACGCTCGTGGTGACGCTCACCGTGACCGAGGCCGGATACGGCATGTCGGGCGAGGGCGAGACGTTCGACATCGATCGAGCCGGCGCCCGGGCCGACGCCGAGCCGGGAGCCCTGCCGCGCACCGCCTGGGGGCTCCTCGCCGAGGCGCTGCGCCGCAGGCGGGCCGAGGGGATCCCGCCGTTCACCGTGCTCTCCTGCGACAACATCCAGGGGAACGGCGAGGTCGCGCGGGCGGCGCTCGTGGGCTTCGCGCGCCACGTCGATCCGGGGCTCGCCGGCTGGATCGACGAGAACGTCGCCTTCCCCAACTCGATGGTCGACCGGATCACCCCCGCGACGACCGACCGGGACCGGGCCGCCGTCGCCGAGCTGACCGGCCTCGAGGACCGCTGGCCCGTGTGCTCCGAGCGCTTCGAGCAGTGGGTGGTCGAGGATCGCTTCTCCCCCGTCCGGCCGCCCCTCGACGCCGTGGGCGCGCAGTTCGTGCCCGACGTCGCGCCCTACGAGAAGATGAAGCTGCGGCTGCTCAACGCCTCCCACCAGGCGATGTCGTACCTCGGCCTGCTCGAGGGCTTCACGGAGGTGCACGAGGCATGCGAGGATCCCGACTTCTCGGGGTTCGTCGCGGGCTACCTGCGCGAGGAGGCCGCCCCGACGCTCGATCCGGTGCCCGGCGTCGACCTCGCCGACTACCGCGCGGCGCTGCTCTCGCGCTTCCGCAATCGGGCGATCCGCGACACGCTCGCGCGCCAGGTGGTCGACGGGTCGAGCCGGATCCCGGCGTTCCTGCTGCCCGTCGCCCTCGAGCGCGCGGCGCACGGGCTGGCCGTCGAGCGCTGCGCGCTGGTGCTCGCCGCCTGGCAGGCGTGCCTGCTGCGGGGTGCCCGGGATCCCGGCGCGCGCCTCGTCACCCACGACGCCCGGCTCGCCGAGCTCGAGTCGGCGGCCCTCGGCGACGAGGCGGAGCCCGGCTCGTTCCTCGACGCGGCACTCGCCCCGGCCGCGGTGCCGGACGCGCTGCGCGAGGCCTACCTCACGGCCCGCGAGAACCTCGAACGGCTCGGCCCCCGAGGCGCGATCCGCGCGATCGCCGCGAGCGGCGCGGATGCCGCGGACGGCGCCGCCGCCTGATCGCGCCCGCCGCGGTTCACCGCAGCGAGGGCGCTCCGGTGAAGGAGATCTCCAGTCCGAGTTCGAACCGTCCGCCCGGAGGCAGCGTCCGCGTGAGCCCCCGCGCCAGAGCGTCGGCGCGGCCGAGGATCGTGGGCGCCGTCGCGGGCTCGACCGCCAGCACCGCGAAACCGCGCTCGGCGACCCGCCACTGGAAGAGGCCCGGCAGCTGGGCGGGGTCGTAGGCCACGCGGGCGGTGAAGCCGCCCGGGTGCGCGATCCCGATCTCGGCCGACCGGCCCCCGGGCAGCCGATGCGAGAACACCTGCTCGGGATACCGCTCCGAGAGGGCGGGGAAGCGGTGCCACTCCTCGAGCCCGGCCTCGGCGGCGGCGTCGCGCGGCAGCACCTCCTCGGCGCCGGTGCGCAGCTCGGTGCCCTCCGCGACGAGCGGCCAGCCGAAGTTCAGGTGGTAGAGCACCATGCACTCGGCGGGGAGGGCGCCGCGGTTGACGACGACGTCGCGGATCCTGATCGCGCGCTCGCCGAGCGGCAGCTCGACCCGCCTGCGCAGCTCAAGGTCGACGCCGAACACCTCGGCCTCGCGCACACGCCCCTCGACCACCGCCCCGGTCTCGTCGGCCTCGGCGCGCACCACCGAGGCGGGGATCGAGCCGTAGCGCCCGTGCATGGGGTGGGCGACGCGGGATCCGGCACCCCCGCCGCCGTCCTCGAGTTGCTCGGGGCCGAAGTTCTGCAGGCCGCAGGTGGCGAGCAGGCCTCCGCCGAAGGTGCGTGCGAACCCGGTGTCCGCGGTGAGGTCGCGGCGGGGGAAGCCTGTGGGCGAGACCCACGAGACGGGCACTCCGGCGACCCGGGCGACCCCCAGGTCGAGGCCGCGGTCGGGAAGCAGCTCGACGTCGAGGTCTCCCGAGACGAGGCGGATCCGTCGCGTACCCGCCTCCGGACCGTCGCTCACGACCGACGACTCGCAGGAGGAGATCAGTCCGAGGGCGCCCGCCTCCGCGGCCGTGTCGGCCAGGGGGTCCTGCTCGCTCATGCCGCCTCCGTTCCCGAGCCTGCGCTCACGCTACACCACCTCCCGACGCGGCTTGCAGCGGTGGATCCGCCCCCAGCGGAATCGATCGGGTGGATCCGGTTCCGCTGCCGGCGAATCCACCGCTGAGGGGCAGAGGCTCAGCCCAGGATCCCGAGCTCCATCGCCCGGAGCACCGCGCGCGTGCGATCCGACACCTCCAGCTTCTCGAAGACGTGCAGCAGGTGGGTCTTCACGGTGGACTCCCCGATGAACAGACGGGCGGCGATCTCCGGGTTGCTGAACCCCTCGGCGACGAGGGCCAGGATCTCGGTCTCGCGCGGGGTCAGCGCGGGCGCGGGTCGCTCGTCCACGGCTCGCGCTCCCGCCCCGCTCGCGCGCGCCACCAGCTGCGCCGCGATCGACGGGGCGAGCACCGTCTGCCCGGCGGCCACCGCGCGGACGCCCGCCACCAGCTCCTCCGCGGGGGCCGCCTTGAGCAGGTAGCCGCTGGCACCCGCGGCGATCGCGACGAGGATCTGATCGTCGTCCTCGTAGGTGGTGAACACGAGCACGCGCGGGGCCGGGCGGGCATCGGAGGCGTCGGCGCCCGCCGGAGACTCGGCGCTCTCCGGGGCCTCGGGAACCTTCACACCCTCGGCGCCCGCCGGAGACTCGGCGGCTCCCTGGACGATGCGCCGGGTCGCCTCCACTCCCCCGATGCCGGGCATCCGGAGATCCATGAGCACCACGTCGGCGCGCAGGGCGGCCGCGAGTCCGACCGCCTCCTCGCCGCTCGCCGCCTCCGCGACCACCTCGAGGCCGGGCTCACCGTCGAGCAGTCCGGCGATGCCGGCCCGCACGATCGGATGGTCGTCGACGACGAGCACGCGGATCACGCGGCACCCCCTCCGGTCGCCCGTCCCCGAGCCTCGGTGCGCGCGACTCCGGTCCCTCGCGAGCCGTGCTCGACGAGCGGGACGCACACCTCCAACCGGGCGCCGCCGTCCGATCCGGCGCCGAAGCCCGCCTCTCCGCCCACGAGCCGCACCCGATCCCGCAAGCCGCTGAGGCCGAAGCCGCCGAGCGCCCCGCCGCTGCTCTCGGCACCGAAGCCGACCCCGTCGTCCTCCACGGTGAGGATCGCCCGCGCCCCGCCGGTCGCATCGGAGCGCACGCCCAGCCGGATCGTCACCGAGGAGGCCCGCGAGTGCCTCCTCGCGTTCGCGAGACCCTCCTGCGCCGCGCGCAGCAGCACGACCTGCAGCTCGCGATCCAGCACGAGCGGTGAGAGCTCGCACACGACCCGCATGCCCGTGTCCTCGCGCAACCGCCCGGCCACCCGCTCGATCGCCTCCTCGAGGCCGCCGTCTCCGAGCGGCTGCGTCGTCGCCACGAGGGCGCGCGCCTCGGCGACGGCAGCCCGCGAGGCCTCGCGCACCCGGGCCATGCGGTCGCGCGCCCGCTCGCGGTCGTCGGCTGCGAGCGCGCGCTCCGCCTGCTCGCTGAGCATGACCAGGCCCGTGAGCGTCTGCGTGAGCGTGTCGTGCAGTTCGCGCGACAACCGCTCCCGCTCGGCGCCCGCCCCCGCGAGCGCCGAGAGCTCGGCCACCTCGGCCTGCGCCTCGCGCAGGCTCTCGGCCACCGCGCGGTACCGCTCCCCCTGGGCGAAGACGCGTGTGATCCAGGTTCCGATCACCACGGAGAACGCGAACGACAGCACGGCGACCACGCCCGCGGTCCACACGGGAGACTCGACCCCGAGTCGCGCGTAGGAGAACGCCGAGCCGACGCCGATCGCGAGCGCGAGCAGCGCGCTCGCGAGCACCGCCCGCGCGTACCTCGGCACGATGGTCCACAGCATCGGGTAGGCCATGCACTGCAGCGTCGCGTAGCTCGGGTAGATCAGGGTCGCAGCACCGAGCAGCAGGATCAGCAGCGCGAGGAAGACGACGCCGCGCACGGTCGGCGGGCGATCCCTCAGCGCCCGGAGCAGCGCCGCCCGGCCCATCGCCGCGTAGAGCAGCACGAACACGACGAGCACCCCCACCGAGAGGCCGAACCACGGGGACGGGATCGAGCCCGACGTCCACTCGAACGGCCCGATGCCGCCGGGCACGCTCATCACGAGCACGACGGCGACGACCCCGATGTCCCACCAGCGCAGCGGGCGGCGCGCGGCATCGCCCGGGCCCGGGTCCTCCCCGGCCGGCGTCGCGAGCATCCGGTCGTCGTCCGACGTCATACGCTCACTCTCTCACGCGGCGCCGGCATCGACGGCGCACCTGCGGACGCTCCGCGCCCGCCTCAGGTGCGCCGCCCACCCCTCGCTCCGCTCCGTGGGCAGTCGCGGTAGCGACTCCAGCGGCGCACCTGCGGACGCTCCGCGCCCGCCTCAGGTGCGCCGCTGCCATCTGAACGTGAGGAGGCTCAGCACGAGGCCCACCACCAGCCAGGCCCCGAGCACCAGCGCGATCAGGCCGAGATCCCACTCCCCGGCCGGCTCGAGCGCCGCGAAGTGCTCCGGCAGGAACACCGAGCGCATCCCCTCCGCCAGCCACTTCAGCGGGAACACGGACGCGACGTTCTGCAGCCAGGCGGGCAGCATGTCGAACTGCAGGTAGACCCCCGAGACGAACTGCAGGATGAGCACCGGCGGCAGCACCACCGCGATCGCGCTGCGCGAGCTGCGCGGCACCGCGGAGAGGGCGACGCCGAGCAGCGACATCGTCGCGATCCCGAGCAGGAACAGCCAGGCGAAACGGCCCCACAGCGCGGGGTCGGTCGGCAGCTCCACGCCGAAGGCGAAGCGCGCCACCGCGATCAGCAGCGCCACCTGCAGGAGCGAGGTGACCAGCACCAGGCCCGCCTTGCCGATGAAGAACCCGACGGGCGAGAGCGGCGTGCCGCCGAGCCGGCGCAGCCAGCCCTCGTACTTCTCGCGCGCGATGTCGGTCGCGAGGTTCTGGACGCCCGAGAGCAGCAGCGCCGCGGCGATCATGCCCGGCAGGTAGTAGCCGGCCATCCTCACGCCGCCGGTGCCGTCGGGCAGCGCCCCGACCTCGCCCATCGAGTCGAAGGCGGTCGCGAAGATCGCGAGCAGGATCACGGGGAAGAGGAAGGTGAAGAACACGCCGTCGGGCACGCGGAAGTAGCCCCGCAGCTCGAACCCGACGCCGGCGAGGCCCGTGCGGAGGGCGCCCGGAGCGCGGTCGGGGGTCGCGGGGCGCCGACGGGCGCCGCCGCCCGTGGTCGCGATGGTGGTCATGCCGGCTGCTCCGTCCGTTCGTGCGCGCCCCGGTGCGGGGCGGGATCCGGGCCGTCGGATCCCGCGGCCGCGCCTTCCGGCCCCGCGGCCGCGCCTTCCGACCCCGCCGCCGCGCCTTCCGCCCCGATGAGGCCGAGGTAGATGTCTTCGAGGCTCGGGCGCCGGATCTCGAGCTCGGCCGGCTCCGCGCCGTCGGCCCCGGATCCCGAGCACAGCCGCGCCACCAGGTCGCCCGGGCGCTCCGTGCGCTGCTCGCGGAGCACGCCCGAGGCGTCGCGCCAGCTCACCACGGGCACGCGGGCCTCAGCGCCGCCCAGCAGCGCGGGAGGCGCCTCGGCCACGAGCGCTCCGCCCGAGAGCACGCCCACGCGATCCGCCAGCTGCGCGGCCTCATCGAGGTAGTGCGTGGTGAGCAGGATCGACGCGCCGCCGTCGGCGAGGCCGCGCAGCATGGCCCAGAACTGCCGGCGCGCCTCGGGGTCGAAGCCCGTGGTCGGCTCGTCGAGGAAGACGAGCTCGGGCCGTCCGACGATGCCGAGCGCGACGTCGAGACGGCGCTTCTGCCCGCCCGACAGCTTCGTCGCCCGCACGCCCGCACGATCCTGCAGCCCGACCAGCTCGAGCACCTCGTCGACATCGCGGGGCCTCGGGTAGAGCCCGCCGAAGCGCGTCAGCAGCTCCCGCGGCGTGTAGGGGCCGAAGTCGCCCGTGTTCTGCGCGACGATGCCGATGCCCGCGCGCCAGGATCGGGGCGCCGTCAGGGGATCCTGCCCGAGCACCCGGACCTCGCCGGCGTCCGGACGTCGGAATCCCTCGAGGATCTCGATCGCGGTGCTCTTGCCCGCGCCGTTCGGCCCGAGCAGCGCGTAGGTCTCGCCGGGGGCGATGTCGAGGTCGAGCCTGCCGAGGATCGTGCGGCCGCCGTACTGCTTCCCGAGTCCGCGCACGCGCACGACCGGGTCGTCGGGCGCGCCCGCTCGGGAGGGGTCTCTTCGTTCCATGCCTCCAGGTTGGCGGGGCGGAGCCGTCGGCGGCAGCGACCGGTGGAGGGATTCCGGCATCCACCGGTCGGTGGATGCCGGCGCGGCGACGCTCCGCGGCGCCCGCTCAGATCATGTGGTTGTCGGAGCGGGACAGCTGGTGCACCCGCAGCGCCAGATGGACGTCGAGGCACTTGGTGCCCTGGCGCCACTCCACCCCGAGCAGGTCGTCGATGCGGGTGAGACGCTGGCGCACCGTGTTCTCGTGGAGGTGCAGCTGCCGCGCACAGGCCGAGACCCGCTGATTGCCGTCGAGGAACCCGAGCGCGGTCTCCGCGAGGCTCGTGCCGCGCTGCTCGTCGTAGTCGATGAGCGGGCCGATCGCGTAGCGGACGATGCTCCGGGTGACGCCGTCGCGGTCCCCTCCGATCACGAGCGCGGCCACGCCGAGCATGGCCCGGGTGCAGGGCTCGCCCCGCCGCCCCAGCTGCAGCGCCGCCGCGAGCACCGCTGCGGCGCTGCGGTGCGCCTCGGGGATCGCGGCGAGCCTCCCCTCGGGCCCGGCGCCGCCCCGGGCCTGCGCCCCGCCCGGGAGGCCGTCGGCGGTCGCCTCGGCGGCGACCGTCGCGTTCATCCCCCGCGCGGCGAAGCGGCGGGCCCAGTCGATCGCGAGCTCCTCGGCGCTCTCGGCGTTGACGAGTGCGAGGATCCGGCCGTCGCGCACGGCCGTCACGCCCCGATCGACGACCATCTCGGCGGCGAGCACCGCCATCGCGCGGAGCCTCGGCACCACCGGTTCGACGATCACGGCCACGACCGGCGCAGCGAGATCCAGCCCGAAGTCGCCGGCCCGCCGCAGCAGCGCCGCGTGCTCCGCGGCCGGTCGACCCCCGACGAGCGCGTCGACGAGCTCGGACTGCTCCCGCGCGCCGGAGGCCTCCAGCGCCTTCTGGAACGAGAGCAGGGCCCCGAATGCGACGGCGGCCCGCTGCAGCACCAGGCGCTGCGTGGACGTCGGCGCTCCCCGCATGCCGACAGCGCCGAGCAGGCGGGATCCCACCGCGACCGGCACGAGCACGAGAGCCGGCGCCCCGGCTCCGTCCCGCCCGGGCGCCTCCGGATCCCGCCGTCCCTCGGCCACCTCCACGAGAGCGCCGACCGGAGCGGCCGCCTCCAGACGCCGGGTCGCCTCGGTGACGGCGACGGCTCGCACCGCCGACCCGAGGACCGCGTGCAGGTGCTCGATCTCGACCGCGATCGCGGGCTCCCCGAGGAGGCCGCCGAGGGCGGCGGCGAATTCGTCGGGGCCGGCGAGCCGTCCGAGCGCCGCCATCAGCTCCGCCTCCGCCTCCCCGAGGCGGGTCAGCTCCGCGACGTGCCGCCCGGCCTCCGCGCGCGCCTCCTCGGCCCGCGTCAGGTTGGCCTCGAGCTCCTCGAAGAGCCGGGCGTTCTCGAGCACCGCGGCCGCGTGGGTCGCCAGCGACTCGAGCACCGCCACCTCGCTCGGTTCGTACTCGCGCACGCTCCGATCGGCGACGAGCAGCGCGCCGATGATCCTGCCGCCGAGTCGGACGGGGGCGCCCACGATGCCCCTGACGCCCTCCTCCGCGACCCGGCGCCGGGTGTCGGGGTCGGATCGCACCGACGGGTCCGCCAGGTAGTCGCGGGTCTGGAACGGCCCGTTCGCCGCCGCGACGCTGCCGAGGATCCCCGCCCCGAACGGCATCCGGATGTTCCGGTAGCCCTCGGAGATCACCCCGTCGGTCTCCCGGATGTAGGTGGTGTCCGTCTCGGTGTCGTTGAGGCTGAGGTAGGCCATGTCCGAGCGCAGCAGCGAGCGCGTCATCCGCACGAGCATCGACATGGTCTCGCCCAGGCCCCTGATCGAGGTCAGCTCGCGCGTGACGGCCACGAGGGCCTGCAGCAGATCCTGCCGCTGCCGCGCACGGTGCAGGGTGTCGCTCGTCGCCGCGAAGCGTTCGAGGGTCGCAGCCGGGAGCAGATCCCTCGCCCGCGCCGTCTCGACGATCCCCCTCACCTCGGTCCGCGGCGACTCGCCCAGAAGGGCCTCGGTCAGCGCGTCGAGGAGGCGGTGCATCTCTGCGTCGGGCATGTGATCAATCTACACCGCAGACGTCGAGGTATGTGCCTTCCTCCATACCACTCCCCGAGCAGAGCGGTCAGACTACCTGGTGCCGGCTCACCCTGGCGCAACGTTGCCCGCCCCGCCGGCCCACGCCCTTCGAGGAGAATCAATGTCGCTTCAACAGCAAGAGAACGCCCCGGGCCATCCGAGGACACCGCTCGCCCAGCGCGAGATGCCGAGCCCCATCAAGAAGGTGGTCGCCGCGTCCATGGCCGGCACCGTCGCCGAGTGGTACGAGTTCTTCATCTACGGAACCGCCGCGACCCTGGTCTTCGGACAGCTCTTCTTCAAGCAGACCGGCAATCCGCTCGACGGCATCATCGCGGCCTTCGCCACCTACGCCGTCGGGTTCCTCGCGCGTCCGATCGGCGGGCTGGTGTTCGGGCACTTCGGGGACCGCATCGGCCGCAAGAAGCTGCTGCAGTTCTCGCTGCTGCTCGTCGGCGTCTCCACCTTCCTCATGGGGTGCATCCCCGGCTTCGACGTGATCGGGTACAGCGCGCCCGTCATCCTCGTCCTCCTCCGCTTCGTGCAGGGCTTCGCCGTCGGCGGTGAGTGGGGCGGTGCGATCCTGCTCGTCGGCGAGCACAGCCCCGCCCACCAGCGCGGCTACTGGGCCAGCTTCCCCCAGGCCGCCGCGTGCGTCGGCAACGTCCTCGCCACCATCGTGCTGCTGGGGCTCAGCTGGTCGCTTCCCGAGGACCAGTTCCTCTCCTGGGGCTGGCGCGTCGCCTTCTGGCTCTCCGCCGTCATCATCATCATCGGCTACTACATCCGGCGCACCGTCGACGAGTCCCCGATCTTCCTGGCCGCGCTCGAGAAGCAGCGTCAGCAGAAGCAGAACGCGGCCTCGATCGGGGAGGTGCTCCGGCGCTATCCCCGGCAGATCCTCATCGGCATGGGCGCCCGGCTCGGAGAGAACACCGTCTACTACGCGATCATCGTCTTCTCCATCACCTATCTGAAGGTGCAGGTCGGGATGAGCAGCGACAGCGTGCTCCTCATCATGTTCCTGGCGAACATCGTGCAGTTCTTCGCGATGATCTTCGCGGGCTGGCTCTCCGACCGGATCGGGCGGCGGGTGACCTACCTGATCGGCGCGTTCGGGCTGCTCGCCTGGCTCCCGTTCTACTTCCCGATGCTCAACAGCGGCGAGTTCTGGCCCGCCTTCGCCGGGATCGTGCTCGGCCTCTGCCTCCAGGCGCTCTGCTACGGGCCGCAGGGAGCGCTGCTCGGCGAGCTGTTCCCGACGCGCATGCGCTACCAGGGCTCGTCCTTCACCTACCAGGTCACGTCGATCCTCGCCGGCTCGCTCGCGCCGCTCGTCGCGACGTCCCTGCTCGCGGCCACGGGCTCGACGACTCCGATCGTCGTCTACCTCGGTGCGCTGATGCTGGTGTCGGCCGTCGCCGTCTTCCTGTCGCGGGAGACGCGCGCCGCATCGCTGCACGACATCGACGCGGCGGACGAGGCGCAGGAGGCGTCCGGCCGATGACCGCAGAACGCACGCTCGCACGAGGCGCCGTCCTCGAGTTCACGCCGGCGACGAGGCCCTTCGCCGACTCGCGACCGCTCAGCGTGGGCGAGGTCGAGATCGACCCGCCTCGGACGGGCGAGCTGCTCGTCGCCATCGAGGCCGCGGGGATCTGCCACTCCGACCTCTCGGTGCTCACCGGCGTGCGGCCGAGGCCCGTTCCCATGCTGCTCGGCCACGAGGCCGCGGGTCGCATCGTGTCCGTGGGGCCCGACGTCCCGGGCCTCGTCCCGGGCCTCGTCCCGGGGCAGCGGGTCGCCATGACCTTCATGCCCCGCTGCGGATCGTGCGCGGGCTGCGCCACCGAGGGGAAGATGCCGTGCCGCGCCGGCACGGTGTCGAACGGCGAGGGCACCCTCCTCGGCGGAGGCAGGAGGCTTGCCAGGAAGGGCGAGCGGATCCACCACCACCTCGGCGTCTCGGGCTTCGCGAGCCACGCCGTCGTCGACGCCCGGACCGTCGTGCCGGTGCCCGACGACGTGCCCGCCCCCGTCGCGGCGCTGCTCGGCTGCGCCGTGCTCACGGGAGGAGGCGCACTGCTGAACGCCGCCCCGCCGCGGCCCGGGCAGTCCGTGGCGGTCGTGGGGCTCGGCGGCGTCGGCCTGGCGGCGGTGATCACCGCGGCCGCGCTCGACGTCGAGCGCATCATCGGGATCGACGCCGCCGATGCCAAGCTGGAGTCGGCGCTGGCGCTCGGCGCCGACGAGACGTACACCTCGGAGGAGGCAGAGCGCGAGGGCGTGAGAGCCGACATCGTCATCGAGGCGGCGGGGCACGAGAGCGCCTTCGAGACCGCCTTCCGGATCACGGCCGCCGGAGGCACGACGGTCACGGTCGGGCTGCCGTCGCCGACCGCGACCGCTCGCGTGAGCCCCCTGACCGTCACCGCGGAGGCCCGCACCGTCATCGGCAGCTACCTGGGGTCGGCCGTCCCGAGCCGGGACATCCCCCGCTACGTCGAGCTCTGGCGAGCGGGCAAACTGAATGTCGAGGGGCTCATCTCGGACACCATCGATCTCGACGGGATCAACGAGGGCATGGACGCGCTCGCCGAGGGCCGGGCGCTCCGCCAGATCATCCGCTTCGACGGGCCCGCGGCGCACGCCGCGCGCACGGCCGCCGCGGCCCAGCACACGACCCAGCAACACGCAGAGTAAGGAAGACCGGTCATGATCAGCTCCCCCACCGTCCACGACGCCATCATCGTCGGCGCCGGCTACGGAGGCCTCGGCGCCGGGGCCCAGCTGCAGCGCGCGGGCATCTCGGACTTCGTGATCCTCGAGAGGGCCGACCGCATCGGCGGCGTCTGGCGCGACAACACCTACCCGGGCGCCGCGTGCGACACGCAGTCCATCATCTACTGCTACACCTACTTCCCGCACCTCTCCGTCACCAGGATGTTCAGCGAGCAGCCCGAGCTGCTCGGGTATCTGGAGGCCCTCGCCGCGGAGTACGACCTGACCGGCCGCATTCGGCTCGGCAGCGAGGTGACGGCCGCGACCTGGCTGGAGGACCGGGGGCTCTGGGAGGTGACGACCGCCGCGGGCGAGACGCACCTGGGCCGCGCGTTCGTGCCGGCGTGGGGGCAGCTCGGCGTACCCTTCATCCCGGATTTTCCGGGCATGGCCGATTTCACGGGCACCATGTTCCACTCCGCCCACTGGGATCACGACGTCGACCTCGCCGGCCTTCGGGTCGCGAGCATCGGCAACGCGGCGAGCGCCGTGCAGTACGTTCCCGAGGTGGCCGAGGAGGCCGGCCGGCTCACCGTGTTCCAGCGAAGCGCGAACTACCTGCTGCCCCGGAACCAGGAGGTCTTCGACGAGGAGCGCAGACGCGGGTTCCAGGCGGATCCCGCCGTCTTCGAGGCGCTGCGAACGGAGATCCACACCATGCGGGAGAACGGCTTCCAGCGCGTTCGCCACGCCACCTCGGAGCAGGCGACCGGCGTCGCGGAGGCCCGCGCCCACCTCGAGAACCAGGTCCGGGATCCCGCGCTGCGCGAGAAGCTCACGCCCGACTACGAGTTCGGCTGCAAGCGGATCCTCCGGACCGACGACTACTACCCGGCGCTGATGCGCGACAACGTGGAGCTCGTGACCGAGGGCATCGCCGAGTTCACCCCGACCGGCATCCGCACCGTCGACGGGGAGGTGCGCGAGTTCGACGTCGTCGTCTTCGGCACCGGGTTCAAGAGCCAGGCGTTCCACGCGGGGATGAGGATCACCGGGCGCGCCGGCGTCTCGCTCGACGAGCGCTGGGGCGACGCTCCGGAGGCGTTCTTCGGGTTGAGCGTCGACGGCTTCCCCAACATGTTCCTCGTCTACGGCCCGAACACCAACCTCAACCACAACTCCATCGTCACGATGATGGAGGTGCAGCACGAGTTCATCGTGGCGGCCGTGCAGCGGTTGCGGGAGCACCCGGGCCTGGTGATCGACGTCCGACCCGACGTCGTCGCGGCCCACAACGACGAGGTGCAGGCGGAGCTCGCGAACTCCGCCTACTCCTCCGACTGCTCCTCCTGGTACAAGAACGCCGCGGGCCGGGTCGTCAACAACTGGCACGGGACGGTCGAGGAGTACCGCACCGCGGTGGCGGCGATCTCCCCCGCCGACTACGGCCTGGCCTCCTGGGAGCCCGAGGTGGGGGCGGCGGTGTGAGCGGGGACGACGACACCCTGATCCCGCTCGAGGCGGTCGCCGACGACGCGCGGCCGCTCATCGAGGCCTTCCGGGCGGCGGGCTCCGTCTCCTTCCAGGACACGGGCCTCGCCGAAGCGCGTTCCGGCTACGTCGCCGGCTGCCGCGCCAACGGCCCCGTGCATCGGAACGGCGCGGAGGTCGCCGTCGAGGAGCACCGGCTGAGCGGCGTGCCCTGCCGTGCCTACGCGCCGGCGACCAGCCCCTCGAACGACACGACGATCCTCTTCTTCCACGGCGGCGGCTGGGTGATCGGCGACCTGGACACCCACGATCCGCTGTGCCGCTACCTCGCCGCGGCGTCGGGATCGACGATCGTGGCCGTCGACTACCGCCTGGCGCCCGAGCACCCCTTCCCCGCCGCGCACGACGACGCCATCGCGGCGGCGACGGCGATCCTGGGCGGTCTCGACGGGGGCGGGGGAGACCGTGCGGATCCCGCCCTCGTCCGCGACGCCGAGCGCGTCGTCGTGGTGGGGGACAGCGCGGGCGCGAATCTCGCCGCCTGGGTCGCGGCGGCGTCGACCCGCGGCGCGTTCGCCCATCGCCTGCGGGGGCAGGTCCTGCTCTACCCCGTCGCCGACCTCACCTTCTCCTTCCCCTCCCACCGCTCGATCACGGCCGGCTTCCCGCTGACGGCGGCGTCGATGGAGTGGTTCGCCGCGTCCTACGCTCCCGACGCGGCCGTGCGGTCGCATCCGGCGCTGAGCCCCGCCCTGCATCCGGTGGCGGAGGGGCAGCCGCCCGCGTTCATCGCGACCGTGGGCCTCGACCCCCTCGCCGACGAGGGCATCGCCTTCGCGGGGCGCCTGGCCTCCGCGGGAGCGGCGGTGGAGCACCACCACCTCCCGCGGCACGCGCACGGCCTCGTCACCTCGGCCGGCAGGATCGCGACCGGGCGGCGCCTGCTCGAGCGCGTCGTCGGCTTCGTCGAGGAGCGCACCGCCTGACGGGCGGCACCGCGTGCCGCGCGGGCCCGCTTGACGGGCAGGTCTGCCGCACGGGCCCGCCTATCGGGCAGGTCAGCCGCACGGGCCCGCCGCGCGCGATACGCTAAGAGGCGGCCGAGCTCGACGAGGAGGAACCCACATGTCCCTGATCCCGGAACTGCTGCACGCCGTGGGCGGCGGCGCCCTGCGCGTGGTCGACCTGACGAACACCCTCTCGGCGGAGACCCCCGCGCTGCGCCTGCCGGAGCCGTTCGCGAACCTCATCGACTTCTCGCTCGAGACCGTGAGCGAGTACGACGAGCCCGGCCCCTTCTGGCGGCACGCGAACATCCACACGGGCGAGCACATCGGCACCCACATCGACGCGCCGATCCACTGGATCAGCGGCCGCGAGGGCCGGGACGTCTCGGAGATCCCGCCCGCGCGCCTCATCGGCCCCGCCGCCGTGCTCGACTTCTCAGCCGAGGCGCAGCTCGACAACGACTTCCTGCTCGACATCCACCACGTGGAGGCGTGGGAGGCCGAGCACGGGGTCTTCGAACCGGGCACCTGGCTGCTGCTGCGCACCGGCTGGGATCGCTTCTCCGATGCGCAGGAGGCGTTCCTGAACGCCGACGAGACCGGCTCGCACACGCCCGGCTTCACCGCCGAGTGCGCGAAGTGGCTGGCGACGCGCGACGAGATCTCGGGGGTCGGCGTCGAGACGGTCGGCATCGACGCCGGGCGGGGCGCCGAGCTGGATCCCCCGTTCCCCGTGCACTACCACCTGCTGGGAGCCGACAAGTACGGCATCACCTCGCTGCAGAACCTCGACAAGCTGCCGCCGAAGGGCGCGGCGGTGATCGTGGCCCCGCTGCCCATCGTCGGCGGAACCGGCAGCCCGGCGCGCGTCTACGCCCTCGTCGAGGCCGGGACCGCCGGGCAGCACCGGGCGGAGTGAGCGCTTCGGCGCCGAAAGGCGGAAAATGCTTCCCGAAAGGCTGAAAGGCCGCGATTTCTCGCCTCTCGGCGGGGGCAGCGCGGCGGGCGGGGATAGCGCGGGTGACCGGGGTAGCGCGAGCCCGGGATCCCGGCAGCCCGTGACCGACCCGCTTACGACCGAGGCGCCCGCGACGGTCGCGGAGCTGGTCGGGCAGGCGCTCGCACGGCTGGGCGCGGGGCACTGCTTCGGCGTCGTGGGGTCGGGCAACTTCGCGGTGACGAACGCGCTTCGAGCCGCCGGGATCCCGTTCACCGCGGCGCGGCACGAGGGCGGCGCCGCGACGATGGCCGACGCCTACGCCCGGATGTCGGGCCGCGTCGGGCTCGTGTCGGTGCACCAGGGCTGCGGGCTGACGAACGCGGCGACCGGCATCGGAGAGGCGGCGAAGAGCCGGACGCCCGTGATCGTGCTCGCCGCGGAGGCCTCGGGCGCCTCCGTGGGCTCGAACTTCGCGATGGACCAGCCCGGCTTCGCGCGGTCCCTCACCGCGGAGTCGCACCGCGTGCACTCGGCGTCGAGCGCGCTCGCCGACGTCGTGCGCGCCTTCCGCGCGGCGCGCGACGAGCGGCGCACGGTCGTGCTGAACCTGCCCCTCGACGTGCAGGCGCAGCCCGTGCCCGCGCCGGTGCTGCGGTCGTTCGAGGCGCTGACCGTTCCGGATCGCCCCGCGCCGCCCCGCGCCTCCGATGCCGCGGTCGGCGATCTCGCCGACGCCCTCGAGCGCGCCGAGCGCCCCGTCATCGTCGCGGGTCGGGGCGCGCGCGAAGCCGGCCCGCAGCTGCGCGCCCTCGCGCAGGCGTGCGGCGCCCTCCTCGCGACCTCGGCGGTCGCGAACGGGCTGTTCCGCGGCGACCCCTTCGACATCGGGATCTCGGGGGGCTTCTCATCCCCGCTGACGGCCGAGCTCATCGCGGGCGCCGACCTGATCCTCGGCGTCGGCTGCGCGCTGAACATGTGGACGATGCGGCACGGCCGCCTCATCTCCGAGGGCACGGCGGTCGTGCAGATCGACCTCGAGGCGCAGGCGCTCGGGGCGCAGCGGCCCGTCGACCTCGGTGTCGTCGGCGACGCGGCCGAGACCGCGGCGGCCGTCGCAGCCGAGCTCGAGCGCCGCGAGCGCAGCAGGAGCAGCCGGTCCGGAGAGCCCGGCGGGTCCGGTGCCGACCCGCGACCGGCCGAGCGGTCGGGCTACCGCTCCCCCGAGCTCGCGGCCCGCATCTCGGCGGAGTCGAGGTGGTCCGACGTGCCGCTGGGCTCGCATCCGGAGCAGCCGGCCGACCTCGGGGGTCCGGGCCGGGACGCCGAGGAGCGGATCGACCCCCGGGTGCTCAGCCGCGAGCTCGACCGCGTGCTCCCGGTCGAGCGCATCGTGTCGATCGACTCCGGCAACTTCATGGGGTACCCCTCCGCGTACCTCGCGGTGCCCGACGAGAACGGGTTCTGCTTCACCCAGGCCTTCCAGTCGATCGGCCTGGGCCTCGGCACCGCGATCGGAGCGGCGCTCGCGCGCCCCGATCGGCTCCCCGTGCTGGGCGTCGGCGACGGCGGCTTCCTGATGGCCGTCGCCGACCTCGAGACCGCCGTGCGGCTGGCGCTGCCGCTCGTGGTCGTCGTGTACAACGACGATGCGTACGGCGCCGAGATCCACCACTTCGCGGGCGGGCGGGGGGCCGAGGGCCGCCCCGATCTCGATACGGTCGTGTTCCCCCGCGTGGACATCGCGAGCATCGCCCGGGGCTTCGGCGCCGCGGCGCTCACCGTGCGCGGCCTCGGCGACCTCGCCCCGCTCGCGGACTGGCTCTCCGGGCCGAGGGATCGCCCCGTCGTGATCGACGCCCGCATCGCCTCGGACGGCGGCGCCTGGTGGCTCGCGGAGGCCTTCCGCGGTCACTGACCGGCATCGGCGTCGCCCCTCCCGCCCATGCACTAGCCTGGTCGAGGCGGAAGGGGCACGCGCATGATGGGGGTGCTGCAGGGGTTCACCCTGATCCTCGGGATCATCGGCGCGGGATACCTGGCGGCGCTCTGCGGCGTGGTCAAGGGCGAGCAGCGCCTGGTGCTCAATCGGGTCGCGTTCTACGTGGCGACGCCCGCGCTGCTGTTCGCGGTGCTGCACGACAGCGATCCGGGGGTGCTGCTCTCCCCTGTGATCCTCGTGACGAGCCTCGCGGCAGTGCTCTCCGCGGCGATCTACGTGACCGCCTCGCGGCTCTGGTTCCGCCGCGATGCGGCCTCCACCACGCTGGGAGCCGCGGGCGCCGGCTACGTCAACTCGAACAATCTGGGCCTGCCGGTCGCCGTCTACATCCTCGGCGACGCCGCCTACGTCGCGCCCCTGATGCTCGTGCAGCTCGTGGTCTTCGCACCGGTGATCCTCGCCATCCTCGAGGCGACGCGCGGGAATCAGCGCGGGGCCGTGGTCGCGCTCGGGCGGGCGGCGTCGAATCCGATCATCATCGCCTCGCTCGCGGGCTTCGCGGTCGCGCTGC
Source organism: Leucobacter chromiisoli (assembly GCF_016522505.1). Classification (GTDB taxonomy): domain Bacteria; phylum Actinomycetota; class Actinomycetes; order Actinomycetales; family Microbacteriaceae; genus Leucobacter; species Leucobacter chromiisoli. Next base: position 97,566 of record NZ_JAEHOH010000001.1, on the reverse strand, counting down.
TCGGCTCGCCGGTCCCCGAACTGGTGCTCGGCCCCATCGAGATGCTGGGCTCGGCGGCGATCCCGATGGTGCTGCTCAGCTTCGGGATCTCGCTGCGCGGGCAGCGGGCGCTCGAGCGCGGCACCGGCCGGGCGGCCGTCTTCGCGGCGAGCGGGATCAAGGTGCTGGGCATGCCCCTCATCGCCTGGCTGCTCGCGCGGGCCGGCGGCCTCGATCCCCACGAGACGTTCGTCGCCACGATCATCGCCGCGCTGCCGACGGCCCAGAACGTCTTCAACTACGCGGCCACCTATCAGCGGGCCGAGCTGATGGTGCGCGACACCGTGTTCCTCACGACGTTCGCCTCCCTGCCCGTCATCGCGGGGATCGCCTGGCTGCTGTCCGCCTAACCGCGGAGCCGCGCGAGCTCGCCGCTCAACTTTCTTGAACCTTCACGGAATAACCTGTTCGGCGTTCCGGTTGCATCCCCCGGAACCACGGCAGGAACCCCTGCGGAGAACACCTGGAGACATCGCAATGACCCCTCGCACCGCCCAGACCAGCGCCCCCGTGCTCGAGCACATCGCCACGCGTTGGAGCCCGCGCTCCTTCGACGGGGAGCACGCCATTCCCGAGGGCGCACTGCGCGGCGCCTTCGAGGCCGCCCGCTGGTCGGCGAGCGCGAACAACACGCAGCCCTGGCGCTTCATCGTCGCGCGGCGCGGCAGCGAGACCTTCCGGAAGATCGAGGACACGCTCGTCGGCTTCAACCGCCTGTGGGCGGGCTCGGCGGCGGCGATGGTCGTCAACATCGCGGAGACCCACGACGCGGACGGCGCCCCGCGCGTCTGGGCCGAGTACGATCTCGGCCAGGCGGTCGCGCACCTCGTGATGCAGGCCCACAGCGAGGGGCTGCACACCCACCAGATGGGCGGCTTCGACCGCGAGGCCATCCGCGCCGCCTTCGAGCTGGAGGACCGCTTCCTCCCGATCTCGATCGTCGCGATCGGCGCGATCGGCTCCCCCGAGCAGCTGCCCGAGCAGCTGCGCGAGCGCGAGCTCGCTCCGCGCACCCGGCTGCCGCTCGAGGATCTGATCCTGCTCAACGACTGACGCGCGGGCTCGCGCCCGCGGTGGATCGCCGGACCCCGGGCGCGCGCCGTCGCGTGCGGCAGACCCCTCGACCCGACGGCGATCTCGTCGTAGCGTGGAAGACATGAACACCACGCATCGCACCCCGGCCCGAGCGGCGGTTCACGCGCACACGCTCTCCGAGCTCTACGCGGCCCCCGAGATCCTGCGCGTCGTCAACGTGTGGGACGCGGTCAGCGCGCGGGTGGTCTCGGAGCTGCCCGGCACCCGCGCCATCGCGACCGCCGGCCACGGCATCGCGGCGAGCCACGGCTACCCCGACGGCGAGCGGATTCCGCTCGACCTGATGCTCGCGGCGCTCGAGCGCATCGTCGACGTCTCGCCTCACCCCGTGTCGGCGGATCTCGACGGCGGGTACGACGACGCCGGGGAGACGGTGCGTCGCGCCGTCGGGATCGGGATCTCCGGCGCGAACATCGAGGACCGGCTGCGCCCCCTCGACGAGTCCGTCGAGGTCATGACCGCCGCGGTGCGCGCGGCGGAGGCCGAGGGGGTGCGTCTCGCGCTGAACGCGCGGACCGACGCCTTCGTGCTGGGCGGGGACCGAGGCGTGGATGCGAACGTCGCCGACGCGATCGAGCGCGGTCGCGCCTACCTCGACGCCGGCGCCACCTGCGTCTTCGTACCGGGCGTGCTCGACGCGGAGGTCACCGGCCGGCTCGTCGAGGGGATCGGCGAGCGTCGCGTGAGCGTCATCGGCCTGCCGGGCGCGCTGTCGGCCGCCGAGTACGAGGCCCTGGGCGTCGCGCGCATCTCCTACGGCCCGATGCCGCAGAATGTGGCCCTGACCGCCCTCAAGCGGCTGGCCCAGGATCTCCAGCAGGACGGCGTGATCCCCGAGGGGACCGAGAAGCTCAACGACATGTAGCGCCCGCGCGGCGCGGGAGCGGCTACTCGGCCGTGTCGGTCGTGAAGACGCGCTCGTCCTCGCCCGCGCCGTCGTCCTCGAGCCGGAGGGCCTGGATGAGTTCGGGCGCGTGGGTCGTCGAGATGATCACCCGCGAGAAGGCGTCGTGCTCGGAGATCCACCCCCGGTTCTCCTCCGCCCCCTCGGGCACGTCGACGTCGATGACGACCGCGGGCCGGCCCCGGCGCACGAGCGCGAAGTCGCGTCCCGTCAGATTGCGCCAGGTGCCGAACGCGAGACGGCCGGGAAGGTGCGTCCCCGGCGATCTCACCCCCCGCAGCCAGATCCACGGGTCGTCGGTGATCAGCACGGAGCTGATGGCCGAACGGTCGATGACGATGTCCCGACGATGGAGTGACAGCGCCTTCTCGGACGCCGTGAGCTGAACGACCACTCGTTCCGTGTAGACCTCGACTCTCGCCATGCCTACTAGTCTGCCCTGTCGGGCCGCTCCGCGGGGGTATATTCTGCAGCCGGCGGGGAAACGTTACGGACCCCCTGTCGTGGGAGGCGGGACGTTCGCGGTCGCGAGTTCGCGGACTAGTCGAGCATGTCGCTCTGGTCGATCGCCGACTCCACGGTCTCGATCAGGGCGCGCTTCACGCTCGAGTCGGCGTGATCCGGGTTGTGCCGGAGGCCGGCGGAGACGGCCTCGCCGTGCGTGAACGGACCGACGCAGGCCACGATGGTGTCCTCGGGGATGTCGGGGAACTGCTGCGCGACCTCGCGGGCGATCTTCGGCGACGCGACGAGGAGCGCGTTGATCCTGCCGGACTCGACGTCTTCTCGGGTGTGCACCGAGACCGGCACTCCGACGGTGCGGAAGGCGACGACCTGGGTGACGTCGTGCCCGCGGTTGATGAGGCCCTGGGTGAGGACGGGCTTCGCCACATCCGAGCGGAGCGTCAGCACCCTGAGCACCTCGCCGGTGTCGATCTCCGGCCACACCTCGAGGAGCCCCTCGGTGGTGTTGTTGTCGTCGTTCGGCGTGCGGCTCACGGGATACCCCGCGTCCTTGAACGCGGCCTCGGTCGCCTCGCCGACGACGGCGACCTGAGTGGTGGGCGGGATGACCGCGTTGTGGTGGGCGAGCACGTCGACGACCGTCGAGCTCGTCGCCGTGATCCACTGGAACTCCCCGGCTTCGAGCGCCTTCAGGGCCGCGATCAGCTTGTCCTCTTCGCTCGTGTGGGCGAAGTCGACCAGCGGAGCGATGACGGGGCTCGCCCCCTGCTCGCGCAATGCCTTGGCAACCATGTCGCCCCAGGTGCCCCCTCGGGGCACCAGGACCCGGAGGCCGCTGAGCGGTTTCGCGTCAGCCGTCATACACCCCACTCATTCACCTCAAGAAAACCGAAGGCCATCCGTCGGACTCGGGTCGCCCCGTGACTCGGCCGTGGCCGCAGAAACTCGCTTCCGGTGCCCCTATTCTGACGCCGCGTCTCGCCTTTGGCAAAACGGGCGCGGAAACGGCCTCGAACGTGGCCCAAATGTGATCTCTCCCCCTTGACGCCCCGCCCGGCGCGGCGCGTCCGGCTAGCCGAGGCGCTTCGCCACCCCGCGCGCGACCCCCCACACGACGGTGCCGGTCAGCGCCGCGGCCGCCACGACTCCGGCCGCGAACCCGACGGGGTTGCGCCTCCGCGCGGCCTGCACGCGAACCTTGGCGCGGTCGAGCGCGTCGTCCACCCGCTGGGCGTAGTTCAATCGGTCGCGCAGCTGCCCGAGGGTGTCGTACAGCTCGGCTCGGGCGAGGGCCGCCTCGGCCGTTCCCCGGTGCGCCTCATCCTTCGAGCTCATCGCCAGTTCCCTTCCTGCCCGGTCTGGGGCATCTTCTGCTCGGGAACGATCGGACCGTGGTGATCCGAGTTCACGCGCACCTCGCCCAGTGCATTGATATCGCCCTCCACGCGGCTCATCGTCTCGCCCGGGACCGGGATGCCGCGCTTGATCAGCAGCACGCCGCCCAGGATCGCAGCGGCGGCGAGCAGGATGAGACCCGCCGCGACCACCAGGGCGGAGAGCCAGACCGGCCAGACGACGGCGAGGCCCGCGATCGCGGCGATCACGAACGCCTCGAGCGCGAAGAACACGAAGAAGAGCGCCACGACGATCGCGATCGCCCCGATGCCGCCGCGCTTCGCCTTCACCGCGATCTCGCGCTTCGCGTTCTGGAACTCGATCTTGGCGAGGTGGACGATCTGCTGGGGCAGCCTGGCGAGCAGCTCGAAGGTGCCCGCCTGATCGGACTTCCGGCTCATCAGCTCTCGCCGCCCTTCTGCGGCTTCTTCGCTGCGGAGGACGCGCCGGTCGAGCTCTTCTTCGCGGCGGAACCGCCCTTCGAGGAGGTCGAACGGCTCGTCGTCTTCGCCGAGTTCGAGCTGTCGTTCGACGCGCTGCCCGCGGCCTCGGCGGGCTTCGTCGGGGCCCCGGCGGGCTTCGTGGGAGCCGGGCCGCTCGCAGCCTTCTCGGCGGCCTCGACCGCGGAGCGCCCGGCGGGGTCGTCCGCCCCGGCCCCGCTGGCGCCGCCGCCGTGCGCGGCGCCGCGAGCGCCGGCAGAGGCGCCGCGGGCGCCCGCCGATTCGGAGCCGCCCTTGGTGAAGGCGGTGAAGGCGTCCTTGCCGGCGCGCAGAGCGGCGTCCTTCAGCCGGTCGACCTGGCCCCCGAGAGCCTCGCGCACGGCTTCGACGCCGTTCTGCACCGGCGGGGTGCTCCACACGGTCTGCGCCCCGCGCTTGATCTGCTCGTACCGCTCACGGCCTGCGCGGGCACCCAGTACATACCCGAGCGCCGCTCCGAGAACGAATGCAATCTTGCCTCTCATGTTCCCTCCAGGGTCGATGGTTGCCACCGCGTCTGCACGCCAGCCTACAGCGGTTTGCCATCCGCTCATATTCTCCGAGGGACATATGACCGCCGAGGCGGAGCGATTCCCCGCGGCCCTCCCGCGGCGAGCAGGCTCAGTCGGCGATGCCGGTGAGCCTGCGGCGCAACCCCACCGCCTGCGCGCGGGCGGTCTCGAGTGCGGCCGAGAGGTCGTCTCCGTGCAGCGAGGATCCGACGGGAAGTGCGCTCCCCCGGAAGCGGCCGTCGAGATCGTCGACGGCGGCCCGGGCCTCGTCCCGCTGCTCGATGCGCGCGTGGGGCGCGGCGTACCGGCGCGTCCTCCACTCCGTCCCCGCACGCGGCGAGAGGCCGGCACCCGTCAGGGCTGCGGCGAGCTCCTCGGGATCCGGCTGTCTCGCGACGGCCTCGGCGGGCGCGGCCGGCCCCCTGAGCTCGGCCTCCCAGTCGGCCTCTCCCCGCCTCGAGACGCGCACGGACCACCGCTCCCCCGAGGGCAGCTCCACGGTCCGCACCCGCGCGGCCCCGGGGATCGCGACCGGCGCCTCCACGCCGACCGACGCGCGGGCCCTCACCCGCGCCGCCGCCGGCAGACGGGGCTCCGACGCCTCGCCCTCGCACGACACCGCGGGCCCCGACGCGTCGACTCTGCGACCCCGATCGAGGACCACGGCGCGCGTCTCGAATCGGCCGCCGTCGGCCTCCTCCACCCGGTGCTCGTCGTCCCCGAGGCGCACGGCCGTCGGACGCGCGTCCGCGAGCTGCGCGCCGTAGAGCGCGAGCCGCTCGAGCAGCGCGTCCCGGGCGGCGCCCCAGCCCCCAGCCGGGATCACTCGGGTTTCACGTGCAACATGTCGTTCGGAATAGGCGAGCACCGCCGCGGACAGCGAGCCGGATCGGGAGAGCGCCTCGTTGAGCCCGGGGGCCGCGACCGCCACGTCCACGTGCTCCGGGGCGACGCCGAAGCGCTCGCGGATCAGCGGCTCGACGAGACGATCGAGCGCGGTGCGACCGAACCTCGACCGCACCAGCGCGCCGAACTCGCGGGTCTTCCCGATCGTGAGCAGCGGCTTCAGGCGGTCCAGATAGGCGCGGAACGCCCCGCCGCCGCCGAGGATCGCGAGGCACTCCGAGGAGAGGGGCACCGCGGGAGCTCCGAGCACGGCCGGCAGCGGTTGGAGCTGCCATCCTCCGCGCGCGCCCGGGAGCGCCACGGCCTCCGGCGGCACGGCCCGCGGCGCCGCGTCGGGCCGGCCCGCCCGCTCGGCGCTCTCACGGTCCCCGCCGATGGGCGAGGCGAGACGCTCCAGCAGCGCTGCGATGGTGCCCTCTGGATCCCGGACGGCGCCCCGAGGCAGCTCCTCCCCCGCATCGGTCACGGCCACGCGAACGCTCAGGCCGACCTCGACGAGGTCGAGCGCCGCAGCCAGCGCGGCGACTCCCCCGCCCGTCACGTAGACGTCGATCATGCGCGCGCTCCTCCCCGTTCGCCGGGCGCCCCGCCGGGCGCGGACGGCTCGGCGACGCGGAGCAGGTCGATGCGGGTCCGCCCGTAGCCGCCGCGCCGGAACGAGCGCAGGGACGCCCAGACGAAGAACGCGTAGCCGAGCGCCTGGACCACGAGCGAGACGGGGCCGGCGCCCTCGTCGTTCTGCTCCGTGCTGCCCATGGCCCCACTGGCCATCAGCCCGAAGACGACCACGTTGTTCACGACGTGCAGGCTGATCGCCGCTTCGAGGCCGCCCGTGCGCCACGTCAGCCACGCGGCCGTCACGCCGAGCACCCCGACCGAGGCCATCCCCCAGACGCCGTAGGTGCCGATGTGCGCCAGGGCGAAGCCGATGGCGGGGATCAGGATCCCGAACCAGGGGCTTCGGAGCCACGCGCCGAGCGTCTGCATCAGCACGCCCCGGAAGACGAGCTCCTCCGCCGCCGCTTGGAACGGCACCAGGAGCAGCACGATCAGCATCGACCACAGCGCGAGGGTCGGGTCGAACGCCGCCTCGCCGGGATCCGGGGCGCCGGCCTCCGCCGAGGGGAACAGCAGCTCGAGGACGATGCCGGCCGCGTTGACCAGGAAGAGCATCAGCAGGGCCGCGACCGCGGTGCGCCACACGAGGCCCCAGCGCAGCTTCAGCGCCACCGACCAGATCCGGCCCCCCGGTCGGATCCCCACCGCCCACATGGAAAAGAGCAGTGCGGGGACCATCAGCGCCCACGGACCCAGGCCGATGAGCAGCGACGACGGATTCTGGGTGTCGGGGATCGAGAACTCCAGGATCACCGCCTCGGTGGGGTACTCGCCGGTCTGCGCGACGTAGACGATCGTGAAGATCACCCCCGCCAGGATCGAGAGCAGCAGGAAGCACGCACCCGCGAGCAGGATGAGCAGCAGCGGCTTCCACCATCTGAAGCCCTGAGCGCCGCGATACAGGCGGTGGTAGGCGAGCGGCTCGGTCTCCGCGGTGCGCCACGTGCGCGGAGCCGCCCAGGCTCCCCACGTCTGCGGAGCACCGGGGGGCGGGGCGACCTGCGGCTGTCCCGCCGGCTCGGGGGCGGGGGCCGCTGGAGCCGGAGCCGACGGGATCGCCGGGGGCTGCCGATCCTGCGCGGGATCGTGCGGTCCGGTGCTCGTCATGGAGGATCCTTCCGTTTCGCTCGAACCGCGGGGCGCTCCGACCTGCGACAACGCCGGCGCGTTCTCGTTCAGGCTACCCCTCGCTCCGCTCCGTGGGCTGCCGCCGTGTGCGGCACCGGAGCGGCTGCTCAGGCGCTACGCGCCACGCAGTCGCTCCCGCCCCTCGCTCCGCTCCGTGGGCTGCCGCCGTGTGCGGCACCGGAGCGGCTGCTCAGGCGCTACGCGCCACGCAGTCGCTCCGCCAGGTAGGCGTGAAGCTCCGCCCGGGGAACGCGCACCTGCTGCATGGTGTCGCGCTCGCGCACGGTCACGGCGTCGTCGTCGAGCGAGTCGAAGTCGACCGTCACGCAGAACGGCGTGCCGATCTCGTCCTGACGGCGGTAGCGGCGACCGATCGCGCCGGAGTCGTCGAAGTCGACGTTCCAGTCCTCGCGCAGCTCCTGTGCGACCTCGCGGGCGAGCGGCGACAGCTTCTCGTTGCGGCTGAGCGGCAGCACGGCGGCCTTCACCGGTGCGAGGCGCGGGTCGAGGGCGAGCAGGGTGCGCTTGTCGGTGCCGCCCTTCGCGTTCGGCACGTCCTCCTCGCGGTAGGCGTCGACGAGGAACGCCATGAGCGAGCGGGTGAGGCCGGCCGCCGGCTCGATGACGTACGGGGTCCACCGCTCATTCTTCGTCTGGTCGAAGAACGAGAGATCCTTGCCCGAGTGCTTCGAGTGGGTCGACAGGTCGAAGTCGGTGCGGTTCGCGATGCCCTCGAGCTCGCCCCACTCGCCGCCCGCGAAGCCGAAGCGGTACTCGATGTCGGCGGTCCGCTTCGAGTAGTGCGACAGCTTCTCCTTCGGGTGCTCGTAGAAGCGCAGGTTCTCGGGGTCGATGCCGAGGTCGGTGTACCACCGCATGCGCTCGTTCATCCAGTACTCCTGCCACTCCTCGTCGGTGCCCGGCTCGACGAAGAACTCCATCTCCATCTGCTCGAACTCGCGGGTGCGGAAGATGAAGTTGCCCGGAGTGATCTCGTTGCGGAAGCTCTTGCCGATCTGCCCGATGCCGAACGGCGGCTTCATGCGCGCCGACTGCAGCACGTTGGCGAAGTTCACGAAGATGCCCTGCGCCGTCTCGGGGCGCAGGTAGTGCAGGCCGGCCTCGTCGTCGACCGGGCCGAGGAAGGTCTTGAGCAGGCCTGAGAAGGCGCGGGGCTCGGTCCACTGGCCGCGCGTGCCGCAGCTCACGCAGACGACCTCGGCGAGCCCGCCCTCGGGGGCCCGGCCCTTCTTCTCCTCGAACTCCTCGATGAGGTGGTCCTCGCGATACCGCTTGTGGCACTGCATGCACTCGACGAGCGGATCGCTGAAGACCTCGACGTGACCGGAGGCCTCCCAGACCTGCTTCGGCAGGATCACGCTGGAGTCGATGCCGACGACGTCGTCGCGTCGCTGCACCATGGCCTTCCACCACTGCCGCTTGATGTTCTCCTTGAGCGCGGTGCCGAGGGGGCCGTAGTCCCAAGCCGAACGTGAGCCGCCGTAGATCTCACCCGCCTGGAAGACGAATCCGCGGTGGCGGGCGAGGGAGATGACCTTGTCGAGGCGGGACTGTTCAGCCATTGCTTTTCAAACTCCAAGGGGCGCGTGGGGATCTTGGGGACGTCGCCGGCTGCGAGAACCGGCATACCCGCCCCAGTCTACTCGTTCGCCCCGTCTCGACTCCGCCCCGGCGGCGAAGGGCCCGCGCCGAGGAAGACGACCGGGATCGGAGCCGTCAGGCGCCCGGACCCAGCACGAGGTTCTCGGGCGGCTCACCCGCCTGCAGATGCGCGATCTGGCGCCGCAGCAGGCGCGTCATGCGCGGCATCATGGCGCCGGAGTCGCCGCCGATGTGCGGCGAGATCAGCGTGTTCGGGCAGCGCCAGAGCGGGTGGTCCTCGGGCAGCGGCTCGGGGTCGGTCACGTCGAGCGCCGCGCGCAGGCGGCCGGCTTCCAGCTCCGCGACGAGGGCGTCGGTGTCGACGACCGGGCCGCGGGCGACGTTCACGAGCAGCGCACCGTCGGGCATCGCGGCGAGCGCCGCCGCGTCGATCAGCCCCGTGGTCTCGTCGGTCAGCGGCACGGCGACGAACACGACCTCGGCCTCCGCGAGGCGGGCGTGCAGCTCGTCGAGGCCGCGCACCTCGACGGTCTCACCGGCGAGGTTGCGCTCCTCGCGGGCGCTGCGGGCGAGCCGCGCGACCTCCACCTCGAAGGGCGCGACGCGCGCCTCGATCGCCTTCGAGACGCCGCCGTAGCCGACGAGCAGCACGCGCCGATCGGCGAGGCTCGGGTGGAAGCGCGAGTCCCAGCGCCCCTGGTCGCCGGCGCGCACGAAGTCGGGGATCCCGCGCTGCGCCGCGAGCGCGAGGGCCAGCGCCAGCTCGGCGGTGCCGCTCTCGTGCACCGTGGCGGCGTTGGCGAGCGGCACGCCCTCCGGCAGGTACTTCGCCATGCCGTTGTAGCCGATCGACTGCCACTGCACGAGCCCGACCTCGAGCCCGGCGAGGTTCGCGACGGGCTTGTTGCCGCCGAGATACGCCGGGACGACGATGTCGAAGCGCTCGCGCGGCGCCGGCCCCTTCAGGTCCCAGAGCACGAACTCGACGCCGGGGATCTCCCCCATCGCCGCCATCAGCTCCTCGTCGGGCAACGACACCACCAGATCGCTCATGCCTCGAGTGTATCGAGGCCGGAGCGGGAGACGCGCCGGCGGGAGGCGCGGCGGGCAGTGCTCGCGGCGGGCAGTGCTCGCGGCGGGCGCGCTCAGTCCTCCCCGAGCGTGCGGTAGGTGCTGAGGGGCACGGGCTTCACGGGCACGTGGGCCGTGAAGTATCCCGACTCCTCGATGGCCGCCCCGCGCGCCGCCGCCACCCGGGCGGCCACGGTGCCCTCGCAGTAGCGTCCCTGGCACGGCCCCATGCCGCTGCGACACTCGAGCTTCACGGCGTTCGCGGAGGAGATGAAGGGGTTCTGGCGCAGCACCCCGTCGATCCGCTCCGACGGCACCAGCTCGCACCGGCAGACGAGCGTCCCCTCGGGATCCGAGAGCGCCGAGAGCGCCGCGCGACGCGGTTCGAACATCGACTGCACCACCCTCGAGAAGCGCCCGGTGCGGTTCAGCAGGCGCTCGCTCTCGCGGAGCTCGGCCCGGATGCGGTGGGCGTCCGCCCCGAGGGACTCGGCGATGTGCAGGCCCGCCTTCCACCCCTCGGCCCACGACTGCTCCGCGCCGGCGACGCCCGTCGGCTCGCCGGCGACGTAGACGCCGTCGGCGGTGGTGGCGAAGCGCTCGTCGTGCTGCACGACCCATCCCCCGAGCCGGGACTCCCAGCGCATCTCGCACCCGGCCTGGCGGGCGAGCTCCGTCGACGGGGAGAACCCGTATCCGAGCAGCAGGAGATCGCCCCCGACCTCACGGGGCTCGCCGACGGGTCGCCAGTCGCGGTCGACCTTCGCGAGGCGCGCGCCGGTCACCGCGCCGTCGCCCACCGCCTCGGTGACGATGGTCCGCATCGACACCCTGACCCGCCGCGAGGCGATCCGCGCGAGCGCCCGGCCGGCCTCGGCGAACACCCCGAGGTGCCCGGGGGCCGCCGGCGCCGCGGCGAGCGCCTCTCCGACGCCCGGCAGACCGCGGGCGAACGCGATCTCCGCGATCTCCGCCCCCGCCTCGAGCAGCTGCTCGGCGGCGACGAGCAGCAGCGGGTGGGATCCCGCCATCACGATCCGGCGCCCCGCGAGCACCTTCTGGCTCTTGAGCAGCGACTGCGCCGCGCCCACCGTCATCACGCCGGGCTTCGTCCACCCCGGGAACGCCACCGGCATGTCGTAGGCCCCGGTGGCGATGAGGATCCTCTCGGTCTCGACCAGCTCTCCGCCGTCCGGCGCGCTGACGCCGACGCGGAGACGCATGGTCCGTTCCTCCCGATCGCGCAGCACGCCGTACGCGGTGCTGCGGAACCGGGTCGAAATGCCGGGGTGCGCCTCGAAGCGCCGGATCAGATCCTCCGCCCACGTGTACGGCCGATATCCGCGGGCGCCGCCGAACGTCTCGGGAGGGCGGCGGAAGATCTGCCCGCCGGCCCGCGCCTGCTCGTCCACGACGAGCACGTCGAGCCCCGCCTCGGCCGCGGCGAGCGCACCGGCCATGCCGGCCGGCCCCGCCCCGATGACCACCAGATCCGCCATGATCAGCTCGCCTCGTTCCGCTCGACGACCATGCCCGGCCGCGCGTCGGCGAGGCACGCGCGCACGAGGCGCTCGCCGTCCGCCGTCACGGCGCAGTCGTAGCAGGTGCCCATGTTGCACAGCGGCAGCCGGGCGTCGCCCTCGCGCGTCACCCCGAACGCCGGGACCCCGGCCGCGAGGAGCGCGGCGGCGACCGTCTCGCCCTCGTAGGACCCGACGGGCTCGCCCTCGAACTCGAACTCGATCGGTGCGCCGCGCTCCGCGGGCACTCTGGATGCACTCACGCGCGCGCCTCCTGATATCTCTGCGGGTCGAAGCTCGAGAGCTCCGTCGACGGCGCGCGGCCCGCGACCAGATCGGTCAGCACCTCGGCGAAGCTCGGTCCGAGCGTGAAGGCGGATCCGCCCGTCGCGACGAACGCGCCCGGCGCCCCGGGCACCGGGCCCACGAGCGGCAGCTGATCCGGCGTCACGGTCGTCGTGCCGACCCAGCTGCGGAGCGCCGGGATGCCGGCGAGCCGGGGCACGACGCCGATCGCCGCGGCGGCGTTGCCCGCGAGCGACTCGCGCAGCAGCTCGGGACGGGCCTCGAAGTCGGGCCGCCCGTCGGATGTGCGCATGAGGCGTGCGGGCCAGCCGCCGCCGATGAGCACGTTGCCGTCGAGCGCCTGCTTCAGCGAGAGCCTGGCGCCCGCGTGCTGCACGAGGTGCGAGACGAACCGGGGCACGCGCAGGGTGGTCGTCATGGTGAGCGCCAGCGGGATCGTCGGCAGCTCGGCCCCGATCATCTCGCCGACGGCGGTGGTCCATACGCCGGCGGCGATCACGATCGCCCCGGCCGCGATCTCGCGCCGCTCGCCCGCCCCGTCGGCGAGGGTCACCCGCCAGCCCGAGCGCTCGCGCCGCATCGCGACGACCTCGCACCGGGTCCGCACCTCGGCGCCCTCCCGCATCGCCGCCCGGGCGAGCGCCGGCGCCGCGGTGCGGGTGTCGGCCTTCCCCTCGATCGGGCAGTAGGCGGCCGCGACGACCGTCTCCGAGAGGTACGGAGCGATCCGCTGCACTCCCGCCCGGTCGAGCATCTCGATGTCGAGCCCCCAGGAGCGCTCGATCTCGGTCTTCTGCTCGAGCAGGGCGGCCTGCTCGGCGTTCTCGGCGAGCATGAGCCCGCCCGACTGCTTCACTTCGATGTCCTCGCCGGCCTCGGCGGGCAGGCTCTGCCACAGCTTCGCCGCCTCGAGGTGCAGCGGCATCGCCTCGGCCGCCTTCTTCGCGGCCTCGATCCCGTGCTCCATCATGCGGTACTCGAGCTGGAAGTGGAGGCTGCCCGCGTTCTGGCCGGAGGCGTGCTGGTTGACCTGGTCGCGCTCCGCCAGCAGCACGGAGCCGCCGTCGCGGGCGATCATCCACGCCGTCGCGCACCCCAGCAGACCGCCCCCGATGACGAGCGCATCGAAGCGCTCGGTCATCGCAGCGGCCGGATCTCGATGCCGAGGCTCTGCAGCGTCGCGGCGACGCGGTCCTCCTCCTCGCGGGTGAGCTCGAGCAGGGGATCGCGCACGAACCCGCCGGGCACCCCCCGCAGCCGCAGCGCCGTCTTCATGATCGCCTGCTGATTGCCGAACTGGGCGCCGTAGTCGGGGCGGAACCAGGCCTGCATGACGACGCGGTCGCGCTGCCCGAGCCGGATGGCGCGGTCTCGGTCGCCGTCGGCGATCGCGCGCCAGAAGTCCGGATGGTCGGCGCCGAGCACGCCGCCGGAGCCCATGAGGCCGTCGCCGTGCCCGAGGAGGGCGAGGTCGGCGCCGAGCTCGCTGGTCGGCAGGCCGAAGTACCGCACCCGCGACTCGAGGCGGTACATGCCGTCGAGGAAGGAGGCGAAATCGCCGGTGGAGTTCTTGATCGCGACGACGTGATCGATGTCGGCGAGCTCGTCGAGCAGGTCGACGCCCATGTCGACGACGCAGCCCCGGGGCCAGTTGTAGACGGTGATCGGGATGTCGGTCGCATCCGAGACCGCTCGGTAGAACGCGACGATCTCGCGTCGGTTCGGCACCACGTAGGGCGGCGGCGTGAGCAGGATCCCGTCGAGCCCTGCGCGCTCGGCGGCCCGGGCGTGCCCGATCGCCTCGGCGGCGGTGAAGGCGTTGCAGGCGCCGATGACGGTGAAGTCGTCGGCGCGGAAGCGGGCGCCGGCCTCGAAGAGCCGTGCGCGCTCGTCGGCGGTCATGCTGAACCACTCGCCGCTCGTGCCGGCGAGGATGACGCCGTGCATGCGTTCGGCGACGAGCCACTCCATCTGCGCCGCGAACGAGTCGAGGTCGAGCGCGCCGTCGCGGGTGAAGGGGGTGGTGATCGCCGGGATGTACCCGGTCCAGGAGACGGTGTTGCGATCCATGGGGTGCCTTTCTGGGTGGGTGCCGTGCGGGAGGTCTGCGGATCAGGCCGGGGCGGCGACCGGAGTACGCTCCACCTTCCCATCCAAGCCCTCGAAGCGGCGCCCCCAGCCGGTCCAGACCGAGACGATCATCACGACGGTCAGCACCAGCGGGTAGAGGGTCGCCGGGAAGAGCTCGAAGGTGGAGAGGGCGGGAACCGGGTCGTAGCCGGTGGTCAGCAGCGCTCCGATGAACAGGTAGGCGCTCAGGAACGGGATCACCGAGGAGAGGCCGAGGGCGAAGCAGTCCATGACGTTGGAGCGGCGGTAGGGGTGCAGCCCCACGCGGGCGCCGAGCTCGTCGGCCACCGGTCCGAAGCTCAGCATCGCGGCCGAGTTGACGCCGCCGAACAGCACGGTCGTCACCGAGACGCCGACGCCGATCGCCGCCTCCGCTCCGCGCGGGGTCGAGGCGAGACGGCCGGCGGTGAGCCGGTCGACGAGCAGCTCCATCACCCCGGCCCCGCGCAGCACGCCCATGATGCCGAAGACCGAGACGACGAGGGCGACGGTGCCGAGCATCGAGGCGACGCCCTCGAAGAGGAATCCGGTCGGCGCACCGTCGGTCACGCCCATGACATCGCCGAAGGTCATGAGCCCGGTGGCGAGCGCCGTGACGATGCCGAGCACCAGGCCGACGGTGACGGCCATGAAGATGTCGCGGGTCCGCATGGCGACGACGAGCATCACGGCGACGGGCAGCAGCATGATGAGCGGCAGCGGGGTGGCGGTGGCGTCGAAGCCGGAGCCGGCCTCGACGGGCCTGACCGTCATCAGCCCGAGCACGAGGAAGAGGATCGCGCAGATCGCGGCCGCGGTGAGCGCGAAGCGCGCCCGCTGCTTGACGACGCCGCCGATGTCGGCCACGCCCTCCTTCCGCCGGAAGCGCTGGCTAGAGGAGGAGATGATCGTGGTGTCGGAGATGGGGGCGACGTTGTCGCCGAGGATGCCTCCCGACAGGATGGCTCCCGCGAGGAGCGCCGGGTCGGCTCCGATCGCGATGCCCGCGGCGTAGAAGATCGGGAATGCGGTGAAGAAGGTGCCGATCGAGGATCCGGTCGACATCGAGATCACGCCGACGGCGATGAAGACGAAGAAGGTGAAGAAGCCCGCGTTGAGGCCGATGGACTCGGCCAGCCAGACGAAGCCCCCCGAGACGTTCGTGGCCTTGATCAGCTGCGAGAGCATGCCGACCATGAAGAGGATGACGACGATCGAGACCGAGGTGGGGCTTCCGATCCCGCGCATCACGTGCTCCCAGAAGAGCCCGTACTTCCTGGCGAAGACCGCGCCGACCAGCAGCGAGACGAAGCCGCCCATGGCGAGCGCCGTCATGTCGAACGCCTTGAACACGACGAAGTACAGAATGCAGAAGATCAGGAATACGACGACGGGCACGAAGGCCATCGCCAGCCCGCCGCGGAAGCGGAGCGTTTCGTCTTTCATCATCGAACCTTTCGGGGTACGCCGTTGTCGGTGATGAAGTCTCGCACAGTTTGTACACTTTTACAAACAAAAGTGAACTCCGATCGGCGCAGCCGGCGCGCGCAGCCGAGAGAAGCGGCGCGCTCCTCCGCGAAGAACACGCGAGAAGCTCGGGATCCCGCGCCGCGCCACTCCTCACCGCGGCCTCACGAGCGTACACTTTCCTGCACGATCCGCCGCCGCTACAGTAGAACCGTGATCGGTGACGTCGGCGGGAACCTGCGGGAGCTCCGCGCGCAGAGCGGCATGAGCCTCAGGGAGCTGGCCGCCGCGACCGGTCTCTCGGCCACGCTGCTCAGCCAGGTGGAGCGCGGCATCTCCGAGCCGAGCCTCAAGACGCTCCGCGCGCTCTCGTCGGTCTTCGGCGACGCGGTCTCCTCGCTGTTCGCGAGCCCGGGGCCCGTGCCGATCCACGTCAGCCGCCCGGGCGAGCGCAGTCGCATCAGCTCTCCGGCGGGCCGCATCCAGTACGAGCGCCTCACGCCCAACAACGGGCAGATCGAGGTGCTCCGCGGCTCCCTGCAGCCGGGCGACTGGTCGAGCGACGAGGCCTGGGCCCACGAGGCGATCGAGTGCGTCTACGTCGACCGCGGCCGCCTCGAGGTGGAGGTCGAGGGGCAGCGCTTCGAGGTGCGCACCGGGGAGTCGATCACCTTCTCGTCGCGGCAGCCCCACCGCTACGGCAACACGAGCGAGGACGTCACGACCTTCCTGCTCTCGGTCAGCCCGCCGACCCCCTGACGGGCGTCGGCCCCTCGGGCCGGTCGCGGAGCTGCGCGTGGTGGTGCACGATCAGCCAGCGTCCCCCCTCGAGCCGCAGCACCTCCGTCACCCGTGTCGTCTCGGCCTCCTGCCCCGCCTCGGCGGTGATCAGCAGGTAGCGCACGAGCGCGGTATCGCCCCACACGTCGATCGCGAGGATCTCCGCCCGCATGGTCTCGAGCACGGGCCGCTCGCCGGCGTCCTCGCGACGGTCGCGGAACTCGTCGAGCTCGCGCATCGTGTAGAGGTGGTCGAAGTGGCTCTCCCACATCGTCGCGGAGCGCGAGAGATGACTGTCGAAGCGCTCCTGATCCCTCGCCAGGAACGCGTCGTACATGTCGTGCACGCCGGCGGCGATCCGGCGGGCTTCGGCGTCGACCCGGTCCACCGCAGTCGTCATGAGCGTTCTCCGTTCCTCGATCCGGCGGCGGGGCTCAGCGCACGCGCGTCGTCGCGCACCACGCGCCCCGCCTTCATGACCCAGTCGATGCCGCGAAGCGCCGAGACGTCGCCGAGCGGATCGCCGGGCAGGGCGATGAGGTCGGCCCGCTTGCCGGGCTCGACGGTGCCGACGCGGTCGTCGGTCCCGAGCCACCGGGCCGTCGTCAGCGTTCCCGCGCGGAGCGTCGCCGCGGGACCGAGCCCGAATCCGCTCATGTGCTCCATCTCGCGGATCACCGCCGGCGCCCCCTCGAACATCCAGAACGGGGGCATGTCGCTGCCGACCATCATCTCGACGCCCGCGTCGAGCGCCATGCGGAACGACTCGATGTGCCGCGGGCCGGCGGCGAGCGAGCGCTGCTGCATCCACTCGGGCACGCCCAGCTCGTCGAAGAAGGCCTTGCACCGGCTGACGACGAGGGTGGGCACGAGCGCGGTGCCCGCCTCCGCCATGGCCTCGGCGACCTCCGGGGTCAGCTCGTACCCGTGCTCGACGCAGTCGAGGCCGAGCTCGACGGCGCGGGCGATCACCTCGGCCGGCCCGGCGTGCGCGGTGACCTTCCGGCCCCACGCGTGGGCGACCCCGATCACCGAGCGCATCTCGTCGTCGGTGAGCTGCGGCGTCGCGATGCCCTCGTGCTCGCCCGCGATGCCGCCCGAGATCATCACCTTGATGAGGTCGGCGCCGGCCTTGATCTGCGTGCGCACGCCGCGCGCGAAGCCCGCCGGGCCGTCGCACTCGAGCGTGTCCGACCCCTCGTGGCCGTGGCCGCCCGTGCAGACGATGGCCTGACCCGCCGTGTAGATGTCGGGGCCGAGCGTCTCGCCGCGCTCGATGGCGCGCCGCAGGGCGAAGTCGGCGTGGTCGCGCTCGGCGACGCAGCGGACCGTCGTGACTCCGGCGTGCAGGGTGCGCCGGGCTCCGTCCGCCATGTAGAGCGCGAGGCCGGCCGGGTCGAGCGCCGAGATGCGCGCGCCGCGCTCGCCGGGGAGCGCCAGCGAGAAGTGGGTGTGCATGTTCATCAGACCGGGGAGCAGCGTCCTGCCGCCGAGATCCACCTCGACGGTCGGGGCGCCGGAGGCCGCCGTCGCGGCGCGCAGCTCGTCGCGGGATCCGACGGCCTCGATCCGGCCGTCGCGCACCCACACCGAGCCCGGCGCCGCGGCGCCCGCCTCGACGTCGACGATCCGCGCGTCGCGCAGCAGCAGGCTGTCGGGCTCCGGCGCGGTGGCGAGGAGGGAGAGCCGAGCCGGGTCGATCATGCCTCCTCCACCTCGACGCCGTAGACGGTGCGGGCCGCCTCCGGCGAGACGTACCCCTCGGCCACGTCCCGGCGCACGAGCTCGGGATCGCGATCCTCCGGGCGCCCGTGGCCCCCGCCGCCGGCCGTGAGCAAGCGCACGAGATCGCCGGGCTGCACGGCGATGCGCTTGGTGCTGATCCGCTCCTCGCGGTCGGAGTCGGCGAAGGCGATGACCTGGTTCGGCTCGGGCTCGAGCCCGCCCTCGAGCGCCCACGGCGCCGTCTTGGTCTTCTTGATGACCGAGAGGAACTCGCCCGGGGCCACGAAGCGGATGTCGCGCTGCAGGCCGGCGCCGCCGCGGAACCTGCCCGCGCCGCCCGAGTCGGTGCGGATCTCCAGCCGCTCGAAGAGCATGCCACTGCGGGCCTCGAGCACCTCGAGCGGGGTCGAGCGCATGATCGACTCCGAGATGTGGATCGTGGCGTTGAGCCCGTCATGGCTCGGGGTGCCGCCCCAGCCGACCGGGTCGTTGTTGCTGATCGCGTAGAACTCGCCCGTGTCGGGGTGGTCGCCGACCATCATGAAGCCGGGCACGTCCCCGCCCGAGGAGGCGGGGAGCAGGTGGGACATGCCCTGCGCCAGAGCCTTGTAGATCAGTTCCAGCGCCACGATCCCGGTCCACAGCGTGAAGGTCGGCGCCGGGTAGACGGCGTGGAACAGCGTTCCCGGCTCCGCCTTCACCGTGAGCGGCCGGGTGGCCCCCTCGTTGCCCGGGTCGGTGCTCTCGGTGAGGTTCTTCAGCACGACCTTGCCGAGGGCGAGGGTCGCCCCGAACGGCATGTTGACCGGGCCGGCGGCCGCCGGCGCCGAGCCGTCGAAGTCGACGGTGAGATGACCGTCCTCGTTGGTGACGGTGACCCTCATCAGCAGCGGCTCGTCGCCGATGCCGTCGTCGTCGATGTAGTCCTCGGCGCTCCAGGTGCCCTGCGGGAGCGCGCGCAGCGCCTCGCGGGTCTTCTGCTCGCTCTGCTCGCGCACGACCGCGACCGCGGCGTCCACGGCCTCGCGCCCGAACTTGCGCACGATCTCGACCAGGCGGCGCTCGCCCGTGCGGATCGCGGAGACCTGGGCGTGCAGGTCGCCGAGCACCAGGTCGGGCAGGCGCGAGTTGAAGCGCAGCAGCTCGTGGATGTCGTGCACGGGCTCGCCGCGGCTGAACACCTTCGTGCCGGGGAAGAGCAGTCCCTCCTGATGCACGTTCGTGGAGTCCAGCACGTAGCCGGCGTCCTTCGCGCCGAGATCCATCCAGTGCGCGCGCACGCAGACGTACCCGATGAGCTCCCCGTCGGCGTCGGAGCCGTCGGCGGGCGGCAGGAACACCGGCGCGAAGAGCGTGGCGTCCGAGGCGTGGGCCGCGTTCCAGTACGGGTAGTTGAGCATCAGCACGTCGCCGCGGTGCAGGTTCTCGGCGCCGACGTACTCGATGCCCTTGCGCAGCGAGAAGTCGTTGGCGCCGAGGAAGAAGGTGAGGCCCGGGGCCTCGGCGATCAGCTCCGCGTTCGCGTCGTACATCGAGATGCCGAAGTCGAACACCTCGTAGATCACGGGGTTGAACGCGGTGCGGATCAGGGTGGTGCGCATCTCGTCGGCCGCGGCGAGCAGGTACGAGTGCACCACCTCGATCGTCGCGCCGTCGAGGTTCGCCGCGGTGCCGGCGGGTGTTGCGTCAGTCATGCTGTTGCCTCCGTTGCGAGATCGGGCTCGATGAGCAGGTAGCCGTGCTCCTCGACGGTGACCTTCTGGCCGCTGTGCACGACCGTGGTCGACGTGCCCTCGTCGACGAGGGCGGGGCCGCGGAACACGTCGCCCGCCTGCAGCAGGCCGCGCTCGTAGACCGAGAAGGGCGCCACGGCGCGGGTGCCGAAGTCGTAGGCGTCGCGGTGCTTCACGAAGGCCTGCGCCGGGTCGCCGTCCCCGCGCTCGACCCGCTGCAGCTCGGGGCGGGCGGTGCGTCCGATGCCGCGCACGCGCACCGTGAGGATCTGGATCCGGTTGTCCATCGAGTGGCCGTAACGGCTCTCGTGCATCTCGTTGAACGAGTCGCGGAGGGCCTCGACGTCGAGCGTCTCGCCGACCGTGAGCGTGAGGGTGTGCTCCTGCCCGAGGTAGCGCAGCTCGAGCTGGCGTTCGATCGCGCTGTCGGCGGCGGCGACCCCCTGATCCTGCAGCGACTCGAGCGCCTCGGCGCCGAGCTCGTCGAGCGACGCCGCAACCCCGCCGAGGTCGGCCTCGTCGAGCACCTCCATCGAGGTGCGGGAGAGATCGGTGACGATATCGGCGCTGAGCATGCCCCACGCCGAGAAGCCCGAGGGGGCGAATGGCACGATCACCTCGCCGACGCCCATCTCCCGCGCGAGCAGCGGGGCGACCAGCGGCCCGGCCCCGCCGAAGGCGAGCAGCGAGAACACGCGCGGGTCGTGCCCGCGCTCGACCGTGATCTGGCGCACCGCGCCGACGGTCTTCGCGAGCATCACGTCGAAGACGCCCGCGGCGGCCTCCTCGACGCTGAGCCCCAGCGGCTCCGCGAGCTGCGAGCGGATCGCCTCGACCGCCTCGGCGTCGTGGAGCTTCATCGTGCCGGCGAGGAAGCTGTCGGGATCGACGTAGCCGAGGGCGACGGAGGCGTCCGTGACGGTCGGCTCCGTGCCGCCCCGGCCGTAGCTGACGGGGCCGGGCACGGCGCTGGCGCTGCGGGGGCCGACCTTCAGGATGCCCCGCTCGATGGCCGCGATCGAGCCGCCCCCGGCGCCGATGGTGCGGATGTCGTAGGTCGGGATGAGCAGCGGGAAGTGCTCGAGCTCGGCCTCGTGCGTCACGACGGCGGCCCCGTTCTCGATGACGCAGGCGTCGAGGGAGGTGCCCCCGATGTCGAAGGTCAGGACGTTCGGACGGCCGAGCTTCTCGGCGAGGTAGGCGCCCCCGACGATGCCGCCCGCGGGGCCCGAGAGCACGGTCGGCGTGGGCGAGAGCTTCGCGGTCGCCGAGGTCATCGAGCCGCCGCCCGACCGCATGATGAGGAAGCGGGAGTCGAAGCCGCGCTCGGTGAGCCCCCGCTCGAGCTCGTCGACGTACCGCTCGAAGATCGGGCGGATGTAGGCCTCGAGCACCGTGGTCGAGGTGCGCTCGTACTCCCGGTACTCGCGCACGATGTCGGTCGAGACCGAGACCTTGAGATCGGGGTACCACTCGTTCAGCAGCTCCGCGGCGCGGCGCTCGGAGGCCGGATCCAGATAGGAGTGCAGGAAGCAGACGGCGACCGAGATGACGCCCTCGTCCTCGACGAGGTGCCGGGCGATCTGGCGCAGCTCCTCCTCGTCGAGCGGGGCGACGGTCTCGCCGCGATGGTTCAGCCGGCCCGTCACGCCCGCGGTGTGGCGCCGCTGCACGAGGCTCTCGGGACGCTCGTACTGGAAGTCGTACATGCGGTCGTTCGGCACGTTCGCGCGGCCGATCAGGAAGATGTCGCGCAGACCGGCGTTGGTGATGATGCCGGTGCTGCCGCCCCGCCGCTCGAGCACCGCGTTGAGGCCGAGCGTCGTGCCGTGGATGAACAGCTCGGCCCGGGAGAGGTCGGTGCCGAGCGCCTCGACCGCGTCGAGCACGCCCTCCCACGGGCGCGCCGGGGTGGTCGAGGCCTTGCGGAAGCGGACGACGCCGGTGCGCTGGTCGAGCTCCATCGCATCGACGAAGGTGCCGCCGATGTCGACGGCGAGGCGGAAGGGGGTGTCGGTCACGACGGGGTCCTCTCAGACGGCGCTCGAACCGGCCACGCGTCCGCCGAGACGGGGCGCCGCTTCGAGCAGGGCACGGGTGTAGGGGTGGGTCGGGTTCTCGAAGACCTCGCGCACGGTGCCCTCCTCGACGATCTCGCCGAGGTAGACGACGATGACGCGGTCGCAGAAGGAGCGCACGGTCGCGAGGTCGTGCGAGACGAACAGCTGGGCCCGGCGGCCGTCGGCCGCGAGCTCGCGGACCAGATCCAGGATCTGGGCCTGCACGGTCACGTCGAGGGCCGAGGTGGGCTCGTCGAACACGATGAGCTCGGGGTCGGCGACGAGCGCGCGGGCGATGCCCACGCGCTGGGCCTGGCCACCGGAGAGCTGGTGGGGCATGCGCTGCAGGAAGCTCTCGTCGAGGCCGGTGCGGGCGAGCACCTCGGCGGCCCGCCGCTCCCGCTCGGCGCGCGGCAGCGGCTTCGCGAGCAGCGGCTCGGTGATCGCGTCGAGCACGCTGCGACGGGGGTCGAGGGCGCCGAGCGGATCCTGGAACACCATCTGCGCACGGCGGCTCAGGGCGCGGCTCCGGCCGCGCGACGGGCCGCGGTCGACCCCGCCCACGGAGGCGCGACCGCCCGTCGGGCCCACGAGCCCGACGAGCAGCCGGGAGAGCGTGGTCTTGCCCGAGCCGCTCTCGCCGACGACGCCGACGGTCTCGCCGGCGCGCACGTCGAGGCTGACGCCGCGCAGCGCGTGGTGCCCGCGCCTGCCGAGCCGGCCGCGGTAGTGCACGTGGACGTCGTCGAGCCGCACGACCGGGGTGCGCGCGGCCGCGTGCGGCTCGCTCGGGGGCAGCGGGCGGTCGATGTCGGGCACCGCCGCGAGCAGCGTGCGCGTGTACTCCTCCCTCGGCGCCTCGAGCACCTCGCTCGTCGTACCGTGCTCCACGACCTCGCCGGCCCGCAGCACCACGATCCGGTCGCAGACCTGCGCGGCCGCCGCGAGATCGTGGGTGATCAGCAGCACGCCGCGCCGCTGATCGTCCGCCAGCCCGCGCAGCAGGCCGAGCGCGTCGCGCGTGAGCGTGACGTCGAGACCGGTCGTGGGCTCGTCGGCGAGCAGCACGCCGGGGTCGCAGGCGAGGGCGAGGGCGATCATCACGCGCTGCGCCATGCCGCCCGAGAGCTCGTGCGGGAAGGCGGAGAGCACACGCTCGTGGTCGGTCAGCCCGACGGCGTCGAGCAGGGTCCGGCTCTCCGCGAGGGCCGCCTCACCCGTGA
Organism: Leucobacter chromiisoli; assembly: GCF_016522505.1. GTDB lineage: Bacteria > Actinomycetota > Actinomycetes > Actinomycetales > Microbacteriaceae > Leucobacter > Leucobacter chromiisoli. The sequence goes on along the minus strand of NZ_JAEHOH010000001.1, from coordinate 74,408 downwards.
GCCCGCGATGCGGACCGAGCCGGTCGCCCAGCTGCTTCCGCACGGTGCGCAGCGGCTCGAGCGCGGCCCGGGGGTTCTGGAAGCACATGGCCACGCCGTGGCCGCGGTGCCGCAGCAGCTGGTCCTTCGACATGCCGAGCACGTCGCGGCCCCGGAAGCGCACCTCGCCCTCGGCCTCGGCGGCCTCCGGCAGCATGCCGATGGCGGCGCGGGCGAGCATGCTCTTGCCGCCGCCGCTCTCGCCGACGAGGCCTACCACCTCGCCCGCCGACACCCGCAGGTCGACCCCGCGCAGCGCGTGCACGACGCCGGTGCGCACGGGGATCGAGACCCGCAGGTCCCGCACCTCCAGCAGCGCGTCCTCGTGCACCTCGCTCATCGCGTCCTCCTCCGGTTCTCGCGTTCCTGCAGCCCCTCGCCCAGCAGGCTGAAGCCGAGCACGCAGATGACGAGGAAGAGGCCGGGCGGCACGGTGGTCCACAGCCGGCCCGACACGAGATCGGACGTGCCCTGGCTGATCATCGCACCCCACTCGGGCTCGGGGATCGGCACGCCGAGACCCAGGAAGGAGAGGCCCGCGAGCGCGAGCATCGCCCACCCGACGTTCAGCGGCGCGACGATCCGCACGGCGGTGAGGCTGTTCGGCAGCACATGGCGCACCAGCACCGCGAGCGTGGAGATGCCCGAGGTGCGGGCGGCGTCCACGTAGGCGAGCTCGCGCACGGTCCGCACCTCGGCCCGGATCAGGCGCGCGTAGGAGGGGACGGAGACGATGGCGACCACGATCGTGAGGTTCACGACGCCCGGGCCGAGCAGGGCCGCGACCGCGAGCGCGAGGATGAAGGTGGGGAACGACTGCACGATCTCGAGCAGCCGCATCACGACCGCGTCGAACCAGCCGCCGGCGTACCCGGTGGTGACGCCGAGGATCGCCCCGCCCGCGACCGCGAGGGCGACCGCGACGATGGCGACGAGCAGGTCGACCCGGGCCGCGTACGCGAGGCGGCTGAGCACGTCCATGCCGTTGACGTCGGTGCCGAGCGGGTGGTCGCCGCTCGGCGCTGAGCGGATGGCCTCGGCGTCGATCTCCACCGGCCCCCAGGGGCTGACCCACGGCGCGAGGACCGCGAAGAGCGCGACCAGTCCGACCAGCGCCGCGCCGGTCCAGATCATGATCTGCGCGCCGGCCTCGCCGCGCATGCGGACCGCGGTCGCCTTGCCGTCTCGGCGGGCGAAGCCCACGACTCCTGCACTCACCATCAGAGCCTCACTCTCGGGTCGAGCGCCGCGTGGATGAGATCCGCGATCAGATAGGCGAAGGCGTAGACGAGCGCGATGATCACGACGCCCGCCTGCACCACGGGGTAGTCCCGCACGAGGAGGCCGCGCAGCAGCCACTGCCCCATCCCCTCCCAGGCGAAGACGTACTCGACGAGGACGACGCCGCCGAGCACGTTGCCGAGCACAATCGCGACGAGCGTGGGGATGCGCGAGAGGGTGCCGCGCATGAGATAGCCGGCGAAGAGGGCGTTGCCGCGGACGCCGTGGGCGGTCGCCGTCTGCCACGGCGCGGAGGCGCGGATCTGCAGCGCCGCGGCGCGCACGCTGCGCATGAGGGAGGCGGAGACGCCGATGACGATCGTGAGCATCGGCAGCGCGAGATGCTGCAGCGCCGAGACGAAGGCGGGTCCGTTGAGGGTGAGCGTCGCGTCGAGGAGTTCGGCGCCCGTGAGGGGCGCCAGCTCGACGGAGCGGTCGAGGCGGCCGGAGGGTGCGGGGAACCAGTGCAGCGTCTGGTAGCCGACGACGATCAGCACGAGGCCGAGCCAGAACTCGGGCAGCGCCGTTCCCACCAGCGAGGTGACGCGCGACATGTGGTCGAAGGGGCGGTTCACCCGCATGGCGGACCAGACGCCCACGATGATCGAGAGGACGAGGGCGACCCCGACCGAGAGGAAGACGAGCTCGAGCGTCGGCGCGAGCCGCGTCGCGAGCTCGGTCGCGACCGGCGTGCCCGACTGGATCGAGGTGCCCAGATCCCCGACGAACAGTCCGCGCAGGTAGACGAGGAACTGCTGCCAGAGCGGGATGTCGAGGCCGAGCCGCGCGCGGATCGCCTCGATGTCCTCCTGGGTGCTGCTCGGCGTGACGAAGGCCTGGACGGGATCGCCCGGCAGCACGCGCACGAGCAGGAAGACCAGCACGATCACGCCGAACAGCACCGGCACGATGAGTGCGAGGCGCAGGCCGAGGTATCTCAGGAGTCTCATGCATCTGGCTTTCGAGATCGGATGGGGCGGACCGTGCGGGCGCTGGAGCGGGTGGCCGAGAGGCGGTCTCGAGAACGAGCGCCCCTCGGCGGCCCCGCACCGGTCAGTCGGCCGTGAAGAAGTTGAAGCGCAGCAGGCCGTCCACCGGCTGCACGAATCCGCCGACGTGATCGGCCACCGGCAGGCGGAAGTCGGGCTGCACCAGCGGGATCGCGGGCACGTCGTTCGCGAACTGCTCCTGGATCTCCGACCACAGCTCGTTGCGCTCCGTCGGATCGGTCACCGTGCGTGCGGCCTCGACGTTGGCGTCGACGACGGGGTTGGAGTAGCGCGAGTAGTTGAGGAAGGCGCCGGTCTTGTACTGGTTGTTCACCAGGTACTCGACGTCGTTCACCCAGTTCTGCCCCGAGGTGATCTGGATCGGGATGTCGCCGGCGGCGCGGCGCTCGCCGAGCGTGGCGGGGTCGAGCGGCGTGGGGTCGGCCGTCACGCCGATCTCGGACAGGGCGTCCTGGACGAGGATCGCGATGCGCTCCTGCTCGGCGCTCTCGGCCTGGTAGACGAAGTCCAGCTGGAGATCCTCGACGCCGGCGCTCTCGAGCAGATCCGCCGCCCGGTCCAGATCCTGATCGTACTCGTAGCGGGAGTCGTCGTAGCCGGGCATGTCGATGGGCACGAGGCTCTCGGGGCGACGCGCCTCGCCCCCGTAGACGCTCTCGATGATCTGGTCGTAGGGCATCGCGTAGGCCAGGGCCTGGCGCACCTGCGGATCGTCGAACGGGGCGCTCTCGGTGTTGATCGTCACCTGGAGGAGGTCGTTGTTCGGGGCCGACAGGATCTGGACGCCCTCGACGTCGGCGAGGTCGTCGATCTCGGGCGAGCTCAGGCCCATGGCCACGTCGACGTCCCCCTCGCGCAGCTGCACGGCCGCGGACGCCGTGTCGGATACGACCTTGAAGCGGATCGTGTCGATCTGCGCTCCGTTGTCGGCGGGGTAGTCGGGGTTCGCCTCGAGCACGATCTCCTGGCCGGGGGTGAAGTCGTTGACCACGAAGTAGCCGCCGTCGGCGGGATTCTGCGCGACCCAGTCCTGCGCCCAGGGATCGTCCTCGGTCGCGTGCTCCTGCAGCATCTTCGAGTCGTAGACGAAGAGGGCGAGCGCCTGGATCTGCGGCGAGAGGGCGCTGGGCCACTCCTGCGCGAAGCGCACGGTGCGCTCGTCGACGACCGTGATCTGGTCGGGCGAGGTGAGGCCGATCATCGAATAGACGCCCGCGACGTTGGCCTGCGCGGCGAACGCGCGATCCTTCGACCACTTGACGTCCTCGGCGGTGATCGGATTGCCGCTCGGGAACACGGCGTCCTCGCGGATCTTCAGCTCCCAGTTCTGACCGTCCTCCGATTCGAAGGACTCGGCCCACGTCGGGATGATGTTCTCGGTGTCGAGGATGCGGCCCCCCTCCACCTCGGCGACGTCGTAGTCGACCATGAAGGGGTAGACGTTCTTGTGGAGCATCAGCGCGATGAGGTCGAACGCGACGAAGTCCTGGTCCCAGCTGCTCGGGTAGGCGGTGATCGCGACCGTGAGCTCGTCGGCGCCGCCCGAGGACTCGCTCTGGGCGCTCGCGGCGCAGCCGGTGAACATGAGCGCTGCCGCCGTGGTGGCCGCCGCGGCGGAGGCCAGGCGGCTCCGCATGCGAGAGGGGTGTGTCTTCACGTTGTTCTCCTATGAACCGGGCTCTCCGCCGTCGACCGAGAGTTCGTCAAAGCCTGCTCTACTGTTCTATACCATCAAACACTTTATGAACACCTTTTGCCGGAGATTTCTCCGATCCGTTACATTCCGGAGGGCGGACCGGGGCTCGGCCCGGGCGGACGGCGCCGGAGGGCGGGCGGCGCAGGCGCGCGGAGCGGGGCAGGCGCCACACGACGCGCGGCGGGCGGCGCGGCCGGGAACATGCGGTCCGCCGGCCACCCGACCCTCGGCCCCGCTCCCGCCTCAGTAGTGGCGGGGGGTGACGACGGAGACGACGACGCACGTCTCGGTGCCGTCGTTGCGCATGGCGTGCGGGGTGTTCGAGCGCAGGTAGAGGCTGTCGCCGGGTTCGAGCAGGTGCTCCTCGCCGGCGACCTCGTAGACGAGGCGGCCGCTCAGCACGTAGGCGAACTCCTCGCCTGCGTGGCTCACGGGGGGCTCCTCGACCCCGCCCGGCTCGATGTAGACGAGCATCGGCTCGAGGATCAGCCCTGGAGCTCGGGCCGAGAGCATCTCGTAGTGCCGGCCGCCGGAGACCACGCTGCGCTTGCGCTCGGAGCCCCGCATCAGCGTGAAGATGATCGAGTCGTCGTCGGGCGAGGGCGGCCCCTCCGTCTCGAAGAGCTCGGACATGGGGTGTCCCAGCGCGTCGGCGACCGCGCGCAGGCTCGACAGGGCGATCGAGCTGATGCCGCGCTCCACCTGGGAGAGGAAGCCGACGGAGAGCCCGCTGGCCCTGGCGAGCCCGCGCAGCGACATCCCGGAGGCCTCCCGGAGCTCCCGGATCCGGGGTCCGATCTCGACCTCGCCCGACTGCGGGCTGTGCCGGGGGTCGGGGTCGGGGGCCTGCAGCGACACGATGTCCCCCTACGCCATATCCGTGTATTCGTCTCCAGTCGGGATCGTCCCGATGCGCGACTCATTCTAGTATCGCGGCCCGCTCGCGGCGGCCTGGCGCCGCCCAGCCGCGCCTGCCAGAATCGACGGCATGAGCGACACCGCCCCCGTCGGGTTCACCTACGTCGACGCTCAGGGCGTCGAGATCTCGGTGTACGAGTGGGCCGCCGAGGAGCCGGTGGGGATCGTGCAGATCGCCCACGGGATCGGCGAGCACGCGGGGCGCTACGCGGCCTTCGCGCAGGATCTGGTGCGGGCGGGCTTCGCCGTCTACGCCGACGACCACCGCGGGCACGGCGAGACGGGACGGCGGCAGTGGGGCGGCGATCTCGCGCGGCTCGGCCGGCTCGGCCCGGGAGGCCTGCGGGCGACCGAGGCCGCGATCCTGCAGCTCACCGGACTGATCCGGGATCGCCACCCCGGGGTTCCCGTGATCATGTTCGGCCACTCCTGGGGATCCCTCATGGCCCAGCGGCTCCTCAATCGCCACCCGCGCGCCTGGGACGCCGTGGTGCTCTCGGGCAGCGCCCACCGGTCGCCCGCCGGCATGGAGAGCGGCAAGCTCAACGCCGGGTGGGCCGGGCCGGAGGCGAACGGGTTCGAGTGGCTGAGCCGCGACCCCTCCGTCGCCGAGCGCTTCATCGCCGACCCGCTCTGCTTCGAGGCCGACATCCTGAAGCTCCTCGGGCCCGCCGACGCGCTCCGCCTCTTCGGCACCCCGGCCGCCGGGCTGGCCCCCGACATCCCGATCCACATCGTCGCGGGCAGCGCCGACCCGCTGTCGAAGCGCGACTCCCTGCGACGGCTCGCCGACGCCTACCGCCGCAGGGGCGTGCGGGACGTCACGCTGAAGGTCTACCCCGAGGCGCGGCATGAGCTGCTGAACGAGCTGGGGCGCGACGAGGTGGTCGCCGACCTCGTGACCTGGATGCTCGACCGGGTCGGCGCCTAGCCTCCCTCCCGCCCTGCCGCCCTGCTGCGCTCCCGTCCTGCCGCACTCCCCCGAAGCCCCGCCGAGCACAGGGGGCTCGATCTTCGCGAGCGCGGAGGAGTAGCCTGGAGCCCTACCCGCAGCTGGCGATGTGGAGGCCCCCATGCACGGTGAGTACAAGGTTCCCGGCGGCAAACTCGTCGTCGTCGACTTCGAGGTCGAGGGCGGGCGGATCTCGGACTTCCGACTCTCCGGCGACTTCTTCCTCGAGCCCGACGAGGCGCTGCTCGACATCGACGCGGCGGTGAACGGGCTCTCCCCGAACAGCACCATCGAGGAGATCGCGACCGCGATCCGGCAGGGCCTGCCGAAGGAGGTGCATCTGCTGGGCTTCACCCCCGAGTCCGTCGGCGTCGCGATCCGGAGGGCGGTGACGGGGGCCGCGCACTGGCGCGACTACGACTGGCAGATCCTGCACGAGCCGCCCGTCGCCCCCGTGCTCAACGCGGCGCTCGACGAGGTGCTCACCACCGCCGTGGGCGAGGGTCTGCGCGGCCCGACGCTGCGCATCTGGGAGTGGAACGCCCCCGCGGTCTTCATCGGCAGCTTCCAGTCGGTGAGGAACGAGGTCGACGAGGAGCAGGCGGCGGCCCGGGGCGCCCAGATCGTGCGCCGCATCTCGGGCGGGGGCTCCATGTACATGGAGCCCCAGGCCTGCATCACCTACGCGCTCTACGTGCCGGGCGAGCTCGTGCGCGGCATGAGCTTCGCCGACTCCTACGCCTTCCTCGACGAGTGGGTGCTCGAGGCGCTGAAGACCCTCGGCATCGACGCCGTCTACAAACCGCTCAACGACATCACGAGCCCGCACGGCAAGATCGGCGGCGCCGCGCAGAAGCGGCTCGGCTCGGGCGCGGTGCTGCACCACGTGACCATGGCGTACGACATGGACCCCGAGGCGATGACCGAGGTCCTCCGGATCGGGCGCGAGAAGCTCTCGGACAAGGGCACGCAGAGCGCGCAGAAGCGGGTCGATCCGCTGCGCAGCCAGACGGGCCTCGCGCGCGAGGAGATCATCGAGCGCATGGTCGAGGTGTTCAAGCGGCGCCACGGCGGCACCGACGGCGAGGTCACCGAGGGCGAGTGGGACGCCGCCGAGCGCCTGGTCGAGAAGAAATTCCTCACGGAGGCCTGGATCCGCCGCGTGCCCTGAGCACCGAGGCCCGGCCCCCGAGACCCTGAGGTCCCGGATCCGCGGGGGCCGCGTGCCGGGGCTCGCCCTCGGCCGGAACCCCGACGCACGCCCCCTTGCGGCTGACCCCGCTCCGGATCACCCCGCCCAGAGACCGGCCCGACGAAGAGAGGTTTCCGTGCCCCGCCCCGCTGCACCCCGCTCCACTGCACCCCGCTCCGCCGCATCCCGCCCCGCCGCATCCCGCCCCGCTGCGACGCTCCCCCTCGACTCCGAGACCCTCGGCGACGGGGTGGAGCAGACCGTCCGCTCGCTGGACCGGCTGGCCTACGCGCACGACGCCTCCCACTACCTGCTCGTGCCGGAGGCCGTCGTGACTCCGCAGGACGCTGCCGGCGTGGCCCGCGCCTTCGCCTCGGCGCGCGCCGCCGGGCGCTGCGTGAGCTTCCGCTCGGGCGGCACGAGCCTCTCGGGGCAGGGCGTGACCTCGGGGGTCATGCTCGACACGCGCAAGCACTTCCGCCGGATCGAGATCCTGCAGGGCGGCGAGGAGGTGCGGGTCGGCCCCGGGGCGACGGTGCGCCACGTGAACACCCGGCTCGCGCGCCACGGTCGCAAGCTCGGCCCGGATCCCGCGAGCGAGATCGCCTGCACGATCGGCGGCGTCATCGCGAACAACTCGAGCGGCATGGCCTGCGGCACGGTGGAGAACTCCTACCGCACCGTCACCGGCCTGGTGCTCGTGCTGCCGAGCGGCACCGTGATCGACACGGGCGCTCCCGGCGCGGACGCGGAGCTCGCGAGGCTCGAGCCGGGCATCCACCGCGGCCTCGCCGAGCTGCGGGATGAGCTGCGCGCCGACCCCGCGCTCGTCGCCGAGGTGCGGCGGCAGTACGCCATCAAGAACACGATGGGGTACGGTCTGAACTCGCTGCTCGACCACGACGAGCCGGTGCGGATCCTGGAGCACCTCGTGATCGGCAGCGAGGGCACGCTGGCGTTCACGGCCGAGGCCCGCTTCCGCACGATCGAGGTGCGGCCCCGCATCGCCACCGCGCTGCTCGTGTTCGCGTCGCTCGCCGAGGCGATGGCGGCGCTCCCCGGCCTCGTCGACCTCGGGCTCGCCACGGTCGAGCTCATGGACGCCCGCTCCCTGAGGGTCGCGCAGGGCCTCGCCGACGTGCCGGGCGACATCGCGCGCATCGACGTCGACTGCCACGCCGCACTGCTCGTCGAGGTGCACGCGGCCGACGAGGAGGGGCTGCTCGAGGGCGAGCGCGCCGTGGCGGATCACCTCGCCGGCCTGCCGCTCGCGCTGCCCGCGCGCCTCACCCGGGACGACGCCGAGCGCGCGGCGCTGTGGTCGGTCAGGAAGGGCCTCTACACGGCGGTGGCGGAGGCCCGGCCCTCGGGCACGACCGCGCTGCTCGAGGACATCGCGGTGCCCGTCGACCGCCTGCTCGCCGCCTGCGAGGGGCTCGAGCGGCTCTTCGACGCCCACCGCTACGAGGGCACCGTGATCTTCGGCCACGCCAAGGACGGCAACGTGCACTTCATGGTGAACGAGGACTTCCGCGCCGCGGGCGCCCGCGAGCGCTATCGGGTCTTCACGGACGAGCTCGTCGACCTGGTGCTCGGACTCGGCGGCACGCTCAAGGCCGAGCACGGCACCGGCCGGGTGATGGCCCCCTTCGTGCGGCGGCAGTTCGGCGACCGGCTCTACGGGTTCATGCAGCGCATCAAGGCGCTCATCGACCCGGACGGCCTGCTCGCCCCCGGCGTGCTGCTCTCCGACGATCCCGAGTCATACCTCGACCACCTCAAACTGCCGACCACCGTCGAGGAGGAGGTCGACCGCTGCGTCGAGTGCGGCTACTGCGAGCCCGTGTGCCCGAGCCGCAACCTGACGCTCACGCCCCGCCAGCGGATCGTGCTGCGGCGCGAACTGGTGCGCGCGGAGGCGAACGGCGCGAACGCCCTCGCCGACGAGCTCCGCGAGATGTACCGCTACGACGGCGTCGAGACCTGCGCGGCCGACGGCATGTGCGCCGTCGCGTGCCCCGTGAACATCAACACCGGCGACCTGGTGCGGCGACTGCGCGCCGAGGACGGCGCCCGCGTCGCCGATGCCGCCTGGGCGGGGGCGGCCGAGCACTGGGGAGCCGTGACCCGGGCCGGCAGCGCCGCGCTCACCCTGGCCGACCGCCTCCCCGCGCCGCTCGTGACCGGGGCCACGGCGGTGGGGCGCGCGATCCTCGGCGCCGAGACGGTGCCGCGCTACGACGCCGATCTCCCGGCCGGCGGGCGGGGCGCCGGACGCGAACCGGGCGGGGACGCCTCCGACGGCGTCCGGCACCCCGAGCTGGTGTTCTTCGCGGCCTGCATCGGCACGATGTTCGGGGCGGCGAGCGGGGACCCGCGCGACGGCGGATCGGCCGGGGCGCTGCTCGCGCTGCTGCGCCGCGCCGGGATCCCCGCCGCGGTGCCCGACGCCGTCGACGGCCTCTGCTGCGGCACCCCGTGGAAGTCGAAGGGGCACCTCAGCGGGTACGGGCTCATGTCCGAGCGCGTGCTCCCGGCCCTGTGGGCGGCGAGCAGGCAGGGCGAGCTGCCCATCGTGTGCGACGCCGCGAGCTGCAGCGAGGGCCTCGACGTGATGATCGCGCAGGCGGCATCCGAAGATCCCCGCTATCGCGGGCTTCGCGTGATCGACGCGACGCAGTTCGTCGCGGATCGGGTGCTCCCGCGCCTCGCCGTGCCGCGGAGGCTCGGCCGCGTCGCGGTGCACACGACCTGTTCGACGACGCAGCTGGGCGCGAACGACGCCGTGCTCGCCCTCGCCGCCGCCGTCGCCGAGGAGGTCGTCGTGCCCGACGGCTGGGGCTGCTGCGCCTTCGCCGGGGACCGCGGCATGCTGCATCCCGAGCTGACGGCGAGCGCCACGGAGGACGAGGTCGCGGGCCTCGCGAGGGCCGAGCGGGAGGACGGCGCCTTCGACGCCTACGTGTCGGCGAACCGCACCTGCGAGATCGGCATGACCCGCGCGACGGGCCGCGAGTACCGGCACGTGCTCGAGCTGCTGGCCGAGCACGCGGTGGCGCGGTAGGCCGCCCATCGGAGCTTCGACCGCGAGTTGCTCGACACCTCGCTGAGACTCGTCGAGCAACTCCCAGGGGTGCGTGGCCGCGACGCGGTGCACGCGGCGACGGCGGGGGGCGACCCGACATCGAGCAACGTCACCGCTCCGCCGCAGCTCAGCGGCGGCGCAGCACGGCGAGCCGCGCCCTACGCCTCCAGGATCACCTTGCCGGTCGTGGCGCGGCCCTCCAGCGCCTCGTGGGCGCGGCCGGCCTCCGCGAGGGGGAAGCGCTCGCCGACGCGGACGTCGAGCCCGCCCCCGGTGACCGCGTCGAAGAGCTCGCCGTAGCGCCACGCGCGCTCCTCCGGCGTCAGCAGGAAGTGGCCGATCGACGGGCGCGTGATCGAGAGGGACCCGCCCGAGTTCAGACGCTGCAGGTCGAACGGGGGCACCTGCCCGCTCGCCCCGCCGAAGAGCACCATCTCGCCGCGCACGCGCAGGGCGCGCAGGGAGTCGTCGAAGGTGCGCTTGCCGACCCCGTCGTAGACGACGGCGACCCCCGCCCCGTCGGTGAGCTCGCGCGCCTTGTCGGCGAAGCTCTCGTACCGGAGCACCTGCTCGGCGCCGGCGCCGAGGCTCAGCTCCCGCTTCTCGGGGGTCGAGACGGTGGTGAAGACCCGGATCCCCCGCGCCGCGAGCAGCTGGGTGAGCAGCAGGCCAACACCGCCGGCGCCGGCGTGGACGATCACGGTGTCGCCCGGCTGCGGGTGCGAGGCCGAGGTCGAGAGGTAGTGGGCGGTGATCCCCTGCAGCGGCAGGGCCGCGGCGACGTCGAGGCCCAGGCCGTCGGGGACGCGGGCCGCGGCGACGGCGGGCACGACGAAGCGCTCGGCGTAGGCGGCCTTCCCCTCGCAGGTGGTGACGCGATCGCCCGGCTCGAAGCCCGACACCCCCTCGCCCACCGCGACGACGGTGCCGGAGGCCTCGCTACCGGGGATGAAGGGGTAGTCGACCGGGTAGACGCCCGAGCGCTGGTAGGTCTCGATGAAGTTCACGCCCACGAAGGCGGTCTCGACGAGCAGCTCCCCGGGGCCCGGCACCGGATCCGGGATCTCCGTCTCCTGCAGCAGCTCCGGCCCGCCGGCCCGTTCCACGGTGATCGCACGCACAGTCATGCTTCGACCCTACGCGTCTTCGGCGGACGCGTCATCCTCGGACGAGGCGGAGAGCCTGCTCCGGGATGGAGCGCGGGCGGGAGCATCTGGCCGCGCGCACAACACCTCCCCGCCTCGCTTGGCGACCGGCACGGTGCCCCGGCGCCCTCCCCCTTGCGAGGATGAGCGGAACCGCTCGACGCCGCCGGGGCCGGACGACCCGCGGGTCGCACCCGGGCGGCACGACTCGACCCGGCCTGACCCGACCCCGATCCCACTCGACCCGGCCCCGACCAGATCTCGAACGGCCCGATGCCGGGCCCCGACCCGATCCCGAACCTCAGGAGCGCACGAATGGACATCTTCTCCCCCGTCGACGGCAGCGTGATCTCTCAGGTCGCCGACACCACCCCGGAGGAGGTCGCGGACGCCGTCTCGGCGGCCCGGCGCGGCTTCGACGTGTGGTCGGCCCGCTCCCCCATGGAGCGCGGCCGCGCGCTGCGCCGCGTCGGGGAGGCCATGCTGCAGCACGAGGACGAGCTCGCCGAGCTCGAGGCCCGCAACCTCGGCGCCCCGCTCCCCTCGAGCCTCGCCATGGTGCGCCGCGCCGCGCAGTCGTTCTTCTACTTCGGCGAGCTCGCCGACAAGGTCGCGGGCGACGTCGTGCCGGTCGAGGGGGACTACTTCGCCTACTCGAAGCGGGAGCCGCACGGCGTCGTCGCCGCGGTCGTCCCCTGGAACGCGCCCATCATCTTCGCCACGAAGAAGATCGCCCCGGCGCTCGCGTTCGGCAACGCGTGCCTGCTGAAGCCCGCGCCCGAGACCCCGCTCAGCGCGCTCCTGCTCGAGCGGCTGATGCTCGAGTCGGGGCTGCCCGAGGGAGTCGTGCGCGTGCTGCCCGGCGGCCGCGCGACCGGCGAGGCGCTCACGGGCGACCCGCGGGTCTCGCTCATCGTGTTCACCGGGCACGACGGCACCGGCAAGGCGATCGCCGCCGCGGCGGCCGGCAACCTCGTGCCGACGGCGCTCGAGCTCGGCGGCAAGTCGGCCCAGCTCGTGTTCGCCGACGCCCCGGCGAACCGACTCGTCGAGGGCCTCGCGAGCGGCATCTTCGCGAACGCGGGGCAGGCCTGCATCGCCGGCAGCCGCATCCTCGTCGAGCGCGGCGCGGAGGAGGACCTGCACCGGAGGCTCGCCGAGCGCACCCGCGCGATCCGGGTGGGCGACCCGCTCGCCCCGTCCACGGAGGTCGGCCCCCAGACCACGAGGACGCAGCAGGAGAAGACCGAACGCATGATCCGCGACGCGGTGGCCGGCGGGGCATCCCTGCTCGCGCAGGCGGAGCTGCCCGACTCGGCCGATCTGGGCGACGGCTACTACGTCGCCCCGACCCTGCTCGCCGACGTGAGGCCCGACATGGAGATCGTGCGCGAGGAGGTGTTCGGCCCCGTGGCCGTGCTCGCCTCGTTCGAGACCGAGGCCGAGGCGATCGCGATGGCGAACGACACGGAGTACGGGCTCGCGGCCGGCGTCTGGTCGACCGACGTCGCCCGCGCCCATCGCGTGGCCGACCGGCTGCGCGCGGGCACGGTGTGGGTGAACACCTACGGGGTGATCTCGGACCGCATGCCGTTCGGCGGGATCGGCCGCTCGGGCTACGGCCGCGAGGGCGGGCGCGCCGCCGTCGAGCTGTACACGCGGCTGAAGTCGGTGTGGACCTCGCTGCACGACGACGAGGTGACGCGCGACATCGAGCTGCCCTGAGGCCAGGGCCCGGCGGATACCCGCCCCGGCCGCTCCCGCCCTCAGGGCAGCCGCACGCGCTCGCGGCCGGGGATCACGGCGGGTACGGTGCGCTCGCTGCCGAGCGGCCGGGTCGCGTCGAGTCCCATGCGCGAGGTCGTGCCGTCGGCGTCGAGGCTGCGGTCCACCGGGTTGCCGCGGCCCCGCCCCATGAGGTGCAGATCCCGATCCGGCTGGAACCAGATGGCGACCGCCCGCTCGACGGCCGCGAGGTCGTAGACGTCGACGTCGTGGTCCACCACCACGACCTGCTTGAGGTCGCGATGACCGGCGAAGGCGGCGACGATGGCGTCGCCCGGGTCGCCCGCGATCTGCTTGCGCAGCGACACGACCGCGTGGAACTTGCGCAGCCCGCCGAGCGTCACGTGCACCCTCTCGACCGCGGGCACGACGGCTCGGGTCGAGCGCAGCAGCACGGCCTCGTTCGGCAGCCCCATGATGTTGAGCTGCGACACCGAGCCCGACGCGAGGCCGTGGTAGACCGCGCCGCGGCGCATGGTGAGCGCCGTCGCGCGGAACACGCGCTCCCTGCCCCGCTCGTAGTTGCCGTCGAACTCGGCGAAGGGCCCCTCGTCCGCGCGGGTGTTCGGCAGGATGTGCCCCTCGATGACGATCTCGGCGCACGCGGGCACCCCGAGGGGCACGGTGCGGCCGGGGGCGAGCCGCACGGGCTCGCCCCGCAGCGCACCCACGATGCCGAGCTCGTCGAAGCCGTAGGGCGCGGCGCTCCCGGAGGTCGCTGCGGCGAGGTAGGCGGCGGCGTCGAGGCCGAGCGCCACGACGACGGGCAGGGGCCGGTCCGCGGCGTCCGCCGCGTCGAGCATGCGGTGGAGGTGCCGCTGCACGACGACGATGCCCGTCTCGCGCGGCCCGCGCACCTGCATGCGGTGATACGAGAGGTTGCGCACGCCCTCGTGCTCGCCGATCACGACGCCTGAGGTGATGTAGGGGCCGCCGTCGTGCTCGTGGTGGGTGAGCACGGGCAGCTGAGCCGGCAGATCGATGTCGTCGCCTTCGACGACCACCTCCTGCACGGGCGGCACGCCCGCGGCGGCGTCCCACGGCCGGGGCGCCACGGGCCGGGCGAGCGCCTCGAGATACCGTTCCGCGAGATCCTCCGGGCGCACGCCGAGGCTCGTCGCGATCACCTCGCGGCTGCCGGTGGTGTTCATCACGACGGGATGCTCGGACCCGGCCACGCGCTCGAACAGGATCGCGCTGCCGTGATCCGCCTCGGCCGCGTAGGCGCACGCCTCGAAACGCGGCGAGACCTCGTGGGCGACGCGGATCAGTCGGCCCGCCGCCTCCAGGCGCTCAATCTCCTCCCGGATCCCCTTCGCCGCCGTTCCATGCTCGTTCGCCATCGCGCGTTCTCCTTCCGGGTGGTCCGTTCCAGCGCTGCGTGTCGTCGAGGGGCATCCCCGCGAGGTCGAAGGCCCGGCCCACCGTCTGGACGACGATGTCGTCGACGGTCTGCGGGCGGAGGTAGAACGCCGGCATCGGCGGCATGACGATGGCTCCGCTCATCGTCGCCTGCTCCATGAGCCGGATGTGCCCGAGGTGGAACGGCGTCTCGCGGAAGAGCAGCACGAGCGGGCGGCGCTCCTTGAGCATGACGTCGGCGGCCCGCACCACGAGGTTCGCGTCGTAGCTGTTCGCGATCGACGAGAGGGTCGTGACGCTGCAGGGCGCCACGATCATCGCGTCGCTGCGGAACGATCCGCTCGCCGGCGGCGCCGCGAGGTCGTTGTTCTTGTGCACGTGATCGGCGAGGGACCGCACGTCGGCGAGCCCGAGGTCGGTCTCCTCGTGCAGCGTCTGCAGGCCGGCGCCCGTGACGATCGCGTGGGTCTCGATGTCGGGCTCCGCGGCGGCGCGCCGGAGCGCCTCGACCCCGAGCAGCGCCCCCGAGGCCCCCGTGATGGCGACGATCAGGCGCCTCACGCGCCCGCTCCCGCTGCGGCGACGCCGGTGACCTCGGCGACGCCCCCGGCCCCCGCTCCGTCGGCGCACGCCTCGGCGCCGTCGTCGACCGCCGAGCGGAAGTCGCAGCCGTCCGGAGCCTGCATGACCTCGGCGCGGTACATCCTCGCGAACGCGCTCTTGCGCGCGAGCAGCCGCACCTCGGGCTCGCGCCGGGCGAGCTCCTCCTCGTCGACGAGCAGGTCGAGCCGGCGATCCCGCACCGAGAGCCGGATCAGGTCGCCCGTGCGCACCTTCGACAGCGGCCCGCCCACGGCGGACTCCGGCGAGATGTGCAGCACGACCGTGCCGTACGCCGTCCCGCTCATCCTCGCGTCGGAGAGGCGCACCATGTCGGTGACGCCCTGGGCGAGCAGCTTCTTCGGGATCGGCAGGTACCCGGCCTCGGGCATGCCCGAGGCGATCGGACCGCCGTTCTGCATCACCAGGAAGTCGTCGGCGGTCACGTCGAGGTCGGGGTCGTCGATGCGCTCGGCGAGATCCTCCGGCGAGGTGAAGACGATCGCGCGACCCGTGCGCTCGAAGAGCTCGGGCGTGGCCGCGGCGCGCTTGAGGATCGCGCCCGTCGGGGCGAGGGATCCGAAGAGGGCGACGAGGCCGCCGACGGGGCTCACGGGGTCGTCGACGGGGCGCACCACGCGGTGATCGCGCCACTCCTCGGAGAAGTCGATGTGGTCGCGCAGCCGGCCGCCGGCGATGTTCGGCGTGTCGAGGTCGAAGCGGTCCTCGAGCTCGCGCAGCACGGCGCGCACGCCCCCGGCGCGGTGGAAGTCCTCCATGTACCCGTCGCCGGTGGGCTTCAGCGAGACGACGACGGGGGTCTCCTCGCTCAGCTCGTTGAACCGCTGGAGATCGATCGCGACACCGGCGCGCCTCGCGATCGCGGTGAGGTGGATCAGCGCGTTCGTCGATCCGCTGATCGCGAGCAGCATGCGGAGCGCGTTCCGCACCGACGCCTCCGTCACGAAGGTGCGCGGGGAGGGGCCGCCGTCGCGGGCGAGCTGCGCGGCGCGGCGCCCGCTCTCCTCGGCGATCCGGAGTCGGTCCGAGGCGACCGCGGGGATCGTGGCGGAGCCGGGCAGGGCGAGCCCGAGCGTCTCGACGATGCTCGCCATGGTGCTCGCCGTGCCCATGACGGGGCAGGTGCCCGCGGTCGACGCGAGCCGCTGCTTCACGAGCGAGAGCCGCTCGCGGCTGAGCCCGCCCGCCCGGTACTGCCCCCAGTAGCGGCGGCAGTCGGTGCAGGCGCCGAGCCGCTCGCCCTCGAAGCTGCCGGTCATCATCGGCCCGACGGGCAGCATCACCGCGGGCACGTCGGCGGAGAGGGCGGCCATCGCCTGGCCGGGGATGGTCTTGTCGCAGCCGCCGACCATCACCACCGCGTCCATCGGCTGGCCCTTGACCATCTCCTCCGTCTCCATCGCGAGCATGTTGCGGAAGTACATGGAGGTGGGGTTGAGGAAGCCCTCGCCCAGGGAGATGGTGGGGAACACCATCGGCAGCCCGCCCTCCATGAGCACGCCGCGCTTGACGGCCTCGATGAGCTCGGGGGCCAGGCGGTGGCAGTTGTTGAAGTCGCTCGCCGTCCAGGTGATGCCCACGATGGGGCGTTCGAGCGCCTCCTCGCTGAAGCCCATGCTGGAGGCGAACGCCCCGCGCAGGTACGCCGCGAACTCGGGATCGCCGTAGTCGGTCAGGCCGTTCCGGATCCCCATGGCTACAGCTTCCTCCTCAGGTCGACGATGGACGGGACGGCTCTCAGGTAGTCGACGATGCGGTTCATGCTCTCGACGGCGACGAGCTTGCCCCCGAGGTAGCGCTCGACGAACCAGCCGTCCTCCTCGGTCGTGACGACGTCGGTGGTCTCGAGCGTGGGAGGCACCCAGCCGGCGAGCCGGATCGACACGCCGACCTGGTCCGACCAGAAGGTCGGGGCGCCGGTCTCCTTGATCTCCTTGCCCGTGAGCACGCGCGCGAGCGTCTTCGCCTGGGAGGTCGCGTTGAAGACGGACTCGACGCGCGCCTCCGCGCCGCTCGGGGTGCGGAAGCTGGCGACGTCGCCGATCGCGTAGACGCCGGGCACCGAGGTCTCGCACTGGCTGTTCACGAGCACGCCGCGCCCGTGCTCGGCGCCGATGGCCTCCGCGAGGTCGAGGTTGGCGAGCGCGCCGACCGCGAACACCACCTGGTCCGCCACGATCTCGGTTCCGTCGGCGAGCCGCACGCGCACCTCGTCGCCCGTCTCCTCGAGCTCGGCGACGAGCGACCCGAGGTGGATGCGCAGCCCCCTCGCCTCGTGCTGCTCCTGGAGCCACCGCGACGTGAAGGCCGAGGCCCGGCCGGTGAGCAGCGTCGGGCTGGCCTCGACGAGGGCGACGTCCAGCCCCTCGGCCGTGAGCGAGCTCGCGGTCTCGAGGCCGAGGTAGCCGCCCCCGACGACGAGGAACCGCCGGGCCCCCGAGCTGATCGCGTCGTGCAGCCGCAGGGCGTCCTCGTAGGTGCGGACGGAGTGCACCCGGGTCGTCTCCGACCACGGCGCGGGGACGGCCCGCGCCCCCGTCGCGAGCACGCAGGAGCCGTATCCGATCTCGCGGCCGTCGTCGGTGACGACGAGACGCCGGTCGGGGTCGATCGCGACGACGGCCCTGCCGGTCTCGACCGCGACGTCGATCTTCTCGTAGCCGGCGGCCCCGAGGAACGCCAACCGCTCGATCTCGACGCGCGACTTCATGACGCCCTTGGACAGCGGCGGCCGGTCGTACGGGAGGTAGGGCTCGTTGCAGAACAGCCTGACGCTGCCGTCGAAGCCCTCCCGCCGCAGCGACTTGACGAGCTCCGCCGCCGCCTGCCCGCCGCCGACGACGACGACATCGGAGAAGTCGGCGGCGGCTCCCCGGCCGGGCCGGGCGTCCGTCAGCGTCCCCATCAGAGCCCTCCCACGCAGATGTACTTCAACTGGGTGTACTCCTCGAGACCGAAGTGCGACCCCTCCCGGCCGTAGCCGGAGTCCTTCACGCCGCCGAAGGGGGCCACCTCCGTGGTCGTCAGCGACTCGTTCACGCCCACCATGCCGAACTCGAGCCCCTCGCTCACTCGGACGATCCTGCGGTAGTCGTTGGTGTAGAAGTAGGCGGCGAGGCCGTAGACGGTGTCGTTGGCCCGGGCGATCGCCTCCTCGGTGTCGTCGAACACCGAGATGGGGGCGATGGGCCCGAATATCTCGGAGCGCACGATGTCCATGTCGTCCGACACGTCGGCGATCACCGTCGGCTGCACGAAGGCCCCCGTGAGGCGCTCGCCTCCGGCGAGCACCCTGGCGCCCTGCGACCGGGCGGTCTCGAGCATGCGGCCCACGTCCTCGGCCGCACCCTCGTTGATGAGCGGTCCGATCTGAATGCCGTCCTCGACGCCGGGGCCGACCGTCAGCTTCTCGGTCTCCTCGGCGAACCGCCGGGAGAACTCCTCGGCGATTCCCCGCTGCACGAAGACCCGGTTGGTCGCGACGCACGTCTGGCCGGCGTTGCGGAACTTGCTGGCGAGCACGCCCCGCACCGCGAGCTCGACGTCGGCGTCGTCGAACACGATGAAGGGCGCGCTGCCCCCGAGCTCGAGCGAGAGGTGCTTGAGGGTGTCCGCCGACTCCCGCGCGAGATGCTTGCCCGTCGGGGTCGATCCGGTGAAGGAGATCTTGCGCACCAGGGGGTGCGCGGTGAAGGCGCCGCCGATCTCGCCGCCGCGCCCGGTCACGACGTTGAACACCCCGGCGGGAATGCCCGCCGCCTCGGCCAGCACCGCGAGCGCGAGCGCGCTCAGCGGCGTCTCCGCCGCCGGCTTCGCGACCACGGTGCAGCCCGCGGCGAGCGCGGCGCCGGCCTTGCGGGCGATCATCGCCGCGGGGAAGTTCCAGGGGGCGATGACGCCGACGACCCCGAGGGGCTCGCGCTGCACGAGGAGCCGCCGGTCGCCGGTGTTGGCCGGGATCGTCTCGCCGTACAGCCGCCTGGTCTCCTCCGAGAAGAACTCGATGTAGGCCTGCGACTGACGGATCTCGTTCCGCGCCTCCTGGAGCGGCTTGCCCTGCTCGGCCGTGAGGATGCGGGCGAGGGGCTCGAGGTGCTCGCCGATGAGGTCGTGCCAGCGGCGCAGCAGCACGGACCGCTCCTTCGCGGTGGTCTTCCGCCAGGAGCCGAAGGCCCGGTGCGCGGCGTCGACGGCCCGGTCGACGTCGGGCGCCGTCATGGCCGGCACGGCACCGACCTCGCCCCCGGTGGCGGGGTCCAGCACGGCCTGGGTCCGCCCGCTCTCGCTCGGCCGCCACGTGCCGTCCACGTAGGCTTCGGCCCGGCCGGGGAGCGACTCCAACTGCGCGAGGGTGTCTTGCATGCGGCATCTCCTTGTCAGTGCCTGGGCGTCGCCACGGGGCAGCGCCCTCGAACTCCCTCATCGTAAGTTCGCCCGCGCGGCCGCTGATATGTGCAGCAGCACAACCATGCGGGGTCGCTTTGGGCCGCGGCACGTTCCCGGGGGCCCGCGTTCGCGCGACGATATTCTCGGGGTCGCGTGCCCGCCGCCCCGTGAGCCGCCGGCGCCCCATGCCCGGGCGCCCCAGCAGAGTCGGAGCACCGTGACGGAACCCCTCAGCCTCCCGCGCGCGTTCTGGCTGCTCTTCCTCGCCACGCTCGTCTCGCGCATCGGGTTCTTCGTCGAGTCGTTCCTCACCATCTTCATGACGGACGGGGCCGGGTTCTCCGCCAGCCGCGCCAGTCTCGTCATGGCCCTCTACGGGATCGGCGGGGCGATCACCGCGCTGCTCTGCGGCCCGCTCATCGACCGGCTGGGATCGCGCACGGTCATCACGATCGCGCTCGCCCTCACGGGCACGGCCGCGGGCTCGCTCGCGCTGATCCCGCCCGATTGGCTCGTGGCCCCGATCGTGCTCGCGATGGGGGCCTTCGGGCAGGTCATCATGCCCGCATCGAACTCGCTCATCGCGAACCTGGCCAGGCGCGAGCACCAGCGGCGGGCCTACGGGTTCATGTACATGGCGCTGAACTCGGGGCTCGCGCTCGGCCCCCTCATCGGCGGCTGGCTCTCCTCCTTCTCGTTCACCGCGATGTTCTCGACCGGGATGGCGCTGCTCTACACGGGCACCTTCCTCGCCTGGCTCATCGGCGGCGGTGGCGACGCGGTCGACCGGGCCGACGCCGCGGACCGGGCCGGTGCCGATGAGCGGGCCGGCGCGGATGACCGGGCCGGCGCGGTCGACCGGAATGCGGACCGGGCCGGGCGGGCGCTCGGCGCGGCCGCCCGTCCCGGCGCTTCGAGGGCCCGGCTCCGGCCGCCGTCGGGGTTCGCCGTGGTGGCGCGGGACCGGGTGTTCCTCGCCTTCGCGCTCACCAACATCCTCTACATGGGCGTGTACCTCCAGGTGTTCGTGACGCTGCCGCTGCTCATGCTCGCCGACGGCCTCGGCACGACCGGCTACGGGCTGCTGATGGCGATCAACGGGGTGCTCGTGG
The DNA here is from genome assembly GCF_016522505.1 of Leucobacter chromiisoli. Lineage (GTDB taxonomy): Bacteria > Actinomycetota > Actinomycetes > Actinomycetales > Microbacteriaceae > Leucobacter > Leucobacter chromiisoli. Next base: position 53,824 of record NZ_JAEHOH010000001.1, on the reverse strand, counting down.
TCTCGATGCAGATCCCCTTCGACCGGATGCTGGCGCGCTTCGGGATCCCGCCGCTGCTCATCGTCGCCGCAGCGCTCATCGCGGTGGGCATGGGGCTGAACATGTTCGCCTCGTCACTGTGGGGGTACGTGCTCGTCCTCGTGGTGTGGACGTCGAGCGAGCTCATCAACATGCCCCTGTCGGCGAGCGTCTCGGCCGGCATCGCGCACCCGAGCCACCGCGGCGTCTACCTCTCGGTGCACGGGATGGGGTTTCCGGCGGGGATGGCGGTGGCGTCGCTCATCGGCGGCTTCGCGTTCGCGGTGCTCGACGACCCCAAGGCGCTCTGGATGATCGTCGCCGGGCTGGGCGCAATCGTCGTCGCGCTCAGGATCCTCACCGCCCCCGCGATCCGCGCCCGCTTGAACGCCTGAGCCGGCACCCGGCAGGCGCCGGCGATCGGCGGCTCCTCGATCCGGAGCCGTCCGGCCCGGCGGCTACCCCATCTCCATGGCCCGCACCGCGAGGTAGAAGTTCACGAGATCCTCGAACGAGTTCAGGTCGCAGCCGGTGAGCTTCTCGATGAGCCGCAGCCGGTACCGGAGGGTGTTGCGGTGCACGAACAGGCGCTGCGCGGCGTCGGCGCTCTGGCAGTCGCAGTCGAGGTAGACCTGCAGGGTCTGCACGAGCTGCGCGTCGTTCTCCCGGTCGTAGTCGAGCAGCACCTTCAGGATCTGCTCGCCCACGCTCTTGAGCGGCACCTTGAGACTCGCGAGCATGAGCCGAGGGAGGTGCATGGAGCCCCGCGAGGACGACGCGATGCCGGATCGCATCGAGCCCTGGGCCTCGAGCCAGGAGAGGCGCAGCCCGGCGACGCCGGGGTACGGGCTGCCGATCCCGATGCGGGTCTCGCCCAGCCGGTCCAGGTGCCGGTGCAGCGCCTGCGCGAGGTCGTCGACCGGCACCTCCTCGGAGCACATGACGGCGACGACGTCGTCGACGAGGGCGACGGCGTACTCCCCCGCGCCGGACGGCACGAGCGTCTCGACGTTCCACGGGATGTCCTCGAGCAGCCGCGGGGCGCACTGCACATGGGCGAGCACCACTCGATTGGGTCCGTCGAAGCTCACGCCCGCGCGCGACAGCCGCCGCTGCGCCTCGTAGTCGGCGAGGTCGCCCTGGATGTAGTCGCTGATGACCTGGCCGAGGAGCTCGCGCCGGCCGTGCTGCTCGGCCTGGCGGCGCGAGAGCTCGAGCGCGACCAGCCCGAGCGCGAAGCGCATAATCTCGGGGGCGGCGCCCACGCCCTGCGTGCACACGAAGGCGACGCGCTGGTCGGAGATGAGCACCGGGTAGACGGTGACGCCATCGATCGTGTCGCCCGAGGAGATCGACGTGCGCCGGGCGATGATCTCGTCCATCGGCCACGGCGTCGAGGCCGGCTGGCTCGCCACGAGGGTGCCCCAGTAGTCGACCACCGCGACCGGCACCTCGAGCAGCCGCCGCAGCCGGCTGAGCAGCCCCTCCATGCCGAGCCGCGAGGTCAGCGCCTCGGTGAGGTCCGTGTGCGCCTGAAGCGTGCTCTGCACGGCGGCGAACTTGTCGCCCAGGGTGTAGTCGACGATGTACTCGCCGATGGAGCGCAGCGTGGTGGTGAACGGGACCGCGATGAGCGGCAGGCCGTACTGGCTCGCGGCGTCGATCATGCGCTGCGGCACGGTCTCGTGCGACAGCCCGACTGCGATGCCCACCGCCGTCACCCCGACGGAGGAGATGCGCTGGATGAAGCGCTCGATGTCCGGGGACTCGGGATCCTCCCATGCGCTGCCGAGGGTGAGGATCAGCTCGTCGCCGAGGAGGTAGGGCGCCGGATCGACCATCTCGGTCACCGTCACCCAGCGGATGCTCCGGTCGAGCAGGTACTCGGGCACGTGCACCGGCTCGAGGTTCAGCGAGCGCTCCGACAGCAGGGCCCTGAGCGTCGCGTACGACCCGAATCTGCTCTGCTTCATGTGTCTCGCCCCATTGCCAGCCGCCCCCGGATGCGCGCCGTCACCAGAAGAGCCGGGTGCGTGCGGCACCCGGCTCTTCGACAGCTACGCGCTGTAGATGTCCTCCCAGTTTACGGGGGTCTTCGGCCGTTCTCCCTGGAGACCGGCTTCGAGATTCTCGACGGCGAGGTCGATCATCGCGCGCCTCGTCTCCTCCGTGGCGCTGCCGTTGTGGGGCTGCAGGATCACGTTGTCGAGCTGCACGAGCTCGTGCGAGGCGGGCAGTGGCTCCTCCTCGAAGACGTCGAGCGCGGCCCCCGCGATCGTGCCGTTCTTCAGCGCCTCGACCATGTCGTCGGTGTTCACCACCGCGCCGCGCGCCATGTTGATGAGGTAGGCGCTCGGCTTCATGAGCTCGAAGTCCTCCTTCACGAAGAAGCCGCGGGTGCGCTCCGTGAGCGGCGTGTGCAGGCTCACGAAGTCCGAGCGCTGCAGCATGTCCTCCCACTCGGCCCACGTCGCGACGCCCGACTCGTCGATCTCGGCGTTGCGCGAGCGGTTGTGGTAGAGCACCTCGACGCCGAGGGGCGCGACGAGCTCGGCGAGGCGCCGGCCGATCCGCCCCATGCCCACGACGCCGAGGGTCGTGCGGTGCACGTCGTGGGTGAGGGGCGGCCACTCGCGCTCCCAGGAGCCGTCGCGCACGTAGCGGTCGTAGGTGACGATGCCGCGGCCGAGGGCGAGCATGAGGCCGAGCGTGAGCTCGGCGACGGCGTCGTCGAGCACCCCGGGGGTGTTCGACACGATGATCTGCGCCGAGGTCGCGGCGGGCACGTCGACGCTGTCGTAGCCGACGCCGTAGTTCGAGATGACCCTCAGGTTCGGCAGCTGCGCGATCACCGCGGCGTCGACGGGGTTGCCGGCGACGAGCCAGCCCACGGGGTCGCCGTAGGCCTCGAAGCCGCTCGTGACGTCGTCGGGGACGTCGACGACCCGGTAGGCGCTCTCGAGCCTGGCCCGCAGGTCGGCCGGGATGTCGGAGGATAGGAAGACGGTCTCCATAGGGTGTGATGCCTTTCGAACGTTGTGCCGGCCGGGGCCGGGCGGTGGGAGGGGGCCTCAGATGTCGAGCTGGGTGCTCGGGATGTCGACCTCGATGCCCTCGAGCTCCGGCTCCATCGGGATCTGGCAGGCGAGACGGCTCGTCTCGCACGGCTCGGGGACGATCGTGAGCAGCGCGGCCTCGCTGGGCTCCGGTTCGGGCAGCCGGTCCGCCCACTCGGGGCGCACCCTGACGTGGCAGGTGCCGCAGATCGCGCCGCCGCCGCAGTCGGCGACGATCCCCTGGATGCCCTCCTGCCTGGCGCCCTCCATGAGCGTCCAGCCGTCGGGCACGTCGATCTCGTCCGTCGAGCCGCCGTCGGCCGAGTGGAAGATCGCCCGCACCATCAGATGAACACCGTGAGCGCCTTGGCGAGCAGCACGCTCTGGTCGAGGTGGACGGTCCGGTGCTTGAGCAGCCAGCCGCCCTCCGTCTCGGCGAGGGTGTCGATCCGCTTGCCGACGAAGTGGTTGACCTCGTCGTCGATGCGGTTCTGGTAGACGAAGACGCGGGATCGGGTCGTCACCTCGCGGGATCCCGGATCGCCTTCGACCGAGAGCAGCACGGTGTTGGTGATGAGGTGCGACACCCGCGAGGGCGGCTCCTCGGCCCAGTGGATGTTGGTGAGGATCTGCTTCACGCGCTTCTCGAGCGTCGTGTAGCCCTCGTCCATCCAGGCGTTGTCCTGCTGCTCGCGAGTGAACTCGTTGTCGCGCATCCGGGGGACGTTGCGCACGAGCGGGATGAAGTAGCGCACCTCGGGGTGCAGCAGCTTCAGCCACTCCGCGTACTCGCGGTAGTCGAGGAGGTCGGCCTCGCGGTAGAAGAACTGCGTGACGTCGTGCAGCAGCTCGATCTCTTCTCTCTTGGACACGGTTCCCCTCACTTCGTCTCGGCGGTCGCTGCGGCGTCTACGGAGGCGGCCTCGGCGTCGGCCGGTGCGCTCTCGGCCGCACCGCGGGAGCCGCCCGGCCCCGGGCCCTTGCCGGGGAAGAGCTCGTCCCAGGATCCGGCCTTCATGAACTCGGCCCAGCGGCGGTAGAAGATGCGCGCGTTCTCCTCGGTGAACTCGCCGTTCTCCACGGCGCCCTCGAGGTGGGGCACCACTCGCGCGTGGCCGAGGCCCATCTCGTAGTTGAAGTAGATGCTGCGCGAGATCTCGCCCCGGCTGGAGTCGGTGGCGTACGACCAGTTCTCCATGTCGTCGGACTCGGTCAGCCCGCCGGGCCCGGAGTAGCTCAGGTGGTAGTGCCGCGCCATGTCCTTCACCGCGTCGGGGGCGTCGCGGTCGACCAGGAAGATCCGCCACATCTCCATCTCGGTCGGCGAGATGGGGTGGAACACCGCGATCGTGCGCGGCTGCCGGCCGTGGAACGACATGTTCGGGAAGATGGTGCCGACCGTCATGCTCACCCGGTGCTCGTCGCCGAAGCGCTCGACGCGGGCGTCGTGGCACTTCCGGTACCACTCCGAGACCTCGGGGTTCGCCGCCCAGCCGGCGGACTCCGGCTCCTTCTGGTAGGGCATCTCGCCGATCACGCCGTGCCCGAGCTTCGGGAAGCCGATCGTCGTCGCGTCCTCGGGCTCGTCGTCGCGGCGGCCGGTGCCGCCGGAGGGGTTGATGCCGACGAGGTCGACCGAGCGGTGGGAGATGTCGTGGTAGTTGTCGCCGATGAAGTTCTCGGGGGCGAACTTCCAGTTCGACGGCACCCGCCACTTCAGGATCCCGCCGATCATCTCGTTGTTGCCCGGCGAGCCGTCGCGACCGTCGAGGGCGTAGTCGAGGTACTGCTTCATGTCGCCGAGGTAGTCGTCGAACTCGGGGGCGTCGGGATCCCAGGAGGCCCACACCGTGCGCTTGTAGACCTTCACGCGGGGCGCGCGGACGAGCCCCCAGTCCTTCTTGTCGAGCTCGCCGTGGTAGTAGGTGGCGTGGCCCGGCACGCCCGCGAGATCCCCGGGGGTCTCGACGATGCGCCCGTCCATCGAGTACGACCACCCGTGGTAGGGGCACGAGAAGGTGCGGGCGTTGCCCATGTCGTTGCGGCACAGGCGCATGCCGCGGTGCGTGCACGTGTTGAGCAGCACGTGCACCTCGCCCTCCATGTCGCGGGTGACGATGACGGTGTCGGTGCCCATCTTCGACACCACGTAGTCGCCGTTCTTCGCGATCTGGTCCTCGTGCGCGACGAAGAGCCAGGCCCGCGCGAACACGCGGGAGAGCTCCTGCTTGAAGATCTCCTCGTCCACGAAGATCTCGCGGCTCACCAACCCCTTGTCCTGGACGATCAGCTCGTCGATGGGCTTCGCCATTGCATCCTCCTCGATAGTCTGCGCGAAGTGCGCTCACAGCGGCTCATTACCAAACGGTATTGATCGGCCGGTCCGTCCTACATGTTCCGCCGCACAGCAAGTGCGACCCTCACTGTGCCCGCGCATAGTCGACCGCGGTCCGGGCTCCGACCGCCTCGGGGTCGAGCAGGCGGCAGGCGGCGGCGCGCGCGCCGTCGAAGCGCACGAGCTCCGGCACCTCGGTGTCGCAGCCCTCGAAGCGATGGGGGCAGCGGGGGTGGAAGACGCAGCCCGTGGGCGCGTTCGCGGGATCAGGCACCTCCCCCACCAGCGTCTGCGGGCGCCGCCCGGAGCCGTCGGGCACGGGGATCGCGCCGATGAGCGCCTGGGCGTAGGGATGCTTCGGATCCCGCCACACGTCGCGCGTGGGCCCCGTCTCGGCGACCCGGCCCAGGTACATCACCACGACGCGGTCGGCTATCGCCCGCACCACGGCGAGGTCGTGCGAGATGAACACGAGGGCGATGCCCTCCTCCCGGCAGACCTCCACCAGCAGCCGCGCGGCATACGCCTGGGCCGAGGCGTCGAGCGCCGAGATCGGCTCGTCAGCGACGATCACCTTCGGCTTCGAGGCGAGCGCCCGCGCGAGGGCGATGCGCTGCCGCTGACCTCCCGAGAACTCGTGGCTGTACTTCATCGCGGCCGACGGCGGAAGACCCACCTTGCGCAGCACGTCGGCGACCTCGTTCACCGAGTTGACGCCCTGCTCGCCCCGCTGCTTCACCCGCAGCGAGACCACCTCGGAGATCTGGGCCCCGATGGTGCGCCGGGGATTCAGCGCCGCCGCCGAATCCTGGAAGATCATCTGCACGGGCAGCTGCGCCTCGTCGCGCCTGCGGCGGCCGAGCGGCCGCACCGGCTCGCCGTCGAACTCGATCGATCCGGCCGCCAGCGGGACGAGGCCCATGATCCCCTTCGCCAGCGTGGACTTGCCGCATCCGCTCTCGCCGACCACGCCGAGGATCTCCCCCCGGCCGAGCTCGAAGCTGACGCCGTTCACCGCCTTGATCACCATGCGGTCGCCCCGCTTGTACTCGATCGAGACGTCGTTCACGCTGAGCAGCGCTGCGCTCATGATGCGATTCCCTTCACGTGGCAGGCCGCACTATGGCCCGGGACGAACTCCAGGAGCTGCGGCGCGCGCACCCGGCACACCGGCTCGACGTAGCCGCAGCGCGGGTTGAAGCGGCAGCCCTCGGCCCACTCCCCCGCCCCGGGCGGAGCGCCGCGCATCGGCTGCAGCACGACGTCGCCGTCGTCGTCCCGGTGGGGCACGGCCGCGAGCAGCGCCTCGGTGTAGGGGTGCGTGGGCTCGCGGAACACGGTGGACGCTGCGGCGGTCTCGACGATCTGCCCGGCGTAGAACACGGCGAGCCGGTCGGCGATGCTCGACAGCACGCCGAGGTCGTGGGTGACGATCATCACCCCGATGTCCATCTCCCCCGTGAGGCGCAGCAGCAGCTCGATGATGCCCGCCTGCACCGTGACGTCGAGCGCCGTCGTCGGCTCGTCCGCGATGAGCAGCGACGGCTCGCAGGCGAGCGCCGTGGCGATGGCGACGCGCTGCCGCATACCGCCCGAGAGCTGATGCGGGTAGGCGCGGAGCGTCTTCGCCGGATTCGGCAGGCGCACGAGCTCCAGCAGCTCGGTCGCGCGGGCGCGGGCGGCCCGGCGGTTCAGGCCGCGGTGCTTCCGCAGGTGATCGGTGAGCTGCCCCTCGACGGTCAGCATCGGGTGCAGGCTGCTCAGCGGATCCTGGAACACCATCGCGATGTCGTTGCCGCGGATCCGCCCGAACTCGCGCTCTCCGAGCGTCGTCAGCTCGCGGCCCTCGAAGCGGATCGAGCCGGCGACCTCGGCCTCCTTCGGCAGCAGACCCATGACGGCCATCGCCGACAGCGTCTTCCCGCTGCCGCTCTCGCCGGCGATGCCGAGCACCTCGCCCCGCTCGAGCGAGAGGTCGATCCCCTCGACGATCGGCACCATCCGCCCGCCGATCGGCAGCGAGATGCTGAGGTCTTCGACTGCGAGCAGGCTCATTTCTTCCTCCTCTGTGAGGGCCGCGGCACCGAGCGCTTCATCTTCGGGTCGAGCATGTCGCGCAGACCGTCGCCCAGCAGGTTGAAGGCGAGCGCGACCGTGACGATGGCGAGACCCGGGAACACCGCGATCCACCAGGCGTTGAAGTGGGTCACTCCCGCCGAGATCATCGCTCCCCACTCCGGCATCGGCGGCTGGGCGCCCACGCCGAGGAACGAGAGGCTCGCGAGCAGCAGGATCGCCGTGCCGATGTCCTGCGTCGCCAGCACCAGCGTCGGCCCCGCGATGCTCGGCAGCAGGTCGACCGCGATCGAGCGGCCCGACCCGATGCCGGCCAGCCGGCTCGAGATCACGAACTCCGCGTCGCGGTAGCCGACCACGAGCCCGCGCACGGTTCTCGCGTAGATGGGCCAGCTCACGACGATGCCGGCGAGCACGGCGTTCTGCACGCTCGCACCGAGCGCGGCGGCGACCGCCATCGCGAGGATCACGACGGGGAAGGCGAAGAAGAGATCCACGAGCCGCATCAGCGCCTCGTCGATCCACCCGCCGAAGAACCCCGACACGAGGCCGATGAGCGTGCCGATGAGCATGGCGGCGATCACGAGGATCACGGCGAAGACCAGCGAGATCCTGGCGCCGTGGACCACGCGGCTGAACACGTCGCGCCCGAGCTCGTCGGTGCCGAACAGGTGCTCGGGAGACGGGGGAGCGAGCGGTGCGGCGATCTGGGCCGCGGCGCCGTAGGGCGCGATCTGGTCCGCGAAGACGATGACGATCACCCACACCAGCACGATGCCGAGGCTGATCGCGAAGAGCGGCATCCGCACCACGCGCTTCACGGCGCCCCCGGTGGCCGCGGCCTTCATGCGCCGGCGTTCGACGGCCGCGGGGATCGAGGTGGTGGTCTGCGGGACGGAGACCTCCGGCTGGGTGCTCATGTGAGCCTCACTCTCGGATCCAGGACCATGTAGCACAGGTCGACGATCAGGTTGACGAGGATGTAGGCGGTCGAGACGAACAGCGTGACGCCCATGATCGCGTTCAGGTCCGCCGTCGTGGCCGAGCGGTAGGCGTAGAGCCCCAGACCCGGCCAGTTGAAGACCGTCTCGATGAGCACGGTGCCCGCGAGCAGGCCGCCGAAGGCGACGCCGGTGACCGTCAGGATCGACCCCGACGCCGCGCGCAGCACGTAACGGCTCACGACGGTGCCGCGGCCGAGCCCCTTGGCGCGCCCCGCCCGCACGTAGTCGTTGCCGAGCACCTCGAGCACGGAGGCGCGGGTGATCCTGATGATGAGCCCCAGCGTGCTGAGGCCCAGCACGATCGAGGGGAGGATCAGGTGCCGCACCGCCGACCAGAAGATCGCGGGCTGCCCCGCGAGCACGGCGTCGACGAGCATGAAGCCCGTGCCGCCCTGGATCTTCGGGAGGCCCGGGTCGACCCGGCCGCCGCTCGGGAGCCAGCCGAGCTGGGCGAAGAAGATCATCGTCATCACGATGCCGAACCAGAAGATCGGCGTGCTCACCCCGAGCAGGGCGAGGACCCTGGCGAAGTGGTCGGGGAACCTGTTGCGGTAGAGCGCGGCCGCCAGCCCCACCAGCACCCCGGTGACCACCGCGAGCACGATCGTCGCGAAGACGAGCTCGAGGGTCGCGGGCGCGTAGCTCATGAGGTCCTGGAGCACGGGCCGCTGCGTCTGCTGGGACATGCCCCAGTCGCCCTGGATCAGCCCCGTGACGTACACCCAGTACTGCACGATGAGCGGCTTGTCGAGGCCGTACTTCTCCCGGTAGGCGGCGACGATGTCGGGATCCGCCGCCGCCCGCTCGCCGAGGGCGGCGACGGCCGGGTCGATCGGCACGAGCGTGGTGAGCACGAACGTGACGACCGTCACCCCGAACGCGAGGAACAGGGTCAGGCCGAGACGGCGCAGGGTGTAGGAGAGGACGGGGTGCCGGGACAACCGGAGCACTCTGGCTCCGGCCGCCCCGGCCGCGGTGCCGACTGACACTGTCACGATGGTTCCCGCCTACTGCTCGAGCGTCAGCGTGTCCAGCGAGGTCTGACCGGTCACGTCCATGTTCAGGTTGCCCACCCGCTTCGAGGACACGAGGTTCTGCGGCACCTCGACGACCGCGATGAAGCGGTTCGTGTCGCGGATCGCCCGCGCCCAGGTCTCGTACGCCTCGGCGCGCTCGTCGCGGTCGACCACCCGCTGCGCCGTGTCGGCGAGCGCCGCGATGTCGGGCGCCTGGTCCGCGCTCCAGTGCGCGCGCTCCGCGAGCAGACCGCCCGGGCTGTGGATGAGGAACTGGCTGGCGTCGGCGTAGTCCGGCGGGAAGGGCCAGAGCGCGGCCTGCACCTTGCCCTCCTGGTTCGCGGTGCGCGAGACCTGGGTGGGGGCGCCGTCCAGTTCGACGTTCATGCCGATCTCCTCTAGGTCGGACTGGATCTTCTGGGCGAAGAGCCCCATGTCCTGCCCGCCGACCGCGTAGTCGCTGCCGAAGGAGATGGAGAGCGTCTGGTCGCCCACGCCGCTGGCGGCGAGCGCGGCCTTCGCCGCTTCGACGTCGCGCGTGAGGCCCTCGCCCTCGGGGATCGAGCCCTCGAGCACCGTCGGGATCACACCGGTGGCCTGACGCGCGCCGTCGCCCGCCATCTCGAGGAGGCCGTCGTAGTCGAGGCCGAGGGCGACCGCCTTGCGGAAGTCGTCGTTGACCGTCGGCCCGCCCGAGTTCGTCAGCGCCAGGTAGATCACCTGCGGCAGGGGCTGGCTGACCACGTTCACCTTGCTCTCGTCCAGCTCGGAGACCTGCGGCGACGACAGCGAGTTCGTCAGATCCGATCCGCCGTTCTGGATGTTCAGGATCTGCTGCTGGATGCTGCGGGAGTTGCGGACCAGCACCTTCGAGAAGTCGGGCGCGTCGCCGCGCCAGTTCTCGCTCGCGGCGAGCTCGACCTGCGCGTTGGGCTCGTACCCGGCGAGCGAGTAGGGCCCCGAGCCGAAGGACTCGCTGAAGAAGATGTCGCCGGCCTCGTCCGCGGTCGCCGCCGTCTCGTCGGAGACCGCGCCGTGCTCCTGCACCGCCTCCGAGTCGTAGACCGAGAAGTTCTCGTTCGCGAGCATCGCGGGGAGCTCGGGCTTCGGCACCTCGCTGGAGATCACGACGACCTCGTCGCCGTCGGCGGTGACGGTCAGCCCGTCCATCAGGTAGGCGGGCGGGCCCTGGAGGTTCTTCAGGCGGTCCAGGGCGAAGACGACGTCCTTCGAGCCGAGCGTGCCGCCGCTCTCGAAGGTGACGTCGTCGCGCAGGGTGAAGCGGTACTCGGTGGCGTCGTCGTTCATCTCCCAGGAGTCCGCGAGCTCTCCGACGATCTCCCCGCTCTCGGGGTCGTAGTCGACGAGCTGCTCGTAGATCTGCGAGTTGACGGTCGACGCCGACACGTCGAAGGTGCTCGCGGGGTCGAGCGTCGTCATCTCGAGGCCGAGGTCGTAGATGAGGGTCGCGTCGGCGTCGCCGCCCTCGCCCACGGAGACCTGGCCGGAGCAGGCGGCGAGCGCGGTCGCCGTTCCGAGCGCGAGCGCGACCGCCCCTGCCCTTCGTAGTTGTTTCGTTGCCATTCCTGTCCTCCATCGCGACTAGCAGGCACGTGTTGCGTGTGTCAGAATTGCGGGACTCGCAGCACCTCCGTTGGTATCGCGAGCTCTCACAAGCCTGTTGCGTACGCCGACACCCCATCTATGTGCGACGGCACAAGAGTCGCGCTCGGCAGTAGTCGCGGCGAACAGTTCGCGCACCATCCGGCGGCGGTTACGGTCGGAGCATCTCGGGACGCCAGGATCCCGGGCGAAGGGAGCCGCCGTGCTGGAGAACAAGATCGCCGTCGTCACCGGGGCCGCGGGCCTCATCGGCCGGGCCACCGCCGAAGCCCTGCGCCGCGAGGGGGCCGTCGTCGTCGGGATGGACCGTCGCGACGCCCCGCACGCGTGCGACCGCTTCATCGTCGCGGAGCTGAGCGACGAGGAGGCGGTCGCCGCCGCATTCGCGCGCGTGGATGCCGAGTTCGGGCGCCTCGACGTGCTGTGCAGCAACGCGGGGATCGCCCCGGCCGAGGACGGCAGCGTGATCAGCACCGACCTCTCCGCGTGGGAGATGACGGTGCGCGCGAACCTGACGTCGATGTTCCTCGTCAACAAGCACGGGATCCCGCTCATGCTGCGGGGAGGGGGCGGTTCCCTCGTGAACACGGCCTCGATGCTCGGGTCGCTCGGCTCGGCCGTGCCGGGCATCGCCTACTCGGCGACGAAGGGCGGCGTGCTCGCCCTCACCGCGGACATCGCGGTCGAGTTCGCGAAGCAGGGGCTGCGGGCGAACACGGTGTCGCCCGGCCCCGTGGAGACCCCGCTCTTCACCGAGCTCGTCGACGAGGAGGGCCGCAGACGGAGGCTCGACTTCGTGCCCACCGGGCGCTTCACGCACGCCGAGGAGGTCGCGGAGGCCATCGTCTTCCTGGCGAGCGACCGCTCCTCGCACGTGAACGGCCTCGACCTCAAGATCGACGGCGGCGCGTCCATCTCCTTCGTCACCGCACCCGCCGCGCCCGCATCACCGCCAGGCCCGTGAGCACGACCCCGCCGAGGCCCCAGAGCGCCAGCAGCAGGGCACTCCCTCCCCCGCCCCCGGCACCGGTCGCGACGGCCTGGAAGCCGGCGAAGGCTGCGCCGATCGGGCTGGCGTCGCTGATCGCCTGCAGCGGCCCGGGCACGGTCGCGACGATGCCGACCGCGAAGGACACGATGAGCAGCGCGAAGGCGACGAACCTGCCGAGGCCGCCGAGCAGCGCGGAGAGTCCCTGCGCGACGAGCGCGAAGGCGATCCCCGCCATCAGCGCGAGGCCGAAGAACCCGAGCCCCTGCGCCGCGTCGTAGCCGAGGGCGACGGGCAGCACGACCCCCGCGATGGCGCCCTGGGCCGCTCCGAGTCCGAGAGCGGGCAGGGAGCTGCGCAGGGTGATGGCGAGCACACCGCGCGCCGCGTCCCGCGTGCGCCGCCACAGCGGCGCGAGCACGAGGAACGCCGCGAGCGCACCGGCCCAGAGCGCGATGCCCGCGAACAGGGGCACGCCCGACGCGTTGAACAGCTCGTCGCTCGCCCCGGTCGCCTCGACGGGCCGCACGGCGGTGTCGGAGACGCGCTCGCGCTCGGCCTCGGAGTAGTTCGGGATCTCGTCCGCGGCGGTGCGCAGCCCCTGCGCCAGCTGATCGGCGCCGTCGGCGGACTGCCGGGTGCCATCGGCCAGCTGCGCGGCGCCGTCGGCGAGCTGCGGAGTCTGGGCGGCGAGCTCGCCCGTGCCCGCTGCGAGCTGGGAGGCGCCCGTCGACAGCTGCGACGCCCCCGAGGCGAGCTGCGATCCCTGCGCGGCGAACGTCTCGAGGCCCGCGCGGAACTGCTCGGTGCCGGCGATCAGCTGGTCGAGCTGGGTGGCCGGGTCGCCGCCCGATCCCGAGCCCCCGCCGAGCGATCCCTCGAGGCCCGACATCGCGTTCCCGAGGCCGGTGGCGCCGTCGGACGCGGTCTGCACGCCCCCGCCGATCTGGGCGGCCCGGTTCGACAGCGTGCCGAGCATGCCGTCGCAGAACTCCTGCGTGGCGCCCGAGGCGAGGCACTCGGCGTAGAGCGCGCCCGCGTCCTCGCCGAGCCCCTGAGCGCCGGCGCCCGCCGCCGTCAGCCCCTCGGCGAGCTGAGCCTGCGGCCCCGCCGTCGCGCCCTCCAGCTGCGCGAGCGCACCGACGATCGCCTGCAGCTGCGACACCGCGGCGGTCGTCCCCTCCGCGAGCGGTCGGTAGGACTGCGCGAGCTGCGCGGCGCCGCCGACGTACTCGCCCACGCCGCTCGCGAGCTGCCCCGTGCCGCTCGACAGCTCGGCGGCGCCCGCCGAGAGCTGCGCGGTGCCCTCGGCCAGCTGGCCGGCGCCGTCGGCGAGCTCTCCGGCGCCGTCGGCGAGCTGGGATCCGCCGTCCGCGAGCTCCGCGGCGCCGTCGGCCGCATCGCCGACGCCGCCGTGCAGCTCGGTCATGCCGACGAACACGTTGCCGACGAACTGCGCGCCGAGCTGCTGGTTGAGCACCCCGGTGGCGGTCTGGGTGACGATGTTCGAGAGCGCCGAGTCGAGCAGGCGCCCCCGGTCGGAGGTGTCGATGTCGATCGTCGCCGTCTCAGCGGCGTCGGGTCCCTCCTGCAGCGAGGTCGCGGCGCTCGAGAAGTTCTCGGGGATCGTGACGACCGTGGCGTAGCGCCCGTCTTCGAGCCCCTCGGAGGCGTCGTCCTCGTCGGTGAGCACCCAGGTGAAGTTCTGATCGGCGTCGCCCCCGATCAGCTCGCCCGCGAGCACCCGCCCGAGCGGCACGGTCTGGCCGTCGATCTCGGCCGGCTCGTCGAGGTTGACGACGGCCGCGGTGACGCCCTCGAGGCGCTCCTGCGGATTCCACAGCCCCCACAGCAGCACGCCCGCCACCGTCAGCGGCACCAGTACGAGACCGATCACGGTGCGCCAGGTCACCGGCCGGCGGCCGCGCAGGCGGCTCGTCGTCGCGCTCATCGGTTCGCTCCCATCGCGTCGGTCTCGGTCGGAGTCTCGGTCGCGGGGCGCCAGCCGCCCCGATCGGCGCGCTCGGGAGGAGCCGCGCTCCGCAGCACGAGCCCGCCGGGCAGCACCCGCTCGGCGTGCTCGCGCGCGCCGATCACGACCAGCGTCACCGCTGGAGCCGCGCCCCGGGCCGCCTCCACCGCCCGCGCCTCCAGCGCCGAGCGCTGCGAGTCGAGGCCTGCCGACTCGGGAGCGGCTCCCGCGCTGCGGAGGTCGAGCACGAGGAGCGACGGACGATCCCGCAGCGCCTCGCGCAGCGTCATCGGGACGGCCCACGCCGACCGGGCGCGCAGCGAGCCCGCGCGCTCGGGCAGCAGGAGGCCGACGATCTTCGCGGTCCCGGCGAGGAGGCCGCCGCGTCCGCTCAGCGCCTCGGCGAGCGGCAGCGCCGCCGGGTCGGTCGGGTCGAGCAGCAGGGCCTCACCCGGCCCCACGCGCAGGTCCGGGATCTCCGTGCCGCTCGGACCGTCAGGACCGCCCGTGCCGGGCGAGCCGCCCACGCCGGGCGAACCGGCGGCTGCGAGCACGAGCCCCTCGCTCGCGATCCTCGCGTCTGGCCGGTCCTCGGGCCAGGAGGCGCGCGCCAGCTCGCGGGCGAGCCCCTCGCCCTCGACGTCGAAGGCGGGCAGTATCCGGTCGAGCCACCGCGGCATCCGCCACGCCCGGTCCCCGAGCAGGGCGAGCACCGCCGGCACGAGCGTCATGCGCACGATGAACGCGTCCACGAACACCCCGACGGCGAGACCCAGCGCGATGACCTTGATGCTCGGGTCGCCCTCGGGCACGAACGCGGCGAAGACGGCGAACATGATGACGGCCGCTGCGGTCACGACCTTCGCCGAGCCGACGAAGCCGCGACGGATCGCGGTCTGCGCGTCGGCGCCGTGCACGACCTCCTCGCGGATGCGCGAGACGAGGAACACCTCGTAGTCCATGGCGAGGCCGAACAGCACGCCCATCAGGATGATCGGCATGAAGCTCAGGATCGGGCCCGTCGAGTTCACGTGCAGCGCATCGGCGAGCCAGCCCCACTGGAACACGGCGACGACCGCTCCGAACGCCGCGCCGACCGAGAGCAGGAATCCGAGCGTCGCCTTGACGGGCACCCACACCGAGCGGAACACCATCGCGAGCAGGATCAGCGAGAGCCCGACGACGAGCACGCCGAAGGGCAGCAGGGCGTGCATGAGCATCTCGGAGACGTCGATGCCGACCGCCGTGAAGCCCGTCACCGCGAGGCTGACGCCGTACTCGCGCTCCCACTCGTCGTGCCGGTCCCGGAGCTCGTGCACGAGCTCCGCCGTGCTCTCGGCGTGCGGCCCCTCCTCGGGCTGCACCTGGATGATGCCGGTGTCTGCGCCCGCGTTGGGAGTGGCGAGCGGCACATCGGCGACACCGGGCACCGCCCGGACCTCGTCGGCGAGATCCTCCATGAGGCCGAGCGGATCCTCGCTCGTGATGATCGAGCCCGTCAGCAGGAGCGGGCCGTTCGCCCCCTCCCCGAAGTGCTCTCCCGTCAGCTCGTAGGTGACGCGGGCCGGGTCGTCGACGGCGAGAGAGGTGGCGTTCGGCAGGGCGAGCCGCAGCTGCAGCGCGGGCACGGCGGCGACGCCGAGCAGCACGAGCACCGACACGATCGTGACGAGCGGCTTCGCGGTGGCGAGGCCGACCCACCGGCCGAAGAACCGCTCCGCGCGCGAGGGGGCGACGATCGTCGAGTCGGCCGACACGGCCGTTCCGTCTCCGGGCTCGGCGATCGCCGCCGATGCGGGGGCCGGTGCGATCCCGAGCGCGCGCCGCTGCCTCGCGGGCAGGATCCTGCTGCCCGCCATGGCGAGCACCGCGGGCGTGAGCGTCACGGCGATGAGCACGGCGATGCCCACCGCGGCCGCGGCGGCGACGCCGAGGGCGGTGAGGAAGGGGATGCCGGCGACCGAGAGACCGAGCAGCGCGATGATCACCGTGAGACCGGCGAAGACCACGGCCGATCCGCTCGTGGCGGTCGCCCGGGCGATCGACTCGCGCACCTCGAGACCGGAGCGGAGCTGCTCCTGGTGCCGGCTCACGATGAAGAGGGTGTAGTCGATGCCCACCGCAAGCCCCAGCATGAGCGCGAGCATGGGCGTCGTCGAGGTGAGCTCGACGAAGGCCGTGACGAAGAAGAGGCCCGCGATCGACACGCCCACGCCGATGACGGCGATGAGCAGCGGCATGCCCGCGGCGATGAGCGAGCCCAGCGTGAGGACGAGCACGATGAAGGCCACGACCACGCCGACGGCCTCGGTCGGGCTGATGCCCGGCACCTCGGCCGAGAAGGCCTCGCCGCCGTAGGAGGCCTCCCCGCCGCTCGGCAGCCGCTCCTGCAGCTCGTCCGTGACGCGCTCGATGCCCTCGAGGGTGGAATCGGGCACGCTGTCCATCGTGCCCTCGAGCTGGATCGTGAGGAGGGCCGCGCGGCCGTCGTCGGAGAGGCCGCCGCTCGCGAGCTCGCTGAAGGGCGTCTGCACCGCGGTGACGGCCTCGAGCTCTTCGAGCTCCTCCGCCGCGTCGTCGACGAGCCCCTCGTAGGGGCCGCCGTCGACGCGCTCGCCCTCGGGAGCCACCACGATGATCGTGGCGCTCGTGCCGCTCACCTCGGGGAAGGTGCGCCCCAGGCTGTCGATCGCCGCCTGCGACTCGGTGCCCGGGATCGTGATCGGGGCGTTCGCCCCCTGCCCCCAGAGCAGCGCGCCGGCGCCGAGCAGCGCGAGGATCGCGACCCAGATCATGAGCACGAGCGTGCGGGCCCTCGTGGCCCAGCGGCCGAGGGCATAGAGCAGCGTGGACATTCGATCCCTTCGATCGGACGGCGTGCGCAGGTGGAGTCCGTGGGCGGGGCCGCGAACGCGGGGACTGCGATCCCACCTCGATACACGAACGTATCGACTTCGATACACCAATGTATCGAGAGCGGCTTCGAACAGCCTGAACGTGGCATGATGAGGGGATGACCGACACCCGTCCCCCCGAGGCTCGGCCGAGCCCGCGCCGACAGGAGACCCGCGCCCGCCTGCTCGATGCGGCGGCCGAGGTCTTCGTCGAGGAGGGGCTCCAGGGCGCGTCCGTCGAGGCCGTGTGCACCCGCGCGGGCTTCACGCGCGGTGCCTTCTACTCGAACTTCTCGAGCAAGGAGGAACTGTTCCTCGCGGCACTCGCCCGCGAGTACGAGCAGCGCACCGATGAGCTGGAACAGCGCGTGACCGAGCTCACCCCGCTGCTGCGGGATCGAGAGGGGTGCCTCGAGCGGGCTGAGGTCGCAGAGTACGTCGCCGAGTTCTTCGCGCCCACCGATCCCGAGACCGTCTGGTTCGTACTCGAGACCGAGTTCCTCCTGCTCGCGATGCGGGATCCCTCGCTCGCCCCCGGCTTCGCCGACTTCCTCACCCGGTCGAAGAACGGCCTCGCCTCGATGGTCGAGGGGGTCGTGGGGGCCGCCGGGCGCCGCTTCACGATCCCCGTCGAGCGGGCCGTCCCGATCCTGGGCGGTGTGTTCGAGCGAGCGCTGCGCATCTCGGCGCTCTCGGGCAGGGACGCGCCGGAGGGCATCGACGAGCTGGGCGACCGGATCGCGGAGCTGATCTTCGCGATCACGGAGGAGGCGTAGGCGGCCGCTTCCCCTCCGCCGCCGTCCGTGATTGGCTCGTGGTGTCCGTCGATCCCCGGCGGCGACCAGCGGAGGAGCCGACCATGATCCATCGGATGCTCGCGAACTGCACCGTCACCGACCTCGACCGCGCCGAGCAGTGGTACGCGCGCCTGTTCGAGCGCGGACCCGACGCGCGTCCCATGCCGGGCCTGATCGAGTGGCACCTCGACCGCGCCTTCGGGCTGCAGGTGTGGTCGGAGCCCGACCGGGCCGGGGGCTCCACCGTCGTACTCGACGTCGCCGATCTCGATGCGGCCGCGGAGCGGGCCGCCCGTGCCGGCATCCGACACGAGGGCCCGCGGCCCGGCGGCGGCCGGCGGCGCATCCTGCAGCTCGCCGACCCCGACGGCAACAGGGTGGTCCTCACCGGGGAGTGACGGCGCGCGGCGGCCCTCGCGCCTCTCAGCCACGGTGGGCCTCTCAGTCGCAGCGGGCCTCAGCCGCGGCGCGTCAGCTCCACGCGGTCGACCGCGACGCCGGCGGCCTCCCAGGATGCCGCGAGGTCAGGATCGAATCCCGAGTCGGTCACGATGCGGGCGATGCGGCGCGCCGGCACGACGCTCGTCATGCCGAAGCCCTGCTGCTTGGAGGAGTCGCAGAGCACCACGACCTGCGCCGACACCGCGGCCATCGCACGCTTCGTCCCGGCCTCCGCGACCGACCGCTCGAGCAGCCCCCGCTCGGGCGACATGGTGGTCGCGCCGAAGAAGGCCGTCGCGATGCGGCCGAGCCCCCGCAGCAGATCGTCGGGAGCGCCGACCGTCGCACCCGAGGTGCGGCGCACGGCGCCCCCCAGCATGAAGATCGAGAGCTCCGACTGCTCGGCGAGCAGCAGCGCCGTCCGCAGCGAGCTCGTGACGACGGTGAGGTCGGGACGATCGAGCAGCTCGAGCGCCAGGAAGTAGCTCGTCGACGACGAGTCGAGGGCCACCACCTCGCCCGGCCCGATGAGCTCGGACGCCCGGCGCGCGATCGCGCGCTTCGCGGTCGCGTGGCGGCCGAGCCGCTCCGAGAACGCGCCCTCCCCCGCGCCCGCCTGCACGCGGGCGCCGCCGCGCACGCGCTCGATGAGCGAGCGGCGGGCGAGCCGGTCGAGATCCTTGCGGATCGTCACCTCGGAGACCCCGAAGCGGTCGGCGAGCGCGGCGACCGAGAGCTCCCCGTGCTCCTCGATCGCCGAGAGGATCTCCTCCCCCCGGTTCCCGTTCGCCCCCTCGGCCATCAGCGCTCCGTTCCTGGATCCCATCGTCACCCCATCGCCGCTCAGCCTATTCGCCTCCGGCTCCCCGACGGTGGATCTGCCGTCGGAGGAACCGAAACCCCGGGCGCGGTTTCTACCAAGGCCCATACCCCCCAGTAGGGCGGGCCCCGGGCAGCATCCACCGCCGCGAAGCTTTCGAACAAAAGTATTTCATTGACGAACGAAACTCACCGGGTTATGGTGGCCGTGTTCCCGGATCACGCCCCTCTACCAGAAGGCCCCCATGACGAACGCACCCAGCGCCCCCGACTCGAGCACCACCGCCGACCCCGGCACCCCCGGCACCCACCCCGCAGCCGCGGCGCTCATCGCCCGCTCGAACCGCCTCGGCTCCGACCCCCGCAACACCAACTACGCGGGCGGCAACACCTCGGCGAAGGGCACCGCGGCCGATCCCGTCACCGGCGACGAGGTCGAGCTGCTCTGGGTCAAAGGGTCGGGCGGCGACCTCGGCACCCTCACCGAGCAGGGCCTCGCGGCGCTCCGCCTCGATCGCCTGCGCGCCCTGGTCGACGTCTACCCGGGCGTCGAGCGCGAGGACGAGATGGTCGAGGCCATGAGCTACACCCTGCACGGCACCGGCGGCGCGGCCCCCTCGATCGACACCGCCATGCACGGGCTCGTCGAGGCCGACCACGTCGACCACCTGCACCCCGACTCCGGCATCGCGATCGCGACCGCCGCCGACGGCGAGGATCTCACCCGGAAGATCTTCGGCGACCAGGTGGTCTGGGTGCCCTGGCGCCGACCCGGCTTCCAGCTCGGCCTCGACATCCGCGACATCAAGCGCGACAACCCGCAGGCCGTCGGCTGCATCCTCGGCGGCCACGGCATCACCGCGTGGGGCGAGACCTCCGAGGAGTCCGAGCAGAACTCGCTCTGGATCATCGACACCGCCGCGAAGTACATCGAGCAGCACGGCAAGGCCGACCCCTTCGGCGCGGCCGTCGCCGGTTTCGAGGCGCTGCCCGAGGCCGAGCGGCGCGCCAAGGCCGCGGCGCTCGCGCCGACGATCCGCGGCATCGCCTCGCAGGATCGCCCGCAGGTCGGCCACTTCACCGACGACGCGGCCGTGCTCGAGTTCTGCGCCCACGAGAAGCTGCAGCCCCTCGCCGCCCTCGGCACCAGCTGCCCCGACCACTTCCTGCGCACCAAGGTGAAGCCGCTCGTGCTCGATCTGCCGGCCGACGCCCCCGTCGAGGACTGCATCGCCCGACTGCGCGAACTGCACGAGGCCTATCGCGCCGACTACGCGGCGTACTACGACGCCCACGCCGACGAGGCGAGCCCCGCCATGCGCGGAGCCGATCCGGCGATCGTGCTCGTGCCCGGCGTCGGCATGTTCAGCTTCGGCAAGGACAAGCAGACCGCCCGCGTCGCCGGCGAGTTCTACATCAACGCGATCAACGTGATGCGCGGCGCCGAGGCGCTCTCGAGCTACGCCCCGATCTCCGACGAGGAGAAGTTCCGCATCGAGTACTGGGCGCTCGAGGAGGCGAAGCTGCAGCGCATGCCGAAGCCCAAGACCCACGCCACGCGCGTCGCGCTCGTCACCGGCGCCGCCTCGGGCATCGGCAAGGCCATCGCGACCCGCCTGGCGGCCGAGGGCGCGTGCGTGGTCATCGCCGACCTCGACCTCGAGAAGGCGCGGGCCGCCGCGGCCGAGCTCGGCAGCTCCGACGTCGCGATCGGCGTGCAGGCGAACGTCACCGACGCGGAGGCCGTGCGCCGCGCCGTCGACGAGGCGGTGCTCGCCTTCGGCGGCCTCGACCTCATCGTCAACAACGCCGGCCTCTCGCTGTCGAAACCGCTGCTCGAGACCACCGAGGCCGACTGGGATCTGCAGCACGACGTGATGGCGAAGGGATCCTTCCTCGTCTCCCAGGCCACCGCGCGCGTCATGATCGAGCAGGGCCTGGGCGGCGACATCGTCTACATCTCCTCGAAGAACAGCGTGTTCGCGGGCCCGAACAACATCGCCTACTCGGCGACCAAGGCCGACCAGGCGCACCAGGTGCGGCTGCTCGCCGTCGAACTCGGCGAGCACGGGATCCGCGTCAACGGCGTGAACCCCGACGGCGTCGTGCGGGGATCCGGCATCTTCGCCTCGGGCTGGGGCGCCAACCGCGCCAAGACCTACGGCATCGAGGAGCAGGATCTCGGCAAGTTCTACGCCCAGCGCACGATCCTGAAGCGCGAGGTGCTGCCCGAGAACGTCGCGAACGCGGTGTTCGTGCTGACCGGCCCCGAGCTCAGCCACACGACCGGCCTGCACGTGCCGGTCGACGCGGGCGTCGCGGCGGCCTTCCTGCGATGAGCGCCGGCGGCCCCCTCGGAGGCGGTTCGGGCGTCGCTCCCGAACCGGCCGGCGGCTCGGGAGCGCGCCGCGCGTCGGGATCCGTCGCCGTCGCCGCGGTCGACCTGGGCGCGACGAGCGGTCGGGTCGTGCTCGGCCGGGTCGGTCCCGACGAGCTGCGCATCGAGCAGCTCGCGAGGTTCCCGAACCGACCGCTGCGGCTGCCGAGCGGGCTGCACACCGATCTCGGCGCGCTGTGGCGCGGCACCGCCGAGGGCCTCGCCGCCGCCCTGCGGATCGAACCGGATCTCGCCGGCATCGGCGTCGACTCCTGGGCAGTCGACTACGGACTGCTGCGGGGCGATCGGGTGCTGGGGCTGCCGTTCCACTACCGCGACGAGCGCACCGCCCGCGGGGTCGAGGCGGTGCACGCCGTCGCCCCCTTCGCCGAGCTCTACGGCCGCAACGGCTTGCAGTTCCTGCCCTTCAACACGCTCTACCAGTTCGCCGCCGAGCTCGGCGACGGCGTGCTCGATGCCGCCGAGACGGCCCTGCTGATCCCGGATCTCTTCTCGTGGATGCTGAGCGGCGAGCTCCGGGCCGAGCGCACCAACGCCTCGACCACGGGCCTCCTCGACGTGCGCACCCAGCAGTGGGATCGGGATCTCGCCGACCGGATCGGGATCCCGACCCGCCTGCTGCCCGAGCTGATCGACGCGGGGCGGCGCATCGGCTCCCTGCGACCCGAGCTGCTGGCGGAGTGGGGCGCCGTCGACGCCCAGCGGCCCGACGGCGGCGGTGCCGCCAGCGGCGCGGCCGCGCTCCGCTCGGATCGCCGCCCCGTCGACGTCATCGCGGTGGGATCCCACGACACCGCCTCTGCCGTGCTCGCGACCCCGATGGAGGGGCCCGCCGCCTACATCTCGTGCGGCACCTGGGCGCTCGTGGGGGTCGAACTCGAGCACCCCGTGGTCACCGAGGCCGCCCGCGAGGCGAACTTCACGAACGAGGCCGGCGTCGACGGCACCACCCGCCTGCTGCGCAACGTCATGGGGCTGTGGCTGCTGTCGGAGACCGTGCGCGGCTGGGAGGCCGAGGACGGCGCGTCGATCTCGCTGCCCGAACTGCTGGCGGCCGCCGCGGAGGCCTCGGAGCGCGCGCCGATCTTCGACGCCGACGACCCCCGGTTCCTGCCGCCGGGCGACATGCCGACGAGGATCGCCGCGTGGTACGAGGAGCACGGCCTCCGGGGCCCCCGGACGCGGGCCGGCATCGCCCGCGCGATCGTCGAGAGTCTCGCCGCCGCGTTCGCGCAGGCGGCTCACCGGGCGGCCGAGCTCGGCGGCACCCGGATCGAGGCGATCCACCTGGTCGGCGGCGGCTCGCTCAACGAGCTGCTCTGCCGGCTGACGGCCGACCGCGCGGGGCTCCCCGTGATCGCGGGGCCGGTGGAGGCGACCGCGATCGGCAACGTGCTCGTGCAGGCGCGGGCCCTCGGCGCCGTCGACGCCGACCGCTGGGCGCTGCGGCATCTCGTCGCGCGCCACGAGACCGTGCGGCGCTACGACCCGCGCTGACACCCCGCTCCCCGCTCCGCCCAGACATCCGCAGCGAAACTCCGCGGTTGCATCGAAACCACGGTGGTTCCGATGCAACCGCGGAGGCCCCGTGCGCCTGCGGAGGCCCAGTGCGGCCGCGCATCCAGCACGGAGCACACTCGAGCGGTATAGTTGAACTCGGTCCAAAAACGCAACGCCCGCGGCGCCGCAACGCCCGCGGCGCCGCACCGGCCCCACGCCATCCGAGAGAGACTTCCCATGCCCGCCCTCGCAGCTCCCGACGCAGCGGCCGCCTCGCCCGCGAGCGCACCCGCCGTGGAGTTCGCCGGCGTCACGAAGCACTACGGCGGCCCCGCGGGGTCGGCGGTGGTCGCCCTCGACGACGTCAGCCTCGCCGTCGAGGCGGGCGAGATCTTCGGGATCCTCGGCGAGAGCGGCGCGGGCAAGTCGACCCTGCTGCGTCTCTGCAACGGCCTCGAGTCGCCCAGCGCGGGCAGGGTCTCGGTCGAGGGCACCGATCTCTCGACGCTGTCGAAGGCCCGGCTCGCGGCCATGCGCCGTCGCATCGGCGTCGTCTTCCAGGGCTTCAACCTGCTCGGCAACCGCACCGTGCGGCAGAACATCGAGCTGCCGCTGAAGCTGCAGCGCACCCGCGATCGCGAGTTCGTGGATCAACTGCTCGACTTCGTGTCGCTCTCGCACCGGGCCGGCAACTACCCGGCCCAGCTGTCGGGCGGCGAGAAGCAGCGCGTGGCGATCGCCAGATCCCTCGTCACGCGGCCGGGCGTGCTGCTGTGCGACGAGCCGACCTCGGCGCTCGACACCCAGACCACTCACGACATCCTGAACCTGCTCGTGCACACCCGCGACCGCTTCGGCACCACGATCGTCATCGTCACCCACGAGCTCGACGTGGTGAAGGCGATCTGCCGGCGCGCCGCGGTGTTCGAGGGCGGCCGCCTGCGCGAGACCCTCACGGTGCGCGGTGAGCGACGGGAGAAGCCCGAGAGCTACCTCGAGCACGCGCGATCGGTGCTGCTCTCGTGAGCGCGCCGCATCTGCTCGGCCCGGGTTCCCTGCCGGGCCCCGCCGGATCCCCGGCCGTCGTGAACCTCCTCTCCGAGCTCTTCGCCGAGTACGGCGACAAGATCGCGCAGGCGATGGCCGAGACCGGCTACATGGTGCTCGTGTCGCTGCTCTGCGCGATCCTGCTCGGCCTGCCGCTGGGCACGCTCATCTACCTCACCCGCGCGGGCGGGGTGATCGAGAACCGCGCCGTCTGGTCGCTCGCGAACCTCTACGTGACCGTCGTCAGGTCGTTCCCGTTCCTGCTCTTCGTCGTGTTCATCATCCCCCTGACGAGGCTCGTGTTCCAGACGAGCTACGGCACGGTCGCCGCGACGTTCCCGCTGTGCTTCGTGGCGGTCGCCATCTACGCCCGCCTCGCCGAGCAGATCCTGCTCGAGATCCCGAGCGGGATCGTGCAGGCCGCGCAGTCGATGGGGGCCGGCGTGCCGCAGATCGTGTTCCGCTTCCTCTTCGTCGAGGCCCGCTCGGGGCTCGTCTACGCCCTGACCTCGGCGACGATCAGCCTCGTCTCGTACTCGACCGTGCTGGGCGTCGTGGGCGGCGGGGGCATCGGCGATTTCGCGCTGCGCTACGGCTACCAGAGCTACAACTTCGGGCTGATGCTGCTCACGATCGTGCTCATCGTCGTGTGCGTGCAGCTCATCCAGACCATCGGCCAACGCGCCTCCGTGGCGCTCGACAAGCGCTAGCGAGTCGGATCGCGGCCACCCGCCCGCGACTCATCCCGGCCGGCACGACCCGGACCCACCAGGAAGGATCCCGCATGACACTCCGCACCGCCCGCACGACCGCCTCCGCCGCCCTCGCCGCCGCAGCCGCCTGCGCCCTCGCGCTCACCGCCTGCTCCGGAGGCGCCTCGGGCGGCGCCTCCGGCGGGGAGACCGAGACCGTCACCCTGAAGGTCGCGGCGCACACCGAGCCGATGACCGACATCGTGCTCGCCGCGGGCGAGGCCATCGAGGACGGCTACGAGATCGAGCTCGTCGAGGTCGCCGACTACGTGCAGCCGAACCAGATGCTGCAGGCGGGCGAGCTCGACGCGAACTTCGTGCAGCACCTCCCCTTCATGGAGGAGTTCAACGAGAAGAACGACGCCTCGCTCGTGCGCGTGCAGCCCGTGTACAAGACCGTGGTGGGCTTCTACTCGAAGACCGTCGACAGCCTCGACGAGCTGCCCGACGGCGGCAGCGTCGTCATCCCGCAGGACGTCTCGAACGCCGGGCGCGCGCTGCGCCTGCTCTCGGACGAGGGCGTCATCGAGCTCGACGACTCGGCCGAGCAGTACGGGGCGACCCTCGACGACATCACCGACAACCCGCGCGACCTCGCGTTCACCCAGGTCGAGCTGCTGTCATTGAACTCGGCCTACGAGGAGGCCGACGCGGTCTTCAACCTGCCGGCGTTCGCCCGCCAGATCGGCCTCACCCCGCAGGACGATGCGATCGCGACCGAGGGCGATGAGCGCTTCGCCGTCTCGCTCGTGACGCGCGAGGAGGACGAGGACTCGCCGGAGACCGAGGCGCTCAAGCGCGCCTTCACGAGCGACGAGGTGCGCGAGGCGGTCGAGGAGTCGGGCAACCCGCTCGCCTTCTAGGCTCGGACCGCTGGGGCCACCAACCGCGCGCGCGAGGGCCGATGCGGCACGAGCCGCACCGGTCCTCGGACACACGAAGGGCGGGTCGGGGGCGATACCCAACCCCCCACCCCGGGGGGGCCCCGGGCGACCCCCCCAAGGCCCGCGGCCTCGGGGGCGCGTCCCCCCGGGGGGGGGGTGGGGTAGCCACCCCCCCCCCCCCTCGCGGGTGGAGCAGCGGGCTACGCCCGATCGCCCACCGTGATGAGCACCTTCACCTGCTCGGGATCGTTCGACGCGTCGAACGCCTGCTGCGCGTTCTCGATGTCGAAGACCGACGTGACGAGCTCGTCCATGGGCAGTCGGCGGGTGCGCAGCAGCTCGATCGCCAGATCGACGTCCTCGCGGACGTACATGAGGTTGCCGAGCAGCGCGATCTCGTGATCCTGGATCAGCTGCAGGTCGACCACGGTCGGCCCGTCGGGCACGCCGACGGTCATGAGCGATCCGCCCTTCTCGAGGATCTGGATCGCGAGCCGCACCGTCGACTCTCGCGAGACGCAGTCGAACACCACGTCGACCTTGCCGCCGGCGGCCGCCTCGGCCTGCGCCGCGGCGTCCTCGGCGCTCGAGTCGAAGCTGCCCGAGGCGCCGAGGCGCTCGGCGCGTGCGCGCTTCGACTCGAGCAGGTCGGCGACCACGACGGTCTCGGCGCCGGCGTGCAGCGCCGCGATCGTGACGAACAGCCCAATCGGGCCGGCGCCGAACACGGCGACCCTCTTGCCCTCGAGGCTGCCGCCGTTCAGCGCGGCGGCGCGCCGCACCGCGTGGACGGGCGTGGCGAGCGGCTCGATGAGGGCCGCCTCCTCGTCGCTGAGATCGTCGGGCAGCGGCACCACGCGGTCGGCCGCGATCGTGAAGCGGTCGGCCATGCCGCCCGGCGTCTGGCACCCGAACACGTCGAGCGTGGCGCAGATGTTGTAGCGGCCCTGCATGCACGGCGTGCACTCGCCGCACGCGAGGTTCGGCTCGATGACGACGCGCTTGCCGACGAGCTCCTGCGGAGCGTCGGCTCCGGCCTCCTCGACCACGCCGATGACCTCGTGACCCGGCCAGAACGGCAGCGACATGAAGGGGTGGCGGCCGTGGGCGGCGTGGATGTCGGATCCGCAGATCCCGACCACGGTGGAGCGGACGAGCACCTCGCCCGCCGCCGGCGTCGGAGTCTCGATCTGCTCGACGCGGATGTCCTCGGCCGTGTTGACGACGACCCGGCGGATGCTCTGCGTTGCCGTCACGATCAGACCGCCGTGTATCCGCCGTCGGCGACGAGCACCGAGCCGGTGATGAACGACGCCGCATCGCTCGCGAGGAAGACGACGCTCGGCGCGATCTCCTCGGGCAGGGCGAAGCGCTGCTGCGGCGCGTCCTCGATCCAGTAGCGCTGGAACTCGGGACGGTCCACCGGAGCCATCTCGGTCTTGCAGTAGCCCGGGGCGACGGCGTTGACGCGGATGCCCAGCGGCGCCCACTCGACGGCGAGCGACTTGGTGAGGTGGTGCACGGCGGCCTTCGAGGCGTTGTAGGCCGGCTGCATCTGCGGACGGTTCACGATGATGCCCGACATCGAGCCGATGTTGACCTGCGAGCCGCCGCCGATCTCGCGCATGTGCTCGCCGACCGCGCGGCTGCACTTCCACAGCGCGTTCACGTTGAGATCCCACACGGCGTCCCACTGCTCGTCGGTGACGTCCCAGCTGTCGCCGTGGTAGCAGGTGCCCGCGTTGTTCACGAGGATGTCGATGCGGCCGAGGCCCGCGACGGCCTCCTCGACCATGCGCGCCACCTGGGCGTCGTCGGTGATGTCGACGGCGATCGCGACGAACTCGTAGCCCGCCTCGGCCGCCTCGGCGACGACCTGCGCGTTGCGCTCGGCGCTGCGGCCGGCGATCGCGACTTTGGCGCCCGCCTCGGCGAGGCCGAATGCGAAGGCCTTGCCGAGGCCCTGGTTGCCGCCGGTGACGAGGGCGGTCTTGCCCTCGAGGCTGAACTTGTTCATGTACTTCTTCCTTCGGTGTTCTCGGATGGTTCGCGGCCCCTCGCCGCACGGCTCGGGGAGCTCCGGCTCAGGGATCTCCGGCTCGGGGCCGCCGGGTGCGGAGGCCGTCGAGCGCGGAGGCTGGTCAGCGGCCGGGGTAGACGACCGACTTCAGGCTGTCGGGGTCGGTGTCGCTCTCGAGCGCCTGCTCGACCTCGTCGAGGCCGAACTTGCCGGTGACGAGCGAGTCGAGGTCGACCTGACCGCGGGCCACGAGCTGGATGGCGACGGGCCAGGTGTTCGTGTAGCGGAAGATGCCGGTGACGGTGATCTCGCGGTTCTGGATGTCCTCGACGGGCAGCGTCATCTCGGGGTTGCCGAGGCCGACCAGCACGGCCGAGCCCGCCGGACGGACCGCGCGGATCCCGCTCTGCACGGCCGGGGCGGCGCCGCTCGCGTCGATGAACGCGTCGATCGGCACGTCGAGATCCTTCGGATCCTCGCTGCGGGGGTCGAGCACGCGGGTGGCGCCGTACTTCAGCGCGCGCTCGCGGCGCTCGGCGACGAGGTCGGAGACGATGACCTCGGCGGCGCCGAAGGCCCTCGCGGTCTGCGCGGTGATGATCCCGATGGGGCCCGCGCCCGCGATGAGCACGTTCGAGCCGGGCACGATGCCGGCCTTGCGCACCGAGGTGATGGCCACGGAGAGGGGCTCGAGCAGCGCGGCGGCCTCGTCGCTCACCTCGTCGGGCACGTCGTGCGCGAAGATCGACTGGATCGTCACGTACTCGCAGAACGCGCCGTCGATCGGCGGGGTGGCGTAGAACTCCATGTCGGGGCAGAGGTTGTACTTGCCGGTGCGGCACTCGTGGCACTTGCCGCAGGGGCGCTGCGGCTCGATGGCGACGCGGTTGCCGATGCGCTCGGGGGAGACGTCCTCGCCCACGGCGACGATGGTGCCGCCGAGCTCGTGGCCGAGCACGAGCGGGCCGTCGACGACGAAGTCGCCGATGCGGCCGTGGCGGAAGTAGTGCACGTCGGATCCGCACACGCCGACCGCGGCGACGCGCACGAGCACCTCGTCGGCCGCGGGCGTGGGAACCGGACGGTCCTCGATGGTGAGCGATCGCTCGCCGAGCAGCACGCTCGTGCGCATCGTCCCCGGAATCTCGTTCGACGTCGCGTTCATGGTCATCTCCTTCTTGAGTGTTCAGCGTCCTTGCAGGTCTCGTCCCAGCAGCGATCTCCCGGCCACCACGTGCCTGGCCCCCCGCGCGAGAGCGGTCTCGGCGATCTCGCGGCTCACCCCGCCGTCGACCCCGAACGGGGTGCGGGGCGGGAACTGCGCCATCTGATCGAGCAGCGAGGGATCCGCGGCGTCGCGCGTACCGGGTTCGATCAGCATCACGAGCACCCCCTCGGACTCCCCGACTTCAATTTTGCCCGTCTCGCCGCCGGGAACAAGCTGTGTCCACACCTCGCCGCCCGATTCTCGGAACTCCCGGACCGCGGCGTCGCCCGCGCAGCGGTGCTCGACGGGCAGGGTGACGCGCTCGGCCCCGGCCGCGGCGGCGAGCGCGACGGCCTCCCGCACGAGGCGCGAGGCGTCGCCTGACGGGGCGTCGGCGTCGACGATCACGTGGACGTCGATGCGCGCCGACGGGTACAGGGCGCGGATCTCGCCGAGCAGCCCGGGGGCGACGCCGCGATGCTCGGCTCGCGGCGCTTCGTCGCCGGGAAGGGTGGCGCGAGCGATGATGAGGTCGGCGTGGATCGGGATCCCCGCGGCCGTCAGCGCGGCGGCTGCGGCGAGCCGGTCGGCCTCCTCGACGGCGTAGACGCTGCCGAAGACGGTGCCCGGGGGCAGCTCGGCGTGCCAGCCGGCGACCGGGTAGACGTCGTCGATCGCGGCGGTCGCGCTCATCGGCTGCGGCTCCGATCCAGCTCGGTGCACGAGGCGACCTCGAGGTAGCGCTCGTAGCGGGCGGCGTGCGCGCCGGGGCGGGGCTCGGCGACGACCCGGCCCGGGGGTCGCCAGGCCGCGGCCTTCTCGGCGACGGTGGTGCCCGTCAGCACGGCGGCGGCCTGCACCGCGGCGCCGCGGGTCACCGCCTCGGGCACGTCCACCGTCTGCACCGGTCGGCCGACGGCGTCGGCGATGAGCTGGGTGTAGGCGGGCGACCTGGATCCGCCCCCGATGACGGTCACGGCTCCGCCGACCGGCACGCCGACCCGCTCCATCTGGCGCATGCCGAAGACGAGGCCGAAGACGACGCCCTCGTAGGCCGCCCGCGCGATCTCCTCGCGCGAGGTGGAGGTGGTGAGATCCGCCAGCAGCCCCGTGGCGTCCGGCCGGTTCGGCGTGCGCTCCCCGTCGAGGTAGGCGGCGAGCACGGGCCCGTCGTCGCCGGCGGCGAGCGCGAGCGCCGAGAGCCCGTCGTGGTCGACCCCCATGAGCCGGGCGAAGGTGTCGGTCGTCTTCGCCGCGTTCAGGGTCGAGGAGAGCGGGAGGAAGCCGCCGGTGAGGTTCGCGACGCAGTCCACCGCCCCCGAGCGATCCCGCACCGGCTGATCGGTCGTGGTGAAGACGACCCCCGAGGTGCCGAGCGAGAACACCAGCTCCCCCTCCGAGATGCCGAGACCGAGCGCGGAGACGTGCTGGTCGCCGCCGCCCGCCGTGACGGTGGCGCCGGGCAGGATCCCGAGCTCGGCCGCGGCCTGCGGCGTGACCACCCCCGTGACGCCCTCGGGCGGCAGCACCTCGGGCAGCATCGCGGCCCAGTCCTTGCCGCCGTCGATGATCTCCAGGTGCTCGAGCAGGTACCGGTTGTTCACGGCGTCGAAGTAGGCGGTGCCCGAGGCCTCGGAGCGATCCGTGGCCATGCGCCCGGTCAGCCGGTAGCCGAGGTAGTCGTGCGGCAGCAGCATGTGGCGCATGGCGGCGAAGTTCTCGGGCTCGTGCGCCCGCAGCCACGCCACCTTGCTGAGCGTGAAGGCGGCCGTCGGCAGGGTGCCGACGCGCTCGAGCATGCGGTCGGCGCCGATCTCGTCGAGCAGCGCCTCCAGCTCGGGCGTCGAGGTGGTGTCGTTCCAGAGCTTGGCGTCGCGGATGACCTCTCCGCGCCCGTCGAGCGCGACGAGGCCGTGGCACTGACCGCCCACGGCGATCGCCCGCACCTCGAGCTCGCCGCGGTCGCCCGCCCGCACGCGCGCCTCGTCGAGGGCGCCGCGGAAGGCCTCGACGAACGCGCTCCACCAGGCCCGGGGATCCTGCTCGCTGCGGGGAGGGGCGACCGGCGGGTGCGCGGCCGAGGCGCCGGCGACGCGCTCGCCCTCGAGCGTGTACAGCTCGACCTTGCAGGACTGGGTCGAGGTGTCGACGCCGGCCACGAGCGCGAGCGTCACCGCTCCGCCCCCGCGCCGGCCGCGGACCCGGGCGCGCCGGGAGCACCGCCTGCCGACTCGGGCGCGCCGGGCGCGCCGGGAGCACCGCCGTCGAGCGACATCGCCTCCGGAAGATCGCTCTGCTCGCCGACGATGCCGGCAGGGTGGATCCGCACGACCTCCTCCCAGCTGAAGCCCGAGAGCGCCATGAGGGTGCCGGTGAGCGCGTCGCCCCACGCGCCCGCGACGAGGGTGCTGCCCGTCGCGATCAGGCCGCCGAGGTCGGCTTCGGCGGGATCGGTCGTGACGACGACGGTGCGCGTCGCGGCCTCGGCGAAGGGCGAGTCGGGGCTCTCCGTCACGGCGGTCACGGCGACGCCGCGCTCGACGAGGCGCGAGACGAGCTGGGTCAGCTCGGCCGACCTGCCGCCCTTCGAGAACGCGATCACGTAGTCGCCCGGCGTGACCGCGCCCATGCCGCCGTGCAGCGCGTCCTGGCTGGGCAGGTAGAAGGCCGGCGTGCCGGCGACGGCGAGCAGGTGCGCGAGGCGCTCGGCCATGATGCCGGAGGTGCCGGCGCCGGTCGTCACGACCTTGCCGCTGCAGGCGCTCACCTCGGCGACCACGTCGGCGAAGTCGTCGTCGATCGTCTCGGCCAGATGGGCCAGGGCCCGCGCCTCGCGGCGGATGCACTCCCGCGCGTTCTCGACGATTTCCTCACGACGTGCGCTCATATGATCGCGACCACCTCTCATCTGTAACGCTCAGTCTACTCACTCGCCCGCGCGTTCCGCTCTCCTTCCCCGTGAGAACATGTGTGGTGTTGCCGAACGAGGAGGTGCGATGCAACCGGGCCCCAGCAGACTGGTCGAGA
Organism: Leucobacter chromiisoli; assembly: GCF_016522505.1. Classification (GTDB taxonomy): domain Bacteria; phylum Actinomycetota; class Actinomycetes; order Actinomycetales; family Microbacteriaceae; genus Leucobacter; species Leucobacter chromiisoli. The sequence goes on along the minus strand of NZ_JAEHOH010000001.1, from coordinate 21,950 downwards.
TGGCGTACATCGCCCGCGAGTTCTACGTCAACGACGTGCCCCTCGTCCAGATCGCCGAGCACCTCGGCGTCTCGCGCTTCAAGGTCGCCCGCATGCTCGGCGAGGCACGGGATCTCGGCATCGTCCGCATCATCGTCCGCTCGCCCGAGGGCGTCACCGTCGAGGGCCTCGAGGAGATCGCCGCCCGATACGGCCTGCGCGAGGCGCGCTGCGCGATCCCGCAGGATCGCACGGCGGCCGGGGTGCGCGAAGCCCTCGGGCGGCTGGCGTCCGACTACCTCAGCGAGGCCGTGAGCCCCGCCGACGTGCTCGGGTTCGCGAGCGGGCGGACGCTGAGCGCGATCGCCGACCACCTGCCGCCGCTGCCCCCGTGCGACGCGGTGCAGCTCACGGGGCTCGCCGGGCCGCTCGACGAGACGGCGGGCGACCTGCTGCGCCGGGTCACCTCCCGCTCGGGCGGCCGGGCCTTCCCCATCCACGCGCCGCTCGTCGCCTCCGATCCCGCGGCCGCGGAGGCCTTCCGCCGGCAGCCGGCGACGGCCGAGGCCTTCGACCGCATGCGGGGCGTGACGAAGGCGATCATGGCCGTGGGCAGCTGGGATCCGGTGGCCTCGCAGCTCGCCGAGGCGCTCGCCGCGGAGGAGCGCGAGGCGCTCGTGACCGCCGGGGTGCGCGCCGAGGTCTCGACCGTGCTCTTCGACGAGCGAGGGCGCGTCGTCCCCGGACTCGAGGATCGCTCCATCGCGATCTCCCTCGACACGCTCCGCGCGATCCCCGAGGTGGTGCTCGTGGCGGGCGGGCGCGAGAAGCTCGACGCGCTGCGCGCGGTGCTGCGCGCCGGGATCGCGACGGTCCTGATCACCGACGACGACACCGCGCACCGGCTGCTCGAGCGCTGAGCGCGGGGCCGGGGCGGGGGCGGGCGGGCTCGGGCGGACTCGGGTCCGCCAGCGGAAGATCTGCCGCCGGAGGAACCGAAACCGCGTTCCACGTTCCGCTGGAGGCAGATCTTCCCCTGGGGAGGTGCGGTGCGCGGCGCAGCCCCTGGGGAGGTGCGGCCCGGGCGCGACTCAGCCCGCCGGGGACGGCGCGAGACGGTACAGCACCTCCGGCCGCCCTCGCTTCCCGTAGCGGTGGGCGAGGTCGATGGCGCCCTCGGCGAGCAGGTGGTCGAGGTAGCGGCGCGCCGTCGCCCGCGAGATCTCGCAGCGCTGGGCCAGCTCGCTCGCCGAGACCGGCACGACGGGATCGAGGGCCCCCAGGATGCGCAGCAGGGTGACCTCCGCGAGCCCCTTCGGCAGGCGCGAGGCCGGGGCCGCGAGATCCGGGATCTCCATGCGCTCCGAGGACTCCCGAGGCGCAGCGGGCCGCGCCGCCGGTCTCGCGGAGGCGCGATCCGGGATCCGGATCCTGCCCGTGGAGAGCAGCCGGTCGATCTCGCCCTGCGCGAGCGGACGGTCGCGCTCGTTCCGATCCCGCAGCCGCCGTTCGGCCCGGTAGACCCCCAGCCGCTCGCGCAGCGCCTCCTGCGTGAACGGCTTGACGAGGTAGCCGACCACGTGCGCCGCGAGCGCCTGCCGCACCGTGACCTGATCCCGGGAGGAGCTGATCACCAGCACGTCGGGCGACCGGGAGCCGAGGGTGCGCAGCTGGTGCAGCACCTCGACCCCGCTGATGTCGGGCAGCCTCATGTCGAGCAGGATCAGGTCCACTCCCCCGCGCAGGCCCCGCTCGACCGCCGCCTCCCCGCCGGCGACGGTGCCGACGAGCGAGAACCCCGGCGTACCCGAGACGAAGCGGCCGTGCAGCGCCCGCGCCCCCGGATCGTCGTCGACCACGAGCACCCGGATCGCGTCTCCGCTCATCGCGCGACCTCCATCTCGAAGGCGAAGCGCGCCCCTCCCAGCTCCGACCTGCCGAGCTCGACGGTTCCGCCCCGCACGGCCACCGTGCGGCGCACGAGGTCGAGGCCCAGGCCCCGGCCGCTGCCCGACGGATCGGGTTTCGACGAGTAGCCGCGGGTGAAGACGCGCTCGGCCTCGCGCGGGTCGATGCCCGGGCCGTCGTCCTCCACCGTGCCGCGCAGCCGGTCGCCCCGCTCGATCAGCTCGCACCGCACCAGCGCCGCACCCGCCTCGCCGGCGTTCCGGCAGAGGTTCGCGAGCACGAGCAGCTCCTCCTCGTCCACCTCCCGCGCCACGTCGATCCGCGTCTCGAGGCGGGCCCCCAGGGCGCCGAGCTCGGCCCGGAGCGCCTCGACGGTGGCCCGCAGCAGCGGCTGATCCCGCAGCTCCTCGTCGCCGCCGGCAGTGAGCACGGGCGCGACGCCGTCGATGTAGGAGAGCGCCTCGGCGGTGTCCCCGTGGGAGACGAGCCCGTGGATGACGTGGAGCCGCGTGTTGAACTCGTGGGTCTGCTCGCGGAGCGCGGTCGCGGTGCGCTGCGCCAGCTCGAGCTCGCGCGCGGTCGCGTCGAGCCGGCGGAAGCGCCGCTCCAGCGCCGCGGCGATCGCCGAGCTGGCGAGGGTGCCGACGACGAGCGCTCCGATCGCCCACGGCAGCAGGGTGCGCAGCGCCTCGTCGAACTCCGCGGCGATGCGGGTCTCCAGGATGCCGACCGAGAGCGAGCCGATCACTTCGCCGTCGGCGCCGCGCACCGGCGCCTTCGCGCGCAGCATCGGCCCGAGCGTGCCGGTCTCGGTGCCGAGGAACTCCTCGCCGGCGAGCACCGCCGAGACGTCGGTCGAGACGGGCTTGCCCCGCTCGGAGGGGGTGGGGTGCGTGATGCGGATGCCCGCGTCGTCGGTGATGACGAGGTAGTCGACGCCCGCCGCGCGCTCGACGACGTCGGCGAGGGGCTGCAGGGAGGCCGCGGCATCGGCCGCACCCGCGGGATCGGCGGCGTCCCTCGCACCGGCGGCGTCCTCGGCACCGGCGGCTCCCTCGGGATGGGCGGCGTCCCCGGAGCCGACGGCCCCCTCGAGCGCCTCCCGCACCTGCGCCAGCTCGGCGAGACTCGTCGCGACGTCGCGCACCCGATCCGCGGTGGACTGGCGGATGCTGCGCTCCTGCACCGAGATCGCGATGCTCGCCGTGATCCCGACGCAGGCGAGCACGATGAGGCAGGGCAGCAGCAGGATCCCGAGCCGCGCAGCGCGCGACGACCGCACGGTCCTCATCGACCACCTCCCGCCCGGCCGCCGCCCCGAAGAGCTCGGCCGCCCCGTGAGCATCAAAGATCACAATTCCCCCGGCCGGGCGGTGCCGGCGGGGCTGCTGCCATCCTAGTAACCGTTATGCGGCAACAACGGCGTCCGCATGAAGGAGCGAACATGACGGAAACACCAGTGGAGTCGGCGGAGGGCCCGCCCGATCCGGCCTCTCCCACCAGGCGCACCGCGCTGCGCATCATCGGCGGAGCGATCGCCGCGGCCTCGATCGGCGTCGCCGGCTACGGATCGATCAGCTCGGCCGCCGCCGGGCAGGATCTCCGGTCGTCCATGACGATCATCGCGCCGGCGGCCGCGGGCGGCGGCTGGGACACGGTGGCGCGCGAGATGCAGCAGGCGCAGAAGGCGAACGGCCTCATCAACAACGTGCAGGTCGTGAACATGCCGGGAGCCGGCGGCACGATCGCCCTCGGCAACGTGTCGATGCTCGAGGGCCGGGCGGGCAACCTCCTGGTCGGCGGCACCGGCCTGCTCGCCGCGACCATCCAGTACGGCTCGGCAGCCACCCTCGACGACGTCACGCCGCTCGCGGTGCTCTTCGAGGAGTACGACGTGATCGTCGTCCCCGCCGACTCGCCGTACCAGACGCTCGAGGAGCTCGTGACCGCGTGGGAGGAGGATCCGAAGTCGATCCCCTGGACCGGCGGCGGCTCCTTCGACCAGCTCGTCGTCACCGACCTCGCGCTCGCCGCAGGGATCGATCCCGTCGACACGACCTACATCTCGTCCGACGGCGGCGGCGAGGCGATCCAGGCCCTGCTCAACGGCACGGCGGGCGCCGCGACCGGCGGCTACTCCGACAACATCGACCAGATCGAGTCGGGGCGCCTGCGAGCCCTCGCGCTCGTCGCCGAGGAGCCCGTCGAGGGGATCGACATCCCCACGGCGCGCGAGCAGGGATACGACATCACGCTCACGAACTGGCGCATGCTCGCCGCACCCTCGGGCATCTCCGCGGAGGAGACCGAGGATCTCGAGGATCTCATCGCCGAGACCATCGAGACGCCCGAGTGGCGAGACGCGATCGAGCGCTACCACTGGTCCGAGCGGGTCATCGTCGGCGACGAACTGACGCAGTTCCTCGACGACGAGCACGCGCGCATCGAAGTGCTGTACGAGGAGATGGGGCAATGATGCCATCGAACAACCCCACCGCGGCCTCCGCGGTGGTCGGCGAGGAGCTCGAGATCGGCACGGGCAGCACGGCCGCCCTGCTGAAGAACCTGATCATGCCCGTCGTGCTGATCGCCTTCGCGACCTACCTGCTGATCGGGATCGTCACCATGCGCGTGCCCGAGGGCACCGCGTTCCCCGGGCCGCAGTTCTTCCCGGGGCTCATCACGGCGGGCCTCTACCTGTTCGCCGTGCTGCTGATCGTCTCGACGATCCGCGAGCACCGCGCGGCGGCCGAGGCGCGCCGCGTCCTCACCGAGGAGCTCGAGCTGATCCTCGAGGAGGACGAGGCGGCCGGGGCCGACGGCTCCGGATCCCGCACCGGCAGGAGCGTCGGCGTCGACTGGAGGTCCCTCGCCTGGATCGTCGGCTCCTTCCTCGTCTTCTCGCTGACGCTGCAGTTCCTCGGCTGGATCGTGGGCTCGGCCCTCCTCTTCTGGTGCGTCGCCCGCGGCTTCGGCTCGACGCGGCCGTTCTTCAGCCTGGTCGTCGGCCTCACCGTCGCCTCGCTCTCCTACATCGCGTTCGACATGATGCTCGGGCTCTCGCTGCCCTCCGGCGTCCTGGGCTGGGGGTTCTGACATGGATACGCTGCAACTCCTCGCCGAGGGCTTCGCGGGAGCGCTCACCTGGCAGAACCTGCTGTGGGTGCTCGTCGGTTGCCTGCTCGGCACCGCCGTCGGCGTCATGCCCGGGCTCGGCTCCTCGATGGCCGTCGCCCTGCTGCTGCCGATCACCTTCTCGCTCGAGCCGACGGCCGCGTTCATCATGTTCTCGGGGGTCTACTTCGGCGGGCTCTTCGGCGACTCGACGATGGGCATCCTGATGAACACGCCGGGCCAGGCCTCGGCGATCGCGTCGACGTTCGAGGGCCACAAGATGGCGCTCAGCGGACGAGCCGCCCAGGCCCTCGCCACCGCGGCGATCGGCGCGTTCGTCGGCGGCTTCGTCGCCTCGATCGTCGTCGTGTTCCTCGCGCCGGCGCTCGCCGACTTCTCGACGCGGTTCGGGCCGGCGGAGTTCTTCGCGCTCGCCGTGTTCGCGTTCGCCGCCACCTCGTCGGTGGTGACCGACAACGCGGTCAAGGGCCTCGCCGCGCTGTTCATCGGGCTCGGGATCGCGGTCATCGGCGTCGACGGCGTGTCCGGCGCGCCGCGCTTCACCTTCGACTCCCCGAACCTGTTCGACGGCATCTCGCTCGTCACGGTCACCGTGGCGGTGCTCGCGCTCGGCGAGGTCATCTACGTCGCCTGCCTCGAGCGGCACATCACGGGCGGGGCGATCATCCGGCCCAGTGGACGGCCCTGGCTGTCCCGCAGAGAGCTGAAGGAGGCCGCGCCGGCCTGGGCTCGCGGCACGGCGATCGGCCTGCCCTTCGGCGTCGTGCCGGCCGGCGGCTCGGAGATCCCCACCTTCCTGGCCTACGGCCTCGAGAAGCGGCTGGATGCGCGACGCCGGCACCCGATGTTCGGCAAGGGCGCGATCCGGGGCCTCGCCGCCCCGGAGGCGGCGGGCAACTCGACCACCGGCATGGCGATGGGCGCCCTGCTCGCCCTGGGCCTGCCCATCTCGGCGACGGCGGCGATCATGCTGGCGGCGTTCCGGCAGTACGGGCTGCAGCCCGGCCCCCTGCTCTTCGAGCGGGCGCCCGACCTCGTGTGGGCGCTGCTGGCGAGCTTCTTCATCGCGATGATCGTGCTGCTGATCCTCAACCTGCCGTTCGCGATGCTGTGGGCGAAGCTGCTGCTGATCCCGAGGCCCTACCTCTACGCGGGCATCACGCTGTTCTGCGCCCTCGGCATCTACGCGACCTCGGGATCCACCTTCGACCTGCTGATGCTGCTCGGCGTCGGCGTCGTCGGGTTCCTCATGCGGGCGGTCGACTTCCCGCTCGCGCCGCTGATCATCGGCATGGTGCTCGGGCCGCTCGCCGAGACGAGCCTGCGCGACGCGGCGATGAGCGCGAACGGCGACTTCAGCGTGCTGGTCCAGGGGCCGATCACGCTGACGCTGTACGCCCTGCTGCTGCTCGTGCTCGGGTTCGCCGTGCGCAGCAGGATCGTCGCCCGCAAGCGGCGCGAGCTCGTCGACGCCTGAGCGCCCTGCCCTGGGGCGGCCCGGGCTCCCCGGGCTCGGCTCCCCGGACCCGGCTCCCCCGGACCCGGCTCCCAGGCCCGCCCTCCAGCGGTACTTCTGCCCCCAGAGGAATCGAAATCGCCCATTCGGTTCATCTGGGGGCAGATCTGTCGGCGGAGGCGCTCCACTCGAGAGGGGTTCGACCCGGAGCCGCCGACTACACTCGCAGGGTGCGGACGTTGAGCGAGTCGGAGTGGCGGGCGCGCGATGCCGAGCACCGCGCGCGGGCCGATCGCCTCACGGCCGGGCACCGGGCGCGCAAGCAGCGCGGCGAGAAGCACCCGATCGAGGATTTCCTCTTCACCTACTACTCGATCAAGCCCTCCGAGCTGCGGCGGTGGCACCCCGGGGCCGGCATCGTGCTCGAGGGCGGCGGCGAGCGCGCCGAGTGGAAGCACTACACCGCAGCTCCCGCGACCGGAACCGCCGCCGCGGCAGCGCCCATCGCGGGAACAGCCGCCGGAGCCCCGGCCGCGGAAGCCCCCGCCGGTCGCGGCGCGACGGTCGACACGGACGCCTACTTCGCCCGCCGGGGCGGCACCGTCGACTACGTCGAACGGCTGCTCTCCGCGACCCTTTCGAGCACTCCGCAGTTCGGCTGCTTCGGGTTGCACGAGTGGGCGATGGTGTACCGCATGACCCCGGATCGGCTGCGGCATCGGGGGCTGTCGCTCAGGATCGGGCACGAGGCGACCGACCGCGTCGTGGAGACCCACGCCGTCGTGTGCAGCCACTTCGACGCCTATCGCTTCTTCACCCCCGAGGCCGCGCCCCTCAACGAGCTGCGGCCCACGCGCGCCACCCAGGCCGACCTCGAGCAGCCCGGCTGCCTGCACGCCGGGATGGACGTCTACAAGTGGTGCGGCAAGCTCGGGCCCGTCGTGCCGGGCGAGCTGCTGCTCGACGCCTTCGAACTCGCCCGAGACATCCGCGAGGTCGACATGCAGGCGTCCCCCTACGACGTCGGCGGGTTCATCGGTGCGGATGGAACGCCGCTCGCCGCGATCCCGATCGAGACCCCCGAGGGGAAGCGGGAGTACGCGCGGCGCCAGCGGGGCTTCGCGGAGCGCGGCAACGCCCTTCGGGAGCGCGTGCTCGGCGCGATCGCCGCGGCCCGAGCGGATCGAGCGGCCCGGGCGGCTGGGGAGGCGGTCATGAGCCGGGCGCGCGCGGCTCGGATGACGACTGCCCCGCCAGGCCTCGCCGCCCGCGCCCGGCCGGCGCCTACTTCGCGTCGCGGCTCTTGAAGAGCACGGCGGCGGGGATCACCGCGACGGCCGCCCAGACCGCCATCGCGAGCGCCGACACCCAGTAGCCCGGCGCCTCGGGCGCGCCCATGCCCATGCCCGCCGGCGTCCCCTCGGGCACGATGCCGCTGCTCAGGGTCGTGCCGAGGTTCGAGGGCAGGTAGCCGGCGGCGGTGGGCACCCACTCCCAGCCGGTGATGGCGAGCAGCTGCATCGCGATCGGCATCACGAAGATGATCGCGACGACGACGGTGATGCCGCCGGCGGTGCTCCGCAGCATCGTGGCGACCCCGTAGGCGAGCAGCGCGAGCAGCACCAGGTAGACGACGGTGCCGAACAGGGCCGAGACCACCTGCGCATCGAAGATCTCGGCCGCGGCGTCCGGCATCATGATGCTCGCCAACCCGAGCCCGCCCCACACGAGCAGCAGACCGGTGACGGCCGAGACCGCGGTCAGCACGAGACTCTTCGCGAGGAAGACGGGCGTCCGCTTCGGCACTGCGGTGAGAGTCGAGAGGATCATCCCACTCGAGTACTCGCTCGAGATCGCGAAGACGCCGAGCACGCCGAAGATGAGCGAGAGGAACGCCGAGGGGAAGGTCGCCGTGGTGATGAGGTACATGCGCATCGCCTCGGCGGGCCCGCCCTCGAAGCTGCTGCGGGAGGCGAGCGCGATCAGCAGGCTGACGCCGAGGATGGAGGCGAAGGTGACGATCAGCGTCACCCGGATGCTGCGCAGCGACATCAGCTTGATCCACTCGGAGCGGATCACACCGCCGAACGAGAGGCGGGGCGAGCCGGTCAGGCCGGTCTGTCCGGTGGGGATGCCGGCGTTCACGTGCTGCGTCGCCGGGACGGTCTGGGTGTTCATGGTTCGGGATCCTGTTCTGTGAGATGCTGGGGCGGGAGGCCGGAGGCGCCGTGCGCGACCGGAGCTCAGACCGCCTGGTACTCGACCTGGTCCCTCGTCAGCGCGAGGTAGGCCTCTTCGAGGCTCGCGGCCTGCGGCGTCAGCTCGTGCAGCACGACGCCGTTCGCGGCCGCGATCTCGCCCACCCGCGCGGCGGAGAGCCCGGTGACGGTGAACCGCTCCTCGCCCTGCGGCTCGATCTGCAGCTCGGGCGAGGGATCCGGGCCCAGGAGCACCGAGGCGAGACGCGCCGCATCGGGCGAGACCACGGTGACGCGCTCGGACCGGCCCTCCGAGATGAACTCGGCGATGGGCGCATCCGCGACGACGCGGCCGCGGCCGAGCACGATCACGCGGTCGGCGGTCTGCGCCATCTCGCTCATGAGGTGGCTCGACAGCAGCACGGTCCGCCCCTCGCCCGCGAGGTAGCGCACGAGCTCGCGCACCCACAGCACGCCGTCGGGATCGAGCCCGTTCACCGGTTCGTCGAGCAGCAGCACCTGGGGGTCGCCGAGCAGCGCGGCCGCGATGCCGAGGCGCTGCCCCATGCCCAGCGAGAACCCGCCGACCCGCTTGCCCGCGACGGAGGAGAGCCCCGTCATCTCGAGCACCGCGTCGACCCGCTTGTCGGGGATCCCATGCGTCGCGGCGAGCGCCCGAAGGTGGCTGCGCGCGCTGCGGCCCGGGTGGACGCCCTTCGCGTCGAGCAGCGCCCCGACGGTCGCCAGCGGCGCCTGGCTGTCGGCGTAACTGCGGCCGAGCACCGTGACGCTGCCCTCGGTCGGCCGGTCGAGCCCGACCACGAGGCGCATCGTCGTCGACTTGCCCGCGCCGTTCGGGCCGAGGAAGCCCGTCACCTGGCCGGGCGGCACCGTGAACGTCACGTCCTCGACCGCCATCTTGCTGCCGTACCGCTTCGTGAGACCCCGTGCCTCGATCATGCCGCCTCCTCGTGCGGGATTCCCTGTGTGGCGTTCCCTGCTCGCCCCCACACTAGGAGCCGCGCCCTGTCGGCGCCTCCACCTCCGGTATGAATCGGATGGTGCCCCGGTACCACGCGCACGGGGAGACCACCCGCCCGGGAGGCCTCGCCTGCGCCGGACACCGCCTGCCCGGCAGGCCCCCCTGCCCGGCGGCCCCGCACGCATGAACGGGCGGAGCTTGCGCGGGCGGGTCAGAAGAGCATCGGCGCCACTGCCGGGTCGGCGGGCCGAACCGGGCCGGTCGACGAGGGTGCTCGACCCGCGGCGGAGGGCACGGGCCCGGAGGTTGAGGGGAGGCGGCGCGCACCCCTCGGAGCGACCGTCGGAGCACCCGTGTCCGCGGTCGGCTCCACGAGCCGAGCGCCCCGCGTCGAGCGCCCGGTCCGCTCGAGCCCGTATCTCCGGATGAGCGGCCGGATCCTGCTCGCGAGCTCGAGCCGGTAGGCCTGCGGGGCGGTGGTGGCGCTGCCGGGATAGAGCGAGCGGTACGCCCCCAGCAGCTCGGGGTGGGTGCGCTCCAGCCACGCGAGGAACCAGGGCTTCACGTGCGCGCGCAGATGCAGCGCTCCGTAGGTCACCGAGGCCGCGCCCGCGTCGCGGATGTCCCGGAGCAGGCGCTCGAGCGCCGCCGTCGAATCGGTGAGGTAGGGCAGCACGGGCATCACGAACACGTCGACGTCGAAGCCGGCCGCCCGAGCCGCCGCGACCGTCTCGAGCCTGGCCCTGGTCGACGGCGTGCCTGGCTCGAGCGCCTGCTGCAGTTCGGGATCGCCCACCGCGATCGACATGGCGAGGTGCACGGGCACGCGCTCGGCCGCCTCCGCGAGCCTCGGCAGGTCGCGGCGCAGCAGCGATCCCTTCGTCAGGATGGTCAGCGGGGTGCCGCTGCCGCTGAGCGCGTCGATGATGCCGGGCATCAGCCGGTACCGGCCCTCGGCCCGCTGATACGGGTCGGTGTTCGTGCCGAGCGCGACGGTCTCGCGCTTCCACGAGGGCCTGGCGAGCTCGCGCCCCAGCACCTCGGCGACGTTCACCTTGACGACGATCTGCGAGTCGAAGTCGCGGCCGGCGTCGAAGTCGAGGTAGCGGTGCGACCCGCGGGCGAAGCAGTAGACGCAAGCGTGCGAGCACCCGCGATAGGGGTTGACGGTCCACTGGAAGGGCATTGACGAGGCGGCGGGAACCCGGTTCAGCGCGCTCTTGGCCAGCACCTCGTGGAACGCGGCGCCTCGGAACTCGGGCGACCTCACCGTACGGAGGTGGCCGGGCACGGCGGCCACCTCGGCGAGCTCCAAGCCGGGGAGCACGCCATCGCTCTCCACTCGCTTCACCGCGCTCTGCCCGTCCCATCGCATGGCGCTATTCGAACACATGTTCGAGTAATGTGCAAGCGGGGTATTCAACCGGTCGCCGATGCTGGGTAGGCTGAGCGCAGAGCGCAGCGGAGCGCGGAGCCGAGGAGGGAACATGGACCAGTCTCACATCACCGAAGACCAGCTGCACGAAGCCCTCGAGGGCTATCGCTGGGCGCTCACGGACGCGCTCAGCGAGCTGGGGCTCGACACCCCGCGGGAGGAGATCATCGCCCGGGCCCGCAAGATGTTCGGGGACGACGAGCCCGACCAGCAGGCGCTCATCGTCGCGCTCGCGGAGGGCGAGAACGGGGATCCGGTCTGGAACCTCGAGGAGGAGATCGTCGACGACGAGGAGAGCGTCGCGAGCACCGAGGAGGGTGAGAGCCGGGCCGCGACGTCCGGCGACGAGGAGGACGAGGAGGACTGAGGCGCCCGGCCTAGTCCTCCCGCGACTCCTCGGCGATCCGGGTGTGGTGGTGGATCACCTCGGCGACCACGAAGTTGAACCACTTCTCGGCGAACTCGGGATCCAGGTGCGACTCCTCGGCCAGGCGCCGGAGCCTCGCGATCTGCCGGGCCTCGCGGTCCGGATCCGACGCGGGCATCTCGTGCTCGGCCTTCAGCCTGCCGACGCGCTGGGTCGCCTTGAAGCGCTCCGCGAGCATGTGCACGAGCGCCGCGTCGATGTTGTCGATCGTCGAGCGCAGCTCGGCGAGCTGCTGCTCCGGGGACACGGCCGCCATGGCCGCCCCTAATCGAGCAGGTCGTGCAGCACCACGACCTGCTCGCGCTCGGGCCCCACTCCGACGGCGGAGATCCGGGATCCGCTCATCTTCTCGAGGGCGACGATGTAGTCCTGGGCGTTCTTCGGCAGGTCGTCGAAGGCGCGCGCACCCGAGATGTCCTCCGTCCAGCCGGGGAACTCCTCGTAGATCGGCTTCGCGTGGTGGAAGTCGCTCTGGTTGACGGGCATCTCGTCGTGGCGCACCCCGTTCACGTCGTACGCGACGCAGACCGGGATCCTCTCGAGGCCCGAGAGCACGTCGAGCTTCGTCAGCACGAAGTCGGTGACGCCGTTGATGCGCGCGGCGTAGCGGGCGATGGGGGCGTCGTACCAGCCGCAGCGGCGGGGCCGGCCCGTCGTGGTGCCGAACTCGTGGCCCACCTGCGCGAGGTGCTCCCCCGACTCGTCGAAGAGCTCGGTCGGGAAGGGACCGGCGCCGACGCGCGTCGTGTAGGCCTTGACCACGGAGATGACGCGATCGATCTGATGCGGGGGCAGGCCGGAGCCGGTGCTCGCGCCGCCCGCCGTCGCGTTCGAGGAGGTCACGAACGGGTAGGTGCCGTGATCGATGTCGAGCATCGTCGCCTGTCCGGCCTCGAACAGCACGTTCTTGCCGGCCTGCATCGCCTCGTGCAGCAGCAGGCCCGTGTCGCACACCATCGGCTCGAGCATCTCGCGGTACGAGAGCAGATCCTCCACGACCTCGTCGGCGTCGATCGCGCGGCGGTTGTAGATCTTCACGAGGACCTGGTTCTTGAAGTCGAGAGCGGCCTCGACCTTCTGCCGCAGGATCCCCTCGTCGAAGAGATCCTGGATGCGGATGCCGACCCGGTTGATCTTGTCGGCGTACGCCGGGCCGATCCCGCGCCCCGTGGTGCCGATCTGGCGCTTGCCGAGGAAGCGCTCCGTGACCTTGTCGAGGGTGCGGTGGTAGGCGGTGATGACGTGCGCGTTCGCGCTGACCTTCAACTTCGAGACGTCGACGCCGCGAGCGCTCAGCGCGTCGAGCTCGCCCTTCAGCACCTCGAGGTCGACGACGACGCCGTTGGAGATGACGGGTGTGACACCGGGCGTGAGGATCCCGGAGGGCAGCAGGTGCAGGGCGTACTTCTCGTCGCCGATGACGACCGTGTGGCCCGCGTTGTTGCCCCCGTTGAACTTGACGACGTAGTCGACGCGGCTTCCGAGCAGATCGGTCGCGCGCCCCTTGCCCTCGTCGCCCCACTGGGCGCCGGTGATGAGTACAGCGGGCATCTCAGCCCCTTCCTTCGAGCTCTGCGCTCTCTTCGGTGCGAGCGGGCGCGCCGGATGTGCCCTGCGCCCCGCCCTTCTCTATCTCAGCGATCGCGTCCGCGTCCGCTCCGTTCAAAAACTCCGTGAGACGGTCGACCTCGGCGGTCTCGCCGATCGCGGCCGCCGCCCGACGCAGCGCGTACAGCGCGCGCAGCACGCCGCGGTTCGGCTCGTGCTCCCAGGGCACCGGGCCGGCGCCCCGCCATCCCGCCTTGCGCAGGGCGTCGAGCCCGCGGTGATAGCCCACGCGGGCGAAGGCGTACGCCTCGATCTCGCGACCGGCGGCATCCGCCTCGTCGGCGAGCACGGCCCACGCGAGGGGCGATTCGGGGTGCGCGCGCACCACGCCCTCCACGGGCTCCCCGTTCGCGAGCGCTTCGGTCACATTCGATTCGGCGCGGAGCCGGGTGGGCTCGGGGCCGAGCAGGTTCTCGCCGATCACCCGCCCAGTCTACCCGGGCGGATGTGGGGCACAGACCCTAGCGGAAGTTGACGAACTGCAGCGCCACGTCGACGTCGGCGCCCTTGAGCAGCGCGATCGTCTGCTGCAGGTCGTCGCGACTCTTCGACGAGACGCGCAGCTCGTCGCCCTGGATCTGGCTCTTCACGCCCTTGGGCCCCTCGTCGCGGATCAGCTTGTTCAGCTTCTTCGCTGTGGCCTGGTCGATGCCCTCCTTGAGCTTCGACTCGATGCGGTACTCCTTGCCGCTCGCGTACGGCTCCCCGGTGTCGAGGGCCTTCAGCGAGAGCCCCCGCTTGATGAACTTCGACTGCAGCACGTCGAGCACGGCGTTCGCCCGCTCCTCGGTGTTGGCCTTGATCAGGATCGTCTCGCCCGAGAGGGAGACGTCGGCGCCCACGCCCTTGAAGTCGTAGCGCTGCTCGACCTCCTTGCGGGCCTGGTTGATCGCGTTCTCGACCTCCATGCCGTCGATCTTGCTCACCACGTCAAACGAAGAATCAGCCATGCACCCAGGGTAGACGAAATCCACCCCGGCCCTCGGCGAAACGCTCCGGCGGTGGACCTGCGGCCCGGGGAGGGGCAGATCCACCGCTGACGGCCGCGCCGCCGACGCATCGTAGAGTCGGAGCATGCTGTTCCTCTTCATCGGCGCCGCGCTGCTCAACGCCTACGCCGCGGTGCTGGTCGTCGCGCGAGCGCTCGTCTACCGCACCGCGCTCTACCGGCCGATGCTGTGGAACATCGTCCTCTCGATCGCGCCGATCCTGATCCTCGTGCTCGGCGGTGCGGCCTGGGCGCTCACGGCCAGGGTCGATCACGCGCTCTCGCTGGCGGTGCTCGGGATCGCCGCTGCGGTCTGGCTCCTGATGCTGCCGAATGCGAGCTACCTCATCACCGAGCTGAATCTCTCGCACCGCACGGAGCACGACGACCGGGTGCCGCTCTGGTACGACATCATCCTGGTCATCTCCCTCGCCATGTCGGGCGTCGCGAACACGGTGCTCAACGTGTTCATCGTGCACACCTTCTACGCCGGGATCTGGGTGGACGACGACGCCGCGGTGTTCGTGCGGCCGGGAGTGCTCGCCGCGGTCGGCGCCGTCATGCTCCTGCTCGGGCTCGGCATGTACCTCGGCCGCTACCTGCGGCTGAACAGCTGGGACGTGAAGCATCCCGTGGCTTTCGCGCGCAAGGTGCTCGCCCACTTCCGCGTGGCGGCGAACGTCTGGGCGTGCCTGGGGTTCACTCTCACCTACGCGGTCTTCCTGGCGATCATCTACGTGCTCATCGCGGGGCCCGTCGTCCAGGGGCTCTTCACGCTGGAGGGGGCTCTCGCGCCCTACCGCCAGGGCTGACGGCGCCGAGCCGCCCTCACTCCCCGTGGAGCTGATCCAGCGGCGGCATCCGATCCGGATCCGGCCACCCCTCCCACAGCGGCGCCCCGCGGTCGAGAGCCGCGATACCGCGCATCTCGTCGGCCGAGAGCTCGAAGCCGAAGACGTCGAGGTTCTCCCGCATCCGTTCGACGCGCACCGTCTTCGGGATCGCGACGATCCCCCGCTGGATCAGCCAGCGCAGCACCACCTGCGCTGGAGACCGCCCGTGGCGCTCTCCGATCCCGGTGAGCACCGGATCCGAGAGCAGGCCGCCCTTCGCCTGGGCGAGCGGCCCCCACGATTCGGTGACCACTCCGAGCGTGCGCAGCGCCTCCTGATCGGCACGGCGCTGGTGGAGGGGGTGCGTCTCGATCTGATCGACGGCCGGCGCGATCTCGTGGTGCTCGATCAGGTCGGCGACGCGCGGGGCGGGGAAGTTCGAGACGCCGATGGCTCCGGCAGGCCCCTCGCGGTGCAGATCCTGCATCGTCCGCCACGCCCCGTAGTAGTCGCCGTAGGGCGCGTGGACGAGGTAGAGGTCGATGCGGTCGAGGCCGAGGCGTCTCCGCGACGCGTCGAAGGATCTCCTGGCGCCCTCCGCGTGCGTGTGCTTCGGGCTCAGCTTCGTCGTGACGAAGAGCTCCTCGCGCGGGATCCCGCTCGCCGCGAGGGCCCGCCCGACGGCCGCCTCGTTGCCGTAGCCCTCGGCGGTGTCGACGGAGCGGTACCCGGCGTCGAGGGCCTCGCGCACGGCCCGTTCGGTCTCCTCCGGCGGTATGAGGTACACGCCGAAGCCGAGCACCGGCATCTCCGCTCCCGTGTTCAGCACCACGTGCTCCATCGGCCCCTCCCCCATCGGATGCGGCCCCGGTCCCTCCGCCCGCCCGTGCCACGGATTCTACCGATCCCGGAAAAAGTTCTCGCCGGTGTCGATCCGCACCGTTCCCATTCGACGTATTCAGTGAGAGGGTCAGAAGATCCTCCCGGAACGAATGGAGAACATCATGAAGTACATGCTCATCATGCGCGACAGCGACGAAGCGCTCGCGGCGTCGAAGGAGATGCCGTTCGAGGAGATCCTCGAGGCGATGGGTCGCTACAACGAGTCGCTGATGAAGGCCGGCGTCATGGCCGGGGGCGACGGCCTCACGCCGCCCGAGGAGGGCTTCGTCGTCGATTTCTCGGCCGATCCGCCCCTCGTCACCGACGGGCCGTACGGGGAGACGAAGGAGCTGTTCAACGGCTTCTGGATCCTCGAGGTGTCCTCCCGCGAGGAGGCGGCCGAGTGGGCCAAGCGCTGCCCGCTCGGCCCGGGCACCAAGCTCGAGGTGCGGCGGATCGCCGGCGACGAGGACTTCCCCCAGGACAACGAGTGGGTGCAGAAGGAGAAGGAGTGGCGCGCGCAGCTCGAGGAGAAGCAGGCGCAGGGGTAGCAGGCGGGGTCGGGGCGCCGTGATCGTCTCGCGGTCCGGGGAGCCGGCGTGAGCCGGGCGGAGGAGACGCGGCGCACGGTCGCGGCGGTCTGGCGGATCGAGTCGGCGCGCATCGTCGCGGCGCTGACGCGCTTCGCCGGGGATTTCGGGCTGGCCGAGGATCTCGCGCAGGAGGCGCTCGCGGAAGCGCTGGCACGGTGGCCCGAACAGGGCGTCCCGCGCAATCCCGCAGCCTGGCTGACCGCCGTCGGGAAGCGCCGCGCCGTGGATCACTGGCGGCGCCGCGAACTCCACGACCGGCGCATGGTGGCGATCGCGCGCGATCTCGAACTCGAGCAGCAGCAGGCCCTGAGCGGAGACGCTTCGTGGGACCCGATGGCCCTCGACGACGAGGTGCTGCGGCTGATCTTCGTCGCCTGCCACCCCGTGCTCTCGCGCGAGGCGCAGGTCGCGCTGACGCTCCGGGTCGTGGGCGGCCTCACGAGCGAGGAGATCGCGCGGGCCTTCCTCGTGCCCGTCTCGACGGTGCAGCAGCGGATCGTCCGGGCCAAGAAGACCCTCGCCGCGGCGAGGGTTCCGTTCGAGGTGCCGGAGGGGCCCGACTTCGAGGCCCGGCTCGGCACCGTGCTGGGCGTGCTCTACCTGATCTTCAACGAGGCGCACACGGCGAGCTCCGGATCGGCCTGGATGCGGCCCGGGCTGGCGCGGGAGGCGGTGCGCCTCGCGCGCGTGCTCGCGGGGCTCACGCCCCGGGAGCCGGAGGTGCTCGGCCTGCTCGCCCTGATGGAGCTGACCGCCGCGCGCTTCCCGGCGCGGGTCGACGCGGAGGGGACGCCGGTGCAGCTGGACCGGCAAGACCGCACGAGGTGGGATCGCGGCGCCGTCGAGCGCGGGCGCACAGCCTTGGCCGCCGCCGACGCGATCGGGCGGGGGCGGGGAGGCTACGCCCTGCAGGCCGGGATCGCCGAGTGCCACGCGGTCGCAGCCTCCGTCGAGGAGACCGACTGGGAGCGCATCGTGCTGCTCTACGAGGCACTCGGCCGGGTGGCGCCGTCGCCCGTGGTGGAGTTGAACCGCGCGGCCGCACTCGCGATGGCCTCGGGGCCGGAGGTCGCGCTGGAGGTCCTCGACCGCCTCGCCGCCTCGGGCGAACTGCGCGGCTACCACCTGCTGCCCGCCACGCGCGGAGAGCTGCTCCGCAGGAGCGGCCGGGAGGAGGAGGCCCGCACCGCCTTCGCCGACGCCGCAGCGCTCGCGGGCAACGAGCGGGAGCGCGCGCTCCTGGAGGCGAAGTCGGCCGGTATGCCGTAGGCCCTGCGCCGCGCCGTGGGCCCTGCCGGCACATCATAGGCTGGGCCGGTCTCGCGCTCGAGGGGCGCCTCGCGCTCGAGGGGCGGACCGGGGCGGTCGGACCGGGGCGACCGTTCGGACCGCGGCGACCGTTCGGCGAGGAGCGCACCCGCTTCCCGCCGGTGCCCGCCTTACTGCAGTGCGGGCTCGTCGACGAGCCGGAGCCCCGTCGGGCTGTTGGCGAGCGAACCGAGGGCCTGGAGCCATTCCCGGTTCAGATCGGGAGTCACCGCCGACTCGAACTCGAAGACGATGCTCATGGACGGGTGCAGCCAGATGGTGCGCTGCAGGCCCGTGTCGTTCCAGGTGAACACGAAGCTCTCCTGCTGCAGCAGCTTGTTCGAGATCACCGTGCGCAAGTGGGCGAGCGTGCGGTCGTCGAAGCGATAGATCTGCTGCTGGCAGTAGTGCAAATAGCCCATCGAAACACTCCTTCCTGGCTGCGGGTTAGTCTATTTCTTCTTGGTTCCTATGCATGAACACTCCATCGCAGTCTTCGCCTTCGGCCGGTTCCTGCTGAAGCATCTTCGGCTGCCCCCACGGTAGGCGCGTCGTTCGACCCCGAGTACGGGGTTGTGCATACCCCGACGGGGTGGTACTTCCACGGTTCCACGACTTTCCGTCTCGCTCGCCACGGAGGCCACGACGCCGTAAGCGTCCGCGTCCGCATCCGCTGTTCTCGCGCCCCGCATCGCCGTGCCCGCGCGCGGGGTCGTGCCGACGTCCCGCACTCCCCTGTTCGGAGGTCCGCCGGCACCCGGGACCGCCGCGACGGAGCGCAGGATCCGAGGCGCCTATCCGTTCCGGGCCGCCCCGTCAAGGTCTTGGCAGGATCCCCGGCCCCTTCCGAGAATGTGAAGTGGTCGGCCAGCGCGCGGGGACCGGCGGCCGAGCACCCGAGAGGATGCGGGGCCGTACCGGGTCGCGCGGGCGGCGTCGCCCGTGCAGGGCACCGTGCGGGGCCGGGACCGACCCGGCCGGGTGGCTTCGCGGCACCGGAGGGCTCGGCCGAGCAGCGCCCCTCCGGCCGCGCGAAGAGACAGGAGTGACAACATGATCGACTACCCGAGATACGTGCGGGTCGTCCTCGATCTCGAGGTCGAGGTCGTGGATCCGGTCGCGGCAATGGAGTACACCTTCGATTTCATCGCGACCGAGGACGGACCCGCGGAACTCGACAGCACTCCTGAGGAGCACATCTCGCAACTCCTGTCCCGCCTGCTCGTCAAGTCGATGTTCGCGGCCTCGGACAGCACCGGGGTGCTTCCCGCGCACGTCTCCGTGCGTCCCGCCGGCGGAAGCGGTGACGGAGCGGGATCCGACGGGGCGGCCGACCCGTGCCCGCAGATGTGGGAGTCCTGACGGAATGCCGGCGGACGTCGAGCGGGTGCTGAGTGGAAGCCGAGCAGGTGCCCGGCGGAATCGGGCGGATGCCCGGCGGAGCCGAGCGGACGTGGAGCAGGTCCGGCCCCGCGGGCGAGGTCGCACGAGTCGCCCGCGCCGCGCATCGGCCCGACCCGGGTCCCGACCGAAGTCTCAACCGGCCCCCAACTGAAGTCCCAACCGAATCGACCCAACCGAATCGTCTGAACCGATAGTGAAGGAGCGGTAACGATGGAGATGAAGGCGAATCTGAAGAACGCGAAGAAGCGGGCACCCCAGTGGGATCCCATGAAGGTGCTCCACGAGAAGGGGGTGCGCAGCCAGCATGCGTACATCGCGGCGATCGTCGCGATCGGCGTCTCCTTCCTCTCGTGGGTCTTCTCCCGCGGGAAGGACGAGGAGGGCTCCGGACGCTGGGGCCTCTTCATCGGGGAGTGGGCGCCCACCCTGCTCCTCGTCGGCCTCGGGCTGAAGCACGAGGAGAAGTAGAGCGAGAGCCGCGGGGTCGCGGTCCGGCACGGCCGGGCAGCGACCCCGCGCTGTGTTTCGGGGCAGGCGCTCGGGCGTCGCCTCCCGCGCCGCGTCTCCGGACGCGAGCGTGCACCCCATCCACTGGCGAGCGGATGCGTTCTTCGCGAGAGGGCGCCCATCTCCCCGCGAATCAGCCATCCGCTCGCGAAACAGGCGTCCGCTGGCGGCTGCGCGCAGCGCCGGAAGACGGCACCTCGCAGCGTCCGAGGGGAACGAGCAAAGCCCGGCCAGAAATCGCTTCTGACCGGGCTTCTTCGGTGGCGGGTGAGGGATTCGAACTCGCGAGGGCCGGGGAGCGTGGAGCATCAAGCAACCACGCTCAGGCGCAAGATTTCAACGATTCCCGAGCCCCAAGCGAGCGACGACCCCGCCGGGATACAAGCAATTACCTAGTCGGTGCCCCATCGTTTGCCCCATGAAACCCCGGCAAAGTTTGCCGGGGTTTCAATAGGAATTTTTGCCTCCTGAGATGGTGCAAACTTTGCACCATCTGCTGGAAGGCTTGTTAGGGCTACTCGGGAAGGGGAAGTGCGGCTAAGGCCGCGACGAGTAGGTGTCAGTGGGGCTGCGTACCCTCACGGCATGCGACCGCCCATCCAGATCGATACCGACACGTGGATCATCATGCGCGCCGTGGAGCAACACCCGAAGGCCATCGTGCACCGCGTCACCGACACCGCAGGCGAAGCTCGCTTTCTGCTGATGACGTGGTGGCCGGTGCCCGCACATCGCCGCATGGTGGGCATCTATAAGTCCCTGGCCGAGGCGGATGCGCAGGTGCCCGTCGCGGACGCTGAGTCGCCGCCACGGCCGGACGGTGACCCTGAGCGGAGGGCGGCGTGGGAGGAGCGGCAGGAGAAGAAGCGTCGCAGGCGCGAGCTCATGATGGCGGAGCTGCAACGCTACTCGGCGACGGGTAGCGGGGATCGAGACCCGCGTCTGTGATGGCGTCGCATGCAATGCCTGATGGGTCACGCTATTCTGGGGCGATGATTGCCTACGCTCGTGTCGCACTCAATGCCGTCGCGTCCATGGAGAATCAGCATCGGCGTGATATTTCCCAGTGTGAGCAGGTCACCCTTTCCGGGGAGGCTGATACGTGGGATGCCGCGAAAGCGAAGTGTGAGATCCCGGACGGTGCGGTGATCCTCGCGTGGTCGTCCTGGCCCGTCTGATCTGGGGTGAGGCAGCATGGCGATCCGTGAGCAAGGCGGCATCAGTGGTGGCGCGTCCCGGTACGACGCCTCTCACGCCGAGACCGTGATCGCGGAACTCGACGCGCAATACGCGGCGGGGAAGATCGAGCGGCACGCGTACCTCGAGAAGAAGCGGTCGCTTGTGAGACTCTTCCTGAAAGCCACGACCTCGCCGCGCCGGGGCCCGCGCTGGTATGAAACCGAGCTGTAGGTCTACCGGCATGATGATGAGCGGCCTATCCTGAGGCCATGTGCGCATCGTACGGACTCGGCAGCGGCGGCGGGACGACACTGCCCAACGACCTGCCTCCGCTCTCCGAGCAGGCCAGCAAGACGCTGCTCGAGGAGTGGATGAGGAGCCGGTCGGGCTCGGCGAAGATCACCGGGAGGCGCGCGCTCAACCTCAACCCGATCATCCGCGCCGACGCCGGCGGCGAGCGCTCGCTCGAGCTGGCCTGGTGGTGGCTATGGCTCGACGGATCCGGGCCCGCGAAATTTAGTGCGTTCAACTCGCGTGACGACAAGCTTCTGCGGAGCTGGAAGCGCCAATTCCAGCACCGCGCGCTCCTACCTGCGACCTGGTACGTCGAGAAGAAGGGGCGCTTCCAACTGCCAGGCGGCGAGGTCTTCGGGATCGCGGCCGTCACGTCGACCGTGACCCAGGAGGACGGGACCGAGCTCGTCACCTACTCGATGGTCACCCGCGATGCACCAGAGGACAGTGAAGCCGCCGAGTACTGGCCGCGGATGCCGCTCGTACTCCCGCGAGACCAGCACGACACGTGGCTCGATCCTGAACGCGCCGGCGACGAGACGCTGGTCGCTGAGGTGCAGCACGCGAGCGACGAGATCTCACGAGCACTGACCACAGGAGCTCCCTTGGTGTCTGTCGACTCCACACTGTTCTGAAACGACGAAAGGCCCCCTGCAGCATCCCGAAGGACACCACAGGGGGCTGCTGGTAACTAATTGGAAACGGTTTGAAGCGCCCTGGGTTTGTTGGAGGCTCCCGACCTTGGAAACGAGGATGGAGTTATGCCGAAGGAACTGGCGAATGGGAAGCCGACGACGCGTCGGTACTCGGTCGAGGAGAAGGCCGCCGCGGTGC